>NZ_JBXAMU010000002.1:0-1033767 GCF_058800985.1 Cellvibrio sp. GW822-FHT04B05 | reverse complement strand
CCCATGTGAGAGTAGGTCATCGTCAAGCTTCTAATCCAAAGCCCCTTCAGGCACCCTGACGGGGCTTTTTTGTTTTTAATCGAGTTATGCCCCGCATTGTTTGCTTATTTTCGTAATTCACTCTTTTTTGCCGATCGCTTTTGTCTGCCGGTTTTTTAATCCATTTCAACACTTCAGCAAGATTGAGCTTTATACTTAGTGGTTTAAAATTTCCATATCAATGGCACTATCGAATCATCAGTCTATGAATGAATTGCAGAGGCAAGCTTATCTTTCGGCGCTCGGTATAGAAAACTATGCACCGCGTTGGCTTTTGCCGTCGGCCCCTATTTCTGTTGCTTGTGTGTTGCCAGTACTGGACATTCCTGAAGAAAAAATAGTTACTCCTTCTGTCGTTTTTTCTGCGTTGAATGAGGGAGTGTCGGAACGGAATAGTTCGCCGCCGAATCTACTAAATGCTATCGCTGAATTAAGCGAACAGAAGATGCCTCCCGTACCAGCCAACGCTGCAACGATTCTTCAACAATTTGAAGAAAAGAAAGCGCCAGTTGTGCAGCCTTTTTCGCTCAGTGTTTATCGACCGCAGCCCGGCTTTTTAATTATCGATTCGCGTAACACTCAACTGGCTTTACCAACAGATTTACTTCTGCATAACCTTTTGCGCTCACATTTAAAAAATAATCCATTTGCCTTGAATGATGAGGTTTTGCGCTGGCCGTTAATTGAAAATCGATTTGTATCCCGCACTGAAACAGATGCGCGCAATGAACTGCAAACATGGCTTGCTGTTGAGAACGAACTGCGTCCAATCAATGTGCTTTGGTTGATGGGGCAAAGTGCTTCCCGTTATTGGTTGGCTGTTGATGCGGATTGGGCTTTATCTTGTTGGACAACACAATCAATTGATGGCTTGCCGCTGAAAGCATTGATTTTACCAAGCCTAAATGAGCTGCTGCAGAAGCCAGCACAAAAGGCCAAATTGTGGGCTAGCCTGCAATAACATTCGCCATCCTTTGGTGCTTTATTCTGAATCTAAAATAATGACTGACGAACTAGCTCTCACACGTGAAACCTACACGGGCTTACTTTTGCATTTCCGTTTGATTACTGTTGATGATATTCCTCAAGTTATGTTACTTGAACGTAGCGCGCATTCCCATCCTTGGAGGCAATCCAGTTTTGAAGATTGTTTGAATGGAAGACAAAAATGTTGGCTGGCCGAACACAAAAATATCCTGGTGGGATACGTAGTCGTCACTCATGGTGGTGGCGATGCGGAGTTACTAAACATCTCGGTCTCTCCCTCTTATCAACGTAAGGGCATAGGTCAAATTTTGTTGGATCACGCTGTGCATTGCGTTAAGGAAAAGGCAGATATGTTATTTCTGGAAGTGCGAATCTCTAATCGTAAAGCAATTGCACTTTATGAAAAGGAAGATTTTTTTGAAGTCGGACAGCGGAAAAATTATTACCCTACTGTCAATGGTCACGAAGATGCACTTTTGATGGCTCGTCAGTTATAAATCCTTTCAGTGTTTAACGGGACGCTTTTGTAATTTTCTCTGCAATGTTCGGCGATGCATGCCAAGAGCTCTGGCAGTTGCAGAAATATTGCCATTATTTTCCTGCAATATTTTTTGAATATGCTCCCACTCCAATCGATCAACAGAAATAGGTGTATAGCTGGCTTCTGATGTCGTTTGCAGGGATTGCTCGCCAAATGCAGCAAGAATTTCATCTGCCTCGGCGGGTTTGCATAAGTAGTTCACTGCACCTAACTTAACTGCTTCAACTGCAGTTGAGATGCTGGAGTAGCCGGTTAACATCACTATGGCGATTTCGGACTGACGTAATTTTAATTCGCGAATTAGCTGTAACCCCGAATCACTCCCGAGTTTTAGATCGACAATTGCTTTGGTAAAGATGGTATTACTTGCCAGCTGCAAAGCTTGCGCGGCATCGCTTGCTGATGCCGTTGAAAACCCACGCCTCTGCAGCACGCGTTCAAGCATGCTTGCTAACGTTGGATCATCATCGACAATCAAAAAATCAGTTGGTGTTTCGCTCATAGTGAATTTTCGCCTGCGGGTGATGCCAGTGTGATAGGTAAATCAAGCTGCGTTATTGTGCCTTTGGGAGTGCGATTGTGCAGCGACACGGTACCCCCGTAGCGATTAATTGTGGCTTGTGTAAGCAACAAACCAATACCCAGTCCTTTTGTTTTGGTTGAAATAAAAGACTTACCTAAATGCGATGTGATTTCCTCAGTAATTCCGGGACCATTATCATTAATTGTCCAACGTAATTTGTGCTCATCCCAGTCGATAGTAATTTCAATATCCTGCGGGCAAGCGTCGGCGGCATTATTTAATAAATTAATAATCGACTGGGATATAGTGGGGTGAAATCGGGCTTCAATGTTTGATTGCTTATTGGCGAGATGAATTTGTGCGTTGACATCCGGTCGCATAATTTTCCAGCGCTCGATCAACCTGTTGCAGTAGTCCCCTACATCTTCATTGGGCACTTGCCCATCTTTCGTTTGCTCAGCGGTAGCAACCAGCTCGCGTAACGTGCTCGCGCATTGATTAACCTGTTCTTGCAATACTTGTAAATCTTTTTGTAGCGATTCCAGATCGCTATATTCTGCGCGTAATTCGCTGAGTAAAAGCTTCATCGTCGATAGCGGCGTACCTAGTTCATGGGCAGTGCCGGCAGCGAGGGTAGCAACTGCCATCACTTGTTCATCGCGTAATTGATCTTCACGCCAGCGATTTAATTGCGCTTCTTGTGCGCGCAGGTCACGAGCCATTTTGACAATAAAATAAGTAATCAGGCAGGCACTGATAAAAAAATTCAACCACATACCCATTATGTGTAAATTGATCGAATTGTCAGCTTGGTGATGGTGCGGTGACAGGATTGGTAAAGGGATATGAAAAAATAGCAACAGTGAATAACTCGCTACGCTCACACCTGCAATACCAAGTGTATAGCGCCCGCTTAAGGTTGCCGCGCAGATACAAATCGGCACCAAAAAATAAGAGACAAATGGATTATTGGCTCCTCCGCTGAAATAAAAAACTGCACTTAAGCAGGTTAAATCAATCAGCAATTGGATAAAAAATTCCATCTGCGTAACCGGCAGTGGTTTACGTAAACGAGCAAATGTAAGGAGGTTAACGCTGGTGAGAATAACCAGCGCGACCAGGATTTCGGTGAAGGGTAAATTGACTGTACCATCCAGTAAGCAAATTACCGCCGCTATACCGAGACAAATCAAAATCAGCGTGCGGATAATTACCCAGTACCCCAAGTGCTGCGCGTGACCTGCAAGCGTGAAGGGCGCATTGATGGCAGTGTTTTTGGTCATGTGACAGTGATTTCTTTAAACAGGATCGATGGTTGATTATAGCGAACTGTTGCACGACAAAGTGCTAAACGAATATTTCTGCTGTGTGACACATTGTCGCGGTTACATCAGTGCGAATCGAAAGGTATTAAGGGGGCTGGTGTATACTGCACGCCATTTTCGAGCGCATTATCTGGCAAGTGTCTATGGCAACTCCTTTGCAAGCTACCCTCACCGAAGGACGGGCCTCTACACAGCTAAAATATCTGGCCCTACCGTTGGTGTGGGGTTTGATGGCGACCATGTCGCTCAACGCCATCGAAACTTTTTTTATTGCGCAATTAGGCCGGGAACCATTGGCCGCATTGAGCTTTACCTTTCCTGTTATTATGGTGTTGACCAGTCTCGGCATTGGCTTGGGAGCTGGAACTTCATCGGCTGTCGCTCGGACAATAGGCGAAGGTGATGCGGTCGGGGCGCAGCGGCTTGCGACTGATGCCATGAGCCTCACGTTTATCATTTCAGCCAGTATGTGCTTAATTGGATGGCTGACCCTTGAGCCGTTATTTACCGCGCTCGGTGCAACACCCGATCTGATTCCCCTGATCCGTTCCTACATGTCCATCTGGTATTTCAGCGCGCCTTGCTTGATGGTACCGATGGTATGCCTGTCTGCGTTGCGCGCGATGGGAATGAGCCAGGTACAAGGCTATCTGATGGGCGGAGCAGCGCTGTTGAATGTTGCCCTTGATCCTATTCTCATTTTTGGTTTGTTTGGCTTTCCTGCGCTCGGCTTACAAGGGGCAGCTTTGGCGACATTGATAACACGGGTAATGATGCTGCTCGTCGCGTTTTATATTTTGCATACGCGTGTGCAGATGCTGGTTAATCCGTTCCTGCCGTGGGCAAAATTAAAAAAATCCTGGATGACGATTATCGAAGTTGGTGTCCCTGCCATGGTGGCTAACGTGATTATCCCTTTCGCAAGTGCAATCGTAGTGGCAATGGTAGCGGTGTATGGCACTGATGCAGTAGCGGCATTGGGGATTGCTATGCGCATTGAGCCTCTTGCGCTTATCGTATTTTATGCACTCTCAGGCGTGGTCGGGCCTTTTTTCGGGCAGAACCTCGGTGCGGGAAAAATAGAGCGTTTGCATGAAGCTATGCGCGTCCTGACGATTTTTTGCTTGGTATTCGGCGTACTGTTAGCGACTGTGCTCGGGGTATTCGGCGCAGAGCTGGCAGGGTTGTTCGGCGACCATGCCGAGGTAGTCACTATCACCGCGACTTATTTGATGATCGTGCCATTTAGCTACGGCGCATATGGGTTAGTGATGGCGGTCAACGCAGCGTTTAATGGCTTGGGGCGCCCTTGGCCAGCAATGGTGATCTCTGCCGGCCGCGTTCTGTATGTGTATTTGCCACTCGCTTGGCTGGGGCAGCATTGGTGGGGTATCACAGGAATTTTTGTTGCCACTGCATTGGCGAATCTGCTGCTAGGTTTGTGGGCGTGGCTATGGTTGAAAAAATATATCCTTCAGCACACCGCTCCCGCCGAGCCATAGTGACCTGACGATTGCATCCAGCGTTTCTCACCAACCAGTGGCTTACAGGGTATAATTCCCGCACTTTTTCTTATTATCTTTTAACGCGATATTTTTATGACTAACTTAACTACTGAACTCGCCAAGCGCCGTACCTTCGCAATTATTTCTCACCCGGATGCCGGTAAAACAACGGTAACGGAAAAACTGTTGCTGTGGGGGAATGCGATCCAACTGGCGGGCTCGGTAAAAGGAAAGCGCGGCCCGCACGCTAAATCTGACTGGATGACGATGGAGCAAGAGCGCGGAATTTCGGTTACTTCATCAGTGATGCAGTTTCCTTATAAAGAGCGCATCGTCAATCTGCTCGATACTCCCGGCCACGAAGACTTCTCTGAAGATACCTATCGCACACTGACAGCGGTGGATTCTGTATTGATGATGATCGACGGTGCAAAGGGTGTAGAGGATCGTACGATCAAATTAATGGAGGTTTGTCGCCTGCGCGATACGCCTATTTTAACGTTCATCAACAAGATGGATCGCGAAAGCCGCGATGCGGTTGAGCTGTTGGATGAAATCGAAAACGTATTGAAAATTACCGCTGCTCCAATCAATTGGCCTTTGGGGAGCGGTAAGGAGTTTGTCGGTGTTTATAATTTTTATACCGATATTATTCATGTCTACCAGCAGGGAATGGGGCATACCATTCCGGATGATATTCAAATTAAGGGTTTGGACAGCGATGCAGCTACCAAACTACTTGGGGCTTATGCGCAAGATGTTCGCGATCAGATTGAGTTCGTGCGCGGTGCGACTAATCAGTTTGATTTGGATGAGTATCTTGCCGGTCGCATGACGCCGGTATTTTTTGGTACAGCCTTGGGTAACTTTGGTGTGCGTGAGATGCTTGACGGATTTGTTGAGTGGGCTCCGACGCCGCGCGCACGCGCTACCCATGAACGTTCGGTTGAACCGGGTGAAGAAAAGTTCAGCGGGTTTATTTTTAAGATCCAGGCCAATATGGACCCTAAGCATCGTGACCGCATTGCCTTTATGCGTATCTGCTCGGGCACCTATTCGCAAGGCATGAAAATGAAACATGTGCGTTTGGGTAAAGACGTAAAAATTGCCGATGCGGTAACCTTTATGGCGGGCGATCGCAGTGCGGTAGATATGGCAATTGCAGGTGATATTATCGGCCTGCACAATCACGGTACCATTCAAATTGGCGATACCTTTACTGAAGGCGAAAGCTTGAAATTCACCGGCATTCCGCACTTTGCCCCTGAATTATTTCGCCGTATCCGTTTGAAAGATCCACTCAAAATGAAACAGTTGCAAAAAGGCCTGCAGCAGTTGTCAGAAGAGGGATCGACCCAAGTATTTTTTCCAATCAATAACAACGATATCGTTGTGGGGGCAGTGGGCGTACTGCAATTTGAAGTAGTCGCTTATCGCCTGAAAGACGAATATAAAGTTGAGGCGATATACGAACCAGTGAATGTTACAACCGCGCGCTGGTGCGAGTGCAGCGACTCTAAAAAACTGGAAGAATTCAACCGCAAATGCGCTGAAAATCTCGCGTTGGATGGTGGCGGTCACCTGACGTATCTTGCTCCTTCGCGGGTTAATTTATCGCTCACCCAAGAGCGACATCCCGACGTGGTTTTCCGGGCGACGCGTGAGCATTAATTTCTTCTCCGTCATGTTGAGTGGCCGGGATGTGCGGTAAACGCTGCTCGGCTATACTCAGCGCACAACGACAATCAACTGTTTAAAACAGGCGCTAACGTGACAGCAACCTCGGACAACAAGGATCTTATTTGGGATCTGGATGCGTTTAACCAGCACCAGCGCGCGGTGGATTTTGTCATGGGGTTTGAAAATAAACTCTGTGTCTATTCCAGCTCAGTGGAGCAGCTATACACCAACTACAATATTTTCCTTCCCAAGGAAGAAGATCGAAAGTTGGTTATTTTGCCCAATCCCTACATGCCCCATGACACCTTCAACGGCATTATTGAGCAAGCGGTTGTATCGACCGGTATGGAAATTATCCCTGGTGTTTATCAATCCCGTCCCTGTTTGTTTTTGCGTATCCCATTCCGCAGCGGTACTGTTAAATATCGCGCGGTTCCATTGCAGATGGGATTAAATATCGTCCGCCAGAAGTTGCCGCCCAACAAACCTTTTCTACCCGTATTGATGAAAGGCGATTTGCGCGAACTCGATGCATCTACTCCTTGTTTGCATTTACATGCGATCCGTTTGGATCGGCTAGCCGAGCATTCAGCTCTTGAACGAAGTGGAATACACAAGGTGATTGAACAGAGGTTGCGCCAACTACGTTAACTGTTCGCCGTAACAATAAAAAAGCCACCTTAATGAACTGCACCCCAAAAGTTGGACACAACCGTTGGGGTGCAGTTCATTAAGGTGGCTTTTTATTAAGCGCCCGATTTTACTCAGGCAATGTCCAGCGCATCGGAACCGAGAACTCAAATCGAGCTCCGGTGATTTCCGCTGGCAAGGCCGGGAAAGGTGCAGAGCGTTTAATTGCATCAATGGCTTCTTTGTTGAGCAGGTCAAATGTGCTGGTTTCCAAAATATTGGTACTGATGATATTGCCTTGTCGATCAATAACAATACCAACACGTACGTTGCCCGCTTGGCCGCGATCCAGAGCGCGTTGCGGATATTTGGTTTTGCTGCGGATTTTTTTGATCGCATCGGATACGTAGAATTGACGGGCTAACAAGCTTTGAGCCGTCAACGCAGAAGAGTCGTCATCGTCTTCTGACGCCTTCGCCGGTGCTGCTGGAGTCACGACAGGTTTAGCCACAGGTGCCGCAACGACAGCAGCAGGTTTATCAGCAGTAGGTGCAGAAGAGGACGATTTGGAGCTGGCGGAACTTTTGGTCGTGGCTGCAACTTGAGCACCGGTCCAGGTATTTATTTCCGCTACGCGTGCTGCGTTTGGCTTGATCCCTTCAAAACGGGTGCGCAATGCTGCGTTCACATCGCCGACCTTGAGCAAGCTATCGCGATAGTCAGAAGAAAGTGGAATTTTTCCAATCCAGGTTGATAGCAGCATCGAGAAAAACAGGTTGTCTTTGATGTTGCCAAGCAAAACGCCATTTACGCTAACATTAACGCCTTTGTCTGGCGTATTTGCAAAAACAATATGATCATCTTTCGAAAAGCGACCTTTAAACAAACCGTCAAACTTCACCATGTTATCTGCTTGGGCGGTGAGCACATCGGCTTTGCTGTTAATCGCCATGCCTTCAATCCACATACGGCTGAAGCGACGGGTCGTCAGGCCGTCGGCAGAAACTATTTTCAGCTCCATCCGGGCGGGTTGGTTGGTGCTTATCAGTGTGTCGGCATTATTGCTCAGCGATTCGGTATAAAGTGCACCAATAAAAACCTCTTGCCCCAGCTCTTGCTGTACGCCAATCCCATTCAGCATAGGCTCTGCGCGTGCCAACTGGCAGATGGTTAATAAAATAACGCTGATTAAAACTCGGAATAGATGGTTGAAGCGCATAGTCTTGCTACTCTCTATTATTAGGGACTTTATTGTCACAATGGTTTAAGTAGTGTGAGGGTATTGCTGCAATGTACGAGTGTAACAGACTATATAATATATAAAAAAAGTGTGTGAGCGTACCTCGGCAATAACATCACTATAGTTGTTCTATTTATTTTCGGTAGTATCATGAGGCTTTCACAGGAGTTTGGGGGCAGGACTACTCACTCCAGTTTGGTTGGCAGTGAATCATCGATAAAAAACATATATACGATACGAGTAGATGATGGAAACGAAACCTGTGCATAAGGTACCAAGAGAAACACTGGAGCATTTGCTGTCAGGGATACCCTTTTTTAAAGTGGTCAGACAGCAAGATTTGACACAGTTTGAGCTTTTATTGCGAGCATCGCGTGTTGTCTCCTATCTTCCCGGTGAGATTGTTCTGCAAAAAGGCGATTCCAGTAATTGGCTTTACTTCTTGCTTAAAGGAAAATTGGCAGTCTATGTTGATCAAGCCCTGCAGGGCGATTTGGTCAATTATGTTACGCCGGGTGAAGTGTTTGGTGATCTTGCCCAACTAATGGGGCAAGCGCGCACGGCAACGGTTATTGCCGATTCAAGTGCGAAAGAGTCGATGGTACTTGCGCTGGACTTCAACGTATTTGGCCCGCTTAATTCGGTCAGCCCAATCTCCCGTCAAACCAAACTGGCTTATTATCGAAATACGGCACACAATCTGCGCTGGAAGCTGGAAGTTTATCGTTCACAGCATTTGCAGCACGAATTAGCTAATAAGCATCGGCAAATTAAACTCTATCTTGGTCCCAAAGATACTTATGAAGAGTTGGTTTCGCTCTATGAGCAATCCCAGTCGCTCGCGCTTTTGTTGCTAGAATGGAACAAAGAGTTTGGTGTTTTATCGACTGAAGCCCTGGATCAAAATAACAATATAACTGCACGCGAGACATAATTGCAGGACTGAACTCCAGACACTCTTGCAACAATAGCACTTTCTACTGCTACACTTGATACGACAACAACCCAATAATTAATGTAGTCGTGGCAATGAGATTTGAAGAACTAAAACTAACCTATGGTTATCCATTGCAATTGCAGGCTACCGGTTTAACGGGGCAGCCAGAGCGATTTTCGTGCAGATTAATCGGTTGTCTGCCCGGGCGAAGTATTTTGCTTTCTGTGCCTAAACAAGCTGGGAGGCTAGTCAAATTTAGAGCGGGCCAGAAAATTGTAGTTCGTCTGATGATAGACAATGGCATTGGTATTTTTGCCGGCATTGTTGAAAGCCAAACCCAGGATCCATATCCCATATTGCATCTCAGTTATCCCGAGGCGGTTACCTTTAAAGGTATTCGTGGTGCAACGCGTGTTGCCGTTCGGGAAAAAATTGAAGTAACCAATATGAGCATGGAGAGCCGTCTAAAAACGACTGGATTTCTTTCTGACATGAGTATCAGTGGTGCCCGAATTGAGCTGGATGAGGATATTGCTGAAATTGGCGATACATTAGATCTTCGGGCTCAAGTTGATATTCGCGATGTTAAAAAAGAACTTGTCTTGAGTGGCGTAATTAGATCCCGCGTTGATCCTACTGATAATCTTGGTGAAGGTGTGTTGGTTAGCTATGGTTTGGAGTTCGCGAGCCAACCGGAAGAGCATCGTTTGGTTTTGTATGCGTATGTTTTCAATCAGATGGCATTACAGGAGTACGCAGCAACATAGAGCAAGGGGAAAAAGTTCTCGCAAAATAAAAAAGGCACCCGAAGGTGCCTTTTTTATTTGTGCAGCAGTAATTAAGCAGCTACAGGAGCAGCAGCTTTCGGCTTGCGGCCACGTTTAGCAGGTGCAGTACCCGCTGGCTTCTTGGCTACAGGCGCTTTTTTCGCAACTGGCTTTTTAGCAGCTACTTTCTTGGCTACAGGTGCTTTTTTCGCAACTGCTTTTTTCGCGGCTGGCTTTTTAGCAGCTACTTTCTTGGCTACAGGCGCTTTTTTCGCCACTGCTTTCTTGGCAACTGGCTTTTTAGCAGCGGCTTTAGCTTTAGCTGCAGTTTTCTTTGCAGCAGCTTTAGCTTTAACAGCTGCTTTCTTGGCGGCGGCTTTAGCTTTGGCAGCGGCTTTTTTGTCAGCTACTTTTTTCTTCAGGGCAGCTTTCTTTGCAGCAACTTTAGCTTTAACAGCTTGCTTTTTAGCAGCGGCTTTAGCTTTAGCAGCAGCTTTCTTGGCAGCTAACTTGGCTCTGGCAGCAGCTTTCTTCTCTGCAACTTTGCTCTTGGCAGCAGCTTTCCTGGAAGAGGCTTTAGCGCGCTTAGCTACAGCAGCTTCTGCTTTCGCTACTGCTTTGTCGTGAGCGGCAGCAGTTTTAGCAGCAGTTTTAGCAGCAGCAGCATCTTTCTTCGCAGCAGCAACTTTAGCTTTGGCAGCAGCAGCTTCTTTCTTGGCAGAAGCAACAACAGCTTTAGCAGCAGCAACAGCTTTAGCTGAGCCTGGGGTTTTCTTTTTAGCAGCAGCGGACAATTTGCTTTGGGCGGCCTTCAATGCTGCGGTTGCTTTTGCAGCATCTTTAACCAAACCAGCAACAGCTTTACCGGCGTCTGCCGCTTGAGCTGCGCGAGCTTTTGCCAGTTGCGCTTTCAGTTGAGCCAATTGCTGTTCCAAACTTGCAACAGTATTAACAACGGTTTGTTTACGTGCAGCCATGGTGTGCTTCCTTTATAGTTTTCGAAAGGTCGATAAATGATTAAAAAGTCCAACATGTATAAGTTAAAACTTTATTAAAAAAATTCAAGTTTTTTGCGTGAAATAGTCAATAAAAATGCGTTTTTTTGATGATTTTTGTTAAAAAAATGTGTTTTTCGGATTTTTCAGGAAAATTTTTAAGTTGTTTACTCTGCACGATAGAAAAAATGAGTGATGCAATGCCCTGTATTTTTCTCCGCTCAGATCGAAAATTTTATTTATTTTTTGTGTTTTCGAACCGTTATTGAACTTGTATTAAGTCGCTTCAAGACTATTTTGGATTGTTTGAAAACTAATTTTTGGTGTCCATCAAACCGGTTTGCGATCTGTGAATAATTTAATTAGCACTGTTTTTGGAAAAGTGTAAAGCCTTCATGTTCACTTCATTGCTCTCTTGTTGATGATCTTTTATTGAAGTGGTGAACTATCTAAATCCGGTTTGTTAATCCGCTTCGCTTCAGTACTGATGTGTCTCATGGGTATAGATGAGATGCATATTAAAAACGGTTAATACTTTGATGTGTTCCAGAGATCGTTCGTTTAGCCAATGTTTTACCAACTAAAATACTAATGTGCGGTAACCCACCAAGATTGCTGTTCTTGCTTTCGCACGTAACCGTTCTTGTGTGTTGCCGCTTTTATATGTGACTGTCATTGAGTTGCTTATTGGTATCTAGCCGCAGTGCTAATATGGATGTATCGATACCGTTACCGATTTGTTCCTCCTTAAAGTTTTGTTTTTCGTTCTGCCAAAGCTGTTAGAATTGCTCTTTCCCCTGGACAAGCAACAATATCCCACTAGCACGAGGAGCTTCCTCTGTGAGCCGTAGAAAAAAAAGCCGCGCTACCGATGATGCGAATGAAATTGATCTGACGCCGATGCTCGACGTAGTCTTCATCATGCTGATCTTTTTTATCGTGACTGCATCCTTTGTAAAGGAGTCGGGTTTTAACCCTAATGTCCCACCGCCAGGTATTAATGCAACTGGCGATGAAGATGCCGGACCAAATATCCTGGTGAGAATCTCTGCTGATAATCAAATATGGGTTACGGAGAAGGAAGGTGAGCGCCGTGTAGATGCTCATGCTATTCGTTCGAACATCGAGCGCTTGCGTGCGGAGTTGCCTAAGGCGGCAGTAATCATTCAAGCGAGTGTCGAGGCTAATACCGGGACTTATGTGATTGTTGCGGATGCGGCGCGTGAGGCAAATGCACCTAATGTGATATTGGCGCCTTTGAAATAAGCTTATTTCCCAATGTAAAAAACCGCCTGTCAGGCGGTTTTTTTATGCGCTCTGAACGGCGCAGTACGATTAATATTCTCATTCACATATTTGCAGTACTACAGTTCATACTCCTGGCGAATGTATTTTTTAGGCAGTTTACTGCGATGGTTTCGCTCGGCACTAAAATGGTCGTGTAGTTTATCTTGCATCAGGTGAGCGAAGTCAGGTTGTTTCAGTCGGATCAAATGGCGATGGTCGCCAGCTTCAATATAGACTTCTTCAACGCCCATTAATTCCTCATCCCAAATAACATCCAAACCATATGGCTCACCTAAGGCAGGTATTGCACCTTCGGCGCAATCCTTAAAAATTTCTATTAGCTCTTCTTCTTCGACCAGTTCCATGTGGCGATCAAAAATCTGGTTTAACGTATGCCGGAGAATTTTGTTGCGAGTGGGAAGGACACAGAGTGTGTAGTGGAAATCTTCATCGCGCAGAAGGACACCTTTAGCGAGGCAGTGATCATCAATCCGGGCGACACGAGCAGTATTGTAGGAACCCTCACAGTACTCATGTTCCAGTACTGTGAAGTTGATCTGTTTTGCTTTTAAATATTTTTCTACCGTAGTAGCAACACCCATATAAATATCTCCTGTGGCGATAAGCGCAGAGAAAAGGGTTAACAGGTTCAGGTTTACATTAATCTTGTTGGTGTTAATGGAATGGGTTGGGAAATCCGTTAGCAATTACATCTGCTAAATGGAGTATAGGAAGGATTCAAATGAGTGCGTCAAGCGTTTTGGAATTAATCCCGATCTGTTAGAACACTTGGTTGTGAGGCACATTGAATGATTGCCGGTATTTTGGTGACTGGGCACGAGATGTTGTCGATGCAAAACAAAAAGCCGCTATGAAGCGGCTTTTTGTTACGAATCGAATAGTTCGATGTATTAGCTGAGGCTGGCCAGTTGTTGTTTTACTGATGCCAGTTTCACACAGGTAACAAATACTTCCATTGCGCCCACAACTTCCGGAACGGTAGGAACAGAAGGCGCAATGCGAATGTTGCGATCTTCCGGATCTTTACCGTAGGGATAAGTTGCGCCTGCTGGTGTTAATTTCACGCCAGCTTCGGCAGCGAGGCGAACAGTTTCTTTCGCGCAGTTTTTGCGCGTGTCGAAGGAAACAAAATAACCGCCAACAGGTTTTTCCCACGCCCCCAAATCGGTGCCGTCGAATGCTTCGCCTAACGCACTTAACACTGCATCAAAACGTGGGTTCAACAGGGCTGCATGTTTGCCCATATGGGCCAGCAATGCATCTTTGGTTGGTAAGAAGCGGGTGTGACGAATTTGGTTTACTTTGTCCGGGCCGATGGTGCAGCTATTCAAAAACTTTTTGAAACCGGCAAGGTTGGCTGCGCTGGCGGCTACGAAGGCAACGCCTGAACCTGCGTGAGTGATTTTTGAGGTAGAGGCGAATTGCACAACCGAATCTTCGGTGCCGTTGCGGCGGGTAGCTTCGAGGATGCTGGCAAGTTGCGGTGCGTTGGCGGTCAAGTCGTGAACCGAGTAGGCGTTATCCCAGAAAACACGGAAGTTGGCGCTGGCAATTTGGCCGAGTTTGGCAATGCGCTCAACGGTTTCGTCGCTGTACACCACACCAGTAGGGTTAGAGTATTTAGGGACACACCACATACCTTTGATGGATTTGTCTGCTTTGAGTAATGCTTCAACCGCGTCCATATCCGGACCAGTGGATGTCATGGGCACATTGATCATCTTGATGCCGAGTTGCTCGCAAACGGTGTAGTGACGGTCATAACCGGGAACCGGGCAGATGAACTTCACTTCGCCTTCGTTTTTCCAGGCATTGGCGGCGTCTTTCAAGCCGAACTGATGCGCGGTCAACATCACCTGGAACATCAGGGTCAAACTGGAACTTCCGCCCACCAATACGTTGGCTGGCTCAACACCCATGATGTTGGCACCCAGTTGCTTGGCTTCCGGCAGGCCATCAAGGCCACCGTAGTTGCGGGTATCAGTGCCGTCAGCGGCGATGTAGTTACCCTTGAGCAAACCATCCAGTTCATCGGACAGGTTCAATTGCTCTGCCGAAGGCTTGCCGCGGGTCAGATCAAGGTTAAGTTTTTTAGCGAGGATTGCCTGATATTGCTCGGTCAGTTGGCTTTCCCATTCGCGCAGTTGCGCTACAGATGCGTTATCCAGTTGCAAGGTGAGTACCTCATGGTGGTTGGCGGATTTTTTTGCAGTTAGCAAGCTAAAGTGGGGCGCATTATACCCGTTCGTGTGCCAATTGTTGTAGCGCGTTTAGGACTGCTTATGCATCTGAATGATTAGTTGCGCATCTCGGTGATGAGCGGTGGAATGGGACAATCGAGGCTATCGGCGATTGCACGAAACAGTTCGGCTTCGGCAACACTAAGTTGGCCATCGTGCAGCACACATTCGCTCATGGCTTTGAGCAGTTGTGGTTTCTGTAATGGCTTGGTGAGGTTGAGTTGCTCCAGTGCTTTATCGGCGTCACCCAAGGTAATGCTGCTACGTGGCAACAATGTGAGGTTGGAAAAGTTCAGTACTCTTTGTGCTTGTGCAAAAGCAGTCGCCGCATCCTGTTCGCTGCGCGCACCAGCGTAAGCTAACAGTGATAATAATAATTGACACTCGGTTCGCAGATCGCTGAGTTGGCGATTGCGCACCAATTTATTATTGGTGACAGTGTTGTGTAGAACGATACGATAAATCGACCATTCCATAAGGCTGATTTTTTGATCCGCACTGATCAATACATTCAGGCAACTAAGGAATGAGGCATGTTGTTCGGACGATAATTGTTTTAATGATGCCAAACATAATTCGATGACGGGCAAGCGCAACTTTGCATCCAGATCTGCCGCGGCACTAATAATGTCATTCAAGTCATTCACATCGGCGACGGTTAAATGTTCGCTGAGCAGTGCGAGTTGTTGGTTGCGCAAATCCCGTTGGCGATCCAGCAACAATCCAAATACCAATCCCCGTGCGCTGAAGGGTTCCCGTGCTGCTTCCTTTAATAGTGGCGGAATTTCGGCGAGGCGATCGCGAGCATAAATAACTTGCGTTTGTGTCGGTTGGGCGATTTGGTTTATTGCCATATCAATATCGACGGCGGCTTGGGCTGATGCAGCATGATAAGTTGTTGCACCTTCACTAAAACCCATGGCACCCTCGTCAGCAGGAACATGATTTCCATCGGTTGAAGTCTTCCTTCTTATATATGTACTTTTGGCAAAGTCACCATCCCAATTTGGTTGGATGCGTTTGATCCGCTCTTCCAATGGTGGATGAGTTGCCATTAAGTTGAAGAAGGATTTTATTCCCTGGCTGAAATACATATGGCTGAATTCTGCGGCATGTTCATTGTGTAGACGTGAGCCGTAAACACTGCCGCCAATTTTTTTTAGCGCGCCGGCTATGCCGTCCGGATTGCGGGTGAATTGCACGGCCGAGGCATCGGCAAGAAATTCCCGCTGACGGCTAACTGCTGCTTTGATCAGATTGCCAAACAATATTCCGGTGTAGCCAATAACAAATAACCCAAGCCCTAATGCAAGAATGGCGGCGGGGGAGCTATCTTTATTGGAACGGCGGACACCGCGGTTACTTGCGCTGCGCATCAAGAATTCGCCAATTAATCCAATCACTAAAATACCATGCAGCAGGGCGATCAAACGCATATTGATGCGCATATCGCCATGAAAAATGTGGCTGAATTCATGGGCGATAACACCCTGTAATTCATCGCGGTTCAATGCGTGTATACAACCACGCGTAATACCAATGACTGCATCCTGGGGGTGATAACCTGCGGCGAATGCATTGATGGCATCGTCCTCAATTAAATAAACCGGCGGTACTGCAGCACCGGAAGCAATCGCCATTTCTTCAACGACATTCAAAATTTTGCGCTCATCCAAATCAGTCGTATTACCCGAGAGCAAGCGACCGCCCATTGCCGCCGCTATGGTTTTACCGCCCGCGCGCAATTGCACAAAGCGAAACAAACTGCCCAGCACAACAACGCCGCTAACAGTAAGAGCAATCCAGATGAATGCCTCCAGACTGAGCGAGTGTAATATTCCTTGCAAGATGGCGAGCGGTTCAGCGGCAACCCGATTACTTTGGCTTGATCCAAAAAAAGCAAAAGCAGCAAAGAGCAGAGTGGTAATAGCGACGAGGGAAAGTACTGCCAATATCAGCAGCAGGATCAAGTGATTGGTATTGCGTCTGGCGCGATCCTGATGCTCGAAAAAATTCATCGGAGATACCGGTGGATAATCAAAGTGAAATGAGTTGAAGCCGTTGCCTGGGATATTTGTGCATGTCGTTATCCAGACTTAAAGTCTTCCTTCTATATATAGAAGGAAGACTTTCCGGATAATCCACCAACGGCTCGCCCGCGGGAGGATTTATTGTTAGAACTGCACTTTGGGTGCAGCCTGGATTTCGGCGCTGTCGGCGAATACCAACAAACTGGCATCGTTGGTGTGGCCGAAACTTTTGGCAAATAAAACGGGCGGAAAACTTTGTTTATAGGTGTTGTACGCTGTGACGGCATCGTTAAATGCCTGACGGGCAAATGCCACTTTGTTTTCTGTGCTGGTTAACTCTTCCGATACCTGCATCATATTTTGTGAGGCTTTCAAATCAGGATAAGCTTCCATCACCACGTTCAGGCGACCCAGTGCACTGGTCAGTAAACTTTCTGCGCCGGCGAGTTCGCTCATCGCTGCTGCACTACCAGGATTCGCCGCCGCTGCTTGCAATCCATTCATCGCCTGGTTTCGCGCACTGATTACCGCTTCCAGTGTTTCGCGTTCGTGTTTGATATAGCCTTTGGCGGTTTCAACCAGGTTTGGAATCAGGTCATAACGGCGTTTTAACTGGACTTCAATTTGTGAAAACGCGTTTTCAAAACGGTTTTTCAGCGCAACCAATTGGTTGTAAATCCCGATCACGTAAAACACCAGCGCTGCAATAATCACCAGAAAAATGATGGAAGAAATCATAGTGTGTTTCCTTTGCGTGAGGGATGTATGAATCTGCTGCGCTTCTTATCGAATCGGTTCAATAAAAACGAACCTGTGCTGCGCATGATACTAGCAGGATGTATGCAGAATACCAGTTGGGTGATAAGCGTCAATAAATGGATGGTGATAAGCCGGATTGAAAGAGAGGTTGGAGTGGTTAATCGATGTATTCAAACACCTTGACTACCTGTTGTACGCCGCCAGTATTTTTTGCCACATCGGTAATGCGGTCGGCTTCATAACGCGTGACCAGTCCCATTAAAAATACGGTTTGCGCTTCGGTGATGATACGAATGCGACGGCTTTGAATGCTGCTGGCGACCAATTTGGTTTTGATTTTAGTACTGATCCAACTGTCTTTGCTGCGCACTTGGAAATCGGTGGAAGGGCGTGCTACTAATTCATTGTGCACCTGGCGAATGGAATTTATTTTGGCGACTGTATCACCGGCGAGATTGCGTAACTGCTCATCGGGAACTTGCCCGGTCAACAGCACTATGCCGTTAAAACTGTCGATATTGATATGCGCATCTTCGAGTTGTGTACTCGCTTTATTAAGATTAACGCGGGCGTAGGTTTCCAACTGCTGGTCATTAATCCTGGTGCCGAAGGTGCGTTTGTTGGGACTGATTTGCACCGGCTCACTGGTAGTGACGGTGATAATTTTGGCGCAGCCAACCAATATTGTCGTTAGTATCAATGTCGTTGCCAGTAATGTGCCCAACCGAGTCAGGCGCGGGATAAATTGACTGGCATTGAACATTTAAAACCCTCCAAACAATTGCTGGTCGATCAAATCACACAAACAAAAAATACTCAGCAGGTGGATCTCGTGGATACGGGGTTTGGCCATAGAAGGCACGCGAAGTTCCACATCGCGATGATCGAGCAGTGCTGCGACATCGCCACCATCGCCGGCGGTCAATGCGATCACTTCCATCTCTTTATCATGCGCGGCACTGATTGCCTGCAACAAATTACTCGCTTTGCCCGTGCTGGTGAGCAGTATTAGCACATCGCCGGATTGCCCTAACGAGCGAATTTGTTTTGCATAAATATCGTTAAAACTATAGTCGCTGCCAATTGCCGTTTGGGTGGTGAAGTCAGCGCCGAGGTTAATGGACGGCAAGCTCGGGCGCTCTTGCTCAAAACGGTTAATCAGGCTGGCAGTAAAAATTTGTGCCTGGGCGGCAGAAATACCATTGCCGCAAGTGAGGATTTTTTTCTCGCTCAGCAGTGCGTGGACAATGACTTGGCTAGCTTGTGCAATGAGTGGGGCAAGTTCTTCGCCCGCATGCATTTTTGCTTCGATACTTTCATGAAACAGGGTGATGACGCGTTGGTCCATAGCAATTCAACTTAGTGTTTGGTAAACCGATCTTCGGTGAGCAAAATTCGTGGGCAGCCCGTTAATCCATCAAAAAAATAATAGCTAGGCGCCAAACGCATTTTGAATCCATTGAATGGGTGGGGCAGTGCCGGTTTGATCCAATGCTACCACATCAAAACGACAGCCGACTTTATCAAATAGCCGCTGCTCCTGTAAAAAGCGGGTGGCGGTGCGGATAATTTTTTGCTGTTTGCGATAATCCACTGTCTCCACAGCCGGGGCAAAGCGCTTATTGGTGCGCAGACGTACTTCAACAAAGACAAAGGTGGTTCCCCGCGCGGTTTTTTGCAGCATGATCAGGTCGATTTCGCCCAGTTTGCAACGGTAATTTTTTGTGCAGGTGACCAATCCTTGCTCATGTAAAAATGCCTCGGCTTGCGCTTCTGCATTGGCACCAATTGCGATTGTGGTGCTGGCAGCTGTTCCGACATCCTTGTTTTTTTGAAACACCCTATTTTCCTTCTCTTTTTTTATGGATTGATTGTTCCCTTGTGCGTTAGCGATACTTATCGATCATCATGTTATTGGACATCATTTTCGTTGATCACCATCGGGAGTGGTTGGGCTTCACCGTTGCGGAAGCGCACCCAGATTTGCTCGCGCTCGATGCGTCCATCAGCAAGCAGATGCAATGCGCCGGTCGCACCATAAATACGCATGTCGGGCACTTGTTCCAGTTGTGGTAAACGTGCATACAGACGAAATGCATCGGCGCCCAGCGCGTGTAAGCGGCCATAAACAGCAGCGGATTTTGTATGTTGTGCAACGGCTTGTTTCTCGCTGCTACTGGTGTCGAACAACCAGGGCATGGTATTAAAACGCACACCATTTAAATCGCGATCTGCTTTGGGATTAGGTTGGCCGGAGTAAACCTGGCTGGTTGAATACACCGGAATTTTCCCCGCATAATGAAATGCAAATGTCGGTTTTATTTGACGCGCTTGCGCTGGATCGGCAATCAAAAAAATCATATCCACATCGCTGCGGCTGCGCGGTAATGTTTCCAATTTAATGCCCAGCATTTCCTGTAATTCACGTGAGCGAACCTGGCTTTGTTCGATTAGCATCGCATCTTTAACCAGGTTGGAATAATTGGTACCGGCTTGGAATTGCGAACGGTTGACAACGATTCCGCCTAAACTTTCCCACTCTTCAGTAAATGCGCGCGCGCTGCGTTCGCTCCACTCTTGCGAAGGAATAATCACCATTGCCTGACGATGTCCTTCCAGGAATGCCTGGCGGGCAACCTGGCGCGCTTCGTCCTCCACCGCTAAACCAAATTGATAAAAACCTTTAAGTCGTTCGGCAGGCGGTGCATCGGGATAATTGAGCGACAGCACCGGCACTTGCAGGCTCGGCATTAAACTTAACTCGGTGACTTTTTCTTTATCGATAGGACCGATAACCAAATCAGCGCCGTCAGCGATGGCTTGTTGGTAAGCGCTAATCGCATCGCCGCTGCTGTCATACTGACGCACTTCCGGCGTGTGGAGGCCATTGCCCAACGCCTGGAAATACGCGGCAAAAAAACCATCGCGTACGGCTTCGCCCGCTTCCGCCAATTTGCCTTGCATAGGCAGTAATAAGGCAATTTGTTTTGGTTGTTTGTCGATCAATGTTTGCAGCACGCGCAAATCGTTGGGCAGATTGCCGTGTGCTGGATGTTGGCGCCACTGCTGCAGCCAGCCTTGCAATTGTTGGCGCTGTTGCTCCAGATCGATCTGGTTATTTTTATTAATTGCGGCGAGGTTATACCAACCGCGTGCAACATCGCCCTGTTCAGTTTGCGCGAGTGCCAGTAACTCGTTATAGGGAAGGCTCATCAGATCTTTCCAGAGCGCATCCTGATTGGCTTGCTGTGGTTTTTTGCCGAGCAACACTGCGAGTTGGATACGCTCATTAATCCCGTTTTTTGCTTCGCCGAGCAAGCTAAACACTTGCGCGCGTTTTTCGCGCAGGGCGATTTCAAGGTCCGGCTCCATCGCTTGCCATTGTTGTTCCAGGCGCGGCTTGGTTAGAATGCCGTGCGCTACAAAGTTGGCCTTCTCTTGCAGGGCCAATGTGCTGAGCACATCGGTGTACTTGATGTAGGCTTGATCATTGAGTGAGTCCGGCTTCATATCGGCCAGCAGATCGCGCGCCAGGTTGAATTTGCCGGTATCGATATAGGCTTGTGCTGCTTGCAGGATCAGGTTTTCCCGCTCGGGCGATTGACTCTGTTTGGCCTGCTCCAGCAGCTTACCGGGATTCACTTTTACCGTCTGGGTTTTAGCGGGTGTCTGGTCCCGTGTGCCGGATTGGGGCGGGGTACTACTACAACTCACCAGACCAAATACCAGCGCAGAAACGAGCAGGGTGGTCAGGGTATTGGTCGATAAGTTGCGCGCAAATGGCCGTATCGGCATGAAAACCTCGTAAAACCAGCTGTGATAATGAACATTTCAGATCCGGGTTATCGCAACCCGGCTTGGATTTAACTTTTTTCGGAATCCGGTATGACAACAATAGCCTCCCACCAAGGCATTCTTTATGTCGTGGCGACTCCGATTGGCAATCTGGGCGATATGGTACCGCGAGCAGTGGAAACACTACAAACGGTAGCACTGATCGCCGCTGAGGATACGCGACACAGTTCCCGACTGTTATCCCATTTTGACATCAAAACTCCCTGCATCGCCTACCATGATCACAGCGATGAGCAGCGTACAACCCAGTTGGTTAATCGTCTGTTAGCTGGCGAATCTATTGCCCTTATTTCGGATGCTGGTACGCCGCTGGTGTCTGATCCCGGTTACCGGCTGGTACGCAACGCCCGTCAGGCTGGTGTACAAGTCGTACCTATTCCTGGCGCTTGCGCCATGACCGTCGCCTTAAGCGCCGCTGGTTTACCCTCTGACCGGTTTGCTTTTGAAGGTTTTTTGCCCGCCAAACAAGTCGCGCGTTGCGCCCAATTGGAATCCCTGGCTGGCGATTCCCGCACCCTGATTTTCTACGAGGCACCACACCGTATTCTGGAAACCCTGCAGGATATGGCGCAGGTGTTTGGCCCCGAACGGGAAGTGGTGATGGCACGCGAGCTGACTAAAACTTTTGAAACCATCAAAGGCGATAAAGTCGGTGAACTGGCGCAATGGGTGGCAGGCGATAGCAACCAGCAGCGCGGCGAGATAGTGCTGTTGGTGCACGGTGCATCCAAACCGGAAAATGAAGCTATGACGCCCGAGCAAATGCGGGTAATGCGGATTTTGCTGGATGACTTGCCAGTCAAACAAGCCGCTGCACTCGGCGCAAAGCTGACCGGATTGAAGAAAAATTTCTTATATGATTGGGCGCTGCAGGAAAGTGAGTGATTCGGCATCGAATTTTACTTTTCGAGAAAAACTACTAACAAATAATTAATGCGCTCAGTCCTGTTAATGAAAATTAACAGTAGTAAACATTGCCGGCGAGTAACATGGAAAACTTATTATTAATCGCCGGGGCCGGGTATGTTTCGTTTAATGTTGCTTGTGCTGGGATTTGCCAATGTATTGATGGGCTGCCAGCACAAGGAGGCGCATTTGTCCGGCAATCCGGTTGTCCCCGGTTGGTATGCGGACCCTGAGCTGGTCATTTTTGATAACCAATATTGGATTTATCCCACTCACTCCGGCGATCAAACTACTGCCGATCCCGTCGTGCAATTCTCGCCATTACAGCAGCAAATGCGCGCTGAAAAAGCTGTTTATCCTCCCTTTCTTACGCAAACTTTTTTTGATGCTTTTTCATCGCCCGATCTGGTGAATTGGAAAAAACACAATAAGGTGTTGGAAGTAAAAAATATTTCCTGGGCCGCCTATGCGCTTTGGGCTCCATCAATGGTTGCCGTCAACGGCAAATATTATTTTTTCTTTAGCGCCAATAACATTTTGAATGATTCGCAACTTGGCGGTATCGGTGTTGCAGTAAGTGATAAACCTGAAGGTCCATTTGTTGATGCATTGGGCAAGCCTCTAATCGGAAAAATTCACAACGGCGCCCAGCCCATCGACCAATTTATTTTCCATGATGACGATGGCCAGTATTACCTCTATTACGGCGGTTGGGGTCACTGTAATATCGCTCGCCTTAGCGCGGATTTACTCAGCATAATTCCATTCGAGGATGGGGAACTCTATAAAGAGATTACGCCTGAACATTATGTTGAAGGTTCTTTTGTTATTAAGCGCGATGGAAAATATTATTTGATGTGGTCAGAAGGTGATTGGACCGGTCCTGAGTACAGTGTTGCTTACGCAATTGGCAGTAGTCCGGCAGGGCCATTCAAACGAATCGGAAAAATTTTACAGCAGGATATGAGTATCGCCAAAGGGGCCGGTCATCACTCGTTATTAAAATTGCCGGGTACAGAGGAGTGGTATATCGCTTATCACCGTCGCCCACTCACCGCCAATGAGGGCAATCATCGCGAAGTGGCAATCGAGCGTTTGTACTTCGATAAGGCAGGATTTATAAAGCCGGTAAAAATGACTAGCGAAGGTGTTCCTGCCCGGCCAATACCGGTCAGGAACTAGGTTGCTTACTCAGGAAAATACGCTCGATGCTGGCGGGGCAGCTGCAAATCCTTCACAATTTATACTTTCCTTTTAATGATTAGATATTTGTATGTCCAATAAAACACCCGATGCCGATCTTTTCCTTCAACAAATGAAGGATGTAAAACCCATCAAGGTGGAAGAAAAGGTCGCCTTGGCGTCCCCTCATCGGGATAAAACCAGTGTGGAAACCCGCCGCAAAGCGGCTATGGCTGAATTGGAGAAAGATAAAAACTTCCTGTCGGGCGAATACATTGAGCCGCTCGACCCGCTCTCGGTAATCGAATTCAAGCGCGACGGTGTGCAGAATGGAGTTTACCGCAGCTTGCGGATGGGTAAATACCAAATCGATGCACGTCTCGACCTGCACAATATGACAGTCGATCAGGCGCGCACGGCCGTTTTCCAATTTATAAAAGATTGCATGACCCACGACATCCGCTGCGCCCTTGTCACTCATGGCAAAGGCGAAGGGCGCGAGCAGCCGGCGCAACTGAAAAGTTGTATTGCTCACTGGTTGCCGCAATTAGACGAGGTGCTTGCCTTTCACTCGGCGCAAAAACGGCACGGCTGGGTAGGTGCGACTTATGTTTTGTTGCGTAAGAGCGAGAAGAAAAAGCAGGAAACCTGGGAGCTGTATAACAAACCTTAGCAACAATACATTGATGACAAAGGAAAATAATATGCGTAATACATTTTTACTGGCAGTGGTTTTCATGTTCGCATTAACGTCCTCCGCTTTTGGGCAACCAGCGAATAAACAATTCGTTTTGCAAAATACCGAAATCATTCCCATCCATTCAAAAAACACCGGCAGGGATCACGAGTTGGTGATTGTTTATCCTGCCAGTTATGCCACTAGCCCTGATAAAAAATACCCGGTTCTCTATTATCTCGATGCATATTGGGATACCCCTTCATTGGTATCCACCTACGGCAATCTGTTTTATGACCGGGATATTCCTGAATTTATTATGGTCGGCTTGTCTTATCCGTCTTCAACAAATTACGGTAAAGAGCGAAGAATTGATTACACATTTACCGCAGCAGAAGAGGACTCAGGAAAAGGGCAATTATTTTTGGATTTTATTCAAAAAGAAGTCGCACCTCTAATTGAAACAAAATACCGTGGTGAAAAAACTGACCGTGTTTTGGCTGGTAGTTCTCTCGGTGGTTTATTTACTATTAGTACCGCCTATAAATCCCCTGATTTTTTCTCGGGCTATATTGCCATAAGTCCGGCAGCGCTTTGGGATAATGGCGCACTTGCCCGGTTGGATAATGAATACGCCAAGCGGAATAAAACATTAAACGGTCGTATGTTTATTTCCTACGGATCTGTCGAGTACAAGCCGTTTTTGGATCCTATTATCAGTTTCCAAAAGCAAATAGCTGCGCGCAAATATAAAGGGCTTGAATTGCTAAATTACGGCATGGAAGGTCTCGATCATGCGGGAGTAAAAAGTGAAGGCTACGCTCGCGGCTTGATTTGGATATGGAAAGCCAAAATGCCGGATGGTCCCGGTGGCTTGGAGCTTGAGATAAAAGGGCGGGCGAATTAACCGGAATAACCCGATGCCGGGTCAGCTCGCAGAGGCTGGCCCGGCAAATAATTGATCTTTACCGCGCCTTATCTGAACGGCCTTGCAGTTCTTGCCCGGAATCCCTTCTTAGAACATTTCTTCATTGAAGTGCCAAATTTTCTCTTGGTTCATTAAATTTTAATGATGCCTATAATGGTGTATTTAAAAAATAACTATATAAATCAATTAATTACTAATGTTTATTAGTATTCCTTGTTTGTTACATGTAATAATTGATTTATTACATGTAATGTCTTAATGTTGGCTCCATGCAGAAAAAATCATCAGCACATTATCAGCGTGAATACCGCAGCCGCTTGCGAGAACAGGGTCTGGTTAAAAAAGAGGTCTGGATTCTCCCTGAGAACGCACGGCGCTTGGCGCTGTTTGAGCTGGAGTTGCGGGAGTCTGCAAAACAGGTTGTTTCCAGTGGGTTATCGCAAGTTAAAGGAGAAAGTCGAATGACAGATATTGTTAATCGTTGGACCACTGCAAGTCTCTACGAGGCGCTAGCCTCTGCTGACCTGTTTGCTACGAATCGTGCTGATCTGGAGTTGATCGATGGGGTGTCACCAGCATTGCATATCGTTATGAATGAATATGGTGATTTACCCATTTTTCTCACCGTATCCGGTGAGCAAATCGTAGTGGAGTCTATGCTCTGGTCGGTATCGGAGGTGAACAACCCGGTACTCTTTAATGAGACGGTATTGCGTACACACAAATATTTTCCGCTTTCCAATATCAGTCTCGATAAATTGGATGGTGATGATTGTTACCACATGTTCGGTGCATTGAGCTCTGCATCCAGCTTGCATGATGTGGTGTTCGAAATTGAAATGCTTGCATCCAATGTAATCCAGGCGACTGAAGCTTACGGTGAATTTTTAATTAACTAACCGGGTGCTGGAATAAACGGCCTCGCAACAAACAAAGGTAAATCACTATGAATATCTGGGCAAAAATGATTACTGCCTTGCGCGGTGGTGTAAACGAAGCGGGCGAAGCGGTGGTGGATAGTCAGGCGCTGCGTATTCTCGATCAGGAAGTACGCGATGCTGGTGAGGAATTGAAGCGCTCAAAAGACAGTTTGGCTGAAATTATGGCGCGCCAAAAATTGGCGGAAGAAAAGTGCAAGTTGCTACAGAAATCGATTGAAGAGCATGAAGGTTATGCACTGAAAGCGCTTGAGAAAGGCGATGAAAAGCTTGCGCACGAAGTTGCTGAACATATTGCCGGATTTGAAAACAATCTCACCATGGAGCAAGAGTCAGCGCAAAATTTTGCTCACAGCGTAGAGCAATTGCGTGCAGCGATTAATCAGGCAGAAAAGAACATCAAACGATTGAAGCAGCAAGTGGATACGGTAAAAGCGACCGAAAATGTGCAGAAGGCACAGGTAGCGGTAGCTGAGCGCCACAGTGGCTCTGATTCAAAAATGCGTACCGCTATGGAATCGCTGGAACGAATTAAAGAGCGTCAAGCATTAAAAGATGCCCAAATTAAAGCAGCTGGTGAATTGGCAAAGACGACGGGTGATGAATCGCTAAAGTCCAGGTTAGAAGCGGCGGGCATCACCACATCAGGTTCATCAGCGGATGATATTTTGGCGCGCATTAAAAATAAAAAATCACCCGAGTAATATTGGGTGATTTCCCAATCACCACTAGCGTGAGTAATAAGGGATGAACGATTTTTTACTAACTATTTTTAATTTCCCGACAGTTGTGTTTACCATTGTATTGGGAATTGCAATTCTTTATTGGATTTGTGCCGCTTTTGGCTTATTTGAAGTGGATGCGTTAGATGTCGATCTCACGCATCTCGATGGACACATGAGTCTCAATTCCCACAATGATCATTCACTTGGAGAATCATTTGCAGGTCTGTTAATGCGTTTGGGTTTGAATGGCGTGCCTGTAACGATTGTGATATCGCTTATCGCATTATTTGGTTGGTTACTTAGTTATTATGCCAGCTATTTTTTCCTTACATTGTTTGGGCATGGATGGCTGCGTTTTGTTGTAGGTTTACCCATTATTTTTACATCGCTTTATATTGCAGTGCTCATTACTGCGCAAGTAATTAAGCCTTTACGGAAATTATTTTCGAAAACAGAGCAGAATATGCAGAAGAAAGTGTTGGGGCAAACAGCTATCGTACGCTCATCGCGTGTTGATAGTGGCTTCGGTGAGGCCGCCCTCGATGATGGTGGTGCGGGGCTGATATTGAAAGTGCGTGCGGTCGGTGATCAGGTTTTCGCGCGTGGCGATAAAGTAGTGTTGTTGGAATACATAGCCAATACCAATGTGTATCGAGTGGTAGCGGAAGAAGAATTTCTGGGTAAAACCAGCGAATAAATTTTAAGAAATCAACAGGGTCAAAAGGAGCAATAGAATGTTCGAAACTGCAATGGCTACACCTGTAATCACCGTCATTGGTGTCGTGTTTTTATTTTTAATTGGGTTGGCCGGATTATTCAAAGCGTTCTACCACAAGGTTGCACAGGGTACAGCGCTTATCGTCAATGATATGAGTTCCACACCTAAAGTACATTTTACTGGCGCGTTGGTCTATCCCATTATCCATAAAAAGGAATTGATGAATATCTCATTGATTACTATGGATGTAGATCGTCGCGGACGCGATGGTTTAATTTGTAAAGATAATATGCGTGCCGATATAACCGTGGCTTTTTATCTGCGCGTTAATGAAACGCCGGAAGATGTACTGCGGGTAGCGAAAGCGATTGGTGCCGAGCGCGCGTCAGATCGCGAAGCAATCGATCTGTTGTTTGCTGCAAAATTCTCCGAGGCGTTAAAGACCGTCGGTAAACAGATTGAATTTATTCAGTTATTCGAGAACCGCCTCGAATTCCGTGAAAAAATCATTCAGGTGATTGGTGACGACCTTAACGGCTACGTGCTGGAAGACGTTGCGATTGATTACATTGAGCAAACGCCAAAGTCATCGCTCGACCCCAATAATATCCTTGATGCAGAAGGCATTAAAAAGATTACTGAGTTAACTGCTGCTCAAAATGTTCGCACCAATATTTTGGAGCGTGATGAAGAGCTGGCGATCAAAAAGAAAAACGTAGAAACTACTGAGGCGATGTTGGCGTTGGAGCGTCAGCAGGCCGATGCTGAAGCACGTCAAAAACGTGAAATTGCTACGATTCAGGCGCGCGAAGAGGCAGAAACGAAAAAGGTACAGCAGGAGGAGCGTCGCAAATACGAGCAGACGGCAATTCAAGTTGCACAGGATCTTGCAGTGCAAACCGAAAATCAACAGCGTGAGATAGACGTGGCTGCACAAAATCGTTTGCGTGCTGTAGCAATTGAAGAAGAGAAAGTCACTCGTGCCCGTGACTTGGAGATTGTCTCGCGCAAGCGTGAAGTAGAGCTACAAACGATCGAGGCAGACAAGGCTATCGAAGTGCAGAAGAAAGAAATTGCCAATGTGATTCGCGAGCGTGTGGTTGTTGATAAGACAGTCGCTATTGAAGAAGAGCGTATTAAAGAAGTGCGTGAAGTTTCTGATGCGGACCGTAGGAAACAAGTGCAAGTATTGGCTGCTGAAGCGACGGCAGAAGAAATTAAAGTCAAACAAGTGAAGGCAGCAGAAGCAGAAGAGTTGTCTGCCAGGCACAAAGCGTCAGAAATTATGACCATGGCGCAAGCCAAGCTGGAGGCATCCTCCAAAGAAGCTGAAGCTATGAAAAAACTGGCTGAGGGTATTCAGGCGGAGCGTGCTGCACCTGGTCTTGCCGACGCAAAAGTGCAGGAAGCGAAAGCGGGCGCGCTTGAGAAAGAGGGTATTGCAGAAGCCAGCGTGATTCGTGCGAAAGGCGCTGCGCATGCAGACGCAGGTAAAGCAGAAGCAGAAGTGATTACCGCTAAAGGTTCAGCGGAAGCAGAGGTCATTGCGACCAAAGGAACATCGGAAGCGGGTGCGAAAAAAGAAATTGGTTTGGCCGGTGCAGATGTTACTCGCGAACAGTTCAAAGCAGAAGCTGATGGCTTGGTAGAGAAATTTGAAGCCATGAATGCTATGAGCGATAAAGCGCGTGAGCATGAAGAATTCCGTATGGGCTTGGAAACTGCACTGAAAGAAACGTTGGCAGGTATTGCAGCAGGAAAAGAAATTGCCAAAGAAAATGCAGAAATTTTGGCAATCGCTTTGCAGAAAGCCCATATCGATATCGTCGGTGGCGAAGCGCAGTTCTTTGATAACTTTGCCAAATCGCTCTCGATTGGCAAAGCGATTGACGGTCTTGCGAGTAAAAGTGGGGTGATTCAAGCGGTGTTGGAACGCTTTGTAAATAAACCCTCTGTCGCCCCGGAAAAAGTGGAGAAGGCTGAAGTGGCAGAAGTAGTGGGTTAATTTCTCACTCTTATCCAATAGTTGCGTAGCGTTATTAGTAGCGCTGCGCAATTCACTTCTATTGCTGAACTAAAAAGGAAAAAGGCATGGTGCAGCAAAATTCTACTGCTTTGCAGAATGATTCCAATACTATTGTTGATAATGCGGTCGCGGAAGGTGGTGCTTATGAAATTATTCGCAAGCGCCTGCTCGACCAAGGGCAAACGCTAACTGCAAATGTGCGTCAGCTGAATGAAGCGCGCCTTGCTGAATTTGGCAGTTCGGCGATGAGCGTGATTGCGCGTGTTCGTGTGCGCACGGAAAACAATTGCATCCCGCGCGATATTGTTCAGGTAGGCGAACACCTGCTGTTCGGCTACAACGTTTTCATTGGTTTAAAAAAAGAAACCAAAATTGAAGATGTTTTTTCGTTATTTGTCAGAAAGACCAGCGACTCGGGCATTGAGCTGGAACCTATTAGCCTTGCAGGAACTTTTCTCACCGAACAAAGCTTTATCAACGATTTTGATGAGCTGTATCGCTATTACAAAAATACCCGCATAGTTGCGCTGACTGTTAACAATGGAAAATTGTTGGCTGGATTCCAGATTGGCGAGCGATTGGATGATATCCGCGTATTTCGCTGGTCGGTATCGCCCGATGGAAAAACGGTTATCTACATCGATAATCGTGGTGAGCGCGATATCCAGTTGCCGCCTGCGTTTGATTTTGAGTGGGTTGCGGTTACGCGCGAAAACTCTGTGCATGGCCGGCATCCGCACTTAAACATTATGGATAAAATCTTTGTAGAAGCTGTTAATGGTGACCTCACCATTAAAATTGAAAATAATACTGAGGACGGCCAGGGAATTTACAGCGAAGAAGTGGAAGATAAAACCCAGTCTCTGGATGATGCCAGTATTTTCTATGCGGCAGTGGGTAGTCTTATTTTATTGCGCATTCGTCCTTATCGCGAAGAGCAGTGGCGCCATCTCATATTCAACACCCTAACCCAGCAGGTGCTGCGGATTGACCAAATCGGGCAGTCCTGCGTCCAGCTGCCGGAAAATCACGGCATTATCTTCCCCGGTGGTTATTATCTAAATACCGGGGAACACAAAATATTTGCAGAAAATTCTGATAATTTTCGCTTCAAACGCATGATCCGTTCGCCGAATGGCGAGGATGTGTTGTTTGTGTTTTATGAACCGGCAGCGGGAATGGTATCGCTGCTGGCATACAATTTAATTGAAAAGAAACTACAGAACCCGATTTATGGCAGTGGCTACGCCATGGCTGATAATGGCGATATTGTTATTTTCTCAGCAGAGTCAGAACCTACCCGTGTGCATCCAATGCAGATATGGGAAACACCTTATGTGAGTGCGGAGTTTGCCAGCAAGGCACCGCCACGGCAGAATTTTTATGGCCGCATTGGCAACAATGAATTAGTGCGTGGTATTTCGGATTTTTACAGCATCACCCGCATTATCAACAATCAATCTGTCAGTGTTCGGCTTTACGAAGAGTTAAGCCTGTCTGCCAGGAAAATTTTTGATAGCTATTACTGGCTGAGCGAAAGTGAAACACGTGCAATAGCTGATGTATTAAAAGAAATTTCTACTACGGCCGAATTGGTTATAGACGAATTTGAAAAAGTCGAATCGATCCGCCAGCAATCCGCCAAAGCAATGCAAGAGGCGGAAGCGGAACAACAGGCTATTCTGCAATCACTGCGTCCGGAAAATTGGGAAGCTGCTGAGGAATATGTAGATGCTCTGACGCGCTTGCGTAAACAGCGCGGCCAATTGGCAACCATTAAGGAATTTCGCTACATAGATCAGGCGCGTATTGCGGTGCTTGATCAGCAATTGCTGGATGCAAATACGGTTCTGAGTGAGCAAACCCTGGCTTTCCTTGCTACCGACAAATCACTTGCGCCCTACCATACCAAATTAGATGAGCTTAACCGGCAGGTTGATAAAACGGAAACCAATGCAGCTATCACGCCCATCATTGAGGTAATTGAAAAAACTGCAACGGGTTTGGATTTATTGTCTGAACTAATGGGAACCTTGAAAGTAGATGATGCGACTTTGCGCACGCGTATTGTCGATTCTATTTCTGAAGTCTATGCCAGGCTGAACCAGAGCCGCGCCAACGCCAGGCATAAGCAGAAAAACTTTGGCTCGGCAGAAGCAGTGGCACAGTTCGGTGCGCAATTCAAATTGTTTTCGCAAAGTATTTCCCATGCTTTGGGTTTGGCGACAACACCGGAACGGTGCGATGAGCAATTATCCAAATCACTGGTTAGGCTGGAAGAACTGGAAGGACAGTTCAGCGAGTACGATCAGTTTCTTGCCGATATCATCGCCAAACGCGAGGAAATTTACGAAAGTTTCCAGGAACATAAGCAACGTCTGCTGGATGAGCGCCAGAAAAAAGCGCAAAGCATTATTGATGCTGCCGCGCGTATTCTTGCGAGCATTGAAAAGCGCTCGTTATCGATTTCAGTATTGGAAGAGTTAAATACCTATTTCGCATCGGATGCGTTGGTGTTGAAAGTCGGTGATCTGACCAATCAATTAAAAGCGCTGGATAATGCCGTCAAGGCCGATGATATCGATGCGCGTTTCAAAGCGATTAAAGGTCAGGCATTGCGTGCACTGCGTGATAAAAGCGACATCTTTGAAGAGGGTGGGAATGTTATCAAGCTGGGACCCAGGCACAAGTTCAGTGTCAATACCCAAGAGCTGGATCTCACCATTATTCCACGTGAAAACATTTTAAATTTCCATCTGACCGGTACCGATTATTACGCACCGGTTGAGCACGCCGAGCTGTTGGCATTGCGTGAATACTGGGCAATTTCGCTGGAGTCAGAAACATCGCAGGTTTATCGTGCGGAATATTTAGCTGCATTGATTATCGATGCGGCTGAGAATCAGACTCAAGGGTTAACGCATGATCTTTTGCATGAAGCCTTGGTTGATGATGAAAAGCTGGCAAAAATCGTGCGCGATTTTTCCGCTCCGCGCTACAAAGAGGGTTATCAAAAAGGGATTCATGATCAGGATGCATTGTTGATCCTGAAAGCATTGGTGCCAGCAATGGATCGCGCTGACTTGTTGCGCTTTGATCCTCTGTCCCGCGCACTGGCACAAGTGTTTTGGGCAAACCTGGAGGGCTTTGCCAGTAAATCCAAATCGCAGGATACATCGCTGTCTTACGAAACCTGGAAAGATCGTGCTGCCTCTGCAAAACATATGCAGCGGTTATTTGCGAGCCGTGATGCATTGCAAATGTTGATTGATGAAATTGTTGCAACATTTAATGACTTCATTGCCCAAAATCCATTGCCGGTTAATGCTCTTGATATACAGCGTGCTGCTGAGTATCTGGTAGAAGAATTAGCGCGTGAGCGTACGGAATTTATCACCAGCAAATATGCCGTTGAGTTAGTGGAGACACTGAAAAAATCACTTGATGATGCGACTTGGCGGCATTATCAAGATGTCTCCGCGGAAATGGTGGGCTGGCCTTCAGATCGCTGGAATTTTGCAACAGCCTGGCTGCAAGCGCTGTTAAAAAATAATAGTGATGACATCGCGCATATAAAAAAATTACAACACTACATTCCAGAAGCGGTTGCGTTACTCAACAGCGACCAGCGATTGGATCGCCGTTTTACTGAGGTGGAGCTGGAGTTACAGGTTACCGATTTGTTGGGTGAGCATCCGCTTATTATTGGTCGCACGCTTGCATTTTCAGTTGACTCATTTGTGTACCGCCTCGCTCATCATCGCCAGGTAGTAGTCCCTGAATTTCAACGGTTTTTATCGGTGCGTCAGCAAATTATCGAGCAGGAGCGCAAAGCTTTGCGCGTGCACGAATTCAAGGCGAAACCACTTAGTTCATTTGTGCGTAACCGTTTGGTTAATGAATCGTACCTACCGATTATCGGTGATAACCTTGCAAAACAAATGGGTGCATTGGGCGCAAGCAAACGTACCGATTTGATGGGTATGCTGATGATGATTTCACCTCCTGGCTACGGTAAAACCACATTAATGGAATATGCGGCCAATCGCTTGGGATTGATTTTTATGAAAATCAATTGTCCATCGTTGGGCCACGATGTGCTTTCTCTCGATCCGGAACAAGCGCCCAATGCCACTGCGCGGCAGGAATTGGTAAAGCTTAATCTTGCGTTAGAAATGGGCAATAACGTGATGTTGTATCTGGATGATATCCAGCACACGAATGCAGAATTTCTGCAAAAATTTATTTCCCTGTGTGATGGTACGCGTCGAATCGAAGGTGTGTGGAAAGGCCAAACCAAAACCTACGATATGCGTGGCAAAAAGTTCTGCGTTTGCATGGCAGGTAACCCATACACGGAATCTGGTGAGGCATTTAAAGTGCCGGATATGCTGGCAAACCGCGCCGATATTTATAACCTTGGTGATATTCTCGGAGGCATGGAAGAGCAGTTTGCGTTGAGTTATATCGAAAACTCGCTCACCTCAAATTCAGTACTGGCTCCTTTAGCACTGCGCGATATGCAGGATGTGTATAAGTTTGTTGCCATGGCAAAAGGGGAAGAAGTTGCCACAACGGATTTGAGTCACCAGTACTCGGGTGCAGAAGTAAATGAAATTGTTGGTGTAATGAAAAAACTCTTTGCGATACAGCAAGTGGTTTTAAAAATCAACCAACAATATATTGCCTCTGCTGCGCAAGATGATAAATATCGTATCGAGCCTTCATTCAAGTTGCAGGGTAGTTATCGCAACATGAACAAAATGGCTGAAAAAATTTCAGCTGTAATGAATGATGCCGAGCTGATGCAAATGATTGCTGACCATTACCTGGGTGAGGCGCAAATGCTCACTACTGGCGCGGAAAGTAATCTGCTCAAATTGGCAGAGTTACGCGGCAATATGACCGATGAACAAAAAAATCGCTGGATGCAAATTAAAAAGGATTTCCTGCGCAATAAAGCCTTGGGTGGTGATTCTGCTGATACCGGTGCGAAAGTAGTTGTGCAATTGGCTGATATGGTTGAAGGAATCAATAAGTTGGCGAGCGCTGCTAACAATCAAACTGTTGTCGATAATGCAGCGGGTAACCGCGAGTTAATTGAGGCGATTTCTGCATCATCGACCCGGCTTGAGCGCTCACTTGCACCTGTTGCTCCGAACGTGGAGGTGATTAACCTGCCACTGCCGGGGTTGGATAAAGTTCTGAAAGTATTGGCAGATACACTTGAGGGATCGCTGGTGCCGCTGGTGCGTAATATGGATAAAAAACTGGATATTGATTTGCGTAATCACGAAAAAATTGAGCAAGTAGCTAACCAGTTAAAAATGCTGCAAAGCGAATTGTTATCGAAGAAAAAGCCGAAAGCATCACCCACAGAACCGGAAGCGAATAGTTAATATTATGCGACGACTATCAACTAAATTCAGGGTCTTATTTGGATTCTGTGGGCTGATGGTCGTCGTACATATTGTTAATCTGCTATTAAATGGGTGGCTGTTTTCTTTTGGTATAGTTCCGCGTCATTTGGAATCCTTGCCTGGCATTTATGTCGCGCCATTTCTCCACGGCGATATCAGACACTTATTGAATAACCTTGTCGGCTTTTTCATCTTTAGTAGCTTGCTCTTCGTGCATTCCTTGCGGCGCTATTTGTGGAGCAGCTTTTTTATCATCACCATGACCGGTTTATTGGTATGGCTATTTGCTCGTAGTGCATTGCACATAGGGGCAAGCGGCTGGATTTTTGGTTTATGGAGTCTGTTAATCGCAACTGCCTGGTTTGAGCGTCGTCTGCTCAATATTCTTCTGGCGATATTGGTCGCATTCTTTTACGGCGGAATGCTTTACAGCGTCCTACCGACAGATCCACGTATTTCATTTGAATCACATTTATTCGGCGCTATCGCAGGTGTACTGTGCGCGTATGTGCAAACCAGGTTAACACCGGCTATGGCAAAAGATCGCCGCAGTTAATTGATTTTTATTCAGGAATTTTATATATGCATCAGTAAGAGTTGGAAGATTGGTTGGTTGCGACATTAGCAGATTCTAAACCCAACCAAAGCTTATTTCTCATCAAGACTGGCAATAGTTTGCTCCAGGGAGGGCGTCGAAGTTTGCGCTGGGCCCTGATTCAAATGGATCTGCAATTCCAGCGAAGCCACTCCAACATTGACGGTTGAGGTCAATGAAAGTGGCTGGTCTGCTAAAGGACGTTTTTTTAATTCTTCCAGAGCAATCTCCAAAACCCTGTACATCTGTGCTGTGGAAGCCCGCACTGCTTTTTCATTTAAAGTATCAACACCGCTGGTTACAGAAGCAGTGACGGCTTCAATAGTTTCATTCGTTTTTATCAGCGCTTGCGAGCCGAGGTCTTTCATCTTGTCCAGCATATCTCTCTCCAAGAATTAATTTACTTTTGTTCGATTTCATCCACATCCACTTGTCCGCTCATGCGGCGGGTGAAATGGGACCAGCACATGCCTACTGCAAGCAGTGCGGCTAACAATATTTCAATTACCCAGGCGATTGCCGATATATTATCAACCCTGAGGAAGCCCCAATAAATAAACAGCCAAACCAAACAGGCGAAAAGCGCTGCCAACGCGATAATGCCTACCAGTCCAAGTGAATTTAATGTGGCCTTGAGATAAATGCCCCAGCCGATTAGCAGGATAATTCCTGCTATGACTACATAAGGGGTGATATGTTCGAGATCAAAACTGCGGTACAGCCAATGAAAATACGAATAGCCGCTTGGATTGTAACTGAGCAGTACCAGTAAAAGTGCGAAGAGAAATCGTAGTGCAACACCGGAGCTGGTTAGGTTCATAAAGAATTTCCTTTGATGATTTAAATTATTGTGAAAAATAACGGCGATATTTTATAAAGCCAATTTTTGCATCCGGGTCGTAACCCATGGCGGTGTAAAAGTCACGTGCATCGCGATTCTCGCTGCTGGTTTGCAAGATAATTTTGGAACAATCTTGCTCCAGGCAAAAAGCTTCGATGTAGTCCATCATGCTTTTACCGATACCCTCACGCTTGTAATCCGCATTGACCGCCACATTTTCTACCAGTGCAAAAGGCTGGTTGCCGAACATGACATCCTGGCACAGGCAGAGCAGGGCGGTTGCAAGTACATCGCCATCATCATCGCACACTAATAGATGGGTGTGCTCACTCTTGGCTATCGTCGCAATACGCTCCGGTAAAACAGTCGGCGTTGATAACGTATTCAGCTCGCTGTAAAGATTGTTAATGGCGTCGGCATCGGCTGCCTGCGCGCGGCGGATTGTTCGCATAATTCTCTCCTTAATGAGTCCGGCTTTAATGTTCCGGGTTCAGTATTAATCCTGCAGGTTTTATCAAAGCCATTGTTTGCGCGTCAAGCAATGGTTTTTGCATAAGGGGGCGATCTTGCGATATTGTTGCAATACTGTATTTGCATACAGTATTATTGGATGTCTTTTACTTGGCATCGCCACCATGAGTACTATCCTTGAAAAACTCCGCATCCTCTCTGATGCTGCCAAATATGATGCATCCTGCTCTTCCAGTGGGAGTAAGCGGGCGAATACTACCAAGGGGTTGGGGAATGCAGAGGGCATGGGGATTTGCCATAGTTACACTGAGGATGGCCGTTGTGTTTCGTTGTTGAAGATCTTATTTACCAATCATTGCATTTACGATTGTGCTTACTGTGTCAGCCGGCGTAGTAATGATGTCAAACGCGCGGCATTTACGGTCGAAGATGTTGTTGATCTGACGATTAATTTTTATCGTCGCAATTACATTGAAGGCTTGTTTCTCAGTTCGGGAATTTTTAAAAACGCGGATTACACCATGGAGCGCTTGGTGCGGGTAGCGCGGGCATTGCGTACGCAACATAATTTCAATGGCTATATCCATATAAAAGCGATTCCCGGTGCGAGTCCTGAGTTATTGCATGAAGCGGGGTTATATGCCGACAGGCTTAGCGTCAATATTGAAATTCCCTCTGAGGCCAGTTTGCAAAAGGTCGCGCCGGAAAAAAATTATAACGACATTATTACCCCGATGAATTATTTGCGCAGCACAAAAGAAAAATACGTTGATGAAAAGCCGCATATTAAAAATACACCACTGTTTTTACCTGCAGGTCAAAGCACCCAGATGATTGTAGGCGCTTCGCCAGAGAATGACCGACATATCCTGCATTTGGCCGATAGCCTTTATCGAACACAAAAGTTGAAGCGGGTTTACTATTCCGGCTACGTGCCGATTGCAACTGACAATCGCATGCCGGATCTAAAAGCGCCACCGCTGGTTCGTGAAAACCGTATTTATCAAGCAGATTGGTTGCTGCGTTTTTACGGTTTTGCTGTCGATGAGATTGTCGATGATAAACACCCGGATCTTGATCTTGAGATAGATCCCAAACTGGCTTATGCCTTGCGTCATCCGGAAAAATTTCCGGTTGATATCAACCGCGCCGATTATGAAATGGTGTTGCGTGTTCCCGGTATCGGCGTTAAATCGGCGCAGAAAATTGTCAGTTCCCGACGCCATCAACATTTGCATATGGATCATCTGAAAAAAATTGGCGTGGTATTGAAGCGGGCACGCTATTTCATTAGCTGTCCTGGTTTGGTAGTTAAGCCGGGAAATTTTCAGGCAGAAAACATACGCCAGGCAATTATTGCCAGTGACAGGGTGCCAGCCGCTGCGCAGTTAGGTTTGTTTGGGTAGTTGTTTAGGCAATTTTTTAGGTGATTTTTTAGGTGATTTTTTAGGTAGTACCATGGTATTTATTTATGATGGTAGTTATGAGGGTTTGCTCAGCTGCATTTTTGTTATCTTCAAAGAGCGCATAGCTCCGATAGCAATTAGCACAGAAGAGAATCATCAACTTACCTTGCTGGATACGGCCAGGCATATTGCTACCCATGAAGACTGGGCGGCACGTGTGCTTAAAGGAATTGATGAGCGAACCAACGGATCTGCATCTGCGCTAGCCTACAAGATATTTTTATCCGAATTACCGTTGAGTGAAATGTTGGTTTATCAGGTGGTGCAGGCCATTATCCGGCATGGCGACGAGACTATACTGGAAAATTTTGCCAATCCTTTTATTTTAAAAGCGGCCCAGATTGAGAAAATGATTCATCGCGAAGTGCATCGTATGCACGCCTTTGTGCGCTTTCAAAAAAGTCGTGATGGATTTTTTTATGCCGCCATCGATCCGGATTTTAATGTGTTGCCATTAATTGGCGGTCACTTTGAGCGACGCTACGCCAATCAGCATTGGCTAATATTCGATGCCAAGCGCCATTACGGGTTGTACTACAATCAAGAGAAGATGTTATTCGTGAGTCCGGACGATCCTGTATTCGCGATAAGCGCAAGCGCGCTTGAAGATGATTCGTTTCAGGATGAGCGGGAGAGGGAATATCAGGCACTGTGGAAAAATTATTTTCAAGCGGTCAATATTCGTGAGCGAAACAACACCAAATTGCATTTGCGTCACATGCCACGGCGCTATTGGAAATACCTGACAGAAAAATTGTGACTTGTAAGGATGATTTCCTCTCTCAATCACATCTGATAAAACCACTATTTATTAAGCGGCTGTATTAAAACCCAAGGCTTTATAACTACTGCCCAAACCAGTGAATTTTGCTCGTACCAGGTTTGCGCTTGGGTATCTTTTACTGCATCGACCAATCCTGCATCCATCCAGGCTTTAATTTGTGCGGCATTATCGGCAACGATTTGTGCGGCGACGTGCGTTAAGTCTAGAGTAGGGTCTACGGCGATTGCATTGCCACTCGCAAAAAATCGCTGGAGTTCGTACCAGTGGATTTGTGCGGTTTCCAAATTGATTTGTTGTTCGATTTCGTTTGTCATGGTTACCTCGGATTGTTAACCCCACCCTAACCCTCACGGCTGCGCGCCCCGCTTAAAAGAGGAGGGGACATTTAATCCCTGCCGTAAGGAGCTGTGATGTGTTGCTCCTCCCGCTGACAAGTAGGGAAGGGGTTAAGTTATTTGCTCATCGCCTTTGCGACTTTTGAGTTGGTTGGTTTATTTAATACTGTGCTAATGATATTTCCTGCATGGATTAATTTTTCCAAATTCACACCATGTTCAATGCCCAAACCATTTAACAAATAAACCAAATCTTCCGTCGCCACGTTTCCCGTTGCACCTGCTGCATAAGGGCAGCCGCCTAATCCAGCAACTGATGAGTCTACAACGCTTACACCCATTTCCAGTGCTGCATAAATATTAGCGAGTGCTTGCCCGTAAGTATCGTGCATATGTACAGCGATTTTTTCGATGGGAATATCACGTGCGAGAATTTCTATTAATTGTTTTATTTGTCCGGCTGTGCCGACGCCGATGGTGTCGCCCAGCGAAATTTCGTAGCAACCCATTGCCAATAATTCCCTGGCGATACTGGCTACCGTTGCGGTATCCACTGCGCCGGAATAAGGGCAGCCTGCAACGCAGGAAATATAACCACGTACGGGAATATTTTGCACTTTGGCAGCATTAATCAACGTTTCAAATCGCTTGATACTTTCATTGATTGAACAGTTAATATTTTTTTGACTAAAGGTTTCAGATGCTGCCGCAAAAATTGCGACTTCATTAGCGTTAACTGCAATAGCGCGCTCGTATCCATGCAGGTTAGGTGTTAGCGCAGCATAGGTCACGCCGGGTGTGCGTGACAAGCTGGAAAAAACATCGCCACTGTCTGCCATTTGTGGCACCCATTTCGGGTTTACAAAACTGCCTGCCTCAATATAAGTCAAGCCGGCATCGGTGAGATTTTCAATTAACTGGATTTTGGCTGAGGTGGGAATCGCTTGCTTTTCATTTTGCAAACCATCACGCGGGCCAACTTCAACAATGCGAACTTTTTTTGGTAAATTCATGGTATTAATTTTATTAATCCTCGCCCCAGCGCGGCATTAATTCTTGTTGCACGCCAAGCTGATCCAGAATGCGCGCCACGATAAAATCAACCAATTCCTCTACCGTTTGCGGCTGCATATAAAAACCGGGACTAGCGGGCAATACCACCACGCCCATTTGTGTCAACTTGAGCATATTGTCCAAATGGATTTCGGAGTAGGGTGTCTCGCGCGGTACTACAATTAATTTGCGTCGCTCTTTCAATGCGACATCGGCCGCACGCTCGATTAAATTATTGCTCGCTCCATGCGCAATTGCAGAAAGTGTCCCGCCACTGGCCGGGCAAATTACCATCGAGCTGGGTGAACTTGAGCCCGATGCGACAGCAGCAAACCAATCATCTTTGGCGAGTAATTGCAGTTGTTCATCATCGGCACCGTACATCTCGCACAGCATCGCTTGCTGTTCTTCCAGGTCGCGTGGCAAATCCAGGTCTGTCTCCGTGCGGATTACCACTTCCGCCGCGCTGGAAATCATCAAATACACTTTGCAATCTGCTGCCAGCAAACACTGTAGCAAGCGCAGGCCATATTGGGCACCGGATGCACCGGTAATCGCGAGAGTGACTGAGCGTGGTTTCATTAATTGCTCTCCATTTGCGAAGTGATTAGGCGTCATTTCATCAAAAATACCGGCAAAATGATAGCGCTTAATTCTGTTTAATTGTCACCTGAATAACGCCTGCAATAGAAAAACACCTGCCATCAGGCAGGTGTTTTTCTATTTCTGCATCTAATAAATCTACGCAGAAATTTATTTCCCCAATACTTCATTGACAAAAGCGCGAATGCTGTCGTCATGGCAATTTTCAAAAAAACATGCTTGAAATCGTTCGCCAGTCACAGCGGTCTTTACGATTTCCGGATCAATTGCACGCAAGCCATCTAAATAATTTTTCGCGGTAGCAATTTTAATATTGGTCAGTATGCCCGCATTGCGCACTTGCGATTCGCGGCGTTCCGCAGGATAGCCTTGGCCGCGCACACCGGTAAATGCCTTTTCAAAAATAGTGCGGATATTTAGCTCTGCGCCCCAGCCAAAACCTTTGGCAAATGGCAATGCCAGCGCGTTGCCATTGTTCACTTGCGCAAACAAATAGGCATCAGTCGGCTCGATGCAGTAGCCACAGAAAACACCGGGGTGCGCGTTGAGGGACATCATCGCACCTTGGCCGGTACCGCACCCGCTCACAACAAAATCTATCGCTTTTGAATTCAATAACAGGCTGGCAATTACGCCCAGATGAATGTAAGTCAGGTAATGGTCGTTATCATCGCTCATGCCCACGTTGTAAACGCTGTGCTTTTGCTCGGCTGCAACTTCCTGCAATTGTTGCAACACAATGGCGTTTTTCGCGGCTTGACTAAATTCGTTCATTAATGCAATTTTCATGGGGATACTCTCATGTCAACAAGATGAAAAAGGATGGTTCTCTTTATGACAGGCTCTTTGGCACTGTTGCAGGTAATGACCGATGTAATGCAGATACGGAATGATATAGCGCTGAAACGGCTAATTGAAGTAAAAAGCCAATTTTTATGGAGGATCAGATTGTTTATAACCAAACAAAAGGCCTTTGCAACAGTTTGATATTGCCATAACAAATATCCACTACATCCAGCGGTACAACAAAGAGCCGAATGATCAACAGCTTAAAACCACACCAAAACTGCTTGGTTAATGATTAGTGGGTGCAGCTTTCACTGCACCCAAATTTTAGATTTGAGCTTGGTTACATCGCATGCTTGGTCAGCTGCTCAATCAACTTCTGATGTACACCACCAAACCCGCCATTACTCATAATCACAATGTGTGTATTTACTTCACTGAGTGAAATCGCAAAATGGATTAATTCGTCCAGGTTGCGCAGGAGCTTTGCGGGGACGGGGCTTTTGTTGACGATTTCGTCCATTGCCCAATCGACATTGGGTGGTTGATACCAGAGTACATCGTCCGCATCGGTGACGCTTTGGTTGAGGGCGCTTTTGTGTACGCCCATACGCATGGTGTTGGAGCGGGGTTCGATGATGGCGATAATTCTCTCTTCGCCCACTTTTGCACGTAAACCGGCAAGGGTGGTTTTGATGGCGGTCGGATGGTGGGCGAAGTCGTCATAGACTTTTACGCTGTGGATGTCGGCCACTATTTCCATGCGGCGTTTTACGCCGGCAAATTGTTCCAGCGCCGCCGATGAATGCTCTGGCGTGACACCAACATGGCGCGCGGCGATCATTGCGGCCAAGCCATTATTGACATTGTGGATGCCGGTTTGTGCCCAGTTTACTTGTGCAACTTCTTCGCCGTTATGCAGCACGGAAAATGAAGATCCATCGCTATGGATTAATTTTGCTTGCCATTCTGCGGCAGGGTTATTTTCTTCAGTGGCGTTATCGATTACGGCAAATTGTTGTTGCGGTGTCCAGCAACCTTGTTGGATGACTTCGGCGAGTGCTCTGTCATTCGACGGTGAAATTAATAACCCGTTATTCGGAACCGTGCGCACCAAATGATGGAATTGTTTTTGGATGGCAGCGAGATCGGGGAAAATATCGGCGTGATCAAATTCAAGATTATTTAAAATCACCGTGCGCGCATTGTAATGAACAAATTTGGAGCGCTTATCAAAAAAAGCGCTGTCATATTCATCGGCTTCCACCACAAAAAAAGGTGTGCTGCCCAAACGTGCAGAGGTCGGAAAGTTTTTAGTCACGCCGCCAATTAAATAACCCGGCGCCATTCCTGCGTATTCCAGAATCCACGCCAGCATGGATGAGGTTGTGGTTTTACCATGGGTACCTGCAACCGCGAGAACCCATTTGCCTTGCAGTACATGATCGCGCAGCCACTGCGGGCCGGAGGTGTAGGCGATGCCTTGGTTGAGTACATATTCCACACTGGGATTGCCGCGGCTCATTGCGTTGCCGATGATCACCAAATCGGGCGCGCTTTGCATATGCGGCGGTTGTAAATAAATGGGATCAAAGCCCTGGATCAGTTCAATACCAGCTTGCCCAAGTTGTGTACTCATGGGCGGGTAAACATTGGCATCGCTGCCAGTGACGCGGTGGCCGAGTGCTTTGGCGAGTTGGGCAAGGCTGCCCATAAAGGTGCCGCAGATGCCAAGAATATGGATATGCATAAGAAACTCTTTGTTTTCAGGATAAAAGCGCAGGTTAATGGTATGGATTAACCTATACTTTTTCGATGATTGCAACTCTAGCCTTGGTTTGATGTTTGACGGAATCGCATTTGCAGAGATAGATTGCCGAACCTTTCCCAATAATAATGAACAGCGGCGGTACGCTATTGTATAGCGGCCGTTTATCTGGATAAATTTTTATGAAATTATGGTTTGTCAGAATGTGTGGTGTAATGCTGCTTTTGCCTTTTGTGCTCTATGCGGCAGAAACATCTGAGTTGCGCATTGCCAAGCCGCGCGCAGCCGATGATCCCGCGTTCCTTTACTTCTCCGGATTATTGCAAAAGGCGCTGCAAAAAGCCGCCAATGGCCGTGAAGTTCCGCAATTGGTAACGACTATCGACATGGCAGAAGATCGTATGGCGCGTGAGTTAAGGGCTGACCGTATTATCGATATTTTTTGGCTTGGCGGTAGTAAAGAGCGTGCTCGTGGCTTGCTGGTGGTGCCTGTGCCACTTGAACGCGGTTTAGTGGGTTATCGCCAATTTATTATTCGTAAAGAGCGGGTGGCGGATTTTGATGCGATAAAAACGGTAGCAGATTTGGCCAAACTTAAAGCCTGCCAAGGCGCGCAGTGGGGTGACACCGAGATATTGCGCGATGCAAAACTCAATTTGGCGACCAGTGTTAATTATGAAAGTTTATTTAAACAATTGGTTGCCGGACGCTGCGATTATTTTCCGCGCGGTTTCCATCAAGGGAAAATTGAAATGGCCAAGCGCGCCGCTACATATCCGGATCTGGTTGTATATGAACCGCTAATCTTGCATTACCCCTTCGCAACCTATTTTTATGTACATCAGAAAAATAAAGTGCTGGCGCAATGGTTGCAGGATGGCTTGGAAAAAATGATTGATGACGGTGAGCTTATTGCCTATATGCAGCAGCAAGAGCACACCAGCCGTGCGTTTCCTCTGCGCGGGAATGAGGGCACGCGATTACTGGTGCTCCCGAATCATCATTTGCCAGCTTTTTCCGATGAAAAAAATCCGCGCTATTGGTTTCAGCCGAATGATTTTTCGCCGGCTTCAGATTTTACCCCAACGGGGGATTGATCCTTGGATGACAAATAACGCGCGCGTTTTGCCGCTTTCATGCTGGTCAAATCGCCCATAAATAAACCATCGACACAATTACCAAATTCCGAGTCCACACTGAAGGCGAGCAAATGGTAACCACCTTCGTCATACAGCCCTGCATATTGTTTGAATAGAACCGGAATTTTGCAATCGTGTTTTTTAAACTCTTCCTGTAATAGATCAAAACCTTGATCGCTATCGAGCCTGGCAAACCGGTGTTGCAGTTCGATCAATACATCTTCATCAATTTCATACGGATGTTTTCCATCTGCAAAAGTGCCTTCGCTATCGCTGCTATTTTTTAATTCACTATGGCCTTTTAAAAAATAACGCTCGTAATAAAACACCAATAAATCGCGCAGTGGTTTTGGATACTGCGCACTCATGCTCACGGGTCCAAATACATAGCGTACTTGCGGGTGGTGCTGCAAATAAGCGCCCAGACCTTGCCATAAATAATCGAGGCTGGCTTTGCCCCAATAATCAGGATGCACAAAACTGCGACCTAATTCCAATCCCTGCTCCAAATAGGGTGTGAGCGAGGAATGGAAATCAAACAGCTCGGCGGTGTAGAGCGAACCTGCGCCTTTTTTCTTCATCAGTTTGTGTGCTTCACCCAAGCGATAAGCGCCGGCGATGCACAGTTTTTCTTCATCCCACAAGACTAAATGGCGATAGTAATGATCGTATTTGTCCAGATCGCGGCGGCTGCCGGTACCCTCACCAACTAACCGGAATGTCTGTTCGCGCAAGCGGCCAACTTCGCGCAGCACAACGGGATGCTGGTTGTAATCGCATAAATAGATAATGTGGTTATCGCGGGTATTGCCGATAACTTGTGCAGTTTTAAATTCTTTTTTAAGTGCGGAGCGATCTTCCGGGTGAGCAATGGTTTTTTCCGTTACAAAAACCGGCGGACTATTTTTTTTGGATGAAAGTCCCTTACCGATTTTGTACACATGTTTTTTAAGGCGCTTGATCAGTGCCTTGTCGGCAAGCTGATCCGATTCCAGCGCATGCTGTGGAATAAGTTCACCCACGCGAAATTTAATTTCTGCCGAGCGCTTGTTAAACATTTCATGGGCGAGCAGGGCAGTGGCAAGCGGTTTGAAAATCATTGAGGCGCTGTAGAACAGCATGGAATTTTTGGCTGAGATAAATATCGGTAACAGCGGCGCATTGGTTTTGCGCGCAAAGTGCAAAAACCCCGCTTGCCATTTACCATCTTTAATACCGGTAGGGCTAGCGCGGGAAACTTCGCCGGCTGGAAAAATAATCACCGCTTCATCGTTATTAAGCGCTTGCAGGATATTTTTGTAACTTTGTTTGTAAGCAGCGCGCGTCATGTTGTCGAGCGGCAGCAGCAAATCATGCAGTGGTTCAAAAGCCATCAGCATATCGTTGGCGATGATTTTGACATCCTTGCGAACTTCGCTTACCAAACGCACCAAGGCCAAGCCATCGAGTGAACCGATTGGATGGTTGGCAATAATAATTACCCGGCCCTGCGCCGGAATATTGTTACGCTCACGTTGGGAGATGCTGTAGCTGAAATTAAAATATTCAAAAATGCGATCGATAAAATCGATACCGCGATTGCCTTCGTGCTCGTGCAAAAATGCATTGATTTCCCGCTCGTGGGTAAGCCTGCGCAACAGGCTCAAGGTGGAGTTGCGGACAATGGGCGATTGTTGGGTAAAGCCCGGGAATTTATTAGTGAGGGATTCTTCGATATTGAGCATGGTAGTCATAACCTTGCGATGGGCGATAGCGCAAGGTTATGACTGTGGGATGACGGTTATGTGATGGATTGGTTGCAGATATGTGACAGCGTAAACCACTTGCTGCGAAAATTTTGCCGGTGGATTGCGGTGTCCTGTGCGAGACCGTCTGCTGCATGGATGCAGCAGTCGAGCCTACAAGGGTGAAGTTGTGCGCTTTCATCGCAGGCGATGTGTGCAACGAAACGCCAGTAATTTATTGCTGGCCGGTCCCGCTTGGGGGTATTTACGGCGTGTCTCCCATAGAGCACCGCAATCCTCTATAAGAATAATTAAGAAACTGTCGCCCCAACCAATTGCTCTTCCTGCTTTGCTAACAATGAAGCATAAGGCGCTTTTAATCCCACTAATTTTCCGCTGTCACTAACGATATCCAGATGTTCCTGTAAATCGTTGTCAATCAAACGCTGGCTAATCAGGATCTCGCCCTTATCCGGTTTTAAATGATTGTTGTGTTGCACCACAAAATCTTTCAGCAGCGATTTATTGGAACTTACCGGTGCCGATAATTCATGTACCGCTGCTGCCAAATGCAAACGCGGGCTCGGGCTTTTGGCGGTGAGGCTATTTAATAATTGCGCTGCACACACTGCGCGGAAACTGCATTCGTAAAATGCTTCGCCGGTGAAATCGATAATCAGGGTTTCACCGGATAACATCTGGCGCTGGCCGCTGTATAAATTTAATACGCCCTGCAATTGTTTTTCAAACCGGCGCAATACGATGGCAAAACTTTCGCTGTTTAATTGCTGGTACAGCTTGCCCATGTTGACAATATCAAGGCTCAAACGCACCGATACCTCTTTCGGTAGTTCAGGCTCAGGTTCGGGGATATCATTGATTGTCGGCATTTTTTCTACCACGGCAGTGACTATCTCACTGGTGCTGGGTAATTTATCTTTTAGCTGTGCCCACCATTGGCGTTGGATCGACCACCAAATCACCAGCAGCGAGAAAAACACCGCTGCCATCCACAGCATAAAAAAGCAGTAATCGCGCTCGTTGTGTCGCGGCACATCCAGCGTAACTTCCAGATAACCCGCGACATTATTGTGTAACGCGATAGGTGCCGAGAACTCATAGCGTCTGCCCTGAATTTCCTGATTGGGTTTAAAGCCGCTCTGCACCAGCAATTTATTTTCCACCGAGTGGATCGTCGCACCAATTACGTTGGGATATTGGCCGACTTCCAGCAAGATCGCCTGCAAGCTGACCAAATCTTGTTGCAACGTTGCGTTCACCGCTTGTCGCGCAGCGCTATTGGCCAGTACCTGACCATAGTGGCTGATCTGTTCGCGCTGGTTTTGCTCGCTGTTGTAGATATATGCCCAAGCCCCAAAGGCGCCGAGCACAATCAGGAGCAAGCTGCAGAGGCTGAGCTGCGGGTAAGTTTTGTAGGTTTTGATTAATGCCATCTTGTTGTTAAGTCCGTGCTCAATCTTATTGCGTTCATGGTTTAACCCCAGTTCCTGCCGGAGTCAGTGATTTGGACAGATCGCGACAACCCGAACAGTTAAACACCATAGGTCGCGCGAGTGTCGTGTGGAATCGCATTCTAGCCTAAGTTTTCCATGCATGCTAAGGCTCACCCCTCGTATCCGGAAAGCAGATGCGCTTATAGAAGCTACTGTGAGCGGTCATGAATTCCGCTAGAATGCGCGCTTTGCGCAATCGCCCCCGGCATACGGTGGTGCCAAGTGCCAGAAATTAGCATGCACCAGGCCAACCGTATGTTTGATACCCCTTATAGAGAGGCACCGTGAACGAACTTTTACTCATTAATGCATCTGGCCAAGACCAACCCGGCATCACCCGTGCGATTACCAATGTTCTCGCTCGCGCCGGTGCGCGCGTTCTGGATATCGGCCAAGCCGTGATCCACGATACCCTGGCACTGGGTATTTTGGTGGAATTACGAATCGCTGCCGATGCGCGCACGCACTTGCTGGAGCAAATCCAGCAAGCTGCCCAGCCATTGGGTATCCAGGTACGTTTCCAAACCGTTGCGCCGGACAGCTACGAACATTGGGCCGAGCAGCAGGGCAAAACCCGCCACATAGTCACATTGCTCGCGCGCCAGATTGATGCGGCGATGATCGCAGAGCTGACTGCCGTAACCTCATCCCACGGTTTGAATATCGATAGCATCAGCCGTTTGTCCGGCCGCGTGTCGCTTGCCGATTTGGATGCGGGCAATGAACATCAGGGCAGTGCCTGCGTTGAATTTTCTGTGCGCGGTACCCCCGCCGATTTGGTTGCATTGCGCGCGGATTTTATGGAACTGTCAGCGCGCTTGAATATTGATGTTGCATTCCAGCGCGATACCGTTTATCGCCGCAACCGTCGCCTCGTCTGTTTCGATATGGATTCCACCTTGATTGAAGCGGAAGTCATCGACGAACTTGCCAAAGCTGCTGGCGTCGGCGAACAAGTTTCCGAAATTACCGAAGCAGCCATGCGCGGTGAATTGGATTTCAAACAAAGTTTCGCCCGTCGCATGGCGCTGCTCAAAGGTTTGGATGAATCCGTGCTCGCCGGTATTGCCGATGAATTGCGCATTACTGAAGGCGCAGAGAAATTAATTTCATCGCTCAAAAAACTCGGTTACAAAACTGCAATTTTATCGGGCGGATTTAATTACTTCGGTCGCTATCTGCAAAATAAACTCGGTATCGATTATGTCTACGCCAACGAACTGGATATTGTCGACGGCAAGGTTACCGGCGAAGTAAAAGGTATAGTGGTCGACGGCCAACGCAAAGCCGAATTACTCGCCATGCTCGCGAAGCAAGAAGGCATTGCCTTGGAGCAAGTAATCGCCGTCGGCGACGGCGCCAACGACCTCCCCATGCTCAGCGTCGCCGGCCTCGGCGTCGCCTTCCGCGCAAAACCCTTGGTAAAAGCTTCTGCAGAACACGCGATTTCCAATTTAGGTTTGGATGCGATTTTGTATCTGCTCGGCTTTAGGGAAAGGGATAAGTTGCTTTAAGGTTTTCATTTCTCTCAAGGGCGGAATTCTGTCCTTGTATTCTACCCCCACGTTCAGTAACTCTGCTTTATGATTTTGATGTACAAAACTATCTCTTAAAAGCGATTGCTTGGCATGACGTTAGAAGGAGGTTAAAAATGAAACTATTATTGATTTTATGTTTATTCAGCACTTTAAATCTTGCTGTCGCAGGAGAATTGTTGCCGGAATTAAAAATTGAGGAAGTTGAAGAGGGAATATATCTTCATACCTCTTTTGAGGAGTACAAAGGCTACGGTATTGTTTCAAAACAAGGACTGGTAGTTCTTGATAAACGGAAAGCATATCTCATTGATACTCCTGTTTCCGCTGAAGATACTGAAAAGTTAATAAATTGGTTTAAGGAACGTGGTTTTACTATCGGTGGAAGTATTTCAACACACTTCCACGATGACAGTGCCGCTGGAATAGAATGGCTTAACTCAAAATCTATTCCTACCTATGCATCTAAACTGACAAATGAATTGCTTAAAAAAGATAATAGGGTGCAAGCAAAACACAGCTTTGATGGAACTAGCTTTTGGTTAGTTAAAAATAAGATTGAAATTTTTTATCCCGGGCCGGGGCATACTCCAGATAATGTGGTTGTCTGGATGCCTGCTCAAAAAATCTTATTCGGTGGTTGTTTTATTAAACCGGATGGCCTCGGTAATTTAAGTGATGCGAGATTGGAAGCGTGGCCGGAGTCTGCTAAAAAATTAATGTCTAGGTATGGTAAAGCAAAACTTGTTGTCCCCAGTCATAGTGAAATTGGAGATGCTTCGTTATTGACTCGTACGTGGGAGCAGGCTGTCAAGGGATTCAATAATGCTGCCGCATATTAGCTAAAGCTTTAATGTGCAAACTTCAGTTCGGCTTAAAAATTAAGTAGCAGACGAGATTTGTATCTGTGGTTGTGGAATTCAATATTGTTGGTCGCTCCAGGTTTGATGGGCAGGGACGGCCTTTTCCATTGCTTCATATGAATTTGAAGGCAAACTAATTAAATCGATTTTTATCTTGAAAATGAGGGAGTATTTGTGAGAAAAGTTACCATCCTAAGTTTGCTCAATATGCTGTTGGCAGGCCATACTTTTGCTGATTGTCCTATCACTAGTGCCATTTATACCTACGACGGTTCACCATTAGTCACTGCTAAATTCTTACCGTTAAAACATAAATCCTTGACCGATGTTTATTTCACTATAGTCAGTTCGAAAGGGCAGAGTTTGTGGTTTACGTTTGACTGGGGAAATGGTTTTACTACCGAACGCCTTATTTCCTCTAAAACAGATCCCTCCAGTGTTGATTGGCAACCACAAGATCCGGATTCCAAAAATGACCGTTTGTTTTCTGACCTTGATTTTTTTACATTTGATAAAGCGTTAAATATATCCGCAGGGAAAATTAAAGCAGATGAATCTGCCCCTGAATATATATTCATACCAGGATTGGCTCCCGCACTTTGGTATTTGCGGGACGAAAATGTGTTTAGTGATTATCAGTTAAAACGGGCAATATTCAAATTGAGCAAGTGCGAGCAGTAGAAATTGTTAGATGGTGCTGAATCTGCACAATTACGGAATTATCATCTACCACTAAAGTCATACTATTCACTGCGGATAATCTCCGTCTTATTTCGAGGGAAATGCTTATGTATGAAGATATTCTCGGCTTTTGGTTTAATGAGCTGACACCGGCCCAGTGGTGGAAAAAAGATGAAAACCTGGATGCGGATATTAGAAATCGCTTCTCTGACATCCACACCAAGGCGGCGCGCTGTGAATTATTTGATTGGCGGATGGCGGCGAAAGGGCGGTTGGCAGAAATTATTCTTCTTGATCAATTTTCGCGGAATATTTTCAGGGATACGCCGCAAGCTTTCGCTAATGATTCTTTGGCGTTAGCGCTTGCGCAGGAAGCATTGGCAGTCGGGGCGGATAAGGCATTGTCGCCAGTGGAGTGCAGCTTTTTATACCTACCTTTTATGCACAGTGAGTCGGCAGAGATCCATCAGGTTGCAGTGGTTTTGTACCGTGAACTGGGGATTGCAGAGAATTTGGATTTTGAAATCCAGCATAAAAATATTATTGATCGCTTTGGCCGCTACCCGCATCGCAATAAAATCCTGAGCCGAGAATCAACACCGGAAGAGCTTGATTTTTTACAGCAACCGGGGTCGAGTTTTTGATTGATAGTTGAGGCCATTTGAAAATGGCAGTAAAGCGGAAGTCGTACTAATGCAACGTTTGTAGGGTGTGAAATTCGCAATAAAAAAGCGCTCAACATGAGCGCATTTTTATTTTCCCAAGTGTTGGATTTATTGTTATTCATATTTTTGCGAACTATTTAATTGTGCTTGCTCCGTCAACATTGGTGATTCATCGCGGCGTAAAGAGCGCAGGGTTTCACCCGCTACAATAAATGCGCAGGTGAGTAGGCCAATATAAATAAACATGATGTAGCTGTAATCCACCGTGTAATTCCATGGGCGGGCGATGCCGAGGTAACACGCAAACAGCCAGGAGGTGGATGAGATGGCGCCGGTAAGTGCAACGAGAATTTGTTCGTAGCCGGGCAGGCTGATAAATCCGCGCGCACAGGTTACACGCGGAAAGCTGTAATAGTGCAGCGCAATTCCATTGAGGGTTAATACTGCAACTACAGTGAATTTTGCCCAGAGTTTTTCGTTCATTAAATATTGCGCCGGATTCTCCATATACCCAAGCAACACTAATGCAAGCCCGCTAATCCATAGCACTATCAATGCGATAAACATTATGTCTGCCGCTTTGGTTAATTCTTTTTTCGCTAATGCAGAAAGTGCTTTCCCTCGCGTTTTTGCCAAGGCCAGATCCTGTATTAACAAGAGGCCGACAGCGACACAAGCTGCGAGTAAATGAGCGTAGACAATTAACGTTTTCATAATAGAAACCACTTTCAGTTTAATATTCGATTGTTATTTTTTGTTTTACCTATAGCGTTTTAATCCTTGTGGATAACCCGGTTTGCACCGGGCTTCCACTTGCGACACTTTCAATCCAAGCAAAGCAGCGATGTTATGCAAACAAACCAGCGATGGTTGCCGTGCCCCAATTCCTGAAGGCAGCGCCATTTGGTCCCTGGTCTGCGCGCAGCTTGAGGCCGACGCTTTGGAACAGTGCGGTTTGTGATAACCCGCCCGCATCCACTACGCCGCCACGCACGCCTGCACCTGCAACCAGCATCGGTGTGTTTTGCCCGGTGTGGGCATCCACATTACCCATGTCAGAAACCTGGGTAATGATGGTGGAAGAGAGCAATCCTTTTGCTTCCAACTTGTCGATCAATTGCTTGGTGAGCGACATGTAGTAAGCAACGTCTTCGTCGTAGAAGCCGTTGTAATTGGGGTTGCCCTGGTTGTGGTGCGAATCGTGCGACGCGCGTGGTTTTGCAACTGCATCCAAAAAGTGAAGATGCTCGTCAGTACCGAATGCGAGTGAAACCGATGCAGACAAATTACAGCTCAGCGCCAGTACGGCAATGTCAGTCATTAATTTTGAGGTTGCATCAAAACCGATGGCATTAGTGTTTGGTGGTGCGCTACAGGTGTTTGGATTTGGGTTGGTGTTTTCCAACGCGAGTTCAATTTCACGGATAGCATTGAAGTGACTATCGAGTTTAATTTTTTCGTGTTGCCCCAATTTGGTTTTGAGTTCATTCACTGCAGCGTAGTGCACATCAACCAGGGATTTGCGCGGTGGAACGCTACCGCCACCGCCACCCCCACCACCGGAAAATAAAATATCCAGTGCTGCTTGCGGGCTGGTAATCGCCGGAATTTGCACTGAGTCGCGCGATAATTCCGTTACCGGAGTGGTGCCCAGGTTCAAACATTTCACCGGATAATTTGCGCCGATGGTTTTGCCGAGGTTCACATCAAAACTTTGTTTGCCCCAAGGGTTTGGATCGTTGAAGCGATTGAACATTACCCCGTGTCCGCCTTGCATCATGGTCGCATTTTTTATCAGCGCGATACGACCGGCGTTGTAGTGTGATTGTAATGGAATGGTCTGGATCGGCATGGTGCTGCCGGTTGGAAAAAACTTCGCCGGTGTACAGCCGCCAGGCATAAATACCGAGCAGGATTTGGTCGGGGTAGTCTGCGCTTCTGCAACGCGCGCGAGCATAACGCCGCCGATCATCGCGGAGGCTTTCAGCAATCCGGCAGAAACACCGGCGTGCTTCACAACGCGCAGAAAATCCCGGCGCTCTTTATCGAAGCAATCTTTATATCTCATTTTATGTACTCCAATTCGTTAACAGGGCAAGGGAGAGCGGGGCGCATTAGCGCGCCCACTCCTGCCGATAGATCACTGAATTCAATGCAGGAAGTTCCTCAAGCATTGCGCGCGGACCACGGGTGCTGAGCACGTTGGTCAGGTTGTTAATTTCACAGCGATAGCCAGTTTTTTCCGCTGCGGGAATTTCCACGCTGCCCACCAGACGCGCAGGATCTTTATCTATCAGGAACAAAGAATTAATGCCGCTGCTGTAGCTGACAAACTGGGTCGCGAGACAGGTTTGTGCCTGTTGCGCTACCAGTGGATGTTCAACCATGGTGCGGGCGAGATCCTTGGCACCGCTGAAGGTGATGGCCGGGGAGTGAATCACGCGATCCGGATCATTCAGGAATTGCAGGTGCTGGTAGGGCGAGAAGAACGTCGCTGTGGTCACTACCGGATTGCCCTTCAAGTCGACACTGCGCACACGACCAGCGGCATCGAAGTTTTCCAGGCCGCCACCGAGCGGGTTAATGATTTCCGCGTGACAGTTGGAACAGGTGGTACCGGCGGTGATGCGGTCGGCAATCATGCGCTGGGTGGTTTTCGGATCGTTGAAAAATACCGCATCGCGTTGCGCCAAGGCTTCGCGGTCAAGTGACACACCGGCCGGTGGCTCGGGAATGTCCTGGCACATCATCTTGCGACGAACTGCTACTGCGCGAGTGATCAGGTTGGAATCGGCAGGCGTAGCGTAGCGGGACATAAATGCACCCGATACCAAAATCCCGCCGCGATCGCTGGTGTTCACGCGTACAAATCCGTCCGCATCCTGGGTGCCGCTGAATCCCAAACCATAGTGGCTGGCCAGACGTTGGTTCACGTTGGTGTAGGTCGGGTTGTAGATGGTCGCGAAGGTTGAACTGCTATCCAGCATTGCGCTGGCGAAGTTTTTGCCTAGCTCCAACTGCATGTCTTTCGCCAGCACCGTAAAGTTGGCAACGCCATCTTTGGATTGGGTGGTGAGGGATTCCGTCGCCAACCAGCGATTGACGAAATCGCCCAGCAGTAATTTGGTATTGGCCGCGTTGAGCAGGATTGTCGCTTGCTGGCGAATGCCCGCTGCAGTATTTAAATCACCGCGGGCGGCAGCAGCGATCAGATCGGCATTCGGCGTACTGCCGGTCAGCGTATAGCTGAGGTAGGTCGCCATTTCGTAGCCGTCAAGCTTGTAGACATTGCCGCTGGAGAGTGTGCCCACTTCCGAGCGATACAGGAATTGTGGCGATGACAACATCGTTGCCAATGCAAGTTCCATCCCTTCAGCTTGAGTACGTGAGCCAGTGGTGCCGCGCGCCAGACCTGTATATGCGGTTTTCTCGGTTGCACTTAGCGGACGACGGAAAATCTTCGGCGCCAGGTCATTGACCAGCTTGTCGGCACAGGTGGTGTTGGCGGTACTTGGAGTACAAGCCAGCACGGCATTCCAGCGAGTGGCTACATTCGCAGCGATGCGTTCGGCGGTAGACAAGTAGCTGGTGTAGCGGGTCTTGTCGATTTCCAGGGCATTGTTGTTCACGAAGGCGCCGGAGATGAAATCGTCAGGCAGGCGAGTCAGCAAGTCTTCCTGATAATTCACCAGATCGCGTACCGAGCGTTGGTATTCGGCTTTGGTCAGCAAGCGTAGGGTACGTTGGCCGTAACTTGGCGCGGTCGATGGACAGGAGAACGCGGTCGCCGGTCTATCGGGAATGCCGTCGCTCGGTCTGCGCCAGGTGAACAGGTAGGCTTCGAGGTCAGCGGCACATTGGCCGGTACAGCTACCTTCGTTACCCAGTGGCATCCAGGTGGCGATAAAGTCGCGCAACGCAAGGTCGCGGTTGTCATTGGTGTGGCGATACACCGAGCGATTCGGATTCAACGGATTGAGCGCGACAGTGCCGTTGGCGTTCTTTTCACCATCAACACCGTGACAGCCGACGCAACCGCGTTGGGTCCAGAGACTCGCACCATTAGTCGCGTTACCCACTAACGCACCGGCACTACTGGAGCTGCCGGAGCTAACCGAGGTTGCGCTTTTGCTGGAGGAGCTAACCGAGGTTGCCGAGGTGCTGGAGGCGCTGCTTTTAGAAGAGCTGGCACCGTTATAAACGAGGGTTAGGGGGGCAGTTGCGGACGCCGGGATACTGTCGGTATAGCTGATAACCTTGTAGTCGTAACTGCCCGTGGCAGTCAGGTTATCGATATAGCTAACGGTATTGGCTGCGTTGTTGTTGGCAGTCTCCCAACGGCCATCAGCACCTTTGCGACGAACCAAAAAGCCGGTTTCGTTGCTGCTTGCATCGGCCCAGTTGAGATTAGCGGCGCCGGTGGTGTTGCTGACAGATCCGTTCAGGTTGAGTGCTGCGTTAGGTGCAGTCGCCAAAGTGATTGCCGGTACATTGGTAGGGTTGTCGCGGTTCAGGTATACCTTGAAGTAAACCGGGACTTTTTCACCGATGGTGCTGAGGCTCATCAAAACACGCAGGGCTTCAATACCGGCATCCAGATCGAAATCAGTGGCGTTGATTGCGATAGGTCTGCGCGGCGAGAAACTGATGCTGTTATTGGCGTGCTTCACCACCAATGCATCAAACACCACTGATTTAACAACACCATGCAATACCAGATTACCGGTGACGCTTTGCACCTTGATACTACCGGCGGCCATGGCATCAACTGCTGCGAGGTCGAGCTGGGTAGTGAAGTGCAGGCTGGGCAGGTATTGGGATTCGAAGAGAATCTCTTTCAAGCGGGTATTGCGCAGATCCACACCACTGGAAATGCTTGCCAGCGGGATGGTCAGGGTCGCTTGGCCATTGGCCGCTACAGTACCTTGCAACTGGCTGAAGGTAATGTTCTCCGGCGTTTCTACACCGGCGGTATTTTTCTTCACCGTAACAAAGTGGAAGGTGGAGTTGGTGCCATCAACCAGCCAGCGCGCAGGGGCAGAAGGAGCGCTGCTACTGCTGTTACTGGTGCTGCTGCTCCAAGGTGTGCCACTCGCATTCGTACTACTGGTTGAAGAGCTTGTTGCGGAGTTGGTCGAGCCACCACAAGCCACACCATTAAGGGTGTAGTTAGTAGGTGCACTGCCGGGATTAGTCGTAATCAACCCAAACGAAATAGCACCGTTGGCCGCCAAGTTGCCGTTGTAACCAACATTCTTCACACAAACATTTTTGCCGGTTTGTGCATATGTCCCTTCCCATAGGCTGGACACAGTTTCATTGCCCGCAAACGTCCAGCAGAGTTCCCAACTGGTTTTTGCTGCACCGGTATTGGTGAGTGTCACTTTGTACTGGGCACCTGCTCCCCAGTTATTTTCGGTTTGATAATTAACGCTACAGGCGCCTTGTGCAATGGCAGCGCTGGATGCCAGCACGCCGGCAACAAGCCCGGTGGAAAGCAGCGAAAGTTGCAATAATTTTTTCATAGTCATTTCTCTATGCTCCTTCCAATTAACGCGCGTCGAAAACGAGTGCGAAATCCACTGGGACAGCGACACTGATCGAGGCAATGCCGACCGCAGCACGCAGGGCTTCCACCCCATCGGTGAGCGAGTAATCACCGGCTTTCACTAATACCGGCGCAAGGTTTTGGACGAGGATGCGTGAGCCGGACAGCTTCTGGACGGCGACTTTGGCGGTAATCACACCGGTCACTCCATGTAAGTTCAAGCTTGCCGAAATATCCGTTGCCGTGGCTTGACCAACAACCAGACTGCTTAACAAAGTGGTCGGCAGTGCGACTGTCACGGTTGCGGCTGGATAGGTTGATGTCTGGAACAGCAGGTCCCGCATACGCTGATCGCGCAGGGCGACACCGGTATTCACGGTGTTCAGGTCGATAGTCAGGGTCGCTATACCGGTGTTACTGATGTCGCCGGTAATTGTCGTGAAGTTATGCACTTCAAGATTGTGAGTGTTTTTAGTCGTGGCGAAGTTTATATAAGAATCGGTGGTATTCAGTGACCAGGCCGCCGTTGCCACAGATGAGGACGATGAGGTCGAAGATTTTGAGCTCGGCGTTGAGCTGCTGCTTGGTGCTATTAAACTTGAACTGCTTGAGCGCGATGAACTGCTAGGTGAGGTGGCGATTGAGCTGCTTGATGAGGAGGCAGGAACCGCGCCGCAGATCGCACCAGTCAATGCTGGAATCTCGGCCGCCGCCGCGCCTTTAGTCCCTTGAAAACCAAAGGTAATGCTTTGGTTGGGCTGGATAGTGCCATTCCAACTGGCGTTCTTGATCGTGTAAGGATTGGTACCGCTGAAAGTGGCATCGTAACCGCCAGTAATGCGGTTGTCGCCCGCGTACTGCCAGCCGAGCGACCAACTGGTGATTGCGGCACTAGTGTCGTTGGTCACTTTGACCGTAGCGGTGAATCCGTTACTCCATTGGCCGGTCACCTGATATTGGCAAGCGGCGTGTGTCTGGAGCGACAGGGTTGATAAGGCGAGAGACAGCCCAAGTGCGCAAAGTGAGCGGGTTAGCGCACTTGCCGGGCGGGGGTCCTTCGCTGAGGTATTAAAGCTACTCATAGTTCTTCCTCAGAGATGAGTGCCGATGGGGTCGGCAGCTTTCTAACGGGTAATGAGGTACCGGAAATACCAAACACCAGGCATTTTTTTAGTTAAGCCTTGGCGCATAAAGCCCGTTATCACAGCGTGTTATTGGAGGTGATCCTGAATGCATTGAACAGCGGTAAGCCATATCGGTAGGGCAGCCGTAAGCCAAATCGGAATAGGCATTGCTATCGATGCAAGGGGATCTATTTTGGCGAGTACTCTGAAATAGATTTAACGGCCATCTCGGCGTGGCGTTTATCATTTATCTTATTTTATGCGATAAATCTATTTCGATTAGAGGCTAAACGTGGTTGATAACATCTTGTTTTTTAAGTGATGTTTGCGCGGAGGTTATTCTTTATTGCGGAAAAAAGTAATCGTGAAAATTGTGTAAAGAAGTGTTTTGTGATGCATGCACGTATTTAGTGCGTTGGCGTCTTAAACTCGAACTTGGAGAGGGATAGTAGAAAATTTTCGCACCAGGTAAGACAGATTTCCGTACCTGGTGCGGCCGGTTTTCGTACCGGGTCAGGTTTCTTGCTTATGCCAAGAGGCTTAGCTTTCCATATTGAAATCGTAGGTCATTCCGTGGCTTGGTTCCTGCAAATAATGACCTTGGATGTAATGGGCACCAGCCTGCCAGAGGGTGGAAAGCACGCTCGCATTCTCCACAAAGGGCACCAGGGTGATCTTGCTTTCGCCGTTGAGTTTTTCGATCAGTTGGATCAGCGTCTCCGGGCTCTCATTATTGTTTTGGATATCGGTAGTAAATGAACCATCCACTTTGATCATCGTGGCGGGAACATGGGTAAGGGTATTAAATGGATTCAATGAGCAGCCGAAGTTGCTGATCGCAAAACTGGTTTTCAATTTGCCCAAACCTTCAGAGAAATTCTTGGCGGCATTCAGATGATTGGTGACATCAATTTCTTGCGCCTGGAACACGATGGAGTCAGATGTGAGCTTCGCCGCTTTGAATGCAACTGCCAGCCAGGGAATCAAGGATTCATCACACAGGGATTGGCGGCCAATATTCACGATAAGTTTGGTTTTATTGCCTTTGGCGCGATGCTGCGACAACATTTTGATTGATTCCAAAATCACCCAGCGGTCAATTTTGGTGGCGGCGCTCATATTGGATGCGGCCTCCAAAAAGTGATTGGGCGAAATTTCATTGCCGTTTTCATCAACCATGCGCAGATAGACTTCGTAATACTCTTCGTCGGAGCCGCGCAGGCTGATAATCGGTTGGAACAATAAGCGGAAGCGGTCGTTATCCAGCGCTTGCTGGATGGCGGTGTTGATGTCGATTTTGATATCGAGCCTGGGGGTTTCTGGTTCAAACAGCAATGCGCAATTACCGTCGTTGGCATTGATCTTTTCCATTGCACTGCGCGCTTGCTCAATTACGGTATTGGTGCTGGTGGTGGTTTCGTTGATTAATGAAATCCCGATGCTGCAAGTGATCTGCAAGGTCTTATGATCGATATCGATAATGTGCGATTCCACGTCTTTGCAAAGCTGCAGGGCACGGTTGACTGCGGCATCGGCTTTCACGTTGGGCGAAATAATGGCGAAGGTGGAATCGCCGAGGCGGGCGATAGTATCGCTGGTATTGGCCTTGGCGCGCAGCAGGGTGGCTATGTCGATCAATGCCAAATCAGAGCCGGTGACACCAAAGGTATTTTTAATGCGCTCGCTGAATTTGTCCAACTCGATGTAGAAGAGGCAGTAATACTGCTTTTCATCCACAGTATCGATGATGTGATCGAGTTGGTTGAGCAAGTATTGGCGGTTATAAACGCCGGTGACCAAATCCTGCCATTTGATTTGCTTAAGTTGTGCTTCCAGTTCCACGTTGTTGGCGTTGGTGACAGACGTCGTAGCTGCGCGTGCAAGGAATTGGATACAGGGCTCTTCGTCATAAGTGACAAGTGATACTTCCAGGTCAATTTGGGTTTCGTTGCCATCTTGCGTAATGCCGGTAAAACCGAGGCTGCTGGATTCGGCCTCATCCCCTTTAAAGGTGAAATCTTTCAAGAAGTTTTTCAGGCGTACCTGATCGTTATTGGCCACCATGTCCATAATCGGCATGGCTTCGATATCGTCGCGGTTCTGGTAGCCAAAAAGTTCGGCAAAGGATTCGTTGGCGTAGAGATAAAGTCCGTCCTGGATAAAGGCGATAGCATCGCGCGAACTATCGAGTAACTGTTGGCTGCGGCGCTCGGCTTCGCGGAAGCGGCGATCAGTATTGCGGCGCGCCTGGCGATGTTCGCGGTTCGCCAGTTCGCGGTCGATCACCAGCAGCAAATGCTGGTCGTCATCGAGGTTGACCACATCGGTAGCGCCTATGCGCAAACCTTCCACAACCGCAAACGAATTGCCTTCTCCATCGTCTTCATATTGCAGAATGACCGGGACATCTTTGTTCAGGCGACGGATTTGTTTAATTGCCACCTGGGGCGTGGGGGAGGTCGTGTTGTTATTGCCGATGAGCAAATCCCAGCTCTGCTCTTGTAACAGCTTAACCAGCGCTTCTTCGCTCTCAACATGTTGGGCGCGGCAGGGGTGGCCAGAAGCATGCAGCATACTGATCAAGCGCTCGGCTTCTGAGCGCTGATTGTTCAGAATCAGGAGTCGGATAGTATCGGTATTGGTCATATATCTTCTATGTAGTCAGGCGATGTTCAGGGCTTCGCTCGTGTTTGACTATAGCGCGTTTTTTTGCGCATGAGTTCGTATCGGCTTGTTTGTCTCGTTCCTTGCGGCGTTTTGTCGATCTTTTTGTCGAATTTCATGACGGGAGTTTACCGATAAGCCGAAAAACTCTACCTTGTGTCGCCAACTGCTTGCGTTGACAATTGAAGGATCCTTGCCGCGGCTATATTACTGAATTCAGTCAGTCACTCAACTTGTCATTCTATTTATGCGATCTGGTCGAGAATTTTGTGGACTGGTTCGCGCTCGCATGTATACAACCTGGGCAAATTATTCCCACACCGAATCGAAATCATCCTTCGCTGTTTTTGCTTCCGGTTTTGCTGTGACCAGTTCACGAAAACCAAATTGGCTAAAGGCGCCTGTGGCAAATAACCGCTGTGTCAGTTGGATTGATTTATCGCCCTCATTACTAACGCCGGGCTGGGCTTGGGCATAGAGACGAGCCTTATTATGTTCATGGAATGAGATGGCATTGGTGATCAAGGTGGGTGGTTGATTGACGGCGCGCAGTTCGGGAATTTGCAATGCGCGCAGGTACTCCGCATAACCGCCGGTTTTGTGCACAGCAGCGAGCCCAACCGGAATTGCATGGGGCGCAAGAATCTGGATGCCTAATTGCGTTGCGCCTTTAATTTGATGTGCCCAGCGCACTACGCCAATCGCCCATTTATTGCGGCCATATTCGCGCAAACCGAGTAGTTCGCCAGCGCGGACTTGCATTGGAATCTCGTTGCGCCATTCAAGGCCATAACCGCCGGCACTACGATCCATCAAGGGTACCGTGTAAACCGGATGCTGGCCTTGGTAACTCTCTTTCTCCTGGGATTTAATTTTCATTTCAATATTCGTCGTGGCGCGCTCGCGGCCATCGAATATAGTGCCCGCGATATCAAACGCCTCGCCCCAGGGATCATCTTCCTTTTTAATTTCATTGCTTTTGAGCTGGATGCCGCGTTTTTGGTAGATCGCCCCTTTCTCTGGCGCGCCGGCTACAGCGCTGCTTTGATTCAGGAAAAGATTGAATGGCTGTTCGCCCGCCAAATGAAAATGGATATTGGTAAGGCCGACAGTCACTTCAATTTCGGCATTGACATCCTGCCGTTCAAAACTGCGCAGCGCCAAATGGCTCCAGGCTTGCGCCAGATGTTTAGTCAATGAAGCAGACAAATTCAGTTGGTTGCGGATGCTTACACTCGCATCAACGCCTTCATTACCGACTTTTTGTTGATCCTGAAGTTTGCCTACCAAATGACTGGTGCGAATCTCCAGTGGCGGTTGTTCACCGGGGTTGCTCGCCGGACGCCAATGGGATTTATAAAACGGCGGACGGCTGCTGTTGGTGAGTACAACAAACAGGTTTTCTTTACCGGCGGGATTATAGGTATCCAACTCGGCCATAGGTGCAAGCATCTCCAGCAAGTTGTAGGTGCTTTCGATTTCATCCTGGCGCAATTGGTTTGGCCGCGCCGTGGCGAGCATGAGTATGCGCAGGTAAACGTTGTGAATCGTTTTTAGCCCATGGTGATGGGGCAGGTTGTCCTCGACAGGTAATTGCTCCAGTTTCAGAACGCAGGCCAATTTATAGAGTGCATGCACTTCGGCCCAAACCTGACTGGCAACCGGCAAATATAATTGGTAGGAGCGCAATAACAATAAACCCAGCGCCGTCAGCGCGCGATGGATAGCGAGCGCCTGTTGCGCCTGCAACTCTTTCGAGTCGCGCGCGACGCAAAGTTCGCGCACCACGGTGAGGTAGCTATTGAGAAAATGTTTTTGGATGGCCTGGGCAACCGTCGCTGTCTTAAGTGCGGCTTCCGGCAAAATTAATGGCTGGTTCAAATACTTCAATGCCAGCCCGCTAAGGGTCTGGTGTATCGCACTGCGCAGCAACTCAAGAATCGCGAGCCGGTTTTCACTGCTGGTACGCAAACGACTGACCTCATGCACGGCGCTGTAGAGCTGCACGCTTACCTGTTGTACCTGGGTCAAGGGAAGCGCTTTCAGCCAGAGCTTGACCTGCGCTTCTTTGTTTCCTGAGCAAAAGCTGAGTTGCGCCAAATCCTGGGTTGGCACTATGAGTTTTTTTAATAATAAATCGATATCTGGATCGTTGGTCATTCGGGTGCCGCGATGGTCGTGGTTATAACTATGTCATTGAATATAGTTGATTTTAGGACTCTTTTTAGTGTTTTGCCGCGCTTATCGATAATGAATGACGCCAGTCGGCACTTTGGGGTGGTTTATTGATCCTTCAGTAATGGCTATACAAAATGGCATGCATTGTTTTGGTGCTTTTCGGATGGTGGTAGAAAGAGGTTGCCGCGTGTCTATTTTAAATGCGCACCAATCAAAAACATGTTTGTGCCCATCGCTCGAAAATGTGCTTTTATCCGGGGCAAAAAATGGCGGGAAATGGGCGGCGAATGACAGTGATAATTCAGATAGCGTTTAGTCTGTTATAAAAAATTCAATAAGATCAGAATCTTACTGGTGGTTTTAACTGCTTTGGTGAATCGCGGATACAAAAAACACCCATGAAAAGTCAATGGCATACCGCTTGCTAAACCCCTCTTAATGAGGAGTTGCCAATCTATGTCAGAACCTGTTCTTAAGCCCGCTTTCGAGCCTATTGTTAAGCGTGATGGTAAATCCGTGCGCTCGGTATGCCCCTACTGCGGTGTTGGCTGCGGCATGGTTTTGGAGACGGATGGCAAAAAAGTCATCAACGTGTCGGGCGATAAAAATCATCCCTCCAATTTTGGCCGGCTTTGCACCAAAGGCCAGACCAGTGCCCAGGCGTTGGTTAACTCCGGCCGCATGGAGTCCGCTTTTTTGCGTACCGAGCGCAATCGTGATCCGGTAATGGCACCAATAGCGCAAGCAATCAGCACTACTGCCAAACGCTTGCGTGAAATTCTCGACCAACACGGCCCCGACGCAATCAGTTTTTATGTGTCCGGGCAGATGTCGATTGAATCCCAATACCTCGCCAATAAACTCGCGAAAGGTTTTGTGCGCACCAACAATATCGAATCCAATTCACGCCTGTGTATGGCGAGTGCCGGTGCGGGATATAAGTTGTCATTCGGGTCGGATGCACCGCCCGGTTCCTATCAGGATTTTGATCACAGCGATTTATTTTTGGTGATCGGCGCGAACATGGCTGATTGCCATCCGATTTTGTATTTGCGCATGATGGATCGCGTCAAAGCCGGTGCAACATTAATTGTGGTTGATCCGCGCCGTACAACAACTGCTGAGAAAGCCGATGTGTATTTACCCATCAAGCCCGGTACTGATCTCGCGTTATTAAATGGCCTGTTATTTTTGCTGCATAAAAATGGCAAAACGGATTTGGACTTTATCGCGCAATACACCCAAGGCTGGGAAAACTTTCCGGAATTTTTAGCCGATTACACACCGGAAAAAGTCAGCGACATTACCGGTCTTTCCATCGAGTCCCTGCATAAAACGGCCGGGATGATCGGCACTGCACCTGAGTTTATGACCTGCTGGACGATGGGCTTAAACCAAAGTACCCACGGCACCTGGAGCACCAATGCAATTTGCAATTTGCATTTAGCGACCGGAAAAATTTGTCGTCTCGGCAGCGGGCCTTTCTCGCTCACCGGCCAACCCAATGCCATGGGTGGGCGCGAGATGGGTTATATGGGACCGGGCTTGCCGGGGCAGCGCAGTTTGCTGGTGGAAAAAGACCGCGAATTTATTGAGCAGATGTGGGGTGTGCCTGCAGGCACCATCAGTACCAAATTAGGTAAAGGTACTGTGGATATGTTTGAACGCATGGCCGCGGGAGAAATAAAAGCCTGCTGGATTATTTGCACTAATCCGGTTGCCTCTGTGCCCAATCGCAAAATAGTGATTGAAGGTTTGCAACGCACCGAACTGGTCATTGCGCAAGATGCTTTCCTCGATACTGAAACCAATCGCTACGCCGATATTTTATTGCCCGGTGCGTTATGGGCAGAAGCGGAAGGCGTGATGATTAATTCCGAGCGCAATATCACGCTCATGCAAGCAGCGGTAAATCCTCCCGGTGAAGCCATGGCGGATTGGGAAATTATTGCGCGTGTCGCCTGCGAAATGGGGTTTAGTGAAGGCTTCAGTTATACGTCTGCGGCAGCTGTGTTTGAAGAAATTAAACAAAGCTACAATCCCAAAACCGGTTACGATTTGCGCGGCGTAAACTACACCCGTCTGCGCGAGTCACCTCTGCAATGGCCTTGCGCCGATGAAACTTCTACACGCAATCCCATCCGCTATTTGAATACCGGCATCAATCAACCATTAAAATTAATTGCCGATGGCAGCAAACCACTGCTGCAATTTGCGACTGATTCCGGCAAGGCTATTTTCCATGCGCGCCCGCATGTAGATCCCGCCGAAATGCCTGACCAGCAATTTCCCTTGGTACTCAATACCGGCCGTGTGCAACATCAATGGCATACACTGACCAAGACCGGAAAAATTCCCACGCTTAATAAATTAAATCCCGGCACTTTTGTAGAAATTAATCCGCAGGATGCCACTGAACTGGGCATCAAAAACAAAGACAAAGTGGAGATCCGCTCGCGCCGTGGCTATGCAATTTTGCCAGCGATTGTGACGGATAGAGTGCAACCCGGTTGTTGTTTTGCACCGATCCACTGGAACGATGTCTACGGCGATAATCTCTGCATCAACACTGTCACCAGCGATAAAATCGACGCAATTTCCCAGCAGCCGGAATTAAAAGTTGCTGCGGTTGCGCTCAAACGAGTGGAAGTATTTGCTGAGGAAAACGATATTCAATCTGCCGGGCAACCGGTTAACACGAATTATGATTACACCAGCCCCGCGGCCTTCGCCGCCGTGGCTGAAGAAACTTGCATGACGTTAATTAAATCCTTCGCTGAAAAAATTGGCGTAGTGGAAATTGGTTCACCCAATTTTTCTGATGCGGAACGAATTTATTTGAGCGGCTATATCAGCGGCCTGCAAGCAACGGCTACATTAATGACTGCCGTTCCTACGTTGCCTGTAGATGCGCCGATTAATCCCGGCAATCTCACTTGGGTAAATGGTTTGCTCGCCGGTATGTTTAGTCGTGTATTGCCCATTGGTGTAACTCCTTTGGGGGTGGCTGGCTCGCAGATGGAAAAACCGGAGTTGGTTTTGTTGTGGGCATCGCAAACCGGTAATGCGGAAGCCCTTGCGGAAAAATTTGCGCAGCAATTATCGGTGCAAGGTTGGGCAGTGAATGTCCAATCCATGAATGATTACTCGATTGAAAAATTAGCGGCCAACAAACTCGTTGTGTTTATCACCAGCACTTTTGGTGATGGTGATGCGCCTGATAATGGCGGTGATTTCTGGAGCCAATTGAATGGCGAATCAGCGCCCGATCTCAATAAGTTGCAATATGCATTACTGGCGCTGGGCGATTCCAATTACGATCAATTTTGCGGGCACGGAAAAAAATTATTTGCGCGCTTGCAAGCGCTGGGTGCCAGGGCGCTGGTTGAACGTGTCGATTGCGATAGCGATTATGAAACACCGGCAGATGAATGGTTTGCTAGGCTCAAAGAACAATTAGCACCTTTAACCAATGCTGCAAATCAGCCATCGCCCATGAGTGCAACTACCGCATCATCTTCAAACCAAATAGCGGCTTACACCAAAGCCAATCCCTATCCGTCGCGCTTGATTATCAATAAGCGTTTGAGCGCGCTCGGCTCAGGTAAGGATGTACGGCAATTCGGTTTTGATTTGGGCGAATCTGGCATTACCTACGAGGCAGGAGATGCAATGGGCATCTGGCCAAAAAATTGCCCGGACTATGTGTTTGAGTTAGAGCAAGCGCTGAATTTAAATGCAGATGCACCGGTAGTTGTTGATGCTCACGAAAAATCCTTACATCAGGCATTGATTGAACATTATGAAATTTGCCGCCCGAGTCTGGAGGCGCTGAATTTTATTGCGCAGCGCGCCAGCAGCAAAGAATTAAAAACCTTGTTGGGTGCAGAACATAAAATCGAATTGCAAGAGTGGCTTTATGGCCGCCAGTTGGTCGATATCCTGCAAGAGTTTCCTATCCGCGCGAGTGTCGATGAATTAATTCCATTGCTAAAGCGCATGCAACCGCGCATGTACTCCATTGCATCCAGTCCCAAAGCATTTGCCGATCAAATTCATCTCACTGTAGCGGCGGTGCGTTACAGTCGTTATCGCGATAGTAAAAAAATTCGCAAAGGTGTGGCCTCGACCTTTTTGGCGGATCGTGCCGGGGGTGTTGATACGCCGATTTTTGTGCAGCCAAGTAAACATTTCCATGTGCCGGAAAAAGGCGATACGCCCTTAATTATGGTTGGCCCCGGCACTGGTGTTGCGCCATTCCGTGGCTTCCTGCAAGAGCGGCAAGCGCGCGGCGATGTGGGTAAAAACTGGTTGTTCTTCGGCGAGCAACATGCCGCCACTGACTTTTATTATCAAGATGAATTACTGCAATTCCAGAAAGACGGCGTGCTCAATGAATTAAGCTTCGCTTTCTCGCGCGACCAAACACAAAAAATTTATGTGCAAGATCGGCTGCGCGAACGCGGCGCCGAGGTATGGGAATGGTTGGAAAATGGCGCTTGTTTTTGCGTCTGTGGCGATGCAAGCCGCATGGCTAAAGATGTTGATCAAGCCCTGCGTGATATTATCCGGCAATACGGAAAATTCGACGAGGCAGAAACCGTCAATTACATTCGCAAATTAAATATGGAAAAGCGTTATTTGCGTGATGTGTATTAATTTCCATGTATAAACTTTACCAGCCAGCATTTCTGGTGGAGTACTTTAATAAGTAATAACTCACGCATTGCACGGTATAAATTGTTGATTTTCATGTCATTAAACGTGACTTTGCCAATGTAATATTTAAATTAAATTTGTACAAATTTTAACTGGATTTTTGATGAAGGCTATATCACTATATGCGCGCTAACGCTGCAAGAATAACGATAGGGAAAACCACAATCGTAATAATCAGTCGCGTTAGTTATTAGTTATTAGTTATTTATCATCACTATGCCTGGTAAATTCCAGGCAGCACATTTCCAAAGGATTGAATTATGGATAAGCCGCTGTTTAAGTTTTTCTCCTTTTTGATATTTCTCTTCACTACCTCAACTGCCTCGGCAGGATTAATGCAAGTCAACATTAGTGGAATTTCATCTGACGCCCAGTTATACATTGATTTCATTGACGGTGATGGTCCTTCTAACGCCCTGACATTATCTTCTTTTTCATCTGATGGATTGATAGTGCTCAAGGAACTGACCGGTTCAGCCACTTCTACTTCCTCCGGTTATGAACTGCGCGACAATAGCTTTCTCAATAGTGTTGCATTATCGCTAAAGAACGCTACGTCACTCAGTTTCCTTATTTTATTTTCAAATAACGCACCGTCAATAGATGGATTTCTGGATTCAATTGGCGTGTATTTATATGGCGATGAATACTTTAATCCGCTCGTCCCGACAACTGATCCTCTAGGAGCCCATGCATTATTTAATTGGTTTGCGACAGGTGCAGATAATGGCAATTTACAGGCTTTTACCTCTCTTTCTACTTTGCCACTTGTATGGGATGTAAGTTTTATTGATCCACAGGTTACGGTTAGCGAACCAAATGGCTTGCTTCTATTGCTGTTATCTATGTCCAGTTTGCTTTTATTTAGAATGAAAAACCAGGAGGTTTAAAATGAAATCATGGATATCAAAATTTTCAATTTGTATTTTTCTGAGCATGGGCGTTTTATCATTTCAGTCTCTTGCGGTTGAAAAGATAAATACTGTTGAAATTACCCGATCAGGATTTTTACTCAATCGACTTACCAATACATTTGATACTACATTAACGATCAAAAATGTAGGCGCTTATCCTTTGGTTTCTCCGTTGCGTATTGCGGTTGATTCGGTTTCTCCAAAATCAGTCAGTCTCTACAACATCTACGGAAAGACTCCGGAGGGTAAACCCTATGTGGAGGTTGCACTTCCCAATTTTAAATTGGCACCCCAGCAATCTCTGGCGGTACCGGTTAGATTCGTTAATCTTGGCAACACGGTCACCAGGGCTGATTTTTACGTTGTTGCTAATGAACTCAGGGATGATAACTCGCGTATTATCCAGGTCGCTGCAAGGTTTAATGAGGAGAATGGGGGTGAAGCGGTTGGTGAAGGGTTTGTAATAAAAGCCGACAATGCTGTTGTTGGAAAAACCGATTCTTCAGGAAAAGCTGTTGTAAAAATTGTTTCATCCACCGAGGCAATTAGTATTAGCCAGCCACCCAATTATATTGGTTCGGCTTTTGTAATACCGGGTAATGGAACTGAAAATGTTTTAGTGGAAGTAGGCGATTCGGGGGAGTTATCGACCGGGTCTGCAATGCGGTTGGATCGGTTGCATCATCTGATGCTGCCCAATGATACCCAGCAAATTGCAATACGTTTTTTTGAAGCAGAAAAGCCGGTACAAACGGATTTGATTGAGGTGGTTGAATACCGCGATCCAGCCGGCGGAGCGATTGTTGACCTCACGTCTCTGTTCACTGGAAAACCAGATGGTTCTATCAGTGCATTATCCAATCAGTTTTTTTCAAAAATAGATGGCGCTAACGGTAAAAAAATTATTTTTGCTCAAATCCTGGATAAAAATGGCGTGTCCCATTTTTCAGAGGTGCCATTCTATATTTCACGTTTTAAAGTCCTGGGGCAGCTTGTTGCTCCACCCTCTAATCCGACGCTGAAGGTTTCAGGCGTGCCGCTCACAATATCGATTTTGAATACGGATATTGAATTTGAAACTGAGTCTGCTGCTGATGGCACTTTTCCACTGCCAAATTTACCTGCCGGAAATGTCTCTATTAAAGCTCAAACCGTTGACAATAATGTTTCATTCATAGCACAGGGCGTAGCAGTACTTACGAGAAATACGCAGTTGAAAGTCACCATGAGAGGTCCCGCCGACATTGCAGCCAATGTTCCCGTGATTAATTCAACTCCCCTGTAATCAAGGATGTGCATCATGAAAAAAATACCATTTGTTCTGGCAAGTGCCGTAACGCTATTCTCATTTAATTGTATTGCCTATGATTTGGTGGTGTCGGCAGGCGCTCAAAATGTTCAAGTCAATGGCAACCATTCATATCCTATTGCGAAAGGAACCAAATCTGTTGAGTTGGTTTACAACGTTTATTCTGCCGAATATCCATATTATGTAACCCAGCAAAGTGTTTATAACGATGTATGGTCGCTTTCACTGACCTCCGGGTCTGGCAGCTTGTTTGATATTACTCGCCAGGTTAATTCCCAATTAACTCAGGCTCCGACGTGGCTGCCGAACTCTACGACGGGTGATATCCGGCAAGTGATTGATGTGTCATCGTTAACGGCGAGTTCAGGGATCACTCTCCAGTTGGCCGCCACAGCCATGAATGTTGGTGACAGTGCTTTAACAACCATTGTCAGTGCGAGTATTGAGGGCGCACCGCAGTTAACGATAACCAGCGCTACCGCTGATACGATTACTACCAATAATAACGGGACTTTCTACAGCATTCCCGGCTCCGGAGATTCCAACAGGTTGCAGCGCACATTCACACTTAACATTGAGAAGTCGGAAGATATTTCATTGAGCAATATCAGTGTTACTGTTATTGGTGCGGCGGACCTGATGGATGTGTTGGACGAGGTGGTAATTCCAAGTGGAACGGATGTTGAGGTTCTTGAAGAGACGGACACTTCGGCCAAATTAAAAGTCCGCGTCACTATGTCAACTCCTGCATCAACAATTAATGCCGCCCCTCCCCCAACAAGGGATTTATCCTACCGTTTCACGGTGAAAGGGGTTGATGGCTCCGGAGCGGAGGAAGATGCAGACTTCATTGTTACGGGTAGACGCTCGCTGTGGAACCTTGCAGGGGAGCTGCCGGGGAGATATGGCACCAGGGATCAAGGTGGGGATGCATGGGGTGCGAGGGGAACTTACAATTGGCTCCAGGCCAACTCAGGCCTCATCAATGAAGTCGATGACATTTCCGGAGAGCACGGCAGGGATATCGGGCACAACACGCATCAATTTGGAACAGACATTGATACGTACCATTTCTATCGATTCCCCAATGCAACAAGCGGTACCGATAACTATAACCGCCTGCGACAGCATGTCATTACGGCGTTGGGAATCTTCAATGCTGATGGGACAGTGAATCCAACTCCACCGGCAGATGCTGTTGCAGCACGGGCCAGGCTCGTCGCCTTCGTTACCGCTACCAGGACTGGACTGGATGCCCTTGCAAACCTCGCCTCAGTAAACCGGTTGTATTACGCAATTGGAAGTGCAGGATCAGGATTGCCGAATGGTTGGGCCAGATCGCTGATTGAATCCGGTGAAGTGACAAGAACAGCCAACGGTGTAACTGTGACGCTGAATTTGGGTTTGGCGGCTTGGGCTAACGCCGAGGTTAACTACAATGCCGTGCATAACAATCACGTCCATGTAACTCTCGATCGGCCTAATATTGGTGAGTAGTGCTGTGTTAGGTAAAGCCCTTCAATTGAATTGATGGGCAGATCACTGATAAGTTCCACCTGAAATGGTGGAGCTTATCAGTTGTCGAGCCGGTTTGGAGACTTGAGGTCACTGCCCAGCCATGCTGGTTTTTCGACTGATAAAGAAATTATTATTGTCGAGTTTTGGTGCCTGGATTTTTACTCGCTGCGTTTGATCTTGTTTGGTTCATTAACGCAAAAAAATCCGCAGGGGCAGGAGTTTCAAAGGTGAGTTCTTTTCCGCTTCTTGGACTGATGATTTTTAATCGCCACGCATGCAACCCCATGCGAGTGCCTGCGGTGCCATAGCGTTGGTCACCTGCCACCGGATACCCCAACCAGGATAAATGTGCACGTATCTGATGTTGGCGCCCCGTTTCCAATTGCACTTTTAAAAGTGTTCGCTCAGCGTTGGTGCGCTCGGTTTTAAAATGCGTAATGGCAGGTTTTGCATTTGGATGTGCCCCCACATGCATGCGATATTCAACTTCATCAAGACGCAAAGGTTGATCAATTGTTCCTTCTGCAGGGATTGGGCAGCCTTCCACAATTGCTAAATAAATTTTCTCCGCCTCATCCCACTTGTCCATCACCGCTTCACGTATTTCGCGGGAAGTGGCAAATAACAATACGCCTGAGGTGTCGCGATCAATTCGGTTTACGGGCCATAATTTTACTGCTTGAGAACGGCGCGATAATTGGTTGCGCAGAATTGCCAAGGCGTGTTGTTGGGTTTCTTTACTAGTACCTACGGATAGCAAACCGGCTGGTTTATTAATGGCAATTATGTCGCGGTCAGCATATAAAATTTCCAATTGTGATGGTGAACTATTGGAAATTTTAGCGGTTGCTCCAACCTCCACCACATCACCACTATTAAGCGCATAATCATGTTGTGTAATGGATGTACCATTCACAATGACACAACCACTTTGTAAGCGTTGTTTAATTTTGCTGCGTGCCCAACCTTGCAATTGAACACTGAGGAATGTCAATAATCCGGAAGATTCTTTGACGTGTAATTTTTCTGACATGATTATTGGTACCGGATTCGATATTTTCTAATTTAACCACTTTATCGATTGTGTGTGATGTAAGCTATCTAATTCGTTATCGACATCGTTATTGATGGTTTTCATCCATAGGCCATTAACTATGCTGTTGCACAACAACAATCATTTAGCTATTGGTTAGTTGTAGTAATTGACGCCAGTGTATTGAACATGATATTTGATGCGCACAAATAACCGCTAACTGGCCGCCGCCGTATACCACTCCAAACCCGTTTTATATATCTTCACAAAAGAAAACAAGAACAGGCAGTCATGTTGACTTCGAAATAGCATGTAAAAGTGATAACCGGCGTAGCACATACAACACAAGCCGGTTTTCCATTTTTGATAAACCCCAATATCAATTTCAACTAATTGATATTTAAGACATCATCAGCCCTTTGCTGAATCTCGTATCGAGGTGATATACGGCAGAGGGATAACCGGCCAAGGCTGTCTAATAAATTATTAGAAAATAATCATGATACATCTTCACTCATATTCAATTTTGGTTATTAGTCTTATACTTGTTTCATGTACGAGCATTCAAAGTTCGCTTTGCCGCATGAAAGGCGGGGAACCCTACATCAATCTTGGTGGGTATCAATATTGCGGAGAAAAATATACAGACGGTGGTAAAGAGTGCTATAGCAGTAACGAGTGTCAAGGAGAATGCGTACTGTCTGTAAACTGGAACCCGGAAGAGGGAAAAGAAGTTGCGGGGCGTTGTCGCAGTGATAACACATGGTATTTGGGGCATGGTTGTCTTGCTGTAGAAGATTATAAACACCAAAGTTCATGCATCGAAGAATAATTTCTAACAAGTGTTCCAGCACCATTCCGGCGCTACGCGCCTCCACTCGACAGTGTGTAAGTAGCGCATTTGGCGAATTGCTACGCAAAGTTTATCGCAATGTGCTACTTACAAACTGCGGTTGAACACAACGTTAGGCAAATCTAGAAACAAGGAGAACTATGAGTTCTGAAATATTTGAATTAGAAGAGCGGTTACGATTAGCTATGTGCAATTCCGATATAGCTACACTCGATAATTTGCTTTCGGAACAGCTAATATTCACTAATCATCTCGGTCAGGTTATTTCAAAATCTGAGGACATGGACTCTCATAGGAATAAAATATTTGTAATAAACTCAATATTCCTTTCAAATTTGAAAATTATTGAATTGGGGAGTAGCGCGGTTGTTACAACTCAGGCAGACATTTCCGGTAGTTACAATGGAGTGCCAACTTCAGGTAAATTTCGTTTCACACGGGTATGGAGTAATGTCGAAAAAAATGGTTGGAAGGTTGTATCTGGCCATTCATGTTTAATTTCTGAAAATTGAAGCTTTTTATTATATTTATGCAGCGACTTAAAAGCCGTCGCTGAACTCGGCATTAGGTGTAAAGAAATGCTCAATTTTATAGATGCCGAAGCAAAACATACCGAGCTTCTGCGAGATACGTTAATCACATCGAAGGGCTATTGGGGTTATTCTCAAGAGCAACTTGAGAAATGGAGATCTAATTTAAGGTTTGAAGAAGAGTATATTACTCGCAATACAGTCAAAATAATTTTGAAAGATAAAGAAGTGATTGGATTCTTCGCCATAGTGAAAGGCGATAGTGATGAGCTTGATCACCTTTGGCTATTGCCAAAAGCCATTGGCAAGGGTTATGGCAATCTAGTATTTGAGCAGATTCTTTCAGAATGTAATACATTAGAAATATCCAACTTCTACATCATATCTGACCCGGATGCTGAAGGATTTTATTTAAAGAAAGGAGCATTGAAAGTTGGGGAGGTTTATAGCGAACCCCAGAAAAGAATGTTGCCTAAATTAAAATTTACGGTGGTGACACCCACCTAACAATCACAGGCAGTCGAGGCGAAAAAGAACGCGCAACTGCTGCAAGCGTATATGTCTCGACTAATGTCACCAGAGCGCGAGCGTGAATACAACGAGCTACTCGCGTATCTAGTTTTTACTCAACTCATGTGTGGGGAATTGACCCTGCTAGCCCAATACATCCAACAAATGTTTGTATGTGCATAATTGAAGAACATGGTCGGTCAAAAGCGCTTGAGGATTTACAGCAGGCTGTAAATGATACATTCGAAGATTGAGCCATCAACCCTTAGAGTACTTCAGCTGCTGGATGCAGCTCTTCATGAACAGGGTCTTGTCACGTTTTCCGAAATACGTCGTCTATATTTTGTGCGTATCGGCCGAACTGGCCTCGCAACCTGGAGAGCATACAAAATTTTGAAGAATCAAGAACGGTTTAATATAAACATTGAGTGCTAAAATTTTTATAACAAGGTATTGCACCTGACGAATTGCAGGTAACTCTTATGCATATCGCTGCGCTAAGTTTATTGCATGCGCAACTTACAACTCGCCCCTGCGCTATACGTTAGGACGCACAGTCAGCACTTTTGGGATCTATATGAAAGTCAAACGAATCATTGCCAATATCCCGACTTCCGAGCCGCCAGAGGTGGACGATTTCTATCGGGGCATTCTTGGTCTTGAACTTGCCATGGATCATGGATGGATTCGCACGTATTCTGGTTCCGCCAAAATGGCAGTACAAGTCAGCTTTGCTAGTCAAGGCGGTTCCGGCACTCCAGTACCTGATCTGTCCATTGAGGTAGACGATCTTGATGAGGCATTGCGCCGAGTTCAGAAAGCCAAAATTTCCTTGGAATACGGCCCCGCTAGTGAGCCGTGGGGCGTTCGCCGGTTCTATGTCAGGGATCCACTCGGAAGGCTTATCAATATTCTTCAGCATGAGTAGTCGGGCGCGCCCTAACAGTTCATTCAAGCCGATGCGGCTTAATTCAAGTGTTAGGCATAAGGGTAATAAATGCCAAATTTTCAGGAAAGCAACAACGCACTTTTCATACAGGGTTCTAATATTTATAAATCCCTTGAAGTATCCAAGCCTGACAAAGTTGAAGTAGTTACAAAAAAGGCTTTTTTCAGAGAGCATAGAAAGAGGTATTCTTACGAAGAAATTGACTATTTAAAAGTATCAATTAAGCCTTCGCATGAAGACGAGCTATTTCGCATTGAACTAATATCTGTTAGCTCTGAAGTATTATGGTCGTGCACGATCGAAAATGACCAAGAGCTTTATTCAGTGCTCTCGCAAAAAATATACAAATGGCTTGATATTGGTTTCCATAGCAAATTTTCAGCATTAATGAAGAGCCCTGCATCAACTGTGGTCGAATTACATCTTTCAATGCTGAGCATTGTCTATATTGTGGCAGTCCATTGGCCTGACAAAGTGGCCAAACACCGTTCCGCTTCGCTCCACTGGACAGAATTTAAATCGCGGCTTTGTGGTGCTGAAGCACCGCGCACTTCGTACGCTGTACAGTTTGTAAGTCGCGTTTTTTTGGTTTTGCTGCGAAAAAATAAATCCACAGACTATCACTTAAAAAAATACCGTGCAGTTTGGTTTTATGAAAATAAATTTGCAAGAAAACACCATGGCGGAATTAAATTCCTGTTCGCTCTGGGCAAAGGTTCGCTCGCAGAGTTGTCCATAATTTTTGTGGATAAACGCGACGCATAAAAAACGGCAACCGAAGTTGCCGTTTTTTATTTCTACATCAGTTTAACTACGAGAACTTATTGGCAGCTACGTACCAGCGACCAAGCGTTGGTCCATGCCCAGCCAGTGCCTGGGGCATAAGCGCCACCTTGTGAACACCAGCCGCCGACGGTACAGCTGTACTCATTGCCAACGTTTTGTACCAGTGCACCATTTGCATAGGTATTGCCGTTAACAAATGCTGGTGATGAGCAATTGCTAGGTGCAACAGAAGAGGAGGAGCGTGAACTGCTCACGGAACTTCTTGATGAGCTGGCAACAATCGCGGATGAAACACTGGATGTACCACCGCCAACACACGCACCTAAATCCAGCCAGTAGTTGTATTGGCCGTTGGTCAACTCAGGGTTGTTACCCTGAGTCCAGTAGTTAGCAGAATAACGTCTGTTGTTGTACTGGACTTGTTGAGGATTGGTATAGGCAGTATTGGCGTTCCAGGTTGGCAAGCCAGCACAAGTGTTGTTGGAAACACTGGATGAAGAAACCACAGGAGTCGAGCTTGAGGTTACCGCAACCGATGATGAGCTGTTAGGCGGCGTACCGTAAACCACGTCTACACATTGGTAGAAACCTTCTGGCGCATCGGAAATATCACGTTGCCAAATACTGTAGACAATGTGGCGACCGGTACGCGCAGGCAGGTTAACAATGTGTGTAGAGGTTGCTTCCTGGCCGGCAGGAGCTGATTGATGGATTTGTACCAAGTCAGACCACTTCAATGGTGCTGCACCAGGATTAAAACCTTCTTTGGTGATGTAGTAGCGGAAGTAAGCCGTTTTATGTTGGGCGGTGTTAGTCCAAACGAAGGCGAGTGGGCCTGCGCTTACGGTTGTTGCCGGCCAATCATTTCGGGCGAGATCCAAACCGCCAAAGCCACCTTTACCTGCGCTACACAATTTGCCATCGGGAATCAGGGCCTGGTGATTGTCATTAGCGCCGCCAATGTTAACGGATTGAGGCTCATACTGGCTCGCATTGCCTGCGGCTGCGGCTGCGATACAAGCGGGCGCGCTGTTACCGCTTTGTCCGGGAGTACATACGAATGCACGGCTTTTGGGGCTGGAAACGTAACCGTGGGCACTTGCTTCAACTGTGCCCAATAAGGCAGCTACACCTAATACTGCAGACAAACCAAAAGCGTTAAACGCCTTGGCACGGGAAACGGATTGATTATTAATTTTCGTCACTTTCACTCTCCACATATCAAGATTTTCAGGTTGATTGAAATCTGCCAAAAACGATTTAATGTTTTTGAACGAATAAAAATGCGATGCGTTTATCGCGATTAGATTTCTATCCGGGGAGTTGAGTCTACGATGCTGAAAATAAAACACCAGTCTGACTTTTCGCCAAAGCGGTGTTTTTGCGTTCGACTTTACGCCAAAAAAGACCGTACAGGTTCTGTGGGAAACTTAGACGACAGTTCGGATTGATCAAGTTCACAATTATGGATATTTACAGAGAAGCGGAAGAAAATTTATCTCGCCACCGTCAATACGGAATTAATGATCGAGTGACGATCATGGGGAAAAATGTGACAAAAAGTCTTGGGGAATTAAAATTGCCAGGTTAATTTGGCGAAAACACTGCGCTCAATTTCACCGGCATTAATATCGTCAATGCCGCTAAATTCACGTTGGTTATGGTCGAGCAGATTTTGTCCGGTAATGTTTATACGCAGCGATTTGCTTAACTGGGTGCCGAGGTTGATATCCATGCGTACATAGCTATCGACGGCGATTATCGGCAAATCATCGACATAAGTAGTGGTGACGTCGAGCGTCCACTGATCGCTCATATTCCAGAATACTTTTAAGCCTGCCTGATGTTCGGGTGCTAATTTTTCATCGCTTTCCTGGGTTGGATCAAGCGCCGTGAGTACTATATGGAAATAGCTGTAGTTGGCTGACAACTTTAAATTAGGATGTATTGCCCAACTCAGCACGGCTTCAATGCCGTCCGATGTTCCCTTCATATCGTTGGTGAACATGAACGGAATTAACAGGTGGATTGGATCTACTCCGTTGTTAACCAGCGCGACATTTTCTGCGCTGACGGTGGTAGTGCGCAGATGTTGGTAATCGTTGTAAAACGCGGCAAGGTCAAGCGATATTGCGTTGGTTAATTGGTGGCGATAACCCAGTTCGTAGGCCGTCAGTTCTTCGGATTTAAAACCGTTGTTGGGAATAAGGGCTGCCCTGGCATTGGTTGTAGTAAGGAGTGTGCTGGTCACATCTTCTTCGAGTGGTGTCGGGGTGCGCACCGCTCGGGACACCGCTGCCCAAACAGTTTTATTGTGGTCAGGATGCCATTGCAAACGCGCATTGGGTTGGGCTTCAAAACCGGAAAAATCGTTATGTTCGAATTTCGCGCCCAGTGTTAAAAACCAGGTGTCAGGTACGAGAGTGATTTTATCCTGCACGAAGGCGCTGTAGAGATTGTTGCGACGTTTTTGCGGCGAGAAGGATGTGTTGTTATCGCCGCGTTGGTCATCGGTTAAAAAACGAAAGCCGGTACCGGCAATAATTTCATGGCGCTGCGACGGCGCAAAATTGTATTGCGCATCCAGATCGTAGGTCATCCGGTCATCAATAAAATTAATCGGTTCGTCACGCTTGGCCCAGTCGATATAGGTTTGGACACTGAGTTGTGAGCCATCGGGATATTTATTGATCCAGCGCCCCAATAGATTAATGCCTTCATAACGAATCAATTGCTGTTCGATTGGTGCAAAGGGTGCAATCAATGAAAAGTGCGGGCGCAGTTGTTGCGCATTGGTGCGATAGGCATCGCCTTGCAGGGTGAATTGCTCTGCCCACTCGGTGCGAAAACCGGTGCGGAATCCGTCCCACTCATCATAGGTATCTTGATTGTCGCCGCTGGCAATAACAGGTTTACGCGATGCATCCTGTTTAAAGCCTTTGGCATAAATTCGATAAGTACCATTGTTGCTGAAAGTGCCACCCTGACGTGAACTCAATGCGCCTTGCTCTTCATTGCCGTAAACGGCACTGGTGAGATTGCCCTGGGTATCGCGGGTATGTTTGGTGATGATATTGATCACTCCATTCACTGCATTGGCGCCCCACAATGTTCCGCCGGGGCCGCGTACGACTTCAATACGTTCGATATCTTCCAGCATCAGGTTGTGGGCTTCCCACAATGTGCCGCCGAACACCGGGTTGTAGACGGTGCGTCCGTCAATCAACACCAGGAGTTTATTGGCGAGGGCACTATTGAAGCCGCGAATGCTAATTGCCCAACTGTTGGAATCAGTGCGCGCGACCTGCATGCCCGGCACCATCCGCAATGCGTCGGGAATACTGGTGACACCGGAGCGGATAATATCCTCATTGGTGACGACATACACCGCGGCAGGGGCGTTGGAGATAGCTTCTTCTTTTTTGGAGGCAGCGTGAACTTTTACTTCCAGCAATTGCTCAAGGCTGAGCTCAAAATAATCGGCAGCGGTCAGGGCGGTGGATGGTTGTGCGACAAGTACCACACTGAGCGCAACAGTGCTGGCGAAGGTGGTGCGCAACAATTGGTCTTGTGGCATTGGCTATTCCTTTCTTCATCCCTTGTGAAACTGGTATGGCGTCTAAAATATCTTGGCTTTGGGATGAGGTGACGGTGTGGCATGAAAGACAGGATAGTTCATCAATACCAATTGTGTCGGCGCTTTTTTAAAAGAGCGGGACCGTTTTCACGAATTGAAACAGCGGGATATTATTTATGAAGCAATATGAATGATATGCAGCCAATGTTATCCACCAGGGCTGTGGATAAGATTGTGCGCAAACTCTGTGTATGCGTCTGGAATCACCGAGCCATATGGGCTCCGGCAAATTGGTGACTTGGTAACCTATGTTTGCTGAGGATTTGAGCGCTTGATTTTTCGGCGGAATTTAATTTACTGGGAAGGCATAAAATAGTGTGGTGACAGATGTTTTTTGTTTGATTTTTAATTGCGGTCCACTCAGGGCATCCAGGTACTTTGCAATCATCAAAAATACTGTACAAGTGTTTAGCATCCTGTTTCATTTTTTTAAAGCGATATCTGAATGTCGCGTTTAGATAGCGCGGGCTACCGTATTGGAAAGCTGGTGAATATTCTTCACCAAACAGGCTATTGCTATTCAGCGTCAGGGTTGCTGCTTCGGTAAAATCAAGAGCAATTTTTTATTCGGATCGCCCATTGATAATCCGGCAACTTTGATCCACGGAAAAAAATCATGCTGATAGTAATTACACAACCGGCCGGGTAAACAGATTGACCAGGCTATGTGGTGCATCAGGGCCGAGACACACGTTTAAAATAATGTCTGACTCGGTTGCCTCGGCTGCGCTGCGAGGAAATAGTTCTTGTTCATAGGCGATAAGCGCAGCTTCAATATTTCCAGGATTGGCGGCTATGGCTTTTCCAAGCTCCGCGCCATCGAACATTGCGAGATTGGCTCCTTCCCCTGATGGGGACATCAGGTGCGCGGCATCGCCAAGCAAGGTTACCCCGAATATGCGATTCCATTTGTGCGCGGTTGGGAGCGCGTAGATAGGGCGAAATACAGGATCCGTCTCACTGTCAGTGATGAGCGCTAGCAGTTCTGGCGCCCAACCTTTGAACTCCTTTGCGATACACGCCAAGGCAGTTGTGCGATTGGAAAAGTTGATACGCTCAAACCAATCCTGCGGCTTTGTTAACTCCACGTAAATATGTAGCACTCCATTAGGTTCGCGGTGCGCGACAATGCCTTTTCCCGGCGCTAGCGCATACATGGCGCCAGCGCCAACCACTGCGGCGCTTGCCGTGTGGCGGGAATTGCTGTTGAACATATAGGTCTCAACAAATGAAGTACCGACGTAGCGCGGTTTTGCTTCGGAGAGCAACGGGCGGATTTTCGACCAGGCTCCGTCTGCACCCACGAGAAGGTCGGTAATTACTGTTGTATTGTTGGTAAAGGTTACTGCGTGTCGCCCTCCACCGAGTGAGGACACTGTGGTGACCTTATGCGCCCAACAAACCGCATCCGCTGGCAGTGATTCAAGCAGAATTCGACGGAGCTCTCCTCGTAGTACTTCAGGGCGCCCCCCTTTGTCATCGTCGAACTCTTCAAATAAAGCATTGCCGTCCTGATCGATTATTCGCGATGCCTGGCCGCCAGGATGGATAATCTCAAGGAACTTATCGTACAGCCCCGCTTCTTTGAGTGCGAGTTGCCCATTGTATTCGTGGATGTCCAGCATACCTCCTTGGGTTCGTGCATCCACGGAAGCTTCTGCCTCGTAGACTGTTGCTGCAATACCATGCACCCGGAGGACTCGCGCCAGCATCAGGCCACCCAGGCCGGCACCGATAATGGCAATATTGGGGGATTGTGTCGTCATAATCTGTCATCCAGTAGAGGATTTCGTGCCCGGCAAATCCCGGCACCTTGAATACAGTTTATGAATGATGGTCATAGTAAACTATCGAATATGTGACTATCATTGTGCTCGAATCCGCCAATAATTTTCTGCGGATGCCAGTATTTTTCTGCATAAAAATGCATTGTCGCCATGATTGAATGCGTCACTTTTAATCAAGAGAATTATCGGGATGAAGCTCATAGCCATCCCTTTGGTCAACTTTTGCTTCAGCGGTTTGGTACCACGGTATTTTCAACGGATGATGGTGAGCGCTTTATGACGCCCGGTCGGCTCTGTTGGTTGCCGCCGGATTTTATCCATAGTTTTTATTCGTCGGGTCGAATGGAAGGCATATCTGTGTTTGTTCCGCCTGAAGAATCGCATGCAATGCCAAATCGCATCAGTATTTTTCGCGCGAGTCCATTCATTGAGGTTTTGACACAAAAAATGGTGGAGAGTAAAAGTGATTCAACCAAAATCCAGCATTTATGGTGGGTTATGGTGGATGAACTCTGTAGTGCTGCACCCGACGAGCTGTATTTACCCGCACCCAAAAGCAAAAAATTGCGTGAGATGACGGATTTTCTAGCCGCTAATCCTGCCGAAAATTTGCCGGTGCAGTATTGGGCTGAGCGATTACATATGGCTGAAAGAACTTTAATTCGCCATTTTCGCGCTGAAACCGGAATGACGATTGTGCAATGGCGTCAGTGCGCGCGCGTATTGGCTGCGATTAAGTTATTGACTGCAGGCGAGTCGGTTACGCAAGCCTCTTTAGCCGTAGGTTATGAAAGCCTGAGTGCGTTTATCGCTGTGTTTAAGCAGGTTTCTGGCGAGTTACCATCGCAATTTTTAAGGTGATCGGGTTTTTTACCGCTGGTTGATATGAAGACCCTGATATCCGCCCGCTCCCCCGGAAGATATAGCGACTCTGTGTGCATTACAGTCTGTACTTTAAATATTGCAACTTTTTTACTTATCTGTATCAGCCTAAGCTGGTGTTTTGCTGCAGATGCGATCCCTGTTTATCTTGAGCCAGGAAAATTCCCGTTGGGTTGTTATTGCGTCGCTGCGAACGGCAGGGCGAACAAACGCAACAGGCGCGGGCGCCAGCTGAGGGTAAATGCCACCGTCAGCGCTGAGCCTGCAAGTAACATAATCCACACCAGCGACGCCATGGTGGCGTGATCCACCGCAAGGCAACACACCAGTGAGAAAAACAGGGCGATGTAACCCAGGCTGCGCAAGGTGCGGACGGTCTTCGCCGATGCCGCACTATCGTTAACTTGCTTCCAGTGCACATCCATCGCCAAGGCCAGCCAGGCCATACCGGATACGCACAAAACCGTTGCTGCTACGAGCAGGAAATTATCCACGTTGCACCTCCGCGTCATCCATATCGTTAATGACGGCGACTGTTTCAGTTGCGGTTTTGCGACGCAGATGGCGCGCGGCAATAAATGATAAGCCCGCGGTTACCAGCAATGCCAAATCAAGACCCGCTACCGGCCAATAACCTTCGCCTATGGTTTTGGCGAGATGGTCGCCAGTGGTAATCCAGTTAAGCGCTACCGCCGCTGGCGCCAACAGGGCGAGAGCCAGACATTGGTCGATCCAGGCAGGATTAAGACGCGCCTGCGCCACCGGGCCGCTACGCAAGAATGCATGGGCCATAGCCACAACCCAGGTCGCCCAAAAAATGTATACCTCTATATCGCCACGCGGTGGCCAGCCCTCGGGCACAGTAACGGGCAACAAGCGGTTGCCGATCAGCATTCCCACTGCGGCTATCAACATGCCGGTCACGGTAGTAACCGCGAGTGCATCCACGACGCGCGCATTTTGGCTGCCTTGTCTAACGTACTGGCGCTTGCGTTTTTCGACGAAGAAGATGAATCCGGTCGCAATACATACGCAACCCGCCAAGCCTCCCAACACGTAAAGCCAGCGCAGCATCCAGTGACGGAAATGCTGTAAGTGTAAACCGGTCAGAAATTCGTTGATGTTTTCCACCAGGGTGCTCGGCGGATCTTCACGCAGTACTTCCCCGGTGCTGGCTTTGAAGTGAATGCCTTCGCCAGTCAGCGCGATACGGTCAGTACCGGCACGGTAAACACTCACATAGCCATTGGTATCGCCCACATGGCGCAGCGCGAGGAAACCTACATCGCCGCCCATACCGCGCTCGGCCCAGCGGCGTTTGGCTTCAGTAACCATTGCATCGACTGAGGCGATAGGTGCAACAACGCCTGCGCGGTCGTGCGGCAAACCGGTTTCTTCTGCCTCGTGGAGTTCGTGCAAATCATGCAGCGGTTCCAGTTGGGTATGGGAGATCGGGAAGTAGATGCCGGCAAAAATCACCAGACCGGTAAAGGCAAAGAAAAAGTGGAACGGCAAAGCCACCACGCCGGTAAGGTTGTGCAAATCCAGCGTACTGCGTTGGGTGCTTTTGTTCGGGCGGAAGGTGAAAAGTTCGCGGAAGAATTTGCGATGCATGACCACGCCACTCACCAGAGCTGCCAACATAATCAGGGAGGCAAAGCCGACGATCCAGTAGCCCAGGTCCATCCAGTGGAAATTCAAACTGTAGTGCAAAGGATAGAAAAACTGGCTGCCAATTTTGAGGCTGTCATCGGGGAAAACTTTGCCGTCGCGCGGATCGATGGTGCGGCTGGTAAAAATGACATCTTCGTGATCGATTGCATTGGGCACTTCATAACCGGCAAAAATATTCAGTACCGGGTCGCGGTGTGTAGTGTAAGCACCCCAGGTAACTACCGTGTCGTAACGCTCCGGCATGGGGCCATTCGCACGGGGGCTGAATTGTTCGATATCCGTTTTGGTCGGCTGCATTTTTTCAAAAATCGGACGCAGCAAATTGTCGAATGACGGCATAGGTTGCGGTTCAAAGCGCGACTCGGGAACTGCCCAGCGGTCGATCTCACGGTCGAATACCGACAGCGCGCCGAAGAAAAACACTACCATTAATACAAAGCCCAACACCAGGCCAAACCAGGTGTGTAACCACGCCATGGATAAACGGAAATTCTGGAGCACGGGGTTCTCCTCTTACACCAGTAAATGCTGTATCAATGAAGCCGAGGCAGCCATCACCAAGCCACCGCCAACCAATATCAGCCATACACGGTTCAGGTTCCGGGCGGCAAACGCCCACAGGAACACGCTCAGGTACAACAGGAAGCCGATAATACTGGACAGGTGTTCGGCATCGTGAAATGGCATACCGAGCGCATACAGACTCGCATGCAACAGGGCGATGGCACCCCACACAAAGACATAACCGCCCAGAATACCGGCCCCGATACGGCCGATAATATGGCGAGTAGAAAGGGTAGGTGATGCAGTAGCCATAGGTTTTGGTTCCAACAACTAATCGAATCCACCGGCGGATTTAATCGCAGGTTAGAGATTTGTCCGCATTTTATGCTCTCGGCAAGAAAAATGATAATAATTATCATCTATTAACACTAATCAGAGTTAACTTCGACACGATGGTCGGTTACGAACCGAACGAACACTGCCGCGCTGTTATCGGGCATAGTATTTGCTCAACTCTATTGGGTGCGTGGAGAGAGTTAGCCTTGATACAGATTTGAGGGCTGTATTTAATGCCTCTTAATATAGGAGATCAGCAATCAGTAAGGGATGGTGAATGAATCCCGGCTGCCCCGTTGCCTAAATTCCGCGCAATTCGTGCGGACAGCCCGACCGCTGCTGTTTGGTGCGCTTGCATCGTGGCTTGCACCTTTGTAATCTGCGCGGCCGCGAAAAAGTCTGAATAATTCGATAATGCGAGTTTTTATCATTAAGTAAGCTAATCCTGCTGCCATTTTCTACCCATCACAGGGGCGATGGCGTAGAATGCCGCCCGCTTTTGGTGATTCGCTTGTGTGTTTTTTAATCCCTCTATTGTTGGAGATGCCCAATGTTAAAGCTGCCTGAAACCCTGCGCGAAAATGTCCGCCTGCTGGGGGAGCTCTTAGGTGAAACAATCCATGCCCACGAAGGTGCAGATCTGTTTACCAAAGTAGAAGGTATTCGCAAGTTGGGCAAGGCAATCACCAAAGCGGAAAGTGGCGACTCTGCGCCGCTGGTTGCCATGCTGAGCAGCCTGGACGACCAGGACATCTTGCCGATAGTGCGCGCATTCAACCAATTCCTGAACCTCGCCAATATTGCCGACCAGGAATATTTCTCCAGCGCCGAAGCCGAGCGCGATGACAGTTTACAAACCATGATCCAGGAATTTGCCGGGATTCACGGCAAAGCTGCCCTGACCCAGATCATCAGCAAGTTGCGTATTGAGCTGGTACTGACGGCGCACCCGACTGAAGTAACCCGGCGCACCCTGATCCGTAAATACGACCAGATCGTCGATACCCTTGCCGATCGCCAGAACGGCAGTTTGTTGGGCTTCGAACAAGACAAATTGCGTGGCCGCTTGCACCGTTTGGTGGAAGAAATCTGGGCTACCGATGAAATCCGCACCACCCGCCCGACGGCGGTTGATGAAGCCAAGTGGGGCTTTGCGGTTATCGAAAACAGCCTCTGGCAAGCCGTGCCGGACTTTATCCGTCATTTGGATCGCCTCTGCTCCCGTCATTTGGGTGAGTCCCTGCCAGTCGATTTGCGCCCGATCAAATTCTATTCGTGGATGGGCGGCGACCGCGACGGCAACCCGAATGTGACCCACAAAATTACCCGTGAAGTGCTGTTACTGGGTCGCTGGATGGCGGCCGAGCTGTACTCGCGCGATGTTTACAGCCTGGGCGGCGATCTGAGCATGATCGAGGCGAGTGAAGAGTTGCGTGCCCTTTATCCTGACAGCACCACCCCTTATCGCGATGTGATGTTTGACTTGCGTCGTCGTATCCAGGCTACCCTTGAATGGGCTGAAGCGCGCCTGCAAGGTCGCTCGGTCGAATTACCGGTTGACCTGATTACCAGCCGCGAAGATCTATTGTCGCCTTTGATGCTCTGCTTCCGCTCACTTAATGATGTTGGTTTGCCGCACATCGCTAACGGCCCCTTGGTTGACACTATTCGCCGCATTCACTGCTTCGGTATTAACCTGGTGCCGCTCGATATCCGTCAGGACGGTGACCGCCATGTGCAGGCGATTGATGAGCTGGTGCAGTATTTGGGCTTGGGCAATTATCGCGAATGGCCGGAAGAGCAGCGCCAGGCGTTCCTGTTGGAATCATTGGATAGCAAACGTCCGCTGATGCCAATCAGCTGGCCGATGAGTGACGATACCGCTGAAGTATTGGCGACGTGCCGCATCGTTGCGCACGAGCCGCGCGAAATTCTGTCGCATTATGTTATTTCCATGGCGCAGCAACCTTCAGATGTGCTGGCCGTTGCGCTCTTGTTGAAAGAGTGCGGCATGACCTGGAATATACCGATTGTTCCGCTGTTTGAAACCCTTGATGACCTGGATCGCGCCCCGATTGTGATGGAGCGTTTGTGGAATCTGGAGTGGTATCAACAATATTCAGCCCATCAACAAACCGTGATGATCGGCTACTCCGACTCGGCAAAAGACGCGGGCAAACTGGCGGCAACCTGGGCGCAATACAAGGCGCAAGAGAAACTGGTTGCGCTGGCGGATAAGTTTGATGTATCGCTGGTGCTGTTCCACGGCCGTGGCGGTACCGTTGGCCGCGGCGGCGGCCCGGTAGAGAAAGCGATGGCGTCCCAGCCACCCGGTTCGGTCAAAGGCCGTATCCGTGTGACCGAGCAGGGCGAAATGATCCGCTACAAATTTGGTTTGCCGCGCGTTGCCTTCAGCAGCTTGTCTTCCTATGTGGTAGCGACCCTGCGTGCCACTATGGCGCCAAACGCTGCACCTAAACCTGAATGGCGCGACCTGATCGAACGTATGGGCACTGCCAGTCTTGAGGCTTATCGTGCCATTGTGCGCGGCCACAAAGATTTCGTTCCTTACTTCCGCAACCTGACTCCTGAACAGGAGCTGAGCTTGCTGGCATTGGGCAGCCGTCCGGCCAAGCGTAAATCAACTGGTGGTGTAGAAAGCCTGCGCGCTATCCCCTGGGTATTTGCCTGGACGCAGGTGCGTTTGAACTTGCCCGCTTGGTTGGGAACCCGTCAGGCGTTTGAATATGCGCTGCAAAATGATCCATTGCTGTTGCAAGATATGGTGAGTAACTGGGCATTCTTCTCCAGCTTCCTCGACCTGCTGGAAATGGTAATCGGTAAAGCCGATGGCCCTATTTGCACCTACTACGAAGAGCAGTTAGTGCCGGTTGAATATCGCGGTTTGGGGCAGGAATTGCGTGGCGATTTGCTGGCTCTGGAAGGCCTGATCAACCAGATGAAAAAGCAGGATGTTTTGCTGGCCGATGACCCGATGCTGCGCCAGTCGCTGGAAGTGCGTAAGCCCTACGTCGATCCACTCAACTATCTGCAAGCCGAGTTGCTCAAACGTTACCGCAGCAGTGAAAACATCAGTCCGGATCTTGAACGTGCGCTTAAAGTAACCATGGCAGGCATCGCGGCGGGTATGCGCAATACCGGTTGATGAGTCAAACTTGCTATCGCTGATCTGCTTTACCTGATCGGGATAAAAAAAGGAGCAAAAGTCAGCGCACTTTTGCTCCTTTTTTTATCGTGTGTTATTTGTCACATCCCAATAGTCAATCTTGCTGCTTGGTTACTTACCCTTTCTCTCTGCAAAGATCAGCCCGCCATTTTGTGTCATGCAAGTTGATAGCGATGATTTATGTTCGGTTCCCGTGTAATGATTTTCTTCATATTGTCACTCCTGGATATGAGTAGATTCACTCAGGGGTGCGTCTTTGACACCTATATAAACGCCGTCTATACCTAGTTAACCCACCTGACAGCAGTTTGCGCAGTGATAACTTCTTATCAAGCGCTGAGCTTTTGCAACTGAATTTGACGGATTAAACCAATGAGTAATAACTATCCTAATGCGCGTGCGCCCCGTTCTTTTTCTGCATCACATCATCAGCGCGGTTCATCACAGGTTTTAGTAATGGGGTCTATTGCGCTGTTGACTATTGTTGGCGTGGTTTTAATCACGCTCACGGCGTTATCGATTGTCTGGAAAGTGCTCGTGCTGGTAGTGCTGATCGGCGCTGCTGCGGTTGCCTGGGGGCAGGTCGCACAAATGGTGAAACAAGAGAGTGATTCACAATCGGCTTTGTTAAAAGCGCGCGGCATGCAGGAACTCGCACAAACCTATCAACCCTTACTGGAAAACTATCAACATTTATTAAAAGAAATCCTGCCGCTGTGGCAGCGTCAAACCGAATTGGCGCGCAGCCAACTGGAAACCAGCATTACTGAATTGGTGGGACGTTTTTCTGAGATACACCATCGCCTCCAAGCCGCCGTTGCCAGCTCATCAACAACTGCAAGCAGTATGAAAGGCGATAACGGTTTGGGTGGCGTAATTCATTTTGCCAACGACGAATTGAGCCAGATCACCCACACACTGCGCCAGGCGATTGATCAGCGTGACGAGTTATTAACGGAAATTTCCGGTCTCTCAAAAATTACCGTTGAATTAAGCGGGATGAGCGCAGAAGTAGCGGGCATTGCATCGCAAACCAATTTGCTCGCACTGAATGCGGCAATCGAAGCGGCGCGCGCGGGTGAATACGGTCGCGGTTTTGCGGTAGTAGCTGATGAGGTTCGCACGCTTTCTACGCGCTCGGGTGAAACCGGTGCGCGTATTGGTCGCCGGATCGAACAAGTGAATTCCGCATTGCAGACCACACTGGATAGAACAGCAGAATACGCCGCCGAAGACAATTCCCGCCTCGCAAAATCTGAAACATCTATCTCGCAAGTACTCGAACAATTTCAAAATTCCAGCGAAAACATTTTGCAGTCTGCCCATATTCTGGAACAGGAAAGTGCCGCCGTTCAATCGAGTGTTGAGGAGGTATTGGTAAATCTGCAATTCCAGGATCGTGTCAGCCAAATTTTGGGACACGTTATTGACGATATGGAAAAACTGGTTGGCGCTATCGCCGATCAGGAGACGCGCTTGCGCCACGGCGAACCAGTAGTAGCGATTGATACCAAAGAATGGTTGCGTTCGCTGCAAAAAACTTACACCACACTGGAACAGGTTGATATCCATCGCGGTGGATCGCAAACCAAAGGTTCCAATAATTCAGAAATCACGTTTTTTTAGGAGTAGTGAATGTCCAAAGTAATTCTTGTAGTTGATGACTCGGCCAGTGTGCGCCAGGTAGTAGGTATCGCGTTGCGCGGTGCCGGCTACACAGTAGTTGAAGCGAGTGATGGTAAGGATGCATTGACCAAGTTGGATGGGCAAAAAATTAATCTGGTGATCTCGGATGTGAATATGCCGAACATGGACGGCATTACGTTTCTGAAAGAAATGAAAACCAAAGCCAATTACAAATTCACCCCCGTAATTATGCTGACCACTGAAGGTGCAGAAGAGAAAAAACGCGAGGGCCAAGCCGCCGGTGCCAAAGCCTGGATTGTAAAGCCTTTCCGACCTGAGCAAATGTTGCAAGCTGTATCAATGCTGATCTAACGAGAAAAGTGAATATGAATATTTCGCGCAAAAAGAGCAAGGATACAACGACGTTGGTATTCGAAGGCGATCTGACTATCTATTATGTTGCACAAATTAAAGATGAGTTGTTTGCTGATTACGAAAAGCTCTCCGATAAAGTTGCATTGGATTTAGCTGCAGTCAGCGAAATAGATACCGCCGGTGTGCAATTGCTATTATTCGCGAAAAAGTTTTTTAACACGGTGCATCGCTCAGTATTTATTATCAAAAGCAATGAGTCAGTAGAAAGTGTATTGACGGCGCTTGATGTCAACAGCCAGTTTGCCCTGGAATCATAAGGAACTCCCCACTATGAACCTCGACGGTGCCTTGCAAACGTTCTTCGCGGAAGCGGAGGACTTGCTCAACTCCATGGAAGCCGCATTGCTGCGTATGGACGAGGGTGATAAGGATATGGAAACCATTAACGAAATCTTTCGTGCCGCGCACACGATCAAAGGTTCCGCTGGTTTATTTGGGTTGAATGATATTGTCAGTTTTACGCACATTGTTGAAAACGTTTTGGATCGCGCTCGCGATGAAAAAATTACTGTCACAGGTGATTTATTAAGTATTTTATTACCTTGTCGCGATCACATCGCGACTTTGGTGGAAAATGCCATGCACGATAATCCCAACGATGCCGAGTGCCTCGCACATGGTAAGGCACTGTTGGATTCCTTATCACCCTGGCTGGAGCCTTCATCAAAAACAGCAGCGCAGGCACCTGCGTCCGTTTCAGCGGGAACACCGCCGTATGGGCTTGATGGAGCTGAATCCGATTACGAGGCCTGGCATATTTCTGTGCGCCTGGGGCCGGATTTATTGCGCAATGGTATGGATCCTTTATCTATCCTGCGCTTCCTGCGCACGCTGGGTGAGATCACCCATATCGTCACTATTACCGAGCATTTGCCGGAATTTAATAATTACGATCCCGAGCAGTTGTATCTCGGTTTTGAAATTACGTTGGTTAGCAACGCATCGCAGCAGCAAATTGAAGATGCCTTTATGTTTGTGCGCGATGATTCAGATCTCAAACTGATTCCGCCACGCAGTAACATCCAGGCTTACGTCAACCTGATTCAATCTTTGCCGGAAAATGCCCAGCGTCTGGGAGAAATTTTGGTGAAGAGCCACGCGATCAGTTTTCAGGAATTGGACGCTGCATTGGCTACCCAAAAGCAACAGGCGAAAAGTGCAGGTGCGGTGGGAATGCTTGGCGATATCCTGATTGAGGAGCAAGTCATTGCGCCGGAAATTGTCAATGCGGCACTCGATAAACAAAAGAAAATCAGCGAGAAAAAAACCAGTGGCGAAAATCGTTTTATTCGCGTTGATGCCGAACGGTTGGATGTTCTGATCAATTTAATCGGTGAACTGGTCATTAATCGCCAGCGTGTCGATTTGCTGTCATCCAAGATGGGTAATCCCACATTGATTGAAGCGGTCACCTCAATGGGGAATTTTACTGAGGCAATCCGCGATGCTGCACTGACATTACGTATGGTGCCAATTGGCGATACATTCCAAAAATTCAAACGCGTTGTGCGCGATACTGCCAAAACCATTGGCAAAGAAATTGAGTTGGAAATTGAAGGCGCCGAAACCGAACTCGACCGTTCAATGGTAGAGAAATTGAATGATCCACTGATGCATATCGTGCGCAATGCGATGGATCACGGTATTGAATCTGTGGCGGTGCGGCAGACTCGTAACAAGCCGGATAGCGGCACTATCAAACTCACGGCGCGTCATGATGCCGGCAATATCGTTATCGGTATCCACGATGATGGTGGCGGTTTGGATGTGGAAAAAATTCGCAAAAAAGCGATCACCAACGGCATTCTGGAAGAGGGCATCCATCTCTCTCGTCAGGAGTTGTTCCAATTGATTTTCCACCCCGGTTTATCCACTGCCGAACAGGTTACCAATCTGTCCGGTCGCGGTGTGGGAATGGATGTAGTGAAACGCAATATCGAAGAGTTGCAAGGCGGTATTGAAATTGAAAGTGAAGTCGGTGTGGGAACCAGCTTTAGTATTCGTTTACCGCTGACATTGGCGATCATTGACGGCTTTCATGTGACTGCCGGGCTCATCGATTTTATTGTGCCGCAAAATACCATCCTTGAATGTGTGGACCTCAATTCATTGAATCATGTACAGGGCCAAAATTGTGTGAATTTGCGCGGTGAGCAAGTTCCCTATATTCGCCTGCGTGAAATTTTTTCGCTACAACCAAAAGATTACAGTCGCGAAAAAATTGTAGTAGTTCAGTTCGGTGAAAAACGGGCGGGCATAGTGGTAGATGAGTTGCACGGCGAAATTCAAACAGTGGTAAAACCCATGGGGCCCATTTTTCAAGCGCTTAAAGGCATCGGCGGGTCCAGTTTGTTAGGTACCGGAGCCGTGGCGTTGATTCTTGATATCCAACAGTTAATCGGTTTCGCCATCAACCGCGAACATGTACGCAACAATGCCTTTTCAGTAAGTGCGCAGGAGCAGGAACAATGAACCAGCCAAGCAGACAAAAAAAGAGTCAGTCAGCTGAAGTGATTAAGCAATATCTGACCTTTCGCATCGGCCATGAAAACTACGGTTTGGAGTTATCCCAAACCCGCGAAATTATTGAATACAGCGGTATTACCGAAGTACCTCTCATGCCTAATTTTTTGCGCGGTGTTATTAACTTGCGCGGTGAAGTAGTGCCGGTTATTGATCTGGCAGTGCGCTTGGGACGCAAGCCGATTGAAGTGCAAAAGCGCACTTGTATCATTGTGGTTGAATTGCAAAACAATGAGCAAAACCATGTGCTCGGCTTGCTGGCAGATTCTGTCAGTGAAGTGATCGAAATGAATGATGAAAATATTGAAGATGCACCGTCGTTTGGTGCCAACATCCGCGCTGATTTTATTCAGGGGATTGCCAAGCGCGATGATGAGTTTGTGGTATTGCTGGATGCAAATAATGCCCTGTCGATTCGCGAGCTGGCCCATTTGGTTGAGGCGCAGCTGCAATAATTGCATTCCATATCAATAATACAAAATCGTGAGACGATAGCCATGTTCAATAACCTTAGCTTGAAGTTTAAAATTTTATTGCTTAGTACGTTGATTGTCCTGGGACTGTCGACCTTGGGCATTACTGCCTATTTGCAAATCCGTTCATACAACACAGTGGTTGATGAGACCGCTATGCACAGCAAGCTTCGCTCCGGGATATTGGTGGAAATCCAGAGTGCCGCAATTGTTTTTAAAACACAGGTGCAGGAATGGAAAAATATTCTGATCCGCGGTAACGATGCGGAGCAATTTACCAAATATGTTGATGGCTTTATCGAGGCAGAAGCGACCGTACAAAAGCACCTTGCCAATGCATTGGAACTTCAAAAGCAGGAGGGCGAGCCAACAGATGCGGTTGTCAAGTTGCAAAAAGAACATACGGAACTGGGAAAAAATTATCGCGAGGCACTAAAAAGTTTTGATCAGGAAAATGCAAATGCTGGAAAGGCAGTCGATAAATTGGTCAGTGGTATGGATCGGGAAGCCAGTAGTCAAATGCAAACACTGGCTGATAATACCACTAAAGGTTTCGATCAGTATATGCTGGATTCCGATGTAAAAACTGAAAAAATATACAGCGACACCGTACGTTTGTTGCTGATCATTTGTTTTAGTGCATCGATCATTATTATTGCGGTCATGACGTTTATTTTTCGCGATATGTTCAAGACATTGGGCGGTGAGCCTTCTTATACGGCTGAGGTGGTGTCGCAAGTAGCGGAAGGACATCTCAATGTCGACATCCAACTTAAGCGGGGAGACACCAGCTCATTACTTGCAAGCGTTGCCAATATGAGCAAACAGTTGGCCGATATTATTGGCGATGTGCGCAGCTCGGCCGATGCATTGTCGTCGGCCTCGGAAGAAGTGAATGCCACGGCGCAATCGCTCGCTAAAGGTGCTTCGATTCAAGCGGCCAGTGTGGAAGAAACCTCGGCGTCAATGGAGGAAATGTCTGCATCGATTTCGCAAAACAGTGAGAACGCAAAAGTGACCGATGGCATGGCTCAAAAAGCGGCGCGCGATGCAGCGACAGGTGGTGAAGCAGTGATGGGAACTGTGGAGGCGATGCAAAAAATCGCTGAACGGATCAGCGTTATCGACGACATTGCCTACCAAACCAATTTGCTTGCACTGAACGCTGCAATTGAGGCCGGGCGTGCGGGTGAACACGGACGCGGTTTTGCGGTAGTCGCATCGGAGGTGCGCAAATTGGCAGAGCGCAGTCAGGTGGCCGCGCAAGAAATAGGTACGCTCGCACTCGATACGGTTAAACGCGCAGAAAATGCAGGAATTATGTTGCGAGATATGGTGCCCGCGATTCGTAAAACGGCGGATCTGGTACAGGAAATAGCGGCGGCATCATCTGAACAAAATGCAGGAGTGTCGCAAATTAACGGTGCAATCGGTCAGGTAAGCCAGACGTTGCAACAAAATGCAGCGGCATCGGAAGAGTTAAGTTCTACTTCGGAAGAAATGAGTGCCCAAGCTATTCGCCTGCAGGAATCAATGACCTATTTCAAATTAGGTAGTGATGGTCCAGGTAAAACGGTTAAGCCCATCAATAAAAAGATAGCAACAATCAATAAGACCAGATCTGGTGGCAATAAAGCCATTGGCTCTATTAGTGATGATGAATTGGATAAGAATTTTGTACGCTACAGCTGAGTAGTCCAGCTAATCCCGGATACTGAGTGCATTTAAATTAAAATTTTATGGAGTTAAAAATGACCGTAGCCAAAAAAATGATTTTTCTGGTGGCTGCTGCTTTACTGGGAATTGTAATTCTAGCCGGTGCAGCCCAAATACAGATTAATAATGTATTTGAGCAGACCAATTACAGTAATGAGAATGTTATCCCCAGTATGAATTTGTTATCTGACATCCAGAGTAATGTTTACCGGTCGCGCATTCGCTTAAGCCGCTTTGTATTAAACACTGACCCTGCACAGGTTGAGAAACTCGAAGTAGACCTTAATAAGGCAATAAAGGATTCCAGCGATGGAATGAAACAATATGAAACCTTCACCGATCATGAGAAAGACAAAGCGCTATTGGCAGCCGACAAGCAGATGTTTGAAAAATTTGTCAGTCATATTCCCGGGATATTAGCAGCGGCCAAAAAAGGCCAAACCGATGTGGCGCTCGCATTGATGGAGAAATCGGGTGAGGATGCGAGATTATTGGCTGCTACATTGGAAGAGCATGCTGCTTACAATATCGAGCTGGCTAATAATGCTAAAAATACTGCATTGGAAACAAAATCAGAAGCTGCATTTTTATCAGTTGTGATCGCATCAATAACATTGGTTGCTATTGCATTGATTGGATTTTTTATCGCGCGCAATCTGTTGCGTCAATTAGGTGGCGAACCAGATTATGCTGCGGCAGTTTTGGCAAAAATTGCAACCGGTGATTTAACCCAGCAGGTGATTACCAAACAAGGTGATACCACCAGTATGTTAGCGACGATTCGCGAAATGTCGAACACGCTATCGCAAGTATTGGGTGAAGTGCGCAGTTCAGCCGATGCCTTGGCCTCTGCCTCTGAAGAAGTGAATGCAACTGCACAATCACTTGCCAAGGGTGCATCGGTGCAAGCGGCAAGCGTTGAAGAAACCTCTGCATCGATGGAAGAAATGTCAGCCTCAATTATGCAGAACAACGAAAATGCGAGCATCACCGATGGTATGGCGCAAAAGGCGGCCATTGATGCAGCGACCGGTGGCTCTGCCGTCGCGAGTACAGTGACCGCGATGCAAAAAATTGCCGATCGTATTGGTGTGATTGATGACATTGCTTATCAAACCAATTTGCTCGCGCTCAATGCAGCAATTGAAGCGGGCCGTGCGGGCGAACACGGGCGTGGTTTTGCGGTAGTTGCTTCAGAGGTGCGCAAATTGGCTGAACGCAGTCAAGTGGCAGCGCAAGAGATAGGTTCGCTAGCCGGTGAAACAGTAGATAAGGCCGACACCGCAGGCAAGTTATTGCAAGAGATGGTTCCCTCAATTCGTAAGACTGCAGATTTGGTACAAGAGATTGCAGCTGCCTCGACCGAGCAAACGGCAGGCGTTAACCAAATCAATGCCGCGATTGGGCAGGTGAGTCAAACCATGCAACAAAATGCAGCTGCAGCGGAAGAGTTGAGTTCGACATCGGAAGAGCTCAGCTCACAGGCAATGCGCCTGCAAGATGCAGTGAGTTATTTCACCTTATCAAACCAGGATTCGCGTTCGGCATTCACTCGCGTAACCAAATCGGCACTTCCTACAGGGCTACGCAAAAGTAGCGAGAAAAAATCCGATAGAAAAGCATTTAGCGATGATGAGTTGGATAAAGATTTTATCCGTTATTCGTAAGTGACACAGGTGGACAGGGAAACGGTTGTTAGCGGACTCAGGTAATGATGATAAAAATTTGTGCGTTACATTCAGGTAACGACATTGCCCTGATAATAGAGGTTAGATGATAGTGAGTCACGTTATGACAATGGAATCGGCAACGCCCATCCCCTCGGATAAAGAGTTTCAGCTGTTTCAACAACTGATACAGGATAAGTTGGGAATTTTTTTACCAGAGCAAAAAAAAGCATTGTTGAGCAATCGTTTATGGAAGCGTTTGCAGGCCTGTAAAGTAAATGGATTTGGCGATTACTATCGTCTTATCCAAAGCCCACAAGGAAAGGCTGAATTAAGTGTTGCGTTGGAGTTAATTACGACTAACGAAACTTACTTTTTTCGTGAGCAAAAGCATTTCGATTATATGCAGGAGGAAATTCTTCCCAAGCTGAGATCGGGCGGTAAGTTTCGGGTATGGAGTGCTGCTTCTTCTACTGGCGAGGAGCCCTACAGTATTGCAATGGTGTTGAAAGACCGTTGCCCCTGTGAGTGGGAATTACTTTGCTCCGATGTGAATCGGAGTGTAGTGGAACAGGCCAAAATCGGTATTTATCCGGATATGCGCGTGAAAAATATTCCACCGGAATATTTGCGCCGGTTTTGTCGCAAAGGGGTTGGTCCACAGCAGGGTAATGTGCGTGTTATTTCAGACCTGCGTCAGGTTGTGCAATTTTTTACCTTGAATTTGCATGAGGACTTTCCCGATATTGGTAAATTTGATTTGGTTTTTTTGCGCAACGTACTGATTTATTTTGAGAATGAAAACAAGGCAAAAATTTTGGATAGAATTGCAGAAAAATTGACTCCCGGCGGCATATTATTTGTCGGCCACTCAGAAAGCTTGCATGGGATGAGTACCCGTTTTGTGCCAGTGAGGCCCGCTATTTATCGTTTAGCGGGGCGGTGATTCTATGGCCGTAGTGCCGCTCGTTAAACCACTGCATAGCATCCATCCGGGCGAGTGGTATTTTGGTGCGGACTACGAACGGTTACACACAGTGTTGGGTTCTTGTGTTGCCATGACAGCATGGCATCCAACACTTAAGGTAGGTGGCATGTGCCACTATCTACTGGCGAACGAGCCCAGCCATAAAAAGGCGGAGCCCAAGCGGATTGATTGTCGTTATGCCGTCCACGCCTTGGCGGAAATGAAAAGGGCAATGCAGGCCTACGCTGGCATTGGCGAATACCAGATCGGGATTTTTGGTGGCGGTGATATGTTTGCATACAGCTCACCGACGTCTATCGGGCATGACAATATTGCCTTTGCGCGTCAATGGTTGCATCGCGAAAAGCTCCAGCCTACGCAAACGGATGTCGGTGGGAGAATCTCGCGTTCGTTAATGTTGGTGATGTCCACAGGCGAGATCCAATTAAAACTTTATCAAATGAATGAGCCTTGAATAATTGAAATAACAATTTGATCGACAATACTTGGTTATTACCGGGTCGCCAGTGCCGGTGCTTTATCGTGAGTTGATCAACATATAAATGCGCTGAAAAGTTGAGAGATTATGACAATTAATGTGTTGGTAGTGGATGACTCAGCCGTGGTGCGCCAAGTGCTCAGTGCCGTGCTCAATGAGGCACCCGACATTAATGTCTACGCCACTGCATCGGATCCTATTTTTGCCCGGCAGCAAATGCAAAAGAAATGGCCCGATGTGATTTTGCTGGATATCGAAATGCCGCGTATGGATGGCCTGACTTTCCTGCGTCATTTAATGCAGGAAAAGCCGACGCCGGTAATTATTTGCTCATCCCTGGCAGAAAAGGGCGCTGAGCTTACTTTGCAGGCATTATCCGCAGGTGCAATTGATATCATCACCAAGCCCCAGCTGGGTGTAAAAGATTTTCTGTTAGAGGCAAAGCATTTGCTCTGGCAAACCGTGCGCGGTGCAGCTGGCGCCCATGTTGCGCGCCGTGTACATATTGGCGAAGCAAAAAAAGTAGCACCGGTAATACCTGCGACTGATTTGGTCAGCATGACTGCCACTACCGACACAATTATCGTGATCGGTACCTCCACCGGCGGAACGCAAGCACTGGAGGAAATCCTCAGTAAAATTCCGCGCACCTGCCCTGGCATCGCCGTTGTACAACATATGCCCGAAAAATTTACCGCCGCCTTTGCCAAACGCCTGGATGGTTTATGCGAAGTGGATGTGAAAGAAGCGGAGAGCGGTGATCGTTTGATTCCGGGGCGTGTACTTATCGCACCTGGTGGGCATCACCTTGAGGTGCAGCGTTCGGGTGCGCAATATATTGCGAAAGTATTTCGCGGCCCCAGTGTGAATCGCCATTGTCCATCGGTTGATGTGTTGTTTCGCTCAGCTGCACGCGCAGCAGGGCGCAATGCGATGGGAATTATCATGACCGGTATGGGCGACGATGGCGCGAGGGGATTATTGGAAATGCGACAAGTGGGCTGCAGAACTATCGCACAGGATGAACAATCCTGTGTCGTATTTGGTATGCCCAAAGAAGCTATTAGCTTGGGCGCAGCGAAAGAAGTGATGCCTTTATCCCAAATTCCTGCGGTATTGGGAGGCAAGGCATGAAGTCGGTGATTTCCGAATTAAGCGTATTGGTCACTGATGACAGTTTGACCCAGCGTCAGTACGCTAAAGAATTGTGTCTGGATTTAGGCGTTAAGGATCTCCACGACGCAGCTAATGGTGTTGATGCGTTAAGTGTGTTGGAAGCTCACCCTGTCGATGTGGTGTTGATCGATCTTGAAATGCCGATCATGGACGGCGTCGAATTAATTCGCTCAATCGCGCAGAAGAAAATTGCCAGCAGCGTCATTATCCTCAGTGCAAAGGATCCCATTTTAATTGCAAGTGTGGGCACCATGGCTGAAGCCGATGGTTTGCATGTGCTGGGTACCTTTCAAAAGCCGTTGCTGCCGGATGCACTTGAATGCAGTTTTTTGCGTTTCATTCACGATGCAAAACAACAGGCGCAGGAAATCAAACCATCACCGGAAAAAGATGTCACTGCGGTAGAGTTGGGTGAGGCATTGGCTAATGGTGAACTCACTCTTGCCTATCAACCTAAACTCACCGTACATGGTTTATTGCTCAAAGGTGTTGAAGCCTTGGCGCGTTGGCGTCATCCGCAAAAAGGTATGATTTCGCCCGGTGTATTTATTCCGTTGGCTGAGCGCCACGGTATGATCGATGTGCTCACCCGCCATCTTTTGCAAGTTGCTTTCCAGCACAAAAAGAATTGGCAGAATTATGGTTTGCGTTTCAATCTTGCGTTTAATTTATCGCCACTTTCGCTGGCCGATTCGGATATGGTGGATTGGCTATGTAAACTTTCGGAAGATTACGGTATAGCGCCTACCGAAATCACCTTTGAAATTACTGAAAATGCGTTGCTCGGCGAATTGGCGAGCGCGATTCGCACCTTGGCGCGGTTGCGCTTGAAAGGTTTTCATATCGCGATTGATGATTACGGCACCGGCTTTGCGAATGCGCAGCAATTATCGCGTGTACCGGCGACCGAATTAAAAATAGATCGCTCGTTGGTGCATCGTTCGGCAGCGCGACCACAACAGCGCACTATTTTGGCTAGCACTGTTGATCTGGCTAAAAATTTGAATCTCACTACGGTTGCTGAAGGTGTGGAAACTGAAGAAGATTATAAAATTATTTATGATTTGGGCGTAGACCTGGTTCAGGGATATTATTTTTCCAAACCGCTTTTCCCCGATGATTTGCTCACCTTTATCAAGACGGGATTAAATCAATTACGTCGACAAAACGGGCACAAATAGTACACATAGCAAAAGATAGAAAGAATAGGAAAATAGGAAAATAGGAAAATAGGAAAATAGGAAAATAGAAAGTCCCGGTACTTGCCGGGATTTTTTTAGCGCAGTAAATTTTTTTTACACGGGGCGAATACTTTTCCAGGGGCCGGTGATGGCAAGCGTTAATCCCGGTTGTTGGATATTGACGAACAGGGTCGTGCCATCGGGTGAGAAGCATGCACCGCAGAATTCGCCTCTATCTTTATGCGCACTCATCGCGAGCGTATAAATTTTTCCTTGCGGTGTCAGTCCGCGCAAATAGTTGGCGTTGTCCTTTGCATTGGAATAGCTGTCCTCACACACAATCAAATCACCCCAGGGCGCAATGGTAAGGTTGTCGCAACCCTCCAAATAAGCGCGATCCTGACTCTCGTAAACCAGCGCGATCTTACCCGGTACTTCGCGTTCACGCGGCGTGCCTTCGTAAGGGCTGGGTTGGTAACGCCAAATTTGTCCAAGCCCCTTATTGCCGCCGGTAGTTGCGGTAAAAAATACTTCCCGTTGGCGAGTATCGGCGCGCAAGGCAAAAGCCAATCCTTCGCAACGGGCAAAAATAGCGGCTCCTTTTGCATGCCCTCGGGCCGCGAGATCGGCAGCGGGTGCCGTGACATTATCCAGATCAATCCAATCGCACAAAAACTCCTGTTCGATGGTGACGTCGCGTTTGCCCGGGTCGGTATCGTCGAGCCAGTTGCGGGTATTGGCGCCGGACCAATCGCGGATTACCAGTGCTTGCAGGCTGCCACCTTTGTGCAGCTCGCCCGGTTTTGCGGGAATGAAACGGTAGAAAAGTGCATTTTTCGCATCTTCGGTTTGATAGACAATGCCGTTGGTAACATCGACTGCGCAGGCCTCGTGGGCGAATCGCCCCATGGCGTGGAGCGGAACAGCAGTGACCAGTCCAGTTGCCGTCGAGGGCACTTCAAATACAAACCCATGGTCCCGGCCGAAGCCCTGGTCTGTGCCATAGGTAGTTTCTTCGCACGTAAGCCAGGAACCCCAAGGTGTTGCTCCGCCGGAGCAATTACGCGAAGTGCCAGCGAGGCTTAAATGGCTGCGTTCAACCTTGCCGGCGCCCTGGTTATAGAGCAGGGTTGTGGTGCCGCCATTCGCGGGCAGGCCTTTGCGATAAAAGTCGTAGGCCTTATCACCCACGAATTCCCTTGCCAGTTTTTTATTGCCTTTGAATGCATCTATATCCCCCCAGGATGAACTTAATTCGTGGTTGCGGACCAAAAGCGTCCGTGATGGATTGTTTGGATCGGGAAAGGCGGCCATGCCATCGGGAGCGCCGGGCATAATCAAGCCATCGCTCATGGGATCGCCGGTTCGGGCGATGATCTGGTAGCGGAACCCGGCGGGTAAATCGATAACTTTGCGAGGGTCTTTAACCAGTGGGCCATATTTATCGATGCCGTGATGAGGATCGAGCGCATAGGCTTCCGCCTGGACGGATAAATGACGGAAGGCGGTCAGCGCGATGGCAGCGGCTCCGGCGTTCTGTAAAAAATGACGGCGGGTGAGATTCATAACAATTCCTGTCGTTTGACGCTCTCGGTATAGCTACCGTGGTGTGTTAAAGCAGCAAGCTGCGCCGGTTATTCATCCCCGATACAGCCTTGCAGCCGCAGCATAGCCTCGAATATTCTTGGCTGCGAATGGCTTGGTTTGGCCGGATATAAACAGCATGGCAAAAACCATCATTTTATATAAGGCCAGGGTTATACTAAAAGGCTGCTGCAATAAGCAGGGCTGGTTGCGGATTGAAATGGGTTCTCCATTGAGTGTTAAACAATGACAAATGTTCCACCGACATTGCAGGCTGTCCATCACGTTGCCTTGATTTGTTCGGATTATGAGAAGTCCAAGCATTTTTATACCCGGATTTTGGGGCTGCAGATTGTCGCTGAACATTATCGTGCTGCGCGCGCATCCTGGAAGTTGGATTTGGCATTACCCAATGGCACGCAGCTGGAATTGTTTTCGTTTCCCGATCCACCCGCCCGTCCTTCGCAACCCGAGGCTTGCGGATTGCGCCACCTGGCGTTTGTGGTGCGCGATATTGACGCTTGTGTTGCGTGGTTGAATAGTAATGATGTTGCAGTAGAGCCTATTCGTATTGACGAATATACATTAAAACGCTTTACGTTTTTCCAGGACCCGGATGGTTTGCCCCTGGAGCTGTATGAATTAAATGCTGTATGAATTACCTGATTGGATTTTTTCAACAACATTATCTGAGCGAGATTAGGCAGTGCTGAAAAAATGGGTATGCAAGACGTTGTTCGGACATTTGCTGTTTATCGGCGTTGCAGTGATCAGCAGCAGTGGTCATGCCCGTGAATTGGCAATTGCCTTTGAAAATACGTTGCAGCCTTCCACTTCACTGGATGCAATGGCGCGTTCGCAAATGCTGGTGCGCAATCTGGCGACTGCAGGTGTACCTCAGGCAATGTTTTTGATCAAAACCAAAGGTCTTGATCAAAAAGGTGAAGCGCGTTTGGCGCTGTACAGCGATAAAGGCCATTTATTAGTAAATGCCGGGCACGATCACAGTTTGGTGAGCAAAAGTGATCTGTATGTTTATGAAATTGGCATCCTGAAAGCTAACCGGATTTTGCAAAACTACAGTGGCTATAAACAACATGTGCATTTTTCGTATTTGCATGAGTCCGGCGATATAAATCTCCAGCGCGGGCTGGCCGAGTTTCTGCAAGAGCGCGGCTATTATCCGGCTTTCACCGGCTTCAACCCGTGGCGCGGTGCAGATCAATACCTTGATCAGCTCTACCAGAAAAAAATCAGCAGCAATCGTCATGTGGATATAGCGGTGCTGGAAAAGACGTATGTTGAATTTATTCTGCAATCGTTAATGCAACAGGATGCCCGCGCATTTAACTTGCTGGGTTATTCACCCAGACAAATTCTGGTATTACAGGAAAATGATTTGGCCGCGTATTTTATTGTTGCGCTGATAGATCGTTTAATTGAACAGGGATGGACAATTATTGCGGCTGAGCGTGTGTTGGACGACCCCATTGCCAATCCGATTGGTGCTAATCGCTGGGGTGCGAATGGTTATGTGAATTCGATTACGCGTTTGCGCGATGAACCAGTGGCTTATCCGCGTGTACTTGGCGAACGCAAAGTGTTGGTCGATACTTTTTTGCAGGCGCGAATTCCAGGTCTGCTTGAATAACGGGTGTGATATTAAGTTTATATTGTTTAATGTTTTTTAATATTAAGGACTGTGAGCACAGTATGTTGAAAACAGGCGTAAAAATAGTGTTGTTGTGTACGGCCAGCCTTGTGGCAACAGCGGCAATGGCACAGCAAAAATCGGTCATTTTCAAAAACGGTTTTGAAACTGATGCGGATAACAAAAAGTGGGCATTCCTGTACGGTGCCAAAGTGGTCAAGGAACAGGCGCGCAATAGCACTGGCGCCCTGCAAATTGAGCAGGGTGAAGCATCGGTGCGCTCGCGTGTTAATTTGAGTGAGCAAGGTACACTGGAGTTCTGGATTAAAACTTCATCGCCCGCTACGCAATACAAAATCAATGTGATGGTGGCACCAACGCAAAATTCCGATACCGGTTGGGTACAGGTTGGCCAAATCCTGGGCAGCAATGATTCAACCGAATATCATGCCAAACGTATTTCTATCGATGATCCGGGTAAAAAATACCTGCGTCTGGATTTTGAAATTACCAACGGTAAGGTGTGGTTAGATGATGTCAGCGTAGAAAAAATCCTGTTGGATACCGCCCTGCAAAAAAATCAGGAAAAAGTGATTGCTGAAGTTCTGGGCAAATTGCGCGATGACAAAAACTATCAGGTGCAAGCCGACGCTTTGCGCACGTTGGGTAAAAACTACGCGGCACAAATTGATGTGCAGCGTCAGTATCTGGAATACGCCAATGGTATTTATTCCAGTGTGACCTTGGTGTTGGCGACGTCCGAACGCGGCAAGATGGCCAACCCGCTTGGCTACCAAACCTTTAAAGGTATTGTAAATGATGTGCGCCTGGTGGCATCACCTATCCAGAAAGCACGCATGGATTCATTGCTGAAACCCTTGGGCGATATCGCGACTGCAACGTTGAATGTGATGACCCAAGGTGCGTATGCTGCATTTGCAGAGCCCTTTAAAACCATAGTGGCGACTACCTTTGATAAGGTGGCTTATGAGAATGCCGGTGTGGATCGTAAAACGCGCAAATTTGCCGAAGAAAATGGTTTGAAAACCTTCTCTAAAGCAGAGGGTTTTCTGGGGGAATTGGAAAAAGAATTAAATACTGTGGTTGCGCTGGATAAAGATTTAATTGATATCCAACGTGAGGTCGACCGGTTCCGCAAAGACCTTGATAAGCATTTAAAGGAATCGCTGATTGCCGGTGGCATGGGGCGAGGTCAGGAAAACTATAAACGTGTGATGAGTAAAGATGAGCCGGTGCGCAACGAGGCGTTACAGGAGATCAACAATTATTTCACCGTGCAGGCAGAAAGCTACCAAAACTATTCCAGCTCTAATACCGAGTTTGTGCAATTTATGATGAAAGCTACCGGCACTATGGAAGAAACCCAGGTGTTTAAAGAGCGTTTCAATCAAATTGCCTCTTCTGTGATCACATTTTATGACAAATTTGATCGTTCGGTAGCCAAAGACCAAAACCCGTTCTCTGATGAAAGAGATCGCGCTTTGTGGGAGTCCCACGCAGTGAAGGTCCGCACTTATATTCAGGAATCCAAAGCTGCTTTCACCAAGGCCTATATGTAAATTGCAGCTGGCTTGCTTGTAAGCGCTTATAAATTAAAAAGGCACCTTCGCGTGCCTTTTTTGTTTTTTATCAGGGGAGTAATTTTACTCTGCTGGCTGTTGGCACAAGATCTATCAAAAGCAGAATTAACCGGCTATGCTTCGGTAGTGAAGAACTTATAAGACCAATCATGTTAGCAAATGCTGCGTTATCCACTGCTATTGCCCGATGCTGCCGTCATTCACTGTGGCAGGCCAGTGTACGCGGGTTATTTTTAACGCGATTGATGGGCTTGGTTTTGTTGCTGGTTTGTTCGATTCCCTCCGTTTGGGCTCAAGGCCTTAATAAGCAAAAAATTACTGCATCCTATCTATACAATTTTGCGAAAAATATCGAGTGGCCTAACCAGGCGGCAATGACCTCATTTAATATAGCCGTCTACGGATCGACTAACCCCGCCTTGATGAACGAGCTGGGTGTTTTACGCGACAGGATGAAGTTGCGCAATTTGCCCATTACCGTCACGCAGGTGAATCGGATTGAAGCTTTGGGTAGCTACCACATGGTCTACGTCGAGCAGACCAGCGCTAACAACATTGCCGGGATTTACGATGCTTTGGAAGGCAAACCGATATTGCTGGTGACCGATGCCTACAGTAATAAACAATTGGTGATGATCAACCTGATTACTACGGACAATGATCGCCTTAAGTTCGAAGTGAATAAATCCAATATCATCAACCATGGATTAATACCGTTACCGGAATTGATTTTAAATGGCGGTACGGAAATCGATGTTGCCAAACTCTACCGCGAAGGCCAGGCATCGCTGGTTGCCTTGCAAAAACAATTGCGTAGCCGCGAAAAAACATTGAGTGAATTAAGCGCTGCCATCCAGAACCAGGAGGCAATGAATACGCGTTTGCAGGAGCAAATGGCGGAGTTAAATCAAAATATTAAAAAAAGTGATGCATTGATTGCCGAGCAAAAAGTACTTTTGCAAAGTCAGCAGGATCAAATTGAAACCAGTAAAAAAGAGCGCGAAGCTTTACTGCGTGAAGTGGAGTTGCGTACTAAAGAATTGGATGAGCAACAAGCGCATTTGCGTACAATTTTGCAAGAAATCACCTCGCGTGAAAAACGCCTGACATACCTTAACACCACGATCAAATCGCAAGAAGAAACTATCCTCAAACAGAAAAATGCCATTGTTGATTTGGATGAGTTGGTCGATTCACAAAAAGTAGCGCTGCGCTATTTGTGGGGATCGGTATTATTAGGAGCGCTGTTAATTATCACAGTATTGATTGCCTATACCATCAAACGCCGCGATAACCAACGCCTTGCCGCCCACAGCCAGGATCTGCAAATAGCGCGCGATCGCCTCGCTATTGCCAAGCGCAAAGCGGAAGATGCAAGCAAAGCAAAAAGTGAATTCCTGTCGTTGATGAGCCACGAGTTGCGTACGCCTTTGCAAGCGATTATCGGCTACACCGAAGTGGTTATCGAAGAGTTGAAGTTGGCGGATGACGAGTACCACCTTAAAGATTTAAATCGCGTAATCCTAAACAGTGAGCGATTATTAAAATTGATTAACGGTGTGCTTGATCTGGCGAAAATTGAATCAGGGCGCATGGATCTGGATCTAACCGAAGTTAAATTGTCGAGTTTGGTCGATGAAGCCTTGGGTACAGTTGCGCCTCTGCTTGAAAAAAATTCAATACGCTTGCTGGTTGATGTGGATGACGGCGAGACACTGCCGATTGCCGATCCGGAGAAGCTGCTGCATATCCTGATTAACCTGTTAGGTAATGCGATTAAGTTTGCCCCTAACGGCCAGGTGCGCATCAAAGCCTATCATCAGCCACAACAAATTTATATCAGCATTGTCGATACCGGCATAGGCATCTCTACAGAACAACAGGTTAATATTTTTGATCCATTCAAACAGGCCGATTCAGGCACTACGCGCAAATTCCAGGGCAGTGGCTTGGGCTTATCCATCACCCGTCAACTCTGTGAACTAATGGGTGGCACTATTCGTGTTGAAAGCGAGTTGGGTGTCGGCTCCAGGTTTATTGTCGAATTACCGTTGCCGATTAGTCCTATATCCATGGATGCAGTTAAAACCGACATTGATGAGCCTGTCATTGAACCACTGCCTGCACTTGCGCCGCCCGCCGGTGAACAGGTGGTCATGATTGATGATGATCCGGCGTTTCTGGATATCATGGCGCGTACCATTCGCGCAGAAGGTTATCAAGTTCATACCGCCGGTGACGCAGAGAGTGGTTGGCGATTAATCCAATCGATTAAACCCCATGTCATCACGCTGGATTTGTTTTTGCCTGATCAACATGGTTGGATTTTGTTCGAGCGCATCAAAGCCGACCCGGATGTGTGTGATATTCCGGTCATTATTATTTCCATGATTGAAGAACGTAAACGTTTTAATCGCCAGCCCGCTGAAGAATATTTAACCAAACCTGTTCGCCGCGAAACCCTCAAACTCGCCATTCAACGGCTTGCCCCCCATAAAAATTCATAAACATCCCTTAAACTTGCTTTAAGCTCTTTGCTTTCATGCGCAGGTAAACTATCTTTATCCTTCTCTTAGCGCGAAAAGTGCTTAAGCGATTTTTTTTAGACGATCAGCTATTGGTTAGGACGAATGGTTTGCGGTGAGCCAGGCTCACCCGTAATTTGAGTGATATTGTCAGCGGAATGACATCGGCCCTTTTAAATAGGTTGTCATTATGCGTGTAATAAGAATACAAACAATCTCGCTGACTCTCGCTTTAGCATCCCTGGCTCCCGGTCTGCGGGCTGAGGCCGATACCCAATATGCCTCTGTCGATTTCTACAATCTTTCACTGGCCGAATTAGGGCAAGTTGAAATTTCCATTGCGACCGGTAACAGCACTCCGTTGGATCGCGCCCCTGCCGCTGCAACGGTAATATCAGCGAGCGAAATCCAGGCGATGGGCGCGCGCAATTTAAATGAGGTGTTGGAAACAGTTCCCGGCCTCCACGTCACGCTCTCCTCACTAAGCCGGCTTGATTCTATTTATTCCATTCGCGGTATTCACACCGGATTTAATCCCCAGGTATTGTTAATGCTCAATGGCGTACCTGTGCAATACAACGTGCAAGGCGGGCGGCCCACACTTTTTCGTCTATCGGTCACCAGCATTGAACGCGTTGAAGTAATCCGGGGTCCCGGTTCTGCCATTTACGGTGCCGATGCCTACGCCGGCGTTATCAATGTCATTACTAAAGATGCGGCTGCCATTAACGGTACTCAAATGGGCGGCGGCGTTGGCTCATTTAATTCGCGCGATCTCTGGATACAAACTGCAGGCAAGTGGAATGATTTTGGCGTTGCCTTCAGCATGGCTTACCAAGAAAGTGATGGCGATGACAAGCGCAGGGTCAATGCAGATTTGCAATCTTCACTGGACTATCTGTTGGGAACCGATGCCTCAAATGCCCCTGGTTCCTTATCGACAAGATACAGTGTGCTCGACACACACTTGGCATTAACCAGCGAGCAGTTGCAATTCAATTTATGGAATTGGCACTCGACCGATGCCGGTGTAGGGGCAGGTGGTGCACAGGTATTGGATCCAACAGGCCGCGATGACAGTAACTTGTGGATGGGGGATGTAACCTATCGATTGAACTCTGGTAGCTCTAATGGGTGGGATAACAGCGCTCGCGTGAGCTATTTACATTACGACCAGAAATCCGGTTTCACCTTGTTTCCTGCGGGCAGTAAGTTGCTTATCGGTCGCGATGGTAATATCGATTTTCAAAATCCAATCGGAATGGCAACTTTTACCGATGGTTACATCGGTAAACCTAGCGGTGTTGCCGAAGATATCCAATTGGATCTTGTCTCTCTCTATACCGGTTGGGATGCGCATCGCCTGCGATTTGCAGTGGGTACGCGTTATCAATCGATTAAACCGAGTGAGCAAAAAAACTTTGGCCCGGGAATACTTAACGGCAGTGAGACAGTAGTGGGTGGGACCCTCACCGACGTGAGCAATACAGACAATGTATTTCTCGTCGATAGCTCGCGCTCGATTCGCTATATCTCCCTGCAAGATGAGTGGCAAATTGCGAACGAGCTGCAATTTACCGCAGGTGTTCGTCACGACGACTATTCCGATTTTGGTACAACAACTAATCCGCGAATGGCATTGGTCTGGGTTGCTAATAATCGACTCACAACCAAGTTACTGTATGGCAGCGCATTTCGCGCCCCATCATTTACTGAGCAGTTTGGCAAAAACAATCCGGTTGTATTAGGTAATCCTGATCTTGATCCCGAAAAAATAGATACTGCTGAAATCAGCTTTGCGTACAGTGTGAATAACGATCTGGTGGCTAATTTTACGCTGTTCGATTATAGCGCCAGAGATATGATCGAATTTGTGCAGGATGAATATGCTACGACTAAAACAGCAGCAAATGCACGGGACCAGGACGGCAGTGGTTTTGAATTGGAAATGAATTGGAAGCCGTCACCGCGATTGCATATTGCGGGTAGTTACGCACGGCAAGATGCAAAGGATGCTGAGACTGGCAGAGCTATTCCGGATGCGCCGGGACAACAATTTAAAATCGATTTGAATTGGGAGTTCAGCTCTAACTGGTTGGTGCACAGCCAACTTAATTGGGTCGGCGATCGTCAACGCGCATTGGCAGTTGCACCTGCCGTCCAGCGCCCCGCCATCGACAATTACACCTTGGTAAACCTTACCCTTAGGCGTAAAAATATAGTGCCCGATCTCGATGCGTCTCTGGTGCTGCGCAATCTGACCAATGAAGATGCGCGCGAGCCCAGCAGCGGTGAAATCGCGGAAGACTATTTGTTAGAATCGCGTAGCCTTTGGTTGGAGTTGCGTTACAACTTCAATTGAGCAGCGTAGCTTCGCAGTCCTTTTTTTATTTGGAATTACGCATGTCTGAACATAAACACGATCAAGTGCGCAGCCGTAACGAGCCTTTCGTGCAACGCGTGGCAACACGTATCTGGCATGAATTGCCAAGTGACGATAATCCCTTCATTGCCAGCCACGCACTGTGCCACGGTTATGATTTATTTGAGTTGATGGAAAAGCGCTCATTTGTCGATGTATTTTATTTATTGTTTCGCGGTGAACTGCCCGGTAAAGCGGAAGCTCAATTACTGCAGGCATTGATGATCGCGTTGATAAACCCGGGGCCACGCCATCCCGCGACTCGTGCCGCGATGAATGTGGGTGTGGGCAAAACAGACCCGGTGCATATTCTTCCTATCGCTGCTGCAGTGTTGGGAGGCGAGCATGCCGGTGGCGGTATTGTCGAAGAGAGCATGCGTTTTTTACGCAAACAACAAAAATTGGATGCACAACAAGTTGCATCGAATCTGTTGCAGCAATATGAGTCGACCACGAGCGCAGATGAGCAATTGTTTATTGCCCCGGGTTTTGGTCGGCATCAGGGCGGCGTTGATTTACTTGCAAAAAATATTGCGACGCAATTATGTGCGTTGGAAGCATCCGGCAAAGCGCTGCAATGGGGGTGCCAGCTCGCTACGAATCTGGAAACCCAAGGTATTGGTTGGATGACTAGCGGGATTGCCGCTGCAGTATTTGCTGACCTCGGTTTCCAGCCACGCGCCGGAGGCAGTTTATTTCAATTACTGGGTGCGCCCGGCTTGGTTGCCCATGGAATTGAATTAGCCAACAAACCCATCACCGCCATGCCTTTTGTCAGCGACGAAAATTATGTCATCGAACGATAAGGCCACAACACATTTATCAACACATAGCGATACTAGTGTGATTGATTATCTTGAACAACGCCGCGGAAAAATTATCAGCAATACGGGTGGTTGGTTTCCCGGTAAAGGTGTTTTTAGCCACGGATACTCGATGTTGGAAGAATTGGTAGGAGAAAAGTCCTACTTTCAAATTCTGGTACTTAACGCAACCGGCCGATTAATTAGTCGCCCGCTCGCCGATTGGATTGAAGCGGTCTACGGTTGTTTAAGTTGGCCTGATCCGCGTATCTGGTGCAATCAAATCGGCGCGCTGGCAGGTACTGCCCGCGCATCGGTTATTGCAGGAACTGCGATGGGCATTCTCGCTACTGATTCTCGCTCTTACGGCGTGTTACCGTTAATTGAGGGTGTGAGTTTTATCCAGAATGCACTTGCGCAGCATAAGCAAGGTGTTTCTGCTGATGAGATTGTAAGCTCAGCTGCAGCAGCGCGCGGAGGCAAGCCTTATATTGTTGGTTATATCCGGCCAATAGCAAAGGGTGATGAGCGCCTTGAGGTAATGGAGAAAGTCGCGGCAAAATTACAGATGCCTGTTGGCCCGCATCTATCATTGGCATATGCAATTGAAAAGGTATTGTTGGAGAAATACGATGAAGGAATGAATGTGAATGGTTATGTATCGGCAGTATTATCTGATTATGACTTTTTGCCGCAGGAGACTTACCATTTGTTTTCTACCTTGGTGGCGAGCGGCGTAACTGCCTGTTATCTCGATACGTATAAACGCCCACCCGATACTTTCTTACCCTTGCGATGCGATGATATTGATTATCAGGGCGCCGCAAAACGTCCTGTGCCAAGTGCGGATTAACATCCAACTGCAAGCATAAAAAAACGCTGAATTAAAATGTTAGTGATGCGATAGGGTATTGCTAATAATGTTGGTCTCGGTTTGTGCTTCCAATATTTTTGCAACTGGCAATGGATGGCCAATATGATAGCCCTGCACAAAATCGATTCCCATTGATTTTAAAATATCGAGAATAGCTTCGTTTTCAACATATTCTGCAACGGCTTTTTTACCCAATGCTTGTATTACCTGAATCATTGAACGCACGAGTGTCTGGTCAATAGCATCGCGGTGCAGGTTTTGGATAAACGAGCCATCCAGTTTGATGTAGTCTGCTGGCAAATCTTTTAAATAGGCGAAGCTGCTGAAACCTGAGCCGAAATCATCCACCGAAAAACTACAACCTAATTTATGTAATTCGGCAATAACCCGCTGGGTGATTTGCAAATTAAATAAGCTGGCGCTTTCGGTAAGTTCAAAAGTGATTCGCTTTGGATTCACGCCAGTTTCTTTCAGGTTTTCAAGAATGGTGGGGACCAGGTTATCGTCTTTGAATGCCTGTGCAGAAAGATTAATCGCAATATGAGATAATTCTGGATGTTCATTGAGCGTTTTTATCGCCAATTTAATAATCCAGCGATCCAGCAAATGCATCTCACCGGCAGATTCCAGCGCGGGAATGAAATTGTCCGGTCCGGTAATCCGGCCATCGGTTTCAATCATGCGTACCAACGCTTCGTAGTAAGAAATTTTGTTGTTTTTAATATCGAAGATCGGTTGGAAGTAGAGCACCATGCGATCGTCGGTAATGGCTTTGCGTACTTTTTGCGACATGTTAATGGAATGGCGCAACTCATCGCTTTCGCTGTCGAGCGGATCGTACAGATGGATCAGGTTGCGCCCACGACCTTTGGCAACATAGAGCGCAATATCGGCGCGCATTAAATGTTCTTCTGCATTGTTGGTGCTGCCATCAATCAGTGTGAGGCCGATGCTGCTGCCGAGGTTGATGCGCTGTTCCTGCAATTGAAAACTGAATTCGCCAATAATTTGTTGGATGCTGCGGGCAAATTCATGGGCTTCCACGCTTTGGATATCGCGCAGCAAAATAGCGAACTCATCGCCGCCCAAGCGACAAAGAATATCAGCACCGCGAATACGTTTGCTGAGCAGGTGCGACATCTCGCGCAGTACCTCATCACCTTTCTGGTGGCCGAAGGTATCGTTGATCACTTTGAAGTGATCGAGATCCAGATAAACCAGCGCATGCTGGCGACCATTGCGCACCGAGTCGGCAGTCAATTGCGCAAGCGTGGTTTCAAAGAAGTGGCGATTATATAAACCTGTCAGCGAATCGTGCATTGCCAGATATTTGAGCTGCTCTTGTGATTCACGCCGCTCGGTAATATTGTCCAGACAGATGGTGAGATTGCTTTGTTGCCTGGCATTACTGGAGCGGCTGATTTTTAATTGTGCCCATAATTTTTGATGGTGACTGTTGCTCAAACAAATTTCAATTTCCGGACAGGGTTTATTCTGCTGCAATGCTTTGCGGATTTTGTTTTTAAACAACGCGAATTGCGCAATGTCTTCCTGGGCAAGAAAGGTTTCCAGCGATTGGCCAATGCAGTCGCTAATCGGAAAGCCCATCATGGTTTCCCACGCGCGATTCAGATAACAAATGGTGAAATTTGAATCCAGCTCCATCACTACCGATTGCAAATCATCGAGCAGCTGGTGATGGCTCTCATAGAGTTGGCGATAGGCAAGCTCGCGCTCTTGCAAGGTTTTTACTTGCGCGGCAAATTGTTTATTGCTGACTAAAAAGTCGTCGCGATGAATGGCGATGTCACAGACTTTGCGCAATTGTTCGGCGCGAAATGGCTTGGGTAAAAAATCCACTGCACCCAACAACATTAATTCTTCTGCCTGATCTGTGGTGGTATGTGCGGTCATAATCACAACCGGCTGGTTTGGATCGATACTTTGGATTTCAATTAAAATATCGCGCCCGGATAACTTCGGCAGCATTACATCCAGTAACACCAGATCATGGCGGCCTTGCACCCAGGCTCGCAAACCTGCGTCGCCTTCATCGGCAACGTCGATATTGAAAGATGGCGCGAGGACGCGTTTGATTAAATCGGCGGTGTCTGGCTCATCTTCGACAATCAACAAGCGCGGTTTAGTGGTGCTGGTCTGGCTATGGGCGAGGTGCCTTACCGCGTTGGGTAATTGCTCCAGATGTTCCATTGGCAGTAATTGGTTGATGCCATATTCGCGCGCGGTAACTTCAGCAATGCGTTCGCACCAGGTACTTGCGATAATAATAATCGGCAAATCTGCGCGGCATTTGAGAATGCCGCTTCTAACCAGGCGCGAGAGCCGCCATCCGTCGAGGTCAGCGGTGTCGACATCGACAATTAATACATCAATGGTTTGCTGGCGCAGAACGCGCAAGGCTTTTTGTGCAGAATCAACACTGGTCAGGTTATGCAAGCCGGCCGCGAGCAGGCTGGCATTAATAGCAGCTAAGGCAGAGGGGTCGTTATTAACAACAAGGAGGTTAATAGGCGAATCAGGTTGATTGGGATTGGTGTTATCAATTAACACTCATAGGTCTCCGAATTAATATCCCTTTAGCCTAGCATAAACTGCAAGGTGCTTTTCGCCCAAGGGTATTTTTCGCTTAGACCATCCTTAAATTAACCTCCGGTCCCACATAATCAACCGCTTTGCTATCAGCCTCCCGGTGTTGCGGATGCGCCGTTGACCGCCAAACCTTTAATACGATCACCCATGGGCGGGATTTCATTGCGGTCGATGCGTACATCGAGCAGGGTCGGGCCGTTTTTGCTGAATAGTGCGTTGTAATCCAGCTCATCCAATTGTGTAGGTGAATCGATAATGATGCCGTCGATTCCCATGGACTGCGCCATCATTGCGTAGTTAACTTCATTGAGTTCCCAGCCGATGGACTCTTGCTGGCCGAGCATTTGGCCGTGCATCACCATGCCCATCGCGGCATCGTTCAATACTAAAAACACTACCGGCAATTTTTGTTGGGCGGCGACAGTAATTTCCTGCGCGCTCATTAAATAAGAGCCGTCGCCGACAATGCAAAGCGTAGGTGCGTTGCGGTTGGCGATAGCAGAGCCAATCGCGGCACCAATCGACCAGGCCATAGAACCGTAACCCATGGCGATGCGATAAAGCCCTTCGTTGTTGGCGCGGGTCAGGTAATGCGTTGCCCAGGACCAGCCATTGCCCGCATCGACAAAAATACGGGTATCGTCGGGCAGTTGTTGCGACAGATGGCACATCAGCCGCTGGGGTTTTACCGGACTGGCATTGGAATAACATTTGTCGGCATCAGCGAGGGTGAAAAAACCGCCGTTGGCATTTTTGGCGGCGGCACCGGGCAGTGTCTCCCAAGTGCGACCCCATTTGCGCACTTCGCGCACGCTTTTTACCAGTCGATCAAAAATGACATCAATATTGCCGAACACATGCAGGTTTGCCATAGGCGAGCGGGTGAAGTGTTCGATTGAAGAATCGATATGCACGAGCTTGGTGTTAAGCAGATCATTTTTCCAGCCGCTGGTGCCCAATTCGCCCAGCTCGGTACCTACCGCAAGGATCAGATTGACCTCTTTGCTTTGCAACAGGTTTCTTGCGCTTTCATGCCCGGCAAAACCGAATACCCCGCGATATTGCGGGTGATGTTCATCGACCCAGGTTTTACCCATTGGCCCGGTGACAAATGCGGCGCCGGTGAGCTCGATAAACTCCATTATCTGCTTGCTGGCTTTACCTACACCGTTGCCGATGTACATCACAATATTGTCGACCTTGCCCAGCTTCTCGCATAGGCGGGCGATGGAGGAATCATCGGCCATGGCAAAATCATGCACCAGCAGGTCGCTGTGGATATGAGCGTTGATAGTTGCTGGTGCGCGCAATACGTCGGCCGGTACACTGATGTGTACCGGCCCGTTAGGCTTGCGGTGTGCCGCCATGATCGCGGACACCAGCTTGCTTTCAAGTTGTTCATGGTGTGATACGAGCGTATTGAACTGGGTGACATAGCGGAACATGCCCACGGTATCGATAGCGGTACAACTGGATTCCTGCAGGGCACGCTTACCGAATTTAGGCAGCGGGGTTTGGGCGGTTATCACCAGCATGGGTAACTCATCGGCGAGTGCTGATGCTACGCCGGTAATCAAATTGGTCGCACCTGGGCCGGTAGTCGCGCATACCACGCCCATCTTGCCGGTTTCACGCGCGTAGCCATCGGCCATAAAGGCGGCACCGCACTCATGGCGGGCAACAACCAAACGGGGTCCGCCCTGGCGTTCGCTGCGGGCGAGGGAGTTTAGCAGGGGCTCTATCGCGCCGCCCGGTACACCAAATACGGTGTCAATCTTCAATTGTTTGAGATAGTCGATAATTAAATCGGCGTAAGTTGACGGGGCTTGCTGTATTTGAATTGGTTCTGTCCCAGTCTCTTCATTCAGTTCATTAAAGTGCGGCTGGGCAGTGATTTGTGCCAGCTCGCCAACGGTGATCATGTCCACCTTAAGGGTAGTGCCCTCGGTCGGAGTTTGGTCCAGCTTGACTGGATGAAGGAAAATGGGTTTGTTGAGTGCCTGCTGCATGGAGTTCGCGCCTTGTTTCCAAAAGTGCGTGATCCGTCACGGATGGGTGTCACTTAAATATGCTGCATAATATATACCAATGATGAAAAATGTGCCATACAAAAAACAGTCAAACAGATTGTTTAATGCTCTTTTTTCTCTATTTTAGTTTTCACCAAGCGAAAAGCGCTTCTTTTTGTGCATAAAAAAGCCCCGGCGAGCCGGGGCAACAGAGGTCAGATTTGCAGATCCTGCTGGTGCCATCACACATGGATGGCACCGGCAGGCAGCAACATCAGGCGACGCTTTTGGCCTTTGCAGGTGCGTCTTTATCGAGTTGTTTTTCCGCACGTTTGGCGTCAATGGATTCAACTTTTTTTTGCTTCTCATAAAGGAAGCGCAACACCGCCGAACGATAGTGGTTGTATTCGGCGTTGTCGGCCAGTTCAAGGCGATTGCGCGGGCGCTCCAGGGTGACAGCGAGGATTTCGCCTACTGTGGCGGCGGGACCATTGGTCATCATTACGATACGGTCAGAGAGCAGCACCGCTTCATCCACATCGTGGGTAATCATAATCACGGTGTTACCCAGTTCACTCTGGATTTCCATCAGCGAATCTTGCAGGTGCGCACGGGTTAGTGCGTCCAGCGCGCCAAAGGGTTCGTCCATCAACAACACTTGCGGCTCCATCGCCAGGGCGCGGGCGATACCGACGCGCTGCTTCATCCCTCCGGAGAGTTCATCCGGGCGTTTATGCATTGCGTGGGTCATGTGTACCAATTCCAGATTGTGTTCAATCCACTCGCGCATCTCGGCTTTGGTTTTTCTGCCTTTGAATACGCGCTTAACCCCCAGTTCCACATTTTCATAGGCGGTGAGCCAGGGTAGCAGGGAGTGATTTTGGAAAACAACCGCGCGCTCAGGGCCGGGTTCATTGACTTCGCGGCCATTTAATACCACGCCGCCAGCGGTAGCTTTGTACAGACCGGCGACTATGTTGAGCACAGTGGATTTTCCGCAGCCGGAGTGTCCGATCAGCGAAACAAATTCGCCTTTTTTGATTTTTAAATTTACATTTTGCAGTGCGCAAAACGGACCTTTGGGAGTTGGAAATTCGATGCCGACTTTAGTCAATTCAAGATGAATCTGGCTCATGTTTTTTTCCTCTGTATTTTTGTACTTTCTATGCTGCTGGCGGACAATAAAATAATTAGGGATGCAATCCACTATTTAATCAACGTGCAATTAACAGCCGATTAGCGCACTACTGCGCTCTTGTCCCAATTCACATAGGTTTGTAGCAATAAAATAATTCGGTCGAGTAAGAAACCAATCAGGCCGATCACTAAAATGGCGAGGCAAATACGGCTTAGCGAATCGGATGAGCCATTCTGGAATTCATCCCACACAAATTTTCCCAAGCCCGGGTTTTGTGACAGCATTTCGGCGGCGATCAACACCATCCAGGCGATGCCGAGTGAAATACGCAAACCGGTAAACATCATCGGAATCGCCGACGGCAATACAATTTTAATAACATGGGTAAACCAGCCGAGGCGCAACACGCGGCTGACGTTGATCAGGTCTTTGCTCACGCCCGCAACGCCGACAGCGGTGTTGATCATGGTGGGCCAGAGTGAACACAGGCTCACAGTGAGCAGTGAAATAATGTATGACTTGGAAAACATGGGTGAGTCGGAAACATAAACAGCGCTCACTACAATTGTCACCAGCGGTAACCAGGCGAGCGGCGATACCGGTTTAAATAATTGGATCAACGGATTGAAGGCGCTGTAAAGCGGTTGGCTAAGGCCAATTAAAATACCGAGTGGAATGGCGATAATCGACGCAACAAAAAAACCGGAGAGTACCGTCACCAAACTGGTTTTAATTTTATCAAAAAAAGTAGGGCGGCCATTGAAGGTGCGCTCATCAATCTTGGCTTGCGGATCATTTGCCAGAAGTTCGGCATTGCGTTTTTCCTGGCGTTCATAAAATGTTGCTTCGCGCTCTAGTTCGGTTTTGTACTCGTCGACCAGGTTGCCCCACTGTTCATATACTTGTTTGGGTTGGGGGAAATCACCCAGTGAGGTATTGATGTTGGGGGCGGTGATATGCCACAACAAAATAAACGTGAGTAGGCCGACAGATGGCATCAACACGGTGAGCGCAACATCGCGCCATTTGATCGCTTTTAACTGTTCGAATTTCAGGGTGGCTAATGTGCTGCTCATGATCGTTTCCTCTGCTTGCTCGCTTATCCGTACACTTTTATCCACAAACCCTTATCCGGAAATACGTGGGGAGCGTATGTTTTCATTTGTTGGATACACGGTGAATCGATTAAATTTTTTCGTCGCCTTTCAAACCGATTTTGAATTTGGTGAGATATTCGTTAGGTTTGGTTGCATCAAATTGCACGCCGTCAATCCATTCGGTTTCATTCACTGCACGAATGCCCTGGAAGGTTTTAAAATCGGGGAAATCACTCGCGCTCATTTTTCCCTCTGCAATCAAGTCAGCAGCAGCTTGTTGATAAATCTCCGGTGCTACTGCTTTTTTGCCCATTTCCATATACCAGCTATCGGGTTTTGCTTCGGGGATTTGGCCCCAGCGGCGCATTTGGGTCAGGTACCAGATCGCATCGGATGTATATGGGTATGAGGCGTTGTAGCGGAAGAACACGTTGAAGTCAGGCGTTGGACGTACATCTTTGCGCTCGTATTCAAATACACCGGTCATGGAGTTGGCGATAACTTTATAATCCGCGCCGACGTAATGCGCTGCAGAAATCATTTTGGCTGCTGCACTGCGGTTGGAATTTTCTTTTTCGTCCAACCATTTCGCTGCGCGAATCATGGCTTTAACAACGCGCACGCTGGTGTTGGGATATTTCTGGATAAATTCTCTTTTTACTGCAAATACTTTATCACCCATTTTGTTATGCACGGCGATCACCGGCACACCAATGCCGCGAAACACGGCTTGTTGGTTCCAGGGTTCACCTACTGAGTAACCCTGGATAGTACCTGCCTCCATAGTTGCCGGCATTTGTGGCGGTGGTGTGACTGACAGTAAAACGTCGGCGTCAAGTTGGCCGGTGGTATCACCTTTATGCGGTGCATATACACCAGGATTAATTCCGCCGGCAGCTAACCAGTAGCGCAAACCCATATTGTGGGTTGAGACCGGAAATACCACGCCCATTTGCATTGATTTACCCGCATCCTTCAACTCAGTGACAACAGGTTTTAATGTGCTGGCACTGATGGGATGAACCAATTTTCCATCGGCGCCCACCGGCACATTCTTTTTCATTTTTTTCCAGATCTCATTGGAAACAGTAATGGCGTAGGTGTTTTGCGCCATAGTAAAAGGAATTACCAATTCCGCTTGGGTACCGTAACCGATGTTGGCGGCAACGGGCTGTGCCATCAGCATATGTGAACCATCCAGCTCGCCGGAAATAACGCGGTCAAGTACGACTTTCCAGTTGGCTTGCGCTTCGAGTTCTACAGTTAAACCCTCATCATCGAAGTAACCATTTTCGTAAGCTACTGCAAGGTCTGCCATATCGGTAAGTTTGATAAAACCAAATTTCAAATCGGTTTTTTCCGCAGGGCCAGTGGCTGCCTGCGCAACAGTAATCAAAGAAAAGGTGGTAGCAAGGACAAATATCTTTTTTGCCAAGGGCATTAACAATCGTGAAATCTTTTTCATTGTAATAGCGGTTACTTTCATTTGTGGCTCCAGGCTGCGGATGCAAACATCGGTAATAAATTCGATTTTTATTTTTTCTCTGAAAATAAAATTTAAAAAAATAATTCAGAAAATTGAAAAATTTGTGTGATCTGGTGAGTCGGTACACCAGGTCTTATTCAAACACTGTGCCAAGGTCAGTGGTGCACTTTAACGGCGCAGGGAATTTGCAGTGTTTGCGATGATTCTTTTATTTTTTGCTTGTTTTTGCACAGTGTTGGATCGCAATAAAAGTGGCTGCGTATTTTTGGTGCTGGGTTTTGTGGGTGGTTTGTGCGCCGGCAGATGCCTTATCCGGTCATGCGCGCACTTTTTTTGCGCAAAGGATAAAAGACTGTAATCGTAGGCGAGCTGGAGCCTTGCGTGCATTGGGTAGTGAAGGCATTACCTGAGAATATAAATTCTCTTTTCCCTCACGGGTTTAGCACGAATTACGTATGGTATTCGCGGCGCGCGTGGCGGCCAATTAACTCCTATACTGAAAGCTACTGATCGACCGGATTAGAGCCTAATAACAATGAAATCACTCCGTTTTTTGGTTGTATTACTCGGTTTTACACTTGCAGCCTGTACCTCCGTGGTGCAGAAAGTCCCTTTTTTGGCAGATAAAGACCCTCTGGCGACGGCTTTGTCGGGGAAATTGATTTTGGGGCGACCCTATCAGGCGAGCGAGCTGCCGGATGTGGAATTATTTGGCTTGACCAAAGAAATGCAGGTTTTTGCGGAGACAGTAACCGCGAAGATGAACCGTAGTGATGCCAAAGCAGAGGCGCTGCATAAAGCATTGATGACCTCAACTCAATATGGTGGCCGCGGTATTGTCTACAGCGCTTACAACACTATCACCGGTATCGAAGCGTTTGAGACGCGCCAGGCGAATTGCCTGAGCTACACCTTGTTATTTGTCGCTATGGCTCGCCATGTTGGCCTGACGGCGGAAGTGAATGAAGTAATTTTGCCTCCCACATGGGATATGCGTGCCGGGGATACCTATTTATTTATGCGGCATGTTAATGCCAAAGTATTTATGCCGCGCCCACAACGCACGTTTGCGCGGGTAGTGGGTACGGCTGATGTGAGCGATATAGTTGTGGATTTGGAGATGCGGCGTTTTCGTCCGCACTACAAACAACATGTGATTGGCAAGGATTTAATCGCCGCCCAATACTATTCCAATCGCGGTATGGAATTATCGGCAGAGGGCAACGCGCGCGATGCTTTTTTATATTTGCGCAAGGCTTTGTCGATGAGCGACAAGCCAAGCTATATCTGGAGCAATTTCGGCAGTTTTTATCGCCGTCAGGGTTTGTTTGCAGAAGCTGAAGCTATTTACCTGCACGGTCTCAACATCAACCCGCGCGATTACACCATCATGCACAATATGGCCGGGTTGTATAAGGAGATGGGCAATACGCAAAAATACAGTGAGTATCAAAAACGGGTGCGTATGCATCGCAATGCAAATCCCTATTTCATATTTAAGCGCGCTCAGGAAGCCCTGGAAAAAAATGATATTGATTCAGCGTTGGTGCTGATCAAAAAGGCAATCAAAAAAGAAGAAAATGAAGAGCGTTTTTATCAGTTTGCAATCACAGTTTATGAAAAGCGGGGCGATAGTGAAAGTGCGCAACACATGCGCGATAAGTTGTATCAGTTAAGCACGATCCGGTTTTGATCACATCCGTTTTGCGTGATTTAGGTGGGCGATATATTAATGTATATGCTGCACCTGTTGACAACGTTGTCCAAAAAGCTATCATTTGTGTCATTCTGCGCCACCCAGCCTGATGCGATTATGTCTCTCTACCAGGTTTCAGAAAGATATTTCGTATCCGCACGTATTCTTCAGGGATTGGTTATTGATACAGGGAGCATTGAGTACTTCCCCTCTTCTTTACCCAAATAAAGGCGATTTCTACCGGATACTAATCTATGCAGTTCCATCTATTTTTATACGATGTAAATAAAGGATTTTTCCATGTTCATGTCAGGTCTTCTCCGGTTTGTTCGAGTCTTTTGTAACAATCATTGTTGGGCAAAGATATCTTCTCCACTGTTATTTGCATTATTGATCCTGGTTTGCGGCCAGACTAATGCGGCAGCCACACTCACGATTTCCCCTCCAACGCCCGATGGCAGATTTACCGTAACCTGGAGCGCCCTTTATAACTTTGCGAGATTTAACGAAGGTTTCATGGCGTCGGGTACGACGACTATGGTGTGGGCACCGGTACAGGACAGGCCATCGGCAGGTTCCATGGCTGTGCAAAAAACACAGCCGGGTACTTATGTATATAGCTTTACCGACTGCCGTGTGGTCAGTGGCACAACGACTTGTAGCGGGGGGGCCGGTGCAAGTGTGGTTATTAACATTCCGCAGCCCACGGTCACTGCTACGCTTTCGCCAGCCACCATTAGTGAAAGTGGTACGTCGACGCTAACCTGGTCTTCGACCAATGCAACCAGTTGCAGTGCAACCGGTATCAGCGGCGTCAACAGCACTTCGGGCAATGTGACTTATTATGCACCTACGGTGATGTCCGCCGATCAGACGGTAACTATTCCTGTCACCTGTGGCAATGGCGGTGTCAGCACAACGGCTAATGCCAGCGTGGTGGTGCAGTTCGTAAATGATGCTCCCACTATTTCTTCGATTTCTGCGCGCACAATTAATGAGGATACCACTACCGGTGTAATCAGCTTTACCGTAGGTGATGAAGAAACGGCAGCAGGTGCGTTAACCGTTACAGTCTCATCCAGTAATACAGTGGTAATTCCCAATAGTAATATTTCGCTGGGTGGAAGTGATGTTAACCGTACGGTTTTGGTGACGCCGGCAGCAAACGCATCAGGTAGCAGTACCATTACCGTTACTGTGAGCGATGGTGTATCAACAGCAAGTACCAGTTTTGTTGTAAACGTAACCGCTGTAAATGATGCGCCCACCATTTCAGATATCGCCAATATTTCAATCAATGAAAATACCGGCAGTGGTGCGATTGGATTTAGTGTTGATGATATCGATACGGCTGCAAGTTCATTAACTATTGCTGCTTCGTCTAGCAATACCAGTTTGATTCCGAATGGCAATATCAGTTTGGGTGGCAGCGGTAATTCCCGAACAATTGCGGTTACGCCTATAGCGAATAAAACCGGTTCAGCGACTATCACAGTAACGGTGTCTGATGGTGCACTAACCGCGAGCGATACCTTCACTGTTACCGTTAATGATTTGCCCGCAGTATTTACCAGTATTCCAACTACCAGCAGTAATGGCATAGTGCCATTTAGTTGGAGCAACGCGCGCGAATACGTGGATATTCGGGTAAAAGAGATTTCGGGTAATTGGATTTCGCTGGTCAATCAGGGAGCCGTTTCCGGTTCCTTTACTGATACTCGAAGCCAAACGGGCACATACATATACCAGGTAATGGATTGCTATTTTTCAGGTGGACCACCGAATGGTAATCCGGTCTGTGCCGTCACTGACACCCGCCAGGTAGTAATAACATTACCGGCTCCAACAGTCAGTGCCTCCGTGTCACCAACAACAATTAACGAAGGTGCCACAGCAACATTAACCTGGTCATCGACTAATGCAACCAGTTGTAGTGCGGTCGGTATTAGTGGTGTCAGTGCTACCTCAGGTAGTGTGATTTACACGGCATCGAGTGTGATGAGTGCGAACCAGTCCATCACAATTCCCGTTACGTGTACGGGTGGCGGTGGGAGTACCACCGCAAACGCTTCGCTCACTATCAATTGGGTAAATGATGCACCCACTATCTCTGCGATTGCAGCCCAAACAATTAATGAGGACAACAGTACCGGCGCAATCAGTTTTACCGTAGGCGATGAAGAAACGGCAGCGAGTTCGTTAACTATTTCCGCATCCTCCAGTAATACCGCATTAATTCCGAACGGTAATATTGTTTTAGGGGGCAGCGGAGCCATCCGCACTATTGTTATCAACCCAGCTGCGAATGCATCTGGCAGTAGTACAATTACGGTAAATGTTAATGATGGTTCATTAACTGCAAGCACCAGTTTTTCGGTCACTGTAAATGCAGTGAATGATGCTCCCGCAATTTCTGATATCAGCAATATTGTTATTGATGAAGATACCAGTAGCGGTGCGATCGGATTTACGGTAAGTGATATAGATACGGCAGTCACTTCATTAGTGGTTTCTGCTTCATCCAGCAATACCGGTTTGATTCCAAATGCCAATATCAGTTTGGGCGGCAGTGGTGCAGCGCGCACGATAGTTGTCACTCCGGCAGCAAATGCCAATGGGACAGCAACAATTACCGTTACCGTTTCCGATGGTGCATTAACGGCAATCGATACATTTATTGTGACCGTAAATGCGGTAAATGATGCTCCGACCATCTCTTCACCGGGCAATATCACTATTAACGAAGATACCAGTACTGGAGCCCGCAATTTCACGATCAATGATGTGGAAACGGCTGTAACATCACTGGTAGTCACAGCAACGTCGAGCAATACCGCTTTAATACCCAACAGCAATCTGGTGTTGGGAGGCACTGCGGGCACCCGTAGTATTAATGTGACTCCTGTTGCCAATGCATCTGGTTCGTCAACAATTACATTGACCGTATCTGACGGGCAGTTAACAGCAAGCCAGAGCTTTACCGTAACAGTGAGCGAAGTAAATGATGCACCGACAATTTCAGATATCGCTAATATTTCAATTAATGAAAAAGCAAGTAGTGGCGCGATTGGATTTACAGTTGGTGATATAGATACTGCAGCAAATTTATTAACGGTCACTGCGTCATCCAGCAATACCAGTTTGATCCCGAATGGCAATATCAGTTTGGGTGGTAGCGGTAATTCCCGAACAATTTCTGTTACTCCCGCATCGACTAAAACCGGTACATCTACGATTACGGTAACGGTATCTGATGGTGCATTAACCGCGAGCGATACTTTCACGGTTACCGTTAATGATCTTCCCGCAACGTTTACGAATATTCCAACAACCAGCAGTAATGGTGCCGTGTCTTTTACGTGGGATTATGCGCGTGAATACGTGACTATCAAGGTAAAACCAATCTCGGGTAATTGGACTACATTGGTTGAGCAGGGCGCTGTATCGGGTTCCTTTACCGACACCCGTACCCTGAATGGAACTTATGTTTATCTCTTACAGGACTGTTATTTTGCAGGTGGTCCACCCAATGGCAATCCAACCTGTAACACTGGGGAAGGGCGCACAGTTGAGGTTACTTTTCCAGCGCCGGTTATTACTGCCAGTTTCAATCCGAATGCAATTAGTGAAAGCCCGGCATCGGGTGCCGTCAATACAGCGGTATTAACCTGGAGTGCAACAAACGCCCAACATTGCAGTGCGACCGGTATCAGTGGTGTAAATGGCACATCCGGCAATGTGACTTACACTGCACCTTCAGTGATGACAGCTAATCAAACCGTTGAGGTTGCTATCACCTGTACTGGCCAGGGGCCATCCAGTGTATTCAAATCAGTCAGCCTGACAGTGAATGCAATTAATGATTTGCCCGCGATCTCTGCCATCCCTACACAAAATATTCTGGAAGATGAGGCGAGTGGCCCATTGGCGTTTACCGTTAGCGATGAAGAAACCCAAGCTACTTCTTTAACGGTGACTGCTGTATCCAGCAATCAATCCGTCATTCCAAATACAAATCTTATTGTGAGTGGTAGCGGTACAAACCGCTCTATACAAGTAACTCCTCTCCCGAATATGTTTGGTAGTTCAACGATTACACTTACGGTGTCCGATGGACAGGCAACGAGTACTTCAACCTTCGTGGTGAATGTTGCGAGTGTAAATGACCAGCCAACCCTGGTTGTACCGGGCGATCAACAAATTGAGAAGAATACTTCCACTTCTGTATTAGGCATCACTGTTGGTGATATTGAAACAGCGGCAGCATCACTCACTGTTACTGCGGTATCGGATAAAACCGATGTCATTGCAGCAAGTGGAATCGTGTTAAGTGGCAGCGGTGCGAATCGCACAATTAAAATCACACCCGTTACCGGCAAGGCAGGTTTAGTCACTATTACGGTTAATGTTTCCGATGGGCAATTGGTAACCAGTAAATCGTTTAAAGTTTCTGTGCAGGAAACATTTACGAATCCGTTTGATTTCAGCAGTGATGCACCTAACCAATTCAATTATTCGTTAACCACCTCCGCGATTCCCGGTCTGGGAACCAATCAACTTGTTGCTACAACACAGGGGAAATTAAATGTCTCCAATGGCGCCGCAAGCTATTCCATCCCGCTGGAGTTACCGCCTGCGGTGCGCGATTTGAAACCTAATTTATCGCTCGGTTATAACAGCCGTTCCGGTAACGGTTTAATGGGCGTGGGTTGGAATTTAACTGGCTTATCTGCGATTACCCGTTGCCGCGCGAGCTTTGCCACGGAAGGTGCCGAGGCACAAAAATCGAACCCGCGTTATACGATGAGTGATCGCTTATGCCTGGATGGACAAAAGCTGGTAGTCGCGTCCAGTACAACACCAGCAAATGATTCCTCGTATTGGACAGCGGGCATTGAATATAAAACGGAGTTGGATAATTTTGCGAAAATTGTCGCGCACAGTGCCAGCGCCAATGGTGGTCATGGTTATTTTAAAGTCTGGACCAAAGATGGCCGCATCCTGACTTACGGTGCAGAAGAGCATTCGCAGAACAGTAAAATTTATGCACCCAATCAAGATACCGGTCCAATTAAAACCTGGGCATTGGATAAAGTGGAAGATGCTTACGGTAACAACTACACCATTACCTATGATCGCGATACCGTAAATGGCGAATATTATCCTGAGCAGATTAATTTGGGTTCTACCGGATTGGTTGTATTCAGCTACCAATCCCGCAATGGTCAAACTCCATGGGGTTATGACGGAGGAAATAAATATCAGCTCACAAAAGTATTAGACAAAGTAACAACCTATGTCGGCACAACACAGGCAACACCGATCAGGCAATACGACATTGATTACAAGCTAAGCGCAATCACCAATCGTGAGCTGGTGGATAAAATTGTTGAATGTGGCTATGAGGCGGCGAGCTTGAAATGCGCGCGACCATTGACGTTTGATTGGCAAGCTGGCGAGCTGGGTTTTGAGTCGACGCCAAACACATTGGCGTTTGCCGGTCTTTCCTACGAGGATTTTAACGGTGATGGCTATGTGGACATCGTTGGCGAAAAAAGTTTATTAGCCTGGGGCAATGCCAGTGGCACCTTTACCGCGACGGGATATGATGAAGCTCAGTTTATCTACCTAATCCAGACCCGGCAGGGGAAGGCCGCCATTACCGGTACTCACCGCACCGTAGGTACCGCAAAATACCTGGATGTGTATTTAACCCGCATGGCGCCGTCAACGGCGATGACCTCACAGTTAATTACCAGTGTGGATCGCACCAATTCCGCGCCTGTTGTGCGAACCACTGACCTGAACAACGATGGTCTGACAGATTTGGATATTGCTGGTCGATTCTGGATACAACAGGATAACGCGACCTTTGTGCAATTATCACAAAGCGGTGGCATTTCTGATATGACTGATCGCACTGACTTTAGTTATGTTGATATCAATGGTGATGGCTTGCTGGATCAAACAGCTGTGACCTTTTATGGATACACGTCGATCACCCAAAACTTTAATAATGTACTTTCTGTATATCCTAATACGGGTAATAGCTTTGGCGGCACGCCGGGATCGCTCGGAAGAGTTAGCAGTGTTTCACCACTCGCCAAAATATACGGTGTTGGCAGTAGTTATGCGCCTGTGCATATGATCTATAGATCCAATATCGGTTACTGGCGCAACTGGATCGATATCAATGGCGATGGCAATCTGGACATGCTTTATGATGATCGCCATACCGCTGATCTGAACATCTTAAGAAAATGGGCGATGAACTTATCGACGGGTGGTGCTTCACCGCGGCAGCTCATTACCACAGGGCTAAGCATTGTCCCCATGACGAACACAGAACTGGGGCAATATTCCTTTGTGATGGATTACAACAAGGATGGGCTGGATGATTTCATTATGTTTTATTCCGGTGGTCCTACCGAGCGTGTCATGCGGGTGTTTTATGCCTCTTACGTCAATGACACCCTGTCATTTGTAAATGGTGGCGTAGATCCATTCACGGGCAAGCTGGACTACTTGGTGGACGTTCCGATTACCCCTGCAGAAGGAAGTGTCAACCCGTTCCGTGGCGATGTTAACAACGATGGCATCCTCGATCTGGTTGTTGATGGTCAGGTTTACCTGGGCAAACAACAACAACCCGACCTGATCACTACCATCACTGACGGTTTTGGTGCGGAAACAAAAATTTCCTACAGCCCTTTAACTGGTGATACCAATAACGGCTCGCCACTCTATACCCCGGACACGGTTGCACCGGTGTTCCCATTGGTTCCGATAAATCGCGGCATGCAAGTTGTTAAAAATGTCTCTGTGTCCAATGGTCAGGGCGGGTTCAATCACACTTATTTTAATTACACCGGCGGCACACGGGATTTATTACGCGGTTCCAGTGGATTTAAATCCATTGCCATCACCAATGCCGCAACCGGCACTGTATCACTCACAGACTATCGTGAGGACTGGCCTTACACCGGGCGCGTTAAAAAGCAAACGGTGAAAGACACCAGCGGTAAATTAATCAGTGTGACGGAAAACAACTATGCGTTGCATCCGCAAAATGCACGCTTCCCCTATTTGCAGTATTCACTGCAAAAAAATTACGCGCTTGGCACCACCAGTGACAGCTCACCACTCAGCGTTAGCAAAGCAATCAATACCTTTAATACTTGTGGCAACCTGACTGAACAAACCATCAAGGTTGGCAGCGGGTTCAGTGGTGTGGAAGTAACCGGTGAATTAAGTAATCAACATACGGTGAATGTGTATGACGACTACAACACACCGGCATGTAACGATGACTTCCTGAGCAGCACTACGCAGACAGTTGCCAAAGCGGGTAATACCGACCTGAAAAATGTCATCACGGAATTTACGCCCAACGCGCAACGCGATCTGGAAACACGTATCGATTTCAAAGGTGAATCCATTCAGGTAACGACAACTTACGAGCGTGAGGCCAATGGTGTTGTCAATAAAATCACCGAAGTGGCAAAAGATATCGATGGCACCAATGCGCCCGCCCGCATCACCATGCTCAGTAATTTTGTGCACGGAATGTATCCGCAAACGGTTACCAATGCGGAAAACCATACAACAACATTCACTTACGATTACCGTTTCGGCAGCGTTGCCACACAAACATTTTTAGGGTTAATAACAACCAATACCTATGATGCACTGGGGCGTGTGCAACAGCAGCAAACGGCTGATGGCACAACAACCGAAAGCATCGCATTCTATTGCACCAGCGCCCCTGTGACCTGCCCAAGTGGTGCCTACTACGGTGTTGCTTCGCGTGTTACCAACAGCAATCCATCGCAAGCGGGGAAATTGGGTGAGCCATTAAGCATTACGTTCTATGATGGATTGCAGCGTGAAATCCGCAGCGTGGTTTACAGCCTGGGTGGCAAAGTGATTAACCAGGCTACTGAATACACTGCCAATGGTTATTTAGCGCGTGTATCTGAAGCTTACGCTACCAATGGTATTGTTGCGGACACCGCACTCGCCACGGCCTGGACCAACTACAGCAATTACGATGCGCTGGGACGTGCTAACAGTATTGTCGGTGCTGATGGCGGTAGTAAGACAACCGCGTATTCCACGGATGGTTACGGCTTTAAAACCAGCGAAAGTATCGTGATGGTAAAACCCGGTGGTAGTTCAGAAACACAAACTACCAACAGCTGGATCAATCCGTTAGGGCAAGTCACGCGTGTTGAAGACGCGCTGCTCAATACGGTTTCTTACAGTTATGACACGCTGGGTCATCTCCAGACAACCCTGGTCAATAATAATCTTGCAACACAAATCGATATCCAGCATGACCTCGCCGGTAACAAAACCTATATCAAAGATCCGGATGCAGGAATAATCCATTTCGATTACAACGGCTTCGGTGAGCTGCGCAAACAAACCTGGCAGAAAGGTGTGAGCGGTGTTGAAAAATATATCACCTACGGTTACGACCAATTAGGCCGTCAAACGACCCGAACCGATAAACCCGCCAGCGGCAGCACCGTTTCCTACGCCTGGGTGTGGGACACCAAACAAAAAGGACAATTATCTTCACGCTCGGGCAATGGTTTCAGCGAAGAATATTTCTACGATGGTTTCTCGCGTTTATCACGCCAGGTAGTGACAACGGGTGGATTAAGCGGTGGCGAATTTGTTTATACCTACGACAACTTCAGTCGCCCGAACACCGTTCAATACCCCAACGGTTTTAAAATCCAGCGCGATTACCATGCCGATGGCTACCAGGTACAAACCCGCGATATCACTGTAGCCGCTACACCGAAAGTATTATGGGCATTAGGCAATACCCTTGATGCACGCGGTGCGTTCAATCATCAATTGTGGGGCAATGGTGTTGTAACCCAAACCGGGTTTGATGCAAGCAGCGGGCGGTTATCGAGTATTAAATCCGGCCGTTTAAGCAGCACCAATTCGTTCACTGCGTTGTATGGCGATATCCAGAACCTTAGCTACACCTTCGACTCGCTCGGCAATCTCCGTTCACGCACAACAGCGCGAACCGATAGCAATGGCGTCGCACTGGAAAATATCACGGAGAATTACGGTTACGACAAGCTCAATCGTTTAACCACCTCCACCACCAGCGGTTTATTCGGCAGGACCCAAACCTACCAATATGACGCTGGTGGTCTGGGTAACCTGGTGAATCGTTCGGATGTATTAACGGGTACATCGTTTAATAACGCTGTCGGCGAATTGAAATACGATCAGGTCCGCAATGCCGGTATTCACGCGGTGACCTCTGCCGGCGGAGTGAATTACAGCTACGATAAATACGGCAATATGACGGCGCGTGGCAGTGAAACTATTGTTTACGACACCTTCAACAAACCCACGCGCATTGCAGGCGCTTCCATTACCGATTTCTACTATGGTCCGGACCATGAGCTGTACAAAGAAGTGAGTGGAACCAAAACCACCTACAAACTCGCGAGTGGTATTTACGAAGTGATTGTCGATGGTTCCACTACAACACAAAAAAGCTATGTGGATGGTGTCATTTTAAATACCCGCACCTTGTCAGGATCAACCCAAACTGCGAATGACACCCACTATCTCCATACCGATCATTTGGGTTCAGTAGAAGCGACCACCAATGCACTCGGTCAATTCGTCAATCGCATGAGTTTCAGCACCTGGGGCGAGCGACAAAAGTCGGATTGGAAACCGGGTAACCCGACAGAAAGCTTCTTAACCTCGAATGGATTTACCGGGCATGATCATCTGGATAATCACAATCTTATCCATATGGGCGGGCGGGTTTATGATCCGAGTCTCGGTAGATTCCTGAGTGCAGACCTCTACATTCAATCGCCTTACAACACGCAGAGCTATAATCGTTACAGCTATACGTTTAATAATCCGCTGAGCTATACCGACCCAACGGGATATAGGACGGAAATATTCGATTACATCATGGATATGTACCATAACCATTCGACTTCCTGGTCGTGGGCGAGTGATATGCGTGCTTGTAATTGCACAATAAATACAACGACTACGTATGCAGCTTATAGCAAGAACGACGACGGAAGTTGGTCACTTAATCGTGATAGTGATGCAATTTGGAATGAAACGACCTCGGTGAGTGTCAGTTCCATTTTTCAAGCGCAGAATATTGGTAATGGATACGGTGGTTATCTTCAAGGATCAACAGGAATTATTGCGCCGTTGAAAGGAAATCCATTTTATGGTGCAGGGGCAATTCTAGCTGAAGAGCTTACAATGGGAATTGTGTGGGGCGAGAACGGTTCAATTTTAGCATTGAGGTCTAATCCGCAGATTGATGCTAATAAGGAAGCAGCGAGGAATGGTAGAGCAGGGCCATTAATTAATGGATTGAGTTTAGTAATGATGGTGGCGGGGCCGGGGAAGGTTAAAGCATTACCCCCAGCTAAAACTATGGACCACCATCTATTTCCACGTCAATTCAGCAAATATTTTAAATCAAAAGGTATTAATATTGATCAGCATACAGTTACTTTAGGAGAAAAAACCCATCTTAAAGGTATTCATGGAAATGGTCTTGGTAATATGCCAGGTGGATGGAACAAGATTTGGCAGGATTTTATTGATAGAAATCCAAACGCATCAGTAAAAGATGTTTATCAACAGCTGGGAAAAATGATGGATGATTTTGGTTTAAATAATTATCGAATTCATCCATACAATAAATGATTTTTAATAAATGCAGGATATATTGGAAATGAAAAAAATTCCTCCTTTTAAACTTGAAGTAAAACCTTTATCTGATGAAGCCAAAAAATTACCTGGCTTTAAGTGGGCTGAGGAGAATATAGGGACTCGGCATAAGCTCGGCGGAGTGCCTGATTTTATTCAAGGAGAGGATATTCCTGTATGTGATGAATGTAAGGAAAAAATGTCTTTTTATGCTCAGTTAGATTCAATTAATGATGAATATTGTATTGCAGATTGTGGAATGATTTATACCTTTTTTTGTTTTAGATGTAACAATGTGAAATCCCTTATCCAGTCAAATTAATTAAAAAATATTGTGCTGTCCGCTCTCCAGTTAACGACGTGCTGCTTTTTCCGGGTTCGTTTTCTGGACAATCGCACTGTGCTGTCCGATGTCCAGTTAACAACGTGCTGATTTTTCCAGGTTTGTTTTCTGCGCAATCGCAAAAAATCTGGACAAAGTTCTTTAATAAATTGCTAATTATGTCTAATTTTCCTGCCATTAATTAATCATGATGGCAGGAAAATTAGATATTCTCACTTCATGGGTGATAAAAACCTCGAACAGTAAGCTCCGTTGTTAGTCATCGTTTCTAAACCACTACGGCAATATGACGGCGCGTGGTAGTGAATCGATTCTTTACGACACCTTCAACAAACCGACGCGCATTGCGGGCGCTTCCATCACTGATTTCTATTACGGCCCGGATCACGAGTTGTACAAAGAAGTGAGTGGAACCAAAACCACCTACAAACTCGCCGGTGGTGTTTACGAAGTCATTGTCGATGGTTCAACCACCACACAAAAAAGTTATGTGGATGGTGTCATTTTAAATACCCGCACCTTGTCAGGATCAACCCAAACTGCGAATGACACCCACTATCTCCATACCGATCATTTGGGTTCAGTAGAAGCCACCACCAATGCACTTGGCCAATTCGTTAACCGCATGAGTTTCAGCACCTGGGGCGAGCGACAAAAATCGGATTGGAAACCGGGTAATCCCACAGACAGTTTCTTAACCTCAAATGGATTTACCGGTCACGACCAGTTGGATAATCACAACCTGATTCATATGGGTGGGCGGGTTTACGATCCGAACCTCGGCAGGTTCCTGAGTGCAGACCTCTTCATTCAATCGCCTTACAACACGCAGAGTTATAATCGTTACAGTTATACGTTTAATAATCCGCTGAGCTACACCGACCCAACGGGATATAGGACGGAAATATTCGATTACATCATGGATATGTACCATAACCATTCGACTTCCTGGTCGTGGGCGAGTGATATGCGTGCTTGTAATTGCACAATAAATACAACGACTACGTATGCAGCTTATAGCAAGAACGACGACGGAAGTTGGTCACTTAATCGTGATAGTGATGCAATTTGGACTGAAACGACGTCGGTCAGTGTTAGTTCTATTTTTCAGGTGAAAGATAATAGAATATCTGCTGTTGGTAAAAATCCTTTAAAGCCCACACAGGCTCAATATGATTTAGTTAATCAAGGTAAACTCGCTGAAATGTGGCAAGGTCGATGTAGCGCAGGCGATCCGATTGGCTGCGTGGGCTTTGCGACCTGGGGCGATTCATCCGATATTATTAATATGCACGGTGTGAAAATGGGTGCTTACTGGGTTGGAATTGGGCAATCGGTGCGTACAAATGCTAAATATGGATTGCTAACTGGTGACCCTAAATTAGCGCTATCGCATGAGAAACTTAAAGCCAAAACCCTTGAGCTTGGAAAAGATATTGCAATAAGGCATTTGGATGCCACTACCAGAGATAACAAAAACACACCATTCTTTTTGTCTCCCCGACAGATTACAGATTACCATCATGAAGCTTTTGACAAATTTTCAATAGATCGACGATGGTATGGCGGTAGCTATGGAACAGGCAAACATGAGCCTGCACTAGAGCGTTTTTACTGTATACCAGCTTGCGATAAAAATTAATGGTGAATTTTATGAAAAATATTTTAATGGTATTTGTTTTTATATTCTTGGCGACAGGTTGTGAATCAAGAAAGGAATATGTTGATTTTGCAGGTTTAAAAATACCAAGTGATTATGTCCTACATGCCCCTGATGAAAATTCGGATGGGATGTTTGATGATGGGACACAAGACATTGCGTTAGTATTTCAAGAAGAAGAAATAAAGGCATTTATTCCTACTTATGAAATTCGTGAGCGACCATCTAAAGAGAATAGTTTAGTTCTATATGGTTCGGAAGTTGATCTTGCCGGTGTAAGCAAAAATGTTTTAGAGGAATATATCAGTGAAAAACCTATTCTTTCGAAAGATAAATATACTCAATATTTTAGAATTACACCCTCACCTGAAAGGTGGTATATCGTGGATTACAAAGAAAATGAATATAATTTGATTGGGATGTGTAGACGGTCGGGAATGGATGATAAAATTGATAATTGTGATTTCGAAAAAAACATATCTGAGTTTGGTGTTACTTATCATTTAAGCAACAACAACATTTCACTAATGGTCGAATACGAAAATTTCATTAAACATAAAATCGAAGAATGGCGTAAAGCAGATACCGTAACTAAACAGTAGATTTTGCTGTCCAGTTAACGGCGTGCTGATTTTTCCAGGTTCGTTTTCCGGACAGTACACAAAATCTGGACAAAGTTCTTTAATAAATTGCTAATTACTTCTAATTTTCCTGCCATTAATTAATCCTGATGGCAGGAAAATAAGAATTTTCACTTTCCTATTTCCTCGACGCACGCGGTGCATTCAACAATCAACTTTGGGGCAATGGTGTTGTAACCCAAACCGGGTTTGATGCAAGCAGCGGGTGGTTATCGAGTATTAAATCCGGCCGTTTAAGCAGCACCAATTCGTTCACCGCATTACACGGTGATATCCAGAACCTCAGCTACACCTTTGACTCGTTGGGTAACCTGCGTTCACGCACAACAGCGCGAACCGATAGTAATGGCGCCGCACTGGAAAATATTACGGAGTCTTATGGTTACGACAAACTCAATCGTTTAACCACCTCCACCACCAGCGGTTTATTTGGCAGGACCCAAACCTACCAATATGACGCTGGTGGTCTGGGTAACCTGGTGAATCGTTCGGATGTATTAACGGGCACATCGTTTAATAACGATGTCGGCGAATTGAAATACGATCAGGTCCGCAATGCCGGTATTCACGCGGTGACCTCTGCCGGCGGAGTGAATTACAGCTACGACAAGTACGGCAACATGACGGCGCGAGGCAGTGAATCGATTATTTACGACACCTTCAACAAACCGACCCGCATTGCCGGCGCCTCCATCACTGATTTCTACTACGGCCCGGATCACGAGTTGTACAAAGAAGTCAGCGGCACCAAGACTACTTATCAGCTCGCGAGTGGTGCGTATGAAGTCATTGTTGATGGTTCTACCACGACACAAAAAAGTTATGTGGATGGTGTGATCATGAACAATCGTGTGCTAACCAACAGCACACAAAGCGCGAATGACACAATATATCTGCACACAGATCATTTGGGCTCGGTAGAAGCCACCACCAATGTATTAGGCCAATTCGTCAATCGCATGAGTTTTGGTGCGTGGGGCGAGCGACAAAAATCGGATTGGAAACCGGGAACACCGACGGAAAGTTTCTTAACGACCAATGGATTTACCGGTCATGACCAATTGGATAATCACAACCTGATTCATATGGGTGGGCGGGTTTATGATCCGAACCTTGGTCGGTTCCTGAGTGCGGATATTTACATCCAATCGCCGTACAACACGCAGAGTTACAATCGTTATAGCTATACGTTTAATAATCCGTTGAGTTATACCGATCCAACGGGTTACAGGACGGAAATATTCGATTACATGATGGATATGTACCATAACCATTCGACTTCCTGGTCGTGGGCTAACACCTACTCCAATATAAATACCGCATACAAATGGGAACAAGATAAAAATGGGGTATATACGCTGACAGCAATGGTAGATTTAAATACCGTTAACTCAGTGAGTGCGAGCAGTATTTTTCAAACGGTATCGTACAATGTACCGTCATGGGGAGCAGGACCATTTAGGGTTTATAATTTTGAGCCAGGCATAAGACAGCAGTGTGGTGGTGATGCGCAATGTATGCAAGCTATGCGTGTTGATATGGCGGAGCAGCAACTGGGATTGATGTCTTTGGCTGTGGGAGGTGAGCTTGGTGTTTTAGGGAAGGCTGCATGGGAAGCTCGTGCGACTAAGGTAGCGGCAGATAAAGCGTTGAGTACAGCAACTCGATCAAGTGTTAATGATAAATTAGAAAAATATTTATTAAATAAAGATCATCCAGTCGGTGGTAGCAAAGCTAACTGGTTTGAGAAAGCGCTTGGTTTTAATAAGGAAAACAAAGACGCTTTAGCGAAACAAATAATTTTTAATGAAAAATTAGCTACTCCTACAAACTTAACTCAACATGGACAGAAATTTAATCAAGTAATATCTATTACTGGTGCTAATGGCAGAACTATAGATGTCACATTTGGTTGGATTCGTAATAACGATAATGTTGTAAGGCTTGTAACCGCAATTCCAGGGAAATAAAAAATGATATTTAATGATTATGATGTTGTTATTTCAAAAAAGAAATTATCAGAAAAAGTTAATTCAGGCTGTAAAGGTGCTGTATTAATATGTTATGAAAATAATGACTATGAAGTAGAGTTTGTAGACAAACATGGTGAGTCATTGGAAGTATTAACTGTAGCTGGTGAAGACTTAAATCTTGCTGATAGTTGATTTATGCTGTCCGACGTCCAGTTAACGGCATGCTGATTTTTCCAAGTCCGTTTTCTGGATATCGCACAAAATCTGGACAATGTTCTTTAATAAATTGCTAACTATCTCTTATTGCCATTTACTCCATCATGCGATGGCTACGCACATGCTGGAAAACGGTGCTAACCTGCGCTTTGTCCAGGTGATGCTGGGCCACGCGGATATATCGACAACGCAAATTTACACCCATGTGAGCATAGAAGAATTACGTGCGGTTCACGCGCAAACGCATCCGGCGCGACTGGAAGATAAACAAACCTTGCTTGATGAGTTGATGCGGGAAATGGATGAGGAGCCGGATGTTTAAAAAGTGGAGAAATCGTGATTTTGTAGTAGCTTTTTTAACATGGCGGCTAGAGAATCAAACATCCATCCTAACCATGAAAAAGGAAATAAATGATGAGCAAATACCATGTCATATCGAGAGTAAAAAACGATGGTTCTAAATTGTTGGAATTCTTTGTCATAAATGGAAACAACAGCACGATTAGAGGGCCGTTTGCAACCAAGATTCTTGCAGATGAAGAATGCGCTGAATTAAATGCTGAGATAGAGCAGCAATATGAGGTGGCGCAAAAAAAGAAATCCGAGCCCTCGTTCGGCATGTAATAAAGCCGCAGCACGCACATCACCGTGTGTCACGGTACGTGCAAAAAGCAAAAGCGCATGCACCGCGCCACACGGTCATGCGCTTAGCAGCATTGTTTGTTTATCGTCCTCCGCACTTGCAGTCGTTCCTCTTTCCAGCACGCGTCCCAGTCCTGGGGCTGCTGTTGTTTTAAGGTGGCGGCAAATCGCAAAGAAACTAAAAGCTTTACCGTGTGGTACTTCGTAGCAACATTGCAAATCTGCGCGGAAGTAGTCTGCCTCTCCATCCAGTCCCACCGCCGCGCACACATAAAACGCAAAACATCACAGCCATTAATGGGTCATAGAGCGCTGATCCATTAATGACTGAAATAGTTTTTAAGGCGCATACAATCCGTAACCGTGTTCAATATCACGGTGAAAAAAATGAAGACGAAAGCAAAGCACAAAAAGAAATACCAGCCAATACGTGAAAAAAATACGCGAACCTGGTTAGTGTTATTACTGTTGAAAGCTATCGAAAAAATGCATGAGTGGCTAACGGATGCATAACATTATGGTTTGTTAGTAGCAAGCTTGTGCATTACGCGCGGAACGGGTTTGCCCACACTAAAAAAATGAATCGCCGCGCGTAGCCCCGCGTGCGTGTTGTCGTGTGCTTGCGCGCACAACAATCCACCCGCGCGGCTGCGGAATGGTCACTCCTTAACGGATCATCTTCCTCTTAGTTGCAAAGAGGCTATTCAGCCAATAACGATTGTCACTGCATGAAATATTAGAGCCGCAGACAAACAGATGACCAAAGGTCAGTGTCTTGGTGCGTCATCTATGAGCGCTCCGAGACAAAAGGTCTACGGTGCACCTGGTTTAGGCTGATCGCTCCAAAAAATTACGGAGCGTTGTATGAAAAAGTTGTTGAAAATATTGCTGTTGATTATTGCGATTCTATTGTTGTGACTGCCGTGCAATATCGGGCTGGTGTGCGTTGCGCACACACCAGCCCGCTTGCGTGACTGTGTAAAAGCGCGCTAAAGAAAAAAGTGCATTGGGGTCTGTGAGCCCTATAAACTCACCTCCCATTGCGCTGTAATCAGTTGTGGGGCAATGGTGTCGTCACCCAAACCGGATTCGACAACACCAGTGGTCGGCTCAGCAGTATTAAATCCGGTCGACTAAGTGACAACAATCCGGTTACCAACCTCAATGGCGATATCCAGAACCTGAGTTACGCCTTCGACTCATTGGGTAATCTCTATTCCCGCACCACCGCCCGCACCGACAACAACGGGCTAGCCCTTGAAAACACCACGGAAAGCTTTGGTTACGACAAACTCAATCGCCTAACCACGTCGACTACCAGCGGTCTATTTGGCAGGACCCAAACCTACCAGTACGACACCGGCGGTTTGGGCAACCTGGTCCATCGTTCCGATGTATTAACCGGCACCGCCTTCAATAACGCTGTCGGCCAACTGCAATACGAGCAAGTGCGCAACGCCGGTATCCATGCCGTCACCTCAGCCGGTGGCGTCAATTACAGCTACGATAAATACGGCAATATGACGGCGCGTGGCAGTGAAACTATTACTTACGATACCTTCAACAAACCCACTCGTATTGCGGGCGCTTCCATCACTGATTTCTACTATGGTCCGGACCACGAGCTTTATAAAGAAGTGAGTGGAACCAAAACCACCTACAAACTTGCCGGTGGTGTGTATGAAGTCATTGTGGATGGTTCAACCACAACGCAAAAAAGTTATGTGGATGGTGTTATTTTAAATAACAGAACCGTCACCAACGGCACAGAAAGCGCAAATGACACCGTGTACTTACACACCGATCATTTGGGTTCAGTGGAAGCGACCACCAATGCACTCGGCCAATTCGTTAATCGCATGAGTTTCAGCACCTGGGGCGAACGGCAAAAATCCGATTGGAAACCGGGTAATCCCACCGAGAATTTCCTGACATCAAACGGATATACTGGCCATGACCAACTGGATAATCACAACCTGATTCACATGGGTGGGCGTGTGTATGATCCGGGGCTTGGTCGATTCCTGAGTGCGGATATTTACATCCAATCGCCGTACGATTCGCAAAACTACAACCGGTATTCCTATGTAGGGAATAATCCGTTGAGCTACACCGATCCAACGGGTTATCAACGTGATAAAGATCCCGGTTATCAAGATTTTGTGCATGCACAGCAGCAGGTGTTGGAAGTCGTTATTGAGGGCAACAGGCAATTAGAACGTTTTGCTGCAGCGGCTCAAGCTAGCAATAATCAAACAATGTTTAGCGTGATGGATGCACAGGCGTTCGTGAATTCATTAGTTGGACAAGGTATTTACCAGTATGCTTATGTTGAGAATGGTGAAACTATTGTTGCAACGATTGATAGCTCAAAAGTGCAAAATACCCCTGTATCGGATGATACGGCGCAAACATCACCAGTTCCCGGTGATCAACAACCTGCGATGGGGGTTGCACCTAATCCAAAATTAATTGCGTTAGCTCTAGCTGCTGGTGGAGCAAAGCTTGTTAAATTTGCTAAATCTCAAACTCATGGCAATTCAAAAAGCAGTACCAAATCTCAACATATTTACTCGATTACAGATACGCGGACTGGCGTTGTATTTAAGTTCGGTATCAGTGGTTCAACATTGAATCAGGACGGCACATCCAGGCGTGCAAACTCTCAAGTTAATGAGCTTAATCGAACCTATGGGGCAGGCTCATATCAAGCATCTGTATTAATGAAAAATATCCCCGGCAGACTATCTGCTTTAGCTATTGAAAAAACGTTAGTGTATGGGCATTTAGCTGCAACTGGGAGAAAACCATTAGGAAATGAGAGGCCTTAATCATGTCTAAATATTTAAATGAAATTGATCTGCAAGCATCTATTTTATATGGGGATAAGGCCAATTTCTTCACTAAAGAAAATGGATGCTTAACCTACTTATTAAGCGCAGTTATTGAGAATAAAATATCATCGGGGTTTAAAAAGATAGGAGTACAGCTATGGCCTATCGGTTCTCTTCAAACAAATTCGCCTAAATATGTAGGTGCTCATTTGTCAAACATTCTGTTAATTGAAGATGAATATAATATTGATGATTATTTTAAAATTCTTGATTTAGAAAAAAGACATGGAAAAGTTTTAGATATCCTGAGTAGTCTAATCTCGAAAGTACCCAGTGATATAAATTTGGACAGAAAAGAGGTGCTGGCAGTCATTGATAGAATAAAGGAATCAAATTACAGAGTTTATAAAGAATACGGGCGATGGATTTCAAATCCTTCAAAAAGTTTGAAGGTGAAAATATTTGCAGAGTATGCAATGGATGAAATCGTTCTTGGGATTGTGGTTAAGGATGCATTCTCAAAGGAACCTACTAAATATCAGTTAACCAAATACGATACCTTTACTGCATTTCACATGGATAAAATTGGAACAATTGAATTCATTGCGGATAACGCCATTACATATACGCCTGGAATTTTATTTATTCCCAAATATGTTCATGAACCAATAGAGTTTGTTATCCCTATTAGGTAATTTAAGGTGTGCTGTCCGATATCCAGTTAACGATGTGCTGATTTTTCCAGGTTCGTTTTCCGGACAATCGCACAAAATCTGGACAATGTTCTTTAATAAATTGCTCACTATCGCTTATTTTCCTGTCTGTGCTGTCCGATGTCCAGTTAACAACGTACTGCTTTTTCCGGGTTCGTTTTCCGGAAAGTCGTGCAAAACCTGGACAATGTTCTTTAATAAATTGCTAATCATGTCTTATTTTCCTGCCATTACTTAATCCTGATGGCAGGAAAATAAGAAGTGTTTACGTCGCGGATGATAAAAACCCCGGACAGTCAAGTCCGTTGTTATTCCTTGTTTAAAGTTTTGTTTCCTTTACTGTGGTGAAAAATAAATCCCGGTTAATGCACCATTCCACGCTGAAAACATCAGTAGTTTTCCGGGGGTGTATGTTTTTCCCGGCATAGAAAGGGTTTAATAGTAGATCATGGGTTTGTAATACATATTAAATTTTATGTGCTTTTTTGATGATAAAAACTAACTGTAATTAACAATTTTTTCGTGCTGTGTTACGATTAAAAGTAAATAAAACCATTAGATAAGATGATATATAAATTGAGGAAATTAATATGATTACAAGGATAATAACTTTTTGTTTTTTATTTTTGATCTACATTGTTGCACATGCAGATCAAATACCTGCATCTGATTTCGCCAAATTACCTGCATTCAGTAATCCTCAAATATCGCCACAGGGAAATTTTCTAGCTGCCACGATAATTTATGAGGGAAAGCCTTTGTTGGTAATCCAGGAATTTTCGGACAAAAAAGATAAACAACCACCAGTAGTGATCCCATTTGAAGGAGTTTATATCCTTGATTATCAGTGGGAAAATGAGGAACGTTTGATTGTTACCGTACGCATTACACATAAATCTGGTCGATTGAATTACAATATTTCACGTTTAATTAGTGTTAGCAGAGATGGTAAAGATATTAAGGTTATAGAGGTTGGATCAAGCAATAGATATGGTTGGCAGCTGCCTAACCCACATGTTGTTGATTGGTTGGATACAGATTCCGGGCATATCCTCGCTGTCTTAGAGCGAAGGATAGATGATAAAACTCAGGATATTAATCTTATTTTGGATAAAAACCCTTACTTGCTTCATAAGGTAAACGTGAATACTGGTGAAAAAGTTCTCGTGGATAGAAATCCTATGGGATTTTCTCGTTGGGTGGTTGATAACGAAGGAAACGTGCGTGTGGGTGTCAAATACTCAAATGGTTCTAGCGGATTGGTTAAAAGCTATTATCGTAAAACACCGAATGCAGAATGGACACTCTTGCAAAAATTAAAATTTTTGGATGGTAATAGATTAATGCCATGGTTTTTCGATGAAAATGATAACAATATATTAGTAGTAACAAGTGAGAATCTGGAGGATGACGATTATTCAAAGGGCCAGATGGATCTGCATCGGTATGATTTAACCAAAGGCGAAGTTATTGGTTTATATGAAGATCCGGTGTTTGCTCCTATTGAAAAAGCTATTCAGAAAAAATTTCCTGACTCTCGAATTGATGAGGTTTCAAGAACTTTTGCGAATGATCAATTTATTATTGAGATTTATTCAGATGTAATGCCGCCATCATATTTCCACTTTAATACAAAGACCAAAAATTTAGCCTTTATGGCTGAGCAATTTCCTCAATTGAGCAATAAAAAACTGGCATCAATGAAAGAGGTTAGTTATGTGGCTCGTGATCAATTAAAGATCCCTGCTTATCTTACGGTTCCTCCTGATTTGGACCTTAAAAAACTGCCGTTAATTGTGATGTTGCATGATGGCCCTTGGTCAAGGGATGAGTGGGGATTCAATAATTATGTACAGTTTTTTGCAAGTCGGGGCTATGTTGTTTTGCAGCCACAGTTTCGTGGCTCTACCGGGTTTGGTAATCAATTACGTGAGGCAGGTTATAAACAATGGGGTTACGCCATTCAGGATGATGTTACCGATGGTACAAATTGGCTGATCGATCAAGGTATTGCTGATCGTGATAGAATTTGTATTATCGGTACTGGTTTTGGAGGGTATGCAGCTGCAATGGGTTTGATTAGTACACCGGATTTATTTCGGTGTGGCATCAGCATTAATGGTGTGATGGATATGATTAATTTTTACCACAGTATGGTGTGGAGCGTAAATAGGGAAATTTTCAATAGTAAATGGGATATTAAAAAGGTATCACCTTATCACCACGCTGATGAAATTAAAAAGCCGTTGCTTTTAATTGCGGGTAAGAAAAATAGTTGGATTAACTTTGAAGAAAACTCTTTGAAGATGTATAAAAAACTTAAAAAACTGGATAGTCCTGTTGAGTATTTAGAGTTGCCGAAAGGAGAGCATTGGCCAACTCATGAAGATAGTCAGATAAAAACGTTGGAAGCAATAGATGTTTTCTTACAAAAACATATGGCTATTAATGGCAAAAACTAAGGCGATATCAAGTATGTTGTCCAATGTCCAGTTAACGACGTACGGATTTCCCCGGTTCGTTTTCTGGATTGCCGAACAAAATACGGACAGCGCTCTTTAATAAATTATTAACTATCCCTATTTTCCTGTTGTGCTGTCCGCTGTCCAGTTAACGACGTGCTGCTTTTTCCAGATTCGTTTTCTGGACAATCGCACAAAATCTGGACAAAGTTTTTTAATAAATTGCTAATTATTTCTAATTTTCCTGCCATTAATTAATCCTGATGGCAGGAAAATTAGATATTCTCACTTCATGGGTGATAAAAACCCCGGACAGTGGTGAAAAATAAATTCCGGTTAATGCACCATTCCACGCTGAAAATATCAAAGGTTTTTTCTTGCTGGCACTTTGGTTGTTCCATGCCTCAGCCGGTGTTAGTTCCTTGAGATATTGATGTGTCTGTGCGTGATTAAATAAATACTAGTTCATTATCGGCTTTGATAATGTTAGGTTTTCCGTGTTTCCTCTCGCCTTTTCAGCCCAAGCCATATGTCTGCCGCCGCCAATGGCGGTGGTGACTTCAGCATCAACATTTCCATTCGTTGTGTCATAAAAGTTGTTGTAATTTTCCGTCTCAAATTTAAATGCGTAGACAGTCAATGGAACACCTAATAATAAGCTGCGCAGTAAATTAAGTTAAGAAAAGTTCAGCTTGTGGCTGTAACTATTCATAGACACATATTTCCTTTCTTACACTTCCTTACAAATCTATGGCATTGAAATGTAAAGTCGAACCTCGTACCTGTTGTTCGTTCGCTAGGATCGCAATTGACAATTTGCTGTTTTATTTTCAGCAGTGTCATGGTTTGGCTAGCTCAGGTTATTCAATCAGGATTGCTGAAGGGGTATCGGGTAAGCCAATAAATCAACCAGAAATTGGAGATACATTATGCAGTTGAAAAAATTATTGGCGATGATTTCAATGGTAATACTTTGGGCATTTTCGCAAAGTAGTTTTGCCCTTTGTTATACGATTCCTCACACGTCCAGCTATCAGGGAACTTTTTATTTGCAAGGATTTGAAGGCGAATCGACAACTTGTCCACAATCCAATGGCAGTGGTTGGATCGAGGTATGCGCTAAACCTGCGAACCAGCCTAATGCAAGCTACAGTTTTTGCGGTTCAGGTTATGGCGTTGCCGGGAATGCATATACCAGCCTGCGATTTAATTACAACACCGCGTACGATTTTCGTGTCCGCTATCAAAAAACTGATGGGACTTTGGATGTAGTTAGCTACGGTAGTTTGTCCGGCGTTCCAAATGGGAATACAGGTGGTGGAGGGATTGGCGGTGGCCATCCTAACTGCCCGCCTTACAACCCCAATTGCACTTGTGCAGCAGGATATCCCATGGGGCATCCCGCTTGTGATTGGTAAGTTTTCGGCCACGCTAATATCTCGCAATCCTACTTAGGGTTGGGTTGTTCGAGAGGGTTATTGGTTACTCCCCCTTTAACACAATGCATGAAGAAATAACCTGAAGCCCCATTGAGTAATCAATGGGGCTTCAGGTAAAGGACTGTAATTGTCTATCTGTCTATATGGACTCGCAGTCGCGCCCAACCTAGTCTTCGCACCTGTTAAAACAACGATGCGAGTATAACAATGATGCGACAAATGATAATGAAACCACTACTTCTGGGACTTTCACTGTGCGGCCTGCTGGCCAGTAATGCGGTATTGGCTGATGAATGGAAATCCCTGTTCAACGGCAAAGACCTTACCGGATGGGAAACCTATGTGAGCTACCAGCCCGAGACCAATGAGTACAATCTGGTTTCCAAACACAAGCCGCGCGGCGTGAATAATGATCCGAAAAAAGTGTTTTCGGTTGTTGATGGTTTGCTGCGGGTATCCGGTGAGGAGTGGGGTGGTTTGACCAGCCTTGATGAATATGAAAATTTTCATTTGAAGTTCGACATTAAATGGGGCAAGAAAAAATGGCATCCACGTTTGGATGTGGTGCGCGATAGCGGCCTGCTTTACTACGCTGTTGGTCCGCATGGCGCACAAAGCGAACACTGGATGCGCAGTCACGAATTCCAGGTACAGGAAGGTGACAGCGGTGATTATCACAGCCTCGATGGTGTGATTATTGATGTGCATGCAGGTGATGCCAATCAGGGCGATTGGAAATTCTATCGTTACGATCCCAAGCTGCCACTGCGCAAAGATATTGCGGCGCGCGTGTTAAAACTCGGCAACTATGAACATCCGAGTGGTGAATGGGACACTATGGAGGTTATCGCCGATGGCAAGACGTTGATCCACAAAGTGAATGGCAAAGAGGTATTTCGCGGCTTTAATTCACGCGAAAAAGTGGATGGTAAATTCGTCCCCTTGACCCGCGGTAAATTGCAGATCCAATCGGAAGGCGCGGAAGCGTTTTATCGCAATATCCTGATTAAATCGCTGGATAAACCTGCCGCTGAATACTGATCGGCTGGGGTTGATTAAATCTCCCCATCCGTGCAGGCTGGGCTCATGCCACTTTCGCCAGCCATCTTCCAGGTGAACCATGAGCCCTTTCCATACCTTCTCCGCCCAATCCCTGAACGGAACTCCCGTTGCACTGTCTGACTACGCAGGCAAATTAGTATTGGTGGTTAATACTGCGAGCAAATGCGGATTCACCCCCCAATACGCCGGCCTTGAAGCGCTCTATAAAGAATTTGCTGATGAGGGTTTGGTGATCCTCGGTTTTCCCTGCAACCAATTTGGCAATCAGGAGCCGGGCGATGCCGCGCAAATTGCGCAGACCTGCCAAATCAATTACGGCGTGACTTTTCCTATGTTTGCCAAGGTGGATGTCAACGGCCCAAGTGCCCATCCATTATTTAGATGGCTCACAGCGGAATTGCCGGGTTGGTTGGGGCAATCCATTAAATGGAACTTCACTAAATTTTTAATCGGACGCGATGGCAAACCGATTAAACGTTTTGCGTCTATTACCAAGCCGGAAAAAATGGCCGGATTTATTCGCAAACAATTGCAATCTTAAGTTAATGCTTAATGTTTAAATCAATCTAAATCTACAATAATGATGAATACCAAAAAGACGATTTTAATTTCAGCTATCACCTTTGCACTGGGTTTTTATATCAGTGAATACCGTCATGCGCGACAGACTGGCAGCCCACCGGCGACTACCCGTGTGAATGTCGATGCCCTTCAATCCCAAGCAATCAATTCCGCTGACCTTCCTTCAATACAAATTGATCCGGAATTACAAGTCGCATCGCAGCAAGATAATTTTAGACCGAGTGCTCCCTTATCCTCCATCGAGGGTGTCAATCAATTAATTGCCAATGGTGCTTACGGTGAGGCGGTGCGCCTGCTAAATCAATTATTGGCAGGGAATCCAAAAAACACCGAGGCGCTGTGGTTGTTGGCGCGGGTGTATGAGCAGCAGGGGCAACACAAAGAATCGGTTGGAATTTGGTTCCGCTATATCAACACCGAAGTCGATGCGCAAAAAATTGACAATGCATTGGATTATTTGGCGAAATATTTAATTCGTCTCACCGACAATCCATCCATTTTCGGTGAGAGTTATGAGTGGCTCATGGCGCAATTGAATGATCTTATCAAGCTCACACCGGATAACGGCGAGTTACATTTGCAGCTCGCTAAAATGAATCTCAAAAAAGATAACAATGAGCAAGCGCAATATCATGCACTAATGGCCGCCAACCAGCCTGAAACCCGTGCGCGTGCTGAAGGAATCCTCGCCAGGCTGGATGGGGATTCTCCGGGTGATGACAATAATCCGCCAGAAATAACAGTGCCTTTAATTCGTTTTGGCAGCCAATTTTTGGTGCCGGTAAAAGTAGAAGGCGAATCGGTTAAGTTACTATTGGATACGGGCGCATCGCTCAGCGGCTTAACAGCCAACTTTATCAATCGCCATTACTCGTTGGTAAAATCACCCAAACCAATCCAATTGAATACCGCGAGCGGTTCGGTTGAAAGTTATTTGTTTGTGGTGGATACCTTTACTATCGACAATATCACCTTCAATAAACACATGCTCGCGCGTTTGCCCATGGATAACATGGACCATTTTGATGGCCTGCTAGGGGTAGATATCCTCGGCCGTTTCGATTTTGTTATCGATCAAAATAAAGCGGTATTGCACTTGCGCAAGCGGTAATAAAACCGGGTTGTAAATGGAGTTTCAGGGCAAGTAATGACAACTAACGATAATAAAATAAGTTTCGCTTACATTCTGTTTAGCCAGTTTTCTATTGTATTTATCGGCTTGGTTATTGTTATTGCGGCGGATTTGCAATGGAATTTATGGTTTGCGTCACCAGTGGTGGATTTATTGCTTGGTGTATTTGCCGCGGTGGTGACGTATGCGCTGATGTATATGGTTTACCTTTATGGTGGCGGAGTAGCTGAACAATTAACTGCCGATGTTAAAAAAATGGGACGGCATTTTATCGGTTACTCTTGGGGTAAATTGATCATCATTTCCGTCTTGGCTGGGATTGGTGAGGAGCTATTGTTTCGTATTGGATTGCAAGCCTGGTTTGCAACACATATTAATATTTATCTCGCAATTCTTCTCCCGGCGATAATTTTTGGTTTTTTGCATTTTATTTCCTTCATCTACTTTGTAGTGGCAACCCTGATCGGAATTGTGTTCGGGATTGCCTATTATTTCAGTGAAAGTGTTGTGCTCATTATGCTTTGGCATGGAGCCTACGATTTAATTGCATTGGCGGTGCTAATTAAATATCCGCATCTGATTGGCGTCAGTTTTGAGGAAGAGGCAACCTTTGCAGGGTGATTTTTAGTTTGCTTGCAGGAGCCCCTCCCGAGTTTAGGCCGAAGATTGCTTCTGTTGTTTAGCTTATCCCTGGAGGGGGCAACTCATACTATTTGCGATTTATCTCTCATCTAATAATTTCAAGATTGATTCTCATTTGCGAATGATTTAGAGTGTCATTTATCTAAACATTTCACTTATTTCCGGGTCGACTCGATTTGGAAAAAGGATTATTTGGGAGTAGTTATGCATAGTTTATCTCGTAGCGCTTTAGCTCTGTCGGTGGCAGGCGCTATTTGGAGCAGTAGTGCCTATGCTCAAACCAGCCAGCAATCGGGTAAATCTAACAAAGATTCCAACAAAGGCGATGTTGAAACTGTTTACGTTTATGGCGAGGCCGATAAAACAAAAACAGCGACCAAGCTGAACCTGACAGTACTGGAAACACCTCAAGTGGTATCGGTTGTTTCCCGTGATCAAATCGAAGACTTCTCCCTGCGGGAGATCAATTCACTGTTAGCTTACGTTCCCGGTGTCACGGTCGAGCAGGTGGAAACCGGCCGTACTTATTACACTGCGCGCGGCTTTGACATTGTTAACTTTCAATACGATGGTATGGGTGCTCCCTTTTCTTATGGCTTGGGCCATGGTCATGACGACACCGCCATTTATGAGCAGGTGGAAGTGGTGAAAGGCGCGACCGGCCTAATCACTGGCCTCGCCAATCCCTCGGCGACTATTAACTATTTGCGCAAACGTCCGACGGAAGATCTGCGTGTGTCGGTTGCCGGTTCCGGCGGGAGTTGGAATCAATACCGGGTGGATGGCGATATTTCCGGGCCGATAATTGCGGACAAACTCAATGGACGCCTGGTTGTCGCCAAGCAGGATGGCGATTCCTATCTGGATCGTTACGGCAAAGAATTGACTGTCTTCTACAGTATTGTCAGCGGCGCGATCACTGATACCACGCGCTTTACCCTGGGTCACAGTATCAATGACAGCCACAGTGATGGTAATTCATCCGGTGCCTTGCCACTGTTTTACAGCGATGGCTCCCTGACTGATTATGATGTGTCCACTAATACGGCACCGGACTGGGCCTATCAGGATGTGGAACAAACCCGCACCTTTGTTGAGCTGGAACAGGACTTGGGTACGAATTGGATGGCGAAAGCTGTTTACACCCGCAATGACCTGGACAGTGAGTGGACGTCTCTTTATTTGGCGGGTGCGCCTGACCCTCTTACTGAAGAGGGATTGTTGGCACATGCCAGTTTCTATGAGGCTGCAGACAAAGAGGAAATTGTTGACCTCTTTGTGAGCGGATCTTTTTCGCTGTTGGGACAAGAGCATGAATTGGTAGCAGGGGTTAACCTGGCGGACATCACCCTGACCGGACGTTCCATTTATACCGACGAATGGAATTACAATCCTGTCGGTGCGGCTTGGGCCGAAGGGAAAACAGCATTGCCTGAATTTGATGTCTACGATGCCGCAACCCAGTCTACCTACATCGATCAGAAGCAAGATTCCTATTACGTATCCACCCGCCTGAACCTCACTGACGAGTTTTCGGTGCTCTTGGGCGCACGTACGGTTGATATCAAGCAAGATGGTATTAGTTACGGTGCACCGCAGGCTGCGTCGGACAAAGAAACCGTTCCCTATGCTGGTATTACTTATGAAGTGCTGCAGGGCACCATGCTCTATGCCAGCTATAGCGAAGTGTTCAACGCCCAGACCTGGGTTAACGCCGAGCTGCTCCCATTAGGTGCGGTACGTGGCGAGAGTTCGGAAGTTGGTGTTAAACAAGAGGTTTTTGACGGGAGTGCGGTTCTCACCTTGGCATACTTTGAATCCACCCAGGAGAACTTTGGTGAATGGGTGACCCGTGATACCGCATCCGGTTTAAATATCTATCGGGGTGTCGGGTTTGAAAGTAATGGATTTGAAATGGAGTTGGCCGGTGAAGTGCTTACCGGCCTGAATATCAGTGCCGGCTACACTCACGTTGGGGTTGAAAATGATAATGGCGACAAGACTCGTCGTTTTATTCCAACCCACCAGTTTAAGCTGGCCACAGCTTACAACCTGGTTGCAGTGCCGGGTGTACGTATAGGTGCGGGTATTAACTGGCAGAGTGAAATCTATTACGGTGACACCCAGGTACAGGGTGATTATGCGCTGGTGGATCTCTTTGCCCGGTATGCCCTGACGACAAACCTGACCTTAGCGCTGAATGTAAACAATGTCGGGGATGAAAAATATCTGTTGAGTCCGCAGTGGGGGCAGGCCAATTATGGCGCTCCCCGCAACGTAACTGGCTCTATTACCTGGCGCTATTAATTAAATGGCAGGGTAATTACCGGCAACAAATAAACAAGGCACTGACAGGGAAAGCTGCAGTGCCTTGATGTCATTTCCCGGGCCCAAACAATAACAGTGTAGACCCGGCACAAAGAGACCTCTGGATACACTGGGCATCTCGCAACCAAGGAGACAAACGTATGCGTGCATTTTTTACATTGCTTCACCGTTATTTCGGACTCACGATCGCGGGATTTCTGGTCATTACCGGGTTGACCGGCGCTATTATTTCCTGGGATCACGAGTTGGATGATTGGCTTAATCCGCACTTGCTGGAAACCACCACTACTGGCAGCCCAATGAGCGCGACAACCCTGGCTGAACAAGTGGAGCAGCAATACCCCCAGGTGCAGGTAACTTATTATGAGCTGGCGGTCGAACCCGGACACTCCTATTACTATTGGGTAGAACCCAGGGTTAATCCCGAAACCGGTAAGCTGTATGAGCCCGGATTTAACCAGGTTTATGTCGACCCCGTTTCCGGTGAGATTTTGGGTAAAAGGGAGTGGGGCGCCGTTTGGCCTATCACTACCGAAAACTTCGTCTCCTTTCTCTACAAATTACATTTTAGTCTGCACATTCCCGAATTTATGGGTACCGACCATTGGGGACTTTGGTTGCTTGGTGTGATTGCACTTACCTGGACAATCGATTGCTTTATCGGGTTTTACCTGACCCTGCCAAAGCGCCAGCGCAATACCCAAACGCGTTCGTCGATAAATACCGACAGCAGCAGTTATTGGCAACGGTGGAAGCCTGCGTGGAAAATTCGCTGGAGCGGTGGCCCAACTAAATTGAATTTTGACCTGCATCGAGCCTTCGGCCTGTGGACATGGGTGTTGCTGTTTGTCATTGCCTTCACCGGCTTTTCCCTGAATCTGTACCGGGAAGTGTTTTTCCCCGTCATGTCCATGATGTCCGATGTGACCCCAACCCCTATCGATCAACGCACCCCCTCAGGTCACGACAACCCCATCGAACCCCGTTATGGTTTTGCCCAGGCCATTGCGTTAGGGCAGCAAGCGGGCGCAGGGAAGGGCTGGTCGCAACCGGTAAATAGCATCTGGTATGCGCGGGAATTTGGCATATACCGAATTGAGTTTTTTACTGCCGAAGAGGGGCACGGTGCTGGCGGTGTCGGGCATAAAGCTGTATTCCTGGATGCCAAAAATGGCGAATTACTCGGCGACTTTACCCCTTGGAGAGGTACCGCCGCGGATCTCTTTGTACAAGCCCAATTCCCCTTGCACTCAGGGCGCATTCTGGGCCTGCCAGGGCGAATTCTGGTTTCTGTCATGGGGCTGGTTATTGCGATGCTGAGTATTACCGGTGTGATTATCTGGCACAAAAGATACAAGGCCCGCGTGCGCAGTGCGCAAAAAGCTCAGCAGGAAGCAACGGCAGCGGCGGAGTTGCCTGTGGGAATACAGTAGTCATTAGTCCATCCATCCCCAGCCCGGTAAGCCTTTGGGAAACGGTTTATCGGGCTGGCAATCCAACGCAATGCAGCATCGGGGGTGGCCAATTTCACGACATGCTCCGATTAGAAAACCTGCCATACATCCTAAACTCACTTATCAAATTAATTCACGGTTAATTAGTATTTAGTGAACACTGAAATTTTTGTATTAATAATCCATTAACCATGAATCTTTAGGTTTTCTTTTTGATTATTTGCAGCTTTGGCTGTATCTGTTTTCGGTGGTGGAAATCCAAATAACAAACGCAAGTTAGTATTTTTATAATTGAGGCCACTAGGCGCATCCTCAGGTACAGATGCTGGATCTGTATAGGTGCCAAATAACCTATCCCAAACAAAAATTTGTGCAAAATTAGAATCTGAGTATTTTCTTGCAACACTGTGATGAACCATATGGTATCTCGGTGTTACAAAGAGCAGTTCTATATATTGTTCGTAGGGAATGCGCATATTTGAATGGATAAAATGTTGCGATAGCGTAAAAAAAATAAGAAAAAATATACCTAAATCTATAAATTGCTCAAAAGAAATAAATGCGGCAAAGATAGTCGAGGGGATTATTCTTATAATAATTTGACCGGGAGACGTTCTGAGGCCGGAAATCCAATAAATAACTTTTGGAGCGTGGTGCCAGGCATGTTGATGCCAAAACCAGGTGGTATGCAGTGCCCTGTGCATCCAATAGTCCAAAAGATCTATAAGCACTATGTACACCAGAACGAGTATCCAGAAAGGAGTGCTCATGATGAGCTCGCGAGCTGATAGGATCCAGCTATAACTTGAGAGCCAACCTTGCAGTGGAATGGCAATAGCTGCTGCGATGACTATAAAAAAAATCCGCGGGCTTATAGCGCCGATTAAATCCCATACCAAATCCGTTTTTTGTTCCGTTTTTCGTGCGGGATGCAAGAATAATGCTATGCCCTGGATAAAAAATCCCAAGCCTATTAAGGCCAGTAATTCTATAAACATATTCATCTCCACAATAAACAAATCGTTGTTGTCCTGAGTGAATCAATTCAGTTGCTACTTCATCGCTGTTGTCACTTCATCAACGCTCTGTACCATCCGTGAAAGTGACGAATACCATCTTCCATGGGCGTTTGGTAAGGCCCCGCTTCATTTACGCCGAGTCGATACAGCGCCCGCCGTCCGGCATCGATACGCTCGGCAATTTCATCGTCTTCAAGAGCGGTTTCCATGTAGGCTTTTCGGTGGGATTCTGCGAGGCTTGGATTTTCTTCCAGCAATTTTTTCGGATAATAAAACTCCACAACATTCAAGGTGCTGTGCACAGACTTCGGATATAACGTGGACAATACCAGTGCGTAAGGAAAAACTTCGATCATGTGCGTTGGATAATACGTTGCCCAGATTGCGCCGAACTCGGGTGTTAATCCCTCGTTATAGGAAAGTAAGTCGCTGTGCCAGGTCTTATAGGCTTCTGTGCCCGCACGATTCAGGTTGGAGGTAACGCCAATCCGCTGCACGCTAAACCAGTCACCGTAATTCCATTTCAAACCTTTGCTGTTAACGTAACGGCTCAGCCCCGGGTGAAATGCGGCGATGTGATAATCATCGTTATAAATTTCAAGAAAAGTTTTCCAGTTGTAGGCGCAAGAATGCGGCTCCACATGTCCCAACACATAATCGTTGAAGTCGAATTCCGGCATGGCAAACAGAGTGGCCATATCTGCTGCGGGGTTGCGTTTTCCCTCGAACAGTAAACCGGACACATTGCTTAACGGGAACCGTTGTAAATTGGCGCAAGGTTGCTTTGCAAATTTCGGTGCGTTCAACAGTTTTCCGGTTTGATCGTAACTCCAGGCATGTATCGGACAAAAAATACGATTACTGGTCGACTCCAATGTTCCCCGGCGAATATTGGCAGGGTCCGGGGTACCGCCCAACATAATAGCTTGCCGGTGTCGACAAACATTGGAAATAAGTTCGATCCCATGTTCGTGCCTGAGCAGTACGCGTGAATTCTCCTCGTGAGGTAATGCGTACCAGTCGCCGATGTTGGGAACCATGGCTTCATGACCCACATATGTTGATGCGCGGGAAAATATCTTTTCCTGCTCTTCGCGGAATATTTCTTCTGAACAATATGCTTCGATGGGCAGGGCTAACTGCTCCTCAGGAGTGAACCATATATCGTTGTAACTTGCGGAATATCGATCCAGATTATCCAATAGTTTGTACATCGACCTGCCCATGGATTGTTTCCCCTATTGTGCAAATAATTGTTGCCTGTACTGTGCAATAAATCCGCTGTAATGCGGTTGACCCTTAGCGCAGAAAAACTGGTCACATTCAGGTCGATGCTTGACTCAATCGCTTTAATCGTTCATCTATCGTCTGGCGGGGACAAACATCACAGGGGTTGCGGCCATGGCACAAATACCTGAAACAACAGTTTTTTTTATCCAACGCCAAACGAGATTCACCCGTCATATTTTTATAGCGGATAAACCCGGCGGCTCCTTGTAGCCCCATGGTCGTTAACCATAAATCACCCAGCTCCTCCATGGCATCGACACGTTTTGGATACACCATAAGCAATGCCGACAAAACGCAATCCGCTACCACGCGATCCGCATTTTTTCTGGTGATGTCTGCTGACTCTCGCCAACAGCTATACACTGTGCGACAACCGTTTATAAGATCTTCCGCCATCCGTTGAACGCAATCACTGAGTTCCCCTTGTTTAAACTGGCAGCGCTTGAATAAAACACCTGAGGGAATTCCCGATAGAGGAAAATCCTGGCCCATCTCGTTTAACGGCAATATCATCTGGCACTTATGCGCCGCAATGACCGCCAGATAAATCGGCTGCCAGATCAATAGTCCCCAGCCGCGTGATCTCCAATATCGAGCGCCTGCTTCCGGATATTGCATGCTCAAATACCTATGCAGGTGCTCAATATTTACCGCGCTAACTTCACTCCAGGCATTCCAGTCGGATGACTCAGAATCGACATGTATCGCGCATTCGGGAAGCAGCTCATTGACTTCATCCTTCAGGCGCGACAACAACGCCGCGGATCTCAGCATGCCACTTCTTTCTCTCGATAAACCGTCAGCTTTTCTTCTGCAAATTGCGCCACCGGATTGCTCAGCGGTTCTGCCATAATCAGGCTGGAAGCCGGGTCGGCAAGATTGATCATTTGCAAATTATTTTTAAGTTGTAAGCGGTTCAAACAGGAGTGCATGAATGTCGGCGCAAAAAAATCATAACGCTGGAATTTATGCGCTAATTCCGGATGTCGTGCCTGGTAATTTTTTGCGCATTGCGCCACCAATCGCCAATACTGCTCTTCCTCAATGGTGCCGCTTTCTTCCAGAATGTGTGACATAAACCGGAATACACCGTCGAACACATCGATAAAAATGCCGAGCAGTTTGTAATCTTCCGGTACGTCCACCACCATCCGCGCGGCATCTTCGGGAACTTTGGCATCCTTATTTAAAATGACACATTCTTCCGCCAGATCCTTCATGAACACCCGCTTCGGAATATATCCGTCGAGCACCACAATCAGATTTTCGCAGTGCGGCATAAACACTAAATCGTGCGCATAAAAGCAATGCAAAAGCGGCTGCAAGAACGCATCGAAATATTGTGTTAACCAGCTCTCGGGCGATAAGCCTGAACGGTTTATTAATTCCGCGATCAGCGCGTTACCGTCATAATCCGTATGCAACAGCGCCGTCATGGTCATCAGTCGTTCGTTGCCTTTCAGCAGTGGAATAGGGCTCTCTCGCCAAAGTCCGGAGAACATTTTTTTGTAGGGGCTGTCTTTGGTGAGCGCGGATTCGTAGTAATAATTTCTGAAGCCGATTGAAGCGATTTCACGCAGAATGGAAAATCCCAGCTGATTCAGGGTTTTATCGTTCGCAATAATGTCTTGCAACACAGTGTTAATCGCCGGCGTTCCTTTCATATAGTAAGGGGAAAGGCCGCGCATAAATCCCATGTTCAAAATAGAGAGCGAGGTTTTTACATAACTCTTTTCAGTATTCGATTTATTGAAATAGGTTCGGATGGATTGCTGGGCTACATAGTCGTCCGTACTGATTCCCAGCGGAACAATTTTTCTGTTCGCCACGTAGGAAGCAAACGCAATACTTAACTTGGTATACCACTGCCAGGGATGCGCCGGCATAAAATAATAGTCGTCGCTGTTTAAGCCCATGGCGACCAGTTTGTTAACGTAATTGTCAAACAGCTCCGCGCCGATTTCGCGCTTGATAAAACTGTAATATTCAAGGTCCTTTACGCAGGCAAATTTTGCGTGATCCCGATGTACCGCCAGCCAGATAATATTGAAAGCACTGCCGGTTTCCGGTGCATAAGCGTGGTAATCATAAGCATCAAATCCTATTCGTCCGTTGTTGGCGACAAAACCGGGATGCCCTTCAGTCATGGACGATTCGAATGTTTGGTAATCCGCATCAACCAACTCGCTGCAGGGAATAGGTGAATGCCGCATTTTATAAGCGGCACCGTACAAGGTGCTGCTGATTTCATCGAGGTAAATAGGCAGCTTTTCTTCGGCTATGCCGAGCGTTCGCTTGAAATCATTAATTAACACCAAAGCATCTAAATTAATCGATTTTCCATCTTGATTACCCAAGGGTTTCTCTATCACCCGCTCAATGGATTCTTTCGCTATTCGCCAGTGCCGCAGGTACATTTTCTTCGCCTTGAAAAAGTAACTGCAATTGGATTCGTCTGCTTGAACCTGATAAAGCGCCCATCCACCATCCATGCTTTCAATTAATGTGGGTGTGAAGATTTGCTCGTGGCTGAATTCGCTCAGCGCTTTACAAACCAGGTGGCGATTTGCACTGGCCCAAGCCTCCGGTGACAAATGGGCGACCGCAGATTCCGGTTGATAATAATTAAATTGATTCACTGGCATTTACCCTCTGTAGTGTGTTTATAAAATTTTCCTTTGAACAAAATCCCAGGCTGGCCTGCTTTTTCTGCAACTGAATAGTGCCGTCATAATGGAAACCGACAAATGCATTCAGCTTGTGTACCTTGTCATTTCTCACATCCGGTTCAACAACTACTCGCTTGGCCTTTTTCTGATAAAACAGAAACGCCATAATGTGGCGCAGCACATCGCGGGTGAATCCGGGAATAGGTTTTTCAGTAGCTGGGCCAACCATAAAGTGCATACCAATATCGCCCGGTTTAACGGGATAATGCTCACCGAGTTCATCGCGGTCCGGCCAGTAGCTCTCCATCAAAAAAGCAGGACGGTTTTTATAGAATCCGAGATAAACCTCCATGCAATTTCCATTTTGTATCTCGCTATAAATCTGCCGGGCTTCTTCAAGGGAAGTATTCTGCATATTCCAGAACGCGGCATAGTCCATCAGGAACCACGAATGAAGCGTTGCGATATCTTTCTCTACATCCAGTAAGCGGATGTCTATCCATGGGTTCAGGCCAAGTTCTTCAACGTAGTTATTCATCCTTCCTCCAGCACCAACTGTTTCGGTTGATAGGTATTACTCGCTGCCAGCCCACGTTGGTGATGCTTGTCAACGCCAAACAGGCGTCGGTCGATAATAGCGGTGAAAATAAATCCACCGGCGGCCAACGCAAACGACATAGGCACACCGATCCAACTGACGATGTACCCTGCGGCGAAAGACGCCAACAGAACGCCGAGATTCTGGAAGAAATTGGTGACTGCAAAATCGCGGTCGTAAAAAGCTGGCTGGCTGATACGAAATAAAGTGACTTCCAGCTTGACGACAACTTGAAACAAGCTCCACCCATAAAGACAACGACCAATAAGTACGAGCAAGGGAGACGATGATCCTTGCAACAGCAAACCGGTCGCACCGATGAGCAGGTTCACCGCGGTATGGTCCAGGTTGCGAAATTTATTTTTCAGAAACGATTTATTGATGATCAGGCCGACGATGGCCACCATGCCCGGTATCGCAAAAACAATTCCGGTAATGGTCTGGTTGCCGGAGGCGTAAATCGATTCCCAATAGACGGAAAAGAATGGTCGCACAAGATAGGCGCTCATATCGAACAACAACATCAGGCCACTGAGCTTTGCCAATGCGATCCAGGCACCGGCAGGGCGGGTCAACTTTTCACTTTTTTCCACTCGTGTTTTGTCATTACTTGTTTTGGCTTTCTCTTTATTTGTTTTGGAGTAGTTGCCGGAAAAAATAAGGAACAAGCAAATTCCCATTTGCACGAAATCTCCCGCCGACATCAGGTACATACTTGCCTCGGGGCCAAGATGTTCCAATGCGGAACCGCCGACAGAAGCACCGAAAATCGCACCTACATGGACTACAACAGCCACCATGCCAATGACCAAGCCATGATTTTCGGTTTTTTCTTCACGCATTAGGTACGGGAACAGCAACAGATAACTCGCCTTCATAATAAACATCAGCATTGTCAGCACCCAATACACCTGAACAGTCGGTGCATGCGCACTGGCAATAGCCAGCGATCCCGCCAAAAATTGTGTTATCCATAACAGGTGAAGCGTTTCAATTCGGCGCGTGAGCTTCGCCCAAAAGGGTAGTGCGCACATTACCGCAATCGAAATGGCTGCTATGTAGGCACCCACATGCACAGGGTTGGTAAGGCCATAGCGCATTTCAAAAAATTGCGGATAAAACGCGATGAGAATAGAGTCGCTGATAACCCCGCAAGCGGACATTATCAGGATGGCAATTCGTAGGGTCATCGGGACACTCCGTTACCCATAGGCTCCCAACCGGATTCTTTTCCTGGCTTAAAACTCTGGAATGCAAATCGGTTTTCAACCGGATAAATATCCCGGCCGGTAATTTCCCGGAGTATGCGGCTGTTGCGGTAACAGGACATACCCAGATCCTGGTTGATCAAACCATGGCTTTCAAAACCTGCGTTCTGGATAAAAATTTCCCGCCCGTGAATATCCACCGACCAGTTTTCCTTTTGCAGGTATTTACCCTGTTCATCGCGTTCGATACGGTCGAAAACACCTTCCATAAACGCGGGGACTTCGTATTTGTGGCCGCTTGAGAGAACCAAACCGTCGGTGTGAGTCTGATAGTGTTCACCGGTCTGGGTGTGCATGAATTGCAGAAAAAAACCATTCGTGTTGCTAGCGGAGCGATGATTGGAGTTGTTATCTGGCTCAACATTCATCAGGTTCATGCAGGGCATTAATTGTACTTGCGGTAAATTGCTGTGCCGGCTCGTATCCAGGAAGTCGTAAATTTCATCGAGTAGCGATTGGTTCGCGCCGCAGTAAACACTTTTTTGTTCTTCAATAATTTTTTGTTTTGTGGGCTTATCTAATGCATGAAAATAGGTGCCGTAATCGCCGCACAAAATTTCCAGTGTCAGCTTTGCTGTTTCCATCTGGAAAAATCTGGGCGCGCGCGTTACCCAGTCAAGTTGATAACCACATTTTTCGCTGTCCTTGAGCAAGTCGTAAAATATTTCTGCGCCACTTTGCCCGCCACCGATAACCGTTATTTTTTTCTTCTTTTGCAACTCCGGTTTATTTTTCAGGTAATGTGATGAATGCAATTCGATTCCACGGGAAACAGAGCGAAAGCAATCGGGAACGCGCGGCTTCATGCCGACACCGACAACCAGTTTTTTTGCCAGGAAACTAAACGGTTTTTTATGTTTGGTTTCGATCCCCGTCACCTGATAAACGCGCTGCTCCGGGTTATAAACCACTTGCTCGACATGGTGGTTAAAACGAATATTGTCCAACCGGGAAACTGCCCACTGGCAATATCTGTTGTATTCCTGCCGCTCCAGATAAAAGTTTTCGCGAACAAAAAAATTAAAAAGGCTCCCTTGTTGCTTTCGATAATTTAAATAGCTGAAAGGGTTTGTAGGATCTGCCATGGAAACCAGATCCGCGAGAAAGGGGCTTTGCAAGGTAACGCCATCAATCAACATCCCTGGATGCCAATTAAATTCCTCTTCTTTATCCAGGAAAACGCAACGCAAATCGGTAAGTGCTGAAGACAGGCATGCAAGCCCCAGGTTAAATGGCCCCACACCCACGGCGACAAAATCATAGACGGCATCGTTATTCATTGTTGTCCCTTACCAGACGATTATAGTTAATTGTTGAATGCAAATGATTATAATAATGATTCGTATTTAATTATGTTATGCACTGTAAAATCGGAATGCTAGAGATTTAAACGCCGCACTCTTATTAATGGCGTATAAAGTTTCGGCTTTTGCAACTACCGCATTTTGGCTATTTAGATGAAGGTGGAGATGAGGGGGAAGCTTTGGTGCGTGGAGCAGGGGTTCTTACGACCAGAATTGTGACGCGCAATTGATGGGATATCTGGGTTGCGATGATACCTACGTGAAGCGAGGTTCTGTATATTTGGGTACAGGCATTAATCAGAATTAATTGTTAATTATTTTAACGATATTTTTATTGATAATAACTTATGCCAAAAGTTATCTATAATCGGGAGACTAAATTTCTCTGGTTAATAAAAAAGCCGCATGTAAATGCAGCTTTTTTTATACGCGGGAACCAGGATTTTATTTGCAGTGCTTTCTGCGGCCCAGAACCAAACCTAATAGGCCAAGGCTTAATAAAATAATCGATGAGGATTCCGGTACGTCAGCAGTAACTGCATCGCGTACATACCAGGTTTCGTGTTGTGCTTCCCAGTTTATATACTCACCATTAGTGAGTAAGCCACCCGCAGCATCACTCAAATCGATATGGTTGTAGTTGCTCCAGTATTCGGAGGCAAAACGATAGAGTGAATGATCACTAAAGCCGGAGACTGGGTCAATTGTTGCATTACCGATGATGAAATCTGTCCAGTCAGGACGTGAAGCCCACTCTTCTTCTGTGGCATAACGCCAACCTTCAGCTGCACGATACTCGGGGGTTTCCAGGTTGCCCGGGCCAAAATATTCTGTAGGAATAGGGCCTGCATAAACCCAATCCAAACCATTAAAGTTCAATAAAATATTTTCTTTTGGGATGACAGTTGATGCATCGATAATAACGGCGCCAGCTTGGGTACTCAGCATTAGGCTAGCTGCTAACGTGAGTGCAGTGAGAACTTTTTTCATGATAAATATCCGTGTATGAGTGTTGTAATTTATTTTCGCTATGCCGCAGTTGAGATATCAACTGCGGCATCTCTTTTTTTAAATCGGATAAAGCAATTTTACAGCTTGGTAATCCGCAACCAGTTAATACTCCAACCACCCTGCTGTGCATAAATACCGACATTAAATGTGCCTGCATTGACGTTGACGATTTGACTAACAGTGGTGAAATTACCCCAGTCACCAGTGGCAGGAATAATCGCATTACCCAGCACAATTGAACCGCCGTTTAAGTCGAGTGAAAGCAGTGAGCCGGTTGGACTGGCTACGCGATATTCCACCAAATAATTACCGGTAGCCGGGAAGGTGATGTTGGTAAATGCCATCCAATCACCTGCGTCAATTGCACCTACAACCTGGCCACCGCCGACATCGGTAGTGCTGAACAATTCAAGGCCAGACATAAACGCAAAACTTTCTGCTTCGATGTGTTGACTGAATGCAGCAACTGAACTTGCACTGGATGAACTGCCCGCCGGGGTGCTGGATGCAGCACTGGAAGAGGCAACAGAACCGCTCAGGATAAATTCAGCCCAAGGCGTATCTATCGCGCCAATTTCCTGTGCAACAGTCATGAAATATTTCACGGTTGCACCCGCAGGCAATCCGGTTAAATCGTAGGTATTGGAATTATCCGCGTTATGCGTCATGCGGATATTTTGTTGGCCGCCGCCATTCACGATGAAATGAATATCCGCCCAAGCTGCATTGTTGGCAAAAAATTTCACGCTATTTTCAGTGACAATTACGTGGCCATAATTTCCATTAGCCACAGAAGAGCTGGAGCCTTGCGAGCTGGCAGGTACAACCGAACTGCTGCTTGCTACTGCGCTACTGGTGGTAGCAGAGCTGGTTGTTGCAACTGAGCCAGGTGCGGTTGAACTGCTTGCCTTGGATGAAGTGATGCTGTTGGTTATCGAACTTGCAAGGCTACTGTTTGATGAGTTGGTAGCTGGAGTGCAGCTGGTAGAGGTCGGCAAACTATCCGGTGTGTCGCCAGTGCGTTTTACGCGGAAACTTCTCTCGGGTACATTCAAGGTCATGCCGTCGGAGAACACAATGTATTGCGGGCTGCAACCATAGTTGTAGGCGATGTAGGTCAAGCTGCCATTTTTATTAAATGCAACAGCGGTAGGACTGGTTGCAGTCAATGAACCTGTACCTGTCGCAAGATGACCTAATTGTTTGAGCGTGTGTACCCAGTGGTACGTGTGAGCTTTGGTTTCGCCTGCTTCCGGAATGTAATTAAATCCGTAGGTATTCATATCTTCGACTGCAGCCTGGCCATCAGCCATCGCCCAAATATTCCACCAGACATCGCGCCATTGGTCATTAACCAAACCGGATGGTTTGCCGTTGCTTGATTCAGCCATACCCAGCTCAACATATTTATCCAGATAATCAGCATGCTGGCCGATATGGAATACCAATGGGCTAAGCGGTAATCCCTGGATGCCTAAAATGTGCGCATAAGCACCGCTGAACCAGGTGGAGAAAACATGGCCGTTGCCCCAAATAATGGAGGTGGTCATTTTCGGATAAGCAGTATCAAAGTTATCGTAATCGCCGCTTAATCTACGGAAACGATCAAGGTTGTTCCAATATTCCCAATACGCCGCAGTTGATGATGCGTGTAAATAAATACCGCGTTCAGTGAGTGCGCGGTTGTTGGTGATTTGTCCGTACAATACGATTGCGCCGTAAGCGTTGGCTGCTTCAGAAGTGGATTCGTTATTATTACCTAACACAAAATTGGCGTGGCCTGATGCCCATGAGAAACCATAAGCCGGATCAAAGTTGCGCAGGTAAGGGAAGAGTGCATCATCGCGCGGTGCGGCGTAATCGCGAATTAACAATTCCACCATTGGACCGTAATGAGTAGCGCTACACCAACTGGCATCGACGCGGCAAATTTCTGCGGCGGCGCGAACAAAATAACCATAGTGGAAATGGTGATCATTTAATTGTTGTTGCGCACCAAAGGATTCATCGTAACCGAGCAAGGTATTCCAGTTGCTGTCGTAAGAAAAATATTTGGTGGTGTCGACAGTGCCGTTGGTGTTTGCGCGGAACCAGTCTTGCAATTCACCTTTCAACCAATTGATTAATTGATCTGCTTCCGCAGTCATGCCAATTGAGCGTGCAATAGCGGCAAGCTCTGCGACTTTGCCGTAATTTTTACCGGCCCAGTAGGTATCGGTTTTATCATTCCACGCCGCTGGACCCTGGCTTACAAATTCGGTCACAAACGCTTGCAATTGGCTGGAATCGTAATCGCCGATATTTTCCGGCAAGTAAGGCAGTACGCCAACGAATGGAATGGTGTAACTAAAATTGTTGGTTACAGCAAATTTGGTAACGCCGCGCGCGCTGCGTACTTTGTAGTTGCTCACCGGTTGAGTGGAGTTTTTCCAGGCCATCGGCAGCATGCCGGCCATGGTGGTGACCGCTGCATTATTGAATTGATATTTGTGCGTTACAGTTACTTTGCTGGTGGTGCGGTTAACGGCGTAAGTGATGTTTACTTTGTCCACGCGCTGTGTTGCGTATTGCGCAAAATCCTGGATCATCGCCGTTGCAGGAATTCCGGATACTTGCGGTAACAGCGTTACCGTCATGCGCCTGCTGGTGTTGTTTACACCGATGGTGGCGCTGTTGATACCGCTAAACGTTGTTGCATCGTGACCAGTGATCAGGAAGTTGTTGTGGTTGCCCGCAACATTGGTCCACACACCAATGGTATTTCCGTTTTGATAAAAAATACCTTTCTCACCACCATCGACGGCTTTAGTACGCAGCTGCAAGTTGCCTTTTAATGCAGTGAAATAAGCATAGGGCGAGCCATGTACGAAGGTGGCTTCCATCACTGGTGTGCTGCCGCTGTTCCATTGCACGGTGACCGAACCATCGCTGTAATCCTTGAGGTAGGCTTCAAGATTGTTGTAATCCGTATTGCCCACCGCGATCCCATCAAACACTTCATTGAATGGATCGGGAATTGAATATTGGGTTGCGGTAGGACTGGTACGCAGTCCGCCAGGAATTCCCAAAATGCGTACGCCGCGCTCGGTAATGCGGGCGGTCATGGGGTCGGGCGTGATGTAGCCTGCGCCGTTAGGATCGCCGACTTTCATTTCTCCCATAAAGGAGATCGAACCCCACCAGCGGTGGGTCATGGTATGTTTCCCGGTAGCCGGTGCCACTTTTTGGGGATAAATAGGAGCGGGCGCGCCGATTGGGCTGCAGCTGCTTACCCCCGGCTTTACGATGCCCGCGTTGTAAATCCAGTTGCCGTGGTCGACGGCACATTTATAGCCAGCAGGGTTGGCGGCATCGGTAATATTCCCCGCTCCATAGTGGGTGATCGTGGCGGAGCAGGCAGGTGCGAGCACGACTGCCCCCCATACGAGTAAGGCATTCTTTAGCATTTTCATGATGAGTCCCAGTGTTATTGTTAGATAGGGTGTTGCTTGTGGGCGGTTGGCAGAGTGAGCTTTGGCCGACGTGCCACCCTAAAGCAGGGTGTCGGTAAAATCGTCCCAAGTTGAAAATAAAGTCAATGTGGGAGGGTTCACTTTATGGAATATAAAGAGTGAAACTCCTTTATCCAAGAAATAAGCCTGAGAACATTTCTGCTTATGCTTTCGTCGGACAATACTTCTTAACGTACAGTGATCGGTAGATAATGCCGCCCTCTGGATTATCAGGATAAACCCCAATGAAGATCATCAACCTTGCGCTTGCACCCGAACACATTCCCACCATTGCCGCTTGGCATCATGCCCAATGGGGTTATTTAAATCCGGGCGGAACGGTGGCAATCCGCATCGAAAAAATGCAACGCTATTTAAAAGGTGCAGCCATACCCGCGATGTATATCTGTGTTGATGGAAAGCAAGTGGTAGGTACGGCAGCATTGGTGGAAAGCGATATGGACAGCCATCCGGAGTTATCACCCTGGTTGGCGAGCGTCTATGTAAATCCGGATTACCGCCATCGTGGATTTGGCACAGCGCTGGTCAAGCGTGTTGTCAGTGAAGCCCAAGCGCTTGGGCATAGCCCGCTCTATCTCTTCACACCTGACCGGAAAACATTTTATGAAGGGCTGGGCTGGACATTTATCGCTCATGAGTCCTATCGCGGCGGCAATGCTACCTTGATGAAGATTGAATCCACCTGATACCAACTGTTGTGGCTGTATGGCAAATTAATCAATAAGGAACTGAATCATGGGAGGCGTTATTCCGGGATAACGGAAGACCATAACGATTTTATTGCCCGGTAACTAACGGGTTTGCTCAATATCCAGCAGGCCAGGTTCAGAGAATGAACCTGGCCTTTTTATTAATGGCGATAAGGAAATAGGCAGCAGCAACAGATAACGCAATAACAACCAGCGTAAACAGTGTTGCCTGTGTAGCCAATAGGCCGGCCAACGGCAGGAGAAAAAGTGGGTGCACAAAATAAATAGCAGTTGCGTAGAGCGCAATATTTTTAGTGTTGCTGAATAGGTTGATGTGCATAAATAAAATAAACAGGGCGGGGCACAATATGATCAACGAAAAGAAATTATCAAAACCACCATCCCGACCTGGTGCTGCGTAATTAAAATAGATTTCAACTGACAGTAAAACTACGCCAATGGCAGTCAATACTTTTGCGGCGGTGAATGATATCAGTGTATGAATGTTGTGTTTATGGATGAGATAACCGCTGCAGAAAAAGGGAAGCGAAAAAAACAACGCATTCCGATGAACAAAATTGATATTGATAATCTTATCCAACCGTGCATTTTCAACAATGTGATAATTTCCCGCATATTGAATAATCACACCTATTAAATAAATGGCAATGCTAATAAAAATCAGCATGGGTGAATTAAATCGGCGGATGACGAGAAGCATAAATGCCGCTCCTATCATTCCTGCGACGTACCAAAGGTGATAATAACCGACAACAATTTGGATGAAAAACATCTTGAGCGATAGCTCGGTCGGTTTAAACCAGAATACCGAGTAAACAATCATCCAGAAGCAATATAATAACAGGCATCTTTTAAACCAGAGTGCAGTCTTGTTGTTCTCCAGGGTTTGATAAAAATAAAAACCGCTGATTAATAAGAAAACCGGCACTGCAATTCTGAATATGCCAAACGCAGTGAAGTAGGACCAGGCTGCGCTGAAATCGCGTAAAAATTCGGTGTGTATTCCCACCACCATAAAAGCCATTGATAACTTCAAAATATCAAGTGCGATATTTCTGTCCAAGGAAGTTCCCTCCACTAGTTGAACCGACGAATTCGATGCTGCAAAAAATACCATGCGCTTCGTAGCTCGCATGTTTTATGCCAAGATGTGGTAGGCATGGCCGGAACAATGTTAATGGGATGCTATTTTACGGTATGAAAGTTATGTGCCGGCAAATGAGTGTTATTTTTGGTGACACTATTTCAGAATGGTGATCCTGGTCTGTTTTGGCAGAATAAAAAAAGGCAGCTCATTAGAGCTGCCTTTTCAGTTATGCAAATTGACTAGAAGAAAATCCAATAAATCAGTGCGAGGTAGAGGCTGTATTGCAATACATAATAGAAAGGCTTGTTGAACGCTTTGATTTTTTTACCTAGTATGCGCACTTGATACAGATAACCGAATGCGCGGTTTAAAAAACCGACTTTATCGCCATCGATATTTTTAGTGGCGGAACCGGCGACAACCAGACGTGAAAATATCTCATTAAACCAGTCAACGATTACAAAATCGACCGGACGTTTAATGTCCAGAAAAAAAATAATCCGATTTTGGTCAGTTTTGTTTTCCGCATAATGGATGAAGGTTTCATCAAACATAACCGCTTCGCCATCGCGCCAGGAATATTTTTGTCCATCAACAGAAATGTAACAATCATCTGAGTTAGGAGTGATTAATCCCAAGTGATAGCGCAAAGAACCCGCATAAGGATCGCGGTGTTTGGTCAGGCGTGCACCGGGCGGCAACATGGTAAACATCGCACCTTTAACATTGGGTACCTGATTAATCAGTGCCAACGTTTTCGGGCAAAGTTGCTCTGCCGATTTTAGATTGGCACCATACCATTTCAGGTAAAAACGTTTCCAGCCAGTGCGGAAAAAAGAATTAAACCCGAGATCATCCAAATCTTTGGAGGCTTTAATCTGGGCGGCGTTATCCAGGTTGATGGCTTCATCGCGAATTATTTCCCAATTGTCCTGAAATATTTTCAGTTCGGGAAACTGGTTTACGTCGAGGTAGACAGATTGGGTATGCCTGGAGAAAAAATAAAACAGGCAGTTGATCGGAGCGAGAAGGTTGGAGTGGTCGGTTAATTTGCGGGTGAATCGGTCATGCTGGACAGCGCCTCTATTTTGTACATAGATGGCCGCTATTATGAAAATACCCAGAATAAATAATCCCATAGGTAAGGCTCCTGAACATCGTAATAATCGCGCGTACGATAATCACCGCCATGGGTAAATTCAATATTCCAACTGGTAAATTTTAGTAACTAATGACATTCGTCAATACCCTTTATAACCCATTCCAATGATATGGCTAAATAATCGATTTTTTGTGTGCTGAAAGATCAAGCTTTACTCAGGCATTTGATGGCAACAGCCGCAGCAGAGGTTCTGTTTTCAACGCCCAGTTTCTTGAATATCTGTTCTAAATGTTTATTGACGGTGCGCGGGCTCATTTCCAGAATTTGGCCAATTTCGCGGTTGGTTTTACCATTGGCAATCCATACCAGCACGTCGGCCTCCCGTCCGGTCACAGAAAATTGTTGTTTTAGTGAATATGTATCATTTGCCGGTTTATGTGGATTGGTCAGGCGTAACAAATATTCTTTGCCGTCGATCAAGTTCAACATTTCCACCTTGAGCTCCTGCGTGAGTTGTTGCAAAGGCAATTGTCGACCTGCTTCGGGTTTGTGACTGATCCACTCGCGCAATTGTTGCTCAGTGGTGGGGGTGAGGGCGATTGAATCGGAGGTGGCACCGGCACCATCAAGCAGTTGGTAAACCTGGGGTGTTGCCCAGACCAGTTGGCCATGTAAATCAATAGTAAATAGATATTGGCCGGCAGTATCCAGGGCTGCGCGAGCGCTTTGGGTAATGCGGGCGTTGGCAAGGTGCACCCGCATGCGCGCAATTAATTCATCGGGGTTGATAGGCTTGGTCACATAATCCACACCACCTGCGTTTAATCCCATCACCACATGTTCGGTGTCACTCAAGCCAGTCATAAAAATAATCGGCACATCGGCAAGTTGTGGATTGAGTTTTAATTGCCTACAAGTTTCAAAACCATCCATGTTCGGCATGATAGCGTCGAGCAAAATAATATCCGGGCGAATATTTTTGGTAATCGTGAGCGCTTGCGCACCTTCCAGTGCTACCAATACGGTGAAGTTTGATTCTTCCAGTACATCGTTGAGCATATGAATACTGTCGATGGCATCATCTACTACCAATACAATTTGTGATGGTGTTTTAGTGTTCATTGCAATAGCTCTTCTATTGGTGTATGGCTGTTGTACCTGGCTACTAGCGCTTACCTGTCGTTACTTGCCTATTGGTCTTGAATAATTTCCGCATCTACTAACGCCAGTATTTTTTCAAATTGGAAATTGGCAGTGAGTTTTTTAATTTCCTGAATAAATGCTGGATGTACAGCAGGGGCTTTTTCAAGTTCCTGTATTTTTTCCTGCAAGCCTTTTTTGTGTCCGATGGCAGCAAGATGGGCAATATCGTCCAGATGATGTTCTGCTGGCAGCTCATATGTTTCAATCAAGTCGATTTCAATAGGAATCAATTCCTGTTTTTCATAACGCCATGCCAGATTGAGCAGGCGACCAATATGATCCAATAATAAATTGATGTGCACCGGTTTAATAACGTAGGCATCGTGTAGCGGAGTAATTTCGGTATTGTCGCGCAGTGGTAGATCCTTGCCTTCGCTGGCATCGGCAGAGACCATAATAATCGGTGCATGAAATCCAACTTCGCGTAATTGTTTTGCCAGTTGCCATCCATTCAGGCCGGGCATGGAAACATCCAGCATAATCAAGTCGGGGCAATTATTGTGATCAATTTCTTGTGCGAGCCGATCTACTGCGAGTAGTGGATTATCCAATTCGATAATAATAAAGCCGAGCGGCTCCAACATGGCGCGCATTAATTGACGATGGGATACTTCGTCGTCAACAAGCATCAACTTGCGCACTGCTCCCTGATAGCCGTAAATAGTTTGCACGGGTGCGGTAATAAATTCAGTGCGCGGTTTACTGATGCTTGCCAGCATTAAACTCGCTTTAAACGTGCTGCCCTTGCCGAGGGCGCTGGTTACCGCAATATCGCCACCCATAATTTCGCTGAGCAAACGGGTAATGGTTAAGCCCAAACCCGTTCCGGTTGCAGTAGAGCCGGGGCGGCGCACGCGTTCGAAGGGACGGAAAATACGTTCGATATTTTCTGGTGCAATTCCTTCGCCCGTATCAGTGATGGTAAATTCTGCAACCTGGCTGCGATAGCGCAATTTAAAAACCACGCTGCCTTTCTCGGTATATTTAATCGCATTGGATAATAAATTAATTAAAATCTGGCGCAGGCGCTTTTCGTCAGTGCGTACCAATTCAGGTAGGCGATCACTGCATTCGTAGATAAATGCGAGACCTTTAGCCTCGGCCTGCAAGCGGAACATATGTACCAATTGTTCCATCAATACGGTGATGCGCACCTGGTCCTGATGCAAATCCAATCGGCCAGCTTCAATCTTGGAAATATCCAATAAGCCTTCGATCAAATCCGCCAGATGTTCACCGCTGCGACGAATCACTCCCAGTGCATCTTTGCGATGTTCCGGCATGCTCGGATCTTTCTCCAATAATTGTGCGTAACCCAATACCGCATTCAGCGGCGAACGCAATTCATGGCTAATACCGGTTAAGTAGCGACTCTTGGCCTGGTTTGCTGCTTCTGCTTCCTCTTTGGCAGTTTGTAAGGCGCGGTCAGTGCGTTCATGCGCTTCAATTTCTTCCATCAACAAACGGGTTTGCCGCTGCGATTCCTCTTGCGCAACCACGCGGCTTTCGTGGGCTAATACAAATAACCAGCTCACCACGCCGGTGATAATGACCAGCAGGAAAAATACTTTCCATAATGTTGCTTCAAGCAGTGCCGCTGTTTCCGGTGCGTGGATAGGTGTTTGGAAATAAATCAGTGAAAGCAAAATCGCCGAGAGGCCATTAATCACCATGACTAAAATAATAAAATGGCCCAAGCGTGAATTAACATTTTCGGTGATGCTTTTGGGAAGAAATACTTTGAAAAATTCACCGACCTGCGAGGCATAACTGGCGCCGGGTTTGCAGTAGTCGTGGCAGCGGGCATCGAGTGAACAACAGAGCGAACAAATATCCCCGGCATATGCAGGACAATAGGTCATATCTTCGGTTTCAAATTTATGCTCGCAAATACAGCAGGAAATAGTGGCGTGGGCACCATCAGCTTGCGCAGTTCCGGTAGCGAATTCTACAACAGGGCGCGAGAGGTAATAACGCCCGCCGGTAGCAAACGCAATCGCCGGCGCTGAGATCAAGGCAATGCCCAGCGCAATAAAATGTGAAAGTGCCTGGGCTATTTCACCTAACACGCCGGTATGGCAAACAATACCGACGATTGAAGCAATCAACATCGAGCCAAAACCGACAGGATTAATGTCGTACAAATGTGCGCGTTTAAATTCGATATGTTTCGGGCTAAGGCCAAGTGGCTTGTTGATTACCAGATCTGCGACCAATGAACCTAACCAGGCCACAGCAACAATGCCGTAGAAACCGAGCGTTTGTTCCAGCGCGCGATAAACACCTAACTCCATCAACAATAATGCAATCGCCACATTGAATACTAACCAGACCACTCGCCCCGGATGGCTGTGAGTTAAGCGCGAGAAAAAATTCGACCAGGCGATAGACCCGGCGTAAGCATTAGTGACGTTAATTTTGAGCTGGCTCAAAATTACAAAAATGCCGGCGATTGACAGTGCAACTTCCGGCGAATTGGCGATATAGCTAAAGGCGACCATATACATGCGGGTTGGATCAGCTGCTTCTGCCAAACCGATTCCATGGTTAAGTGCGAGCACAGCGAGAAATGAACCGGCGAGAATTTTGATGGTACCTATCACAATCCAGCCTGGTCCGCCCGCAATCAATGCCGCCCACCAACGCCAGCGTGCATTGGGTTTTGGTGTGGGCAGGAAACGTAAAAAATCCACCTGCTCGCCAATTTGCGCAATCAGCGAAAAAATCACCGCGGATGCTGCACCAAATAATAAAATATTAATACCTTCTCCCACTTGTTCGTTTGCCTGAACGCTGCCCGAAAATTCCGTCCAGCTTTCCACCGCACTGGCATCCGCATAAATAATAAAAACAAACGGCAATAGTTGCAGAATAATCCACAGCGGCTGCGTCCATAATTGGAAGCGACTGATAAAGGTAATGCCGTGGGTCACGAGCGGAATAATTGCCAGGGAACTGATTAAATAGCCCCACGCCAAGGGAATGCCGAATAATAAATCCAGAGCCATCGCCATAATGGCTGCTTCAAGTGCGAAAAAAATAAAAGTAAACGTTGCGTAGATTAGTGAGGTGATGGTTGAGCCGATGTAACCAAATCCTGCGCCACGTGTGAGCAAATCGATATCAACACCGTATTTGGCGGCGTAGTAGCTGATAGGAATTGCGGTGAGGAAAATAATCAGGCTGACCGCCATGATCGCGGCAACGGCGTTGTTAAAACCATAGTGCAAGGTAATTGCACCGCCGATGGCTTCCAGTGCGAGAAAGGAAATTGCCCCCAACGCAGTTGTCGCTACGCGTGCAGCCGACCAACGCCGTGCGCTTTTGGCGGTAAAGCGCAATGCATAATCTTCCAGCGTCTGGTTTGCCACCCACTGGTTGTAATTACGCCTCACGCGAAATATGTGCTGTTTGGCTGTCATTGCTTACCCGATAAACAATCTGTTCGTCCGGGAACGTCTCATCATTAAGTTAATAGTGTGGTGCGAATGATTTAATGTGCGCACTATTTTTTGCGCATCTTTTGCGTGCGTTTTGGACGCATCCGGATTCTTTTTTGGTGCATTTTTATTTCAGCTAAATACATCAGCACCATTAACACTGGCGTTTAAATGCTGACGACTAATCACTACTCAATTGCTGTACCAACTTTCATTTTCTCGCCATGCGTTAAATGACGTAGCGGTCTGTGTCATTTATCGAATGGTTTCAAACAAGCCATACGCCTAGATTGTGAAGCGTAGAGATAGCTTCCGCTTCAAAGCCTTCTCTTGGCAGTTGGATTCAGTAAAACCGGTAAGTAAAACAAACTCAGTGGTAACAGCCTGCAAATCCCTATTACAGCTTGTGTTCGACATAAACAACTCTTAATTACCTGAGGAACGACCATGAACAAAACCATGCTATCTCCCCTCCGCCAAAGCCGTACGGTAGTGAAAACCTGGAAAAAATGTTTATTAACACTCGCCGCTACCCTGACATTCGGCACAGCACAGGCTGCTGATGTAAACACCAGTGGTCTGGCTGTGACCGACACCACCGTTAAAGTCGGTATTTTGCATTCGGTCACCGGTACTATGGCAATCAGTGAGACAGGTTCCGTGCAAGCAGAGAAATTGGCGATTGACCAGATCAACGCTATGGGTGGTGTACTGGGTCGTAAAATTGAATACATCCAGGAAGATGGTGCGAGTGATTGGCCGACCTTCGCAGAAAAATCCAAAAAATTATTAGTGAATGACAAAGTGGCGGCAGTGTTTGGCTGCTGGACATCTGCATCGCGCAAAGCTGTGCTGCCAATCTTTGAGCAATACAACGGTATGCTTTATTACCCGACTTTCTATGAAGGTCTTGAGCAATCCCCCAATGTGATTTACACCGGTCAGGAAGCCACGCAGCAAATTATTGCGGGTATTGATTGGGTGGTAAAAACCAAGGGCGCAAAATCTTTCTATCTGCTTGGTTCGGATTACATTTGGCCGCGAACCTCCAACAAAATTGCACGCAAGCACATTGAGAAGTTAGGTTTAAGCGTAGTGGGTGAAGAATATTATCCCCTCGGCCACACCCAATTTAACTCGGTGATCAACAAAATTAAATTGAAAAAGCCGGATGTGATTTATGCAATTGTGGTGGGCGGTTCTAACGTGGCCTTCTACAAGCAATTGAAAGCGGCCGGTATCGATATGACCAAAGAGAAACCACTGGTATTGACTATCTCCGTAACTGAAGACGAAATCCTCGGCATCGGTGGTGAGAACATGGTGGGTGCTTATGCGGCGATGAAATATTTCCAAAGTCTGCCTAACGACAACAACAAGAAATTTGTTGCTGACTTCAAAGCCAAATACGGTAAAGACATTGTGATCGGTGATGTGACCCAGGCCGCTTACCTTGGACCCTGGTTGTGGAAAGCGGCGGTGGAAAAAGCGGGCTCATTTGATATCGATAAAGTGCGCGCTGCATCACCTGGCCTTGAATTGACTACTGCTCCTGAAGGTTATGTGAAAGTTCACCCGAACCATCACCTCTGGTCAAAAACCCGTGTAGGTCATGCACGTAGCGACGGTCAATATGATGTGGTCTTCGAAACCAAGGATCTGATCGAGCCGGATCCATTCCCGAAAGGTTATCAATAATAAAGTTACAGCCAGCCGAAGGCTGGCTGTAACTATTCGGTAGTCAAGATTGGAGTACGTGAGGAATAGTGTTCAATTTAAAACACGCCGTAAATACATCCCTGTAGGCTCGATTCGGCATCCATGCCCCATACGGTTTTAAATCAAACACTATCCCTCACTTCAAAAGTATCAGTATTTTTTAAACGAGATGATGAGGATACAGCCATGTTTGCTGAATACAGTACCTCGGAGTTGTTATCGATCTTTGCCATGCAAGGCGTAGCAGGATTGATTTTATTTTCAGTGTTTGTACTTATGGCCTTGGGGTTGGCAATTATTTTCGGCCAGATGGGCGTAATCAATATGGCACACGGGGAATTTATGATCCTCGGCGCTTACGTAACCTATTTAACCTCGCATGTATTCTCAACCTACCTGCCAGATTTTTTCAGCATCTATTTTATTCTTGCCATGGTGCTCGCCTTTATCGCTGCCGGGGCATTGGGAGCATTAGTGGAGTGGGCGATGATCCGACACTTATATCACCGGCCTCTGGATACACTTTTAGCAACCTGGGGATTGAGTTTAATTTTGCAACAACTCTACCGCACTGTTTTCGGTGCACGCGAAGTAGGTGTGACGCTACCGGATTGGCTAATGGGTTCATATCAATTAACCGAGACAATTGAATTGCCAATTAACGGTTTGTTTGTCATGAGCCTCGCCATCGGGATTTCACTAATCGTCGCATTTTTAATGTATCGCTCACGCTGGGGCACACAAGTGCGTGCAGTGGTGCAAAACCGCCCTATGGCCGGTGCGGTAGGAATTAATACTGCGAAAGTTGACCGCATTACCTTTGCGCTCGGCTGTGGAATTGCCGGAGTTGCCGGTAGCGCGTTTACCATGATCGGTTCGACCGGTCCAACCTCGGGGCAGCTGTATATTGTGGATACATTCCTTGTCGTTGTGTTTGGTGGTGCATCCAGTTTGCTTGGCACTATCGCCTCTGCGTTCACCATTTCGCAGGCGCAATCAACGATGGAATTCTTTATGAGTGGATCTATGTCCAAAGTGCTTACGCTCTTATTCGTAGTGTTCATTCTCATGTTGCGCCCGCAAGGTTTATTCACCTTGAAAGTGCGTCGTTAAGAGGAGTAGCTGATTATGTCCCTTTTGATATCAAAAGCAGGTTTGGCTTCACTCTTTCCCAAAAAAGAAATATTGGGATTTGTTGTGCTCGCAATAATACTTTTCATTGTACTGCCGTTGTCGCTGGATATTTTTCGTCTCAATCTCTTCGGTAAATATTTAACTTACGCCTTTGTCGCCGTCGGTCTGGTGTTGTGCTGGGGGTATGGCGGGATTTTAAGTTTGGGGCAGGGGGTATTTTTCGGTCTGGGCGGTTATGCGATGGCGATGTTTTTAAAACTGGAAGCCTCTGATCCGGAAAGTACTAAAATTCAATCGACACCTGGCATCCCGGATTTTATGGATTGGAACCAGATTACCGAGTTGCCCTTTTTCTGGGAACCCTTCCATAGTTTTGGGTTTACCCTGGCCGCGATTATTATACTGCCGTGTGTCTTTGGCTATATCGTTGGTGTCGCCATGTTCAAGCGCCGTGTAGGCGGTGTATATTTCGCGATTATCACCCAGGCGCTCGCGGCGATTCTCACTATCTTGATCATCGGCCAGCAAGGTTATACCGGTGGTGTTAATGGTATGACCGATTTACGCACTTTGCACGGTTACGATATCCGCACTGACAGCGCAAAATATGTGTTCTACTTTGTCTGCGTGGCAATGTTGTTTATCTGCTTGTTTATCGCGCAATTTATTCGTAAAAGTAAATTGGGCCGGTTGCTGGTTGCCATGCGGGATAAAGAAGACCGCGTGCGTTTCTCCGGTTACGATGTAGCTAATTTTAAAATCTTTGTGTTCTGTATTGGCGGTGTCTTCGCTGCAATCGGCGGTGCCATGTTTACCTTGCAAGTGGGATTTATGTCGCCAACCCTGGTGGGCATAGTACCGTCAATTGAAATGGTAATTTTCTGCGCAGTGGGCGGCCGTCTCTCCATTATCGGTGCGGTGTATGGTGCGTTGATTGTCAACGCAGCCAAAACCTCTTTCTCGGAAAGTTTTCCTGAACTCTGGTTGTTTGCGATGGGCGGATTGTTTATTGCGGTAGTAATGGCGTTCCCTAACGGCCTGGCAGGTTTGTATAACACTTATGCTGCACCGAAAGTGGATGCGTTAATTGAAAAAATATTTAGCAAAAAAATATCCGCACCTGTTTCGCCTCCACCGCCATCAATACCTCCTGTAACACCGTCGTCTAAAGCAGCGATAACTAAAGCTGAAACTCCGGTAATTCCCCAAGGAGCTGTCCATGAGTAGTAATACAGACTTTGTGCTTGCGGTTGAAGGCCTGACAGTTTCCTTTGATGGATTTAAAGCGGTTAACGATCTGACTTTTTATGTGAATGAGAATGAAATTCGCGTAATCATCGGGCCAAACGGTGCGGGCAAAACCACGGTGTTGGATTTGATTTGCGGCCGAACCAAAGCGACTGACGGCTCCATTAAATTTCGCAATCGCGAATTAACCAAATTGCGCGAACATGAGATTGTAAAAGCCGGCGTAGGCAGGAAGTTCCAAAACCCGTCAATTTATGGCGACCTTACGGTATTTGAAAACCTGGAGATTTCATTTCCGCGCGGTCGTTCAGTATTTGGTGCATTGGCGTTCAAGCGCGATGAGGAGGTTGTCAGCAAGGTTGATGAAGTGGCCAATATGATTTTTCTCGGCGATCAGTTGGATCGTCAGGCAGAACTGCTTAGTCACGGACAAAAGCAATGGCTGGAAATCGGTATGCTGTTGATGCAAGACCCGGACTTGTTAATGCTGGATGAGCCTGTAGCAGGAATGTCAGTGGGCGAGCGTCAACAAACGGCAGAATTGTTGCGCAGCATTATTAAAGACCGCTCGGTAATTGTGATTGAGCACGATATGCAATTCGTTGCCCAAATCGCTGACAAGGTTACCGTGTTGCATCAAGGGAAAATTCTCGCTGAAGGGTCAGTCGATAAAGTGAAGAATGATCCTAAAGTGATTGAAGTGTATTTAGGACACTAATACCGGCCATTCATTAAGTCAGGGCACTGATATTGGCCCTTAAGAGGAACTGATTATGTTAGCTGTATCCGACTATCGCGTAAGTTATGGCCAGAGTGAAGTGTTGCACGGATTAAATTTTGAGGTAAGACCGCGCGAAATTGTGGCGGTAATGGGCCGCAACGGTATGGGAAAAACCACGCTAATGAAAGCACTAATGGGGGTTATTCCCAGTTCCGGCGGCAGCGTAACGCTGGATGGTAAAGAAGTCAGCCAGTTAAAAAGTTTTCAGCGCGTCGCCAACGGATTTGGTTTTGTGCCGCAAGGGCGGATGATTTTCTCCAGCATGACGGTGAAAGAAAATATTGAAACCGGCCTGACTACGACAAAACGACGCTCCGTACCCAAAGAACTTTACGATATGTTTCCTGTGCTGTTGGAAATGCGTAATCGCCGCGGTGGGAATTTATCCGGTGGACAGCAGCAACAATTGGCAATTGCCCGTGCATTGGCGAGCGATCCGAAAATGCTGTTTCTTGATGAGCCCACCGAAGGTATCCAGCCATCGATTATTCGCGAAATGGGCCGCACGCTAAAAGCGATCCGCGACCAGCGTGGACTTTCGATTGTTGTTTCTGAGCAAGTGTTAAGTTTTGCGTTGGATATCGCCGATCGGATTCTGGTAATCGAGAAAGGCCAGATAGTACATGAGGAGTTACGCGAGACAGTTAATGAAGCCAAAGTGGCTTCTTATTTATCGGTGTAATCTGCTCGACTGATTTTGCAGTGAACTTCAGCTTCAGCCAGCTTTCGTTACGTCTCGGGCGATTGCTGGCTTTTTTTCGATATATCGGCAAGCCGTTTGGTTTGCGTTACACTTGGTTGCAAGCAATACTCTTATTTTTCATCTGTAGCTTTTCTATCAATAATAATAGTCATATAAAGGCGAGTTTTTTGTGGATAAATTGGTTCTAAGTTTTAACGATATTCCCTTGATTTTAGTGATGTTTCAGTCTTTGTTATTTGCGATTTTGCTGCTGATGGCGAATATCGGAAAACGCAAGGCTAATTTTTTCCTGGCTTTTTTTTTGCTGGCGATAGGCCTGGATGCATTTGACACCCTGATTTACTGGAGTCCCAGCATTAAGCAATATTATTTTGTACATGCTGTGCATATTTTTTATTGCTTCAAGTTCAGTGTTTATCTTGCCGCACCCATGCTGTTTTTTTACGTTAAGTCTATGATATCACCTGATTTTCATTTCAGCCGCAAAGATTGGAGCCACTTTATTCCTCTGGCATTATTCCCGCTTTTTATTCTTGCACTTTACTCCAGTTTGACGCCGGAAGAGCGCATGTTGGGTATCACTCAGTATGGTTTGTTATTTAATAATCCAGTATTCCAAATTCATTTATGGGTGCGGCATTTACTCTATGTCACCTATGGTTTTGCCTGTTTTTATCTATTGTCCCACTATAAAAACCAGCTTAAACAACGATTTTCCAACATTGAAAAAATCGATTTGTTCTGGTTGAAGATGTTGATCGGTGGGTTTTTGATGATTTGGGTTTGGGTATTTATTGCCTATTTATTGACTCTGATTAATGCATCGCAGTGGATTGGCAACCTGATCGGAATTTCCGGTAACGTCTTTAATTTTATATTTGTAAACGCTTTGGTGCTTTACAGCATGGCTCACGCGACTATTGGCTATGAGCGAGTGTTGGTTAGTGAAACCAAAGTGGAAGCCCGCGAATCGGAGAAACACGATCCGACGATTTTGGCAAAGCTGAATAAACTGATGCGGGAGAAAGAGTTATTTCTTGATCCGGAATTTACCCTTGAGCAACTGGCCGAGATTAGTGGTATATCAGTACGGAAAATTTCCGCCGCCATTAATCGTGATGCCGGACAGAACTTTTTTGACTATATCAATTCTTTTCGGGTGCAAAAAGCCGCCGCTATATTGGCGAACCATACAGGCAAATTATCCATGCTAGATGTTATGGCCGATGCTGGCTTTAATAGTAAATCCACCTTTTATCGCGCCTTTAAAAAGACCATGAACATGGCGCCAGCCGATTATGCCGTGCAGCAGTCAAAGCAGAACCTTTAGTCGTCCCGCCTCTCACCGGTTTTCCGTGTGGCCTTGTCCCATTGGTTGCACCTGCGGGTGCAGCATCGGCGAAACAGGCCATTCAAATCCACGCCAGGATAAAAATAGAAATTGCTTTGATCCCGGCTTGCCAGCTGTTTTTTTATTTTACTTTCTGTCTATACGTCAAATGGCGTAGCAGTGCGAGCTATTTGTCGTATTGTGAGCTTATCCCCCGCGCAAGATACTGATCCCGTTCCGTGACAATTTGTCCAACACTCACCAGGAGTCAGTACCATGGCTGAAACGATTATCAAAATAGATTTAAATAAATCGCCCTATGAAAACGAAATGATCCACAACCGTTGGCATCCGGATATTCCCATGGTCAAAACCGTGAAGCCCGGCGACGATTTTATTATTGAATGTTACGACTGGACTGGTGGCCAGATTGCAAATAATGACAGCGCCGATGATGTGCGCGATGTGGATTTATCGCAGGTGCATTTCCTCTCTGGCCCAGTGGGTGTAGAGGGTGCCGAACCGGGTGATTTATTAGTAGTCGATATTCTCGATATCGGTGCCTTCCAGGAAAGCCTCTGGGGGTTTAATGGTTTTTTCTCCAAAAATAACGGCGGCGGATTTTTAACAGAACATTTTCCCGAGGCGCAAAAATCCATTTGGGATATCAACGGTATGTTTACCAAATCCCGCCATGTGCCCAATGTGGAATTCGCCGGTTTGGTGCATCCGGGTTTGATCGGATGCTTACCCTCCAAAGAAATGTTGCTGGAGTGGAATAAACGCGAAAAAGAACTTTACGATACCGAACCGGATCGTGTTCCTGCGCTCGCAACATTACCCTATGCTGACACTGCCCACATGGGCAAGATGGCTCCCGACGCGGCAAAAATTGCCGCTGCCGAAGGTGCCCGTACGGTACCGCCGCGTGAACATGGCGGTAACTGTGACATCAAGGATTTATCGCGCGGCTCAAAAATTTATTTCCCGGTTTATGTAAAAGGCGGTGGTCTTTCGGTGGGTGATTTGCACTTCAGCCAGGGCGACGGTGAAATTACTTTCTGCGGTGCGATTGAAATGGCGGGCTGGATTCATTTGCGGGTGAATCTAATTAAAGATGGCATGGCGAAATACGCGATTAAAAATCCGATTTTCAAACCCAGCCCGATTGCGCCGAAATACGATGACTATTTAATTTTTGAAGGTATTTCAGTGGATGAATACGGCGAACAACATTATCTCGATGTACACGTTGCCTATCGTCAAGCTTGCTTGAATGCAATTAATTATTTGACCAAGTTCGGTTACTCAAAAGCCCAAGCTTACGCAATCCTCGGTTGCGCGCCGGTGCAAGGGCATATCTCGGGCGTGGTCGATATTCCCAATGCTTGCGCAACTTTATGGCTGCCGACGGATATTTTTGATTTTGATGTAAACCCATCGGCAGAGGGACCGACTAAAAAGGTATCGCCGGGAATGGATGTGCCTTTGTCGAAGGATAAATAGAGTCGAAAGAAAAATAGTTTTTGCTCTTTGTTCTTTATCGATACCAGCAGGAGCTACTGAGATAGATTCCGTCATTTACTCCGGGCGCGCAGTCCGGGACCGTGCGCAGCATGGATGCTGTGCCCGAGCCTACAGGGATGTATTTACGGCGTGTCCCGGACTGCGCGCCCGGAGTAAATGATGGAGTTTATCCCTGCGAAAATTCCAACGCTTTTTATTGAGGAATTCACATGCCTGTTTACGACTACAAATGCGTAGACCATGGTTTGTTTTACGAATTGGCCGCGATGGATGATTCGAGCAAACCGGCAGCTTGTCCTACCTGCACAAAATTGAGTGCGCGGGTCATTATGGTCGCACCGGAATTTCTGGATATGAAAAAAGAAAACCGCGCAGCCCATACGCGCAATGAAACAGCGATGAATGCGCCTATATTTTCAACACCGGATTATCGTGCTGAGCAGCAAGCGCGACGTGAACATAAACATGGCAAAGGTTGTGGTTGTGGCGACAAGCCGATTCGCAAATCGAATTTAATGTACACTGCAGGAGGCAATAAGATGTTTCCATCGATGCGCCCCTGGATGATCAGCCACTGAATGCTCACATTAATCGGAATCAAGCGAACTTTTAAGGTAAAAATCCGTTCATTTACTGCGTTCAATCACCCCGATCGTTAGTATCCCTCGCGTTATACTGGTGCCCGCTTCAGGGCATTTCTTCTAATTACCCGCTTGCCTATACTTATAACAATTAACATAACATCAGCATTGCTACAGCAAGAGGTCTAACAATGAACTTTTCGAAAACAATCGGCCTGGTTGTCATGGCCTGCGCGTTGGTTAGCATGCAATTGACTGCTGCGCAGAACGCAATAGCGCCACCTAAAACATTAACCGTCCAACCCTGGATGAAAACGAATATCAGCCCCGCCGAGCGCACGCAGCTGTTGCTTAAACAAATGACGCAGGATGAAAAATTATCGCTGGTTGTAAGTTATTTTGGTACTGATGCACCTTGGAAAAACTTTACCCGTCCGGTTGAGTCGCATCCGCAATCAGCAGGATTTGCATACGGCGTGCCGCGTTTGGGTATTCCCCCTATTTGGATGGCCGATGCCGGGCTTGGTGTTGCGTCGCAAAGTGGTCCGAATGTGCGCGAACGAACGGCTTTGCCATCCGGCATGAATACGGCCGCGACCTGGAATCCGCAGGTTGGCTTTGAAGGCGGCGCGATGATTGGAGCTGAAGCGCGTATATCGGGATTTAATGTGTTATTAGCGGGTAGCGTAAATCTCGTACGTGAGCCACGCAATGGTCGCAATTTTGAATACGCCGGTGAAGATCCTTTGCTTGCTGGCGTTATGGTAGGTGAGCAAATCAGAGGCGTGCAATCCAATAATATTGTGTCAACGCTAAAACATTTTGCCTACAACGATCAGGAAACCGGTCGTGGGCAATTGAGTGTAACAATCGACGATGCAGCGGGGCGAATGTCTGATTTGCTCGCGCTACAAATTGCCAATGAAATTGGCAATCCGGGTGCAGTCATGTGTTCGTATAATCGCGTGAACGGTGTATATGCGTGCGAGAACGAATATTTACTTAATGAAGTATTAAAAAAAGATTGGGGTTTTAAAGGCTGGGTGATGTCGGACTGGGGCGCAACCCACAGCACGATTCCTGCGGCCAATAATGGTTTGGATCAGCAGTCGGGTTTACCATTTGATGTTGCTGCTTATTTTAAAGAGCCATTAAAAGAGGCAATAAATAATGGTTGGGTATCACCCGCACGTTTGGATGATATGGCAGGGCGCGTATTGCATGCTTTATTTGAACAAGGCGTTATGGATAATCCGGTTTCTGCGCCCGGCAATAATATTGCTTTCAAAAAGCATGGTCTGATCTCGCAAAAAGACGCGGAAGAAGGAATTGTTTTATTAAAAAATGATCCGGTAAATAATGAAAAATTATTACCCATTGCGAAAAGCGTGAAAAAAATCGCCGTCATCGGCTCGCATGCAAATGTGGGTGTACTTTCCGGTGGCGGATCATCGCAAGTTTATCCTCTGGGTGGCATGGCTGTACAAAACCTTGGACCGAAAGCGTTTCCAGGGCCGATGGTATATTTTCCATCTTCACCGATGAAAGCACTTGAAACGCGATACCGGAATACACGCATGAGTTTTGATGAAGGTACGAATATCGAAGCTGCTGCGAAATTGGCGGCAGATAGTGATCTGGTATTGTTGTTTGCGAATCAATGGACAGCAGAAGGCATTGATGTTCCGGATTTATCGTTACCCGATAATCAGGATACGCTTATCACCAGGGTTGCAGCAGCCAATTCAAAAACAGTAGTGGTATTGCAAACCGGTGGTGCTGTGTTGATGCCGTGGTTAACTAACGTCGGAGCGGTCGTGCAGGCTTGGTATCCCGGTACAAATGGCGGCGACGCTATCGCAAGGGTGTTGGCCGGTGAGGTTAATCCTTCCGGCCATTTACCTATTACTTTCCCTGCATCGGAAAAACAATTACCGCGCCCGCTTGTCGATGGTGATCCTAAAAAACCGGATGAGCGTTTTGAAGTAAATTATTTTGAAGGTGCAGCGGTTGGTTATAAATGGTTTGAATTAAAAAATCAAAAACCACTTTTTCCTTTTGGTTTTGGTTTGTCTTACACCGACTTTGCTTACAGTGATTTAAAAGCCGATGTAAAAAATGGTCAATTAAGCGTGAGCTTCAGCGTGAAAAATACCGGTGCTGTTGCCGGTAAAGATGTGGCGCAAATCTACGTCGCACCTACTAATACCAAAATAAAATGGGAAGCGCCTAAGCGGTTGGGAGCTTTTCAAAAGGTAGATTTAAAACCGGGTGAAACCACCACAGTAACCGTCAATGTTGATCCACGTATACTGGCGATATACCAAAGTAAAGATAAAATCTGGAAAATTGCTAAAGGCGAATACGAAGTCATCCTCGCCAAATCCACCGCTGAACCACAAACCAGTGTGAAAGTGAAATTACCTGCACGCGCATTGGATGTGAAAGGGAAATAATTTTCTTAACTAAAAATATGGCGGTTATTAATCGCCATATTTCTCGCTTAAAAACCATTCATTTATTAGAGCCCGCTTGCCAGGTTTTCTTAATTCATAATCGGACTTTCTGCGTGGTACTGGCTATCGCTGTTAAAAAGCTCTAACTGAAAGAACGAATTATTCTCGCGCAAATCGATAAATCTTACCCCGACACCTAGCAGACGCACCGGAGAGTTTTTCCGCCCGTAAGCTTCCTCGCATAAACTTTGCAATTCCATTAATGACACCGCAGTCGCACTGCGTTCAATGGTAGTAATGCTAAAGTCAGAAAATTTTATTTTCACAAACAGCTTTACTACTTTGTAGTCGTCATCCACGCGACGCAGCCTGATCGCCAGTTGTTGGCTAAGCGCGGGAATTTCACGCAGGCAATGGTGCAGGGTGGGCAAGTCCTGCGCAAAGGTATTCTCTACGCTGAGGGATTTGCGGCGGCGATCCGCTGTAACTTGTCGATCATCAATACCGCGACTGAGGTGATAAAGGCGCGAGCCCATTTGGCCGAAGCGCTGGGTTAAATCAAAAATCGAAAGCTTTTGCACATCGCTACAGGTAAAAATATTTATTTCGGCAAGTTTGTTAGCCATAGCTTTACCAACACCATAAATTTTTTTTACCGGTAACTGCGCAACAAATGCCGAAACTTGCTCAGGTGGAATTACCAACTGGCCGTTGGGTTTATTCCAGTCACTTGCAATTTTGGCGAGAAATTTATTGGGGGCGATGCCGGCGGAAACGGTAATGCCGATTTCATCATTGATGCGCTGGCGAATTTCTTGCGCGATCAAGGTCGCGCTACCGCGATGGACTTTTGCATCGCTCACATCCAGAAATGCTTCGTCCAGCGAAAGCGGTTCAACCAGCTCGGTGTACTCATAAAAAATGTCGCGCATTTTTTCCGAGGCTTCCCGATAGGCATCCATACGGGTGGGCAGGATTAACAAATGTGGGCACAAACGTTTTGCCGTGCTGGTGGGCATCGCCGAATGGACTCCATAGCGGCGCGCCTCATAATTGCAGGTAGAAATTACCCCGCGTTTGTCACTGCTGCCACCTACTGCAATAGGGCGATGGACAAGGCTGGGATCATCGCGCATCTCGATAGCGGCGAAGAAACAATCTGCATCACAATGGATAATTTTGCGCATGACGATGGTTTTAAAATGAATGTGCTGTATTTAAACACAGTGCTGTCAAAATGACAGCTAGTTGAGACAAGGTGTCACTAATCCCACTGCCATAAGTTGGCAGCAGAGGATTTGGGGGACAGGTAAAATTAGGTTAACTTGTATGACAATATTATCTGTGAGGGGATATTCTGCCAGTCGCTACAGTAATAACAACTCCATAACAACAATCAGGAGACACCTATGCGAGCCGTCAAGCCGCTTATCGCCGCCCTCGGCCTGAGCATCAGTTGCATCGCCTTGGCCGATACCCAACTCAACATCGACACCGCCAAAGCTGGTCCGCTCATCAACAAAAATATCTATGGCCAGTTTGCCGAGCACTTGGGGCGCGGTATTTATGAAGGTATGTGGGTAGGGCCGGATTCCAACCTCCCTAACACCAAAGGCTGGCGGAAAGATGTTCTGGGCGCGCTGAAAGATTTGCATGTTCCTCTGGTGCGTTGGCCCGGTGGTTGTTTTGCCGACGAATACCATTGGCGCGACGGCATCGGCCCGCGCGATAAACGCCCGGTAAAAGTGAACACCAACTGGGGTGGTGTCGAAGAGAACAATGCAGTCGGCACGCACGAGTTTTTTGATTTGGCGGAATTATTGGGCGCCGAGGTTTACATCAACGGAAATCTGGGAACCGGTACCGCACAGGAAATGGCGGAATGGCTGGAATATATGACAGCCGAAGGCAAATCCACACTGGCAGAATTGCGCCGCAAAAATGGTCGCGATAAACCCTTCCGTGTGCATTATTTTGCAATAGGTAACGAAGCATGGGGTTGTGGCGGCAACATGACGCCGGAGTTTTACACTCATCTCTACAAACAATATGCCAGCTTCCTGAAAGCGCCCGCACATAATTCACCCAAGATGATTGCAAGCGGTGGTCATACTGAAGACACCCAATGGGCTGACCATCTCACCGCAAATGTCACGCCTAACTGGAGTTTGAAAATGGATGCGGTGAGCTTCCATTACTACACCCTCCCCACGGGCGATTGGAAAGTAAAAGGCGCGGCGACCGGTTTTCCGGAAACCGAATGGATTTCCACTATGGTGAACACCCTGCGTATGGACGAATTTATTATCAACAACAAAAAGGTAATGGATAAAAATGATCCCGAGAAAAAAGTCGGTTTCTATGTTGATGAATGGGGTACATGGTTCGACGTGGAAAAAGGCGAGAATCCCGGCTTCCTTTATCAACAAAACAGTTTGCGTGATGCGATTGTTGCGGCGCTGAATTTCAATATTTTCCACAAACATGCCGACCGAGTGCACATGACCAATATCGCGCAAATGGTTAACGTGTTGCAGGCGATGATTTTGACCGAGAAAGATAAGATGCTCCTGACTCCAACCTATCACGCCTTCAAAATGTACGTGCCATTCCAGGATGCAGCATCCTTACCTTTGGAATTAAAGGATGTACCGCAGTACACCTTGGGTAAAACATCGATTCCCGCTGTAAGTGCAACCGCTGCGCGTGGTAAAGATGGAAAAATTTATATCGCGCTGGTTAATGTCAATCCAAATAAAGCAGAGACTGTAAGTGTGAATCTGGCGGGAACAAAAATAACCGGTGCAAAAGGCAAAGTGCTGACTGCCAATGCGATGGATACGCACAATACTTTCGCTGCGCCTAATGCAATCAAACCGGTTGCGTACAGTGCAAAAGCCAAAAATGGAAAACTTGCGCTGGAGATTCCAGCTAAAGCGGTTGTTGTAGTTGCAGTAGAATAAAATCGATAAATCAGCTCAAACCAAATTTGGTTTGAGCTGATTTACCTCCCGATATCCAATGGGCTGCGAACGCCCATTCCACCTTTATTTAGCACATGGGTATAAATTTCAGTGGTTTTTACATCGTTGTGCCCGAGTAATTCCTGAACTGTACGAATATCATAACCAGCTGATAATATTTGGGTAGCAAAGCTGTGACGAAAGTATGGCAAGAGGCATGTTTATAAATTTTTGCCTCCATCAATGCCTCTTTTATTTTCCGTTGCAGGGTTCCATCGTATAGATGGTGGCGGCGAGTTGTATCGGAACGAGGATCTTTCGAGCGGGTTCTCGATGGAAACAAAAATTGCCAAGTAATATATCTCGCTTGTTGGGGGTATTTTTGCGCTAAACGATTTGGCATGTACACTTCTCCAAAACCCTCAGCTGTATCCAGATCATGTATCTTTTGAACAATAATAATTTGTTTCCGCAAATCTTCTTTTAATAATTCCGGCAAAATAGTTCTGCGATCTTTTCCTCCTTTTCCCGCACGTATAATTATCTGATTTCCTGAAAAATCAATATCCTTTACCCGTAAACGCAAGCACTCATTTACACGTAGACCTGCGCCATACATCAATATGGCTGGGTGTCCTCAAAATGCCAAGCTCTGCGATATGCGGCGCAAGCCGTATATCGCTTGCCAGCGATAGTGATCACCCTGAAAAAGTGAGTAAAAACAGGAGTTATCTTGATATGGAAATGGCGTAAAGTGATAACCGGCAACAATTGTAATTAGTAAGCCGTTTATCAAGATATGAAAAATGTTGGTGTCACGACGTAAGCTTCTGATATTAAAAGAACTTTTATTTTATTCTCGGAGGTCAGTTAAAAATGATAACCGGCGAGGTGATATACGGCTTCAGCCGTCTAATAAACTGTTAGCATGAGGGAAAGTAGATGAATCGTAATCTTACGGACTTTATTCAAGATATGAATGAAGAGCAAAATAGCTTAATAGAATCCTTTTTAGAGGACTCCAATGTAGATTGGAAGGAGCTTGAGATCTATGACAATGTTTCAGGTCAGTTGGACTCTTGGTGTAGACCGCCAGGAGCACGACCCTTATGGCACGGTTGGAGAGAGTTTTCATTAACAACTGTTATTAACGATGGTGATGATTGGACATTATTTGGAACTATAAAGGATACAAGAGGTGGCAGTTCTTCATTCACAATTGACCTATTGAAGACTCAAAATATTTTCGAAGTAAGAATTGGCACGTACTACCCGTGGAGAGCATCTTTAAGTGATGCAAATTCGGTGTCGTATAGAACATCTAATAATAAAATTGTTATTCGTGCAATTAATGTTAAAAGTACTGGCCCGTCATATTGTTATTTAGTTGGAATGGTTGCCGCAGAAGCAAGTAAATTTAAATCGGTAGAAATAGATAGTGCCAGCACCTAACAATCGTTGTAGAAGATCGGGGGGATTGGTTCTGCCTGCTCGCAGTACTGCAGCTGGCTAGTTGGGATTACAAAATTGCCTATGCCTGACGCGACTCAACATTGTCTTGCAGTGTGAGTGAGTAAGTTTTAGTCACTGCTAACAAGGTGCTGCAATCCGCGCACTGCGTGCGCCGGACCGTTTGTAAGTAGCGGCTTTGTGGTTTTGCTTCGCAAAAGTAATCCACAAAACCGCTACTTACAAACTGCCGTTGAGCACAGCGTTAAAAATTTGAGTTTTTTGTTTTAGTTATTCTAGCCTTGTAGCTTTGTCGTACTTTTGGTTTGCGTTAGTTCTAAGAAAGGGTCGCACTTGGGAAGTCTGTAATTGTGTTCTTTTGCTCTTCGGGGTTTTGTGTTTCAAACGAGATCGTTAAACGTTCACAGAAAGTTCGGCGCACTGTCCAGCACGCTACTAACAAGTCTTTTGGTTATCAGGTGTTGCAAGTTTGGCTAAATACATTTGCAGGTAGTTTCAAAAAGTTTGCTGTGGTAAATGGTTCGCGCTCTTTTTAACTATTACCATTAAGAAAAAATACAGTAACCTTTAGCTTATTACTTTTTATCTGGCACAAGTAGTTGTTGGTTTAAGAAACGTATTCTATTGTTTTGCAAACCATCAAATGTTTAACAAGTCGTTGCAGCATCGTTCGCTTCGCTCACTGTACCGCAAAACCACAACTTAAAACCCGCCGCTGAACTCGGCGTTACATTTAGGGAGTCAGTAGTGAGAAATAGAAATGCGTTAGATCTTTTATTATATTTTTCCGTAGCTTCTATTATCATTTCGTTAGCCATCTCAGGTTATCTTTACGGAAAACAACTCGGATATAATCTTTCTGCAACAGAAACTGATTGGGCGGCTTTTGGGTCGTTTTTTGGTGGAGTATTCTCCCCAATGGTTTCCTTTGTAACACTAATAGCGATTATTCAAACAATTAAGCTACAACGAGCATTGCTAGAAAATCAATCCACTGAGTTTGCAAAACTGCATAACCTTCAAGTTCAGACGTTAAATTCTCAAGAAGCACAGCTTACACACGCAAAAGAGCTTGCGGAGCAAGAGAAAATTTCAAACTACAAGCACACTCTCTTAACAGTCATCGCGCAACGAATTGAGCTTCATCAAAAAATCATAGATAGAGCTACAAACGGCGCAAGCTTTCTAGTGAATGAACAATCGAAAGAGCCTCGTTTAATTATGGAGCCTCAATGTAGCGCGAACCTTGAAACAAAAGAATCCTATGAAAAGAAAGTTAATGCTTTCCATGAGCTGGCAATTACTATTGCCATTACCAAATATAATTCTATTGCCGAGCTGGATAGAGAGTTTGGTAAGGCGTATCTTGAAATATAAGTGAATGTAACAAAGTGCTGCAACCCGCGCACTTCGTGCGCTGGACAGTTTGTAAGTCGCAGTTTTGTGGTTTTGCTGCGCAAAAGTAATCCACAAAACCACAACTTAAAAACTGCCGCTGAACTCGACTACATGGACTCCCCCAAGTGTCAAGCTAAGGCTGCTTTTGACTTTCAGAAATAGACTGCACCTCTACATTCGGTTTACTGACGGCAATAAATAATTGCCTGAACCAAGATGAGTATTCGCTGGGAGCAGCCTCATTCGTTAGACGATCTTGACGATCATTGAGTTCAACAGGCTTTGGCTCCCCCGGTCTGACCTGATTGTCATCTGCTGCCGTCGCAGGACTCGGTGGGTTGCTATTCATTTGTTGATGGTGAATAGCACGGAACTCGTTTTAACGTTTACTGATTACCGCTTTTGCTTTTTCATTTCTAATCACTCGCGATATTTTTTGATTTTCATTGTTGTCGCTTTAGCTAGCCGCTATTACTTTGTAATCTTCCTGCTTCACCATGAGCGTCCAGATCAGTCGTGCATTTCGCGCTGCCATTGCTACGACCGCGCGCAGGTAGCCTCGTCGTGCAATTAATTCGCGCGCCCAGCAGCTGATTTTGTCTTGCTTGTCTTTCATATTGGCAAGCACGGAGCGTGCGCCATGAACTAAGCACATTCGTAAGTAACGATCTCCTTGTTTGGTAATTCGCCCTAGCCGAATGTTGCCGCCAGTGGTGTATTGCCTGGGTACCAATCCTAGCCACGCGGCAAACTGGCGGGAATTTTTGAAGAGTGATGGATCAGGTACGCTGGCAACAATACCGGAAGCGACTTGCTCACCTACACCGGGAATGGTGAGCAACCGTTTTGAAACAGGATGATGGTGCGCTTGTTTGCGTAATTCGCGATCATAAAAAAGAATTTGTTCACTCGCGATTTTGATGCGCTCCCAGAGATTGTTAATCATCTGCCGCGCGAGCATGGGTAAACCGTTATTGGCATCTTCCAGAATCAGTGGAATTTCACGTTGTGCGGGATAGCGGCCTTTGGGCATGACGATACCAAACTCGCCCAACAATCCGCGTAATTGATTGATCAGTGCGGTGCGCTCGGAGATCAATCCCTGGCGAACGCGATGCACGCAGAGTTGCGCTTGTTGCTCGGCGGTCTTTACCGGCACAAACCAAATGGTTGATCGACCAACAGCTTCACAAATCGCTTCGGCGTCGTTGTTGTCGTTCTTGCCTCCTTTGCGAAAAGGCACGATAAACTTGCTGGCGATGATACCGACCTTGTGTCCCAGCTTGGTAAACTCCCTTCCCCAGTAGTGCGCGCCACTGCAGGCTTCCATACCGATTAAACTGGCCGGGCACTGGGCGATAAAAGTCAGTAGCTGCGCTCGCTTAAGCGTTTTGCGCAAGACCACTTTGCCCTGCTAATCCATGCCGACGAGGCTAAAAGAAGTTTTCGCTAAATCAATACCGAGTGTTGTAAGATTCATGGAAATCGCTCCTCTGGTGGTTGTGACATCACCGATAATTTACGCTGGCATAGGGCTGCGTGTTGAGGGGGGAGTCCATATCATTCGTTATACAGGAATGGTGATATGAAAAAAATATTGGCATTAATTCTAAGTATATTTTCCGGTTCCGTGGCTTCTGATCAAAGCCTGGAAAATGAAGCTTCGATGGGTTTTGACTTAGAAAATGTTGCTCCATTTTTATCTGATTTAGAAGCTAAGTATAAATTTGGTATTGAAGTGAATGAGCTCGCAAAATTTGCAGCTTCTGTTCCGGTAGAGGAAGAAAGGGAAGTTGTCGTAGACATTTCTGAGTCTGGTAGAAAATCAAAAATGGTATTTCGAGTCTTTATGGACGATGTAGATACGCCAGACCTATATATGTTTTTCGAATCTAGTCAATTATCTGAATCTGTTGGAGACTTTATGCTCAATTGGGCAGAAGAAAATGGTATGTAGCTAGCAGGTATAACAAAGTGCTGCAACCCGCGCACTGCGTGCGCTGGACAGTTTGTAAGCCGCGGTTTTGTGGTTTTGCTGCGCAAAAGTAATCCACAAAACCGCGGCTTACAAACTGCCGTTGTGCTAAACGTTAGTTTTCATTCGGAGTAAAAGAAAATGAAGTATCTTCTTGGTGTTTTTTTATTAAGTATCTCTTGTTATTCTGCTGCTGGGGTCTATGTTGGTCCCGTATTAATCAGCCAAATAGAAGTATCAGACAGTTTCTTTACCTTATACCTAAATGCTCCCATAGCGAATGAAGGATGCCAAGAGTTTGACAAAGTGGTTTTATGGAAGTCAGATTATCCAAATAACTATAATTTATTGTTTAGCACTGCTCTCGCTGCATTTTCATCAGATAAAAAAATTACTATGTGGATTAATGGCTGCAAAAATGGTCCTTGGGGGAAAACTCTTCCGTTGCCCGCTACAGTTGTCATCACCAAAAACTAACAAGGCATTGCACTAGACGAATTGTAAGTAGCGCTTATGCAATATCGCTGCGCTAAGTTTATCGCAACGCGCTACTTACAATCCGCAGGTGAACGCGACGTTATAGCTTCAGAGCTGTGAATCGTAATCCATGCTCTTGTGTAAGATACGCACCACCAAAATATTGGCTGAAGTGCTGTGTTTGTAGAAAATTATGTGGCTGCCTTGTGGAAATTTCTTGTAACCATCTCGAATGTAGTTGCATGAAATTCCCAAATCTGGACTTTGTGCAAGCATCAAAAATGTTTCATCCAATTGCTTGATGTATAAATTTCGTTGTGTTCTGCCCCAGCGGTTTTCTGTAAAAATAGCAATTGAGCGTAAATCGTTTTTAGCCTCTTTGCTTAATTGAAATTGTTCCATTAATGCTTCTGCTCATCAAGTTCAGATAGGAAGTCTTTGTAGTTATAATCGGCAACGCCGCTTTCCTCGCCTTGAATGAGCATTTGACGGAGTGCCTGTAGCTTGCTTTCAGAGTCTTCAAGTAACCGTAATCCAGCCCTTACAATTTCACTGGCTGAACCGTAACGGCCAGACTCAAGTTGTGAGGAAATGAAAGTATCAAAGTGATCACCTAAAGTAATACTGGTGTTCTTAGCCATAGAAGCCTCCAAATGTAGAAAAGTACCAAAAAATACCATAATATAGTATTTTTTGGCTTTTTCAAGGTGTAAAGGCTGGCTATAACAAGTCGTTGCAGCACCAGTCGCTACGCTCCTTAGACAGTTTTTAAGTCGCAGTTTTATGGTTTTGCTGCGCAAAAGTATTCCATAAAACTGCGACTTAAAAACTGCCGTTTTAGACGACGGTATGACTTAGTGACATCATAGGAAGTAAATCTTTATGAATAAAAAATTAATATTCTTAATAGCTCTTCCCGCAATTTTATGCGGAAATGTTTATGCGGATTCTACAGGGACTATTTCGCGGGTAGTTTGTCACACCACAGGTATTTCCCCAGTTTGTCATGTTGCCTTAAACGGTACACCAAGCTTAGCCGCATGTGCAATATCCGGGTGGCACTACACATTTGATGGCAGCACATCAGAAGGAAAGAATGTGCTTTCTATAGTGCTAGCTGCACAACTCGCCAAACAAACCATTACAATTGGAGGTAAGGGTACTTGTACATTGGCTGGGGGCTCGGAAGATTTGAGGCACGTATATATAACAACCTCGCCTTAAAAACGATCATACAAGCCGTTGCAACACTGTTCCGCTTCGCTACACTGGGCAGTTTTTAAGTTGCAGTTATATGGTTTTTCTGTGCAAAAATATTCTACAAAACTACAATTTACAAACTGTTGCTTCCTTCAGCGTTACATTTGAAAGGTATCGAATGCAGATCGATCGTGTATCTCAATCACAATACGACTCACTTGTAGGTCTTATGTGTGAGCTGAATCGCTACGACAATGACAATTCTTCTGTAGCTCGTTGCTTGCAAACTGCTATTGTGCTTGGCTTCACTTTGAGCATCGTAACTTAACTATGCAATCACCAAATCAAATTGAACAGGATTTTGTTGTGCTCAGTCCTGACAAAAAAGCGTCAATAGAGCGGGCGGATTCGACTTTATATGAGCGAATAGATAAATCTTATGACGGTTTCGGTGGGCATGAATTAATTTCGTGTTATGAATTTGATTCGGATTGGTCGAGTGGGGAGGTTCACCCTCATGCTGATGAAGTTGTCATTTTAATATCCGGTGAAGTGTCTTTTATTCTTCAAACTGAAGTGGGGAAACTTGCGTCAAGTTAAGTGAGCAAGGTCAATACGTAATAGTACCTAAGAGAATTTGGCACACTGCGAAAACCGGGATTAAATCCAAATTACTGTTTGTCACTCCAGGACAAGCTACTCGACATAAGATAATTGAATAGATGCCTTTCTGGGCAAGCCAAGCGGTTGTTTCTATTAAGCTTTGCTCGTTGGTAATTTTTTAATGCCGCTTAATTAAGCGGCATTAAAAAATGCTGGTTCTATGTGTTTTTCACTGGCTTAATTTATCAAACTGCAAATAGTTATTTTTTAGCCACACGCGTACACGCGAACGCTCAATGATATTCATTACGTCGATATTATTGGCGGCTGCCCAGAAGCTGGTATTGCTAAAATCAATGCGTGCTGCTAATTGCGGTTGCAATTTCCCCAGAGTAATAAAAATTGCATCGCGGTCTTTGGCTTTTTGATAGGTGGTTGATTGTTCAAAATGCTCAAAACATTCGCCACGCCCCAAGTTATTCACGACGACTATTTTGATAAAATCCTGCGGGTAGCGGTTGAGTAAATTATTCAATAAATTTACCGAGTCTGCGCCATCATCCATTACGTGCCACAAATACACTTGGCTGCCCACTTCCTGAAACAATGCCAGTGCATCACTCTCTTCAATCCACTTGCCAAGACGCGTTGATGTTTGTGCTGCCAGATCAATAATCAAATCGCTGTCGGGGTTTTCCTGCGCGAGAATGATCAGCTGATCGAGACTGTCGTAGTCATCAACGATGAGTGGCGAGGCAAATTCGCTATAAAAGCGCGAAAAAGTTCCGTGCGATTGGTCGGAATCAAAACCAATAAATGGTGTGCCTGCGTCAATCAAGTACTGCGCCAACAAGCGTGAGGTCATTGATTTTCCCACTCCGCCTTTTTCACCACCGATAAAATGCACATTACTCATTGTTGTTTCCTTGTTGGGAGCTGTAGATATTTCTGATGATGGACTTTACCACAGGTAAGATATGTTTTTTGGGGTGCACTAAAAGAGAGCTTTTTATTGTAGTGTTGGTAAAAAAGGGCTGATAAATCAGGGTGGGGTAAATCACGCCCCTATACAGTAGCAAACAGTAGCAAAATTTCACGTTTCCGTAGGGGCGCAATTTATTGCGCCCCCTCTGTTAGAAATAGGTATCGAATATCTTTTGATTTATTGTTTAAAACAAATCCTCAATCGACAAGTAACGCTCACCTGTATCGTAACTGAAAATAATTACGCGGCTGCCAGGTTTCATCTCATCTTGTTTTTGCGCAACAGCAGCGAGGGTGGCGCCGGAGGAGATGCCGATAAAAATACCTTCTTTCAGTGCGCATTGGCGAGTCATTTCGAACGCATCGGTTTCGTTAACGAGGACAGTGCCGTCGAGGGTTTCTTTATTTAATACTTGTGGGATAAAACCGGCACCGATGCCTTGCAAGCGGTGTAGGCCTTTTGGGCCACCGCTAATGACCGGTGATTTTTCCGGTTCTACCGCAAATGTTTGTAACTGCGGAAATTTTTCTTTCAATACTTCGCTGCAGCCGGTGATATGACCGCCGGTACCGACGCCGGTAATTAAATAATCCACACCTTCGGGAAAATCAGCGAGGATTTCTTGTGCAGTAGTATTGCGATGAGCTTCCACATTCGCAGGGTTGTTGAATTGTTGCGGTATCCAGCTATTTGGATTTTCTGCTTTTAGTTCGTTGGCTTTGGCGATGCAGCCGCCCATGCCGAGTTCTTTCGGTGTAAGCATCAATTCTGCGCCGAGTGCTTTCATATTTTTGCGACGCTCAACCGACATGGATTCCGGCATAGTGAGAATAAGGCGATAGCCTTTTACTGCGCACACGAGGGCGAGGCCGATACCGGTGTTGCCGGAGGTGGGTTCGATAATAACGGTATCTTTGTTGATTAAACCTTTGGCTTCGGCATCTTCAATCATTGCGAGTGCGATACGGTCTTTAATGCTGCTGCCGGGATTAAAGCGTTCAACCTTCATCCAGACTTCGATATCGCTACGGAATAAATGGTTGATACGAACGTGGGGCGTATTGCCAATGGTTTGTAAAATATTATCGAATTTCATAGGTATCCCTATATTTTTGGCTTGCGCGTGCAAGTAGTGAAATGACGGGACACAGTGTAGCGAATACGGGCGCAAAAAAAAGCCGCTACCGGCAAATGCCGGTAGCGGCTTTTTTTACAAATCGAACTTATGCGCGTTTGCGGCGAATCAACACTAGGGCCAGTAAACCGGCTAATAACAGCACGATTGATGTAGGTTCAGGGACTTTAACCGTTGGTGGTGTGGTCGGTGTAGGTGGAAGCTCTACTGGCGGGACGAAAAAACCATCCCATAAGTTGGCTTGTGCGCCCCAACCGCCGGTCCATGATTTGGCAATTACTTGACCACTCAGATCGCCCTGCAAGAAGGTGAAGTTGGCATTGGGTGCAAGAATATTTCCCTTGATGCCGCCGCTAAAAGTGATGTTTTCTGCTTCAAAAAAATTGTACAGGATGTGACTGGCCGACAAATCCAATGCGCTGTAATTTTCACGTTGGCCGTAATTGAGCGAATCAAAATTGATATTTTTACCGCTCACGTTAATGATCAGCGTATCGTTTTTATCCAAACCGGCAGCGGTTAAATCAGTCGCGCTTGCCAGCATTTGACCGGTGATATTGGCTATATAAATATCGCTGTCGGCGGTGCCATTCAACATCAACCAGTTGTTGTATTTAAATTCCACTCCACCGGTGTTCGCCTCACCTGCCAATGTTTTTGACAGGGCATTGAATTGTTCAAACGCAGAATTGAAATCGATCGGCGTTGCTTTGGTGGTAGTACCGAGCACGGCGTTTTTGCTGGAGCCGGAAGTAAGCTCACCACCCAGGATCAGGTTGCCTTTAACGTTGCCCCACGCCCACGCAGTCGTGGTCAGGTTGCCGCCAACAACGAGCACATCGGAATATTGTTTCGGGTCGGTCCAAAATTGCACGCCGTCGCGCTTGGTACCGGGCTCGTAATTGACGCCCACATCGTATTGACCGATGTTAGCATTGCCACCAATGGCGATCTTGCCTTGGGAATCAGCACCCGGTTGGGTAAAGTTCTCTTTAATAAAGAGGTTGTAGCCAGTTGCAGGACCTAAATCGATACTAAGGGCACTGGTTTGGGTAGAAATCACCAGGGCCAGAACAGCGGAGATGTGCTTGAGCATATTTGCGAACCAGTTCACATAATTGATGCCGTGCAGTTTAGGTTGAATTCTAACCACTCTCAAGGCTAAAACTATAAAAATTTTTGTACTTACGCGATTTAGCTATAACAAATAAGTGAAAAATAGCATTAAAAATAAAAAATTGGACATAAGGCCATTAATCCAGCCGTTTTTTGAAGCGGCTGGCGGCGGCGATAACCCCCAATATCGTGAAGCCGATCAGCCAAAACAAATCCGGCTGCAAATCTTCCAATGTCGCCCCACGCAGAACGATGGCACGTACCATGCGGATAAAGTGGGTGGCGGGCAGGCCTTCTGCAATCCATTGTGCGGCAACGGGCATGCCTTCATAAGGGAACATAAACCCGGACAGCAGGATCGAGGGAATCAGCAAAAACACCGTAAGTTGCATCGCCTGCAACTGGGTTTTGGCAATGGTGGAGACCAGCAGGCCGAGTGTCAGGCTGGCACTGATAAATGCAAATACTCCCAAAACAAGTTGATCCAGGCGGCCATTCACCGGCACATCAAAAATCAAATGGCCAAGCCCAAGGATGATCGTCACCTGGATCAGGCCGACAAAAATATAGGGCACGATTTTGCCGATCATAATTTCGCTGGAGCGCACCGGTGTGGTGATCAGCAATTCCAGATTGCCGCGCTCGCGCTCGCGCACCAGCGCTGCCGAGGTGAACATCACCATCGTCATGGTCAGCACAATCGCCACCAACCCCGGGACAATGTTTATTGCCGAGCGGCGCTCGGGGTTGAAGAAGAGTGCGATTTCAAACGTGTTTTTTCGTGCGACTGGCTGAGCCTCAAAACCGCTGGCGAACGGCATTTGTTGCAGGGCGAGCAGGGCGTTGCTGACCATGGTGTCGGAGCCGTCGATCAGCCATTGGGCGATGGGGCGCTGGTCTTGCAAACGCTGGCCAAAATCCCTGGGGATCACCAACACCGCATGTACATGGCCGCGACGGATTGCATCTTCCGCCTGGCTTGGTGTTTGGTAGGTCTCGCTAAAGCGGACGACTTGGGTGGCGGTGAGATCGCTCACCAATGCGCGGGCAGTTTGCGTATGGCTTAAATCCACCACACCGACGGGCAAATCCCGCACATTAGTGTTGATGGCAAAACCAAACAGCAGCAGTTGGATCAGCGGCACCATCACAACCATGCCGAAGGTGGGGCGGTCGCGCGTTAGCTGGCGCAATTCCTTGAACACAACCGCGCCTATACGTTGCAGGCTTTGGCTCAAGGCATTCATTGGCGTCCTCCTTGTCCGTCTGGCGCGTTGGGGCCGGTGCAATGGACGAATACATCTTCCAGGCTCGGGCGCACTACGTGGATTTGGCGATTGGCGACCAATTGCGGATGCGTGCTGCGCAGCCAGGCTTCCGGGTCATCAATGGAGTCTTTGATCAGCACCCGCAAATGGGTTCCTTGCTGCGCGGTGGACACCACCTCCGGTAATTGACCTAACTGTTGTTTGAGTTGGCGCAGGTTTTCCCCATCGACTTCCACTACCCTTGCACCCAGCTCGCGCAGCAGTTGCGCCGGCGCACCATCGGCGCGTTTAACGCCGCCTTCCATAATTGCCAGACCGTGGCAACGCTCGGCTTCGTCCATGTAGTGAGTGGAGACGAGGATTGTGGTGCCGCTGTCGCACAAGTCGAACAGTTTTTCCCAAAAGTCGCGCCGGTTTTCCGGGTCTACCGCTGAGGTGGGTTCGTCGAGGATCAATAATTCCGGTTGATGCAAGGTGGCCGCCGCCAGTGCCAGGCGTTGGCGTTGCCCGCCGCTGAGCGAGCCAGCCAATCGACTTTTGCGCTCGTTAAGTTGATAGCGACTGAGTTGGCTGTCGATCAGTTGTTTTAACGAGCGGCTTTCGAGGTTGTAGATCTGTGCCATAAAACGCAGGTTTTCGTACACGGTTAAATCATCGTAAAGCGAAAATTTCTGGGTCATATAACCCAGGCGGCGACGCAGCAATTCCGCTTGCGCGGGAATCTCCATCCCCAACACCCGGATATCACCCGCACTCGGTGTAAGCAAACCGGTAATCAGCCGCATGCTGGTTGATTTACCACAGCCGTTGGGACCGAGGAATCCGTAAATACTTTTGTGCGGGATGTGTAAGTCCAGTTGGTTTACGGCAACAAAATCGCCAAAGCGACGCGTCATGCCGCGGGTTTCGATTGCCCAGTCAGTTGCGCTGTGAGAATCCAGTTCAGTCATGGGGCAACTCAACCTGGACGGGTAATCCGCTGGGGAGATTGGCGGCGGAAGCGGGCAGTTGCACTTCGGCCAAATACACCAGGCGTGCGCGGTCGGTGGAGTTCAGGGCAAAGTAGGGAGTAAAGGCCGGGTCTTGGGAAATCCAACGCAACTTGCCGGTTTGCGTTTCCGCAAGGCCATCGACATGGATGACCAACTCCTGTCCGGCCGCCATTTTCAGGCGATGGGTTTCGGGAACATAAATCCGTGCGTAAGGCGCATTTTTATCCAGCAAGGTTGCCACGGCCTCACCGATGCTAGTGCGTTCACCGAGGTGTTTGGGTAGATGATCGAGCCGTGCAGTGCTGGTGGCGCGAATGCTCAATTCGCCCAGATTATATTGCTCCAGTTCCAGCGCGGCTTTAGCGAGTGCAACTTGCGCTTCGGCCTCCTGCAAATCCTCTTCGCGAGTGCCGTTGGTCAGCAATGAAAGATTATCCTGCACTTTATCGAGATTGGCTTGGGCCGAATCGCGTTTGGCGCGAGCGGTATCCAGCTCGGCGGCCCCGGCGAGTTTTTTGTTTACTAATGTCGCGGTCCGCGCAAAGGTTTTTTGCGCTTCCACTAATTGCGCCTCAGCGCCCTTTACTTGCGAGCGTGCCGCCGCAATATCTTCCGCGCGAGCACCGTTTTGTAATTTGGTAAGATTGGCGCTAGCGCTGGCGAGATTGGCGTCGGCTTTTGCAACCAGCGCTAATTGCCGGCGGTCATCTAACTGCAACAGTAAATCGCCCGCGTTGACATCGCTACCTTCAGCGATGGGCAACTGCGTAATAATTTCTGCTGCCGTCGCTTTAAGCACCACACGATCGCGCTCAAGGGTACCCAGTGCGAGATTGGCGCTGTTGTCGCTACAAGCACAGAGGTGTGCAGCTGATATGAACAACAGGCTGCGCATGACGAACGAATTCATAGTGGTTTGCATCATTTGTCCTTTTATTGTCCTTGCTACATGAGTTTGCCAGAAATATAGATTAAAAATAGTCAAAGCGTGTAACTTCGAATCAGTGGATTTGGCAAGATAGAGCTAAGCGCACTTTTGTGTCAGAATCGCGCCAGTTTTTAGGTATCTACTCTTTACTTACAAACAAGCTATTTACAACACGTCATTTATAAACAAGGGCAAAAGCTATGCTTGCAACCACCTTATCATCACTGAACGGCATTCCGCCTTTTCTCGCTTACTTTGCTGTGGCGATTATTTTGGTTCTGATATTCGTTCGCTTTTATACCTGGATGACGCCACACGAAGAATTAGCGTTGATCCGCGCAAATAATTCTGCTGCTGCACTGGCATTTGGCGGTGCGATTATTGGTTTTGCATTACCACTGTCCAGCGCAATCACCCATTCGCTCTCATTGCTCGATTGTGCAGTTTGGGGCGCTGTTGCATTAGTGGTACAAATTCTTACGTTTGCTGTACTGCGTCTGGTGATTAAAAATTTGTCCGAGCGCATCGACAGCGGCGAAATGGCTTCAGGTATTTTTGCAGCAACTATCGCGATTGCGGTGGGTTTAATTAATGCCGCGAGCATGTCTTACTAATTTAATCGATAACGATTGTGGAGATGAATGATGAAACGCAGTAAAAAAGCCGCATTGGTATTGATGGTTCCTGTTGCCACTTTATTGCTCGCCGGTTGCGGCGAAGAGCGCGAACAGGCAATGGTATTTACTGATCCAAGTGAATGTAGCGCTGCAGCACTTAACAGCGCAGCGCAGTGCGAAGCTGACTTCGTTGCCGCGCAAACCTTGCATCCGCAGGTTGCGCCAAAATATTTAAACAAAGAAGAATGTGAAACGGATTTCGGTGCAGGCCAGTGTGAAACTGCACCGCAGCAAACCGCTTCCGGCGGCAGTGTATTTATGCCGATGATGATGGGCTTTCTCGCCGGGCAAATGATGAGTCGCGGCGGTGCTGGTAATTTTCAACAACCCGCTGCTGCGGGAGCTGCTGCCGGCGGACCCAATGTAGCCAGTCAACCGCTGTATAAATCGCGCGATGACCGTAGCACTTTCCGCACGGCAACGAATACACCCGTGGCAAAAGGAATCGGTCCTATTTCACTGAAGCCTTCACAAGTAAAACCGCAAATGGGCCAAGTGGTTAGCCGCGGTGGTTTTGGCCAACAAGCGGCTGCACGTAATAGTTTTGGTGGTTAATGGATGAAACGTATCAGTGTTGCCGAGCGCGCTAATTGGCGCGCTTTTGCCGAAGAGGTAGGGTTTGATTTTCACACCTTTGACGGCGAACCCTATTGGGATGAAACGGCTTATTACCAATTCAGTTTGCAACAAATTGAAGAGGACTTGGAAGCCCCGACGGAGGAGTTACACCAGATGGCCATGGATATGGTCGGCGATATTACCCGCAGTGAAGAAATGCTCACGCAGCTTAATATTCCGCGCGACTTCTGGAGTTATATCTGGAATTCCTGGAACAAAGGCGAACCGCATTTATATGGTCGTTTCGATTTGGTTTACGACGGCACTGGTCCCGCAAAATTACTCGAATTAAATTACGACACGCCCACATCATTATTTGAAACCGGATTTTTTCAATGGGTGTGGTTGGAAGACCAGATTAAAAATGGCGTAGTGCCCGAGCGTGCTGATCAATTTAATTCCCTACACGATAAAATCGAACAAGCGTTCGCTGAATTGGATTTACCACAACCATTTTATTTCGCCAGTGTGCGCGACAACCTTGAAGATCGCGGTACGGTTAATTATCTAATGGATATGGCGGCGCAGGCCGGTGTCGATGTGCGCTACATTCCGCTGGAAGATATTGGCGTGCTTGATGATATGAATGGACGGGGTGAGCAATTTGTTGATCTGGATAATCTTCCGATCAAAGGTTTGTTCAAGCTTTACCCGTGGGAATTTATGGTGCAAGAAAATTTTGCCCGCGCGATTACTGCAGCTAATACCCAAATGCTGGAACCCGCGTGGAAAATGTTGTTGTCCAACAAAGGCATCCTGCCATTGCTGTGGCAACGCTATCCCAATCATCCCAATTTATTACCTGCATTTTTTGAGACGGGAACAAGCGAGCCGCTAGAGGCTGGTTGGGTGCGTAAACCTTTGTTCTCACGTGAAGGTGCTAACGTGGATTTAATCACCGCTGCCGGTGAAAAAATCTCTGCTGCTGGTCCTTATGCAGATGGACGTTACGTGCGTCAGGCGTTGCACACACTGCCAAAATTCCGCGATGAATATCGCAATGCCGATACCTATGCGATGCTCGGTAGCTGGGTAGTGGGTGATAGTGCAGCGGGAATTTGTATTCGTGAAGATAACTCACTGATTACCAAAGATACATCGCGTTTTTTGCCGCATATTATTTTGGATTAAATCTATCTCGCTCCCAAGATCCACTTGAGAGCGAGGCAATTTATGCTGGCTTTCGCGGGTTAATTATTTTTATCACCCGGCAAGGATTTCCCGCTGCCACAACACCCTCTGGTATATCTTTATTCACCAAACTTCCCGCACCGATTACTGAGCCTTTTCCAATCGTTACGCCTGCTAAAATAATTGCGCCCCCACCAATCCAGCAGTCATCGCCAATGCTCACTGTTGCACAGAACTCTTTTCCGGTTGCGCGTTCGACCGGGTCAAGCGGATGAGTGGTTGCATAGATTTGTACATTGGGGCCGAACATTACCCGGTCGCCAATATGCACTTCCGCAACATCCAAAATAACGCAGTTGTGATTGGCATAAAATTTTTCGCCAAGAAAAATATTACTGCCGTAATCGCAGAAAAAAGTGGGTTCGATGTAGGCACTGGACACTTGGCCAAAAAGTTGTTGGTAAATTGGTTTGCGTGCCTTGGTCTGATCGGCACGCAGGGCGTTTAGTTGCTCACACAGTTGTTTGGCGCGTTTGCGACCAGCGACTAATTCAGGTTCAAATGGATTTACTTCGTTAAAAGGATGCATGGATAAGCTCTCGTGCCGATGATATTTTGCGGTAGAATGCCGCAAAACCCAGGTGCAATCATAGAGCAGCCCCATGAGAACCAACGATATTTTCCGCAAAATTACCCAATCTTTACAATTTGATACAGCGCAAATCCAGACAGTATTCTCTTTGTCTGATATTGACCTGGCTGATAAAGATGTCGCCAATCTGCTGAAAACGGATTATCAACCCGGTTTTGAACCTATGCCGGACTATATCCTGATTCATTTCCTGAATAATTTAATCGCTCAGCAACGCGGAAAAAAAGCGGATGCAGATGTTGAAGTGATTGAGAAACACGCCAGGATTTCCAATAACGATGTGCTGAAAAAGTTGCGCATTGCCTACAACCTGCAGGAGCAGCATGTGCGTGATGTGCTCAAGCTTGTCACCGTCGAATTAACCAAATCTGATTTGGCCGCATTATTTCGCAAAGCTGGCCATGAACAGTACAAAGCCTGTGATGATGAATTAGTGCTCGACTTTATTGAAGGTTTGGGTTTGTTGCAGCAACAAAATAAAGCCGGAACTTAAAGTATGGCTGCGCATATTGCGAGTGATAGTATTATCGCTGATGTTGCCCGCTGGTTGAATGAGGTAGTGATAGGTTTAAATCTCTGTCCATTTTCCGGAAAGCCTACACGCGAGAATCGTGTTCGCTTTTTTGTCAGTGATGCCACGGATGATGAAGTGCTGCTGCAAGATCTGCAACAAGAAATGGAGTTGCTTGATGAAAAAACTGCAGCTGAAATAGAAACTACATTAATTATTGTTCCCGATCATTTGCAAGATTTTTTTGATTACCACCAATTCCTAAATTGGACCAATAAATTACTCAAGCGTAATCGCTGGGTCGGCGTATACCAGCTAGCGACTTTTCATCCGTATTATTGCTTTGCCCACACAGAACCTGATGATGCAGAAAACCTGACTAACCGATCTCCTTATCCTATTTTGCATATCATCCGCGAAGCGAGTTTGGCAAAGGCGCTGGAGTATTTTGCAGGTGCAGAAAAAATACCCGATGTGAATAAAGCGCGGGTAGAGGGTTTGAGTGCAGATGAAACGCGAAAATTATTTCCGTATTTGTTTAAGCAGGATTAATGATTTATTAATCCTGCTGACGATTAACAACCTGTCTTCCGTCAGCAGGTAAACTTTATATCGCAGCTTTATATCAGGTATCCATATCAAAGCTGGATTTGGAAGTTAATAAATACCTCTCTGCCCACGTAATCATAACCACTGTATAAAGGTGCATTACCAACGCGATTAAAGTAACCGGCGGAAATAACTTTTGGTGTTTCATTGGTCAGGTTGCGCACGCCAAAAGTGCCTTTCCATGTATCGGCCTTGTAGCGCGCCGAAATACGGTGCTCAAAATAATCGGGCACTGTGTAATCGGATGCGCTTTCCGCCGGATCTTCACCTGCTTCCCGGTAACCGTCCATACTGCTAATCCATTCAACGCCGTAACTGAATTTCCATGCATCAATTTCATAAGCGATATCACCGCTGCCGCCGTATTTTGGTTTCTCCAGGCTGCCATTAAGTTCATCTATTTCATCATCGGCGAACAATCTTTCCGCTTGCGAATAATAGCGGGTGACGCTCAGGTCGAGTAAAAAGGTGCCCTCCCCTAATGCCTGGGTGAAGGTAGTGTTGAAATCAATTCCGCGTGAAATTTCTGTGGCGAGGTTAGTGTAAGCATCGGATACACTCAATTGTTTGGTTACCGGATCACGAGTAACCAAACGGCATAGTCCACCACCGGCGCGGAATTCGGGGTCGTCATAGCAGCGGTCGAGAATTTCATCTTCACCCGCTTTATTAACGCCGTTGTTAATTTCGATATCAAAATAATCGGCAGAAAATCTTAACTGTGTTTCATCGCTGATTTCCGGCTGTAAAATAATACCGTAGGTAACGTTGTCCGATGTTTCGGCAAACAGGCCAGCTGCCGCGCCGCCGACGCTAAACACTTCAACGCCTTGTGTTGCTAAAAATTCTGGATCGCCGGGTAACTCAGATGCGCAGTTAGCCGCGCGATTCGGATTTACCCCATCTGCACCATACTCGTTACAAGGGTCGAGTGATGAGGCGCGGAAACCGCTGGTGGGACCTTGGAATTGTTCGTAGAGTGCGGGTGCACGGAATGATGTGCCGCGTGTTGCGCGCAGTGAGATCCATTCAGTCGGTGAGTAAATTAATCCTATTTTGTAGGTGTCATCCGATCCGTAAGAATCGTAATCGGTGTAGCGGAATGAACCGTTAAATGTAAATTCTTTTGCGAAGCTGACGTCGAATAAGATCGGGATTTCAATTTCCGTATAAATCTCCGTCACATTGTCTTTGCCCTTGGTCGGCGAGGCGCTGCTCAGGTTATACAAATTTCCTGCGACACTATTTGGATCCGGTTGATCGTCAATTTCAGCTTTGCGATATTCCAAGCCAAACACCCCTTGAATTTTCCCGGCAGGTACATTAATTAATGGCCCATCAAAAATTGCACTGTAAATCGCCTCTTCATATTCCGTCGTTCCCACAGTGTTGCGGAAAATATAATCTTTGAAATCCTGTGGTAAATCACCGCCAACGACTGCGGCGGTAAGCATCGGAAATGCAATACATTTTTCGTTGGGGTTAGTTAAATTAATTGCGCAGGTCAGGCCGTCTTGTATCAAGCTGGCATCAACACCTGCTGTTGCGGCAACGGCATCACTCGCGTGAGTGAGTTTGTCGATCAGGAAAGAATTCCGGTCATAACTTGCATCGGATTTTGCGTAGCTGGTGTAAAGGTCATAACGCCAGTCAGGTAGGAATTCCAGGTTGCCGCGAATACCAACGGTGGGTTTGTAAAAATCAACATTTTGTTCGCTGTGATCATTGCCAAAGCCGACAAATGCGCGCAAACCTACACGGTCGCCATCGCTGGTGCCCTGATCTGCACCAAAATTGGCAAAGCCAAATTCGGCTGGAATGAGCGGGCTACCCAAGCGATAATCCATTGATAATTGGCGGTAACCGGTCTGTTGGGATTCACGTCTCGATGCTAATAATTCAACGTAAATTTCCGCATCTCCCAAAGCCTGGAGATCATATTTTCCTTGCACAAAGCCGGTGTAAATTTTTACCGGAGAAATTAAATCTTCAGCCAACATGCGCGGCTCAAATGTGTCGCGCACATTCAAATCATTTGCGCCACCACCGACCCCTTCATAGCCGGGTATTCCTGTAGTGACGGCTGGGTTGGGGCGGAAGCGCGTAAAAGTCGTTCCTGCAGAACCCGGTGCGCCTATAACCGGTGAAGTTAATCCGAGTGATAAATAATTATCAGCAGTAATTGCTTGCGTGCCGATGGTATTGACCGTGACACCATTCGATCCGGTTGTAGTAACGGGATAGCATTTTGCTTTGCCAGTTTTAGGGTCGACATAATCCCATGACTCACCAGTCTCAGGATCGCGAAACATATCCCTGTTGCAGCGTGTCCATTCGCGATCATTCAAGGTAAGGCTTTTTCGTTCAAAGTAATCAAACGAACCTGAAAGGGCGAAGCGTTCTTCATTGATGCCGCCTGCAATTGAGAAGCGATACTGTTCACCATTTTCTTCCGTGGGTAGATTGATATCGCCCTCTATCGTAATACCTTCCAGATCATCGCGTGTAATAACATTGACTACACCGCTTACTGCGTCAGAACCGTAAATAGAAGAAGCTCCATCGCGCAATATTTCTACGCGTTCAATTAATGCAGTGGGTAATACATTTAAATCCGCAGTTCCCACCGCGCCTTGCGTGCCAGATGGGGCAACACGCCGGCCATTGATTAATACCAATGTGCGGCTCGCCCCCAAGCCGCGTAATGAAATTGTATTGGCGCCTGGTCCACCCTCAGTGACATAGCCACCGTAAGCGTTATTGATTTGGGATGAGCCACCGGTAATAGCATTGCTTTGTAATAAATCAGTGGTTGAATTAAGGCCCGCACCACTTGCGGATTCGCGACTAATAACCTTGACGGGAGATATAGTATTCGGGTTCGTCTGGCGAATACGCGAACCTACTACTACCAATTCTTCAACATCTTCTGCTTCGGATTTATTGTTTGGTTGGGCATATGCAGTGGTGCTTGCGAGTAACAGTGCGCCACCGATAGGAATCATGAATTGGATTAGTGAAGTCGAAGTACGTTGAATTACTTGATGTAAAACATTTTTAGTAAACATCATATCTCCTTACGTATTTGGCAAACTGGATTGATTCAAGAAAGCATGTTGTGTGCTGTTAAAAAATTGCTTTTTGTTAAGCCATACATGCTGTACAGCTTTTTTACAGTTTAGTGTTAAGCAAAAAGCCTGCCGTATAAAGAATGTGTTTTTATGTGATCTTGTGCACAAGTAAGTGGGGATTAATTGGCGAAAAATAGAGTGATGAAAATTAAAGCGACATACGTTATAAAAGTATGTACTGAAAAGGTGCAGATAAAAAACAGGCTGCATTATTTGCAGCCTTTTTTTTCATTCGATAAAGTGGTTAAAAAAATTTATTTAATTGCCGAAGAGAAACAATCGATCAATGCCATTACCGATTTTGCATCGCTGACACTGCAAGGATTTGCCCGCTCGTCGCGAAAATAATTATTAACCTGCTCAATCATTGGCTGTTGGATATGTTGTGGATTGGGAATAATGATTTCCTGATCACCATCCGCGTTGCTCAGGCGAATAACTTGCTGACCGAAAAAATTAATCGATAACTTTCCTCTGGTACCGATAATTTCGCACAGATCGCGCGCGTGCTCCGGTGCGACAGCAAAATGCCAGCGACCTTGCAGTACGACACCGGATTCTAATTTTGCCCAGCCGTGGACACTGTCATCGGCATTATTAAATTGGCGTTGGTTGTAACCAAAACCGCTGGCGTGGACAACCGGTCCGAACCAATACAACATAAGGTCAAGCTGGTGTGGTGATAAATCGTGGAATAAACCGCCGCCGGAAAGTTCAGGGTTAACGCGCCAATTATCATCGGTCGTGGTAATAATTTTAGACGCCGCCGGTTGCAGCATATCCAACTGCACTATAAGTGGTTCACCAATTGCACCAGCGCGAATCAGTTCTATCACTTTCATAAAGCAGGGCACGTAACGGCGATAGTGGGCAACACTGACTTTTTTGCCGCTGCTTTTTTCTGCAGCGATAATCGCATCGCACTCGGCGGCATTTAAGGTGACGGGTTTTTCGATATAAACATTTTTTCCAGCTGCCACAGCCGCGATTGCATAGTCTTTGTGTTGCGCTGGTGGAGTGGCAATGTAAATTGCATTGATATCGGGATTGGCAAGCATTGCATCGGCATCATCGTACCAGGTTGCCACATTATGTCGTTGCGCAAAATCTTTGGCCTTCTCACCATTGCGGCGCATCACCGCAACTAATTGCGATTGAGGGGCTTTATAAAATCCAGGGCCACTTTTTAGTTCACATACATCACCGACACCGATAATGCCCCAACGAATAAATTTTCCATTGTCTGCCATTAACGCCACCATTATTCGACTAACGTGATTTTATCTTTTTCAATTAAAATTTTTCGTTGTTTGTAAAGCAGGCTCAGTGCATTTTTGTAATTGCCTTTACTGACATTGAATACTTTGTAAATCAGTTCCGGTTCACTTTTGTCGGTTACAAAAGATGTGCCGCCTTGACGTTGTAAATCGGCGAGAATTTTTTCCGCCAAATCTTCTTTGCTGTCACGCGCTTGTGCTTGCAAACTCAAATCGATTTTGCGATCGGGACGGATGCTTTTGATAAAACCTTTTACCTTCTCACCGTAGAGTAAGGTGCGGAAAGCTTCATCGCGGAAAATCAAACCCAGGTGGGTATGGTTGATAACGGCTTTGTAGCCCATATCGCTACGGCCACAAATAATTAAATCCACTGCTTGTTTTGTGCTCAATCCACTCGCACGTTCTTCGAGATGACGGTTTAAGCGCGATGATGCGGTAATCCGGCCGGTGTATTCATCCTGATAAATACACACTACATAAGAGCGGCCGGCTTCCATGGGTTTGTGTTGTTCGCCATAGGGCACCAGCAAATCTTTCGGTAAACCCCAATCGAGGAAGGCACCCACATTGTTGACTTCTTTCACCTCAAGGAACGCACATTCACCGACCATGGCTTTAGGTGTAAGTGTGGTTGCGATAATGCAGTCATCGGAATCCAGATAAATAAATACATCCAGTATTCCACCGATTTTCATATCCGCAGTGACATAGCGTTTGGGCAATAAGATGTTGCCGTATTTTCCTCCATCGAGAAAAATACCGAAATCGGTGTGTTTCATGATGGTCAGGCGGTTTTGTTTGCCGATTTGTAACATAGGAGACCTTTTGCCAAGGCAGCTGCGATAGAGATTGCACAGTGTATGCGTTATGACTGAGGGATTTCCAGTTTTTACCCCGGAATTGCCGCTGTATAACAAATTTAAACAGATAGTGGCTTCTGCTTTTGTTTTACACAAAGGGCAGGTGTGAATGATGCAATCGCAAAACGGTTGTGCAAGCTTATGATGAGCTGCCGGCGCAGGATTGGATGCAAGTTGGATTAAACAGGGGTTGGATAAAGGGCTCGCTGGATTAGCGCTGGTGATTGAACAGCAGATGCGGGCCTGGATGTGTACAATGTACTACCGTATTACAGGTGCGATTTGGTATCTCATTATTTTTCATCGGCTGATGTTGATGAGTGTCGATTAAGAGAGTTGATATTTTATGCAAGTATTTTCATTCGATTACGCCGGTTACCAATTTATGGTGGGTGTTACGCCTGCGACGGGCGACGAATTCGTTGTGATAAATGGTACGAGGGTATCGCAGTTGCGCAATTTCAGTCCTGTCAGTGAGCACCATGTTGATGTGCCTGATTTAGGCGAAGTGAAAATTGGTTTTCAATTGAATGTGGCGCTGGCGCAAGTGACTTATCAATTGTGGGTTAACGGCGTACAGGTGCTGGGCGCAGAAGCTCATCTGCTGACCAGAGATATTACCTCGGATGGCGAAAATGCCAGCGCAGAATATTCCGCGTCAGTCGCCGCTCCGGTTAATACACCGGCTTCGTCAAAACCGAATTCCTGGTTGGCGATTGGTTTAATCGCGTTTAAATTATTGAAAGCCGTACAGGTGTTCAAAGTTGCGTTACTGGCTGCATCGGTTGCGGTGTACAGCGTGATGTTTACTGTGGAATTTGCGTTCGCATTAATTGCGGTATTGGTATTCCATGAATACGGCCATTTACGCGCAATGAAAAAATGTGGCTTGCCCACCAAAGGAATGTATTTGATTCCATTTGTCGGCGGCCTTGCGGTTGGCGATATGCCAAAAACCCGTTGGCAAGATGTCTATATCTCCATGATGGGGCCAGTGTTTGGTTTGATCATGACAGTCGCGTTTTATACTGTTTATTTGGTTACCGAAAGTCACTTCGCCGGTTTAGTGGCTTCTACCAGTGCACTGTTGAATTTATTTAATTTAATTCCAGTGCATCCGTTGGACGGTGGACGAGTGGTGAAGTCGCTGGTATTTTCCGGTCGTAATTATTTAGCGTTAGTCGCGCTACTGGCAATATCGGCGTGCTGTTTTGTGTTCGCCTGGAAATTGGGTTTTTATTTCATCACCTTTTTTATTGTGCTGGGTGTGATCGATATTGTGGCGAGCTGGCGCGTGGGATTGGCCGAAGATATTCCGCCATTGAATAGCTACGGAATCTGGTTTTCAACGTTGTGGTATTTGGCAGTAGTCGCGATATTTTTAGGCATGATTATGTTGATCGCGCAGGATGGCTTGCCCGGCTCGGAAATCGCAATGAAAGTCTTGGCATCTTAATCAATGGATATAATCAATTGACGGAAAAATGAAAGGTTTGACCGCAAGGTAAATCTTTTTTATTTACAAAATGCTTTTATAAAAATGGATCGTCTTTATCGACCGGGAAGTAGCGCTCAGCGGTAATGACATCCGCGTGAATGCGGTGGGCAAGCAAATCGTCTACGTCCTGATTCACGCGATTGATTAACGGCAGCGCCTGATCGCGATCAAGTGACTCCAGCAATGCGTTGCCCCAAATAGAAACATGGCGTAAGTAAATAGTGCGCGTGTCCGATTTTTTTGCCCATTCGCCTGATACAAGGCGGCCGATACGGTCAACTTTGTATCTGATTTCTTTGACCTGACTTGGGTCGTCAACTTGTGCCACCAATTCATTGGTCATTTTGATCCAGCCGCGGCGATACAGCTCCCAACCGCTATAGAAACGTATGATCCAGGTGAGGTATTCATCTTGCGTCTGGATTTTTTTGTTGGCTTCATCTGCCTCATATACTTTGAGGAAGTAGGCGCGGGTTGGCATCTCGGTTGGCCATGCATCAGCCTGACGGACAATTTTATTACTGCTACAGGCGAACAAGCTGCTGGCCAATATTACTATTGCCATGAATCGGATAAACAGTGCGGTTTTCTGCATAAACTGGAATGGGCTCGTGTAATACGGGGTGATTCGTGGAGTGTGGCGTATGAATGTTGCAGTAGTATAAAAGTTTGTACGAACAATAAATAGACGGGAGCTGCGGATGTGGCTTATCGAAAAGTTATAGCTCCAAACCAATTTCCGGTTCGGAGCTATTAAACAAACTCAAGGCGTGAATTAGTGCGACTTAACGTTCGCGACCGCCACGTAATTCACTGCGCTCGCCGGAATTGCGGGTGTTGCCACCTGCGCGTTCCACCCGTTCCGAACGATCTACCCGTTCAACGCGCGGTTGTTCCTGGCGTTCTACCCGTTGAACTTGTAGGCGTTCATCACGTTGTACCGGTTGCGTCGATTGCGTGCGCTCAATGCGTTGCATTGTTGTCGGGCGCTCGGTGCGGGTCACCTGTTCAGTGCGGTTCTGCATCTGGGTACGCGGTAACTCAGTGCGCTCGATACGGCCAGTACGCTCGGTATTATTGCGCTCACCGCGGTTCTCCCAATTGCGATTTTCATTTTGATTGGTCTGTACACGCTGCGCATTCTGGCGGACATCAATATCCTGACGTTCTGTGCGCGGTGTTGTTGTACGATTCTGAGTGGCAGTACGGTTTTGGATATTGTCCTGATCGCGCCCGGTGCGATTATTCATCCGCTCGCGTAATTGGTCCGCACGTGGTTGTTGGCTCACTGGCCTGTCGTTACTGACATTCGCACTGTTGGTCGTAATTTGTCCCGCCTGGCGACGCTCCAGACGTTGCTGGAACTGTTCATTGCCGCCTTGGCGTTGGTCGCGTGCAGTGTTTGGTGCTATGCGGCTATTGCCCCGCTCACCAAGATAACCACCACGATTCCCGTTACCGTCCAGCCCGGCGCGATATTGGCGTGATTCACTATAGCTCTCGCGTGGGCTGTGGAAGCGCTCACGGGTAGAATTGTCATAATAGGCCACGCCGCGTCTGTGCACCGGATTGTGGTGCCAGTGTTTGGCTTCGGAGTAGCGCACTACACTGCGGCTATCGTAAAAATGATGGTGATGATGACGATCTACCACGACTACGCGCCGTTGGTGCCAATGGGCACCGCTGAAATAAAAACGCGGGCCAACATAAACGCGCGGTCCCCAATAAAAGCCGGACACAAAGACATAGCTGCTCGGATAGTTCCAGTAGACGGGTGGGTAATCGGCCCACCACCAATTGCCGTAAACCAAGCGAGTGTCATAAGCGGGCACGTACACAACACGCTCGACCGACGGCTCAATCATGATAATTTTTTCTTCGCGCACCACGCGCACATGCTCGACTTTATCGAGGTTGCCCGAGGCGTAAGCGCGGTTGCGCAGTTTCTGGACGCTATCCATCACCCGCTCCTCGCTCGCGAGAAAGGCATCGCCCAATTGTTGGGTCCAATCCAGGTCATCACTCATACGCTGCAGGATGTCGGGGAAAGCCACCAGCGCTTTGACACTGGGGTCCCAATCTTTACTGTCCACGGCATTAACCGCATCGTCACCTTTCAAGCGAGTGTTGTTGCGCGCCCAGCGGTCAGCCTCGACTACCTCCAGTGGATAAGTAGAAGCAATAAGAACATGGGACAGCACCGTATCCGGATAAAGCGCGATAGGCGCCAGCAGCGAGTCCAACTGCGCCTCACTAAAACTGGCGTACGCGGCTGTAGTGCTGTAGCTGGTTTTATCGACCGCCTGGGTGGTTGTACAACCCACAATTAATGGCAACAGCAGGCTGATCATTAACGCGATTTTCCTCGGGCGTTGCAGAAGCTGGCTAGTCATAATGGTTCTCGCTTGAGTGCCGGATATTGCCCTCTAAGAGGGCGGATTGGTGCTAATGGTTCCTTTATAGGAGCCCGGCGCTTAACCCGAGCTGAATTACGTGTTGTCTCTCGCTTGACTAATCAAGTGGTGCCCCGATAATGGCGCACTTTTGCGATATCCATTGCAATGACGTCGGGTTATAGAGAGCAGCGCATGATCGATGTGAATTTTCAGTTAAAAGGCAGTGCAATTACCGTAGTGGTGCTGGCGATTGTTCACTATGAACCGAAGAGTTTGGCAGTTGAACTGAAAGAAAAAATCGTCCAGGCACCGCAATTTTTCAATAACTCGCCGGTGTTGATCAATCTCGACCGTTTGGAAAACCCGGAAAACCTGAAGAAACTCGGGGAGTTGCTGACAATTTGCCGCGAACTGGATTTACAACCACTAGGTTTTAGCGGCGTACCTGAGGTATTGTTAGCGGCGGTCAACAAGACCGGCTTAGCCATATTGCCGACCCCCAGCGAGCGGGCACTCAAGCTCCCTAAACAGGAAGCAGCACCGCATGCGGTAGAGACTGTAGTGGAGCGGGTGGTTGAGACGGTGGTCGAAACCGTTATCGAGGAGCGACTGGTGCAGCGCCAGAGCAAGGTGGTGACCCGCCCGGTGCGTTCCGGCCAGCAAATTTATGCTGAAGGCGCCGACCTCATCGTACTGGCGCAAGTCAGTGAAGGTGCGGAAGTCCTGGCTGATGGCCACATTCATATTTACGGCACCTTGCGCGGACGCGCATTGGCCGGGGTGAAAGGTGATGAATCTGCCCGAATCTTTTGCCAGCAAATGGAAGCTGAATTGGTTTCAATTGCCGGTAATTTTGTGTTGCAGGATTCACTCCCTAAAGAGTTATTGAAAAAACCAGTACAAGTTTCCCTCAATGGCGAAAAAGTCGTTGTCGAAGCCCTGGTTAGTAATTAAAAGCTCAGTAATTAAAAGCTTGGTAATTAAAGATTTAGCATTGAGATATTGAGTAAAAAAATTTCTGCATCCATTGATCAGTTGGATGTTATTTTTTCAGACATTGAATATTGAACAGGAGCCTCCCTTGGCCAAGATCATCGTTGTTACATCCGGTAAAGGTGGTGTGGGCAAAACCACATCCAGCGCAGCAATCAGCACTGGTTTGGCGTTGCGTGGGCACAAAACAGTAGTGATTGATTTTGATGTGGGCCTGCGTAATCTGGATTTGATTATGGGCTGCGAACGCCGCGTAGTTTACGATTTTGTGAACGTCATTAAAGGCGAGTCCACCTTGAACCAGGCGCTGATTAAAGATAAGCGTACTGAAGGCCTCTACATCCTGCCGGCATCGCAAACCCGCGATAAAGATGCACTGACACGTGAAGGTGTGGAAGTGGTTATCAATGAACTCGCCAAGGATTTTGAATACATCGTTTGCGATTCACCTGCCGGTATTGAGCAGGGCGCATTGATGGCATTGTATTTTGCTGACATCGCCATTGTGGTGACTAATCCGGAAGTTTCTTCCGTACGCGACTCGGATCGTATCCTCGGAATTTTACAAAGCAAATCCCGTCGCGCCGAGCAAAATCTGGAACCAATCAAAGAGCATTTGCTGCTGACTCGCTATAACCCTGTGCGTGTTGAAGCAGGCGAGATGTTGAGTGTGAATGACGTAGAAGAAATTCTGGCAATTTCATTGCTGGGAGTAATTCCTGAGTCAGAAGCTGTATTAAAAGCATCTAACCAGGGCACGCCGGTTATTCTTGATGAAGCTACGCCGGCGGGCCAGGCATACAACGATGCAGTTGATCGCCTGCTCGGTAAAGAAATACCACATCGCTTCCTTGAAGCGGAAAAGAAAAGTTTCCTGAAGCGTCTGCTGGGGGTGTAAACCGTGAGTATTTTTGATTACCTGCGCAAGAAACGCGCGCCGTCGTCGGCCTCGGTCGCTAAGGAACGTTTGCAAATTATCGTTGCGCACGAGCGCACGAAACGCAATATAAACCAGCCGGATTTTCTACCGCAAATGCAGCAGGAAATTATTGCGGTCATCCGTAAATATATCCATATCGAATCTGACCAGGTGACGGTCAACCTCGACAATTCCGATAATTGCTCGGTGTTGGAGTTGAACATTACACTGCCGGATTAAGCCAGTATGTTGCCAACTGTTTGCGGCAATTGAATAAAGGGATGCACTTTAATCAGTGCGTCCCTTTTTTATTGTGTTTATGTGTTTTTTAAGTCACTCGGTCATTGATCTATGAGCCTGGATTTTCACACTTGCCCAGCCAATAACCTGATTGTGTTCGATTTTGAAACTACCGGATTATCGCCGGATATGGGAGATCGCGCGATCGAAATTGGCGCTGTGCTGATTGAAAATGGAAAGATCACTGATCGCTTCCAGCAGATCATGAATCCCGGTATTCGCATTCCATTGTTTATCGAAAACCTTACCGGTATTACCAATGCCATGGTAAAAAGCGCGCGCGATAATGCCACTGTGATGGCGGAGTTTTACGATTTTATCGCCGGCCATAATCTCGTCGCACACAATGCCAGTTTCGACGAGCGCTTTTTGCGTGCAGAGTTTCGCCGTATCAAAAAATATTATTCCTCAGGAATTGCATGCAGTTTGTTGGCGGCGCGCCGGATTTTCCAGAATGCACCAAATCACCAGTTAGCCACCTTGGCACAATATAAAAATTTGCCCAGTCATGGGACTTATCACCGGGCGTTGGCCGATGCGGAAGTCACCGCACATTTGTGGTTAAGTCTGTTGGATGAATTGCGTGAGCAGTATGAATTGGATGGGCTAACCTTTGGATTTATGCACAGGTTAACAAAAACACCTAAACATCAATTACGTAAACTCTATACAACAAAATAATTCTGTAAGTGCGGTTTTTTCGGCAATGATTGCCTGATTTAACGGAGTTAGCTCGCGATGCTGCATCATCTGATCAGGATAATGATGTCTTTATTTATCGGTGTTTGTCTTTCAAGTTGCGGGATATTAATTAAACCCCATGTAAAAACCGGCATTGTGCAATTGGAAAAGGGTTCTTATCAGCTTGACCAAGCCCATGTTGCAGTGCTATTTAAAATAAATCATATGGGCTTGTCCACCTTCGTTGGTCGCTTTAATAAAGTGGATGCCAGCCTGGAATTTGATCCTGATAATATTGCAGCGGCGAAATTATCCGCTGTCCTTGATGTGGCCAGTATAGATGCTAATAATCCCGATCTGGAAGAAACCTTGCGCGGCAGCAGTTGGCTCAATGCAGAAAAATTCCCACAAGCTTTTTTCAAAACAATCAGTGTTAGCGTGATCGACCAAAACTCCGCTGTGTTTACTGGCGAGTTAAGCCTCCATGGCATTACTGCACCTATCGATTTAACGGTGACTTTTAACGGTGGCGCTAACAATATGCTCACCGGCTTCTATACTTTGGGTTTCTCTGCTACCACCACATTTAGTCGCTCTGCCTTCGGGATAGGCTATTTGGTTCCCGCCATTGGCGACCAGGTTGCGATTGAAGTATTTGCCGAGTTCCAGCAGCAATAGCTAACGGTTTTTTTCAGGAGTTGTTATGACCTCTCACTTTCTTATCGGTGGTAATGGTAATCAATCGGCGCACATAAATTTGCGCATGGCAAACCGCCATGGCCTGATTGCCGGAGCGACCGGCACAGGTAAAACCGTGAGTTTGCAAGTGCTTGCCGAGGGCTTTGCCAAAGCCGGGGTACCGGTATTTATGGCCGATATCAAAGGCGATTTATCCGGCCTTGCCAAAGCGGGAAAACCACATCCGAAAGTGGACGAGCGTGTCCAATTGATGAATATCAGCGACTACCAGCAACGATCATTTCCCTGTGTATTTTGGGATCTGTATGCAAAAAAAGGTCACCCGGTACGCGCCACCATTTCTGATTTCGGTCCATTGTTACTCGCCAATTTTTTTGATCTCAACGAAACACAAACTGGCGTACTTTATGCCGCATTTAAAATTGCCGATGACCAGGGCATGTTGATGTTGGATTTGAAAGACTTGCAGGCCATGCTTAACTGGATGAAGGACAAGCGTAAAACCCTTGAGGATGAGTATGGTGGTATCAGCGAGGCAAGTGTTGCTGCTATCCAACGCCGGTTGATGATGTTGGAGCAAGAGGGGGCAGACCAGTTTTTTGGTGAACCAGCATTGGATTTGAATCACCTGATGCAAGTTACGCTGGAGGGAACAGGCGTAGTCAATATTCTCGATGCGACCAGCCTCGTCAACCAACCTAAACTCTACGCTATATTTTTACTCTGGCTGATTTCAGAATTGTTTGAGAATTTGCCCGAACAAGGTGATGCGGATAAACCAAAGTTGGTTTTCTTTTTTGATGAAGCGCATTTGCTATTTAATGGTGCGCCGAAATTATTGGTCGATAAAATCGAGCAGGTAGTGCGTTTGATTCGCTCCAAAGGCGTGGGGATTTATTTTATCTCCCAAAGCCCGGCTGATATTCCCGATACGGTGCTAGGCCAATTAGGTAATCGCATACAGCATGCATTGCGCGCTTACACACCTAAAGATCAACAGGCAGTAAAAACTGCAGCGCGAACTTTTCGCCCCAATCCCGCCTTTTCAACGGAAGCGGTAATTACCGGATTGGGAATTGGTGAGGCACTGGTGTCGGTATTGGATGAAAAGGGTTCGCCTACACCGGTTGAGCGCGTAATGATTGCTCCTCCGGGATCGCGTATCGGCCCCTTATCGGACGAGGAGCGCATCGAGGTTATGGCACGCTCACCTTACAATGCAATTTATAGCCAGGTTGTGGACCGTGAGTCGGCCTATGAGATTTTAAAAGGGCGCGTTACCCAGCAAGCACAAACGGAGCAGCAACAAAAAATTCAGGAACAGTTACGCGTAGAACAAGAGCGTATTTTTAAACAGCAGCAAAAAGATCAGGAACGCCTTGGTAAGGAACAAGCGCGCGCGCAACAACAAGCAGCCCGCACTAGTGCAAAACGCGATACGGCTGTGGATGCTTTTGCCAAAAGTGCCGCACGTGCTATAGGCAGTAACCTCGGACGGCAAATTGTGCGCGGTATCCTTGGCTCGCTGTTAGGCGGGCGGCGTTAGTTGCTGTAATAACGAATACAAATTCATAGGCTATAGTCATTAATATTCTGTTTCTGGGTGTACCGCTCCAGACGTTCAACTTCAAGAGGCTTTGTTAAAACGCAGGGAAATATACAGCTACAGCGCATGTAATATTGGTTATCACTAAAAAAGGATCTCGAGTGGTAGCCCATTAATGTTGAGGATGCAACATGGGCAATATTACGTCGCAGTGGCTATCGACTTTAAAGTTCCTATTGCTTTTGGGTGGTTTGTTATCAATAGGTATGGGCGCAAGTTTAACGACTCATGCCGCTGGTGTTCCACTTGAAGATACTGTGTATTTACAACAGGGATGGGATCACAAAACCCGTCAAGCGGTTTCATATACTTCCTTCGGCTCACGTATTATTCCCTACGACTGGTTCATCGCTCTGGAGCAGGTGGATAGCGTCGCCTTATTCCGCGACGCTACCTATATGGCCTCTTTGGGATTTATTATTTCGTCACCCGATGAATTTAATCCTGATGGTTTACCCATTGGTGTTGTTCGCGATATCGATAAAAAAAAGGGTGATTACGTCGGGTTTACTTGTGCTGCTTGCCATACCGGCCAAGTAATCATTAAAGGCCAGCGCATTCGAATTGATGGCGGCCAAGCGCTTATAGACTACAGCGGTTTTGAACAACGTCTGATAGCGGCGCTGACGGCGACAATTAATGATAGCGAGAAGTTCACTCGTTTTTATACGCGAGTCGCTGCGCTGCAATCCGATAAAGAAGTTGCATCTGCCTCACTCACTACACAATCGTTACAACTCCTGGTGCAAAAGCGTACTGCGGAATTGGAAAAACATTGCGCGATTAATGCTACTGAAGTTCCTTATGGATATGGGCGACTTGATGCGTTTGGGCAAATATTCAATGCAATCGCTGTTGAAGCACTCGGTATTCCGGAAAATATCCATTCACCCAATGCACCTACCAGCTATCCGGTGTTATGGGACGCATCGCATTTAAATGTTGTGCAATGGAATGCGTCAGCGCCTAATAAAGAGCCCGGCCCGCTTTTCCAGAATGCCATCACTGCATTAGCAGTCTATGGCAATGTGACCGTGCCCAAAAATACACTCACCTACCCGTCATCGATTCGCATCAGTAATCTTGGCGATATCCAAAGAGAGTTTTATCAATTATCCTCACCCCGATGGCCGGTAAAAATTGCCGGTGAATTGGACGTAACAAAAATGGCAAAGGGAAAAATACTCTATGACCAACATTGTCTGGAGTGCCACACTCTTGTCGATTCAACGGATAAAAAACGCAAACTAACGGCAGTATTAACAAATTACAAAGAAGTGGGTACAGATCCATTGATGGTTGAAAACTTTATCAATCATCGCGTCAAAAGTGGTCTGCTTGAGGGAGATAAGTCGATGATATTGTTCGGCGATAAACTCGCGGCGGAAACCTCACCGTTAGAATTGGTTACCCACACTGCAGCGGGCACATTGCTCAACCAGCCTTGGCAAACCATTAAAGCCATTTTTAAAGAATACCGCTCTAACGACGCTCCGCCAGAGCAAACCATTTACAACAGTTACAAAGCCCGGCCTATCAACGGTATTTGGGCATCTGCTCCGTATTTGCACAATGGATCTGTGCCGACAATTTATGATTTATTATTGCCCGCTGCACAGCGTCCGGCTTCATTCTATGTCGGCAATATTGAATTGGATTTGGTTAAAGTAGGGCATATCTCTACAGAAGCACCCAATACCAGTTTTTTTGATACCAACTTGCGCGGAAATTCCAATGCGGGCCATGAATACGGCACCCGGCTCAATGACGATGAACGCTGGGCATTGGTGGAATATGTGAAGAGTTTATGATTACCTGGTTAAAATTTATCTTTTGTAACGTAAGATTCTTACAGCGATAATCCGGATATGGTTTGATGCGGTTAATAGATTCCACCAAACAATTCGATTTGTGTGAGATATAAACGCAAATCGAATTCGTATTGGTGATAATTGGGTTCCATATGACGGCAGAGTTGGTAGAAGGCTTTGTTGTGTTCCTTTTCTTTAAAGTGGGCCAGTTCATGCACCACTATCATCTTCAAAAAAGCTTCCGGTGCAGTCCGGAACACGCTGGCGATTTTTATCTCATTTGCGGTTTTTAATTTTCCGCCTTGTACCCGACTGATGTAATGGTGTTGGCCGAGGGCATGTTGAATGACTTTTATCTTGCTGTCATACCCAACTTTATTAAGCGGCTGGGTTTTCCCCATATAAGCGCTTTTAAGCTCCTGTGTATACTGGTAGAGCGCACTATCGGTGCGTATATCATGAATTTGTGGATAGCGTTTGAGTAATACTTCCGCCAAATGGCCTTCCTCAATCAGCTGTCGGACTTGATGAAGGGTTTCGTCAGGATAACCGGTAAGGTACTTAAGTTGCGTCATTGGGCGTAGAAATGAATTGCTGAGGATGGGAATTATAGCGACTGGCAAGCCCGAGCACCAAAGGTCTTACACCTATTCTAGTAAGTTCGGTTTTTGGCCTAAAAAGTGCTTAGGGAAGGACAACGAGCGCATGGGTGTGGAGATTGTGTATGAAGTTCAGGATTTATTTCTCAAAAACCGGGTTTGGCTTGAGAAAAGACGCAAGGATATTAAGTGATGCTTTAAAACATTTTGGCTACGAAGCAGATATAGTCGAAATGCCATCAAGTGAGGTGAGATTCGGTGGTGTAAGAGGGATGCTGATCAAAATCCTCAAAGCATTTAATGTTCTTTTTTTCTACAAAACAATTCAGGATATTTTGTTTCGCGAAAAAGATACGGTTGGGATTCACCTGGAATCCATATTTTACGAAAATCTCTATAGATCTGAACATCACATCCTTATACCTAATCAGGAGTGGTTTGAAGTATCACATGTGCAACTCTTACCTTATATAAAAGAGGTGTGGGTAAAAACAAAATTTGCACAGGGAATCTATGCGCAATATAAAAGGCCGGTTCAATACATCGGTTTTTGCTCGATGTTGGAGGAATATGATGCGACGGCAATTAAACGCCGCGATTATTTTTTCTCCCGCACCGGGATGAGTGAATATCGCGGTGCCGAAAATATAATAAATGTATGGGCGCGTCATCCGGAGTGGCCACCGTTAAAAATAGTAATTCATCCGTCAAAACGGCCCCTCGTTAAACCAAATAATGTCGAATTTTTAGACATATTTCCTCGGGTGGAAGACTTCGTACAATTTGCATCCAGCTCACTCTTTCATATTTATGCAACTGAAACAGAAGGTTTTGGCCACTCCATTTTAGAGGCGATGGGTTATGGCTCAGTAGTAATGGTTACTGATGCGCCACCAATGAATGAAATTGCGAATGAGTCCTGCGCTTTGATGTTGACAGCGGAATATTCTGGCCAAAAAAGTATTGCACCACGTTTTGCTGTTGTGCCTTCAGCGTTGGAAGCGGCAGTGGAAAAGGCAATGAAGATGGATGAGGTATCTGTCACAAATATAGGCAAAGCTGCGCAACAGCGCATGCAGGATTTTAAACAGGAATTTTATAGCAGTTTAAATAATGCCATAAAAAATCTGTAACTGTTGCGCTATAGAGTTTGGCTACTTTTCTTACAGTCTTCATTGACTATAAACCAACATTAATGAGCGTTTATATTCATTTTGTTGGTTTGCATAACGAAAAGTTGTGAATTCTTTTGGTGACTGCTTGCTTTATCTTGGGGCGAGAAAAGTTCGATTAAAACTCGTACTTATGTAGTAGTGAGATCATTTGTCGCTATAAATTACTTTTACCGGGTTCAGGCAATTTTTTTTGAACTTTCTTCAAAAAAAAGGAATAAAAAGGTGTAACGCTTATTTTATGGCCTGAAAAATGCTTTGTATCACCGCGAGAGTGTATTGCAGTAACAAGTCTGTTGCGAAATTACACGCCGTAGTAACTTGCATGGAGGTAGTAATGAGTAATCCATCTATTGAGGGGGCGGCTGTTAGTCCCGTTACCTTATCTAATGAGCCACCTGTGGTTCGTTTTCACCATTCTAAAATCCTTGCGCTATTCCGCGCAGTCGATAGCGCTCTTATCGTATGCATACTGTGGGGTGCGCTTAATGTTCTAGGGCTTGAGTGGAGTAATATTTACACTGCCTTTGCAATTAGTGCCGTTATTATTTTTGGATTCTTCGCTGAGAGTAATGAGGTTTATTATTTGTGGCGCGGACATTCTATGTATGATTTGGGAATACGCTTATTCCTCGCTTGGTTTGCCACTATCCCTTTTATGGTGTTGGCAGTGGTATTAACTTACCCGTTTGCCAGTCTGGGATTTCTTGCCATTAGTAGCTGGTTAGTGGCGACACCGGTTGTAATGATTGCAATGCATATCGGTCGTCGCATTTTTCTTGCAAAATTGCGCGCTAATCCTACCGAGCCACGTCGTGTCGCTATTGTCGGGGCGAACGATTTGGGCTTACGTTTAATTAACTCCATGTCTGTTATGCCATGGTTGGGTTATAAAGTAATTGGTTTTTACGATGATCGCGCGCCTAACAATGATGTCAGTCGTCGCTTATTCGGACAAAACATTGAAGTTAAAGGTGGGCTCGAACAACTCTACCAGGATTCACATGACGGTAAGTTGGATATCGTGTTTGTTGCCTTGCCGATGCGCGCTGAGTTGCGCATGCATACGGTCATTGATCGTCTTGCTGATACCACTGTATCCCCGTATGTAATTCCTGATGTATTCAGTTTCGATTTATTGCATTCACGGTTAACCTGCTTACAGGGTATTCCTGCGCTAAGTATTTATGATTCGCCCTTGGTTGATAACGGAAGTACTAAACGTCTTGAGGATCTGGTATTAGGTTTGGGCATCCTCGCGGTACTTGCAATACCAATGGCTTTAATAGCATTAGGTGTTAAATTGACTTCACCTGGCCCGATATTCTTTAAGCAAACCCGTTATGGAATGGGGGGCGAACGCATTAAAGTTTGGAAATTCCGCTCGATGACGGTGTGTGAAGATGGTCCTAACGTTGCGCAAGCAAAACGTGAAGATCCTCGCATCACTCCTTATGGCAATTTCTTACGTCGTACCTCGCTGGACGAATTGCCACAATTGTTCAATGTGATCTCTGGCAGTATGTCGCTGGTTGGACCTCGCCCGCACGCTGTTGCACACAACGAATTTTACCGGGGCCAAATTAAAGGTTATATGCTGCGTCACAAGGTTAAACCAGGTATTACCGGGCTGGCACAAGTTAACGGGTTCCGTGGCGAAACCGAGACGCTTGATAAAATGTCTGGCCGTATCGCATATGATCTCGAATATATTCGCAATTGGTCGGTAATCCTGGATATTAAAATTTTGTGGAAAACTATCTTTAAAGGCTTTGTTGGACAACAGGCTTATTGATTAATGAGAAAACTGGCGGGATATTTAACGGGCATTCTGGTCGGCGGTTCGGGCTTGAGTATTTCTTCAATGGCTCAAACGGTGGATCAGGGTGCCTTGGCGTTTTCCGCCGGTGTACAACACACCTATGACAGCAATTTTCTTCGTTCTCCTGCAGAGATTGAAGAGCAGATTACAAGAGCTGGCGCCGGTGTTCGATACAATAAACAAATATCTGCACAAAAAATTGGCTTAAGTATTAGCGGTAACCAATATCACTATGCGGAGCGAGATGAATTAGATGGAACTGCGATTGAAGGAAAGGCATCCTGGCGCAGCCAATTCACTTCAAATTTTAGCTCGCAATTAGATTTTCAACGAGAAGAAGCACCTGTCGATAAATTAGAATTTATCGGTAAAGATCTGGTTGCCAGAAATGATGCCAGTGCCCGTCTCTCTTTGGGGGATAGCAAACGTTTTGGTTTGATCCTGGGGGTGCATCAGCTTGATAATACCCATTCCAATGATGAGCGAGCGATCCTGGATTTCCAGGATCAGGATTTTTTCTCTGAAGTCCGCTACCGTTTTGCTTCTTCCTGGTTGGGACTGCGCTATCGCGAAGGTGATCGCAGTTACGACACTCCCAGCCCGATATTGGGAGATCTGGATTTCGATTATCGTCAAGTTGAATTGGAAACCGAGTGGACTTTAACTCCTAAAACCAAGCTGACTGGTTTAGTCGGTTATTTTGATCGCGCCGCGAAATCTGAAAGCGCTAATGGAAATGATGGTGAGGGTACGCTCGCAAGTCTTAATCTGGAGTGGGCAATTACCGAAAAATTGATTAGCGAATTAACATATCGTTTCAATCAACCGGCAATTGGTGAAACATCAGATGCTCCTTCTGAAGTAAGCGACACTGTGCTTCTGTTTCAATGGCGCTTTTCCCCTAAAGTACAAATTGGTTTTGGTAGCAGTTACGCAGAATTAAACTACGAAAATAGTGCTGTTGTTACTGAGCGGACCGAACGTAATATTACTGTTACACCACTTCTTATATCCTGGTCTTACTCTAAATCCATTATGCTACGTTTAACCAGCCAATGGATGGATCGTCGTTCACCTATTTATGAGCGCGACTACCAAGGCTATTCTGCAGCCTTGGCACTTGGATTCCAATTCTGATTGGATTTTTCTGCACGATCTTTATTGCTAGCTAATTGCTGCAAGGCGTGTTGATACTTGTTGGTATCAATACAATTTTGCATTTGGCTTGCACAGCAACTTCTTTTCTTCAGAAGTAGTTCCCGATCTTGATAAATCTGCGCAAATAATTGCGCAGTTTGTTGTATATCGGCGTCAGCCCAAGTCGCATTTTCAAACTCCTGAAATTCCGGGTGCGTTGAATTTACTTTTATAGGTTTATATCCCACTAAAAAGCTATTCTCTTCGTTGCAAAAGTCCATGTTGCCTGACCAAGCAGTCACTAGTGTTGGAGTATCCAGCAACATCGCTTCCGCAATAGTCAAACCAAAACCTTCGGAGCGGTGTAGTGAGGCATAGAGATCGGAGCTCTCAATCAATCCGAGCACATTCGCGCGGCTCCAATGTTCATCTACCAAACGGATATTGGAATGGGATGCTATCACCTTTAATAAATTTTCTTTCTCGGGCGTATTTGTACCTGCATTGGCCTTCAATACTAGATAGGCAGCATTATTTCCACTAAATGCTTGAGTAAAGGCGGCAATTAATCCCATGGGATTTTTTCGCTCCATCGCGCTGCCAAAGCTGAAAATGTTGGAAATCAAAAATGCACCTTCCGGGATATTCAAACGCTTGCGCATGCCGGCGGTGGCTATTCCACGAGTAACTGGATGGGTTGCGGTGAGAACGGGAGATTGCGTATAGTTTTTTATAACCTTGGTGGTGAAATGTGAAGGAGTAATGATCGCATTCATATAGCGTAAAGCTTTAATCCACTCTGCCGGTATGGCCTCTAATTCCCAAGCCCAATAACCGATATTGTATTTTTTCTTAAAATCGGCGCGTCCCATCTGAAGAATCACTGGCGGTAGCATGGGAGGATTAAGATGGTAAATACGGCAATTGATTTCAGCGTCTTCAATATCATCTGGCCATTGCCAATCGACTTCTTTGGGTTTGTGGAAGAATTTTTCTACGCTAGTGCATTTGACGCGATAGCCATCAGCAGCTAATTGTTGAGCACATAATCGCGCTGATTCTCCAATACCGGAAATGCTTTGAAAAAAACCAATGACTTCGATGCGCAGATCTTGCTCATCTGCCAAATTTACTGAGCTCTTTGGAATAATGCGCTGCAATAATTGCGCACGAAAATAACGATAGAGCTGACGTACTTGTTGTTTCATTGCGGTTATCCAGTTTATCCAGGTGCATAGACGATCAGGTATATAGACGAATGAGGAATCGTCATTTACAAATCAGTTCAAACGGAGCCAACCTTGCAGGCGTAATAGCAATGGCGAGAATTTTGCTGGCGCGATACTTAAACCTTCCTGCAGGAAATTTTTGGTTTCTTTTCTGAATACCAATAATCCTAGTAGCAAGTAAGTAAAGCCGCCGGTTGCGCAGACTAATATAATTTGCAAAGTGCTTGGTAGCGTTGCAGGTAATTCCTGTTTAAGTATCATGCATATCGCCAGCATAATTCCTGACGCGAGGTAGCTTGGCCAAAGTGCATTAATAATAGAAAGCAATCGGCATCCGAAAACACGATAAAAAACCAGCAAACTGATAATACCTGTAATGTAGCTCACTGCGATGTAAGCAAGCGCTGCATATTGAAGCCCATATGGAATAGCGATGTAACCTATAGTTAGCGTAATAAGTAAGGTAGTGATTGTACTAAACATAACCCAACCGGACTTTTTCTGCGAGGTAAGTGCTGCGTTAACTTGCAATCGAACTACCAGTGGTGTAGACCCTATAGCAAGCAAACTCATGAGTGATCCACTTGCGCTCCACTTCTCACCAAAAACCAATTCGATGAATTCGGCTGCAATTGCTGCGGTACCAAAAAAGATCGGTACTATCACAAAGCAACTCATGCGCATGATGCGCAAGGTAGCTTCGGCACAGGACAACTTATCGTTAAGACGAGACAGTGCTGGAAATACAGTCTGTTCCATCGGGCGGATAATAATATCTTGTAGAATAAATAACGCGCGGCCGGCGATGCGATAAATACCTAATGCAATAGGGCCGAGAATGATCCCGACCATAAATTCCAGCAAGGTATTACAGAGCGTGTAAATAAAGTTGGCCAGCATCATCGGGGCAGAGAACGCCAGCGCTTCACGTGCGAGTGAAAATGAAAATCTTAATCGCGGCCACCAGTGTGCACTGATAAGGGTGACCGCTGTAATTAATACTTGCCCGGTAAGTTGCTGCGCAACCAACGCCCAAACACCATAACCTTGTAGCGCAAGCGTGACACCGACGACGCCGGAGATGCTGCTTGCCAAAATGCTGCGCAATGCAATGACTTTAAATAAAAATTCGCGCCGTAATTTTCCTTCATGGACAACTTTTATCGCTTCAATAAGAAAAATAACAGAGAGTACCTGCAGTATTTCTACTGCTGCCGGATCATAAAATTTGTGCGTCAGTTGTGCGCCGACGGTGACTACGAGCGCAGTAAAAAGAATTCCATAGAGTAAGCTGAGGTAGAAGCAGGTCGATGAATAATTGTCGTCCCATTCTTTACGCTGTACGACGGCAATGGTAATGCCACCGTTGATCACAATTTTTCCCAGCTCAACAACAAGAATGGCAAATACTACCAAACCAATTTCATTCGGGGACAAAATGCGCGAAATAATAATAAAAACAAGGAAACTCACCAGACTCATGCCGCTGGCAGCAAGGCTCATCCAGGCAGTACTGCTACTTAATTGACGCTTCAAACTCATAGATAACCCGGAAAAACAATATGAAGAATTTAAAAATGAAAAGCAGTAGGGGTGGTTAACTGTTGTCTACTGGCTGGCTTACGGAAGTGTTAAGGGTTTTTCCTTGTTGCATACATAGCCGTAAAAATACGGCTATGTCCAATGTGTAGCGACGTAATAATCGCGATGGCTCAAGACATAAACGATAAAACCATTCGAGCCGCAACTTCTGTACTAATGCCGGTGCACGCGCTTTGTCACCGGCAAGAAAATCCAGCAATGCTCCCACGCCCATTAATACTTGTGCATTGAGTTGGTGGCGATGCCGCAAGATCCACTCTTCTTGATAGGGGTTCCCCATGGCAATGAGAACCACATTGGCGTTTGATGAGTTGATTGCATCAATAAGCTCGCCGGTATTTTTTGCTTCGTCATAACCGTTTCGTGCACCGACCACATTGACTTGATATTCATTGCGTAAACGCTCCGCTGCACGCTGTGCAATGCCGGGTTTTGCACCCATTAAAAACACCCTGGCTTCGGCTCCAAGACTCTGTAAAAAAAGCGGCGAGAAATCTGTTCCGTTCAAATTTTCAATAAAAGTTTTTCGGTGGATTAACCACGTGGCTATGTCAATGCCAATGCCATCATTGACAATAATAGTATCGTCTCCTGACATGGCCGCTTTGTACGCTTGGCATTTAACAACAAAATTTGTGTTTGCAAAAAAAAGTGCAACCTGTTGCTGCTGCATCTTTTGGCGTAATACCGGTACCAAGGCAATGCTGGTGGTTCGCCGGATAGGAAAGCCACCCAGTGCAATTATTTCTTCGCGTGCATTTGAATCAATTGCGCCAGTTGTCATTATGCAAACACCTCGGTATCGCTGAATTTTTTTGGAGCAAGCATGCGTTCAGTAACCTGGCTCCAATCCAGGACGGTGCGTTTGGTGAGTGGGGCCTGGGGATTTAATGCACGCGAAATCGCTTGTGCAATAGATTCCTCATTGCCAATTTCGTAACCAAAACGGGTTGGATAGTCGGCTGCAATAAAGTGTGGGCAAATAGCGGGCAAGCCAAAGAATTCATACTGCGTTAACTTGAGCGAGGTATCGCGCAAATAGGCAGGCAGATTGACACTGGAGTATGGCGCAATACCCAAGGTTGCATGTTTGATGTAGGGCAATGTTTTATCAAACGGCATTTCACCATAGACAGTTACATTATCGCCGTACTCGGGATGGCGCGGCTGGCAAGAGCCGATAATATGAAAATGGATATGGGGAAAGCGACGCGCAGCTAAAACAAAAAATTCTGGATCAAACAGCATGGAACCGACAGATACAGCATGGATGCCTTCGGGATAAGGAGACGGATTGGCTTTTTCTCCGACCGCATGATCAATTCCCTGTGGCACAAAAGCAAGATTGTGTTTTGATGGAATTGTGTCGGCGAGCGCTTTTGATGGCAACACAATCGTATCAATATCTTTTGCAATTCGATCAAAAGTTTTGCTGATATAAGCAGCAGCATCAATAGTATCGAGTGCATCCGATGCGCGGTAGAGTATTCTCGCTTTCGGATTCAGGCGCTTAATCAAATCAAAGAAAATCGGCGCTACGCCGCTTTCTAACACAATGACATCCGAGTCACGTATCCAGTCGCGCAGCACGCTGTTAAAACCGTACCCATACAAACGGTACATTAGCGATTCAAACGGACGAATGCGGATGGGGTGAATGAGGGTTTTCCATAAATAGCATTCGACACCTTGGTAAAACACAATTTTATTGGCTTGGTCATCTAATGACAGGCGCGGATCATGTTTATAGCGCGATAGAAAACTGTAGCGTAACGAGAAGAAACGGGTAGTGCCCATTTTTGCTAACTCGCTGGCAACAAAATGCATACCGGCTTTGCGCGGTGAGCGAAAATCGTGAGCTGAAAGCAACAGGTATTTTTGTTTGTTTTTTGGGGAATGCATGGTCGAGCTGTCGCTTGCTGAATCAACGGTAGTTGAATAATTAATCGAGGCTCCATTCGTTGCTAACGATGCTTGATCTGTACCCGCTAGTACATTATGTGCTGACATGGTTTTCTCCTATACAACCTGATTAGGCATTAGCAGTTAAGGATTTAATTCATCCGCTAGTGGGGGTTTAGGTGGACTGTGTCCACTGGGGGATTCCGGATGATAAAAAAATGCTTGTAGCGGAGCCCAGTGTGGCGAGACAGGTTGATTCGGACCGCTTAATGCCAGTGGGTAATTACCCCACCAACTGCCTGCTGCCCAGTAAGTCCAACCACGCCATGGGCTGTTTTCCATCAATTCCAGAAAGCGGGTAAGGGTAAGTAGGCATTCCGCACTGGGAGGGACGCCAAATTCGCCGAGGAAAAGAGTTTGTTGGTTGGCGATTGCCCATGTGCTGATGCGCTCAAATTTAGCATCGAATTCCGCTGCAGGGCGGCATCCCTTTCCTGTAGTCGCGGTATGGGTGCCAGAATAATCGCTGTCAGTGTATTGATGTACTTCAATAATGGTGCGTTTGAGCGGATCCTTCAGATCGTCAAATTCGGTGGAGTTACTGAATTGAAGCCCCGCAAACCAGTCATGCACGCCACTCCAGCGGCCACCGCTAACCAAAACCAGGTTGGTCGCTTTGGCGGTACGCAATGCGGCTAACGTCTGTTTGGCAATTACCGCCCAATCGACTAAATGAATGCTCGCAGGTTCGTTCATCAACCCATAGGCAGTCATGGTTGGATCGGGAAATTCAGCCGCTAAAGCAACCCAAAATGCGACAAAAGCGCTGCTGACGCTGCTGCCATCAGGCAAGGTATCGGTCAGTTTGTAGCTGTAATATTTGGCATAATTGTGAACGTCCAGCAAAACACATAAACCTTGGGCGCTGGCGTTATTCACTGTTGCGCGCAGTCGCGCTAATTCCGCTGTGTCGAATGGACCATTGGCGACCGGTTGCAAGCGTTCCCACAGAAAGGGCAGCCGGATGATATTGGCCCCCTGACTGGCAATAAACCTCAGCTCTGCCGTACTGGGATAAGTGTAATCCTTGAATACTACACCTGGCAGTTGTTTGGTATTGAACTCGGCACCTGCCAGGTTTACGCCCGTTAATCGTGCCTGATCCAGGCAACCGGCAATAGCGTTAAAGGCAGGGAAGCTTAATATCATCCCCAGCATGGCCCGGAAGAAAAGGGCGTAACAGTGATCGGTGTAGGTTTTCACGATGCTCTCCGCAATTGGTGGTACAGCGCGAGGTATCTATCTGCTACTTGTGGCCAGGCATAACGTGTGGCGAAAGCTTGCGCGCTCGCTACACGTGTTTGATAGGCGGACTCACCTTGATCGTGCAATTGCAATAATTGGTCGATTGCCTTTCGCCCTTCAGTGGCGGGGTCGAAGCAAAATCCCAAATTGGATTCATTAGTCAAACGTTGGAATGGCGGGATGGCGCTTAATATGGGGGTTAGTCCGGCACTCATCGCCTCTATTGGTGCTATCCCGAAGCCTTCGTGGCGAGAGAGGCAGAGGAAGTAACTCGCTTGGCGCAGGAGCGCCTGGATCTCGCTGTCACTGGGGTTAGCGGCCAGGGTTACGGCTTCCGCAATACCAAGCTTGGTACTGACTTCTTTCAATTCGGCAAGGGAGTGATCGTATTCACGCCCGGCGATGATCAAGCGCCACTCGGGATGTTGGCGGTGCAAATCGGCAAACAACTCCAGTGCGGGGATCAGTCCTTTATTAGACGACCAGCGGCCAAAATACATCAGCGTGGGCGTCAGCACAGGGGCGGCACAACCTGCATATTTTTCTACATCAACCCCGTTTTCTATCACGTGCAATTTGCGTTGATTCATTATCTGCCCGAACAAATCACCGTCGTTGGCGCTGGTGGCGACTACATGGCTATAAGCGTTGGCAGATAAGCGGGTGATACTGTTGAAATAAGCCTGTTTGGCTCGGGAGGCAAAACTGGTATGGAAGAAACCACCGTGCGTGGAAAGCACCAGCGGTCGGCGATGGAGCCATTTGGTGGCAGCAAGGAAATCATAGAAAAAGTCCACGCCATGTACATGGATTACGTCGGCATCTTTCAGGTATTTGAGCACGCCGGGGCATAAGGGATAGCGGCTGGAGCCGATATAAGGCAAGCGGATAACTTCGATGCCATCAATTATTTCCTGCTTGGGCAGGGTTTCATCCGAATTACGAAATAAACGATTGAGGGTAATGATGCGGGTCGCCTGCTGCCCTTCGCGTAATTGGTGACGGGCGATATTACGTACCACCTCTTCCATGCCGCCAATTGAGGGAAGGTATTGACGCACGATATGGGTAACTTTTACCTGTTCTTTAACTGCCATTGTGGCCTCCGGTAACTGCATTGTGGCCGGGTAAAGGGCGCGAGATTACGGGCGCGGGTTGTAACAAGCTGCAGCCGACTAAAAACCACAGTACACCGGCGCTTTTAAGTGCGAAAAAGGAAGATCCGCTGACACACAAAATCAGCGCGATATAAACCGAGACCAGTGCTCTGAATCGGCGGCTACGATCGGTCGGCATGGGTAATATCCAGAGGCTTAGCCAAAAGATCAGGCACATGGGAAGGCCAAAGGTAGAAAGCATGTGCGCATATCCTTCATCGGGATACGCATCATTGATATTTACCGCCAGGAGCATCTGGAGATCAAACTCCATGAGCGACCAACCGCTATAGGCAAGGCGTCCATGCAGGTCATCGCTGATCATTCCATCGGTTTCATGTTTGGTCGCCATGCCAAACATAACCAGCATGGCGACAGCAATGAAGGGGGCAATAATGGCGATATTGATAAATTTTCCCTGTAATAGCACACGGATAACCACAAACAGGCTAACGGTCATAAGTGCAAAACGGGAGTCGGACAGCACCATCAGAAAAATGGCCGCCACCACAAAAAACACACCTTTGCGCCACTCCTCGCGATTGCGGGCAATACCCCATGCGGCGCAGAGGGTAGCAAAGTTGCCGAGCGAGACAGGTTCAAGGAATACTGAAGAGACGCGATGTGGGCCGAGCAGACCGGGTAGTAAAGTACGGCCGATACCTTCCGGGCGTAGGCCGTTGAACTGCAGTTTGCTTTCGCGCACATAGTCGGTCACAGGTAACACACTGCCGATATTGACGTAGTAGCTGAAAATATCGAATAGCTCGGTATATTGATCAACAAATAAAAGCTCAAACATGCCCAGCGTAATCACCACCCAAATAGCCATTTTTAAGGCGCGGTCAGCCATTTCGGGTTTACCAATATTGCAGCCCAACCAGAAATAGCAAAGAGGGATGGCTATATCGCGAAACGCCTTGATGTTGAGTTGTTGGTTGAACACGCCAATTATGCAAAGCATTGCGCCGGCGATACAGGCAAGTGTAACTACCCCGGGCAATAGGCGGCGTGCCAACAGCGGAGCGCAGGCGAGAAGGATGATTGCTTCTGCAAGGCCAACCAGCGGGCGCGAGGCAGGGATAACGAAGTTGTTAATCAGACAAAGCACAGCCTGGTAGCCGACGCTGGCAATGATAATGAACGTAAGTAGCCGCTGATCAGTTAGCCATTGCCGCTCCTGCGCCGGATACAAATGTGTCGGCAAGGGGGCGATAGGCGGATAGGCCGATTGGTAATTCATCCTTTACCTCTAGGGCGACTATTAGTCGCGCAATACCGTTCCAAGCAGACGTACATTCAGTTCGCGCAGGCGGTTACCAATTGCAACCAGGGCCTTGGTTTTGGTTACATGAGTTTGTGCAACCAATACAGCCGCGCCCGCATGAGCAGCTACCAGTTGTGCATCGCGATTGGAATCCATCGGTGAAGTGCTGATCAGGGTCACATCAAAACTGTGGCTCAAGGGTGTCAGGCGCTCGTGGTATTGCTTGCTCGCCAATAGCTCTTGCGGATTGGGCGCGCGCGTACCTGCAGGCAGTATCCAGAGCGAGCGAATCGACTCAATCGCAGTGGGAATTACCGCCGTGCGGTCGGCAATCCAATCGGATAAGCCCGGCGCGTGCTCGTGAATATGGAATAGCTTATTGAGTTGCGGTGTGCGCAAGTTGCTGTCGATTAGTAAAGTGCGAAGGCCTAATTGCGCGAAGCTGATGGCAAGGTTCGCCGCTGTCAATGCGATACCGGCTGGATCTTCCGCGCTAACCAATGCGAGTGAACGATTGGGTTGCGGGTTGAAATAACGCAACATCAATTCACTGCGAAGGCTGCGCACCGCTTCTGCCTGGATGCTATCCGGCTGGAATAGGGCACTTAAGCCGCGATCAAATTTGCTCGACGCTGCGGGGGTTTGGGTGTAGGCAAATTGTTCGGCAAGAATGGCATTAATGTCTTCAGCTTTGACCAAGCCCAGTTTTACCGCGGCATCGCCAAAACGCAGGCCGTGTTTTTTCTGGGTTGCCAATATCAGGCTCAAGTCTTTGGGGCTGAGTTTACCGGTGGCTACCAGCATGGGCCCCATTTTGGTCGATGTAGCAAGCAGGCTTTCACTGCTTAGGACTTGTGCGAGATCGTTCATGCTGATACCTCCTTCATGATTTTCCCCTTCGCATTACTACCGGTTATTTCGGCAGGAATATAAGCGAGCACTGTTAAACCTAACCCCTGTTCTAAATCCAACACACTGCGAACACGTTGATCAATCCATTCCCAGCAGAGGGCAATAGCGGTGCCTAACAAAACACCCGCAATGCAGGCAAGCACAAGGGTCAGTGCCGGTTTGGGTGATGTTGGACGTCCGGGAACTACAGCACTGTTGAGCACGGCAACATCGGCGGCGGCGATCTGGCTTTCCAGTCGTGTCTCTGCGGTACGGGCGAGCGCTGCATCGTAAGCCGACTGGGCGTTATCTGCTTCCTGTTTAAGGAGTGTTAACTCATTTCGGTTACGACTCAGTTGCAATACCAATTCTTTTTGTGCAGCCAGATCAGCTTTAAGTTGATCTTCGCGCGCTTGTGATAGCTCGACGGACGATTTCACACTGCCGCTGATCAACTCCAGCATACGATTCATCTGCCGCTGCAGGGTATCGACATCACTGCGTGCCTGGCGGTACTGCGGATGGTTTTCGCCTACTTGATTGGCTAATTCACTCAAGCGCGCTTGCGCCTGTGCAAGATCAGTTGCGAGCCGTTGCACTTGTGGGTTATCCATCGAGCGCGCTTCCAATTGGCCGCGTTTTGTATTGGCGATCAAGTCGCTGCGGCTTTGTGAATTCTGGCGTTCGCTTTGAACGGAAATCAGCATGGATGACAGTTCCGCCAGCTTGGCAGATTCCAGATCCAGGCGATCAGAGGAGGCGATGATGTTGTGCTCCTCCTGGTAGTTCGAAAGCGCATTTTGCTTTTCGATCAATTCCGTACGCAGGCCGGTAAGTTGCTGGTTGTACCACAGGGTAGTTTGCTTGGCGGGTTCGGTCCGCAGTTCAAGATTGGTGAACATATAAGCTTGAGCAAAGGCATCTGCAAGTTGGGCGGCAAGGGCTGGATCCTGCGCTGTAAATGCAATGGATAACACACTGCTGTCGCGCCTTGGGGTAACGATTAAACCTTGGGCGAGAAAACCAAGCATGCGCACTTGATCGCGAGCCGCATCGCCGCTTAGCTTGGCGGCTTTGATCATGGCGGGAGAGTTATGCAGATCCAGCTGTTTGATCACTTTGGTAGCTACATTGCGACTGCGGATAATATCTGCCTGTGTAGCGATATAAGCACCTGTTTGACGGGTCGGTTGCGATTGGCCGCTAATGGGATCCGATCCGCGGCTATCGATCAACATATCGGTAGAAGCGGTATAGGATTTGGGAGTGAGCAGGCTCAACACTATGGCGGCCACTATCGCGACCAGCGTAGTCGCAATAATCGCCCACTTGCGCGCCAGTAAAATGCCTAAAAGGGTATTCAAGTTCATGATGGCTCCTGTTAGAAAAGACTTTCCTTAACAACCAGTACGTCACCATCCATCACCCGGTCAGCGGGTTTGGCGCGCAATTCTTTGGTTGAACCGTCCGCCTGCTGGCGGAAGAGTTTAATACTGCTATCGCTGGCGCGGGCGGTAGGTCCGCCGCCGACACTGAGGGCTTGCATCACGTTCAGCGGCCTATCAAGGACATACATGCCCGGTGCATGGACTTCGCCATTGATATAGAAACGCCCGGCGTTTGGCACGTAAAGGGTGTCACCATCTTTTAGCCACACTGGTGGTACCTCGTCGGCATCGTAATTCAATAATTTTTGGAGATCGTACTCAATTCGCTCCGGGCGGCCATTTTTGGTAATACGGGTGAGGATGAGACGCTCGCTCCCGCTAGCGGCTATACCACCTGCCCAGGCAAGTGCCTGGGTAAGGCTGGTTGGGCCTTCCAATACCAGTTTGCCAGGGTTGTTGACCTTGCCGAGGATTGCCACGACTTGGCTGCGGTATTTGGTAACGAGCAAATTGACTTGGGCATTTTTCAAAAAATTACCCTGTTGGTAACGCTCGGAAATTAAAAAGGCTGCATCGGCACTGGTCTTGCCCGCGATAGATAAGTTACCCAAGAGCGGCACCACTACCATCCCACTTGCGCTTACCTGGCCCTCTGCCGTCAGTTCTGGCTGGCCATATACGGTGATGCGAATTTCATCCCCTGCGCCGATGGTATAGCTTGCGGGGCTATTGCCGGTTCCTGCGCCAGTTTGCGCTTGAGCCAGGGAGCCCAATAAAACCATACTTAACCCGGCCCAAAGCCATGTGCGAAAACCCAAAATCATGTGTTGTCCTTACTGGTCGATAGCAGCCAGACCCTGGTTAAAAAACCAACATCCGGCCTGTGATTGGTTACTGTCGGACTTGCTACTGCAAAAGCGAGGCCTACTTTGACCTAATGACGTTAAAAATAAATGAAAATGCGGGTTAATCCTTTTTACGAAGCGTGTTTGGCGCAAAGCTGCCCATTTTTAATGATGGAAAAACCAACAACCACAAGCTGGACAGGTTATTGCGAGCTAATTTTGTACTATTTTGGTGCGGGCCGGCGTGTCCGAATCGACTTTATAGTGGCCCACATGAATGGAATTAGCGCCTTGCATGAGTTTTTTGCGTGGAAGCTTTTTGGGCGCTTGGTGTACAATGCGCGCCTACATTTTTCCCCCTTCCCATCCATAACCTCGGCCGGTTCTTGCGGCTCGCGGGCCAACTCAGGACTTACCTATGTTTGATAAAAACCAAACTATTGCTTCTTTTGATCCCGAAATCTGGGCTTCCATTCAGAACGAAGGCCAACGCCAGGAAGACCATATCGAGTTGATCGCTTCAGAAAACTATACCAGCCCGTTGGTCATCGCGGCGCAAGGCACCAAGCTGACCAACAAGTACGCCGAAGGCTATCCGGGCAAGCGTTATTACGGTGGTTGTGAATACGTTGACGTAGCTGAAGCGCTGGCTATTTCGCGCGCTAAAGAATTGTTTGGTGCTGATTACGCTAACGTTCAACCTCACTCGGGTTCACAGGCTAACTCAGCTGTTTACGCTGCACTCTGCGCCCCGGGCGATACCGTTTTGGGTATGAGTTTGGCCCACGGCGGTCACTTGACGCACGGTGCCAAGGTCAGTTTCTCTGGTAAAATTTACAATGCTGTGCAATATGGACTAAACCCTGAAACCGGTTTGGTTGACTACGATGAAGTTGAACGTTTGGCCGTTGAGCATAAACCTAAAATGATCGTTGCCGGTTTTTCAGCCTATTCACAAGTATTGGATTGGCAGCGTTTCCGCGATATCGCCGATAAAGTAGGCGCTTATTTGTTTGTGGATATGGCTCACGTCGCCGGTCTGGTTGCTGCCGGTGTTTACCCTAACCCGGTGAAAATCGCTGACGTAACTACCACCACTACCCACAAAACCCTGCGTGGTCCACGCGGCGGTATCATCCTTGCCAAAGCGAACGAAGAGATCGAGAAAAAACTCAACTCTGCGGTATTCCCAGGTGGCCAAGGTGGTCCTTTGATGCACGTGATTGCCGCTAAAGCGATCAGCTTCAAAGAAGCAATGACTCCGGAATACAAGGCTTACCAACAGCAAGTAGTGGTGAACGCCAAAGCGATGGCCGCCACTTTCATTGGGCGCGGTATCAATATCGTCTCTGGCGGTACTGAAAACCACTTGATGCTGGTTGATTTGATCGGCAAGCCATACAGCGGTAAAGATGCCGATGAAGCTCTGGGCAAGGCGCATATCACTGTGAATAAAAACGCAGTGCCAAATGACCCGCGCTCACCCTTCGTGACTTCCGGTATCCGTGTAGGTACTCCTGCGGTAACCACCCGCGGTTTCGGTGAAGCTGAGTGCGTGCAACTGACCCATTGGATCTGTGACATTTTTGATGCACTGGAAGCCGGCAATGCTGACGAAGTAATTGCCAGCGTTAAAACCAAAGTGGCTGAAGTCTGCAAAAAATTCCCGGTGTACGCTGAATAACTTTTTCTTTGAAGGTTTGTCGTTTAACAAAAGCAGCTCATCGAGCTGCTTTTTTTCTTTATAAAAATTAAACCAGGAAAGTGATTCAGAATTTCATTCTCGCTCCCAGCTCCAGCTTGGGAGCGAGAGGGTAATGCTTAATTGACTGGCATTAAGCTGCGACTGCCTTTTACATTTCAAATGTTTCACCCGGAAGTCAATTTTCCATCCGCAATTATTTTTTCTGTGGAATCTGTACTGTCACATCTATTTCAATTTTCATGTCAGGAGAATACAGGCGCTCTATCTGTACCCAGGTAGATGCGGGGTATTCATTATTGTTGAAATGCTTCTTTCGTTCGGCTGTTGCCGCAATAAGCTCGTCGATGTTCGTGGTGTAAATGACTTCCTTGACAATGTCGCTGGTGGTGGCATTGTAATCCATCAAAATCTTTTTAATGGTTTGGTAGGTACTTTCCATTTGCTCTGCCTGCGTTTCTCCCTCACCACCTAAACCCGCTAAATGAAGTGTGTTGCCAATGCGTACTACCTGGGTATAACCGACATCCTTTTCCCAATCGCCATAATGTTTCCGCTCAATGCTGGTGGTATCAAGGCTCGTTGTAGTACAGCCGGCGAGAAGGGCGCCGGTAAGTGCAGTAATTAATAAAATTTTGTCAGTCATATCGATTTCTCATTGGGGTTGTTGGGTATGTAATACCTGATTCACGAATTTGGGCGTAGCTGCCAGAATTAATTATCTCCGAGCATTATCAGTGTTGGGTAGCAGTGATCTTGGAGCAGCTGCAGCTGCTTTTTGTGTCTTATTTATTAGGAAAAGGTAAAGCTCCGTAAAGTGCTTCTTTTTGACTATTGGCTATCCTAGGATGCACAGCATAAGAAAGAGGACCTGACATAACAATAATGCTGACGTGCTTTATATAGGAAATATCGACATGAATAAATTATTTTTGTCCCGTCGTTATATGCTGGAACAAAATGTTGGTCTGGTGTTATTCATTGTATTAGTGTCTCTGACGGGATGTGCTAATCAATATCCGTCAACATCAATAAAACCCTCGGCGGTAACTGATATCGCCAACCGCGCTGCCGATTGGCAATTGGCGCACATGAACACCTTTGATTACGTACGCACTTTTCGCGACCACACAGAAAATCCCCATGGCTGGATTCAAGGTGCATTTTATGTTGGGTTGGATCGCTGGGCAGTGCGTACAAATAATCCCCATTACCTGCAAGCCTTAATTGCTAAAGGCGAAGCCAATCACTGGCAGCTTGGCGAAAAAAACTGGCATGCCGACGATCAGGTCATTGGCTTTAGCTACGCCGCTGCTGCCGCGCGCAAAAATGATCTCAGCCTGATTGCACCAACACAAAAAGTATTTAAAGAGATTATGGCAAACCGCGCTACCCACAGCCTTGAATATGCATCTGACCCAACCCATCAAGGCGAAGCGACTTGCCAGCGTCGCTGGTGCTGGTGCGATGCATTATTTATGGCTCCGCCCGTATGGGCAGCCGTGGGCAAGTTAACCGGTGATCCATCGTATTTGAATTATGTGGATGAAGAGTACCAAGCAACGATTGATTATTTGTTTGATAAAAACGAGCACCTGTTTTATCGCGATGGCCGCTTTTTTGAACGTCGCAGTAAAAACAATAAGAAAATTTTCTGGAGCCGTGGCAACGGTTGGGTATTTGCAGGATTGCCATTATTAATTGAACAAATTCCCGCGAATGATCTGCGCAAGCAAAAATATGAGCAGCTGTTTAAAACCATGGCGGCGAGTTTGGTCAAGCTGCAACAACCCAATGGTTTCTGGCCGTCATCATTACTCGATAAAGACGAATTCAATGTCCCCGAAACCAGCGGCACCGGCTTTATGACCTTCGGTCTCGCATGGGGAATCAATAATGGTTTGTTATCAAAAGCAGAATATTTATCGGCAGTAAATTCCGGCTGGAATGGACTCGCCAGCGCGGTGGATAAAACAGGCAAACTCGGTTGGGTTCAGCAAGTTGGTGCATCCCCGGAAAAAATCTTACCGGAAGATACACAACTCTACGGCGTAGGTGCGCTGTTGTTGGCAGCATCTGAAGTAAGCCGGTTATAAAAATAGGAGAAAAACGGAAGGCGGCAATAGCCGCCTTTATTTAGGCAGCTGCCACTGATTGGCATTATTAATTAAAGGAAAATTAAAGGATGAAGAATCTATATGTGTTACCCGCTAATTTGCCTGTTCCTGAAGATGATGGTGCGTGCAGTCATTTAGAGGGCATGAAGTTTCCCTCCCTTGCTTTACTGGGGACATCTGGAAGCAAAATTGATATTAGTACTATTCGCGGTTTAGTGGTTGTTTATTTCTATCCACTTATTGGCAATCCCGATTCACCACCTATGCTGGGCTGGAATGAAATTCCGGGCGCTAGAGGTTGTACACCGCAATCTTGCGCGTTTCGTGATCTTCACGCCGAATTCACTGAGCTGGATGCGAGTGTTTATGGTGCAAGTAGCCAATCGTATTTAGAGCAAGTTGAAGCATCAGAACGCCTTCATCTTCCTTTTGAGTTAATTAGTGATTACTCATTTGAATTGGCTTCTGCATTAAGGCTACCAACTTTTGAATACAATTCATTAACGTTAATCAAAAGGCTTACTTTAGTTATCGAAAATGGAGTAATCAAAAAAGTTTTTTATCCAGTTTTTCCGCCAAATGAAAATGCTACTAATGTCATAGCTTGGCTTAAAGACTACCAATCCTAGCCATCCAATATATGTATGCCTTTATAAAGCCTGAGGTATCTTGATTGGATGCTTCTCAACTAACAGGTAAATATTTTAATGATATTTTCTGAGTAATAAAATAAAGCAGATGCACTGTATGTTTCATGCATCTGCTTGTCAACGCGGGTGCGGTAATCGGTTGTAATTCAAACTGGCGCTTAATGTCGCTATGGTCTTTAATTGATTTTTATTGCCGACGAGAGCTGTTTTGTTACTGGTGAGTTGGATGGTTTGTCTTTTTTTTTGCATGGATAAATGGAGTGCAGTTTCTAGGCTCATTTTATATTTGGACTGCCGCTTAGTGCCCAGAGACCTTCGCATTACGGTGCTCAATTGCACTCTGTACAATTCTCAAAGCACTACAAGCTAAAAATTCTTATAGTCAACGGCTTGATTGTACGTTGGTGCAGATATGGCTTATTTGCTGTTTATATAGTGGCTTTAATTTGTACCGCAGGTTTGCTTTCGGAAATAAAGTGCCTAACATGCAATCAACCTGATGATTTTTAAGTTGCATTTTTTGTCACTACATATCGCTCCATTTTATGGGAAACACCAAGCTGAATATCCGCTTTTGGCCGTTTGAAGTCATCAACTTTTCAGGTATTAAAGATGGTTGATAAAAAGAATCTGGCTCTTGTTCTTCTTTGCCTTACACCTACAGCATTGCTTGTTTTGTTTTCAATCTATGGTGACGATTGTCTTGATGAGAAAAGCGCTGTGATACTTTTTGATCAAGCTAGTCAGTTGGAAAAGCAAGGGAATCTTAAAGACGCTTATCTCAAATATAAAATTATTGATGTATCTGCGTGTGAGAATTATGAGTTTAGTGAACTCGCTTTTAAATAGGGCTGTAGCGATTAAAAAAGTGCTTGGTGGTCCATAGAAGCACTTCTTCTTATGTGATTAGACCGATTCTCGCTCAATAATCGTGTAATCAAGAGTACGATTATTCTTCACCTTAATATCAAGCAATGTTTCCGCTTTAATTTTTTCAATCAATAAATCCACAGCCGCAATCGCCATACTTTTAATCGGTTATTGCACGATAATAAGTTGCGGTCAGATGGTAGTGGCGATGTTGGTATCGTCGAAGCCTACGGTGGCGATCTTAGTTACCCTTATATTCACACCACAAGAACCCCTGATTCAGCGCCTTGTGCAGCCAGATTCACCAGATTTTATGCTAGTATGCGCCCACTTTATCAATCGCTGGGGCCGATGATCATGCATTGTCCGTTTTGTAGTGCGGAAGATACCAAAGTTATAGATTCACGTTTGGTGGCTGAAGGCGACCAGGTGCGCCGTCGCCGTGAGTGTTTATCCTGCCATGAACGCTTCACTACGTTTGAAGTGGCCGAATTGGTGATGCCGCGCATCATCAAACAAAACGGTACCCGCGAACCCTTCGATGAAAACAAACTGCGCGCCGGTTTATTGCGTGCACTGGAAAAACGCCCGGTGAGCATTGAGGCGATTGAATCGGCCATCAACCATATCAAACACTTTTTACAAGCTACCGGTGAGCGTGAAGTCAAAGCCTTGCTGGTCGGCGAAAAAGTGATGGAGCAGCTGAAAAAGCTCGATGAAGTTGCCTATGTGCGCTTCGCATCTGTGTATCGCCGCTTTAAGGATTTGAACGAATTCCGTCAGGAAATCGACCGCCTCGAACAGCAACCTGAAAACGACCAGTAATCTGAAACGATTGACGCTCCCATGACTATCACTGCGGTTGATTTTGAATTTATGGCGCATGCGTTCCGCCTTGCGGAGCGCGGCCTTTACACCACTATGCCCAATCCGCGTGTTGGCTGTGTGTTGGTGAAAGACGGACAAATTATCGGCGAAGGCTGGCATGTTCGCACTGGCGAAGCCCACGCCGAGATCAATGCGCTGCGCGCTGCGGGCGAGAATGCACGGGGCGCGACTGCTTATGTGAGCCTCGAACCCTGCAGCCATACCGGAAAGACCGGCCCCTGTTCGCAGGCGTTGGTGGATGCGGGCATTGCCCGTTTGGTGTTCGGGATGGAAGATCCTAATCCGCTGGTGTCCGGCAATGGTATCGCCACAGTTCGCGCTGCGGGGATTCAGGTGGATGGCCCGGTGCTGGAAGATGATGCGCGTGCGCTCAACCCCGGTTTTATCCGTCGCATGGAGCGTAAGCTGCCCTATGTTCGCTGCAAGATGGCGATGAGTATTGATGGCCGCACGGCGATGGAATCCGGTGAGAGCAAGTGGATTACCGGCCCCAAAGCCCGCGCGGATGTACAGCGTTTGCGTGCCCGATCCTGCGCGATTATCTCCGGTGTCGATTCCATCCTGCAGGACAACGCCTCCCTTACCGTGCGCGTAGATGAGCTGGGTCTACCCAATGCGGAAGCAGCGGCAGAGAAGCAGCCATTGCGGGTAATCCTTGATTCGCAATTGCGCACACCGCGCACGGCCTTGATGTTTAAACAGGCGACCCCGATATTGCTGGTACACAACGGCGCAGTTGAGCCGGCACAGTTGCAGGATTGGCCGGATTTTGTCGAGCTACTGGCGTTGCCGGGCAAAGACGGGCGTATCGATTTAAGCGCACTTTTGCGCGAACTCGCCCAGCGACAATGCAATGAAGTGCTGGTTGAAGCCGGTGCGACCCTCTCGGGCAGTTTTTTACGGCGCGGTTTGCTGGATGAAATTATTATGTACGTTGCGCCCAAACTGCTCGGCAGCAATGCGCGCCCGCTGTTTGAGTTGCCGCTCGATACCATGTCTGCCTCGCTCTCGCTCAAGATTAAAGACATTCGCGCAGTAGGGCGGGATTGGCGCATCACCGCCGCTCCCGACACTGAATACTAGTAATAGGTAAACTTTTGAACGATCAACATCAGTCTCCCGATTTCCAACCCGGCCCGTCTGCACCGCAGGTCGATAACACCGCATCGCTCGGCAAACGCTTTTTGGCGTTTTTCCTCGATGGCTTTTTTATGTGCGTGGCGCTGCTGATGGTGATGCAAGCCATGGGCTTGCTTGACCCGGCAACCAATCAGGATATGCAGGCTGCGCAAGCGGAGCTGCAAAAGCGTTTGACCGCGTTGTCCGATGGGCAAAAGTTCATGCTGTCGATTTCCCCCTTTATCATCTTTTTTGTGTTGCACGGTTTCCTGTTGCAGCAATACGGCCAGACGCTGGGCAAGCGCATCGTCGGCATCGCGATTGTGACTATGGATAACCAGAAGCCATCGTTCGGCCAACTGATTGTGTGGCGCTATTTATCCCAGTGGGCGGTGGGCCAGATACCGCTGGTCGGTGTCTTCCTGCGCCTTGTTGATATCCTGGCGATTTTCCGTCCGGACAAGCGTTGTATCCACGATCATCTGGCGAAAACCAAAGTGATCGATCTTAAAATCCCCGTCGCTGTTGTTGAAGGTAAACCGACCAGCATCATCGTGTAGGTGTGTTAGCTGCGACGATTCCGAGGTAAATCTATGTTCACCGGTATTATCGAAGCCATCGGCGAAGTGGTGGCATTGCAACCTAAAAACGGCGACCTGCGCCTGCGTATCAAAACCAATAACCTGAATCTGGGTGATGTCCATCTGGGCGATTCTATCGCCACCAACGGTGTCTGCCTGACGGTAGTGGATTTGCCAGGCGATGGTTACTGGGCTGATGTATCGCGCGAAACCCTGGACAACACCACCTTGCCCGGCTGGAAAGTCGGCCAGCGTGTGAATCTGGAAAAAGCCCTGACGCCGCAAACCCGTCTGGGTGGCCATATTGTCAGCGGTCATGTGGATGGTGTGGGCGAGGTTGTCAGCCGTTATCCCGACGCGCGCTCCGAGCGCTTCCGCATCCGCGCACCAAAATCGCTGGCAAAATATATCGCCCATAAAGGGTCAATTACCGTGGATGGTACTAGTCTTACGGTTAACAAAGTGGACGGTGCTGAATTCGAACTCAATATAGTCCCGCACACCCTGCAATGGACCATTATGGATAGCTACAAAACCGGTACCCAACTCAATCTCGAGGTGGATGTGCTCGCCCGCTATCTGGAGCGCCTGATGCTGGGCGACAAAGCCGCTGAAGGCGAAGGGCAGGGAATTACCCTGGAGTTTTTGGCGAAGAATGGTTTCGCGTAGGTTGGGCAGCAATGCCCAACAAACTGCTGGCCGTTGTATTTCCATTTTGCTCGTTGGGCATTGCTGCCCAACCTACGTTCTCACGAGATGAATTATGCAACTCAACACCATTGAAGAACTGATTGAAGACCTGCGCCACGGCAAGATGGTCATCCTGATGGATGATGAAGATCGTGAAAACGAAGGCGATTTGATTATGGTCGCCGAGCAGGTGCGTCCGGAAGATATCAACTTTATGGCGACCTACGCACGCGGCTTGATTTGTTTGACGCTCTCCCCCGAGCGCTGCAAACAACTCGATCTGCCCTTGATGGTGACCGACAATAAATCCCAGCACACCACAAATTTCACCCTGTCCATTGAAGCGGCCGAAGGCGTGAGCACCGGTATTTCGGCGGCAGATCGCGCGCTTACTGTACGTGCTGCGGTGAAGGCTAATGCCAAGCCAACGGATATTGTCCAGCCCGGCCACATTTTTCCACTGATGGCGCAACCGGGTGGCGTTATGAGCCGCGCCGGTCATACCGAAGCAGGCTGCGACCTGGCGCGTTTGGCCGGATTCGAGCCGGCGGCGGTGATTGTCGAGGTAATGAATCCCGACGGCACCATGGCGCGACGCGCGGATCTTGAGCAATTTGGCGAGCAACACGGGCTGAAAATCGGTACCATTGCCGACCTGATTCACTATCGCGCCACCAAAGAAAAAACCGTTGCCTGCATCAATACCCGCAAAGTGGAGACGCTTTACGGCGAATTTGAGTTGCGTACCTACCGCGATCTGGCGCGTGGCGACCTGCATTTTGTGATGGTTAGAGGTGAGATTGACGCGGAACCAACATTGGTACGTGTGCATGTAATGGATATCGCCCGCGATGTACTCAGCCTCAAACGCTCCTCCGTTGCCGGTGGCAAAAGCTGGACTTACCAGGATGCGTTGCGCAAGGTGAGTGAGGAGGGTAAAGGTGTCGTATTGCTGATTTGCCACGACGAATCGACTACCGAAGTAGAAGACAGCATCGACTGGCTGATCTCCGGCAAACAAATGCGCCGCAGCTCGGAAGTGCTCTACAAACAAGTGGGCACCGGCTCGCAAATCCTGCGCGATTTGGGTGTGCGCAAAATGCGCGTGATGTCTGCGCCAATGCGTTACTCGGCCCTCTCGGGTTTTGATTTGGAAGTGGTCGATTACGTTTGCCCTGATGAATAACTAACCCCTCCCCACAATCCCCCCTTGAAAACGGGGCGCGTAGCTGGGAGGGGCAACGAGCACTCCGAATGAGTGGGTGTTGCTCCTCCCAGCTGTGTGTCCGGCTAGGGGAGGGGGTAATAAACTTGAAATTTAAAGAGAAAAAAGTATGAGCAATATCAAAGTTATTGAAGGTGATTTTTCTGCATCAGCAGGCAAGTACGCGTTGATCGTTAGCCGCTGGAACAGTTTTGTGGTTGAGAGTTTGAAAGACGGCGCATTGGATACTTTGCGTCGCCACGGTATTAAAGACGAAAACATCACTATCTATTACGCTCCCGGCGCGTTTGAATTCCCGCTGACTGCGCAAAAAATTGCAGCGAAAAAAGAGTTTGATGCGATCATCGCATTGGGTGCGGTTATTCGCGGCGGCACACCACATTTTGATTATGTTGCCGGTGAATGCGTTAAAGGTTTGGCTCAGGTTTCCCTGCAATACAGCGTGCCTGTCACCTTCGGTGTGCTGACTGTCGATTCAATTGAACAAGCAATTGAGCGCTCTGGCACCAAAGCAGGCAACAAGGGTGTTGAAGCAGCTTCGACAGCACTGGAAATGGTTTCGCTTTTTGGAAAAATCTAAAGCTGGAAATCAAAAGCTCAATACAATTTAACGTCGCGTTATTTTTATTTCATGCCCGTGTACGCGGGCATTCAAGTTCTTTATCAGGTAATTGTTCATGACTACTCCTTCAGGTCAAACCGGCCCTTTGGATCAAACCGGAAATGCCAGTCCATCCGCGCAAAAAGGCCACACTGCTGCAACCCGCCGTATGGCTCGTCACTATGCGATGCAAGCGCTGTATCAATGGCATATGACCGGCAATTCACTCAATTCAATCGAAGCGGAATTCCGCACCGATAACGATATGGGCAAAGTGGATGTGGAATATTTCCACGATATCCTCCACGGCGTGCCTGAACATTTGAGCGAACTTGATGCGGTTTATGAACCCTTCCTGGTTGAGCGCTCATTGGCAGAATTGGATGCAATTACGCGCGCGTTGCTGCGTCTTGCCACTTATGAATTTAAATTCCGTATTGATGTCCCATACAAAGTAGTGATTAACGAAGCGGTTGCGTTGGCGAAAAAGTTTGGTGCAGAAGACAGCCACAAATTTATCAATGGCGTATTGGATAAAACTGCTGTTGTGTTGCGTGCTCCAGAAGTTAACGCCGAACGCAAAAGCCGTTAATTCCAGGGCGATCATTGCTTGCCTTCACTTCAAAAACTATTCAACTCTCTTAAATTACTTAACTCTTCTAAAACGACTTAACAGTGCCCAGTGAATTCCAACTGATCCAGCAATTTTTCCAGCGTGAGCAAGCCGAGCAGCCTGCCGCTGGAGTATTGCTGGGCATTGGCGACGACTGCGCACTCTTGCAAATCCCATCAGGCAAACAATTAGCGATAACCGTAGATACGTTGGTTGCCGGTGTTCACTTTCCTGCAGCTGCCGATCCCCAACTAATGGCCGAGCGGGCACTGCGCACCAATTTAAGTGACCTTGCCGCCATGGGCGCAGATCCTTTGTGGTTTACCCTCGCGCTGACACTGCCCGATGCCAATGAAGATTGGCTGCGCAGTTTTAGTCGCGGTTTGTTTGCCTGTGCACGCGAATACGGAATTGCCCTGGTTGGGGGTGATACTACCTCTGGCCCTTTAACAATTACGATTCAAGCGATGGGTGCGATTGCTCCGCAACAAACCATGCGTCGCGACGGTGCCAATGCCGGTGATTTTATTTTGGTCACTAATACACTTGGTGATGGTGCGGCCGCATTGGCGTCAATCCAAAACACGCGCATGTTTAATGGCGAACATGCAGAGTATTTATTGCAACGGTTTTATCGCCCGATACCGCGTCTATTTGAATCCGCATTGATCCGTGAGTTTGCGAGCAGCGCCGTGGATATCTCCGATGGTTTGGTTGCAGACTTGCAGCATATTTGCGACGCGAGTGATCTTGGTGCAGTGATTGATGTTGAAAATCTTCCGCTGTCGGCAGCGGTGCTTTCACTCGCTGATTCGGCACAAGGCTACCAATGGGCACTCGCTGGTGGCGACGACTATGAATTATGTTTCACTGTGCCGCCCGAGAATATGGCAGATATTGCTATGTTAATTGCGCAGGGAAAATTAAACGCAACGGTTATTGGCGAAATGATTCCCGGCCATAAGGTTATTTGCGAATATGAAGGCGAACCTTTTGCGTTAGCCACAACCGGATATCAACATTTCTCATCATGAAAACGCCCAGCTTCAAAGAAATGCTCGCGAATCCCAACCATTTATTTGCGTTTGGATTTGGTAGCGGGCTGGCGAAAAGAGCGCCCGGTACCTTCGGCACGCTGGCGGCGATTCCTTTTTTCCTGCTGCTGCAACATCTGACTTGGCCAGTTTATTTAAGCTGGTTATTGGTGACCTTTGCGCTGGGTGTATTCTGGTGTGATCGCTCATCAAAAGCATTGGGTGTACACGATCACGGCGGCATTGTGTGGGACGAATTTGTCGGGTTCTGGATCACCATGTTTATGGCTCCTGCCGGCGTTTGGTGGATAGTGCTCGGGTTTTTCCTGTTCCGCTTTTTCGACATCCTTAAGCCTTGGCCCATCAGCTGGCTGGATAAAAAAGTGCACGGCGGTTTTGGCATTATGATCGATGATGCGCTGGCCGGAGTATACGCACTGATTGTGTTGCAACTAATTGTTTTTTCTGTGAGGTCCCTGTGACTGTTCGCTTTGTTGAATCATCCAAATTGCCTACGCCTTGGGGCATTTTTGTCATGCATGGTTTTTGCGATGAAGAAAATTTAAAAGAGCATGTCGTGCTTACCATGGGCGACATTAGCGGCGACGAGCCGTTGCTTGCGCGCATCCATTCGGAGTGTTTAACCGGTGATGCACTCTTCAGTATGCGCTGCGATTGCGGTCCGCAATTGCAAGCGGCGATGCACAAAATTGCATTAGCTGGCCGCGGCGTAATTTTTTATTTGCGCCAGGAAGGTCGTGGTATTGGCCTGCTAAATAAAATCAGGGCTTATCATTTGCAGGATCAAGGAGCGGATACCGTCGAAGCAAATGAACAGTTGGGTTTTGGTGCAGATATGCGCGATTACTCCATTCTCAAGCCCATGCTTGAACATTTGAATATCACAGCATTGAAATTGCTCACCAATAATCCGCGCAAAGTAAAAGCCCTGCAGGATATGGGCATTAATGTGATCGAGCGGATGCCGCACCAAACCGGGCGCAATCCGCACAACGCAAAATATCTGGAAACAAAAAAAGGCAAACTCGGCCATTTGTTTAACAGTGAAGACGACGAATAATTTCAGGAAAAATACGATGACAAGAATTGCAATCGCTGGCGCAGCAGGCCGTATGGGCAAGGCGCTGATTGAAGCCACACAAAAAAATCCGCAAACCTTTTTAGGTGCAGCCAGCCTTCGCCCCGGCAGCTCGCTGATTGGTGCTGACGCAGGTGAATTGGGCAATGTAGGAAAACTCGGTGTGTTTTTAGTTGGCGATATTGCCGACGTGGTTGATCAGTTTGATGTATTGATTGATTTCAGTTCGCCCACGGCAACCCTGCAAAATGTGAAAATATGTGCTGCCAACAATAAACCTATCGTTATTGGTACTACGGGATTTAGTGTCGCAGAAAAAGCAGAGTTGCTTGCCTATCAAACTCAAATTCCATTGCTACTCTCTGCTAATTTTTCTACCGGCGTGAATTTATGTTTTAAATTGCTCGACCTCGCTGCGCGCGTGTTAGGTGATGAATATGATGTGGAAGTCTATGAAGCACATCATCGCCATAAAGTGGATTCACCATCAGGTACTGCGGTGCGTATGGGCGAAGTGCTTGCGAATGCATTGGAGCGCGATTTGGAGAAGGTTGCGGTCTATGGTCGCGAAGGTCAAATCGGCGCACGTCCGCGCGATACTATTGGTTTTGCCACTGTCCGTGGCGGCGATGTAGTGGGTGATCACACCGTCATGTTTATGGCCGATGGTGAGCGCGTAGAAATCACCCACAAAGCATCGAGCCGTTTGGCATTTGCCAATGGTGCTGTGCGTGCAGCAGTGTGGCTGCAACAACAAAAATCCGGCTTGTTTGATATGCAAGATGTGTTGGGGTTGCGTTGATCTTGCGTAGGTTGGGCAGCCATGCCCAACAATAAACTGATATTTTGGGCATGACTGCCCAACTTACAAAACAAGGTGTGTTATGGCAGGTTCCAGCTTATTGATGTTGCTCGATGATATCGCCACCGTATTGGACGATGTGGCAGTGATGACCAAAGTTGCCGCCAAAAAAACAGCTGGTGTGTTGGGTGATGACCTGGCGCTAAATGCTCAGCAAGTGCAGGGAATTCGGGCAGAGCGTGAGCTGCCGGTAGTATGGGCGGTAGCGAAAGGTTCAGCGCTCAACAAAGCGATTCTTGTTCCCGCCGCGCTGTTAATCAGCGCGCTTGTTCCCTGGTTGATTACACCGCTCTTGATGATCGGCGGTGCTTATTTGTGCTTTGAGGGTTTCGAAAAACTTGCGCACAAATTTTTGTATCCAAAACATGAAGTGCAACAGCAACATCAGGAGTTAATTGAGGCAGTCGCGAATCCTGAAGTGGATTTGGTTGCCTTTGAGAAAGAAAAAATCAAAGGTGCAGTGCGCACCGATTTTATTCTCTCCGCCGAAATTATCGTTATCGCACTCGGTACTGTCGCCGCCGCGACTTTCGCAAAGCAAGCCGCCGTAGTAGTGAGTATCGCGATACTAATGACTGTCGGTGTGTATGGTTTCGTCGCGCTGATTGTGAAGCTGGATGATATGGGCGCGCACCTGTGCAAAAAGCCGGGCGCGATAGCGCAATTCTTTGGCAATATCCTGCTCGCCGCTGCACCCAAACTGATGAAACTTCTGTCGGTACTCGGCACTGCTGCCATGTTTATGGTGGGGGGCGGGATTGTTACCCACAGTATCCCGATAATCCATCATTGGATCGAACATGTGGCCGCCGCAACCGAGCCGGTAGGCTGGTTGACTTCATCGGTCGTGAGTGGTCTTGCCGGGGTGGTGATTGGTGCGCTGGTGCTTGTGGTAATGATTCTGATTGGCAAGATATTCAATCGCCAGTAATATGTTTTTTACGCTACAAATCGTATTGATCATGCAATTGGTTGGAAACCAAGATATCGCCGACCATCATTATGTGTTCATATGTGTACGTTTTGCACAGCCGACATTTGTGTTGCTTATGCTTGGTAAACGATTACCAACAACAGGGGTTGCATAGGTATCTGTACTGCCACCCCAAGTGTGGCTGGCAGCGTTTGATGGATATGGTTGAGGATTATCAGGATGTTTGTGGGTAATGCTAAGCGTTGGTTAGGCGCTTACGGTTCATGACAATCATTCAAAAAATAGAATTGTTCTATCGGCGGGCTAAAAAAACAAAACCCCACTTTTTTAGAGTGGGGTTTGTCAGCGATCTAAGCCACCAATCAGGGCTTTTTTATAGATATCAAACCCAAATGGTTTTTATTTACTGCAAAGCTTAACACTATTCATAGTTATTTTAACCCTCTTAAAGTCTCGGTATATAAAGTCTGCAAAATTTCTAAATTCAAATATTCTTCCGCATGCTATTTCTATCTTTATGTGGTCATTATCGATCCACCTTACAGAAACACCGTCAGTATCATCAACCTTCAATACTTTTACTGGTTTCGCATTAGGTAAATTACTCATAAGGTAGACAGAAAAAATATTTGATGTAGTGGCATCAACAGAATCCTTTGCCACAATAATTTTTTCGTTGTCAGAGTTTTTAGCTTCATAAACTAGCTCACCAGGAACATTAGAGTACGATGAATTGGAAAGCAAAAAAAATGCTGCAACAAAGATAAATTTAGAATAGTTCATTTTATTTTCTACACCTGTAATAGTAATCAAAACCCTTCTTAATTAATGCCTGATCTGCAGGATCATCACCGTACGGCGCTTCACCAAAAGGGTCGCCCCATTCAGGCAATGATGTACCAGCTTGATGCTGCGCATATCCCGCCATCTGCAACAAGATAGTTTCCGAAAATCCTGCTGCCAAACCTGTAGCCCCGTAGTTGAAGTTACCAAAATCACCATATTGACGCCCCTGCTGCTTGTAATCCCATGGGCCTTTATTCTGGACAAAAGATTTAAATATTCTAGGGTCTCGCGCTCTAATTAAGAATCCAGTTTTAATATCTTTATCAATATCCGCTCCGGGTGGAGAGTCAGGAATATCTTTGCAATCGCATTCGCTCAACCCTGACGGGTCAATTTTACTAATTGGATTTCCACTTACGTAAGCGTAGGTATTAATCCCACCCTCTAATCCAATCGGATCACTTTGGATGTATCGCCCAATACTCGATCATAATACCGATTCCAGTTGTACCAAAGGGCGCTTTCCTTATCGTAATACTGCCCCGGAAAACCAGGATTAAAACCGCCAACATTATCAACTGTTACCGTGCGGTCAAATGCTCCGTTGTTTGCTCGCCATACGATAGCTTTAGTGGAATTTGTAATCACTTCTGCACGTCCTAAATGATCATTATGAACGGCGTATACCTGATTATTGCGTATCAACCCAACGATTTGTCCATTGAGATAGACATATATACTGCCAATGCTTGTGGAGTTTGCTGCAGTCTCGGCAACAAGTTTTCCGGAGGTATCATAGAGATAATAATAAGCTGGACTAATTCCCTGGTTGTTAGACGATTTATAGACTCGCTGATTGAAGGCATTATTCACATAGGATGTGTTTCCTCCAATACTATTGGAAATATGTGTCAGTCGATTAAATACATCATAAGTGTAATTGCCTCCGGCCCCGGCAGGACTGCCCCAGCTGGTCACATTTCCTATTGAATTATAAGTGTAACCTTTTGTACGGATGACATTTGCATTGGTGATGCCCGGCAAATGATTGCCAATTGTGGTTGCCGTATTCACTGTATTTTTTCATAAAGCCTCAGGTTAAATGAGAGGCTCACGCTAGTTGAAAAAGGGAAGTGTCGGTAGCGTGGTGTTGGTTAGGTGCTTACGAATGGGCTGGAGCCCCTATGCCTATCTGCGAAAAATCTTTACAGAGCTTCCGCAGGCATCAGCGCTTGAGCAGATCGAGAGGTTATTGCCTTGGAATGTAAAGGATGGGGTTGGTTAGGTTCTTACGTAGGGAGCCGTATGCGTTAGCAGCGCACGTACGGAACTGTGCGGGGGGCCAGGTGACCGGCATTCCTACCGCGACCGGTAAAAAAGCCCGTCGCGATTTCTCGAGGCGGGCCTATTATTCGATCAGCGAACATCAAAAAATTGACTTATGTTGTCCAAAGAACATTTCGAATTGATATTGTCATCACCACCACAGCACTTAGCAAAAAGAACAATATGAACCGCACAACCTTACCAATTTTCAGCGATGGAGCTAAAGATATTAGGGCTATTGAAAACAACCAGCCTTCACTAAAGGCACCCAACCAATATGCAAACTCAAGTTGTTCCCAGAATTCTGGATATAACTCGAGATCACCTTTAGGAAGCTTGTGTATATTAAATAGTGTAATTTCGGCCAATACAGCAAGCAGAGCATACACACAAGATAATATTAGAAGTACATAATTTAATTTTATTTTTTGCATTTACAGCTACCTTTTCCTGTCTCTAAAATTTTACCTTTCGCTTTAGCTGTCCGAGTATCACCTTCTCTGTAAGCATCCTTTTCCATTAACCCGTCATCTAATTTGAGGCCCGCCATGAATCTATCTCCGAAAGATTGGTGGTTAGCATGCCAGTTCTCATGAACAATTGTGTTGTAAAGCATCACCTTTTGCTCAGGACTTAGCGTCCCACCATATACATTTTTGTTTAGCAATGGAGAGGCCCATGGCGTGAGAGGGGTATACCCCGCTTTCATTCTTCCGGTAGTTCGATCTCGCGATGTGTTGTAAAGATATTCATTCATCCATTCCGGCCGATTAATAGTCATGTCTGGATTTTCCTGAATTGCAAGTGCAATCATGTCATCAACATCACACTCAGCCAAACCTGAAGGAGTCAACAATGGCTAAGCGCGATTCTACGCAAGCAACACCACCCTGTCACATTCGCCAGGTCAAGACCGGGCGCATGGTCTACGACTACCGGCGCAAGACACAGTACCCGCCACAGGCTACGGTGCCCTGGTTGCAACTCAAGGGGCATTGGTTGGAGCAGGCGGGGTTCACGATTAATTCGCCGGTGACGGTTCGAGTGATGCGCGGGTGTTTGGTGTTGACGACGGAATAAATACTGCGAATAGGTTGCATAAAAACAAAGGCCCCAATTAACACTGGGGCCTTTTGCAATCAATAAAAAATATAACCGATAGCTACGTTCTAACTTGATGCTCCAGCAAAAAATCTATGAATGCCTGTCGTTCTCCCTGCTCTGATAAAAGCCGTTTAGGTAGCCAACTCATAACACTATCATCAAAATAAAAAATGATGCCTTTTGGGGTGTCTATAAATGTAAGAAGCTCATCCCAGTTCCTTGTAAAGCTACCCATATCATCAGCTTCAATCTTTATACAATCATCATAAAACTCTAAAACAAGTTCTTGTTGAGGTGCATTGTTTAGTTTAATTTTCCTGCGCCTTAAATATGGCTTGGCAACAAAATAATAAATAACTCCAATGCCAAGAAGCAGCCACACTACTGGTCGCCAACTTAGGTTAGCTACGTCAAATGTGAATATACCTGCTAACAGCCATGCAATCCCCAGCAGGATAATTATCCAGCGGAATGGTGCTCGAAATAAGCGGGCAGTTCGTTCAGCTTCTTCGGCTTCAAGTAAGTCGTGTACTGTGCTTATAAATCGATATTGATATATGGGTGTTTTATTAATCATTACGGACACCCACAATTATTGCCTGATGCGCTTGCGCCGGCAGCCGCCCCAGCAGCAGCGCCTTTATAAACATTTGGAATGCGGTCAAGTTGTTGAATTGGCGCAGGCCATTTCTCACCTGATCTTTGACTGTGTGATGGATAACGATAAGGGTCATGTTTGTAATGGCGATTGGGGGTAACATAATTGCCATTCCAATTTGAGCGTGGGCCACCGAATCTATTTGGTATCCAGTGCGAAAATTCCATACCCTGCGCTTTTTGCCCAGCAGAGCGCCAACCTGCTGCACCACCTGCCGCAAAACCATAACCAATTCCAGCCCACTCACCAGCACCGTATCCACCTGAGCACTTATCAACGGCAGAATTGGTTCCCATTTGATCACGGAGCCAATCGGTCATTCCAAAAGAAATCGTATCGCCAAAACCCGCAGAGAAATCAACTAAGCCTTGCGGCAGTGGATCACCAATCGCCCAAAGACCATAGGGATCATAAAACATGACAGGATTGTTTGCAGCGTAAGCATAGGTATTCGGCCCGTCATAAAGCCCCAAAGGATCACTTTGGATGTATTTGCCAATACTCGCATCATAATACCGATTCCAGTTGTACCAAAGGGCGCTTTCCTTATCGTAATACTGCCCCGGAAACAATTTATCTGACGCAAAATCGTAGTAACAACCCCTACAGCCCAAGTCCCGTGCGGCTTCCAAAGCTGCACAGCCTAACAGAACTCCCCCGGATTTTCACACAGACCCCAACGCGGGTTTTCGGCTTAATAGCCCCAATGGCTAGACGCGATTCTACGCAAGCAACACCGCCCTGTCACATTCGCAAGATCAAGACCGGGAGCATGATTTACGACTACCGGCGCAAGACACAGTACCCGCCACAGGCCACCGTGCCCTGGTTGCAATTGAAGGGGCATTGGTTGGAGCAGGCGGGGTTCACGATTAACTCGCCGGTGACGATTCGGGTTATGCAGGGGTGTTTGGTGTTGACGACGGAATAATTCAGCACCAACAAATAAAACTCATAAAAAAGCCCAGCGTTTATAGCTGGGCTTTTTTATTTTATTTAAAAAGTAAGAAACAATTTTTAGCCTGATGATTCTTTTTTGTCAGCGATTGCCTTCCACTTACGCTTGAACTGTATGATGACCGCCACCGCACAAGCAATTTCAAACAGTTGGAAGCAAAGATATCGCCATCCATAATCATGCGCAGAAACCGCAGCCACGACATAATGCAACACGATAAAGGAAGGCAATATAAGAAACGCCCCAAGAAAAAAATCTTCTGACCTTCTAAAGAACACTAGGAAGAATCCTCCAATAATCAAAGGGACTAATCCTGGAAAAAGTAAAATTTCCTTTATAAAAAAACTAACAAAACTGAAATTTTTTAAATGTTTATGATGAGAAATGTCTATCCACCCAAGCACAAAAAAGCTTAAGTAGATAGCAAGACCAAACAACCAGAAAATTATTCCATAAATACGCAGCAAAAGGTGTTCTTTAAACCAGGGAGTCTTATTGATTACAGCCACATTGATCTCCTGCTGGTAATAATTGATTGCGAGGGTCATAAGGGGAATTACCAACCGGGTCATAAGGCACGACATTTGGCAGCACACCCTGTGGCCAACGATTTCCGCCATACCAGAAGGTACTGACACCTGCATTTTGGAAAGCTGCATTGTGGTATTGATCAATGTGATCGCCTCGTGGTGGGTAATTGCCACGACCATTTAATGCACGGGCAATTTGATCCTGGCTTATTAAGTCAGCCCTGATTTGATTGGCTATTGCAGATTGGGAGGCAGTAGTGTTTCCACTCATCCATGCTTGAGTAATACCAGCTTGTAGCATTCTATTTACACCGCCATGTTCGCCTCTGCAAATTTGCGCAGCGTCTTTGTAATACTGGCATCCAGTTTGTGAAGCCAGATTGTCGTAATAGGAACACATTGACGTATCACCCCAACCGTCATAATCCCATTTAGCCAAACCATAAGGGTCAATGTATTTAATTGGATTCCCCTCAACGTAGGCATAGGTATTAATTCCTCCCTCTAATCCAATAGGATCACTCTGGATGTATTTGCCAATACTCGCATCATAATACCGGTTCCAGTTGTACCAAAGGCCGCTTTCCTTATCATAATACTGCCCCAGAAAACCAGGATTAAAGCCGCCAACGTTATCAACTGTTACCGTGCGGTCAAACGCTCCATTGTTTGCTCGCCATACAATAGCTTTAGTGGAATTTGTAATCACTTCTGCACGTCCTAAATGATCATTATGCACGGCGTATACCTGATTATTGCGTATCAACCCAACGATTTGTCCATTGAGATAGACATACATACTGCCAATGCTTGTGGAATTTGCTGCAGTCTCAGCAACAAGTTTTCCGGAGGTATCATAGAGATAATAATAAGCTGGACTAATGCCCTGGTTGTTAGACGATTTATAGACTCGCTGATTGAAGGCATTATTCACATAGGATGTGTTTCCTCCAATACTATTGGAAATATGTGTCAGTCGATTAAATACATCGTAAGTGTAATTGCCTCCGGCCCCGGCAGGACTGCCCCAGCTGGTCACATTTCCTATTGAATTATAAGTGTAACCTTTTGTACGGCTGACATTTGCGTTAGTGATACCCGGCAAACGGTTGCCACTTGTGGCTGCCGTATAAGTATCCGTACTGCCGCCCCAGGTATGGCTGGTGCGGTTGCCGTTGGCATCATAGGTGAAACTTTGATTGCCCAATCCAGAGGTTATTGTTTTTAAGCGCGAAGCATTGTCATAAGTGTAGGTCTGGCTAGCAGTAGTATTGATACTGTTTGTAATTCCGGTAATTTCCGATGCAGTATTTTGCGTGTACTTTAAATTTTGAATTCCCGTCGTCGAAATGTAATCCAATAAACCATCCGGATGGTAATTCACCGTTCTTATTAAGCCATTACCAAATTGATAGTTCCGGGCAGTGGGATGTACATGGCTAATATCGGAGATGACGGTTGTCCACGCACCGGCAATATTCGCTTCAATTTTTATAACGGCGTTATTAATGTCATAACTATATCGAAGGACAATGCCATTAGGATAAGTTTCTGTAGCCAAGCGACCGTAGGCGTCATAACTATAGTTTATGACAAGGCTTAACCCATTAATTACGCTGGTTTGTTTAGTTATTTGGCCGAGCACATTATATTCATAACTCACGCTGCCGGAGCTATCGGTTACCGAACACAAACGTCCTTTACCATTGGGGCAATCACTGCCAAGCACGCCGTATTTTTTAACGATACTTTGTGAGGGGAATCCACCGCCTGATGCGGTAAGGTGGGTTAACCGATTTAATGCATCATAGGTATAGGTATTAACGACACCGTTTGCTTGTGTCATGGTACTGACTAATCCATTTGGATAATACGTATAGCTACTTCCATTTGTATCCGGGCTGCTGAGGTTAATTAACTCTCCTACACCATTTCTACCGTAGCTGGTCGTTTTATTGCTTGGGTCGATAATACTGCCAATGTTGCCAGCAGCATTATATTGGAACGTGGTGACTTCATTGAGAGGATTGGTAATAGTACCTAATTGGTTGTCTGGTTTATAGGTAAAGCGAGTTGTTCGGTTTAATCCATCCTTGATGGTTTCCACATTAGTATTGGCGTCATAAGTGTAATCAGAGCGGCGATTAGATGCGCCTTTCGTTGCAGATAAATTGCCGAAACTATCATATTCGAATATTTGGCGTACAGCGCGTGTCGGAGGAATGGTAGTGCCTGGCGGACAGCCTGGGCAGACACCATTGGTTAAGGGATATACATCAACTATTTCGGTAATGTTACTGAGGTTGTCATAATTATATTCAGTGTATTCTCCACTAAAGGGTGATTGCCCAGCACCTGGATGGCTCGGTAGAGGTTTTCTCGTTGTTTTTAAACGACCAATCGTGTCGTAGGTGTTTGCAACATAGTCACCATTGGGATAGGTAATATTGGTAACAGCATCAAATGCATTGTATGTGATTGAAGTTACCAGCGGGTTTGCACCATATTTGTTGAGGGTTTTTTTCTTGAGCCTAGATTTTCCATCATATTCGTAACCATTTATCATTCCATTGGGATCGGTAACTTCCACTGGAAAATCTTCTGAGGCTACATAGGAATAAATGGTATCGTTATTAAGTGGATCTTTTGTTGAAGTTAAACGACCAACGCTATTGTATGTATAGGTCGTAATATCATTGACATCAGTTCGAGGACCATTGACTGTTTTTGTAGCAATTAATTTACTAGAATAAAAAGTGTAGTCATATGTCGTTGTTCTTGAAGTAAGCGTTTCATCTTTTATAGTAACTGATTTTATTCTGTAATTTTTTTCTGCACCATAATATCCATATGAAATATCACGTAGCGGGTTTCCACTCGCTGATGGGCAATATTCTCCCGATTTGCAAGTAACCCCGGCAATTGCACCATTCCAGATTTTTTCACCTGCTAATCGGTTCGATTCGCCCCAAATATATTCTTTAGTTTGTCCGTTGAAGAATTCTGTTTTTAGCCTTTTTTGGGCGTCATAAGTGTAACTGGTACGATTTCCCTTCCAGTCTTCCTTATAGGATAAGCTGGTTCTATCAGATGCATACTGTGAGGCTGCTGTAGCGAAGGGACAATTTGGAGTGCCATCGCGTGTAATCCCATTTAATTTTCGATCGGCCGGATCGTAATGGTATGTTGTTACCGCATTTTTGGCGTTAAACACTTGAGTCATTGTATAAAGATAAGAAAAATTAGTTTTTTCAACACCACCAACTTTTCCGCTTTGTGCAACCTTATTATTTTGAAGGCCTGGCTCCAGATAAATATATTGTGTTTGCCTAACATTATTAATTGAGAATCCTTCCAAGCGCCCCCAATTGTCGTAATGATACTTCTTGGTATCGCTATTAGCGTAGGTTACTTGCTCCAGTCTAATAAGTTCTGTATATCCATTACTGTCATAATAGGAATGATCGAAATGTGAGTAATTTATTACTCGACCTGTTGGCAATGTGATGGACGCAACGCGCGAAAGAGTATTATTCCACGTAAAAACTAATTGTCGCCCGGTTGTATGTGTAATGGATTGAATTCGATACCCGTTATAAGTAAACGTCCAGCCAATTCCGTGCACATCATATTGCGATGCAATTTGGCCATTTGAATAATAGGTTTTAACTGCACCATCCGAACTATTCAACAACCATGTGCCATTTGCTTGCTGCTGTAATGAAAAACCTTCAATGGGAGATCCCAAGTGCACCCACTTTAGTAGGCTAGCTGACCATTCAAAACTATAAATATTACCTTGATCTATTAAATTAATAGTTTTGATGGTGGTTGAGTTCATTACCTTATTGCAATCAGCATCTGCCTTTCCGTATTCGATTTCGCACTGGGACTTATCATTAAATAAAAAGCTTAGCTTGTTATCTATTTGGCTGGCCCATGTATCCCCAAAAACTCCTCCCTTGTAATAAACATTATATTCCCTGCTAATCATTAGAGGACTTTCATCATTTGCGGTGTAATCATTTTCATGAAGTAGTTTTTGTCCGGTCGCTATGTTTACAGGCAAACAGGTATCTTCACGTGGCGTCCCATCTTTTTTATCACCTGATTCCATTTTTGGGGTGAAATTTTGGGGTGCATATGGGTTGGCTATCTGCGGAACCAGAAAATCTAACGGTATATTCCTCCACCAATCGTCAAGTGCTTCAGCCTCAACCTTTACCTTTGGTAATTTGGTTCGCGATGTCTCTTGGCATGATTGAGCTTCCCATTGCTGGCATTCAGCCATATTTTTATAGCCATTAAAATCAAATGTATTACATTTGGCTTGAGCCTCGTTAATGCATTCGTTGTAAGTAAGCGCATTTGTTGAAGAAACAAATGTCATTGCCGAGAGAGTTATTAATAGTGATATTTTTCTAAAAGCATCATTAAACTTATTTTTAACTTGAAAGAAATAACTGCATAACTCCAGTGGTGTACACGACATACATAATTCCTATTATGTTTAAAGAAGGCAGAGATTGAATGGATTGAAAACGCAAAAAAGATTGAAGATCTTTTCTTTATTTGAAAAAGAAAAAACAAGGGAAGGGCATTGAAAAACTAAATGCAGAGGTGTTATGTCCTTGTCTCATCCATGCAACTTTTGAAATGGCCAGATCCAGCCAGTGCAAAAAAACGTTTCTGGCGGCTACTAAATTAAAGAGTTTGTAAAGTTTTGTCAAGAATGATTCCTGTTTGTATGTGGTACATCGAGGACACAGGTACGATTTCAAATTAGATTTTTAACAAGCCTTGAGCCACGGCCTTTATAAAATGTTATTAGATTAGATAAGAAGGCAAGGTATTTAGAGAAGATATTTGATGACCAATGATACAATCGGACGCTGATTCAGGCTAGATTCCCATGGACATAAAGGCATCACTCCCGTAGAATTCGCGGTCAGATTGCGGCTGACCCAATCAAGTCCGCACAACGAATACAAAACGGTTCGTACAAGAACATAAAAAGGCGAGATGAGATTTGGGTTTCATCTCGCTTTTTTACAACCAGACGTTTTACAGCCGGAATAAATTTGCCTTTAAACTCAATCGCTTATCGCGCTGCCCACCTAATCCGTGTCATGTGCGACTGCCTTGTTGAGCCCAAATAAAGGCCATCTGCTGAAGTGTCAAGCAACGAACCGACACCCGTTTTATTAGCTTGCTTTAAGGGTATCTCTGCAGCGAACCGGCGCCAAACCGATTCTTGCAGGTGTTGTCCAAGCCAAAACCCCAACCAGCTCAGGAGGTTGTTTTGACTACTCAGGAATCCCTTCCTGCCCCGACCAAGGCCATATTGGTTCTTGCTGACGGTAGTGTGTTCCGTGGTACTGCAATTGGTGCCGAAGGCTTATCTGTTGGTGAAGTGGTGTTCAATACCGCAATCACCGGTTATCAGGAAATCCTTACCGATCCCTCTTACGCCCAGCAAATCGTCACTCTTACTTATCCCCATATCGGTAATACCGGTACCAATAGCGAAGACGAAGAATGCCAGCGCATTTGGGCAACTGGCCTGGTTATCCGCGATCTTCCTTTGTTAGCCAGCAACTTCCGCAATCAGGAAAGCCTCTCCGATTACCTCAAGGCGCGCAACGTGATCGGTATCGCCGATATCGATACCCGCCGCTTGACCCGCATCCTGCGCGACAAAGGTGCGCAAAGCGGTTGCTTGATGGCAGGTGCCCGGTTTATTAAAGATGGCAAGCTGGATGAAGCCAAAGCCTTGGCTGCGGCTAAAGCATTTGGTGGTTTGAAAGGTCTCGATCTGGCGAAAGAAGTAACCGTTAGTGAACCCTACACCTGGAATGAAACCAGTTGGGAATTGGGCGAAGGCCACAGCGCTGGCGATGCAAAAAAATTCAAAGTCGTTGCCTACGATTACGGCGTGAAGCGCAACATTTTGCGCATGCTGGTGGATCGCGGTTGCGACCTGACTGTAGTGCCCGCCAAAACGACTGCCGCAGAAGTGCTGGCGCTGAATCCGGACGGCGTGTTCCTCTCCAATGGTCCTGGTGACCCTGAGCCTTGCACTTACGCTATTGAAGCTATCAAAGATATTTTGGAAACTGATGTGCCTGTATTCGGCATCTGTCTAGGTCACCAATTGTTGGCGCTGGCATCCGGTGCCAAAACTATCAAAATGAAATTTGGCCATCACGGCGGCAACCATCCGGTACAGGATCTGGATTCCAAGCGCGTGATGATCACCGCGCAAAACCACGGTTTTGCGGTTGAAGAATCCAGTTTGCCAGCCAATCTCAAAGCGACTCACAAGTCACTGTTTGACGGTTCGCTGCAAGGTATCCATCGCACCGATAAAGCCGCGTTCAGCTTCCAGGGCCACCCTGAAGCGAGCCCTGGCCCGCACGAAGCCGATACCCTGTTTGACCACTTTATTGAATTGATGCAAGCCCGCAAGTCCTAATCGGAGCCGACATGCCAAAACGTACCGACATAAACAGTATTTTGATTCTCGGCGCCGGCCCGATTGTGATCGGTCAGGCCTGTGAGTTTGACTACTCCGGCGCCCAAGCCTGTAAAGCCCTGCGCGAAGAGGGTTACCGTGTAATTCTGGTTAACTCGAACCCTGCAACTATCATGACCGACCCCGCGATGGCGGATGCAACCTATATCGAGCCGATTGAATGGCAGACAGTTGCGAAAATTATTGAGAAAGAGCGCCCCGATGTAATCTTGCCAACCATGGGCGGCCAGACTGCATTGAACTGCGCGCTGGCACTTGCCAAAAATGGCGTGCTGGAAAAATACAATGTTGAATTGATCGGCGCGAAAGAAGAAGCCATCAACATGGCGGAAGATCGCAACCTGTTTGATCAGGCGATGAAGCGTATTGGTCTTTCTTGTGCGCGCGCAAAAATCGTTCACACCTTGGAAGAAGCGAAAGAAGCGCCGAAAGAATTCGGCTTCCCTTGCATTATTCGCCCGTCATTTACTATGGGCGGTTCCGGTGGCGGCATCGCTTACAACTGGGACGAGTTTGAAGAAATTTGTACGCGCGGTTTGGATTTATCGCCCACTAATGAATTGTTGATCGACGAATCGCTACTCGGTTGGAAAGAGTACGAGATGGAAGTGGTGCGCGATAAAAACGATAACTGCATTATCGTGTGCTCCATTGAAAACTTTGATCCGATGGGTGTTCACACTGGCGACTCGATTACCGTTGCTCCAGCGCAAACCCTGACCGATAAGGAATACCAAATCATGCGAAATGCATCGATTGCGGTATTGCGTGAAATCGGTGTGGAAACTGGCGGTTCCAACGTGCAATTTGCGGTGAACCCGGTTGATGGCCGTATGGTTGTTATTGAGATGAACCCGCGTGTATCGCGCTCATCAGCACTCGCATCAAAAGCGACCGGTTTTCCGATTGCAAAAATCGCAGCGAAACTCGCGGTAGGTTACACGCTCGATGAATTGAAAAACGATATCACCGGCGGGGCAACACCGGCATCGTTTGAACCCTCAATCGATTATGTCGTTACCAAAGTGCCGCGCTTCACCTTTGAAAAATTCGGTGATGCAGATGCACGTTTGACTACGCAAATGAAATCTGTGGGCGAAGTCATGGCGATTGGCCGTACTTTCCAGGAATCCTTGCAAAAAGCCTTGCGCGGTTTGGAAGTCGGCTCGGCCGGTTTTGAGTCAAAAGTGGATTACACCACTGAAGAAGGCGCTGCAAAAGTTCGTCGTGAATTGACTACGGCTGGCGCTGAGCGCATCTGGTATGTCGGCGATGCATTCCGCATGGGCTTGAGCGTTAATGATGCATTCAACCTCTCCAAAATCGATCCATGGTTTTTGGTACAAGTAAAAGAGTTGATTGATATCGAACAATCGCTGCGCGGCAAATCATTGAAGGATTTGGATGCGGATAAATTGTTCCAACTGAAACGCAAAGGTTTTTCTGACAAGCGTTTGGCGCTGTTGTTAGGTGTAACTGAAAAAGTAGTGCGTCACTATCGCCAGGGTTTGAATATTCGCCCGGCGTACAAGCGTGTTGATACTTGCGCAGCTGAATTCTCTACCTCGACGGCTTACATGTACTCAACTTATGAAGAAGAGTGTGAAGCTAATCCGAGTGATAAGAAAAAGATTTTGGTAATCGGCGGTGGTCCTAACCGTATCGGTCAAGGTATCGAATTCGATTACTGCTGTGTACATGCGGCACTGGCGATGCGTGAGGATGGTTACGAAACCATTATGGTTAACTGTAACCCCGAAACGGTTTCTACTGATTACGATACGTCCGATCGTTTGTTCTTCGAACCGGTGACGTTGGAAGATGTGTTGGAAATCGTCCATAAAGAAAAACCGGTTGGTGTCATCGTACAATTCGGTGGACAAACTCCGCTGAAATTAGCGCGTGCGCTTGAAGCAGAAGGGGTGCCTATTATCGGCACCAGCCCGGACGCAATTGATAAAGCGGAAGACCGCGAACGCTTCCAGCAAATGATCAATAAGCTTGGTCTGTTACAGCCGCCAAATGCGATTGTTCGCTCGCTGGAAGAAGCCTTGCTGGCAGCGGATAAAGTGGGCTATCCCCTGGTGGTTCGTCCGTCTTATGTACTGGGCGGCCGCGCAATGGAAATCGTCTACAAAGAAGATGAGCTGCGCACCTACATGCGCACCGCAGTGCAAGTGTCTGAAGACGCACCGGTATTGCTTGATCACTTCCTGAATAATGCGATCGAAGTGGATATTGATTCTGTATCCGATGGTCAGCAAGTGGTAATCGGCGGAATCATGCAACACATTGAGCAATGTGGTGTCCACTCAGGTGACTCGGCATGTTCGCTGCCGCCTTACTCCCTGCCTGCCGATGTGCAGGATGAAATGCGCGAGCAAGTAAAGCAAATGGCGATTGAATTGGGGGTGATCGGTTTGATGAACACCCAGCTCGCTTATCAAGACGGCAAGATTTACGTCATCGAAGTCAATCCACGTGCATCGCGCACTGTACCGTTTGTGTCTAAATGCATTGGCGTGTCATTGGCAAAAGTAGCCGCGCGTTGCCAGGCGGGTACATCGCTGGCAGACCAGGGCTTTACCAAAGAAATTATCCCTACCTATTTCAGCGTTAAAGAAGCGGTATTCCCGTTCAACAAATTCCCGGCAGTTGACCCTATCCTCGGGCCAGAAATGAAATCTACCGGTGAAGTAATGGGTGTTGGCGATACCTTCGGCGAGGCTTACGGTAAATCGCAATTAGGTGCGAGCAACCGTATCCCTGCAACCGGTACTGCATTCCTTAGTGTTCGCGATATGGATAAAGATGGTATTGTCGGCGTAGGCGTTGATTTGGCAGGCCTTGGGTTCAAGCTGGTAGCAACACGCGGCACTGCAGAAGTGTTGAAAGCAGCTGGTTTGGAAGTACAAGTTGTCAATAAAGTGCAGGAAGGCCGCCCGCATATTGTGGATATGATCAAGAACGACGAGATCGATTTAATCCTCAATACGGTGGAAGGTCGTCAGGCAACGCGCGATTCGTCGTCGATTCGTCGCAGTGCGGAAAATCACCGTGTGTATTACAACACCACACTCGCTGCGAGCCAGGCAGTTTGCATGGCATTGAAGCAAGGCCAACATATTGAAGTTCGCCGCCTGCAAGATTTGCATGTGCGGTTAAACAAATAAGGATTGTCCATGAGTACTAAATTTCCTATGACTAACCAGGGCGCCGAGAAATTGGCTCTTGAATTGGAAGACCTGAAAAAAGTACAGCGTCCGCGTATTGTCAACGCAATTGCCGAAGCGCGTGCGCATGGCGATTTGAAAGAAAACGCGGAGTATTCTGCGGCGCGCGAACAACAAAGTTTTTGTGAGGGGCGCATTCAGGAAATTGAAGGCAAACTGAGTAACGCGCAAATTATCGATGTGACCAAAATTCCGCACACCGGAAAAGTCATTTTTGGTACCACTGTAACCATCATCAACCTCGACACTGATCAATCCATGAAATACCAAATCGTGGGTGATGATGAGGCCGATGTAAAATCCAACAAGATCTCGGTAAATTCGCCTATCGCGCGCGCGTTAGTAGGGAAAGAAGAGGGCGATATTGTGGTTGTACGGGCGCCTGGCGGTGATGTGGACTACGAAATTGGTAAAGTTGAGCATATCTAGGCAAACATACTTTGCTGTGACTTGGCTTGACCCATAAAAAAACCGCCATCAAATGGCGGTTTTTTTATGGATTAACTTTTCATCTATGGACTAGCGTTGCACATTGGAAAGCTTGGGGTTGGCTCTTTTATTGTGGCGATAGAGTAAAACTACTTTGCCAATCTCCTGAATCAGTTCAACATTAGGCAATGCTTCAAGTTCGGCCACAACTTCTTTGCGCTCATCGCGCTCGGCAATTGCCAGTTTTACCTTGATCAGCTCATGGTCATCCAGTGCGCGATTGAGTTCGGCCAGCACGCCATCGCTCAATCCATTACCCGCTATGGTCACAATGGGATTAAGCTTGTGGCCAATAGTACGAAATTGTTTTTTGCGCTCTGGGTTAATGGGCATAAACTTACCTTAATAGGGTTGGGAGAATAATGGTGCGCATTCTACTCCATTCTTCCTTTAGAAGGTTTGGCTTCGACCGCATTAGCCTGTGGATATCAATCATAAGAATGGATTTTATTTAAGAGGTGTAAGGGGATAGGGCGTAGGATCTGGCATATTGGACTTGTAATTCGGATATAAGCCCCCAAATGTTTCCTATTGATACTGCCGATTTTAAATCTTCCTATATCTTGAGTTTCTTAAAGTGTGGTTTTTAATATGGATTTTAGAAAGTCAGGATAGGGGTGCCAAGAAAGACGTTAAGCTGTGAAAAACTCGACGATTTCAGCGAGTAAATGTGCGAGTATCTATCGTTTACAGTGATGGGTATAGATAGTTTACTGCTAGCTGACAATACATTTGATGTAACTATGAGGAATCTTCCTTGAACGATATAACCAAGAATCTTGTGCTCTGGCTGGTCATTGCCGTAGTCCTCTTTAGTGTTTTCGAGGGCTTTAACAAGCAATCCGGCAGTAACACACTCAATTATTCTGAGTTTATCGCGAGTGTGCGCGATGATCGGGTGCAAGAGGTCACAATTGATGGCTTGGTTATAGAGGGATTGTATAAAGACAATTCCACTTTCAAAACCATCCGCCCTCAGGTGGCAGATCCAAAATTGATCGACGACCTTTATAACCACAATGTGACTATTAAAGGGCGCGAGGTTGAGCAACCGAGCTTGCTCAACCAGCTATTGGTCGCAAGCTTTCCGATTCTGATCATTATCGCGGTATTCTGGTTCTTTATGCGCCAGATGCAGGGCGGGGCTGGCGGAAAAGGCGGCCCTATGAGCTTCGGTAAGAGCAAGGCACGCCTGCTGGGTGAAGATCAGATCAAAACTACCTTTGCCGATGTGGCCGGTGTAGACGAAGCAAAAGAAGAAGTTCAGGAACTGGTTCAGTATCTGCGCGACCCTTCAAAATTCCAGCGTTTGGGTGGCCAGATTCCTCGTGGCGTATTGATGGTTGGCCCGCCAGGTACAGGTAAGACTTTATTGGCTAAAGCAATTGCTGGTGAAGCCAAGGTACCCTTCTTCTCAATCTCCGGTTCCGATTTCGTAGAAATGTTTGTGGGTGTAGGGGCAAGCCGCGTACGTGACATGTTCGAGCAAGCCAAGAAGCAGGCTCCCTGTATTATCTTTATCGATGAGATCGATGCTGTAGGTCGCCATCGTGGCGGTGGCCATGGTGGTGGTCATGACGAACGTGAACAAACCCTCAACCAATTGTTGGTCGAGATGGATGGTTTTGAAGGTAATGATGGTGTAATCATCATTGCCGCAACCAACCGCGCCGATGTGCTCGACAAAGCATTATTGCGTCCAGGTCGTTTTGACCGCCAGGTATATGTAGGTTTGCCTGATATCCGCGGTCGTGAGCAGATTTTGAAAGTCCACATGCGCAAAGTACCTTTGGACGAGCGAGTAAGTGCCTCGGTAATCGCCCGCGGTACTCCAGGGTTTTCCGGTGCCGAGTTGGCGAACCTTGTAAACGAAGCTGCGTTGATGGCAGCGCGTGGTAACAAGCGTTTAGTCAACATGGAAGATTTTGAGAAAGCTCGCGATAAAATCATGATGGGCGCTGAGCGCAAATCCATGGTGATGAACGAAAAGGAAAAAGAAAATACCGCCTATCATGAAGCCGGTCACGCCATCATTGGCTGTCTGGTACCCGAGCATGATCCGGTGCATAAAGTGTCAATTATTCCTCGTGGTAGAGCTTTGGGTGTAACCCATTATTTGCCGGAGGAAGATAAGTACAGCTACAGCAAGCGTGCGCTGGAGTCCAGTTTGTGCAGCCTTTTTGGTGGCCGTATCGCAGAAGAGATGACCTTGGGTTTGGATGGAGTAACAACAGGTGCGTCCAATGATATTGAGCGTGCCACGAGTTTAGCGCGCAATATGGTTACTAAATGGGGTTTGTCGGCCAAGTTGGGTCCGCTTCATTATGGTGATGAAGAGGGTGCTTACCCGGGTATGGCGACGCAGCAATACTCTGGTGAAACATCAAAACAAATTGACGAAGAAGTGCGTCGTATAATCCATGAATGCTATGCGCGTTCGAAAAAAATTCTTGAGGATAATCGCGATATTCTTGAAGCAATGAAAGATGCACTAATGGAATATGAAACTATCGATTCTGAACAAGTTGCCGATTTGATGGCGCGCCGCAAAGTGCGCCCACCGCGCGAGTGGAATGATGATGATTTCAACAGTCATTTGCGCGATAAAGATGCATCGGGCGAAAGTCCTGCTGGTCCGATTGGTGGTCCCGCCAATACGCATTAATCGGTCATATTGAGTACAACAAGAACCCCGAGCTTGCTCGGGGTTCTTGTTTTAGCCATCGAGTATTTATATCAAATTAGCTTGTCAGGCCTTCAAAATGCAGTCTCTTCCCGGCAACTCCCAACTCATATGCGGCAAGCATGTCCTGGATCTTTCACATCCCGTGGTAATGGGCATTCTCAATATTACCCCTGACTCGTTTTCAGATGGCGGTAGCTATTATTCAGGAAATACGTTTTCGCTGGATCTGGCATTGCGCCGCGCCGAGCAAATATTAGCTGAAGGGGCAAGAATTATTGATGTGGGCGGTGAATCAACTCGACCCGGTTCTGCCACTGTGTCCGAACAGGAAGAATTGGATCGTGTTATTCCAGTTGTTGAGGCATTAGTTGATAAATTGGATGCGCTCGTTTCTGTCGATACCAGCACCGCCAGCGTTATTACAGAGTCAGCCAAAAAGGGTGCCGGCATGATTAATGATGTGCGTGCCTTGCAGCGTGATGGTGCCTTGGCGGCGGCCGCTGCAACCAGCTTGCCTATCTGTTTGATGCACATGCAGGGACAACCAGACACTATGCAGCAGCGTCCTGAATATTCTGATGTTGTCGCTGAGGTGGCGGGCTTTTTGCGCGATCGTATTGAAGCTTGTCGTGCCCGGGATATCACTCCCGAACGCATCGTGCTTGATCCGGGATTTGGCTTTGGCAAGACACTCGCGCATAATCTCGCGCTTTTACAGCGACTGCCGGAATTGGGTGATCTGGGCTACCCCCTTCTTGTGGGTATGTCACGTAAATCTATGGTGGCGCAACTGCTTGATCGACCGGTTAACGAACGTTTACCGGGTAGTCTGGCTTTGGCTCTGCTTGCTGCGGAGCGCGGTGCTGCCATCATCCGGGTGCATGACGTTGCTGCAACCCTGGACGTATTAAAGGTTCTCGCCGCTGTAGCCGAATAAACACAGCGTAATTATTGTTAGTGGAGTTAGGAATTATGTCTCGCAAGTATTTTGGTACAGATGGTATTCGCGGTTTAGTGGGTGAATTTCCGATTACCCCGGACTTTATGCTTAAGCTGGGTTGGGCTGCGGGCTGTGTACTCAAGGATCGTTTTGATGGTCAAAATATGATTTTGATTGGTAAAGATACACGTATTTCAGGTTACATGTTTGAGTCTGCATTGCAGGCCGGTTTGATTAATGCCGGTGTGGATGTTGGTTTGCTCGGCCCTATGCCTACCCCCGGTGTTGCCTATTTATCCCGTACTTTTAAAGCGCAAGCGGGCATAGTTATCAGTGCTTCCCACAACAGTTATGTTGATAACGGGATCAAGTTCTTTGGCGGTAATGGCAGCAAACTCCCCGATGAACTCGAAAATCTGATCGAAGCACAACTCGAAAAGCCCATGTCCACAGGTGAAAAATTAGGTAAGGCCCGCCGAATTGCCGATGCATCGGGCCGTTACATTGAATTCTGTAAAGGCACTATGCCTTGGGGCTTTAATCTCAAGGGAATGCATATTGTCCTTGATTGCGCGAATGGTGCGACCTACCACATTGCCCCCGATGTGTTTACCGAGCTGGGTGCTCGTGTCACTTCGCTGTTTGTTGAACCCAATGGCACTAATATCAATCGCAGCTGTGGTTCCACCAAGCCAGAGGCATTGCAGGAAAAAGTGATTGAGCTGGGTGCAGATCTCGGAATCGCTTTTGACGGTGATGGCGACCGCGTTGTCTTCGTTGATCACAAAGGTGAATTGGTTGATGGCGATGAGCTGCTTTACATTATCGCTGCCTATCAACAAGAATACACCGGTGGTTGCGATGGTGTTGTAGGCACCTTGATGAGCAATTTTGGTTTTGAGTTGGGACTTAAAAAGCTCAATATTCCGTTCGCACGTGCCAAAGTCGGTGACCGTTATGTGATTGAAATGATGCGCAATAATGGCTGGCGTTTGGGTGGTGAAAACTCCGGGCATATTGTTTGCAGTAATGTGACTACGACTGGCGATGGAATTATCGCCGCATTGCAGGTTTTGCTTGCGGTTACCACTATCGGTGAATCCTTGCATCGCATTAAAAAGGGAATGACCAAACTGCCGCAGGTTATGATCAATGTCCACATATCAAAGCGGGTTGACTTGGCGAGTAATGAAACAGTGCAATCGGCAGTGAAATTGACCGAAGAAAAGCTGGCCGGAACCGGTCGTGTCCTGTTGCGCCCCTCAGGTACTGAGCCTGTTGTGCGGGTGATGGTGGAGGGTGAGGATAAAAAACAGGTAAAAGAACTTGCACAGGAATTGGCAGCAACGGTAGAGGTTGCCCTCAGCTAAAATTAGTAGTGATGCAATCCTGATTAATAGTGATAAGAATCTGCGCTTAAAAATCGGTCAAGGCGCAGATTTTATATTCGGTCACCTGGTGAGCTGTACCTTCTCGCCGGACAAAAGAACAAAAAAACAGAGAAAAATCAGGGCCTAAGCTAATATTTGGTTGTATGTTCAAATCTTCTTAGCTAACATTGGCGCCCGCTTTGGGGGGAGGTATTGCTGTTGAGCAAAGCAAGTAACGCCAAGCGTCGCCAACTGGTGGTTGGCAATTGGAAAATGAATGGAAATATGCGTGAAAACGCAGAGTTATTGGCCAAGGTTGTGGCTGGTTGGCAAGGTGAGCACAAAGCTGATGTTGTAATTTGTCCTCCCTATCCTTATTTGATGCATACCCATAGTTTGCTAGTCGGTTCGGCAATTTTGCTGGGCGCACAAACTGTCAGTGAGCACAATAAGGGCGCATATACCGGGGAAGTTTCAGCACCAATGCTTGCAGATTTGGATTGCAAATTTGTAATAATTGGTCACAATGAGCGCCGCCGGATGCAGGGTGAAACGGATGAGCAAGTCGCTCGCCAATTTATCGCCGTGCAACAAGCAGGTTTAATACCGATACTTTGCGTAGGTGAGTCTTTACAAGATCGCGAGCAAAGTCGTCACTTAGAGACAATCGGTAGGCAGTTGAATGCAGTTTTTGCGCATACAGGCAAAGATGTATTTAAAGATGCTGTCCTTGCTTATGAGCCGGTTTGGGCCGTAGGTACAGGTAAAACAGCTACGCCAGAGCAAGCAGAAGAAGTGCATTGTTTCATGCGTGCACAGCTTCCTGATTTGGCTGATGAAGTAAGAATTTTGTACGGTGGCAGCGTTAAAGCGCACAATGCACAGCAGTTATTTGCATTGCCCGATATAGACGGTGCCTTACTTGGTGGCGCATCTTTAGACGCTGACGAGTTTTTAGCAATCTGTAACGCTGCTAATTAATATTGGTAGCTAAACATCAAACGCTCAAGAGAGCTTTGCAATGGAAAAATTGGTACTTATTATTCACTCGCTTGCAGCATTGGCCATTATTGGTTTGATTCTGTTGCAGCAAGGTAAAGGTGCAGCGGCTGGTGCTTCATTTGGTGCTGGTGCTTCGCAAACTGTATTCGGAAGTGAAGGTAGCGGCAATTTCTTTACCCGCGCTACTTGGGTTATCGCAACAATATTCTTTTGCACCAGCTTTGGTTTGGCTGTGATTGCAAAAAATCATTCAAAAGTAGCAACGCAAGGTTTAGTTGTTCCCGCTGTGCAGCAAGAAGTTCCCTCAGCTTCTGATGTTCCTGCCAGTGATCTGCCAGCTACTACTTCTGACATTCCTGCTGCGCAAAGTGAAGCTGCTCCTGCTTCAGCCGATGCAGCCGCACAACCAGAAAAACAGAAAGAGTAGTAAAAAAGTTTAATGCCCCGGTGGTGGAATTGGTAGACACGCTATGTTGAGGTCGTAGTGGCGAATGCTGTGCCGGTTCGAGTCCGGCCCAGGGCACCAAATTAAAAGCGCTCACTAGAGCGCTTTTTTTTCGTCTGTAATTTGCTGGTTTTTAGTAATAATTCTCCAAATGGGTGATTGATGGACGGTGATTTTTCCAATCAATATCTACACTTGCGCGCGCAACGATTAGCGGAATCGACACGCGAATTTTTAGCTCGTGGAAAATCCGTAGTGCGTTGTGAGCATTGCCAGCTTGCGGTATTCGCGTGTATTTGCCCTTGGCGTCCGGAATTGGATGCTCGCTGTGAATTTGTGTTGGTGATGCATCGCGATGAAGTCTTCAAGCCGACAAACACCGGGCGATTGATTGCGGATGTACTGCCGCAACAAACACATGCTTTTTGCTGGAGCCGAACAGCGCCGGCGCAGGAGCTGATTGATTTGTTGGCGGATGCCCACCGCCGTTGTGTGATTGTATTTCCATCTGATGCGAATGCTACAGGCTCCACGCCGCGCACATTGGTTACAGAATTTCCAGATGATGGAAAAACTATTACTTTTATTTTATTGGATGGGACCTGGAAACAAAGCGGTAGGATGTTTCATTTGAGTCGCTGGTTGGATGCTGTCCCCTGCGTTGTTTTACCAGAGGCATTGGTGCGCGGTTATGCGGTGCGTAAGTCCCATCAGGAACATTATTTATCGACAGCTGAGGCTGCCGGGTTGTGTTTGGAGATGGCAGGGGAACTGCGTGCAGCAAATGCATTGCAGGATTATTTCCAGCTTTTCAATGTTCACTACCTGGCGACGCGCGGTGCATACCTTCCTGAAGTTGGTGAGTTGCACGCGCGGATGCTTAATTATAAGAATGACTAATTGATGAAATATCCGGTTCTGGATTACAGCGATCGGGCATATTGCTACTGACAAATACGTCAAATACCACAGTCAGTTGTAGTTAATTTCCTACAAGATTCAGTGAATTTTGCGACTATCCTCCCATGCGGCTTTGCTTGAAAATGGCTTCTAACAAGGAGGTCGTCAGGGAGGGTAGGTTGGCCAAGCAGGGTCAAGGGAAGCGCCTAATTTACGTACCATCGTCGCTCAATCAAGGCATGCAAGCGAGAGGGAGATAGCCAGATTCGGCATAGGAAGCGCTAAATCAGGTGAATCAATTAAAAACGGGATCGGCCACAAGCCGATCCCGTTTTTAATTTTTGCTGCCGTTATTGGATTCGTTGTTCTTATTATCGGCAGAAGATTTTGCTTCCGAACCATCTGCCTTTTGCTGCATAAAGCCCCGTACCCTTCCTAACAGGAAGCTCTGATGATCTTGCTCAACGATTTTGGGCGGATTATCCAACAAGAGTTGTTGATAGCTATCCAGCTTCTTGCGCATGGCAACAGCCTTGTGCAGATCGCGCGACTCAGCCTGTTCGGCATTGTCAGGTGCAAAAAAGATATCCTGTACAGGCAATTTCTCCGCACCAAAAATCGCTTCCAGTTCCAGTTTGTTGATAGGTTCTTGCTGCTGAAGATTGGTTATCACCAATGCCTGGAGTGGTCCATCCAAAGTTTCCTTGTCACGTTTGTTTTCCTGAACTTGTGGAATTAATTTTTGAAGGACCTGATAGGCAGAGCTGTTATCCACCAGAATCACACGATTCAGCTGGCCCTTTCCCTCCAGAAAAGTAAACACGGCGTTCACATAGGCTTCTATTAACAAATCGCGTGTGATACTTGATGACGCCGCCGATGATGAACTGGAAGTATCGGCGGACGACACAGCAGCATTTTCTTTGGCTGCGGGATCGGCGGTCTCAGGTACAGCAGCTTCCGTTTCAGCACCTGCTGATGAGGCACTGGCCGACGAGGAGCTTGGTCTTGCGGGAATTGCCGCCGGGTATTTTTGCGGCAGGCTAAGTGCGAGAGTCTCCCAGCCATAGCGGGGCAGGTTGGCGCGCAGGTTCTCCAGCATGGGCGGCCAAAGTTGTGGATTTTCAGCTGCATGGAAAAGGATCAATATGCCGCGGGTTACTTTGGCTTCGGTTGGGCGATATAACACCAGGATTTTCCCGTGTTCAGTTTCCAGCCATTGCGCTTCATCATTTACCGCATTGGCGAGCAGGGTTTTATCCCGAATGTCGCGCGATGGATAAAGTGGTACTTCCGATGATTTACTGCTGGAACTGGTTTCGCTGCTCGCAGCGGATGTTTCGGCGTTTGTATCCGGTTCTTGCGCGAGAAGATTGGCGGAAATCAGGTAAAAAAGAAGTGTTGCGCCGGTAAAACCAACACGAAAATTAATTACTACTATTGGCCATAAGTAGGCGACTGATCGCATGGTTCAACCTTGGGTAGTTTTGATGGCAAACCTTATCACGTAGAATGCGGTTAGCCATTTATCAATATCGGGACAATTATGCAGAACTTTAATCGTATGCAGAACTTTAAGCGGGATTACAAAATAGCGCCTTCCATTCTTTCCGCCGACTTCGCCCGTTTAGGCGCCGAAGTAGATGCCGTGCTCGCCGCCGGTGCCGATATCATCCACTTCGATGTGATGGATAATCACTACGTACCCAACCTGACCATCGGTCCCATGGTATGCAAAGCTTTGCGTAAATATGGGATTAGCGCGCCGATTGACGTACATTTAATGGTTGAGCCGGTGGATGATCTAATCGTCCAGTTTGCCGATGCCGGTGCAACTTATATTACCTTTCATCCGGAAGCGTCGCGCCATGTGGATCGCTCGCTACAGCTAATTAAAGATAAAGGCTGCAAAGCCGGTTTAGTGCTTACCCCGGCCAGTTCCCTTGATCATGTTAAGTATGTAATGGGTAAGCTGGATATGCTGCTGTTAATGTCGGTTAACCCAGGGTTTGGCGGTCAGGCATTTATTCCTTATGTACTCGACAAGCTGCGCGAAGCCCGTGCTCTCATTGATGCCAGCGGCCTGCCGATCCGGCTTGAGATTGATGGTGGCGTTGGTTTGGCTAATATTCGCGAAGTGGCTGAAGCGGGCGCGGATACCTTTGTTGCCGGCTCAGCGATTTTTAATGCCCCGGATTATGCAGCGGTGATCGCCGGTATGCGTGAACAATTGGCACTTGTCTAAATTGCAGGCTATATGCCGTAGTCTGGAGCGGGTTGAGGGTAGGCATCGGCAAATTATTTCAGTACACTTGCCCTCAGCTTAAACAGGAACCATCCTCGTGAAACACGCAACCTTCATTACAGAGCGCGCTCCCTTCCTCGTCGCCCGATGGCGTCGCTAGTTCCTCTCGCTTTGCCTGAACCTTTGTCGGTTTTGCGCTGAGCCGCCTTTCTCTGTTTGCGCATTGAATTTCTGTTAATTGTTTCCCGTTAATAGCCCGGCGCAATACAATGTTGATATAAAGATAAAAGCTTGCCCCTTGCCCGGCGAGCATAAAAGGTAATGTCATGAACTCCGAACAATTTGCCCAATTAGCCGCTCAAGGCTACAACCGTATCCCTGTTATGCGTGAAGTGCTGGCTGATCTGGATACACCACTGTCTTCCTATCTCAAATTAGCGTCCGGCCCATACTCTTATTTATTTGAATCGGTGCAGGGTGGCGAAAAATGGGGTCGTTACTCCATGATCGGTTTGCCGGCGCGCACGGTGCTGAAAGCGTTTGGAGAAACCATCCAGGTTGAACGCGATGGAACCGTTGTTGAAACCCGCACCTGTGCCGATGCCTTGGCGTTTGTAGAAGAATTCAAGCTGCGTTATCGCGCACCGGAATTGCCAGGACTGCCGCGTTTTACCGGCGGTTTGGTGGGCTATTTTGCTTACGATTGCGTGCGTTATGTCGAGCCGCACTTAAAGGCGAATGCGCCAGCAGATGTTATTGGCACGCCGGATATTTTGCTGAGTGTATCCGATGAAGTACTGGTATTTGATAACCTTGCCGGTAAATTAATTCTGGTAATCCACGCGAACCCGGAAGTGGAAAATGCTTTTGGTAAAGCTACTGCACGCCTCGATGAACTTGAACAAAAACTGCGCGGCGAAATGCCTGTAACACCAAGTTTATCCCTGAGTAATAATGGTCATAATGAGCCGCATTTTGTTTCGAATGTCGGCGAACAGTATTTCCACGAGATGGTTGGCAAAATCAAAGAGTACATTTTTGCCGGCGATATTATGCAGGCGGTAATCTCCCAGCGATTGTCGATTGACTTCACCCTGGAACCAATCAATCTCTATCGCGCATTGCGCAATTTAAATCCATCGCCCTACATGTATTTTATGAATCTCGGCGATCACCATGTTGTTGGGTCGAGCCCGGAAATTCTCGCGCGTCTTGAAGATGGCGAAGTGACTGTGCGACCTATTGCCGGTACTCGTCGTCGCGGCTATACGCAGGAAGAAGACAAGGCATTGGAAGTCGAACTGGTTAATGATCCAAAAGAAATCGCCGAGCATTTAATGCTGATCGATTTGGGTCGTAATGATGTTGGTCGTGTTGCCGAAATTGGTAGCGTTAAACTTACTGATAAAATGGTGGTAGAGCGCTATTCCCACGTAATGCATATTACGTCCAATGTCACTGGTAAATTAAAACCGGAACTGCGTGCGATGGACGTGTTGCGTGCGGCGCTACCGGCAGGGACTTTAAGTGGCGCCCCGAAAATTCGCGCGATGGAAATTATCGACGAATTGGAAACCGAAAAACGCGGTATTTACGGTGGGGCTGTAGGTTATATTTCCTGGAACGGCAATATGGATACCGCTATTGCAATTCGTACGGCGGTGATAAAAAACGGCAAGCTTTATGTGCAAGCCGGCGCAGGCGTAGTAGCCGATTCAGTGCCAGCACTGGAGTGGAAAGAAACCATGAACAAAGCGCGCGCGATTTTCAAAGCTGTTGATATGGTGGGCGCTGCAGCAGTGAAAGGGGATACAAAATGATTTTAATGATTGATCAAGGCGATAGTTGAACCCATCACAAAAAACGAACTTATTCCGATTTAGTAATATATTTTTGAATAGATAATTTAAAGAGCCAGCAATTCCGCCCCCTAACTGATTTAGTTGTTTTTTATTTGGCACAGAGCTACCGCTTAAAAATTACAGCTAAGGAATTAATATTCTCGGACGGCTTGATGCAGATCCTGACTTTTAATATCAATATTAAAAGTTGGCTTTCATTCACCGGCAATTATCCCAAGCGAGAGAAGGGTTATGGCGTTTTGATCCACATTTTTATCAATCATAATATCTGGCTGATTTATAAAAAAGGCACTTAATGCCTATTGATAAACGAGAAGTGAGGTTGGATTCCAGCCTGAGTTGGGGTGGGGGCAGTGAAGGGGGAAAGCAGGCAACCAGAGGATAATCTGAAACTGGATTAAATGGGTTGGGATCTTATACTCTCCCTATATTTCACTTGGTGGGAAGGAAAGGAAACATTATGCCGATATTCCTCGGTCGCAGGTTGCTGGTACTGCTGACACTTTGTTCCCTTACCACATTCAATTCCTTTGCCGTGCAGGCACAGCCGTTGGCGCTGCATTTTGAGGAGGCACAAGAGCGCCTCTTGCAAGTCTCCGATGCCCTGACCAGTTCGCGCAACCAGGTGGAGAGCCGTCGCCAACTGGCCGAGGCCAGCCGCAGTTTGTCCTACCCGGATGTGTCCATCGATGTACGCCGCCTACGTTTTCAGAAAAGCCTTGAGTTGCCATTGGGTTCGCTGGCGCCGGTGGCCGAGGCTTTCGGTATTCCCAGCCCGCTTGAATTTGAAGAAACCGATTGGCGCACCCGCCCGATTGTGACGGCGGTGATGCCGGTTTGGACTGGCGGGCAAATCAGTGCGGCCAAAGCCGCCGCCGATGCTGCAGCGGACGAAGCGGACGCCCTGCTGGCCCGAACCGGCCAGCATGAAACCGTGCAACTGGTGGAGGCCTACTTCGGGCAGCAGTTAGCGCAACAGGTTGTTGCAGTGCGATTGGAGGTTCGCGACGGTTTGCAGGAACACTATGGGCACGCGCAAAAACTGGAGCGCGAGGGTTTTGCCACCCGCGCCCAACTGTTGCAGGCGCAGGTAGCGCTGGACAATGCCGAGCGCGAATACCTCAAGGCAATCAATGACCTGCGCGGTGCCGAAGCGGCACTGGCCGGATTGCTGCGCAGCGAGTTTCCCGTTCAACCCTTATCGCCGCTGTTTGTCGTGCAGGCACCGCTGGAGCCTGTCGAGTCTTTTGTTGAGGCTGCCTTGCACCAGCACCCGGGTTTGGCGCAACTGCGCGCGGTGGGCGAGCAGGCCCGGCAAAAAGTGCGGGTGGAACAGGCCAACTGGAAGCCGCGGGTGTATCTGTTCGGCCAATACGATCTGAAACGCGAAGACGCGCTGCTCACCGAATCCGACTGGGCGTTTGGTGTCGGGGTGAGTTACACGCTTTTTTCCAATAAAGATCGCCCGCGCCAACTGGGTGCGGCACGCAGCCAGCAATTGCAAGCGGAGTACGGTTTACGCGATACCGCTGTCAAACTGGAAATCGGCGTGGCTCGCGCCTGGCTGGCAGCTGACAGTGCGCGCCAGCAATTTACCCTGCTCGACAATGCCCTGGCCAGTGCCGAAGAAAACCTGCGTTTGCAAGGTTTGTCATTCCGGGAGGGGCAGGCAACCTCCCTGGATGTGATTGACGCCCGCCTCCAGTTGGGCAAAACCCGCATTGATCGCGCCCTGGCGGCCTGGCAATTTGACCTTGCCTTGATTCAGTTGCTGGATGTCAGCGGACAGACCGATCGCTATAGCGATTACCTTCGCCAAGCCAACAAGGTGCTTTCACCATGACCCATACCCGCTCCTCCCTTCCTCGCCTGTTGCTGCTGGCTGTTTTGCTGGCGCTGGCCGTTGTCCTCGTCGGGCTCTGGCTGGCTTTCCGCACCACCACGGGATTGGTGCAAGGCATGGCCGATGCCGATTCAGTCAAGGTGTCGGCAAAAATTCCGGCCCGGATTGCCGAACTGCATGTGCGCGAGGGTGAACGTGTCGCTACCGGGCAGCATTTGTTCACCCTCGACAGCCCGGAAGTAGAAGCCAAATTTCGCCAGGCCACTGCAGTATTGGATGCGGCTCGCGCCCAGGCCGCCAAAGCCGAGGAGGGTGCACGAGCCGAACAAATTCGCGCTGCCGAGGCCAACTGGCAGCGCGCAAAAACCGCATCGGATCTGGCGCGCACCACGGCCACGCGCCTCGACCGCTTGCATCAGGAAGGCGTGATCTCCCGCCAGCAGCGCGATGAAGCCTTGGCCCAGGCAAGTGCCGCCGAATCCCTGACCAAGGCAGCGCGCGCGCAATACGATGAAGCACTGGCCGGTGCCCGCCGCGAAGACAAGGATGCAGCCGATGCCCAGGTGCGCCAGGCCGAAGCGGCGGTAGCCGAAGTCACCGCGGCTCGCGATGAAACTTTGGGGCTGGCGCCGGCCTCGGGCGAAGTCAGCAAGCGCCTGGCCGATGTGGGCGAACTGGTGCCTGCCGGTTATCCGGTGTTTACACTGGTGGATATTGACAACCTGTGGGTGTCCTTCACCCTGCGGGAAGATCAGTTTGGCGGTGTGAGCATGGGCCGCACACTCAAAGGCGACATTCCCGCGTTGGGGCTGAGCGGGGTTGATTTTCAGGTGTACTTTATCAACCCGGCGGGCGATTTCGCCACCTGGCGGGCAACCCGGCAATCGGCGGGTTACGATGTAAAAAGTTTTGAAGTGCGCGCCCGGCCGGTGGAGCCGGTTGCCAATTTTCGACCGGGGATGAGCGTGCTGTTTCCGTGGCCGCAACCGTGACCGGCTTTCGGGCATCGCTGCGCCGCTCGGCGCAACGCGAGTGGCAATTCCTCTGTCACTCACCCTGGGACATGGCCCTGATCACCTGGATTCCCTGGCTGACCATGATCCTGTTTGCAGCGATGTTTTACAGCGCGGTGCCCCGTGCGTTGCCGGTTGCCGTGGTGGATGACAGCCGCGGCCCGGTCAGCCGGGAATTGATTCGCGCGCTGCAAGCGGCACCGGCATTGGATGTGCGCTCGCATCCGCTGGATTTGCATCAGGCCTGGCCGCTGGTGCGCGCCATGCAGGTGGATGCGGTGATACATATTCCCGCCGATACCGATGACCGGATCCAGCGCGGCCAACCCGCCACACTGTTCGCGTTTTATAACGCGGCACTCACCACCGCAGGCGCCACCGCCTTTCGCGATATCGATGCGGCGGTAAAAAATCTCTCCGGCCGGATTGTGTTGGAACACACCGCCCTGCAACAGGGCGTAGGCGTATTGAAGCCCGCCCCGGTCAGCGCCCAGGTAACCGTGTTGTACAACCCGGCGCGCAGCTTTGAACAATTCCTGTTGGGATTACTGCTGCCCGGCGTGTTACATCTGATGTTGTGCGTGGCCGTCACCAGTGCCTGTTGCCGCGAACTGCGCGATGGCACTGCCGGACACTGGCTGGAAGAATGCGGCGGCAACCTGCCGGGCGCCATTCTCGGCAAATGGCTGCTCTATATCCCCGTATTTTCCCTCTACGGTTTTGCGGCGGTGTTGTGGGTGAGTGTGATTCGCGGCGATGGCATTGCCGGTTCACTGATGGCGCTGCTGGCGGGCCAAGTGTTGTTGTACACCGCCTATGCCGCCATCGGGCTGCTGCTGTCCGGTGTGGTGCGCAATATGGGCACTGCCTTATCGGGCGTCGGCTTGTATGCCGGAACCTCGCTGGCTTTTTGCGGCGCCACCTTTCCCATCGACGGCGCGTCCCTGTTCGCCCGCACCTGGCATTACCTCTTGCCCTTTACCAGCTATGTGAAACTGGATGCAGCGGAGCGCTATCTGGCCGCACCGGCGGCGGTGACTTTCACCCATCTGGGGGCGCTGGTATTGTTTATCCTGATACCGGGGGCCATTGGTTATTGCGCTTACCGCCAGGCGGTTTTTGATCCCTCCACCTGGGGGCAGCGATGACCCACATGGCCATGCAAAAATATCGCACAGTTTTTCTGGGAGCTTTTGTCAGCACCTTTCGCGCTATTTTTACCGATCGTGCCGTGGTTATGGTGATGGTGGGTGCCGTTATTCTCTACTCGTTTTTTTATCCCACGGGATATCGGCAACAGGTGGCCAGTGAACAACCGGTGGTGATTGTCGATCAGGATCGCACCGCCCTCAGCCGGGAATTGATACGCCATATCGAGCGCGTCAATGCCGTGCATATGATTGCCCAGGTGGACAGCGAAACGGAAGCCGCCGCCCAGGTTGCCGCCATGAAGGCCGAGGGTTTTGTGGTCATCCCCAGCGGCTTTGAGCGGGATATCCTGCGTGGCGACCAGGGGAAAATGGCTATCTATGCCAGCGGCGCCTGGCTCGGGCGGGCCAATACCCTGCTCACAGGGCTGGGCGATGCCATCACCGGTTTTGCCCGCGAAGCGGCGGTCAGGCAGGCCGCTTTTGCCGGTGCGGCAGCACAACCACCCTTGTACCTGGTGCAGCGGCCACTGTTCAACACGCGGGAAGGTTACGGCAGCGCACTGGTCACCGGTGTGGCCGAGTTGATTGTGCAGCAAACCTTATTGATTGGGATTGCGGTGATGACAGGAACCCGTCGCGAACGGAAAGGACGATTGTTTTTCTCCGGCACCCAACTGATTGGCATTGCCACCGCCTGCCTGCTGATCGGTTTTACCAATATGCTCTATTACGCCGGGTTTATGTTCTGGTATCAGGATTATCCGCAAGGTGGAAATTTCGCGGGCCTGCTGGTGGGCGGCTTGTTATTTGTCGGCGCGATAGTGACACTGGGTTTATTTCTGGGAAGCTTTTTTCGCACCCGCGAGCGGGCCTACCAATTGATCCTGGTCACTTCCCTGCCATTCTTCTTCCTGTCCAATCTCTCCTGGCCAGCCACATCGACACCGGAATGGCTGGTGTGGCTGGCCAAACTGCTGCCCTCGACTCCGGGCATCAACATCATGGTGAAGTTCAACCAACTGGGCGCCAGTTTTGCCGAGGCAACGCAGGAGATTGTGAATTTATTGGTGTTGATTGTTGTGTTTGGTGCGCTGGCCTGGTGGCGATATCGTCGACCATCCAGACCACCCTAAAAAATTGACGCTCATGCCGCCAAAGTCATAAACCCGCGAACACAAACGGATCAGCCACCTTGAACGAATCAAGTGCATTGCCCGCATACATCTGGTGGTTATTGACAAGGAGGCGCCTGACCAGACTATTTTTACCAAAATCATACTTCTTCAAGTCCACCCAGAAAGTATTGGGTGTTAGTGCTGTCTCGAAATAATAAACAAGGTTCTTCTGGTCAGATACGGATCGCCAGCGGGTCGAAGAAATGTTCGGCTCTTCTGCAGATGAAATGCCGAAGGGAACAGAGGCATTGCGGATAACGCTGAAGGCACTGGCAACGGCGATCCTGGTGTCACTGGTTTTGGGGATAGCATTCATATAAAACGACGCCCTCACAAAACGATCAGCAGCGCGGTTGGTTCCCGGCAGCATGGTAAGGCCACCGATCTGTTGCCAGTATTCATTCAACGCAATCTGTTTCTCGAAAACCGGTGAGTTGGTCATCACCGTGTAGGACATACCGTGGTGAATAACGAGCTTGCCGTCGACATATTCAAAAATCGCGTTATCACCCTTAGCGTCAGAGATCGATAAATGCAGCGTCGCAAATCTATCTGTACCCGGAATATCCGACGAAACCACCACGAAGGATTCCTTGCGCAGTGCCTTCACTGCTTCTTCGACTGTGGCGAAGTTATCCAGCACATATTGTACCCAGGCGGCGACACTTAACCCCTTTTGCCTGGGGCCATACGTCGGGTAGCTGGATTCAGCAAGCCATAGCAAATTGGCGACAAGACCTTTCTCGTTCATCCCATCCGTGCTGGATATATCGAATGCGCTTGTGACGATGCTCCCGTATTTGGACGTCCAGGTGACAGAGTTAGGGCCAACCGCTCCATGTCGTTGCATCCCTCGGGGGAACAACCACAAATTGGCGGGTATCTCGTCCTTCCAGTCCATGGATCGGGCGGTGATGACTAGCCCATCGGGACCTTGATAGACGGCACGCGTACAGGCGTTGGCTGATGTCGCTACCAACAACAAGTAAGCGCATATAGTGGTAAAAATACAGATTTGTTTTTTCATTACCGTTCTCCTTCAGTCATAACGCCATGTATGATGTTGTAGAAAATTTTTATGCAGAAAAACTTCTTTCAAAGGGCATGGGTCTAAAAACACATTGCTTTTTTTCAGATCAATCAAACTTAACCCTCTTTGTTATTGCTCTTGGCCTACATCAAATAATTTATTTTCAATCTAAACGGCTCAACTCATCCGATGATGGTTTAGCAAGCATAGCAATAAACGTTGCTGATTCAGGTACATTACCGGTGGTAAGGCGAATGATCATATCGGGATGACTGTACAGTGTGATTTGCGCTCCAGTCCTAACCAATATCCTAGCCTGCGGCAACCAGCAGCATCATTAATGAAACAACTATTGGCTTTATTGTGGCCTCGTTTTCGAGAAGCTTGCTGGCGATCAAGGGTATAACAGTAGACGGCAGATAGGGGGGGCGTGTTACAATAATTCGATATGAAGCTGCTGTGGGAGCAGACCATTTCCCCGAGCACTTTCCCAATTAAATTGAATTCAGGTTTTGCCATGATCCGTACCGCTTCGACCAACACTGTACAGTGGTGGCGCTTCCAATAAAGGAAGCGGCATGTCGTTGCGGCCTCGACCGCGCCTTGCCGCCGTATCGGCAGAAAGGTCAGCGGATGGCTCTCCGGCACGGCGGCTCCAAGAACTCAGGAGATTGCCAGATGCCTTTAAATATCCCCGTTACCAATAACCCTTTGTGCGCCATACCTTCACAGCGCGCGTTGGCTTTTGTTGCCAGGCGACACTCTATCCTCCCGCTCAAGTGGTGCGTGCTTCATGAGCAAGCGTTAGAACTGCTTTCTACTTTTGTAACCAGTCAAAACTACTTTCTGGCGGCTGTTCCACTGAAATCCACTATCAATGTGTGTAATGGTGTATATAACGGCATGAGTCTTAATCAAAAATTTCCAATAAAATTAAGGTGTTATAATGCCTAAAATTCTGATGATTGATAACTACGATTCATTTACCTACAACTTGGTGCAATATTTCGGCGAGCTGGGCGCGGATATAAAAGTCGTGCGCAATGATGAAATTACTGTCGACGAAATTGCTGCGCTTGCGCCGGAAAAAATTGTTATCTCTCCCGGGCCTTGCACGCCAACAGAGGCCGGCATATCTGTGGAAACTATCAAAACCTTTGCTGGAAAAATCCCTCTTTTAGGCGTTTGTCTGGGGCATCAAAGTATTGGCCAGGCATTGGGCGGTAAAGTGATTCGCGCCCCCTTTGTGATGCATGGTAAAACTTCACCTGTGTATCACAACAACAAAGGTGTATTTGCCGGATTGAACAATCCGTTTCAGGCAACACGTTATCACTCGTTGGTGATTGAAAAAGAATCGATACCGGATTGTCTCGAAATTACTGCCTGGACGCAAAATGACGATGGCAGCATGGCGGAAATTATGGGCGTCAAGCATAAGACTCTCGCACTGGAAGGTGTACAGTTTCATCCCGAGTCAATTTTGACCGAGCATGGCCACGATATGCTGCGCAATTTTTTAACGGCTTATTAATTTCTTGCTGTGTAGTATTTTTAGTTTACTTACAACAAACAAGTGCACTTGCGATGACCGGTACTTTCGATGTCTCGGCACTTGCTCATAGAAAGGTAAATGGCAATGGATATCAAACAAGCGTTAACGAAATTAGTCGCGCAGATTGATTTGAGTACAGATGAGATGATTTCTGTCATGCGCTCGGTGATGACAGGCGGCGCTACGCCTGCCCAAATTGGCGGTTTCCTCGTTGCTTTGCGTATGAAAAGCGAAACCCTCGATGAAATTACCGGTGCTGCTATGGTGATGCGTGAATTGGCAACACCAGTAGATATTGATGTGAATTATCTGGTGGATACTTGTGGTACCGGTGGCGACGGTGCCAACCTGTTTAATATATCTACGGCAAGTGCGTTTGTTGTTGCTGCAGCGGGCGGTCGTGTTGCCAAGCATGGCAATCGCTCAGTTTCAAGTTCAACCGGCAGCGCCGATGTATTGGAAGCTGCCGGGATTAAATTGGATATCACTGCCGAACAAGTTGCCCGTTGCGTGCGTGAGATCGGGGTCGGCTTTATGTTTGCTCCGGCGCATCACAGCGCGATGCGTCATGCCATTGGCCCGCGTAAAGAATTGGGAATGCGCACCATTTTTAATATGCTTGGCCCTATGACCAATCCGGCCAATGTAAAGCGGCAGGTAATTGGTGTCTTCAATGGCGAACTGTGCAAACCTATGGCCGAAGTGCTTGCGCGGCTTGGCAGCGAACATGTGATGGTAGTTCACGCAAAAGATGGCTTGGACGAAATCAGTCTGGCCACCGAGACCCAGATTGCTGAATTAAAGAACGGTGAAATTCGCGAATACATCATCAAACCGGAAGATTTTGGTATGCAATCCAAAAGTTTGATCGGTTTAAGTGTAAGTAATGCTGAGGATTCGCTGTTATTGATTCGCGATGCATTAGGTAATCGTCGCGGACAATACGCAGAAAAAGCGGCCGATATTATCGCGCTGAATGCCGGTGCAGCGATTTATGTAAGTGGCGTTGCCAGCACCTTGTCTGACGGTGTGGAAATGGCTCGCGATGCCATTGGCAGCAGTCTTGCGGGTGAAAAAATCCGTGAGCTGGCGGCCTTTACTCAATATTTGCAATAAATCTTTGTAAAACGATTTTGGAAAGCTCCATGTCAGATACACCAACAGTACTGCGTAAAATTATTGCGCGAAAGTGGGAAGAAATTGCCGAGCGTAAAACGCAGGTTTCGCTGGAGCAATTAAAGCGGGGCGCTGCTCAGCAGGAACCTGCGCGCGGTTTTGTTCAGGCAATTGAAAATAAAATTGCCCGGGGTAAATCCGGCGTAATTGCGGAAATCAAAAAAGCGTCGCCCAGCAAAGGCGTCATTCGTGAGCATTTTGTTCCAGCCGAGCTTGCGCGCTCCTATGAGCAGGGCGGTGCAGCTTGCTTATCGGTATTAACCGATGTGGATTTCTTCCAGGGTGCTGACGCCTATTTACAACAAGCGCGGTCGGCAGTGAGTTTGCCGGTGATCCGCAAGGATTTTCTGGTCGATGAATACCAGATTTACGAAGCGCGCGCGATGGGTGCTGACTGTGTATTGTTGATCGTGGCTGCGCTCACAGCGGAGAAATTAAAGGAGCTTAATATGCTGGCCCACTCTATCGGGTTGGATGTATTGGTAGAGGTACATGATGAAGCTGAACTGGATATTGCGTTGGAGTTGCCGAATAAATTAATCGGCATTAACAATCGCAACTTGCACACGTTTGATGTGACTTTAGAAACGACTTATAAACTGCTCGATAAAATTGGCAGTGATCGCATAGTGGTAACTGAAAGCGGGATTCTCGCTCCTGCGGATGTACAAGCGATGCGTGCTAAAAATGTACATGCCTTTTTAGTCGGTGAAGCGTTTATGCGCGCAGATGAGCCTGGTGTAGCCTTGGCAGAGTTCTTTTCTTAAATCTACAGGTTTGGTTTTAACGCACAAAAAATAAAGCCCGCATCAGCGGGCTTTATTTTTTTATGGCGGGTGAACGTATTAGCGCGTGCCGTATACAACCATGGTTTTGCCTTTCACCATTACCAAACCTTGTTCTTCCAGGGTTTTAAGTACGCGGCCTACCATTTCACGTGAGCAGCCAACAATGCGGCCAATTTCCTGACGGGTAATTTTAATTTGCATACCATCAGGATGAGTCATCGCATCCGGCTCCTTGCAGAGTTCCAGCAGGGTACGCGCAACGCGGCCAGTTACATCAAGGAAAGCGAGATCGCCTACTTTGCGGGTAGTAGCGCGCAAGCGTCGAGCCATCTGGCTGCCGAGTGCGAATAAAAATTCGGGATGAGATTCGGAAATTTCCTGAAATTTAGCGTAACTGATTTCAGCCACTTCACATTCAGACTTCGCACGCACCCAGGCACTGCGCGAATCTTTTTCATCGAATAAACCCATTTCACCAAAAAAGTCACCATCATTAAGATAGGCAACAATCATTTCGTGACCTTCATCGTCTTCGATCAAAACAGTGACCGAGCCTTTCACGATGTAATACAAGGAATCACTTTTGTCGCCCGCGTAAATGATGGTGCTTTTGGCGGGATAACGGCGACGGTGACAATGAATTAAAAACTCTTCCACATTCTTTATGTGCGGTGTAAGCGAGACAGCGACCAAGGTGTGGCTCCTGTTGATGGATTTTTATATTACTAATTTAAATATGAAATTTATTATGACGACAAGGCCATCACACTGCTATAGATATGCCATGACAACCTGAGAATTTGTGATGCAGTTATAAGCCTAGACAATTGAATTGTCTACAAAAAGTCACCATTTACATTACATATGTTGAAATTTGCGACATTTTCGATTTTTCAGCGCGCTGTGTTACGCTAGCCGCCTATTTTAGGGTGCAATATTACAACGGGTATGTCTATGCAAGCGGTAGTGAAATGGGTTGATGGGGCGCAGTTTCTGGGTGAATCGGGCAGTGGCCACGCTGTCTTAATGGATGGCCCTCCAGACCATGGTGGCCGTAATACCGGTGTCCGCCCAATGGAAATGCTGCTGCTTGGCTTGGGTGGTTGCTCTTCATTTGATGTGATGAGTATTTTGACTAAAGCGCGTCAGCAGGTGACTGATTGCCGCTGTGAGTTGGATGCCGAGCGCGCCGAAGGTGTGCCATCGCCATTTACCAAGATTCATATGAAATTCCTGGTTACCGGTAAAGAATTGAAAGAAGCGCAAGTAAAACGGGCGGTGGAATTATCGGCGACTAAATATTGTTCTGCATCGATTATGCTGGAAGCAGGTGGAGTTGAAATTACCCACTCTTACGAGATCTGCGAAGCCTGATTTGTGATCGATTTGATGAAAGAAAAAATGCCCGCTTACTGCGGGTATTTTGTTTTTAAGTGATAGCACTTTTCCAGGATATATCCGGTGTTAAATGCGATAACTGGCTGTTGTCATCACTTTGGAAACCAATGTCATTAGGCCTTTTACGGGTGCAGGAAAGTTGTATCCGCCCGCATTCAGTGCCATATCGGCATGGCGCGCTTCGTCCTCCAGCATTTGTTCGACCACCGCGCGGCTGCGGGCATCTTGTTCGGGCAACTCGTGCAGATGTTCCTGCAGATGTTTGCAGACTTGATGTTCAGTCGCGGCGACAAAGCCCAAGCTGACTTTATCGCTCACTAAACCTGCCCCGGCGCCAATTGCGAAAGAGAGCCCATACCATACCGGGTTTAAATAACTGGTATGGCTGCCCAGTGACTCGATTCGCTCCTGGCACCAGACCAAATGATCAATTTCTTCTTCAGCGGCATGCTCCATCTCCGCCCGCACATCAGGCAACCTGGCGGTCAATGCCTGGCCTTGATAGAGCGCTTGTGCGCAGACTTCACCGGTGTGGTTAACGCGCATCAGCGCGGCAGATTTTTTGCGTTCGACCTCGCTGAGGTCGGCTTCATCCAATAGATGTGCGGGCGATGGGCGCTCGCTGGTCATGTCATTGCCCGCGGCAAGGGTGCGTAGGGCGCGGTCGGCATTGATAATGAAATTATCGATTAGGCTCAAATGCTTGTTGGACATGATGGCTTCCTCTTAAAACGATGGTCTATTTAAACAGAAATTGCAGGTGAGGGCACGGGCAAAAAAATCGCACTCCAATATCGACAAGCCCACTTACAGTTACAAACCCATTGCAAGGATGCCGCACCCGCTGCATGCTGGGGTCTTGAATAGACGAAAGTGGCTCGCCCGGCTGAAAGGAGACAAGCGTGCAAGATGTTGACGAGATAAAACTATTACTGGATTCCCGCATTCCGCTGCTGGTAATAGAAACCTTCGAAGAAAAAAAAGCGCTGGATACCTTGCTTAAAGTTGCCAATAAACATGGCAAGGATTTGCATCGCTGGTCCATTACCGAAGGGCTCACGCGGATGAATTTCGGTCCGCAATTAGTGCCCAAGGGAAATTTACTGAACGAACCGGAAGAGATGTTGCGTCACATCAAGCAACAGCATCAACCGGCGATATTTGTATTGTGCGATATTCATCCATTCCTTGTCGATCAACCGCAAGTAGTACGTTTGTTGAAAGATATTGCACTCAATCATTTTGCGGTGCCGCACACATTGGTTTTGCTTAGCTACCAATTGCGTTTGCCGCCGGAACTGACACGTTACAGCGCGTCTTACTCGCTGACCTTGCCCAATGATGACAAGATCATGGAGATCATCCGTGAAGAAGCAAAAGATTGGTCGGATCGCCACGCGGGTGCGCGGGTCAAGACTGATAACATCACACTGAAAAAAGTGGTGAACAATTTACAAGGTATGAGCGTGAGCGATGTGCGCCGTTTGGTGCGCTCAGCGATCTGGAATGATGGCTCGCTCAACGAAGATGATTTGCCGCGTATCAATAAGGCCAAATTTGCGTTGCTTGATATGGAAGGAGTAATCAGCTTTGAGCAGCAGACAGAAGATTTTTCCAACGTCGGTGGTTTGAATAATTTAAAACGCTGGTTGTTAACACGGCGCGGCGCATTCAACGACGAAGATTCCAAACTGGATCGCCCCAAAGGTATTTTGTTGCTCGGTGTACAGGGCGGCGGTAAAAGTCTCGCCGCCAAAGCGGTGGCCGGTTTATGGGGCCTGCCGCTGATGCGCATGGATGTCGGCGCGCTCTACAATAAATTCCACGGTGAGACCGAACGCAATTTGCGCGAGGCATTGAAGTTAGCCGATGCAATGTCACCTTGTGTGTTATGGCTTGATGAAATTGAAAAAGGCATGGCGCAAGACGGTAACGATAACGGCGTATCGCAGCGATTGCTCGGCACTTTATTGACCTGGATGGCAGAGCGTCGCACGCGCGTATTTATTGTCGCCACTAGTAATGATATTTCGCGCCTGCCGCCGGAACTGATTCGCAAAGGGCGCTTGGATGAAATCTTTTTTGTCGATTTGCCCGAGCAAATTGTGCGCAAAGATATTTTTACCATTCATCTGCGCAAGCGTAATTGCGCCAGCGAGAATTTCGATTGTGAACAATTGGCTGCTGCAACACACGGCTTTTCCGGTTCGGAAATTGAGCAGGCTATTATCGCGGCGCTCTATTCTGCCGGCGCCGAGGGCAAACCGCTGACGAACGGGATTTTATTGCGCGAAATTGCGGCTACCAGCCCGCTTTCGGTGGTGATGTCCGAGCAAATTACCCAGTTGCGTTTGTGGGCGGAAGATCGAACTATTCCTGCATAAAATGGTGACAAAGAACTCGTGATGACAGAAAACCCGCAGCAGATTAATGACGGTTGGCTTGATGGGGCAGAGCAGTGTTTGTCGCCTAATTTCAATCAGCGCCCCGAAAATACCGCCATTGATTTGCTGGTTATCCACAATATCAGCTTGCCGCCGGGCGAATTTGGCGGTGGTTATGTGCAGCAATTTTTCCAAAACAAACTGGATGCGAGCCTGCATCCGTATTTTTCTACTATTGCTGAACTCAAGGTTTCGGCGCACTTATTCATCGAACGTGACGGTAAAATTACGCAATTTGTCCCTTTTGATGCACGCGCCTGGCACGCCGGTAGTTCCAGCTTTGCCGGTGTCGCCGACTGCAACAATTACAGTATCGGCATAGAATTGGAAGGGACGGATGATATGCCCTACAGCGATGCGCAATACCATGCGCTGGAGAAAGTTTCTCGCCAGTTGATGCTGACTTATCCTAAACTAACAGCTGAGCGTATTACCGGCCATTCCGATATAGCGCCCGGCCGCAAAACTGATCCGGGGCCCGCTTTTGATTGGCTGCGCTTTCGTAAAGCGCTTGGGTAGTACCATTTTGTTCTTTTTTGACTGAAGAGTGATTAAACAAAAATGATTTTTCTCAGTTTGGTTGTTGTCCTCGCTATCGTCTACTGGCTCGGTTCGGCCAGCTTCATCCAATTTGACGGCTGGTATAAATGGTTAGTTAATCGCCTGCAAGGTATTCCCGGCCTTTCCTCTGCGCCGGCATTACCACTCGCATTGGCGTTGTTGATTCCATTGGCTGTGCTGGTGATTCTGTTTTTGCTTGTGTACCAAATCGCAGGAATCCATTGGTTGTTTTTTCTCTACGTGCCGGTGTTGCTCTACAGCCTTGGGCGCGGGAATTTATTAGCAGATATTCAAGAGTACATTGCCCTCGCCACACGTGGCGATAGTGTGGCTGCTGCACAACTGCTTGATCGATTGCGTGGCCACGATGTTATTAGCAGCGATGCGGAAGTCAGCGATTGGCGCGGGTTACACACCGAAGCGCTGCGTGTATTTGCGTATCGCGGCTTTGAGCGCATGTTCGCTGTGCTCTTCTGGTTTTTTATTGCCGGGCCATTTGGCGCGCTGATTTATCGTTTAAGCGTTTTGTATCGCGATTTTTCATCTGCAGGCAGCGAGTCTGCCGCGCTGGCAAGCAAATGGCTGTGGTTGTTGGAATTACCTGCCGTGCGTTTGATGGGCGTAACCTGGGCGTTCGTGGGGAATTTTGAAACTTGCCCACTGCGCAAAAATTTATTGGATCTGCAAAATTCTTCCGACTATGTATTGAACGAGTGTTTACGCGGCGCCCTTGGCGCCACTACAGATAGCTCGGCTGCCGCTATGGCAGAAATGAAACCGGAAGAAAAAGCAGAAATGCAGGAAGGGATGGAAGAAGAAACCCAGGATATCATCGAAGATTTGACTGGCGATGTAATCACTACTCACTCTGAGCCGGCCTATTCATTTGCCTTGGTAAAATCCAGTGTGCCACTTTATTCGCGCTCGCTATTGTTTTGGATTTGCGCGATTGCGTTTGCAACATTGGTTGTATAAGCGCCATTTGTTTAACTCGTTTGTTTGAAAGAGGTTAGTTATGCCATCGTTTGATGTGGTTTCAGAAGTCGATAAACATGCGCTTACCAATGCGGTTGATCAGGCAAGTAAAGTGATCGTCAGTCGCTATGATTTCAAAGGTGTCGATGCCAAGTTTGATCGCAAGGAATATGAAATTACTATTACTGCAGATAATGAATATCAACTTGATGCTATGTTGGATTCTTTAAGGAGCGCTCTGCACAAAAACGGTATCGGCGTTTCTTGTTTGGAAGTTAAACCGGTTAAAACGGCGGGCAAGCAGGTAAAGAAAGATATTGTGGTGCGCACAGGCGTAGAAACTGAATTGGCGAAAAAAATTGTCCGTATGGTTAAAGATGCCAAGCTAAAAGTGCAGGCGTCGATTCAAGGTGATCAAGTGCGTATTACCGGCAAGAAGCGCGATGATCTACAAGAAGCGATTGCCATGTTGCGCGCAGCCGAGGACATTGACATGCCGTTGCAATTTGAAAATTTCAGGGACTAGTTGTGTTCGAGCGATTGTGTTTGTATCGCAACAAGCCGCTGGAGAAATCCGGCGGCTTTTTATATCGGTGCAGAACAGTAGAGTAAAATTTAATTGCTTTTATCTGTCTGGATTCGATTCCATATCCACCATAACAGAATCAGCGTGGGTACTACCGATATGCTGCTCAGGATAAAGAAGGTTGAGTAGTTGGACGCTTCCACAATATAACCCGATAAGCCGCCAATAAATTTGCCCGGTAAATTGGCGAGCGATGCAAGCAGTGCATATTGGGTTGCGGTGAAATTGCGATTAGTTAAGCTCGACATAAATGCTACTAATACGACACCGGCGAATCCTTGCGATAAATTATCGGCGCTGATCGCAGCATAAAATGCCCAGGCCTCAGCCGGGTAGTGGGCCATTAATAAAAACGCAATATTCGACACCGACACAGCAATAGTGGCAACGACTAACATCCAGCGTAAACCGAATGCAGCAATACAAATGCCGCCTAAAAATGCACCGGTAATACCAATCCAAACTCCGTAAAGTTTCGCTACCGTTGCGATATCCGCTTTGGTGTAGCCTGAATCCAAATAAAACGGGCCAGCTAACACGCCGATCATTTGGTCCGGCAATTTAAACAACCCAACAAATGCCAGTAACGCGAGCGCGAGCCAAAACCCATTGCGTGAAAAAAATTCCTGAAATGGTTTTATAAATGCATCCCATACAGAGATGTCACGCACCGCTAATGATTGTACAGAAGGTTCTTTGGAGAGCAAACCCGCGATAAGCGGTAAAAAAACGCTCGCCGCCATTACTAAATACGCATTGGTCCAACCGATCAGCTCGGCCATATAAAGCGCTATTGCGCCGGAAATAATTAACCCCAAGCGATATCCCAAAATGTAGGTGGCGGCGAGCGCGGCTTGTGATTCCACGGGCGCTATCTCAATGCGGTAGGCATCCACCACTATGTCTTGTGTGGCGCCTGCAAAAGCGGTCAGTCCTGCCAGGGCGACAAAAAGGATTAATGATGACGTAGGGCCAGTCAGTGCCATGCCCGCCAACGAGACGATCAATAATAGTTGTGAAAATGCGAGCCACCCTTTACGACGACCCAAAAATGGCAATGGATAACGGTCAATCAGCGGTGCCCATAAAAATTTCAGCACATAAAAAAAACTGGCGTAACTCACCAGCCCAATCACGCTAAGTGCGACACCGGTATCGCGCAACCAGGTTGAGAGTGTCATTCCCACCAGAAAAAAAGGCAGGCCGGAACCAAAACCCAGACAGAGCATGGTGAAAGCCGATGGTGTTGCAAATGCGCGCTTGATCCCGCGCCAGCCTTTGTAATTATCTTGTTCGGGCAGTGATTGTGAAGATGATGTCATAAGGTGTGTGGCCAACTATTTATTGCCCGCGAGCGTGGGACTGATTAGTTATTGTAACCGTAAATGCGCAAACTGATTTTTCCATTTTTTATTTCCACCCCTTCTGCTTTCAACCGCTGCAATTGTTTTTTATATGCAGCTGAGTCGACTGGAAGCGAAATTTTCCCTTGTGCATTAATAACCCTGTGCCACGGCAGTTCGGTTTTCTCCGGCAATCCGCACAACACCGAGCCGGCCAAACGCGCCGCGCCGGGTAATCCTGCCAATGATGCAAGCTGTCCATAAGTAATGACTTTGCCCGCTGGAATAGTCATCAGCGCCAGATAGATGGCTTCGCGATTTGTTGCTACTGACGTGGTGGAAGTCGATATCATCTTCGCTGTTGTGCCTGTAATGATTTGGTAAATCGATGCAGAAATATTCGCATTTACCGGAATAAACCCAAACCTAACCTAAGTTAACACTATTAACACTTCTGGCGTTGCTCTGTGGTAGAGGGGTCACTTTAATTGACTCATGCTAACTAATAAACCGGAAATCCTGCTTGTGAAGTCATTTGTCGTACTCTTGTGGACATTGTTGGGTGCCTACGCTCATGCCGGCGTTGTGGAATTAAACAACGGCGATCGCCTTGAAGGCGAATTGGTGCGTATCGATGGCGATTATTTGATTTGGAAATCGACCAACTTCGGCGAGCAGTGGCTCAAAAAAAACAATATCAAGAATATCCGGTCCAGCAAGCCGTTAAAGATCAACGGCAGCAAGGCCGCATGTTCACTGAAGCAAATGGATGCAGAACATCTGGTTTACCAATGTGAAAATTCGTCGCGGATAAAACGCACACCGCTGCTCACCGTGCAAACGCTGATGCCCTATGAGGATTATAAGAAGGGCGCTTACGTCCATCATGGTCGGTTGAATTTATGGGGCGCTTATTCGCGAGGCAATGAAGTGCGCGATGAGTGGAATATCCAAAGTGAGATGGAGTTTCGCCGCGGCGATTTCCGTCACGTTGTCGGCAGTGAGTTTGCACGCGCATCCTGGAATTTCTCGCCCGCACAGGAGCGCTGGAATAGTCGCTATTCATTGGACTGGTTTCTGGCGGATCACTGGTTCTGGTACAACAGTGTGCTGGCCGGTTCCGAACCCAATCGCGGTATGGCGAATTACCGCAGTCTTGGAACCGGTGCGGGTTATCAATTTTTCGAAAATCTCAATCAAGCCTTGTCGCTGAAAACGGGCGCAGCTTACATGGATGAACGCTACACGCTCCCCGCGAGTGTGGAGGAAGATTTTGCTACCGAGGATGAATTTATGGCGGTGCGTGTAGCGGCTGATTTTCGCTATCGCCTGCCCTGGGGGGTTGGATTTTTCCACAATAACGAAGTGCTGCAGTCAACTGAGGACAAACCTAACTGGCGTGTCAAAACTACAACTGGTCTTAGTTCGATGATCCTCAAGCGCATTTACTCAGAATTCAAAATCGACTATTGGCGCGACAACGAGCCGCAACCGACACGTAACGACAAGGATACGCGTATGTCGCTGGGGATGAGTTACAAGTGGTAGACTGCCGGCTCCACGATTCTGGATTTGATTGATGCGTATACGTGTTCTGTTTTTACTGTTATTACCCCTACTTGAACTCTGGTTGATGATTGCAATCGGTTCGGAAGTGGGAGCCTTGGCGGTAATTGTCTGGTTGATCGCGATGATTTTTCTCGGTATTAACCTATTGCGTTATCTGGGCGCCTCCAGCATGTTGCGCGCTGCTCAAGGGATGCGCGGCGGCGTTATGCCAGCACAAACCATGGTTGATGGATTGTTCAAGGCGATTGGCGCGATATTGTTGATCATTCCCGGTTTTATTACCGACTTCATGGCATTGCTGTGTTTTATTCCATTCTTACGCCGGTTGCTGTTCAAGCGCTGGCTGGCAAAAGTGGCGGTCACTGCCAGTGCGCGAGGCTTCAATGCTGCTGGGTTTGGAACACATCCATTCAAGCAAGGGCCATTTAATCCGGCCGCGGGCAATGTATACGAACATCAGGGTTCAGTTCATAAAGAGGCTGACAAAACCCCATCTGGTGTACTTATTGATCAACAACCTGAAGCGCCAGCGTCCAAAGAGCCGAAAAACGATTAAATCATCGTTATTTCGACAATTTCCTGCTTTTCTCCGTTGAAATCGCTAAACCCGGCCCCAGATAGGGGACACCGCTTTTAGGTCACCGCCTTTTGATTAATATTTAAGGGGGGAGCCCCTGTAAATCGGTGGCCTATTGACGGCCTTGAATCTTTTCTGGCCGTCCCTATATGTCATCACGCGGAATCATAATGCTCTATCTAGCCGGTGCGGGTGGAGTAAAGCCTGGTTCCAAGCATGTTTAATCTGTTTTGTTAGGAGACAAAGTTCCATGAAAATTCGTCCGTTGCATGATCGCGTTGTAGTTCGTCGCAAAGAAGAAGAAACCAAAACTGCCGGCGGCATCATTTTGTCCGGTGCTGCGAAAGAGAAGCCTAATCAAGGTGAAGTGGTAGCTGTAGGTAATGGCCGCGTGTTGGCCAGCGGTGAGTTGCGTCCGTTGGATGTAAAAGTAGGCGATGTAGTAGTGTTCGGTAAATACGCTGGCAGCGACACCATCACCATTGATGGCGAAGAGTTAGTGATTCTGAGCGAATCCGATATCAAAGCTGTTTTGGTGTAAACCAACTGCGACAAGAATTTAGTGAAGTTGCATTGCGTCGACTTCATCGGTTTAACAAAAGTTTTTAGGAATTGAAAATATGTCAGCTAAAGAAGTGAAATTTGGTGATAGCGCACGTCAACGCATGTTGGCAGGGGTAAACGTTTTGGCCGATGCTGTTAAAGCGACCCTTGGTCCAAAAGGCCGTAATGTGGTATTGGAAAAATCGTTCGGTGCACCAACCATTACTAAAGACGGTGTGTCTGTTGCGAAAGAAATCAACCTGAAAGACAAATTCGAAAACATGGGCGCACAAATGCTGAAAGAAGTAGCGTCCAAAGCATCTGACGATGCCGGTGACGGTACTACGACCGCTACCGTGTTAGCACAAGCGATTGTGAACGAAGGTTTGAAATCAGTTGCTGCCGGCATGAATCCAATGGATTTGAAGCGCGGTATCGACAAAGCAATCACTGCTGCTGTTAAACACGTTCAATCTATTGCACAGCCATGTGTTGATACCAAATCTATCTCTCAAGTGGGCAGCATTTCTGCGAACAGCGATACTTCTGTAGGTGACCTGATTGCTGAAGCAATGGAGAAGGTAGGCAAAGAAGGTGTTATCACCGTTGAAGAAGGCACCAGCCTCGAAAACGAGCTGGACGTAGTAGAAGGTATGCAGTTTGACCGCGGCTACCTGTCACCTTACTTCATCAACAACCAGGACAACATGAGCGTTGAGCACGATCATCCGTTCATCCTGTTGGTTGACAAGAAAATCTCTAATATCCGCGAATTGCTGCCTGTACTGGAAGGTGTTGCCAAATCAGGCAAGCCACTGGTAATCGTTGCTGAAGACGTTGAAGGCGAAGCGCTGGCCACCCTGGTTGTGAACAACATCCGCGGCATCGTAAAAGTAGCTGCGGTTAAAGCACCTGGTTTCGGCGATCGTCGTAAAGCCATGCTGCAAGATATCGCTGTGTTGACCGGCGGTACGGTGATTTCTGAGGAAGTAGGTCTGGATCTGGAAGGCGCTACCATTGAGCACTTGGGTACCGCAAAACGCGTAACCATGAACAAAGACAACACCACTATTGTTGATGGTGCTGGTAACGCTGAAGAAATCAAAACCCGCGTTCAACAAATCCGTGTTCAAATCGAAGAAACCTCATCTGACTATGACCGTGAGAAACTGCAAGAGCGCGTAGCGAAATTGGCTGGCGGTGTTGCGGTAATCAAAGTCGGCGCGGCAACTGAAGTTGAAATGAAAGAGAAAAAAGCCCGTGTTGAAGATGCCCTGCACGCAACCCGCGCAGCGGTAGAAGAGGGTGTGGTTCCAGGAGGCGGTACTGCATTGATTCGCGCAGTTGCTGCTATTGCTGACCTGAAAGGTGACAACGAAGACCAAAACGCCGGGATCGGTATTGCGCGTCGTGCGATGGAAGCGCCATTGCGTCAAATCGTTGCCAACGCTGGCGATGAACCATCCGTTGTTGCTGACCAAGTGAAGAAAGGCACTGGTAACTACGGCTACAACGCGGCGACCGGTGTGTACGGCGATATGTTGGAAATGGGTATCCTCGACCCGGCTAAAGTGACCCGTTCTGCATTGCAGGCAGCCGGTTCAATCGCCGGTTTGATGATTACTACTGAAGCCATGGTTGCTGATTTGCCAGAAGACAAACCAGCAGGTGGCGGCCATAGCCACGATATGGGCGGCATGGGTGGTATGGGCGGCATGATGTAAGCTTACCGAATAAACGTTACGGCCCCTAGTGGGCCGTAATTGTTTCTGGTAATTGCTAATTGTTTTTAGGAATTGCTTCAAGTAATTGATAATCCCTATTTTTAGCGATAGCGAATTTTTAATAATGCCAATTTCATTTAGTTGTTATTATCGCTACCGACTTGAACCGAGAACAAGACAGAACCTAAACAACCGTGAACTAGGAGAAACATCATGGCTTTTGAATTACCTGCATTGCCTTACGCAAAAGATGCATTGGCTCCCCACATTTCTGCTGAGACCCTGGAATACCACCACGGCAAGCATCACAAAACTTATGTTGATAAGTTAAACGGTTTGATCCCCGGTACCGAATTTGAAGGCAAAAGCTTGGAAGATATCATCAAGACTTCTTCTGGTGGCGTGTTCAACAACGCTGCGCAAATCTGGAACCATACCTTTTACTGGCACTGCCTCAGCCCGAACGGTGGCGGCGCAGCAACCGGTGCTGTAGCGGATGCGATTAACCAGGCATTTGGCTCGTTCGACAAGTTCAAAGAAGACTTTACTAACTCTGCCATCAATAACTTCGGTTCAAGCTGGACCTGGTTGGTGAGAAAGGCCGATGGTTCAGTTGCTATTGTTAATACCAGCAATGCGGCTACTCCATTGACTGATGCATCGGTTACCCCAATCCTGACTGTGGATCTGTGGGAACACGCTTATTACATCGATTACCGCAATGCGCGTCCAACCTACCTGAATGCTTTCTGGGCGTTGGTAAACTGGGAATTTGTAAACGACAATTACGCCAAGTAATTGGATTTTACCGATAATAAAAAAACGGGCCTCTGTGCCCGTTTTTTTATTGTGCTAAATAAAATTCTTGGCCTATGTTTGTACTGGCTGCTGCTATAAAATGCGCGCACACTGATCACTCATCGACCCTGTCTCATTGTTAAGGTATTTGTTGTTATGGAACGCAGAGAACCCACACTATCCCCTGGCGGTGCGTCTGAGCCAGTTGAAACCGCGCGTCGACAACCAGCGCATGACGATGATTATCCGCCTACGCGTCCTTCGCGTAAATCCACACCACCTTCAACACCGGCCTACACGCAAGCACAGTCAAGCAGTTTGCCGGCGATAGCACTGATAATTGCTCTGGGTGCTGCAGCTGGCGCAGGGTTTCTGGGGTGGCAACTCATTGAAGCTCAAGAGACGCTCAAGCAAGCTGACACCCGCATTCGGGGGTTGGAGCAACAATTAAACCTGAGCTCGGAAGAATCCAATGCAACAGTGGGAACCCTGCAAGTCAATTTGAAAAAGCTGGATGGCGAGACTCGTCGTATTGCTGGTTTGGTAGATGAAAGCCGTAAGGCGATTACTGCAAATACCGAAAAGATAACGGCGGTAGGACGCGATGCCGCCAATGCGCAAAAACTGGGTAACGATGCAAAAACCGGTATAGCGTCCTTGAAACAGGAAGTTGCCGCAAACAAAACGGAAGCCGCTGCCGCTGCTGCAAAAATTGATGGCATGAGTACCAGTGTGAGCAAGCAAAACCAAAGCGTGCAAAATATGAGGGAGCGGTTGGATAAAATGGAGTTGGAGTTAACTGCATTGGACAGTTTAGCGACGCGTTTGCGCAATAACGAAGAAGCGATTTCTGCAATCGATGAATATCGTCGCAGCACCAACCGCGAGCTGTTACAAATCAAGCAACAGTTGGGTTTGGCTCCAAAATGATCGTTTGATTGAATTCGTACTTGGCGAAAGAAAAAACGGGATCGAAATCGATCCCGTTTTTTTATTGCGGTTTTACTTTCCCGCAAATAATTAGCAGCGCAGTTGTGCCAGATGGCTATCAATATCCTGGGTAATTTTATCGACATTGTTGCTTGCATTAAAAATACTGTTGGAGAGTCGTTCCAATTCCTGGGTCGCATCACCAATTGCAGAAATATTGCGATTGATTTCCTCCGTCACCTGATTTTGTTCTTCCGCAGCCGCAGCTACTTGATAGGAGCTGTCGGTGATTGCGTTCATACCTTCCGTTGCCGTTGTTAAGCGTTCATAAGCATGTTCTGCTTCGACTAATGTGTCGCCCACTCGCTGGGTGTTTTGGTTAATTTGCACAACTGTTTGGTCAACTTGTTGTTGCAAGGATTGGATCAGGTTTTTAATTTCCTCGGTCGATTGCTGGGTGCGCGCAGCGAGTGAGCGCACTTCATCTGCAACTACGGCAAAACCGCGCCCTTGTTCACCGGCACGCGCCGCTTCAATTGCCGCATTCAGTGCAAGTAAATTGGTTTGCGCTGCTATGCCTTGAATTACATCGGTAATGCCGCTGATTTTATTGCTGCTTTCCGCGACCAACTGGATTTTCTGGCTGGAGTTGGAGAAATCTATCGCTACACCTTTAAATTCTTCCACTGTGCGCTGGAATAGATCCCGCGCGTTGGTGATCGCTTTAACTGAGGCTTCGGAATCGGTGGACGTATTGCTGGCCAGCTTCGCAACTTCGTTGGCGGTTGCCGACATCTCGTGAATTGCCGTCATAATATTTTGAATTTGTGCAACCTGTACCTCGGTGGCAGAGCGTGTATTGCGCGATGTGCCGGTCAAACTATTACTTTGATCTTTGAGTTTTTCCGAGTCCTGCTTCAGCGCAATAATCATGCTGCGCAATTTTTCAGTAAAGCGGTTAAAACCGTCGGCCATGTCAATTAATTCCTTGTCTTTTGATGGAATTAATTTGCGTGTCAGGTCGCCATCGGAGCTGGCAAGGTCGCGCATCATTTCACTCATGCGCACAATCGGTTGGGTTGAGGTTTTAATCCAGAGCGATACCACCGCCACAAAGATAACCAACAATACGATAGCGAGCATGATCATATTGGTCGCGGTAGTTACGCTACTGTCTTGCAGCGATTGGCTTAGTTCATCGACAACGCCATAGGCAATTGCCGCCGGCGTTACTATGACCATCGACCATTGGTTTTGCGTTGCATCCACTTTGATGGGCTGAACGGTAATGATTTGGTTGTTATGAATAAATTGGTCGCGAGTGTTTTGTTTGAGCAGGTTGAATAATTCTTTATCGTTTGCCTCAAGCGATTTGCCCAAATATTCCGGATGTTGGTTGCTTGCCAAAACCAGATTGCCTGAGCTGAGCAGATACATGCTGGTTTTGCCGTTGTAGAGCATCTGGGCTTGCTCCAGTAGACGCTTCTGTAATACGGGGAGGTTGATATCAATCCCCGCCACACCGCGAAACTCGCCATTAACGACCACTGGCGCAACCAGCGATGTCATCAACATGGAATTACCGGGGTTGATCTCGTACAAGTAGGGCTCCATCAAACAGGGTTTGATGCTGTCTTTACTGCACAAATACCACTCTGATTTTCGCTGGCCATTTTCATCGCGGGTCGCATCGGATTGTGAAGTGAAGGCGACATGGTTGAACACCGCCTTGCCGTTGTCGGCAACCCAATAGATACCCACGCTGCCCACATCCGAGCTATACAGTTTGTCGCCGACAAATTCTGCATCGCGCCCGTCATAACCATTGGGATCAAATTGCGCGTATATCGCCGATGCGGCTGGTGATGCCACAAGGATGTCGTAAGTGAGTTGTTTTATTTGCGCACGTGAGTAGCTTGGCGCCGTTGCGCCTCGCGCCGTGCTGCTAAGTGCAGCAGCCAGATGCAAGGCTATATCAAAATTGCGGTTGAGCAGTGCGCTCGTCTCCAGCGCTGTTGCGCGGGCTATATCGTACAGTCGGCCATTGATGGTTTCTTGCATCGAGTTGGCACTGTGTTCGATTGATTCGCTCGCATTGGATGACATGGAACGCCATGCTACAAAGCTCAAGCTGCCCATACTGAACGCGAGTATGAGGGCAACGCTGAGGCTCAGTTTGAAACGCAGTGAAAAAGAATTCATAACCAGCTGATTCCTAAGATTGGTGTTTATTCAAGCCTAGCTGTTTGGCGTTTGTTTGCACGGGATCATAAAGAGTAAGTCGACTGTTTTTCGTACTTTTTAGTGGGCCCTGGTTGAATGCATTTTGTTGGTGCAGGTTTGACGGCATTGTGGTCGCGCGGACTCAGCAGCAGCGAGCATCATGGTGTAGAATTGTCGCCACTTTTTACCCGTTCCGCTTTACGACCTAACAATCGAGAAGTCCATTATGCCAACCGTGATTCGCCAACAAGATCTTATCGACAGCGTCGAAGATGCGCTGCAATTTATCTCCTACTACCATCCCGTTGATTTTATCCAGGCCGTGCACCAGGCCTACGAGCGCGAGCAGAGTAAGGCCGCTAAAGATGCCATGGCGCAAATCCTCATTAACTCGCGCATGTGTGCCATGGGGCATCGCCCGATTTGCCAGGATACCGGTATTGTCACCGTGTTCGTTACTGTCGGGATGGATGTCCAATGGGATGCGCAAATGAGCCTGACCGATATGGTGAATGAAGGGGTGCGCCGCGCGTATATGAACCCGGATAACGTGCTGCGTGCATCTATCCTTTCCGATCCGGACGGTACGCGTAAAAATACCGGCGACAACACCCCCGCTGTCATTCACTACAACATAGTTCCCGGCAACACGGTTGATGTCCATGTAGCGGCAAAAGGTGGCGGATCGGAAGCAAAAACCAAGTTTGCGATGCTGAATCCCTCTGACTCAGTAGTGGATTGGGTACTTGAGCAGGTGCCAAAAATGGGTGCTGGCTGGTGTCCACCGGGCATGCTCGGGATTGGTATCGGTGGCACGGCCGAAAAAGCCATGCTGCTGGCGAAAGAGGCATTGCTCGATCCGGTCGATATCCAGGAACTGCAAGCGCGCGGTGCAAAAGACCGCTACGAAGAATTGCGTATCGAGTTATACGACAAAGTGAATCGCCTGGGTATTGGTGCCCAGGGTCTGGGTGGTTTGACTACCGTGCTGGATATCAAAATCAAAGATTATCCGACTCACGCGGCGAACAAAGCCATCGCTATCATTCCCAATTGCGCGGCGACCCGTCACGCGCATTTTGTGCTGGATGGTTCAGGCCCGGCACTGCAAACCCCGCCGTCATTGGAAGATTACCCGGAAATCAGTTGGGATGTGGGCGATAGCGTGCGTCGCGTTAATCTGGATACTGTTACACCCGAAGACGTGCTGGAGTGGAAAACCGGCGAGACTATTTTGTTATCCGGCAAAATGCTCACTGGTCGCGATGCCGCCCATAAGAAGATGACTGATCTACTGGCGAAGGGTGAGCAATTACCCGTCAGCATGAAAGGCCGCTTTATTTATTATGTCGGCCCGGTTGATCCAGTGCGCGATGAGGTAGTCGGTCCGGCAGGTCCAACTACAGCGACCCGTATGGATAAATTCACCCGGACTATGCTGGAGCAAACCGGACTGCTGGGAATGATCGGTAAATCCGAGCGTGGTCCAACCGCGATTGATGCAATTCGCGACAACAAATCAGTGTATCTGATGGCTGTTGGTGGCTCGGCCTATTTAGTGGCGCAAGCAATTAAATCTGCCAAGGTGCTTGGCTTCCCTGAACTGGGAATGGAAGCAATTTACGAATTTGATGTTAAAGATATGCCTGTTACCGTTGCAGTGGATTCACGCGGTGAGTCAGTGCATACCACTGGCCCACAAATCTGGAAAGCAAAAATAGAAGAAGGCATAGTGCAAGTGCAATAAATCACTGTTGTGTAATTCCGTGTAATATTTTCCCGATCAAATAAAAAACCGGCAATTGAATAATTGCCGGTTTTTTTATTGCTAAAAATAAATTTTTATAAAAATTTGCAATTAAAAACATAGCTTGGTGTTTTTATCCGCCATTTAATCCCACTTTACTTTTTGCAACTAATCACTGAAAAAATCCCCAAACGTTTTGCAAACTGCGCAAGCTGGAATAAACCTGCTACTTTTAAATAATCGTGTTTGGCCTCCCTCTGATAAATCGTATAGGGCTGCTTGCGTTAATCACCATGGAGTCATTGGAGTTAGATGCGCTTATGCAGGTGAAACCACTATGGCTAATTGCCGTCGCCTTGCTTGGCGGATGTTTGCTGGGCAGCTATCTCCATGCTCTTGCAGGCCCGGTATTTGCGGCTGCTTTGCTGGGGTATTTCCTGATTGATGCAAGCGGTAATGTATCAGCAAACGATAAAACCCTGTCGAACGACTATCACCGTCCTGTCTCACCTGCACTCAGTGAAACCAGCGCGCTAATCAATGAGGTCGTGCAAGAGAGCGCAAATAATCTGGTTGCACAGATTGGAATTCAAACCGATGCGATAAACATTCTCACCAGCGCATTTCAGCAAATCAAAGCATTATTAGAAGAGCAGCAGCGCGGTGTCCAGCGTTTGTTAAATGAAGTGGACGACGAAAAAAATTGCCAAACTATTTCGGCGCGCATGAGTTTATTTGCAGAGAATACCTACACGCTGCTCAACCAGTTTGTAGATACCACCGTTAATATGAGCACCTCGTCAATGGAGTTGGTTGAAAAGGTTGGTGCAATTGCAGACAAAATGCCGAATGTCCTTAAAGCGCTGAAAGATATCGACCAAATTGCTGCACAAACCAATTTGCTTGCACTGAATGCGGCAATTGAAGCGGCTCGCGCCGGTGAAAGTGGGCGTGGATTTGCGGTAGTCGCTGATGAGGTACGGGCATTATCAAACCGTTCAGCCGGTTTTAGTCTCGATATCCAAAAGCAATTGCGCGATATAGCAAACGCTATAGAGGATTTGACCCGCACTGTGGGTGATGTCGCATCCCAGGATATGAGTTACGTGCTGCAGGCAAAAGCGGATATGCAGGATGTCAGCGAAAATTTAATTAAATCGGTAGATAAAAACCAGGGTATGACAAAAGAGATGGAGCAACTGGTCGGACAATTAGTACAGGCGCTACACAACGCTATGCGCGCGCTACAATTTGAAGATATGTCTACTCAAAATATACGTCATACCCTGCACCGGCTCGAAGAACTGGTCCCTATAGCGACATCACTGGCGCTACCGGAAAGTAATTTTACGCAGTTAACAATTGAATTGGAAAAATACAAAAGCGCTGGCCTGCGCCAGAAACATAATCCGGTATCAGCTTCATCAGTTGATAGCGGTTCGGTAGATCTTTTTTAGGAAAATCGTGGAGATTTTTATGGCACATGTAGCAGTAATAAGGATGCCAAAGCGTTTCGATTATTCTTCCGGTGTTGAATTTAATCGCAAGGTTGCATCCGCATTGGAAACACCTGGAATAATAACGCTGGATTGCAGCGATCTGGAGTATATCGATAGTGCAGGCATTGGCTTATTAGTGATGTCGCAAAAAAAAGTCCAGGCTAAGCACTCGAAAATGGCCATGATTAATTTAAAGGCGGCGCCAAAAGAAATTTTACATTTGGCGAATTTGCAAAAAATCATTGAGCTTACCTGAGTGATGCAAAAATCACAGAAGGGATAATTTATGAGCGACAGGGCACAAGTAGTGTTACCGAATCGTTTCGATTACGGATACCACAAAGAATTTCAGCGGCAATGTACCGAGTATGTCGAGAGTCCAGCAATAACGGCCATCGTGTTTGATTTTAGCCGGGTGGAGTATCTGGATAGTGCGGCATTGGGAATGATGATGATGTGGCAGCGTCGCGCTGCTGCCGCCAATAAAAAAATGATGATCAAGGGAGCCAAGGGAGCTACAGCACAGATACTCGCAATGGCAAATATGCAAAGGCTTTTTGAGTACATCTGATCATTATGAACGAATCATTTGCTAGCTCGGTTCATTACATTTTGGTGGTCGATGATGACGAGTTGCTCAATGGACTTTTTTGCGAATTTTTACAGGATAAAGGATTCCAAACCCGAACTGCCTATAGCCTTGCCGAAGCAATGCCATTATTGAAGGCAGATGTTGAAGTCGATTTGGTGTTATTGGATTACCAATTGGGTGATGGCAACGGGCTTGAGTTTTTAGCAGAAGTTAACAGCCATGCGCAGTTAAAGAAACCACCGGTGATTATGGTGAGCGGCAACGAAGATCCGGATTTTTTGGAGAATTGTTTCGCTTGTGGCATAGATGATTACATCATCAAGCCAGTCAATCTTTCGCTGTTGGCATTGAAAGTGAGTGCACTGATTAAATCCGTGGCGATGCAACGCGTTATCACTTTACAGAATGCAGAGCTGGAGCGGTTTAAACGAGAGGCCGAGCGCGAAGAAACGATAGCAAAATATACTTACGAATATTTGCTCCGCCAAAATAGTCAAGCTATTGAGGGGGTATCGCTTTGGTTGAAATCGTCCTCCTCATTTTGTGGTGATATCGCGCTGGCAAGGATTTCGCCCAGTGGGGATCTTTACTTTTTATTGGCAGACGCCACTGGTCATGGTCTCTCCGCAGCGATTACGGTTATGCCCGTGGTAGCCATTTTTAACAGCATGGTCGCGAAAGGATTCCATATCCAAACCATTGTGGCGGAAATGAATAAAAAATTGATGCGTGACACACCGGAAGATCGATTTGTTGCCGCGATTCTGATTCAAATGCATCAAGAGCGACAAGAAATAGAAGTATGGAATGGCGGGATGCCAACGGCTTATTGGGTGCATCAGGGAAAAATTTTGCAATCATTCAAATCCCAACATATGGCGCTGGGGATTTTGGATGAAGAAATGTTTGATGCAAATGTGGTTACTTGTAACTTTTCCGGAAAGGGAACCATCATCGCCCATAGCGATGGTTTGATTGAGGAAGTGAATGCAACTGGCGATTCATTTTCTTCCGCACGTGTAGTAGAGCTGATAAAAGCTGATGGCGATAATTTACAAACTGTCTTAATCGATGCATTACACGAACACGCTGTATGCGATCAATACAAAGATGATGTATCCATTTGCATGTTGGAGCCACAGCTGATATTTGCCAACTGTGAGCGACAATTAAATGAAAGCATAAGCCGTGGCTACGTACAGGAAGATATAGGGGATTTTTCGTGGAGCGTAAAAATTTCCGGGAAGAAAATTGCCAGCTGTGAGATTCCACCCTTGTGTAACAAATTTTTGCAGCATTTCGACATTAACCAAAGTTTTTGCCAGATTATTTTTTTGGTGGTCAGTGAAATGGTGAGTAACGCCGTCGACCATGGAATTTTAAAATTGGAATCGTCAATGAAGGAAGAACCGGATGGTTTTAATCACTATTTCAGGGAGCGCGATAAACGCCTGGCGACATTGACGGCTAACGATTTTATCGAACTGCAGCTGACCTGGGTGACTAATGCAACTCCACCGCATCTTGAAGTCAGTGTGCGCGACAGCGGCAATGGATATGACAGCTCAGCTATTACCTCCAATATTGATGCGATTTTATCGGGGCGAGGTTTGCAGTTAATTCGTAACCTTGCACAAAAGGTAGAAGTTTTTCCACCGGGCAATTTTATTAAAGCGACTATTAATCCTTCATGGTAAATAGCGCCTGTATAACCAGTAGTAGAGCCGATTTTAATTATCACACAGGTAATTGTTATGAGTAAGCATGTGTTAATTGTGGATGACTCAGTGTCTGTTCGGCAAATGGTGGAGGCGACGCTCAAATCTGCTGGCTACACCGTAACGGCAGCCAAGGATGGGCTGGAAGCATTTAATTTGTGCAAAACCAGAACCTACGATTTTGTCCTCACTGACCAGAATATGCCGAATATGGATGGCCTCACGTTAATTAAATCCTTGCGTGGTTTACCAGCACATACGCGCACACCGATCATTGTGCTGACTACAGAAGCGAGCGATGCGATGAAAGCGCAGGGGCGCGCAGCCGGTGCAACGGGTTGGATGGTGAAGCCCTTTGATCCAGGCAAGTTGTTGGAGATTGCCAAAAAAGTAATGGGGTAAGGGCGCTGCTTGCCGCGCCCAATAACCTATGAGGAAATCCCAAGGGCGCAGCAAGCGGCGCCCCTACGGAAATGTTGAATGTATTGCGAAGGACGTTGGCTATGTCGATTGACATGAAACAATTCCATGCCGTTTTTTTCGAGGAGAGCCAGGAACACCTCGACGAAATGGAACAGCTATTGTTGGATTTGGATATCGATAACCCTGATGGGGAAATGCTGAACAGCATTTTTCGGGCGGCGCATTCTATTAAAGGTGGAAGTGGTATTTTTGGTTTTGATGCACTTGCAAGCGTAACCCATATTATGGAAAGCCTGCTGGATAAAATCCGTCAGGGAAGGATGGCTATCACTTCCGAAATGGTTGATCTATTTTTAGGTTCAGTTGACCAATTAAAAGAAATTTTACGTTGTTACCGCATTAATGCTCAATTGAATTGGCATCAAGTTCAGACCCTGACACGGAAATTGGAAGTGGTTACGGCGGGCAGCTCTGCTTCAGATCAGGCCGCCGCAGAAGGCAAAAAAGGCTATGGTTTTTTTATCGATGTAGAACAAAAATGGCAGCAGCCTTATGGATTCTTTGATAATCCTCGTGAAGATGATTCATTCGGATTTTTTGATGACCTTCCCGCGCCAACAGCAGCAGAATCCGCAGTAAACGAAACTGAAGTTAACGAAGAATCCTTCGGTTTTTTCGATGACCTTCCCGACCCGGCATCTGCGATAGCTGAAACATTTGGATTGTTTGAGGAGCATGCCCCAGCAGCTACAACTGTTCCAGCAACGGATGATGGATTTGGCTTTTTTGATAATATCCCGATTACAGCACACACAACAAACCCGGTTTCTTCAGCGGCTGCGCCACAGGCATTAACCAACAATTCATCCCCATCAGTAATTACACCAAACGAAAAACTATCAACGGCAGTCCCAACTAAAACAAAAAATAGCGAGAGTGTGAGTGTAGAAAGTACATCGATTCGTGTTGATGTCTCCAAAGTTGATCAGCTAATCAATCTTGTCGGTGAAATTGTTATAACCCAATCCATGATGAGTTTACTTGGCAAAAGCCTGGAGGGGGCGTTAGGTGAAAAGTTCCAGGCGGTCGCAAATGAACTGGAGCGCAATACCCGTGAGATTCAGGAAGCGGTTATGTCAATCCGCATGTTACCCGTTTCTTTTGTGTTCAATCGCTTTCCGCGCGTAGTGCGCGATTTATCCAGCAAATTAGGCAAGAAAATTGATTTGATTATAGAGGGCGGCGAAACCGAGCTGGATAAAGGTTTGACCGAAAAATTGGTTGATCCATTAACCCATTTGGTACGTAATAGTATTGACCATGGCATTGAATCCGAAGCAGTGCGCAGCGAGCGCGGTAAAAATCCCACGGGTACAGTAATCCTGCGTGCGGCGCAACAAGGGGGTAATATTGTTATCAGTATCAGCGACGACGGCGGTGGTTTGAATCGTGAACGTATTTTGGAAAAGGCGCGCGAAAATAATATTCCGATTAGTGAAAATCCGAAAGACGAAGAAGTGTGGCAGTTAATTTTTGCTCCCGGTTTTTCTACGGCCGCTGCAGTAACGGATGTATCTGGCCGCGGTGTGGGGATGGATGTTGTTAAACGCAACGTACAAAGCCTGGGGGGCCGCATCAATATTGAATCGCGTTCGGGAGAAGGCGCTACCTTTACTATTCATTTGCCACTTACCCTGGCCATTGTTGATGGCATGTGTGTTTCTGTGGGTGAGCAAACTTTTATTGTGCCACTGGTACACATTGTCGAATCCATGCAGCCCGCAGCTAAAGATATTAAAACACTGGCTGGTGATGATCAGTTATTGCATGTTCGCAATGAATACTGGCCAATTTTACCGCTTTATAAAGTGATGCAATTGGAGCCGCAATTTACCGATGTCAGCAAAGGCATCGCTGTGCTTATCGAAACCAATAAATACCGTTTTGCATTATTTGTTGATGGTCTGGTTGGTCAGCAACAAGTCGTTATTAAAAGTCTTGAACAACATTATAAGCGTGTGCAGGGGGTCGCCGGTGCAACCATTATGGGCGACGGCAGTGTCGCACTGATTGTGGATGTGGAATCACTAGCACTAACTGTTAATAACACCTTGCAGCTGGCCACAGCAGTTTGATAGTGATCCTATGATCTAAACGCAATATGGAACAGGCAGATCAAAAATGATGACAGTAGACGAACAGGAATTTTTAACGTTCACCTTGGGCGAAGAGCATTACGCGCTCGACATCCTGACAGTGAAAGAAATTCGCGGTTATGAATCCGTTACAAAAATCGCCAATGCGCCGCCGTTTATTAAAGGTGTTATTAATTTGCGCGGCGATATAGTTCCGATTGTCGATTTGCGCATTAAGTTTAATGTTGGAGAAGCTATTTATGACGAATTCACTATTGTCATTGTGTTGCATATCCACAGTCGTATCCTGGGCATAGTTGTCGATGGTGTTTCAGATGTTGTGAGTTTGACTAAAGAACAGGTGCGTCCACCGCCGGATTTTGGTGTCGCGTTTGATAGCCGCTATTTATTGGGGCTGGCAACCGTCAGTGAGCAGATGGTTATTTTGGTTGATATCAATGAATTGATATCAAGCCAGGAACTTGGATTATTTGATTCCAACCTCGTCGATAAGGAATAAAGGAAGCAAAATTATGAAATTCTCTGTTAAAACCCAGATCGCCATTGCAGGGGTGCTCGCTATCACCGGTGCCATAGTGCTTTCCATTGTTGCTTATTTTACGGCGGTGCCCGAAAGCCACGCCATGATTTTTATTATTTCCCTTATTGTGATTGCAATTGTAATTACATCGTTTACTTACTGTTATCGAAGTATTGATACCAGTAAGGAAATATTGAATGAACAAATCCGACAGGCACTGCACGCCACCTCGTCCAATATTATGTTGGCTGACGCAGGCCGAACAATTGTGTACATGAACAAGGCGGTGGAGGCAATGTTGCGTGAAGCAGAATCGGATTTGCGTAAAGCATTGCCGCATTTTTCAGTGGACAGGGTAGTGGGTAGCAATATGGATATTTTCCATAAAAATCCTGCTCACCAAAGCCAGCTTCTGGCAAATCTGCGTGATACCTATGTTGGCAACATCGTTGTTGCAGGGCGCAGCTTTCGCCTGATTGCCAATCCGATTTTTGGCGAATCCGGTGAGCGTATCGGTTCGGTGGTCGAGTGGATTGATCGTACTAAAGAAGTTGCTGCTGAACATGAGATGAGCCGCATCCTGGGTGCGCTGGAAACCACTACGACTAACGTGATGATTGCAGACTCTGAGCGCAATATTATTTACATGAACAAGTCGGTGGAGAAAATGTTGCGCATGGCAGAGTCCGACATCAGATCGGTATTACCGCATTTTTCTGTCGATAAAGTTGTTGGCAGCAACATGGATATTTTCCATAAAAATCCTGCACATCAAATGAAATTGTTAGAAAATCTGACTGCCACTTATACTTCCAATATTGTGGTTGGTAAACGCCATTTCCGCTTAGTCGCCAATCCAATTTTTTCCAAAGACGGTGTGCGTTTGGGCTCGGTTGTTGAATGGCAGGATAGAACAATTGAAGTAGGTGTTGAAGTTGAAGTGAATAGTTTGGTTGAAGCGGCAGCAGCAGGTAACTTCAGCGAGCGAATTAAAACTGACGGTAAAGATGGTTTCTTCCTGAAATTGGCAGAGGGTTTGAATATTCTGGTTACTACCGCAGAAAAAGGCTTGAACGATGTTGCACGTGTATTAGGCGCGATTGCCAAAGGTGACCTCACCGAAAAAATTACTGCCGAGTATTCCGGTACCTTTGGTGAATTGAAAAATTATTGCAACGAGACAACTAGTAGCCTCACCAGCATGCTGGGTGATATTCGCAGCGCCGCCGATACTATTTTTACTGCCTCCAGCGAAATTGCGCAGGGCAATGCCGATCTTTCCAGCCGCACCGAGCAACAGGCAGCAAATCTTGAAGAAACTGCCTCATCAATGGAAGAGTTAACGTCGACGGTGAAACTCAATGCTGATAACGCGAAGCAAGCGAATGTATTGGCGGAACAAGCATCGACAGTGGCAACCGATGGCGGCACCTTGATCCAGCAAGTGGTCACCACCATGAATGCGATTAATGATTCAGCGCGCAAAATTTCCGACATCATCGGCGTTATTGACGGCATCGCTTTCCAAACCAATATTCTTGCATTAAACGCAGCGGTTGAAGCCGCACGTGCTGGCGACCAGGGGCGAGGATTTGCCGTAGTTGCTTCAGAGGTACGCACCTTGGCACAACGTTCAGCAAATGCGGCTAAAGATATTAAAGCGTTGATTTCTGATTCGGTGCAAAAAATTGATAACGGCAATCAATTGGTTGGCAAGTCCGGCGATACCATGAAAGAAATTGTCAGTGCGATTAAACGCGTGAACGACATCATGGCAGAAATAGCCGCTGCATCAGCCGAGCAATCCAGTGGAATTGAAGAGGTTTCAACCGCTGTATCGCAAATGGATGAGATGACGCAGCAAAACGCGGCATTGGTAGAAGAGGCCGCTGCAGCAGCTGAAAGTATGCAGTCGCAAGCAGATCAATTAACCCGTAGCGTTGCGCAATTCCGGTTGTCCGATGATCAGGTGCACCGTCCTTCATCTAACCAGCGGCCCTCGGCTCTATCCGGGCCAGCGACTAAGAAGTCAGCGACGACCAAAAAATTAATACCGCCTCCCTCATCGGCAGATGACGAATGGGAACAATTCTAATGGTTGTTTAAATTAGATTTTCTTATTCGGCCAAAAGCAGTTGCAGCTTTATATTGATCCTGCAATTGCTTTTGAACTGGTTAAGGTGATGGTGCGATAACCAATATGGATGACATCTGTGGACGAAAATCCGGGACGCGAATTTGTTTACTCCGATGCTGATTTTGCACGGATTAAAAAAATTATCTATCGCATGGCCGGCATCAGTCTGGGGGACAGTAAGAAGCAGCTGGTTTATAGCCGGCTAGCGCGACGCCTGCGAGTTTTACAATTGTCAAACTTTGATGAATATTTGCAGTACCTTGAACAACATACAGAAGAACAGCAAGAGTTTATTAACGCGCTTACCACCAATCTCACTGCATTCTTTCGCGAGGCCCACCATTTCTCTTCTTTGGCAAAAATAGCACGACAAAAAATGAATGCCCCGGGAAAGTTCCGTGTTTGGTGTGCTGCCGCAAGTACAGGGGAAGAACCCTATTCGATAGCGATGACCCTGATTGAAGCTTTCGGCACTTTTTCGCCACTGGTGGAAATCCTCGCCTCTGATATTGATAGCAGTGTGTTGCAATTTGCTGAGCAGGGGGTATATGCACTTGAGCGGTTGGATGCACTTACAATCGAGCAAAAAAAGCAATTCTTTTTGCGTGGCAAGGGTGCTAATAGTGGCAAAGCCAGGGTGGTCGACAAACTGCAGCAACTCATCGAGTTTCGAAAGATTAATTTGCTCGATAAGGAGTGGGATTTAACGGGTGGGTTCGATGTTATTTTTTGCCGCAATGTCATGATTTATTTTGATAGACCAACACAGCTGCGACTGCTGGAGCGTATGTTGCGGTTATTGAAACACGATGGAATTTATATTGCGGGCCATTCAGAAAGTTTTTCGCATGCTACAAATCTGGTCAAGTTAGTCGGCAAGACAATATACCAATTGGCTGATAGTACTCGGGCAGGCGATAATGAATTACGATAACAATGTCCATCTCGCGCCAACTACCTATTTTGATCGCCACTTTGAACGGCACGCGGTAAAAATTTTGCCAGGGGAATATTACGTCACTAATGGCGACAAGATGATCGTAACGGTGTTGGGTTCATGTGTGGCGGTATGCTTGCGCGATAAGTCTATCGGTATCGGTGGCATGAATCATTTTCTATTGCCTAACGATAATAGCGATGAAGCGGGTTTATTGACGGAGTCCGCTCGCTACGGTGTGTATGCAATGGAGTTACTGATCAACCATTTATTGAAGATGGGCGCTAGCCGCACACGCATGGAGGCGAAAGTGTTTGGTGGTGGCAATGTACTGCGCGGCCTAACGTTGAATAATATTGGGCAGCGTAATGCCGCATTTGTATTGGAGTATTTACATAACGAAAAAATTCCCGTAATTGCCAGGGATTTGCTCGACGAATTTCCACGCAAGGTTTACTTTTTCCCCGATACTGGAAAAGTGTTGGTTAAAAAAATTAAATCCTTACACAATACGACGATTATTGACCGCGAAAGTGAATATCGGATGCGCGTTAAATTTACACCCAAAAGTGGTGATGTGGAATTTTTCGAATGAGTTCAGCTGGTTTGCTCTGATGGGGGACATGCATGGGAATTAAAGTGTTAGTGGTGGACGATTCTGCGTTAGTGCGTAGTTTGCTTGCGGAAATTATTCGCGCCACATCGGGTATGACCCTTGTAGGTGCTGCGCCCGATGCCTACATTGCACGCGATATGGTTAATAAATTTGCTCCTGACGTGATAACACTGGATATTGAAATGCCCCGCATGGACGGATTGGCTTTTCTGGAAAAATTAATGAAGGCGCGCCCGACACCGGTAGTGATGATTTCTACCCTGACAGAAGCTGGAGCTGAAGCAACCTTGCGCGCATTGGAGCTGGGTGCAGTTGATTTTGTACCAAAACCTAAATTGGGTATCACCAGCGGTATTCGCGAATACGCAGAATTAATTGTGGAGAAGATTCGCACCGCTGCCGGTGTGAAAGTGCGGGCGCGGGTAATAAAAGATCGTCCTGATGTAATGCCGGGACAAAAAATAATTACTAGCGGGCGATTGCAAAGTACAGAAAAAATTATCGCTATTGGTGCATCAACGGGTGGAACGGAGGCGATAAAGGAACTACTGATGCAATTACCCGCTGCAGTTCCCGGAATTGTAATGACGCAACATATGCCGCCGGGATTCACACGTACGTTTGCCGAGCGGTTAAATAAAACAACACGCTTACATGTGGTGGAAGCCAAAGGGGGCGAACGTATTTTGCCCGGTCATGCTTTCCTCGCTCCGGGTGGACACCATATGATAGTAGTGCGTTCGGGTGCGGATTACCTGGTAAAGTTGTCTGACGCCGAGCCTGTGCATCGCCATAGGCCCGCGGTGGATGTGATGATGGAGTCGGTAGCTATGGCAGGCGGTAAAAATGTATTGGCGGTCTTGTTGACCGGTATGGGTAAAGATGGAGCCAAAGGTATGTTGGATATCCGCAACCAGGGCGGTTATACCTTTGCGCAAGATGAAGCGAGTTGTGTGGTTTACGGCATGCCCAGGGAGGCGGTTGCAATGGGCGGTGTTGATCAAATTGTGGCATTGGAACTGATGGGGACAGCTCTGCTCGAGAAGATTAAAGCAATGGGCAGTGGCAATCGATTGTAATGCGCAGAAATATTTGCGTTTTTCCTATGGGTTAAAATTGTTTTACTGCTTGTTGGAACTCTACTATAAAATAGTTATCGTCGAATTTGGATTCAAAGTTTATTTTCCCATGCATCTTTTCGATAATTTCCTTTGCCATGGCAAGGCCAAGATCACCTTCGGCAAATTGGCTGTGGTTTATGGTATCGCCATGTTGTCCGAAATACAGTATTAAATTTTCGCGGATGTTATCAGTGAGGTTTTTCCCGTTTAGGCCGATAGCAATCCTCACCCGGCTGCGTTCTTCGTTAATGCGTATGTGTACTTCGCTTTTGGATTCGCATAATTTTAATGCATATTGCAAAAGCTGGGCGATAGCTTGATAGAAGCGCGCGCTGTCTACATGGATAGTTAAATCCTGCTGCACCGCTTTTATTATTACCTCGGATTGGTAAATTTCACTAAAGGTTTTATTGCGGCGCAATACCTCGTCAATCAGAGGTAATACCGCTCGTGTCTCTAATGTGAAAGGTGCATCACTCTTGGATAAGTTTTGCATTTCAATTAAATCGTCCATGAGTTTTTGTAACTTAATGCTGTTGTGTTGCGCAATCTCTACAATGTGAATAACTGATTCAGGTAATTTTCCCTGCTCTTCTGTGCGTAGTAAACCTATTGCTTCAGCAATTACGTTTAATGGCCCGAGGATTTCCTTGCTAGCCGCCGTAATAAACTGGCTGCGCAAACCGTCGATACGTTTTTTTTCGGTGATATCACGAACAATACCGATAAAAATCGGCTCACCATTTTGAAACACCCGCGACACCATTAGATCCATCGGAAATTCGCTACCATTGCGGCGTAGTCCCGACACTTCGCGGCCGATGCCAAGGATATTTTTCTTGCCGGTTTTAAGGTGAGTTTTTATATAGCCATCATGTTGGGTTTTGTAGGGTTCCGGCATGAGTTCACTAACATTTTTACCGATGATCTGTTTAGCGCGATAACCAAAAATGGTTTCAGCGGCATGGTTAAAACTTTGGATAATGCCGTCTTTGGCAATCGTAATAATGCCATCGGCAATATCGTTAAGGATGGTTTGCGTGTGGAGTGTGCTGGCCTCAAGCGCAGCTTTGTCATGTGCATGTTGCTGCTCGTGGTTCATTGTCTGTACAAATTGCGCAATGCTCTTGAGGATTGGCTCCAAATCCTCTGCAGTTTGATTAGTGTAGCCTTCGGCTGAATTGGCTAAACCGAGCACAGCAATGTGTTCCTTGCCGCTGAAAATCGGGATACCGATAAAACTGCTAATGGTCGGGTGACCTTGGGGCAGGGCGGCCGCGCGCATATCGCGCGCGAGGTGAGGGCTGATTACCGGTTTGTCTGAATGCATGATCATACCGAAAAGGCTATCCAGATTCCGGTATTCGCCATTGGGTGGTAAATGGGTGGTGCGAAAATTTTCGAGTGCGCGATCATCTTTTTTAAGACTACCAAACACCAATGCACGCATAAACGGTTTTTGGTTTTTTTCATTGACGACTTGCCCGATAAATCCCAGTTCACTGTGGCAGAGTGGCAATGTCTCATGCAGTAGAGTACCCAGCGCGGATTTAATATCGCCATCGCCAATAAAAATCGATTGCGCATTGTTGATGATTTTTTCCAGCTGTTGTTTGTACTCAAGTTCATTGGTAAGCCTTAACAGCTGCAGGTTTTTATTCAGCTGATCTTCCATGTTGTGTCTTGCACGGGTTGCGCTGACGATAACAAAAAAGATAAACAACACTGTCATGCTGGTCATCGCGATTGCGGTTGGCCCATTTTCCAGATAGATGATGACACTCAATGGCGTAATGGCAAGAATCACAAACCCGATCGATGAGTATTTGTCGACGGTCAGTGCAGTCATAGAGCCGCTGGCAACACCGGCGAGGGAAAAGGCGAGCAATGCCTGATATACGGTGTCCTCATGTGCAAATAATAAAATGGCCGCTGCACCCCAGGCAGCGCCGCTCAACCACACGCCAATACGAAAGGCCCACAACCAGAAAAAAGTAGAGTAGAGTTGATAAACGTTGTGCCAGAAAATCCATAAAATCAAACGCGCCAGCAATGTGCCGCCGAGTAATAAATTCCACAGGATAATTTCTGCTTGCCCGATCACCTTCCAATGCGAGACGCTGAGAATCAAGGCGATGGCAATTGACGACAACATGGACACCGGCAAGCTGTGATAAAGAGAGCGCATTTGCTCGTCGGCCAAACTGAAATGGCTGAGTGATTCGTTATCGACCGGTTTGTGCGAGAGCGGATTCTCTTGCATTGGATTTCCATTAGTGAGCAGTGTTGGGTAGGAAGCAATGGAGATGTTATTAAAATAAGCCGTTGTTATAGCACCAGACGGTTTAAAAGTTGTCTTGAGTATAGAACAGCCTGTGGGGCTTTCTACTCAAAAATAGTGATCATCATGGTAACGCTGGATGGGAATGCTGATCGATGTGACCCATTATGGGTTATTCCCTACATTGATCTATTTTTTAATGCTATGCGTTGAATCGAACAGAAATTATTGCTGAATATGAGGTGATTTATGGAACGCTTAAGCGAAAAAACCTGCAGTGCCTGCCGTGCAGACTCGCCGCTGATTAGTGCGGAAGCATTGCATGATGCGTTGACAGAGTTGCCGGATTGGGCAGTGGAATCGGTAGCAGGCGTTAATCAGCTGACACGGATTTATCCGTTTAACAACTTTGTAAATGCAATGACATTTACCCAGGCTGTGGGCGCGTTGGCGGAGGAATATAGCCATCACCCGGCACTGTTAACCGAGTGGGGCAAAGTGAAAGTGAGTTGGTGGACGCACAAAATTAAAGGTTTACACGAAAACGATGTGATTATGGCTGCTAAAACCGAGCAATTATTCCATGCGCGTTTTGAGCACCAGCCTTAATGGCGGCACTCAGTTAGCAGTGGTTTTTAGTAAAGGCGACTTTTAATAAAGGCGGTATTGCTCGGGAATTTGTTTAATAGAATCGATCGGCGGTGTCAGCTTGTGCAGGATGCCGTCGTGAATATCGTAAATCCAGCCATGAATGGTTAATTCCTGCCCGCGCGCCCATGCATTTTGTACGATGTTGCTGCGCGAAATATTATCTACTTGCTGGATCACATTGAGTTCGCACAGGCGATTAACGCGTTCATTAACATCGGTCAATTGATCGACAATCTCTTTGTTGTTGTAATACACATCGCGAATATTGCGCAGCCAATAATCAATCAACCCCAGCTTGTGATTTTCCAGCGCTGCTCTTACGCCGCCGCAACCGTAGTGGCCAGTGACCATCACGTGCTTCACTTTCAAAAATTCTACCGCGTAATTCAATACTGTCATGCAATTCAAGTCGGTATGGATAACGACGTTTGCGACATTGCGGTGCACGAAGATCTCACCGGGGGCCAGGTTGAGAATCTGGTTGGCTGGTACACGGCTGTCGGAGCAACCTATCCATAAATATTCCGGGGCTTGCTGCTTGGCCAAGTTTGAAAAAAACTCGGGGTCATCCCGTTTGATGTCTTCTGCCCATTTTATGTTGGCGGCAAACAGGCTGTCTAAATCACTCATTATCAGGCTCCAGGCAGGATTCGTTGGCTAGCGAAAATCAGTGCTGCGGTGGCACATCGAGACGCAAAAATCAGGCCGTAGTATAGGGGAAAGTGACGGTCGGGTGTTACATTGCGTGTTTTGTTACCCGGATTCCGGGCGTTCCGAAGGGATAAATACAATGAAATCCGATGCGCAAAATACGCTCTATTGGCACGATTATGAAACCTGGGGCGAAGTCCCGGCGGTGGATCGCCCATCGCAATTTGCCGGCATTCGCACTGATGAAGATTTGAATGTTTTGGGCGAGCCGTTGATGATTTATTGCAAGCCCGCGCCCGATGTATTGCCCAAACCGGAAGCCTGCCTAATCACCGGACTTGCCCCGCAAGTGGCGGAGGAGCGTGGCTTGAACGAGCGCGATTTTATCGCCGCTATCCATACAGAATTGTCGCGCCCCGGTACCTGCGGTGTAGGTTTTAATTCAATTCGTTTTGATGACGAAGTCACGCGTTACTCGCTCTATCGCAATTTTTACGATCCCTATGAGCGTGAGTGGCGCAACGGCAATTCGCGCTGGGATATTATCGATATGGTGCGCATGACCCGCGCGCTGCGCCCCGATGGTATCGAGTGGCCCAATTACGAGGACGGTCGCCCCTGTTTCAAGTTGGAGATGCTGAGCAAAGCCAACAATCTGCAACATGAAGCCGCACATGATGCACTCTCCGATGTGTATGCAACTATCGCGGTGGCAAAACTCATCAAAACCAAACAACCTAAACTCTATGATTACGCCTATCGCCTGCGCGACAAACGTTTTGTTGCGAACATGATCGATATTGATAGCTATAAACCGTTACTGCATATTTCGTCGCGCTTTCCCGGTGAGAATGGCAACACGGCGTTGGTATTGCCGCTGGCGATGCACCCCACTAATAAAAACTCGGTGATTGCCTTTAACCTTGGATCAGATCCCCATGCGCTCTTGACTCTGCCGGTTGAAGAGTTGCGCCTGCGCTTGTTTACCCGCACGGAAGATTTGCCGGAAGGTATTGAGCGGTTGGCGTTAAAGGAAATCCATTTCAATAAAACCCCGATGCTGTTGCCGGCGTCCATGCTCAATGACTCGACCGCTCAACGCCTGGCGATTGATAAAGCGCGCTGCGAACAGCATTGGCGAACCCTGCGTAATCTCAGCCTGAATGAACAGCAGGCGCTGCAGCAGAAACTTTTCCAGCTCTACACTAGCCAGGAATTTGCCGAAAAAACCGATCCTGAACAAATGCTCTACAGCGGCTTTTTTGATGAGCAGGACAAGCGCTTGATGGCACAGGTGCGCCGTGCTGATGGTGATGAGTTAGCCAATGCGGAGATCAATTTCCGCGATCCGCGCCTGCGGGAAATCCTCTTTCGCTACCGTGCCCGCAATTTTCCTGACAGCCTTAATAACGACGAAAAAGCCCGTTGGCAGCGCTTTTGCCAGTGGCGTCTGACCGACCCTGAGGCCCAGTCCAGCCTCACCTTGACGGAATTTTATGCGCGACTGGCACAGCTGGCCGCCGATGCTAGTCTTACAGAGCGGCAGCAATTACTGCTGAAGCAATTACAGGCTTATGCCGATAAGTTACAACAGTAGAAAATATATAAAATAACAATCAACCCCCGACAGGGGCGCATAACAAAAAAACAGCGCGATAAAAATAACAATTTCCCAAGGTCACTACACAGTTGGAGCTCACGATGGCAACTCATTGGTCATTACGCAAAAAAATCAGCACGTCAGTTGCTGTGTCCCTTTTAGTAGTTGGATGTGCCGTTTCTTATCTTTCCTACAGCTCGGCGATGAACGCGATGGAGGTCAATATCAATCGCCAGGTTGCCGGTATTTCAGCCACGTTTAGCAAGTATGTGAGCGATTGGTTTGAGCTTAAAGGCAAGGCGCTGGAAGGGTTTCCAGCCTCAGCAACGGAAGAGAATTACAACGCCCACCTCACGCAAGTAAAAATCTCCGCGGATGTCGATAACAGCTTTTTGGCGTTTGCTGATGGCAAGCTCTATAACGCCAACAATCTGGTGATGGCGGCGGGCAATGACGATCCCCGCGTCTGGGGCTGGTATATAGCGGCGATCAAAAATCCGCGCGCTACTTACATTGATAATCCATCAGTTGCATCGGCTACCGGCAAGAATGTAGTGTCGCTCGGGCGTGCAGTCATTAATAGTGATGGCAGCGTCAAGGCTATCCTCGGTATTGATGTAGTGATCGACGATATCGTGCAGCAGTTGCGCGATATTGATCTGCCCGGCAATGGTTATATGTTTATCGCTCGCGGCGGTAAGGTATTCGCCCACGCTGATAAAAACCTGCTCAGTAAATCCCTGGTGGATATCTCTCCCGATCTGACCGATGACAAGCTTCAACAACTGCTGCGGGACAAAGACGATCTGCACTTGATCCAACTCGATGGCAAAACCATGCAGGTGTTTGCCGATGCAATTCCCGGCGCGGATTTGACGCTGGTGATGCTGCTGGAGCGCGAGCTACTTGTCGGCCCGGTGCACTCCACATTAATGGGACAGCTGGCAGTTATCCTGGTGTTGTTGATTGCAACCGTGATTGCACTTAATTGGCTTAATGGTGTGCTTTTGTTGCCGTTACACAATGTTTCCCAATCCTTATCCGATATCGCTTCCGGCGACGGCGACCTGTCGCGCCGCTTACCGGTAACCTCCAATGATGAAGTCGGATTGCTGGCCGCCAACTTCAATTCATTCGTCGATCATATGAACGATTTGGTAAAACACATTCGCCTGCAGGCTACCGATTTACAGGACAATGCCCGCACTATGGCTGATTCCGCTGTCACGTCGGTGCGCGATTTGGGCGTCCAGCAACAGCAAATCGGCATGGTTGCACAAGCCATGAATGAGATGACCAATGCCACCCAGGAAATTGCCCATCACGCTGAACACACTGCCGAAGCAGTGCGGGAATCGGTTAGCAGTGCAAGTGATGGCAAGCAGCAGGTTGATAAAACCCGCGATTCGATTGTGGGACTGGCCAAAAAAGTGGAGCAGGCTGGCAGTGTGATTGCGACCCTCAATACCAATGTGCAAAACATCAGCGGCATTCTTGCCACTATCAAAGGTGTTGCGGAGCAAACCAATTTGCTTGCGCTCAATGCGGCGATTGAAGCGGCGCGCGCAGGAGAGCAGGGCAGGGGTTTTGCGGTGGTGGCCGATGAGGTGCGGGTGCTTTCGCAGCGCACCCATGCCAGCACCGAGGAGATCCAGTCTATGATCGGCGCCCTGCAATCAACCGCGCAAAATGCAGTGGCGATTATGGAGGATAGTCGCCGCCTTGCAACGGGCAGTGTGGACAATGCCGATAATGCATCCAGCTCATTGGATAAAATCAATACTGCCGTAGGGGCGATCAGTGGAATGGCCGCACAGATTGCAACTGCTGCAGAGGAGCAGAGCCATGTGGTCAACGAGGTATTGAATAACATCACCGCGATTAAACAGGTGGCTGATAATTCGGCTGAGGTTGCTCATCAGGGCGATACGCGCGCAAAAAGTTTGCAGGATTTAGCGCGCGCGCTGAACGATAAAGTGTCCACTTTCCGCCTCTGATTAACGCGCGATTTACCCATACAACAAAAGCAACCAATCCGGTTGCTTTTGTTTTTTTAGCCGATGAAACCTGCGATGCTTGAGAGCGGTTTTCATTTAGCATCAAAAGCCGTTATTTAGCCGTCGCAAGTGTGGGAATTTGCTTGGCTTGCGAGTACAATCCCGCGCCCAAGTAGGTACTGGTCTGTGGCTTGTGGATCGTGCCCGGTGAATTGTCAACGAGTTATAGCGGGAGCTTCCCATGTCGTCTATCAAAAAAGTCGTGTTGGCCTATTCCGGTGGCCTGGACACTTCAGTAATCGTCAAATGGCTGCAAGAAAACTACAACTGTGAAGTTATCACCTTCACTGCCGATATCGGCCAGGGTGAAGAAGTAGAGCCAGCGCGCGCCAAAGCCCAGGCGCTCGGCGTAAAACAAATCTATATTGACGACCTGCGCGAAGAGTTTGTCCGCGATTTCGTGTTCCCGATGTTCCGTGCGAACACCATTTATGAAGGCGAGTATTTACTCGGTACCTCAATCGCCCGTCCACTGATCGCCAAGCGTTTGATCGAAATCGCCAACGAAGTGGGCGCGGATGCGATCTCCCACGGTGCCACCGGTAAAGGTAATGACCAGGTGCGCTTCGAGCTGGGTGCCTACGCGCTTAAGCCAGGCATTAAAGTAATTGCCCCGTGGCGCGAGTGGGATCTGACTTCCCGTGAGACCCTGATGGCGTATTGCGAACAACACAATATCCCGGTTGATTTCACCAAGAAGAAAAAATCGCCTTACTCTATGGATGCCAACCTGCTGCACATCTCCTATGAAGGCAAGGTTCTGGAAAACCCATGGACTGAAGCTGAAGAAGATATGTGGCGCTGGACTGTGACTCCGGAAGCAGCTCCTGATAAGGCAACTTATCTCGAACTGACTTACGAGAAAGGCGACATCGTTGCTATTGATGGCAAGCCAATGTCTCCTGCCACTGTGCTGTCTTACCTGAATAAAGTCGGTGGCGAGAACGGCGTTGGCCGTTTGGATATCGTGGAAAACCGCTATGTAGGCATGAAGTCGCGCGGCTGTTATGAAACGCCGGGCGGCACCATCATGATGCGTGCGCATCGTGCAATTGAATCAATTACGCTCGATCGCGAAGTTGCCCACTTGAAAGATAGCCTGATGCCTAAATATGCGGAGATGATCTACAACGGATACTGGTGGAGCCCGGAGCGCCTGATGCTGCAGGCGGCGATCGATCAGTCCCAGGTTCATGTTAATGGTGATGTGCGCGTGAAACTCTATAAAGGTTCTGTGCATGTGGTTGGACGCCGTTCTGCCGACAGCTTGTTTGATGAAAAAGTAGCGACTTTTGAAGACGATGCCGGTGCATATAATCAGAAAGATGCAGAAGGTTTCATCAAACTGAACGCTTTGCGTATGCGTATTGCTGCAAACAAAGGACGTACCCTCAAGTAAAAACAACAAATGCCGAAATACCGGTTTGTACAGAAAATATCCATTTATGGGCTATTCTACAAACCGGTTAAACGCGCATAAATAATTTGATAAATATCAATCCTTGCACTGGTTAGGTGAGACAAATTGCCACGCATAAGGCAAAATGCCGCACCTAAAGTAGGGGTATAGGCGTGATGATTGCCGTATAGCTTTGAGCGACAAGTGGCGCTGGCAGAACAAACGATTTCATTTTTCTTTAAGTAATAGGAAAGTCCTATGGGTAGTCATGCGACAGTAGCTGGGGATCCTCCAGTATACGACTTCGATATAGTGCGCAAATTCTCCATTATGACCATTGTTTGGGGCATATTTGGGATGGGAATTGGCGTTCTTATCGCATCTCAGTTGGTTTGGCCGGGTCTTAATGACTTGCTGCAACCATACACCAGCTTCGGCCGTTTGCGTCCGTTGCATACTAACGCGGTAATTTTTGCATTCGGCGGTTGTGCACTTTTTGCTACCTCCTACTATGTAGTACAGCGTACTTGTCAGGCGCCGCTCTTCGGTGGATGGTTGGTTCCGTTCACTTTCTGGGGCTGGCAAACCGTTATTGTTCTGGCGGCGATTACCCTGCCACAAGGTATTACCTCTGCCAAGGAATACGCAGAGCTGGAATGGCCAATTGATATCCTGCTGGCGCTGGTGTGGATTTCCTACGCCATCGTTTTCTTCGGCACCATCGTCAAGCGCAGAACCTCGCACATTTATGTAGCTAACTGGTTCTATGGTGGCTTCATTGTCACTGTTGCGGTACTGCACATTGTCAACAGTGCATTTGTACCGGTTACCCTGACGAAGTCTTATTCAGCCTATGCCGGCGCTGCTGACGCCATGGTGCAGTGGTGGTACGGCCATAACGCGGTAGGGTTCTTCCTGACGGCGGGCTTCCTCGGCATGATGTATTACTTCGTACCCAAACAGGCGGGTCGTCCTGTTTACTCTTACCAGTTGTCGATTGTTCACTTCTGGGCATTGATCTCCCTGTACATCTGGGCTGGTTCGCACCACTTGCACTACTCCGCATTGCCGGATTGGACCCAGTCCCTGGGTATGGTGATGTCTCTGATCCTGCTCGCGCCAAGCTGGGGCGGTATGATCAACGGTATTATGACCCTGTCAGGTGCCTGGCATAAATTGCGTACCGACCCTACCTTGCGTTTCCTCGTGGTTGCTCTCTCTTTCTACGGTATGTCGACGTTTGAAGGCCCGATGATGGCCATCAAAAACGTAAACGCACTGTCGCACAACACCGACTGGACCGTAGGTCACGTTCACTCAGGCGCCCTTGGTTGGGTAGCAATGATTTCTATCGGCGCGCTTTACCACATGCTGCCCAAGTTGTTTAACCGCGAAGAAATGTTCAGCGTAAAACTGATCAACCTGCACTTCTGGTTGGCGACCGTAGGTACGGTACTTTACGTAGTGGCGATGTGGATTAACGGTATCGGCCAAGGTTTGATGTGGCGTGCGTTTAACCCGGACGGCTCATTGACCTACAGCTTTATCGAAACGGTTGTATTCAGCAAAGGTGGTTACATCATGCGCGCAATCGGCGGTGTCTTCTTCCTGACAGGCATGCTGATCATGGCATACAACACTTATCGCACTGTAAAAGCGGCCAACCTGGCTGCAGAGACTGCTAATCAGCCTGCTCAGGCACCAGCTGTTTAAGGGGAATGCCGTGAAAGGTCATGAAATAGTAGAAAAGAACATCGGTCTGATGACTGTATTTATGGTTATCGCTATCAGCTTTGGCGGTTTGGTGGAAATCGTTCCGCAATTCTTTTTAAAGCAAACTACTACTCCGGTAGAAGGTTTGAAGCCGCTTAACGCTGTACAACTGGAAGGTCGCGATATCTATATCCGTGAAGGTTGCCACGTCTGTCATACCCAGATGGTGCGTCCACTACGTGCTGAAGTTGAACGCTACGGCCACTATTCGGTAGCGGGTGAATCGGTTTATGAGCATCCGTTCCTGTGGGGTTCCAAGCGTACCGGTCCTGATCTGGCGCGTGTAGGTGGTCGCTATTCAGACGATTGGCATAAAGTGCATTTGTTTAATCCGCGTATCGTAGTACCTGAGTCGATCATGCCAGCTTATCCACACTTGTATGACAACAGACTGGATGGCAAACACACCGAAGGCAAAATGCGCGCATTGTCTAAAGTCGGCGTTCCATACACCGAAGAAGATTTTGCCGGTGCCAGGCAAGCTGTGCAGGGCGTAACTGAAATGGATGCATTGGTAGCTTACTTGCAAAACCTGGGCTTGCTGCTCAAAGAGAAGCGCTAATGGACGCAGGAACAGTTGGCGCAATTTCAACGGTACTGGTAACCATTGCCTTCTTCGGCGTTTGCTTTTGGGCGTTTTCGCCCAAACTCAAAAAGCGCTTTGAAGAAGATGCCAAGTTGCCATTTGCCGATGAACCTAAAGACAAGCAGACAGATGATCACAAGTAATCATCGATAGGGCGGATTTTAACTATGAGTACTTTTTGGAGCCTTTGGATCATTATCCTGACAACCACCAATCTGGTGTTGCTGTTGTGGATACTCTTCGCCAACCGCAAAAAAGCGGTCGTAGGTGAAGAAAGCACGGAAGCCAAAACCACCGGTCACGAATACGACGGTATTGAGGAATATGACAATCCTCTGCCACGCTGGTGGTTCTTCATGTTTGTGTTGACCTTCATTTTCGCGTTTGGCTACCTGATTATTTATCCGGGTTACGGCGCTTACGAGGGCTTGAAATTTAAAGATAGCCCCGCATGGACATCAGTAGGGGAATTGCGTGGCGATCAGGCAAAAGCTGAAAAGGTTTATGCCGAGACTTACGGTGTTTATTCCAAGATGTCGATTGAAGAGGTTGCCAGAAATCCGGACGCGCTGAAAATGGGCTTTCGTCTGTTCTCCAACAATTGCGCTGTATGTCATGGTGCGGATGGCGGTGGCAACCCGGGCTTTCCTAACTTGACGGATAAGGATTGGCTGTACGGTGGTACTCCCGAGAAAATCCACGAAACCATTGTGAATGGCCGTAAAGCTGCTATGCCTGCCTGGGGTGCTATTCTGGGTGAAGAAGGAGTAGTTGATGTTGCCGAATATGTTCTACAACTTTCCGGTAACAAGCACGATGCAGAAAAAGCCGAAGCTGGCGCCAGGTTGTATACCGCTAACTGCGTGGTATGTCATGGTACAGATGGTAAGGGTAATCAATTGGTAGGTGCGCCTAACCTGACCGACAAGATCTGGTTGTACGGCGGCGAGCCAGCGACTATTCGCCAGACAATCCGTGATGGCCGCAATGGTGAGATGCCAGCGCAGCAAGAGTTGTTAAAAGAAGACAGGATTCATTTGTTAGCAGCCTATGTTTACAGTTTGTCATTGGAAGAGTAAGCAACAGCTCTTCCTGCAAGGAAGGCAGGCTCAGGCCTGCCTTTTTTTTCGCACTCAATTAATGTTCCTGTCGATAAAGTAGTCAGATCGGTGGAGTAGTGAGGTAATCCCCTTGAGTGAAAAGCCGTCTTCAGACCAATCGTCAAAGCCAGCGGATACCGGTATCCGTTATGTAAATCTCTACGAGGCTGACGATAAGATCTACACCCGTCGCATCACCGGTTTTTACCAACGTCTTCGCCGTTACACCGGCATCCCGTTAATGCTCGGCTTTTTGCTGCTGCCCTGGTTGGTAATTGATGGTCGTCCCGCCATTTTGTTCGATTTACCCGAGCGCAAATTCCATATCCTCTGGCTGACATTTTGGCCGCAAGATGCCATCTACCTTGCATGGTTGCTGGTGATAGCTGCGTTCCTGCTGTTTACCGTGACGGTGCTGGTAGGGCGGGTCTGGTGCGGATTTACCTGTCCACAGACCGTCTGGACACAAATGTTTATCTGGGCCGAGCATCTCTGTGAAGGCGACCGCAATAAACGCATGAAGCTGGACGCACAGCCCTGGAACTTTGAAAAAATCTGGCGCAAAAGTGCAACCCAATCCATCTGGATTGCGATTTCCCTGGTCACATCGTTGACGTTTATTGGCTACTTTGTGCCGATCCGCAGTTTGATCGTCAACTTTTTCACCTTTAACCTGGATTTGATGACCGCTTTCTGGGTGCTGTTTTACCTTGGCGCCACCTACATGAACGCCGGTTTTATGCGCGAGCAGTTCTGTAAATATATCTGCCCCTACGCACGTTTCCAGGCGGTAATGTACGACAAAGACACACTCACCGTGTCCTATAACGCGGTGCGCGGCGAAGCCCGCGGCCCGCGTAAACCCGGTGATGATTACAAGGCTAAAGGTTTGGGTGATTGTATCGATTGCTCCTGGTGTGTGCAGGTGTGCCCGGTCGATATTGATATCCGCGATGGATTGCAGGCGGAGTGTATTGATTGCGGATTGTGTGTCGACGCGTGTAATACCGTCATGGATAGAATGGGCTATCCGCGCGGTCTGATCAGCTTCACAACGGAAGATGCTATCAACAGCGGCAAAACCAAAATCCTCCGTCCGCGGTTATTTGGCTACGGGCTGATGTTGTTAGTGATGATTTCGCTGTTTATCTACTCGATCGCGACCCGTGTGCCTGTGGGGCTGGAGGCGCAGCGCGACCGCGGCGTGCGCATGTTCCGTGAAGTGGAAGATACCATCCAGAACGTATACACCTTGAAAATCAGCAATATGGATCGCAGCACCCACATTTATGATGTGGAAGTGGAAGGTGACTATGACTTTAAGGTTCAAGGCTACAAATCTATTCCTGCACTTGAAGGCGAGGTGCTAACTATTCCGGTGCGGGTATCTGTTAATAAAGAAGATCTGAAAGACAAGAAGTCTGAAATTCGTTTCCGCGTCCGTGCGCGTGAGAATCCGGAAATTACCGCGACCAATACCACCACGTTTATTGGTCCCTAAGCGTCGGCCTGAATATAGTGGGGTTAAATTAAAGGTTGTCTGAGTGAGTGTTGCGCAGAAAGGTGTTTCCCAGAAAGGTGTTTCCCAGAAAAGTGTTGCCCAGAGAGAAGTTATGAACGACTCAACCGAAGAAATTGTAAAACCCTGGTATCGCCAGTTTTGGTTCTGGTTTGTATTCAGTCCGTTGATCTATATCGTCATTATGTGTTCGATTACGGTGACTATTGCGCTAAAAGGCGCGGATGATGTCATCATCGACAATTATTACAAAGAAGGGCGCATGATCAACCAGGCGCTTGAGCAGGATAAGCACGCGCACGAATTGGGTTTGAGTGGCGAGTTGCGTTTTGATCGCGCCAGCGGCGATGTATTGCTCACCATCGCGAATGTTCCTGCCGATGCCACGCTGATGCCGAACGAGTTACTGCTTATGATGGGGCATCCGGTAAAAGCCGCAAAAGACCAGTTGATTACCCTCAAGGTGATTGCGCCGGGTCATTATCGCGGTGAGTTGAAAGCAGAACCTGACTACTCTTGGTATTTGACGCTCTATCCGGTTAATAATCTGGAATTGCGCAAAGAAGCTCCCTGGACTTTGAGCGGTGAAATCAACTTCCGCGAATCCGAAGTAACGGCGCTGACGCCACGAGTCGAGTAGCCAAGGTTACATGACATCCACCGCGTCTCCTGGTGTTCCCATTGAGCAGGCCTGTTATCACTGCGGTCTGCCGGTACCTCCTGCCAGTTATTACCCGGTTGTTATTCAAGGTAAAGAGCAACGCATGTGTTGCCTTGGTTGTCAGGCGGTTGCCATGGCTATCGTCGACGGTGGCTTGGAGAATTTTTACCAATTCCGCACCGCCAGTAATGATCGGCCTGAGGTAACCGGGCAAGATGACCGTCGCTGGGATATTTACGACTTGCCCGAAGTTCAGGCTGAATTTGTGATTCCCTTTGATGGCAATATCAAACAGGCCAACCTGCTGCTTGAAGGTATCAGTTGTGCCGCCTGTAGTTGGTTGATCGAAACCCGCCTCAAAAAAAATCCGGCGATCCAATCCGTCACCGTCAATCTCAGTACCCACCGTTGCGCGATTGTGTGGGATTCGCAATTTCCCCTGAGTGAGATTTTCCAATCACTCGCCGCGATTGGCTATCTGCCGCGTCCGGCGACGGATGATCAACAGCAACAACTGATCAAAAAAGAAAACCGCATTGCCCTGTTCCGCATAGGGGTTGCCGGGTTTGGCACTATGCAGGTGATGATGGTCGCCGTGGGGATGTATACCGGCGCAACCGATTTTTGGCTGGATTTTTTGCGCTGGCTATCAATGCTGGTGGCGGCACCGGTGGTGTTTTTTTCGGCTTGGCCATTTTTCCTGGCAGCTTGGCGCAGCATTAAAATGCGCCATTTAGTGATGGATGTTCCTGTCGCTTTGGCGATTGGCCTGGCATACATTGCCAGTGTATGGGCAACTGTTTCCGGTACTGGCGAGGTTTATTTCGAATCCGTTTCCATGTTCACGCTGTTTTTGCTGATTGGTCGTTACGTGGAGCTGCGCGCACGCCACCGCAATCGCCTCGCGTTCGGCAATCTGGCGCAATTAATGCCACTGACGGCCTGCTGTTTGCGCGAGGAAAATGGTAATGAAGTTGAAGAGTCCAGGCCGATTAAAACCTTGCAACTGGGCGATTTGATTCTGGTTAAAGCAGGTGAGACCTTTCCCTGCGATGGCCGTATAGTGGCGGGCGAAAGCGCTGTGGTAGAAGCCTTGCTTACGGGGGAGTCCCGTCCGGTCAGCAAAAAACCAGGCGATATGGTGATCGCCGGTACGCTCAATAATCACAGTCCGCTCAAAGTAGTGGTAACCGCCTTGGGTGCGGCAACCCAACTCTCGGCTATCGAGCGTTTGGCTACGCAAGCAGCCGATGAAAAACCGCAGCAAGTAATGGTTGCGGATCGGATCGCGCGCTTTTTTATCGCCCGGTTACTCATTATTTGTAGCATCGTGTTTGCCTTCTGGCTTTGGTATCGCCCGGAGCAAGCGCTTTGGGTAACTTTATCGGTGTTGGTGGTGACCTGTCCCTGTGCCTTGGCGCTGGCGATGCCGGCGGCTTTGTCGGCCGCAACTGCCAATCTGCGCAAGCGTGGGTTTTTGGTAGCGCGCGGCCATGTGATTGAAGCGTTAAGCAGCGTGAATCGCGTTATTTTCGATAAAACCGGTACCCTCACCAAAGGCAAATTTGTCATGGCGCAGATCAAGCCCTATGCCGGTGTCAGCCAAAGCGATCATGACCTGTTGGGCATAGCTGCGGCATTGGAGGCAGGTTCGAACCATCCTTTGGCGGCCGCATTCCACCCCTGGCAGGATGTGTTCAAGGCGCAGGATATTAAACAAACTACTGCAGCCGGTGTGGAAGGGCGTATCGGGGACGAGTCCTATCGCTTGGGAACCGCAGGGTTCGCTACCGGGCAACTGGCCAATTTCAATGGGGCGCTTGAATTACCCGATGCGCTCCACACCTGGCTGTTGCTCGCCAGTACGCAAACGCCGCTGGCATGGATTGCCGTGGTTGATGAAGTTCGCCCGGATGCGTCTCCGTTAATCCAGCGGCTTAAAGCGCAAGGCATTGCAGTAGAATTGCTTAGTGGCGATCAATCCGGCGCAGTGGCGCAATTAGCGCAACAACTTGGTATAGAAAACTATGTTGCCGGTGCAAAACCAGGCGACAAATTGTCGCATTTAAACCAGCGGCAGGCGGCAGGTGATAAAGTGCTTATGATTGGGGATGGCATCAATGATGTACCGGTCTTGTCGGGTGCCGATGTCTCGGTTGCTATGGCCTCGGCCTCGGATTTGGCGCAGACTCGCGCTGATTCGGTGTTGCTGAATGATCGGCTGGAAGTATTGGCGGATGCACTCGATATCGCCCACCGCACCAAAGCGATCATCAAGCAGAACCTGCGTTATTCGCTGATCTATAACCTGCTCGCATTGCCTCTGGCGGCGGCCGGAATGATTCCACCCTGGCTGGCAGCCATCGGCATGACTGCCAGCTCGTTGATCGTGATCTTTAACGCACTGCGTTTAACCAGGTAATTTCATCGCGTGAGCCATTAATGGAAAGTCTGTATTTTCTTGTCCCTTGTGCACTGATTTTTATTGGTCTGGCGATCAAGGTATTGTTTTGGGCGCTAAATAATGGCCAGTACGACAATCTTGATACTGAAGCACATCGTATATTGTTTGATACGGAACAATCCAAAATAGACAAATCCAGCCAGGATAAGCCCAACCAAGACAAATCCGCTCCCACACCTGATGTTCAGGACGACAAGACTCCCCCGGTATGATAATTGAATGGTCAGCCCTCACAGCCGCTTTCCTGCTAGGCCTCTTTAGCAGTGCTCATTGCGTGGGTATGTGCGGCGGCATTATGGGTGCCTTAAGTATGGCCGTGCCCGCCAACGCCAAAGCGCGCCGTTGGCTCATCCTGCTCAGTTATAACCTCGGGCGTATCTTCAGTTATGCATTAATGGGCGCGATTGTGGGGATCTTCGCGCAGCAGATTACAGCCTCGGGCGGGGCAGTGTGGCTGCGCTGGCTCGCCGGTTTATTGCTGATTGCCATGGGTTTATATCTTGCCAATTGGTGGCGTGGACTTACTTATCTGGAAACCGGCGGTCGTTACCTGTGGGCTTATCTGCAGCCTTTGGGCAAAGCGCTTATGCCGGTTGATACGGCCACGAAAGCCGTTTTATTGGGAGGAATTTGGGGGTGGTTGCCCTGTGGATTGGTCTATTCCGCCCTGGCTTATGCGATGGCACAAGGTCATGCCGTTGGTGGCGGATTGGTAATGCTGGCCTTTGGACTGGGCACTTTACCTACTGTCCTTGCGACGGGTTTTGCCGCGCAGCAGCTTGGGCGCTTGTTACAGCGTCGCCAGATCCGCTGGAGTTTCGCGTTGCTGGTTATCCTGTTTGGACTCTTAACGATTTGGGGCGGCGGACATAATAGCCACGAGCACCATCACGGCGATGAGCAGCATAACCATCAGCATGCACCTGATCAACCAGATGACCAATCACACGAGCACGAGCACCATCACCCGGACAGTTCTTCCGCAGAACAACGCAATCCATACGATCATTCGGGCATGAATCACCCCGAAATGGATCACTCTCCGCATGCGAGTGATAATGGCTCTTCGATGGATGATCAACAACCGCATTCCGTTTTATCCTCCAGCACACGTTACCACTAAAAACTTTTAACAGCTGCCTGCTAGGTTCGCCAATCTTGTCATGCTAAGGTGCGCGTTCTTTGAAGCTGTGTAGTTAAGTTGACGCCATGGCTAAGCTCGAAACCGAACAGATATTTTCTACTACAGTTATTTATTATTCGTTACAGCAGGCTAATGCCCTTATCCCGCGTATACTTTTTTTGACGAGATTGTGGGAGGTTAATTTTCAGGCAGAGAGCTGATAGTAAAAATTGGATGTTGGACATAGCATTGAGCGAGCAACGAGGCATTATTATGATAAAACCCCCGTATATCGGGTTATTTAGTATGTTGGCTTTTTTACCCCTGTGGGTTAATGCCGAAGAGCCTGCCATTACTGCGGAAGTCGATCCAACTTGCGAAAATTTTTACGCATCCGGCAAAAAAATTACCGATATTAAAGATTCCCGCATTACGTCTACACGCTTCAATGGCTTGGAAGGAAAGAAGATTCGTCATATTGAATACAACAACAAATCAGTATTCGATAAAGATGACCCGGACGAAAATAATCGCTTGTATATGTTCCTTAATAAATTGCATGTGAACACGCGCCCGACGGTCGTGCGTACGCAATTATTATTTCAAGAGGGCGATCAGTTCAATCAACAAAAAGTGGAAGAAAGTGAGCGCATTTTGCGCAGGCGACCTTATCTTGCCAACGCTTATATTTTACCGAAAGCAATCTGTGCCGAGCAGGTTGATTTGGTTGTCATCACCCAGGATTCCTGGGCATTAGAACCACAGATATCAGTAAGTAAAGAATCCCAGGGAACTGAATCCGGTTTTGCAATTTCTGATGGCAACATCATGGGAACGGGAACGGAATTCACTGTCGGTTATGAACAAAATAATGATCGCAACCTGATCAGTTATGATATCAGTAATCCGCATATTTTTAATTCGCAAATTTCCACGCGTATTTATTACGCCGATACCAGTGATGGTCGCGACACTATTGTCAAAATTGAACATCCTTTCTATTCTCTGGAGACTCCCTGGGCAACCGGTTTTTATACTCAGGATGTGACACAGGAATTGAGAATCCGTCACGGCGATGAGGAAATAAACCGTTTTCGTCATCAGAGTATGTTCAATGAAGTTTATTTTGGTATGGCTACTGATGTTCAGGATACACATACCCAACGTTGGTTAATTGGTCTTTCCAACGAAGAAGATAATTTCTTTGAGATGGATGAAACCCTTCAGGCTGTACCGCAGCAACGTAAGACAGCTTACCCCTGGATCGAATATCAATATCTGGAAAATCGTTTCGGGGTATTTAAAAACGTAAACCAGATTCAGCGTCCGGAAGATATCGCGCTTGGTCAGAACTTCACCTTCCGGGTTGGTTATGCGGGGACCCAACTTGATAACCCTGATGACGTGACACGTTTTATCGGGCAATACACCAACATTATTGGTATAAGTGAACAGCATATTATGGAAGCTGGTGTAACCGTTGACGGTCGGCACCACTCAAAATTGGAGCAGGCGAACAGCACGGTGATGGGAGTGGATTTTGCTTACAATTATTTTGTCGATGAAAAAAATCGCTGGTATATGGGCTTCCAATATCAAGTCGGGCAAGATCTTGCCCAGTATGAAGAGTTGACGGTTGGTGATGTTAACGGTTTGCGTGGTTACCCGTCGGAGTACCAGCGCGGTGATGAGCGCTACGTATTCACTATTGAGCGCCGCTATTTTTCTGATATCCATATTTTCAATATTTTACGTGTAGGCGTGGTGGCTTTCTTCGATGTGGGTAAAGCCTGGGGACTGGAGCAATATGGTGAGAGTCCAACATTGAGTAACGTTGGTTTTGGTTTGCGTCTCAGTTCGACCAAGGTGCGTATTGGAAATGTTGTCCACGTTGATGTGGCAACACCATTAACCGCGCGCGACGGCTTGAACGAATATCAGTTGACCATCGGTGCACAGAAAAAATTCTAGCCATCCTGCAGCAATTGCCGGAGTCATCCGGCGATTGAATCTCGTGTCATTATTGATAACTATTTTTAGTTAAGACTAATTTAAGGTTGTTTCGGTAGCCTTTATCTAGCTGTCTTGCGTTTGTTGAAGATCCCGATGGCCATAAAGTTGAGTTGCTCGATATCGAGTAGTTTTTCTTACCCTACATCTGACTTGTTGAATGCGTAACTCCAACAACAAATGAGCGACCTCGCAGTTGATATCCATGATCACACAACTTGACCAACTCCAATTTGATAACCGTTTAGTGCGTGAACTTCCCGCAGATCCTATTACGGAAAATTATCGCCGCCAGGTCGCCGGTGCAATTTATTCACACGTAAAACCAACATCGGTAAAAAATCCGCAGTTGGTGGCCGGTGCGAAAGAGGTTGCTGCATTGCTGGATTTGCCTGAATCTATTTTTACGCAGCCGGAATTTGCACAGGTATTTGGCGGTAATCAATTACTCACCGGCATGGACCCCCATGCCTGTTGTTATGGGGGTCATCAGTTTGGTAACTGGGCGGGGCAATTGGGTGACGGCCGCGCGATTAATCTTGGTGAGGTTCGCAATCAACAAGGTGAGCATTGGACACTGCAATTAAAAGGTGCAGGGCCTACCCCTTATTCGCGCACTGCTGATGGTTTGGCGGTGTTGCGCTCTTCAGTGCGTGAGTTTTTATGTAGCGAGGCGATGTTTCATTTACGTGTTCCTACTACGCGTGCGCTCAGCCTTGTTACAACTGGGGAGTGGGTGCGTCGCGATATGTTTTACGATGGCAATCCACAGTTGGAACCCGGTGCAGTTGTTTGCCGTGTTGCCCCCAGTTTTACTCGCTTCGGCAATTTTGAAATTTTATCGGCGCGCGGTGATAGTGAGTTATTAAAAAAACTGGCTGACTTCACTATCCGCTCTGATTTTCCTCACTTAATCGATGAAGAATCAGCTGCTATCGATACAGGTATTTATTTGCAATGGTTCAATGAAGTTTGCATCGGTACTGCGCGGATGATTGCGCATTGGATGCGCGTCGGTTTTGTGCACGGTGTGATGAATACCGACAACATGTCGATCCTTGGTTTAACCATTGATTACGGTCCATATGGTTGGCTGGAAGGTTATGAGCCTGATTGGACCCCCAACACTACCGATGCCCAGGGGCGTCGCTACCGCTACATTAACCAGCCGCGCATCGCCTTATGGAATCTCACGCAGCTCGCTAACGCAATTTATCCATTGATCAATGAAGTCGAACCCCTACAACAGGCACTGGAAAATTATCGCACCGAATACGAGCGCTGTGCGCAGCGCGATATGGCTAATAAATTAGGTCTAAGCAGGTTTGATCCTGCGCAAGACCAAATACTGACTGATAATTTATTACAGGCATTGCAAACAGCTGAAATCGATATGACGATTTTTTATCGCCAACTCGCCCATCTGACGCTTGATGACATTCATCAGTACACCGACCGGCAATGGGTTGATATCGTAAGGAGCGCTTATTATTCCGCGCCGGATGCTGCAGCAGAAGCGGCGATGGCTGATTGGATGCGCACTTATGCGCAGCGCTTGCAGCAGGATTATGTTCTGAATGGCAATGATGATACCCAACGCCGTGAACGGATGAATGCGGTTAATCCAAAATATGTACTGCGCAATTATCTTGCCCAGCAAGCAATCGATAAAGCGGCTGAGGGCGATAATTCCGAGGTGGAAAAGTTATTGCAAATATTGCGCAAGCCCTACGCCGAGCAACCCGAATATGAGGAATATTTTGCCAGGCGTCCGGAGTGGGCGCGGCATAAAGCAGGTTGTTCAATGTTATCGTGCAGTTCGTAAGATTTAATAACATCGCCTGATTCTCCCCCAAAATTTATGACTCGCGGAATGTTTGTTGTTATTGATGATGTATCCGCTTTTTATTGAATAGTTGAGAATATTATGATCGGAAAAGTGTTGGGTTTTATCGCTGGTATTTTTGTTGGCGGTCCTTTCGGTGCAATTGTCGGTGCCATTTTAGGGCACTTTTTAATTGATCGTAAAAGAAACGTAGCGCCTAAAATGTCCAATGAGCAATTACATGCGATACAGGCAAATTTTTTCACCACCGTTTTTTTACTATTGGGACATTTGGCCAAATCCGATGGCCGTGTGAGTGAAACAGAAATCCAGTTAACTGAATCGCTGATGGGTAAAATGGGGTTAACCCCGGATCATCGCCGCGAAGCCATACGTTTATTTAAAGTAGGCGCGGGGGATGATTTTAATTTCGATGCAGTGATGAACGAGTTTAAACAACACTGCGGCGCGAGCCCCAATTTGGTCAATATGTTGCTGGTTAACCTTGTCAATCTGGCGATGGCCGATGGTGTGTTGGATAATCAGGAGGCGCAAGTATTGCGGCAGGTAGCTGAGCGCCTTGGATTTTCGCGTTTCGCCTTTGAGCAACTGCTGCGTATGCTTAACGCACAAAATGCTTTCAGGCAAGAACAGGGTCAATATCAAGGACAATCGCAAGGGAGTTATCAGCGCGCTCCGCGTCCCGACGAATTGGTACTCGCTTATGAAGCCTTGGGTGTAGAAAAAACGGCTACTGATGCTGAGTTGAAAAAAGCCTATCGTAAATTAATGAGTGAATACCACCCTGACAAGCTGATCGGACAAGGTATGCCTGATGACATGATTAAAGCGGCCACTGAACGTTCGCAGGAAATTCAGGCTGCATACGATCTCATTAAAAAATCCCGCTAGCACTATAAGCTGGTATTAACCGGGACCGTGTAATTTACGATCCCGGTATTCACTGGGTGTTATCCCTTCGCTACGTTTGAAAAAGCTGTTGAATACAGACTTGTTGTTGAATCCTACCTCCAAATAAATATCCGTAATCGTTTTATCTGCATAATCCGCACGTGCTAATAATTGTTTAGCTTCACTAATCCGGTAGCGGTTAATAAATTGATAAAAGTTGAGCTGGTAGTGAAGTTTGAGCACCAGCGATAGCTTTTTGGGATGTAGTTTTGCCTCGTTGGCGAGCTTATCAAGAGTAATATCCGAGTTGGTGTAATATTTTTTCTCAGTCATCACCTGTTCAATTTTGCTGATCGATAGCGGGTCGATAACCGGCGCTTTTTCTTCTTTGAGCTCAAAGGCGGGAGCTTCATTCACTGACTTAACCGACGAAAAGAAGATGAACTTGAGAAAAATAAGAATGTTGATGACCGCAAAATTTAAATAGTAGCCACTAAGGCCAACAACGTTCAAAAGATCCAGATCGAAGCGCCCCTCAAATAGCTCAGTCAGTTTTATAGACAGCAAAATACTATCCCAGGCGAAGAGTGCGACAAACGATACCAGCATGATTTTAAGCCAGGCCAAATCGCTCATTTTGAGGTTGGCGTACACATGCTGTAATTGCTTGCTGTAATTAAATACCAATGAAAAACACCAAAGTGCATAGAGTAATCGTAGATATCTGCCTGCCGATTCAAAATAAAGGTAGGGTGATGAATAGGCGATATGCTGTGACTCTATCAACCAATATTTTTGTGAATAATCTTTGTTATAGAAAATAAAAATCATGCAGACTGAATAAAAGATAACCGGCAGCAAGTGCCATGCATGTTGTTTTTTTATCGCGAAGTCTTTAAAAAGCATCGCCCGGACAAAAAAGTAGAGCAGGCAGCCATCCAGGAAATAGGCATAGCTGCCGATAAAGAAATAATTGGGGGAATGGTTGAGTAACCAGATACGAAACTGGCTTCCCCAAAATGTCAGTTCGTGTAGGGTAATAAGTACATGGGCAAGTAAAAAGCCGACTAAAAAATAGTTGCTGAGTGTCTTTTCTTTATTGGTTGCTGCAAGGAGTATTGCAAACAACAAACATTCAAAGGCGGTTAATACCATAAGTACATCGTGAAAATTAAAAAGGATCGTATTCATAAGTGTGGCTATTAACTAACGTTATTATGTGTAACAACTTCAGGATGATGAAATTGTCCTGTCTGTGAAGTTAATGTCTGCTTTTGATCTGTTTGTCAGTAAATCTAGCACCTACTGTAAAATGAGCGTGAAGTTTTTATTGTCCTGTGATCCATAAACAAAAAACCACGCCCAAGGGCGTGGAAACTGCAGTTATAAACAGCAGGAGTCTTGTGCCAGCAACGCTGGTACTGACAGGTACGACTATTTCACCTGGAATTGCCACTGTTGATTGGCGCCACCGGAATAGTCCCATTGTTGGATGGCCGTTCCATCATTTGATGAAAGGTCTTTGACATCCAATGATTTGTTACTGTTTTTTGCGATCACCTTAAAGTAACCGTTACCCAAGTCAGTAATAATCCAGTTTTGATTAGTGCCATTGGAAAAGTCCCACTGTTGGATTACCGCTCCATTATTGGTAGATACACCGCTGACATCCAGGGATTTACCGCTACTGTTGCTAATGATTTTGTAGGTGTTGCCTGACAATTGCGTCACCGTCCACAATTGGTTTGCCCCGCCACCAAAACTCCACTGCTGAATAACCGCGCCGTTATTGCTGGAGTTATCGCGTACATCCAGCGCCTTGCCGCTGTGTTTGGAAATGATGGCGTAGGTGCGTCCGGAAATAATTCCGGCGATAACGCTTGAGTTTGATTGGGTAGAACTTGATTTGCTGGAACTGACGGCGGTACTGCTTACACTTATCGAACTGGATGAGCGGCTTGAACTAACAGAGCTGGAAAGTTTACTCGAGCTTGCGAGGCTGGATGTTGTGCTTGAACTTATCGCGCTACTGCTCAGCATCGGGGAACTACTGGAATTGTCCGCGATATTCAAGGTGAAATTATTCAGGTTCACTTCCGGTCCGCTGAATCTGATACGAATAATTTGCTCGCCGGCAGCCAGTGTAATATTACCCGCGTTTACACTGCTCCATGCATTCCAATCTCCTGTCGATGGGATGCTGGTGGTGGATAACACCTGCCCATTCACTAGCAGTTGGATCTGACCAGTGGTTTGCGGGGTAGCGACGCGATAATTCACATTGTAAATGCCAGCCTGTTGTACCTTGACGCTATATTCCAGCCATTCCCCCTGGGCTACCCAGCCGATGTTGTAGCCGGATTGTCCGTTATCGATAGTGGTTGAAATATCCACGTCAGTGGTGCGATAAGCCCCGCCATTATTGCCACTGGTAGTGTCCGAATAAGTTAAACCCTGGCAGCCCAAGTCAAAGTTTTCCGCTTCAACGGTTCCCGGAATAGTGAATGCTTGTCCGGTGTAAGGCGAGCGAGTGCCGTTACAAGGTGTGCACACTTTCACGTCCGCGCTGCTGGTGCAAGAACCCAATGTGGTTACCGTATAGTTGTAGCAAGTTTCTCCCATCAATCCAAAGTCATTAAATGATGTAGTGTTTGCGGCTAGGGTGGTAAGTTGAACGCCGTCGCGAGTAATTCGATAACCGTCCTCCCCGCTGTTGTTGTCTTGCCAATTGAGTGTGATGTTAGAAAAAGACGTAGCGGTTCCGGTGAGTAATCCCGGCGCTTTTATTGAGCAAGCAGGTTTGGTTCCATCATAAAAATCCTGATGCCACACCAACCCGGGTGCGCCATTGCGAATATTGTTTTGCGCAAATGTGATCATGCCGGGATAGCTGCCAGCCACATTGGCATTGTTATTAATTGCAGAGACAACCGAGCTGTAAACCGAATTTGGAACGATGGTCCACAGGGTTTTGTCGTGAGACATTTTTTTGAATGACCACGCAAATGAACCGGCAATATTAGCGGCAGACCAATCCGCCATGGTGCGCAGGTTTGCGCTGGTGTCTTCACCGTATTCACCCAGAATTAATGGGACACCCATGCGGTTGGTAATGTCATCGCGCAGGTATAAATCTGCTAACCATGCGGTATTACCGAAAATATAATGGTGGGTTTCCACTACCAGATTATTATCCCAACGGCTGGTAATGCCGGTTCTACTTTGGGTGGTGGCGTTGGTCCAATCCAGCACATTTAAATCTGATCCCCACCAATCGCCTTCAACCACAATAATGTGGTTGTTATCGACTTCGCGAATGGCGTTGCGCATAGCAATAAGCGATGGAAGTAATTCGTAGCTTCTATTTGGTTGGGTTACCGGTTCGTTAATTAAATCGTAGCCCCAGATGATGGGTTCATTTTTATAATAATTAGCGATGTGCTTCCATACCTGGCTTGCAATGGCAACATTGTTACCATCCCAAAATTTTACTGAGGTACGTGGCTGGCCTGCATTGGAATCCACATTGTCGCTATGGTCACCAGGGTTTTGATAACCGGGCGCGGCATGCATATCCAACAGGACATACATTTTATGTGTTCTGCAATAACTGATCAGTCGATCCAGATATTGGAACCCGTGATTACTCAGTGCGCCGTTTTGCCAAAACATATTGTAATGAAAAGGAACTCGCACCGAGTTATAGCCTAAATTTTTCAAATCAATAATCGTTTGCTCGGTAACGTAGTTCAAACGCCACTGGTGTTCAAATTCTTTGGCTTTGGCCATATCGCCGAATGCAGTACCCAGGCTATTTAAAAATTGCGTATGGGTGCGATAATTAAAATCGCCCATCATCAAATAACCTTCCCACAACAACCAATTGCCAAGGTTCATACCGTTGAAATAAAGCGGAGCACCATTTTCATCGACAATTTTTGTGCCATTGGTGTGTACGTATTGGGCGGAGGCTTCTGTGCCAAATAAGCTGGCCGCCATTAGTGTAGCGATGGACACGACTTGTTTTAACCTTGTGCGTGGCCGAATTGAATTTAATAGTTGATATATTCTGGACATAAAATCCTCACGTTATTCATTTATTAAAAGGAGATTGATGCGTTGTGAACCTGCTTTTCCTCCCGATCTTATTATTCAATTGCGTACCCATGCGGGAGTGATAAACGGGATAAACCACCGGCGTGATTTATGGTGGGAAAGTACAAAAAAATGATTTCGTTGTAGTCTGAAAAAAGGAAAATGCAGCGAGAGTAAATATGCATACCTGCTCGTTCGATTGAGGAATTTATTCATACGCCGTTTTAGTGGCACACTGCTAACCTGGCTAGCACTGCCTTATAAGCGGAATTATTTTCGGTAGCATTTTTTAATTGTTTACATATCAAGGGTTTGCTTGGATAAGGTGATTATTCATACCTATACAGAGTGAAAGTGGGATGGATATTGGGGTGTCGGCAAGCGAAAAGTGCGCGCAAGGTTATCGATTGAATGAATATGGGTGCTTATAGCAATTGAGTAATAGGTCGCGATGATTTTTTGTTGGTGGCTGCCCGTAAATCGACAGGCGAAAACACAGCGAGATGGATTAAAATGAGCACCAAATTGCAACATCATCCTACAGCGACATTGAGCTTCTGCCATGACTTCAATTGAAAACTTCCCTATTGACGAACTTGCTGTTGGCCAAAGTGCCAGCTATAGCAAAACCCTGACGGAACAGGATGTGATCCTGTTTGCGGCGTGTTCCGGCGATTTAAACCCCGTGCATATCGACAAACACTATGCCGCTAGCACTGTTTTCGGCGAACCGATTGGCCATGGCATGTGGACGGGCGCTTTAGTGTCTGCTGCTGTCGCCATGCGCTTGCCCGGGCCGGGTTCTGTCTATCGTGGCCAAAGCCTCAATTTCAAACATCCGGTCAAAATCGGCGATACAGTGACAGTCACCCTTGCAGTCAGTAAAATTAAAGCGCGGATTAAATTAGTAACATTGGACTGCGAAGCCCATAATCAGGACGGAAAGCTGATTGCCAAGGGTGTTGCCGAGGTAATTGCACCGGCACAAAAGCAGCAGGTGGCGATTGGCGTTTTGCCGGACATTGCGATTGGATAATGTGTTTTCTGTCTCCCATCCGATTTTTCATCATCTACACTTATCAATAATCTGTTAACCGATTATCCATCTTCTGTCGTCTGACGCAGCATTGAGTGCTATTGCAATGAGATTCATTCAGTATTTTATTGTGCTAGCACTTATCGCGATGCATCCCCGGCTTTATGCCGATGATGAGTCCTTCAGCTCTGCACCGGCGCTCTTGTCTCCATCACCCGTTGTTATTCTGGTTCCCCCAACTGTGCTCGACAATGTGCGCACTATTTTGCGCGCGGACGAATCGCCTGAAACATTTGATGATTTTGCGCGAACGGGAGTTTCCCGTGACATGACTGATTATGTCTTGCTGCGGCGAGCGCTGGCAGCGGGCGGTAATAAATATCCCGTCGTTGCCGAGCCCTGGTTTGATGTGAGTTATGATCGTGTGGTGCTTCGTTTACGCTCGGGACATGCTACGGTATTTAGCAACGGCATCTGGCGCGAAGATATTGCTGCGGATGATCGGCAACTGAAAACCTCATCACCATTATTGCGCTACGGTGAAATGGAGGTTGGGCTTTATATGAACCCGCAGAATCCTAAATTGAAGACAACCAAAACGTTGGAGGATGTACGCAAGCTCACAACAGTGTCGAGTAAGCAGTGGCGTCCCGACTGGAATGCATTAAAAGGATTGGGATTGGCTGCAGTAAACGACAACGTGTATTGGGAAAGTATGGTGAAGATGGTGCATACCCGGCGAGTGGATTTTATGTTGAGCAGCTTTTCTTCTCGCGCTGATTTAAGTTATCAGGCAATGGGAATTACGCTGGTGCCGATACAGGGATTGAAGGTAAAACTGGCGGGTAGCCGGGGCTGGATGGTGAGCCTTACCCATCCTGCGGGTGTTGAAGCTTATGCGGCGATTGAAAAAGGTCTGGCGGTGCTGCGTGAGCAAGATGTTATTGCGCGTGCGTATCGTGCGTCTGGTGTTATCAATGAGCAGGTAGCAGACTGGACGGTATTAAATCCCGAGCTTCACAACAACAACAGATGAGCTGCGGATTTCCCTAAATTTTTAACTACCAGTGCATAGGAATTATCGATCATTCTTTTCACCTCCGCATCGGGAATAGAGCCGTTGATGACGAGCGTATTCCAGTGCTTTTTATTCATGTGATATCCGGGTAACACTGCATCAAATACCATGCGCAGTTGCTCGGCTTCGGCCGGATCGCATTTCAGGTTAATGCGTTTTTCATTCGCGCTGCTGAAGACCAGCGCAAACATTTTATCGCGCACTTTGTACACCGCAGCCTCGGGGCCAAAGGGAAAATCCTCAACGGCCTCGGGTTTATCGAGCAAGTACTTTTTCAGATTAAATGCCATGTGTTGACCTCATGTGGAAAACAAACAGGCTGCGATTTATTCAATATCGTCGTCGGCATTGCCCGCAAAAGAATCCCAGCCGCCCAACTCTTTCCAGCGATTGACTATCACGCAAAATAATTCGGCGGTTTTTTCTGCATCGTAAGCGGCAGAGTGCGCGGCGCTATTGCTGAATTCCAAACCGGCAACCTGACACGCTTTGGCAAGCACGGTTTGGCCAAACGCGAGTCCGGCGAGGGTAGCCGTGTCGAATACCGAGAATGGGTGAAACGGGCTGCGTTTGATATTGCAGCGGTCGATCACCGCGTTCACAAAATTCAAATCAAAATGGGCGTTATGTCCGACAATCACCGCACGCGTGCAGCCATTTTCTTTTACCGCACGACGCACGGCGTTGAGCAAATCGGTCATCACCATTAATTCCGGCTCTGCCATACGCTCCGGGTTATCGAGATCTATGCCGGTAAAATCCAGCGCCGCTTGCTCAATATTCGCGCCCTCAAAAGGCTCGACATGAAACGAAAAGGTTTCATGTCGATGTAAAAAGCCCCCTTGATCCATACGGATAGTCACCGCAGCAATTTCCAGCAAGGCGTCGGTTTGCGAATTAAAGCCGCCGGTTTCCACATCGACAATCACTGGCAGAAATCCGCGAAAGCGCTGCGCCAAAGGTGAGTCAGGATCGCGGGAGTTTTCAGGTGGATTCACACATTAACCTTAAGCAGTCTGTAACTGCCAGCGGAGGGTTTCACCGGCGCGCAAGGGCACCAGCGGTTGATCGCCTAAATCCAAACTGTCCGGCGCTTGCCAGTCTTTTTTGATCAGGGTGATGGTATCGGTATTGCGCGGGAGATTGTAAAAATCTGGCCCGAAATGGCTGGCGAAGGCTTCAAGTTTATCGAGCGCACCGGCATCTTCAAAGGCTTCGGCATAAAGCTCAATGGCGGCATAGGCGGTGTAGCTACCGGCACAACCGCAGGCGGCTTCTTTTCTATCTTTGGCGTGGGGGGCTGAATCAGTGCCCAAAAAGAATTTCGGGTTGCCGCTGGTCGCCGCCTTGATCAGCGCTTGCTGATGGGTGCTGCGCTTGAGAATGGGCAGACAGTAATAGTGCGGGCGAATATTGCCGGCGAGCATGTGGTTGCGGTTGTACAGCAGGTGATGCGCGGTGATAGTCGCTGCTACATTATCCGGCGCGTCGGCAACAAATTGGGCGGCATCGGCGGTAGTGATATGTTCCAGTACCATTTTCAGCGCGGGGAAGTCTGTCACTACCTGGCTGAAAGTGCGGTCGAGAAAAACTTTTTCGCGGTCGAAAATATCAATCGCACTGTCGGTTACTTCGCCGTGCAGCAGAAAATGCATGCCGGCATTTTGCATGGCCGCGAGCACCGGGTAGATCTTTTTCAGGTCGGTCACGCCGGAGGCCGAATTGGTCGTTGCACCGGCGGGATAGAGTTTACAGGCGGTGACGCCGTTAGCCTTGGCGATAGCGATTTCAGCCGGTTCGGTATTGTCGGTCAGGTAAAGCACCATAAGCGGTTCAAACTGGCTGCCTTCCGGGCGTGCGGCGAGGATGCGTTCTTTATAGGCCTGCGCCTGCTCGGCATTCATCACCGGCGGTACGAGGTTGGGCATCACAATCGCGCGCGCGAACTGGTGCGCGGCATCGCCTACGGTACGGACGAGGGAAGCGCCATCGCGCAGGTGGATGTGCCAATCGTCGGGGCGGGTCAGGGTTAGCTGTTGGGTCATGGGGCGGGCAATTCCGTAGCAATACGAATAACAATTAAGTAGTAAACAGGTAATAAGTAACAAGTAAACAAATAGATGAACCGATAGGCAAGCGAATAATCGGCCAAAAGTGGCGCATCCTACCAAAATTGACCCCAATCCGCAGCCTTAATTCCTGATCCTGCAATAGTCAGCATTCTCCGGCGAGCTGGCTATACTCGGTAGATCACTGTTTTATGCGATTGGACCTGCTCATGCCGCTGCTGTCTTTGTACCGCTCAAGCCCTTTGATCTTGCTGGTTATTGTCTTTAGCCAGAGTGCATCGCTTGCTGCGCAAACATATAGTGCCAGTTTCAACGACGCTGAGTGGAGCGCACGATCGGGACCATTCGCTTGTAGTTTGAGCCATGGCATCCCCGGTTTCGGCAGCGCGCGTTTTGTACGGAATGCGGGAGCGGGTGAGTTTTTTGAGTTGAAAAATAATAGCCAGGTATTCCTGTCCGGTGTGGTAAAAATTGAATCTGTCCCTCCCGTGTGGCGCAGTGATAGCGGCCCTGTGGCGCTGGGTCAGGTACAGGCCAATACCAGGCAACCTTTGCGGTTAGCGACGGATGCGCAGATCCGGGCAATTAGCAGATCATTGGAGCAGGGCACCAATGTGGTGTTCAGCAGTACGCAGGTAGGTTCAAACGGCAGCAGCCTGCGCGTAGCATTGGAAGCGCATAATTTCCTCCAGGCTTATGGCAAATATCAACGCTGTATTGCGGAGTTAATTCCTTACACGTTTGACCAACTTTCGCGCACGCTCATTAATTATGCGCCGAATGCGGATGAACTCAGCGCAGCGGCAAAAAGCCAGCTCAATAAAATCATGCGCTATACCAAAGCTGATCCCCGCGTGCTGGGAATTATTGTGGATGCCCACAGCGAAAAGTTGTCCACGCCGGAAGAAGGTGAGGTCGCCGCGCAAAAACAGGCAGAGTTGGTAACGGCATACCTTATTGATAAAGGATTGGGTGCAGACACTATTACCACGCGTTGGCATGGCGATAAATTCCCAATTGCCAATAATCAAAATAAAGCCGGACAAGCCAAAAATCGGCGAGTGACGATTCGGCTGGAAAATGAAGCCACACGCAAGGAAATGGAAAAGAAAATCGCAGCGATAAAAGATGCCGAACAAAAAGCCGCTGAACAAAAAGCAGCAGCTGAAAGCTCGAGCCAGTCACAGTTATCGGTGCAGTCATCATCGGCCGGTGCAGAGTTGCCGGTAAATCTGCAGGAATTGGAAAAAATGGTCGAGCAACAAAATCTCACCAGAGGCCAGCAGCCCACTGCAAAACCGACACCGTAAATTAATTTACCGCCAGCCTTTCATATTTTTTACTTGCATTTTTTTAGCACAATTCCCAAATCATTCTTAACCCGGAATTTATTTCCGGGTTGGAATTTTTTTTGAACTGACCAGTCTCATGTTGCGAGCAGCGGCTGATTGCTTTGCGTAGCGCGAACCATTCCCGGCTGTTGAATATTCCTAAGGAGCCTTGTATGTACAAAATGACTGCCAAATGGGCGAGTCTTACCGCAGTAGTTACCTTAATTCTATTACCTGTCACCAGCGTTGCCGCCGAACTGCCGGATTTCACCCGGTTAATTGAACAGCATTCTCCGGCGGTGGTAAAAATTACCGCTGTATCCAAAGGCGACCTTACCCGGACGCCGCAACAATTGCCGCCCAACATGGAAGGTTTGCCCGATATTTTTCGCGAATTGTTGGAGCGCCGCCAAGCGCCGCGCGATCGCGGCTCGCTTGGCTCCGGTTTTATTATTTCCAGCGATGGCTATGTGTTGACTAATGACCACGTGGTTGATCGGATGGACACCATTACCGTGATCCTCAACGATCAGCGTGAATACACCGCAAAATTGGTGGGCAGCGATGAGCGCTCAGATCTGGCGTTGTTAAAAGTCGATGCCAAAGATTTGCCGACCCTTACACTGGCCAAAAATGAAACACTTAAAGTGGGGCAGTGGGTAGTTGCAATCGGTTCACCGTTTGGCCTGGACTATTCTGCCAGTGCGGGTATTGTCAGTGCTATCGGTCGCAGCATCCCGTCGGCGCGCAGCGAGAGTAATTACGTCCCGTTTATCCAAACCGATGTCGCTATCAACCCCGGCAACTCCGGTGGCCCGCTGTTTAATATGGACGGAGAGGTAGTCGGTATTAACTCGCAAATTTATTCGCCCAGTGGTGGCTCTGTCGGTCTTTCATTTGCAATTCCATCCTCGCTTGCGATTGATGTGGTGGCGCAATTAAAAGATAAAGGTCGCGTTGATCGCGGTTGGCTGGGGGTAATGATCCAGGATGTGGACAAAAACCTCGCCAGTTCACTCGGGATGAATAAGCCTATGGGGGCGCTGATCAGCGAAGTGGATAGTGAGGGTCCAGCGGCGAAATCCGGTTTGAAAGCGGGTGATTTGATTATCAAATTTAACGGTAGCGACGTACATACTTCCAGCGATTTGCCGTACCTTGTTGGTCGCACTGCGCCGAAATCCAAAGTGCCGGTGATTATTATGCGCAAAGGCAAAGAACAATCCTTGAATGTCACCGTCGGTATTTTGCCGGTATCGCCCGCTGAGGCTGCTACACGTCCGGCTACGGCACCGGCCACTAACCCGGTGGATATACTTGGTCTGGTGGTCGGTAATCTGGAGCAAACCCAGCGTGGAGGTGCGGAATCCGGTGTGGTCGTACGCGATGTAAAACAAGGCAGTCCTGCTGCCGAGGCGGGCATACAGATTGGCGATATCATCACCCAACTGGCCTTTGCCGATATCAAGTCATCTGCTGATTACGCCAAGGTAGTGAAAAGCTTGCCTAAAAATGAACCTCAAGCAATTCGCTTTTATCGCCAGGATCGCCCGGTGTTTAGATCAATAGTAATCAAATAACGGTATAGCTAACTGCGACAATTCTCCTCCAATGCTGGATAACAATATTTGATGGAAAACCGGTTGCGCCGCTGTATTGCGGCGCAACCGTTAGCGGCTAGATAATATTGTATCAATGCTTTTTAATGCCACGTTTTGGCGATGTGACTGAGTCTGGAACTGGAGCAGGATAGTTATCGCGCAAGAATTGTCCATGGCTCGGGAGTGTATCTACGTAGTTGTTTAATTGCGGTAGAACGGCGTCCAGCGTTTTGGTCAAGTAATCCGTCGGTATGCGGTCGATTGACGGGCTGTAAGTATGCGGTCGTACTTTCATACCCTCCATAACCGCTTGCCAGCTTGGTTCGTTGAACAAGTTATCTACACCTTCCCTCAAAGAGCCATTGGCACGAAACAATTCGATTTTTTCCTGTAGGCTGTCTGGTACTTTGGCTGCACGTACGTCACGCCAGAAAGCGGTGTCTTCACGTGCGGTAGTACAATAGTGCAGGACGACGAAATCCTTGATCTCTTCGTAATCCGCTGCCATGCGTCGGTTATATTCCTTCTGTAGGGCTGGATCTACTCCGTTTTTGGGGTAAAACCGGATGAAGAAATCCATGGACCTATAGATGAGGTGTATAGCCGTTGATTCCAATGGTTCGATAAAGCCACCGGCCAGACCAACGGCGATACAGTTTTTGTGCCATAACTCGCGGCGCATTCCCGTTTTGAACGGGACGATCCATGGGTCAGTTGTTTGCTCTCCTTCAAGTTGTGGCAGGAAGGAATCCAGAGCTTGTTGGTCGGTAATATGTGAGCTTGAAAATACGTAACCATTTCCAGAACGATGTTGTAGCGGAATACGCCAGCGCCATCCAGCGTCCTGCGCGCCAGCATAGGTATAAGGATGCGGCTCATTAATATTGGTCGTCTGGGTTGTAATGGCGCGATCACACAGAAGCTCATTTGACCAATCGACAAAGGGTACATTGAGCGCCTTGGTGGTCAGAATTGAGCGGAAGCCTGAGCAGTCCAGAAAAAAATCACCGTCAATGCGACGGCCATCCTGTAGCTCCACACCAGTGATATAGCCGGTATCGGGATGCTGATGAACTTGCGTCACTATCCCTTCGTGGCGTTTGACTCCCTTCTTTTCCGCATAACTACGCAGAAAATTGGCGGCGAGATGCGCATCAATATGTACGGACATACTGGCTGAACTGATAGGAGTATTAGGTGCCATCGCTGGCAACATAAATTTCCCTTTTCTTGCCATCACAGTGGCTGGTGCGAAATCCTGTAATTCAGATGGATGGCCATTTTGCTTGGCGCGTAACCAACAGTGATAAAAGTTATTGCCTTGGATAGGACCTCCAGCATGTCCGAAGGGGTGATAATAAGTTTCTCCCTTGGTGTGCCAGTCATCGAATTTGATGCCCAATTTAAAGGCGCCCTGAGTGGCGATGATAAAGTCTTTAATGCTAATACCCAGCCGATGCACTAGCTGCAAAATGGGTGGAACCGTAGACTCACCGACGCCTATGATGCCGATTTGTTCTGATTCAATCAGCTCTATTTCCGGTTGTCCTTTCGGTAAAAACTCGGAAAGGATTGCCGCGCACATCCAGCCAGCTGCTCCGCCACCAACGATAACTATTTTTTTTATTTCACTCATTTCACGCCTCCATAAATGCACTGTATTTTTATTAAGTCAGTAGCATTCCAGTAATTTTATTTTAAGTATTTGTAATTTATTCGGTTGGGTATTTTGTGTCCGACAATGTGGTTTGCTAACCAATATTGCGCAATAGGCCGGGAATGATTCGACATGGTTTTTGTATTGGAGGCTCCTTAGTCGCGCACAGGTTTAAAGCGGCGATAATGTGTTTGTGGGATTATTTGCTGGCGAACTGCGTATTAAACCGATGGATGGTAGCAAAGCCGGAGTAACACGCTGATCAGTTCTCACTATAGAGCTACAGGGTGATAGCTATCGTGAAACCCCCGTGCTGGATACTATTTTCTGACCATTTTGATCCGCAAGCTGCTCATGGCACCGCCCTATCAAATAGGCTAGAATGCCGCCCACTATTTTCACCCCCCATTCCCGGGGACTATTCCAACTTCCTAAAGTAGTTAAGCGCCTGTGACTGACCTGAGCCATATCCGTAACTTTTCCATCATCGCCCACATTGACCACGGTAAATCTACCATTGCCGACCGTTTTATCCAGATGTGCGGTGGCTTGAGTGACCGTGAAATGGAAGCGCAAGTACTTGATTCCATGGATCTGGAGCGCGAGCGTGGCATTACCATTAAAGCCCACAGCGTAACGCTCTATTACAAGGCGCGCGATGGAAAAACCTATCAGCTTAACTTTATCGATACTCCCGGCCATGTGGACTTCACCTATGAAGTATCCCGTTCGCTGGCGGCGTGTGAAGGTGCATTGCTGGTAGTGGATGCCGGGCAGGGCGTAGAAGCCCAGTCAGTTGCCAACTGCTACACCGCAATTGAACAGGGGTTGGAAGTAATTCCGGTCTTGAACAAGATGGATTTACCCCAGGCAGAGCCAGACCGCGTTGCACAGGAAATTGAAGATATTATCGGCATTGATGCTACCGAAGCCGTGCGCTGTTCGGCCAAGTCCGGCTTGGGTATGGAAGATGTATTGGAAGAATTAGTGCGACTGGTTCCGCCGCCGGTTGGTGATGTCGATGCACCGTTGCAAGCGCTGATTATCGATTCCTGGTTCGACAACTACCTCGGTGTTGTGTCGCTGGTGCGCGTAAAGCAGGGCACCCTGCGTTTGAAAGACAAAATCATTACCAAAACCATCGGCAAAGCACAGATTGTCGACGGGGTGGGTGTATTCAGTCCTAAACCAACCCAGTTAAAAGAGCTCAAAGCCGGTGAAGTAGGTTTTGTAGTTGCCGGTATCAAAGATATTCATGGCGCACCCGTGGGCGATACCATCACCCACGCACAAACCCCTGACGTTGAAGCGTTGGAAGGTTTCCAGAAGATCAAGCCGCAAGTTTACGCCGGTATGTTCCCGATCAGTTCCGATGACTTCGAAGATTTTCGCGAAGCGTTGGCCAAGCTGACCTTGAACGATGCCTCCCTGTTCTATGAACCCGAAAGCTCCGATGCATTGGGTTTCGGCTTCCGCGTTGGTTTCCTCGGCATGTTGCACATGGAGATCATTCAGGAACGTCTGGAGCGCGAATACGATCTCGACCTGATCACTACAGCTCCAACGGTAGTGTTCGAAGTGGTTAAGCGCGGTGGTGAGGTCATCTTTGTCGATAACCCGTCCAAGTTGCCTGACCCAGGCTCAATCGAAGAAATGCGCGAACCGATTGTTGAGGCCAACATCCTTGTGCCACAAGAACATTTGGGCAACGTGATTACGCTCTGTATCGAAAAGCGCGGCGTGCAAAAAGATTTGCAGTTCACCGGTTCCCAGGTGCGTGTGCGCTATGAATTACCGATGAATGAAGTGGTCACTGATTTCTTTGACCGGCTAAAGTCAGTCAGTCGCGGTTATGCCTCGTTGGATTACAGTTTTATCCGCTTCCAGGCCGCGAGTCTGGTGCGTTTGGATGTGTTGATCAACAGCGAGAAAGTAGATGCATTAGCGATTATTGTGCACCGCGACAAAGCGCACGGCATGGGGCGGTCGCTCACCGAAAAAATGAAAGAGTTGATCCCTCGTCAAATGTACGACGTTGCAATCCAGGCTGCTATTGGTGGTCAAATCGTTGCGCGTTCTACCGTAAAAGCCTTGCGTAAAGATGTGACCGCAAAATGTTACGGTGGTGATGCAACGCGGAAGAAAAAACTGCTGGAAAAACAAAAAGCCGGTAAGAAGCGTATGAAGCAAGTGGGTAGTGTTGAAATCCCGCAAGCGGCATTCTTTGCGGTATTAAAAATAGATAGCTAACCACGTGTTTGAATCACACGCTAAGGACTCTCAATGAGCAGTATTAACCTTCCTCTGATCCTCACGCTCGCGGTATTGATTACCGGCCTGGTATGGTTGTTTGATGTACTGGTATGGTCGCGCCCGCGCAAAGCAAAAGTTGCCGCGGTAGAAAAGCAATTTAGCGGTAGGGCATTGGAAACCGAGCAGCAAAAAGCGGCCTATGAAGAGGCTAAAGAGCTGGCATCCAGGGAACCGCTATTGGTTGAGTATTCAAAATCGTTCTTCCCGGTATTGTTTATTGTTTTCTTCCTGCGCTCGTTTTTGGTTGAGCCGTTCCAGATTCCATCGGGCTCTATGATCCCGACACTGGAAGTAGGTGACTTTATTCTGGTGAATAAATTTGCCTATGGCGTCCGTGCGCCAGTATTGAACAACACCATCATTCCTACGGGTAAACCCCAGCGCGGTGATGTGATGGTGTTTTTTCCGCCGCATCAACCTGATGTCTACTACATTAAGCGTGTAATTGGCGTGCCGGGTGACCACATCACTTATAACAATCATGTGTTGACCCTGAATGGTAAAGTGATTGAAGAAAAGTTGGTGGCAGAATTGCCAGCAGGTGCTCCGGTATTGCGCATGGTGACCGAGAATATTGACGGCAAAGAATTCACTGCCTATAAACATTTGCAGCCCAGCCGTTTAAGCCAGCATGGTTCCTGGGTCGTGCCGGAAGGTCATTACTTTATGATGGGTGACAACCGCGATAACAGCCTGGACAGCCGCGAGTGGGGTTTTGTGGGTGAAGAAGCAATCGTCGGTAAAGCATTTGCGGTGTGGATGCACTGGGATAGATTCCTGAGTATCCCGTCTTTTGATCATGTCGGCGTTATAAAATAAGTTCCTGTGCTAAGTTGATGACAGCCATTCCTTTCATCGGAGTCAAGTGCAATGAAAATGAACAATCTTAAATTGATCAAGCACCAGCGTGGTTTGGGGATGCTGCAATGGGCATTGGTGATTGCTATTGCCGGCTTCTTTTTATTATTTGCATTTAAGATAGTTCCGCTGTATGCCGAGAATCGCTATGTTGAATCTGCGCTTCGCTCGTTGGAAAACGGCGGGGAAAAATTGGAACAGATGACCGATGCTGAAATTTCCAAGAAACTCAATAATTTTTACATGATTAATAATGTCCGTAGTCCTGGTCCCACAAAAAATATCAAGATAGAGCGTGAAAGTGAAAAAGCCATAGTCACTGTAGATTATGAAACCCGTGTCCCTCTCTTTTACAATATTGATCTGGTGTTGAGCTTCCAAAATCACCTCGACAGCAGCCGTCCCGGGCAATGTTGTAAACCACCAGCGGTTCTGAAGACCAAGTAAGTTGTGCTAACTCTTAAATACCAGCGCCTTGAGCAACGTCTTGGCTATCATTTTGAAGATCAACGCCAGTTACAACTGGCGTTAACCCATCGCAGCCACGGCGCTACCAATAATGAGCGTCTTGAGTTTCTTGGCGATTCAATTTTGAATTTCATTGTGGGGGAGGTTTTATTCAAGCGGTTCCCCGAAGCACGTGAAGGCCAGTTGAGTCGTTTGCGCTCACAAATGGTAAAAGGCGATACATTGGCGGAGCTCGCGCGCGAATTTGAGTTGGGTGAATGCCTGGTACTGGGCGAGGGTGAAATGAAATCCGGCGGTCACCGGCGCGACTCTATTTTGGCTGATAGTGTTGAGGCGATTATAGGGGCTATTTACCTTGCCAGTGGTTTGGATGTTTGCCGTGAGCGAGTCCTTGTCTGGTTCGCGCCGCGCTTGAATGAACTGGGTCTCGATACCAGTGCCAAGGATTCCAAATCGCGTTTGCAGGAATATCTTCAGGCTCAACGCCAGCCCCTTCCCGAATATGTGGTTACCCGGGTTGGGGGTGAAGGGCACGCGCAAGTATTCACCATTGAATGCCGTGTTGTGCTTGCCAAGCAGCCCACCGTTGCTACGGCCTCAAGCCGCCGCGAGGCGGAAAAACAAGCGGCCGCATTAATGTTGGCGCATTTAAAAATCGATTGATATTTGTCTATTAGCGTTGATTAATAGACTGCCTGAATTTCCCATTTTCTCTTCTAGTATTTCTTATGACTTTTGATTCAGATACAGACCAGTCCGAACCTGCCGGCAGTCGCTGCGGTTATGTCGCTATTGTTGGCCGTCCCAATGTGGGCAAATCTACGCTGCTCAATCATATCCTCGGGCAAAAAATCAGTATCACTTCGCGCAAACCGCAAACCACTCGCAATGCTGTAGTCGGAATTAAGACCGAAGGCGATGTGCAGATCATTTTTGTCGATACTCCGGGTATGCACCTCGGGCAACAAAAAGCGATTAATCGCTATATGAATAAAGCTGCAACCAGCGCGATGAAAGATGTCGATGTGGTGGTGTTTGTGATTGATCGTTTTATTTGGACTGAAGAAGATGAGGCGGTGGCTGAAAAATTGCAGCACCTTAATTGCCCGATTATTTTGGCGGTGAACAAGGTCGATCAAATCGAAGATAAAGAAACGCTACTTCCGCATCTGCAGACTTTGTCAGAAAAATTAAGTGTTGCTGAAATTGTACCTATGTCGGCCTTGCGCAATACCAATCTGGATCGGTTGGAACGGCTTATTACCGAGAGATTGCCGGAAGGCATTCATCTGTATCCGGAAGACCAAATTACCGATCGCAGTTCGCGTTTTATGGCAGCGGAAATTGTACGCGAAAAAATTACTCGCCAGTTGGGTGATGAATTGCCTTACGAAATGGCAGTGGAAATTGAAGAGTTTAAACAGGAAGGTAATCTGCTCAATATTTCTGCATTGATTTTAGTTGAGCGCGATGGCCAGAAAAAAATTCTGATCGGCGATAGAGGTGCACGTATCAAATTGATTGGTACTGAAGCGCGCGTCGATATGGAAAAACTGTTTGAGCTGAAAATCATGCTTAAACTTTGGGTGAAAGTAAAATCCGGTTGGTCCGATGATGAGCGTGCCCTGCGCAGTCTCGGCTACAACGAATTCTAATCGAACATTATGCGTGTTGATCTGCAACCCGCTTATATCCTCCATGCTCGTCCCTATCGTGACACCAGTTTACTGATTGATTTTCTCACGCCTGATTTTGGGCGTGTTACAGCAGTCGCGCGCGGTGTGCGAAAAAATAAAACGCCTAAACGTCAACTCTTAAATCCATTCAGTCGCTTATTGGTTTGCTGGCAGGGCAAAACCGATATGAAACTGCTGACCAGTTTTGAATCGGATAATCATTTTTTAACCTTGACCGCCAATCATCTGTATTCCGGTTTCTATCTCAACGAATTGCTAGTGCGTTTGTTACCGGAGATGGATCGTCATAACGGACTTTATTTTGCGTACGAACAATGTCTTGTTGCGTTGCAGCGATGTGAGGATATTGAACCGCTGTTGCGCAAGTTCGAATTTCGCTTATTGGGCGAACTGGGTTATGGATTGGATTTTAGTATGGACGCGCGTAACGATTGCGAAATCCAGGCGCAAGGGTTTTATGAGTGTCACGTCCAGGAGGGTTTTTTTAGCGCAGCACCTGATATTCCGGAAGCGTTTTTATTGAAGGGTGAATGGTTGTTAGCAATAGCGCAAGGTGATTATTCCCTGTCTGCCACGCGCCTTGCCGCCAAACACCTTACACGTCGTATGTTGAAACCTTTGTTGGGTAATCGACCGCTCAACAGTCGCGCTTTATTTTTACAAACAAAAAAATAAAAGTGCCAACTGTTTAGGCCTCGGCTTTTTCCAAGCCAAACAAGGCATCAATATCTTTATCTCGTCCCCAATTAATTAAATCATCCAGTGCGTGGTTGAGCGCGGGTATTGCATCACGTGCCTGGTCATATTGTTTGCTTTGAAAAAGTTTGTCGAGCAGGCCGCTGATATGTTTCAAGCGCGGCACTCCGCAATAGCAACTACTGCCATACAGTTTGTGCACTAATTCTTCCAGTTCATCAAAGGCGTCGTTGGCGAGCGCAGCGTTAATTTGTTGTTTTTCACTTTCCAATCCGCTTAACAGCATACTGAGCATATCGCGTGCAAGGGCAGGTTTATTGTTCGCCAATTTCAGGCAAAGTTGGATATCCACTGACCCTGTAAGATCTTCAGTCGGTAGCGGTTCACGTACGTTATGGTTGATAGATTTTTCTTCTATCTGGATAACTACTTCTTTTTTGCCTGACAAACTCGCCCAGCGATTAATGATATGGGCCAATTGGGATTCGCTCACCGGTTTGCTAATACAATCATCCATGCCGGCAATTAACAGTTCTGCTTTTTGTTCGGTAATGGTGTGGGCAGTGAGGGCAATAATTGGAGTACGGCGCTTACCTTGCTCTAGTGCACGAATGTGACGAGTCGCTTCCATTCCATCCATTCCCGGCATTTGGATATCCATAAAAATTACATCGAACTCGTTGTCATGGCAGGCTTCAATAGCTTGCTTGCCAGTGCTTGCTTGCACCACCTGCGTGTTCAAGCCACGCAATAATTCCGAGGCGAGTTGCAGATTGGCGAGATTATCGTCCACCAACAATACTGACACACTCGGCTGTTGCGCATCTTCTTCATCTTGTTCGCGCATATCTTTAATGTGCAAATCCAATTGCCGCCCGAGGGTTTGCAATAGGGATTCATAGGCAATGGGTTTATTGATAAATAATACTTGCGAGCGTTCTGAATGGGTACGGAATAAGCGTTGGTGCGCAGGTGTACAACACGCGATCAGTGTGCAATTAAATTCTACATTCAATTGCTCGGCGAGGTTATTGAGCAACACCGGTGGAATTTTTCTTTCGTTGGGTGCGATGTCAAGAATTAGCAGATCGAAATTGCTATTGTTATTACGTGCATTACGCAGGATTGGGAAACAATCGTGGATTGCGGGAATGCTTTGGGTATTACCATTCCACTCGCGCAACAGGTTATCGATTTGTTTTACTGATGCCGGGTTTTCGCCGCAGAGCAGGATGCGATATTCGCTCAGGTTAGCCAGTTGGCTAATGGAAGGTTGACGTTTGTCGATGCCTAAACGTGCAGTAAACCAAAAAGTAGAACCTTGCTTGGGTTCACTGACGACACCGATTTCGCCGTGCATGCGTTCCACCAAACCTTTGCAGATTGCCAAGCCTAAACCTGTGCCTTCATGTTCACGCGTGCTGGACGAGTCAGCTTGGTTGAATGGGCTGAATAATTGGTCCTGTTCTTCGCGTGTAAGGCCTATACCTTCATCGCTAACGCATACTTTTAATGTAATTTGCGTTTCCTGCCGCTGCATAATACTGACATCAATCAGGATATTACCCGTGCTGCTGTATTTGATCGCATTGCTGACAAGATTGGAAAGCACTTGTTTAAAGCGCAGTGCATCGCCCAATAAATTTTTGGGAATACTGGATTCAACGTAATTAACCAGCTCCAGATTTTTTTCATGGGCGTCGGGCGCGAGAATATGAAGTACTTCGTCGATACAATTGCGAATCGGAACCGGCGCGTAATCGAGTGTGAGTTTGCCGGATTCAATTTTGGAAAAGTCGAGAATACCATTGATCACCGTGAGCAGGTTCTGCGCCGAATCGCGAATAGTTTCCAAATATTCCCGCTGCTGCTCATTGAGTTCTGTTTTCAATGCAAGGTTGATAAAACCGAGGATGCCGTTGAGCGGCGTGCGAATTTCGTGACTGGTATTGGCGAGAAATTCGGATTTTACCCGGCTGGCTTCCAATGCTTCCTTACGCGCTAAATCCAATTCAACGTTTTGGATTTCGATGGTTTCCAATGTCTCGCGTAAATCTTCAATCGCGTGATCAATGTGCGATTGCATATCTGCTTGTGCAGCTTCCATATAATCCGCCATGGTGTTGATGGCTTCTGCCAAGCCAAAAAATTCACTCGAATTTTGTTGTTCAACGCGCTCGCTCAAGCGCCCGCGAGCCAATGCGTGCACAATATTTTTAATGTGGTCGAGCGGGTCGGTAATGCGGTAATAAAGTGCAATCGCGAAATAAGCACCGATGATTAAACACAATAAGGTGAGGGCGATGGTAAGCACTATCGCTTCGTAACGCACCACGGCGTAGGGCGCCGCCATCAATTCGAGTTCGACCCAACCGATCGGATTTTTATTCTCAAGGTTAACCAATGGATGTGAGAAGCGCAGGGTGCGGTCCGTTTTTCGCTCCAATGACCGCTGCATATTGGGTTCGTGGGTGTCCTGGGTTGGCATAAATTGCGGGCCGCTGTGAAAGCTCTGATCCGTATCGGTGTAGTAGGCATGCACTGCGCGAATATAAGGTTCTTCGATTGAAGCATCGAGAATGTACTGGACCAGTTCGCGGTTATTTTCCAACATGGGTTTATGCAGCAAGTGCGCCGTTTTTTGCGCGAGTACACTGCCGCGCAAGTCGATAAATTTATTGATTTGCGAAATGCAGAGATAAGTGAGACTGATGGCAATCAGGATAACGATGCTGATGGAGGGAATGAAAATCAGTCGCCAGACATCGGATTTAATGCTGCTGCGTTTATTCTTCATGGAGGGTTAGCCTTATTTCTTATGCCGACGAGTGATGAGCCCAAATGAGTTTTGCTACAAAGTGTTCGCAGGATGGGTGATCGCAGGTAGAATAGCCGCCCCGCGCGCGCTAGCGCAACCGGCTAACTACCTGAATTATCTGCCTTGAGGTCAGTATGGATTTCCCAACCATAGAAGCATTTGTCGGCAACACGCCACTCGTTCGACTACAGCGTCTGCCCGGTGCAACCACTAATCGTATATTAGTGAAACTGGAGGGGAATAATCCTGCTGGTTCCGTAAAGGACCGTCCTGCGTTGTCGATGATCACCCGCGCTGAATTGCGTGGCGATATCAAACCCGGCGACACGTTGATTGAAGCCACGAGCGGCAACACCGGCATTGCCTTGGCGATGGTGGCGGCAATCAAAGGTTATCGCATGATTTTGATCATGCCCGATAACTCTACCGCCGAGCGTAAAGCCTCTATGGCTGCCTACGGTGCAGAATTGATTCTGGTGAGTAAAGAAGCCGGAATGGAAGGTGCGCGCGATTTGGCGTTGCAGATGCAAGCTGAGGGTAAGGGGATAGTGTTAGACCAATTTGGCAATGGTGATAATCCGCTTGCCCATTACCACACCACTGGCCCGGAAATTTGGCAGCAGACCGGTGGTACCATCACCCATTTTGTCAGCTCGATGGGCACGACCGGTACGATTATGGGCAGCTCCCGCTATTTCAAACAACAGAATCCGGCGATACAGATTATCGGTTTGCAACCATCGGAAGGGGCGCAAATCCCTGGCATTCGTCGCTGGCCTGAAGCCTATCTTCCGAAGATATATGAGCGTGATCGTGTGGACGGCATCGTTAGCATGCCGCAACAACTTGCCGAGCATACGATGCGCGAGCTTGCGCGCAAGGAAGGGATTTTTTGCGGAGTATCTTCTGGCGGCGCTGTGGCTGCTGCGCTGGAATTAAGCCAGCAGGTTGAGAATGCGGTAATCGTGGCGATTATTTGTGATCGTGGCGACCGTTATTTATCGTCAGGATTGTTTAATTAAACCTTGCAGTGTTTGCATTATTTTTTCGGATTTTACTAACAATAATTAATCAGGATGCTTATATGGCGGCAATAAATCGGTTTGCACTTATTATTTTGTTGGTGTTGCTACAGGCCTGCGGTGGTGGTGGCGGTTCTGATTCAAAAAGCTCAATTGCAAAATCGGTAGCATCTTCAAGCTCCGTTGCTGTTGTTGCTTCATCATCCAGTAGTAGTTCCAGTGCTATTTCCAGCTCGACAGCAAGTATGCCGGCGGATTTTCCGATTGGCACCGCAGAAGCTCTGCCAGTGTTGAATATCACGACGACCGGCAATGCGCCGATTGTTTCGAAGGAAACCTATCTCACAGGAATATTCGCCTTGAGCGGCGAAAATATCACTGCTGCTGAAGGCACGTTGGAAATTCGTGGGCGCGGTAATTCCACCTGGTCGTGGGTAAAAAAACCTTATCGGTTAAAACTAACCAACTCGGTTGAAATGTTAGGTATGCCCACGAGCAAACATTGGGTATTACTTGCCAATTACGCCGACAAAACGTTAATGCGCAACGACATTGCCTTTATGTTCAGTCGCAGTCTGGGTATGGAATATACCGTCAGAAATCACTATGTGGAGTTAACGCTCAATAATAAATACCAGGGTGTTTATCAATTGGTTGAACATATCCGTGTTGCTAAAGAGCGCGTTAACGTTCCCGAATTGAACGTGGGTGATACTGATGCAGAAAAAATTACCGGCGGTTATTTAATGGAAGTAGATTTTCGTATGCACAAGGATTTTTGTAAAACTAACCCTTGGGAATCGTTTTGCGCTAATGGCGTCAACCTGGATCGCCAAAAGACGTTCTGTGTCGATTCAAATCACGGTATGAATCCATTTTGTCTCGATACACCAGAGACTTTGTTAGGGCCGGCTTGGGCTGCACAGCGCGACTACATCGCTACATATATAGCAGATACGGAAACCGCATTGTTTGGCGATAAGTTTGCTGATCCTGCGCTGGGATACGCGGCGTATATCGATGTGGACTCGGCGATTAATTATTTTTTAATTAACGAGTTATTTAAAAATCCCGATGGTGCAGTGGCCAGTTTTTATCTGTACAAAAAGCGCAATGGCAAATTATTTTTCGGGCCGATCTGGGATTTTGATTTGGCGCTTGGCAACGCGGGTTACGACGATGTTGATAAAACCTATGGTTGGCATATCCGCAGTGCATCCTGGTTTGATCGGTTGTTCCAGGATCCGGCATTCAAAGCCAAAGTGAGTGCACGCTGGAATAGTGTAAAGGCGGAAGGAAAACTGGACTATATTTTCCAATACGCCGAAGCGCGTGCGACCTGGCTCGATAAGCAACAAAAGAAAAATTACACAATCTGGTCGGTCACCGATTTTGCAGAATGGATTCGGCATGGCAGCCACGGCGGCACCGGCAGTTATGACGCTGAAGTAAAAGAGATGATCCGTTGGCAGCGCGAGCGATATAAATGGATTGACTCGCAACTTAAATAAGCCTGGTGACGGCGCATTCTTGTTTTGAGCAATGCGCCGTCTCTTTCTGTAATACCGGAATTTTTGATGTCCAATCGCAGTGGTAAAAATGGCAATCCGCCGAAAAAAAGCGGCAGTTTGTTAGGGAAAAAACCGCGGCCGAAAAAAGCCGATGGTAGCGTATACGTGCGCGATGAGGGTCCGCGCCTCAATCATGCACGCGTTACCGAAAAAGTATTGCCACAAACCAATAAACGCTTGGGTGAATTTACCATTGATCGCTTGAGCCACGATGGACGCGGTATTGCAAACCTGGACGGCAAAACCTTGTTTATCGACGGTGCACTGACCGGCGAAAAAGTCACAGCACGATTGGTGGAGGATCATTCGCGTTTTATTGATGCGCGCATTGATCAGCTGTTAAGTGCATCGCCCGAGCGGGTAGAGCCGCCTTGTCTCCATTATGCCAATTGCGGCGGTTGTCAGTTGCAGCATATGCAACCGACTGCGCAATTGGCGATGAAACAACAATCCCTGCTGGAACAGTTGCAGCGTTGGGGTGGAGTGGTACCCAAACGAGTGCTGCCGGCGATTAGCGCGGGCGACACCGGCTACCGCAGCCGCGCGCGTTTGGGCGTCTGGTATGAAACGGATGGCAGCGTCAGCCTCGGATTCCGCCAGCAATACAGCAATGCGATAACCCATGTGAACCAGTGCCGGGTGTTGATACCGGAATTGAATGCGCTGCTCGCGCCTTTACATGCTTGGTTAACGAATTTGCGTGGCGCCAAAACGGTAACACATATCGAATTGGTAAAAGGTCAGCATCAGACTGCAATTGTTTTACGTCATACCAAAAAGCTGGCCGATGCTGATCTCACAGCGCTTGCGCTGCTCGCTGAACAACAGGCTTGCAATGTGTGGTTGGAACCCAATGGCAATCTTGGTTTGACGGATTTGAGCGGTGTGGAGTGCGATCCGCGCCTTGTGTATCAGTTGGAAAATATCGAGCTGGCATTTCATCCGCAGGATTTCACCCAGGTGAATCCCCACGTTAACCAGCAGATGGTAGCGCAGGCGCTGGAACTGCTAGCGCTCAAGCCGCATGACCGCGTGTTGGACTTGTTCTGTGGCATCGGCAATTTCACTTTGCCCATTTCCCGCCATTGCGCCGAGGTTATCGGTATTGAAGCAGTGGAATCGATGGTGCTGCGCGGAAGGGAAAATGCTGAACGTCTGGGCATCACCAACGCAAAATTTATTGCCGCCAACCTGGCAGATATGACCCATACTCAACTGCAGCGCCTGGGGGAAGCTAACAAAGAACAAGAAATCGCAGCAATCTTGCTTGATCCGCCCCGCGATGGCGCGAAAGATATTATTGCCGGCATCCAACGCTGGGTGGCGGGTAAGCAACTTTCTCCCAAGCGGATTGTCTACGTCAGTTGCAACCCGGCAACGCTGGCACGAGATTCTGCATTACTGGTTGAAGCCGGGTACCAATTGGATGCTGTAGGCGTGCTGGATATGTTCCCCCACACCAGTCATGTCGAGTCAATGGCGCTGTTTTTGCTTAAGTGAGGATTCCCGGAATCTGCTTGAGTTAAGTGCTTGGTTGTATGCTGAAGCGATGGATTTATAGCGGTTATGGCCTAAAGTCGAACCGCCGCTAAAGAATAAGTAAGGCGAATACACATGGTTAAAGTCAGAGCGGATCATCCCATCGCAGCGGATGGTCAAGTTGATATCGATGCCTGGATTGATCGTTTAAACCAGGCCTATGCACAGTCTGACTCCAGCCGTGCCGAACTCCGCCGTGCCGCCGAGTTGAGCCTTTCGCTGGTGGATATCCACGCGGAAGACGACCACAACTGGGGCGAAGATTTCTCCTGTTTCCGTATCGGCCTGGAAATGGCCGAAATCTTGGCCGACTTGCAGCTCGACCAGGATGCACTGGTTACCGCGATCCTCTATCGCGCTGTGCGCGAACACAAAATTACCCTCAAAGAAATTCAGGAACGCTTTGGCGATACCGTTGGCAAGCTGGTCAAAGGTGTATTGCGTATGGCCGCAATCAGCTATCAGCGCAATGAGAATGAAGATCGCGTATTAGGTTCACAAGCGGCAGAGCAGGCCGAAAAAATCCGCAAGATGCTGGTTTCCATGGTGGATGATGTCCGCGTCGCGCTGATCAAATTGGCCGAGCGTACCTGTGCTATCCGCTCGGTAAAAAATGCATCACCCGATCGTCGTCGGCAAGTCGCGCGCGAGGTCGCCGATATTTATGCCCCCTTGGCCCATCGCTTGGGCATCGGTCATATCAAGTGGGAATTGGAGGATTTATCGTTCCGCTATCTCCAGCCTGATGATTACAAACGTATTGCCAAATTGTTGGATGAACGCCGTCTCGCGCGTCAGGAATATATCGACAAACTGCTCAACCTGCTGCGCACGGAATTGAAGAAAGCCGGTATCGAAGGGGCGGTGGGCGGACGAGCCAAACACATTTACAGCATCTGGCGCAAAATGCAGCGCAAAGGGATTCCCTTCTCGCAAGTTTATGATATCCGTGCAGTGCGGATATTGGTGCCCAGTGTGCGCGACTGCTATGCAGTGCTCGGTATAGTGCACAGCCTGTGGCGCAACATCCCCAACGAATTTGACGATTATATTGCTTCTCCCAAAGAGAACGGTTATCGCTCATTGCATACCGCTGTGTGGGGGCCGGAAAACAAGGTGCTGGAGATCCAGATCCGCACCCAGGAAATGCACGAGGAGTCCGAGTTCGGTGTCTGCGCGCACTGGCGTTATAAAGGTACAGATACCAAATCCACCCAAGATGCCTACGAACAAAAGATAGCCTGGTTGCGACAAGTACTTGAGTGGCACGAAGAGCTGGGCGGCGACTCGGAGCAATTACAAGACGACCTGCGTTCGGTGAATCAGGATCGCATTTACGTTTTTACACCTGAAGGCCATGTGGTGGATTTACCCCGCACCGCAACGCCGCTCGATTTCGCTTACAAAATTCACACTGATGTCGGCCACCGTTGCCGCGGTGCCAAGGTTAATAACCGCATAGTGCCGCTCAACTACCAACTGACCAATGCCGATCAGGTGGAAATCCTTACCGGTAAATTGGAATCGCCCAGCCGCGATTGGTTGAACGCGGCGCTCGGTTATGTGAACACGCCGCGTGCGCGCGCCAAAATCCAGCATTGGTATAAACAGCAGGCACGCGATAAAAATATCGCTGAAGGCCAAGCGCTACTCGATCGCGAATTCAGGCGTCTTGCGTTACTGGATTTGGATTTTGAAGAGCTGGCGAAAAAGCTGCGCTTCAATAATCTTGATGACCTTTACGCAGCAGTAGGCGCAAGTGATATTGGTGTCGGGCAAGTATTAAATGCGGCGCAAAAACAAGTAGATGATGCCGATCCACAACAGCCGTTGATTCCATTCAGGGCGAAATCGCCACGGCAGAAAAAAGATTCCGATTTTTATATCGAAGGTGTGGGTAATTTGCTCACCCAAATTGCCAATTGCTGCAGTCCGGTACCGGGTGATGCGATTACCGGCTACATCACCTTGGGCAAAGGTGTTTCAATTCACCGTCAGGATTGTGCCAATATTTTGCAGCTGCAAACCGATGAGCCGCAGCGCATTATCAAGGTGGAATGGGGCGATACGCCGCAGAGTTTCTACTCGGTTGATGTGGTTATCGAAGCTTACGACCGCTACGGTTTGTTGAAGGATATTACCGCGCTGCTGGATACCGAGCGCATCAATATCGTCGCCATGCAAACGCTGTCGGATAAACGCAAAAACACCGTGGACATGCAAGTCACGGTGGAGATTCGCAGCTTCGATGAACTGAGCCGGATACTCACCAAACTGAACCAACTGCCGAACATTGCATCGGCGCGGCGCAAACATTAATTTTTGGATATTGCTTGTGACTCAATACACCATCGACGATTTGCTTTATCTAATGGCGCGCCTGCGTGATCCGGAGACCGGTTGCCCTTGGGATATCACCCAGGATTACGCCAGCATTGCCCCTTCGACACTCGAAGAAGCTTATGAAGTTGTCGATGCGATTGAGAAACAGGATTTTGTGCATCTCAAAGAAGAATTGGGTGATCTCCTGTTCCAGGTCATCTTCTATAGCCAATTGGGTAAAGAGGAAGACCGCTTTGAGTTCGCCGGAGTGGTATCGGGTCTGGTTGCCAAACTCATTCGCCGTCATCCCCACGTCTTTCCCGATGGTACTTTGCACAGCCGGGTAGAGAATCGTCATACCTTGCCAACCGATGTAAAAGCGCGCTGGGAGGTGATCAAACAACAGGAGCGGGAAGAAAAAGGTGCATTGGGTTTATTGGCGGACGTACCGCTGAATTTGCCATCGTTAAGTCGCGCTGCCAAATTGCAAAAAAGGGCAGCGAGCGTTGGTTTTGATTGGGATGACGTTTATGGCCCTATTGCCAAAGTGCGCGAAGAATTAATGGAAGTGGAAGCCGAATTGGATTCCGGCGACATGGCGGCGTTGGAGGAGGAGTTAGGCGATTTATTATTTGCAGTGGTGAACATCGCACGCTACCAGAAAATAGATCCGGAGCAGGCATTGCGCATCGCCAACCAAAAATTCGAGCAGCGTTTTCACTACATTGAAACCCATGTCAGCCGGCCCTTGGCAGAGACATCGATCGGTGAAATGAATCGCCTTTGGGATGAGGCTAAACAGCAGTAATCATCATCCTGCTCATTGGCGCCAAAATCATGTTTTGAGTATAAAAACACTGTCTGCTCATAGCTTTTTGTTACGTGTGACCGATTTCAAAAGCGGCTATGATTCATAAGTAGCAAGCAATAAAGCCCCCTGCTGTAACAATAAAAATATCAAAGTGAGGTTCCTTTGGATCGGCGAGAAGTAAGGCCGGGCTATGTGGAGAAGAAGTTAAGCACCATCAAAATCCACATTTCTGAGCTTAAAATAGGCATGTTTGTCTCCAAGCTGGATCGTGACTGGCAGGAAACCCCGTTCCTGATGCAAGGCTTTATGATCGAGAGTCTCGATGATATAGACGCTGTGGCGGAGTACTCGCAATATATCTGGATTGATGCGGTGCGCGAGGAGTGGATTCCACCCGAGGAGCGAGGCGTCGCGGGCCCTGCAATCGCCAAATCAACATCCTACATCAACAAAATTGAAGCCCAAAAAGAACACGAAGCTGCATTGAGCGTATTTCGGGAGGCGAAAAAGCTGACCAAAACCCTGCTCGACGACGTGCGTTTAGGTGGTGTGGTCAATACCGAACAAGCGAAAGCGACGGTTAAAGATTGTGTCGGCAGTATTTTGCGTAACGCTGATGCACTTATCTGGATGTCGCGCATGCGCAACGAAGATGAGTACACTGCGGAGCATTGCCTGAACGTATGTATTCTTGCGATTGCATTTGGCCGTCATTTGGGAATGAGTGAGCCGGAGCTGGAAAAGTTGGGCTTATGCGGTTTATTGCACGACGTCGGCAAAATGCGTGTGCCGCCGCCAATACTTAACAAGCGTGAAGAGCTGACTGACAAAGAATTTAACATCATCAAAGCGCACACGGTGCATGGCCGTAATTTGCTGATGTCGTCGCCGGGCGTGCCCAATTCAACTGTCGATGTTGCTTATAGCCACCATGAACGGGTTGATGGCACGGGTTATCCTCGCAAATTAAAAGCGGCAGGTATTTCCGATTTCGCACGGATCATTTGTATTGTTGATGCTTACGATGCGATGACGGGCGATCGGTGTTATTCCCGTGCAATTCCCAGCACCGATGCACTCAAACGTATATTCCAGGATCGCGGCACTCATTTTGATGAGCGGCTTGCACTGGAATTTATCAAGTGCGTAGGGCTGTATCCTCCCGGCAGTATTGTTGAATTGGTGAATGGTTTGGTCGGGATTGTGCTTGAGTCCAACCACCGCTATCGCCATTTGCCAAAAATCATTATTGTGAAAGATCTGAACCAACCGCTCGAAAAGGAGCAGATCATCAACTTGCATGAAGTGGAACAAAAAACCCTGGATAAAGGTTTTTTGATCAAGCGTGCACTCTGCGACGGCAGTTACGGCATTCGTATTCGTGAGTATCGCGAAAAAGGGCTGGCATTTTCGTACGGTTAAATGTGGGGTGACTTGGACATTCGTTCATTTCTTTGCTGTAAGCAGGGCGGTTAGCTGGGATCGATAATCCGTTTGGGTTTTGGTTTTTGGATCACCAGGGTTTTAACCGCCGGTTTTGTTGCCTGTACCGGTTTACTTGCACCTTGCGCAGGACGCTTATTGTGTTGAGCGCTTTTCGTTTTATTTGCCGGTATTTTGTTTAGCTCCCCCGGAGTTGTGCCCGTTGTTTTTGTGGCGGGTTTATGTTTGGAGTGGCTATTTTTAGTACGCGCTCCGCTTACATTCGATTTCGGTGTCTGTACTGTTTCGGTTTTGTATTTCCCTTGCTCTATCCCCTCCAGTGTCCAATTGCCGATTTTTACCCGAACCAGGCGCAGGGTGGGATGGCCAACGGCAGCGGTCATGCGGCGTACCTGGCGATTGCGTCCCTCGGTAATAACCAGCTCAAGCCATTGGGTGGGAATATTGGCTCGCTCGCGGATGGGCGGAACACGCTCCCACAACTTGGGTGTAGGAATCAGGCGTACTTCTGCCGGTTGGGTCATACCGTCGTTGAGTTCAATTCCCTGGCGCAATTTGGTTAGCGCATAGCTGTTGGGTGCGCCTTCAACCTGCACCCAATAAGTCTTGGGTTGCTTGTGCGCAGGGTGGCTGATGTGATGTTGCAGGTCGCCGTCATCGGTCAGTAACAACAGGCCCTCAGAATCGTGGTCGAGTCGACCAGCCGGGTAGACATTAGGCAATTTGATGTATTGCGCCAATGTGGGGCGATTATCACCGTCAGTAAACTGTGACAGAACGCCATAGGGTTTATTAAACAACACTAATGTAGCCATAACGTAATTGGATGTGACCTAATAAATAGATGAAGGCGGCGAGATGAGAACATCTCTGAATGCCAAAAGTTTACAGCACTGCTATACTGCGCGCGATTTTATAGGCCGTCCTTGGCCACATTTTCTTGTACGAGGGTGCCGTGTCGGCGTTTTCCGTTGGCGGGTCTCCTCGGCTCTCGCCTGCCTTAACGGAGTAAACGTAAAAAATGACTGATTCCAAAATTATCTACACCCAAACTGATGAAGCCCCAGCCTTAGCCACTTACTCCTTACTCCCGATTGTTCAAGCCTTCACCAAGTCCTCCGGCATTGCCATTGAAACCCGCGATATTTCACTCTCTGGTCGTATCATCGCTGCCTTTCCTGACGCATTAACCGAAGCACAATTTATTGGTGATCACCTGGCTGAACTCGGTAAATTGGCGACCACTCCTGAAGCCAACATTATCAAGCTGCCTAACATCAGCGCCTCGATTCCACAGTTGAAAGCGGCTATCAAAGAGTTGCAATCACAGGGCTACAAACTGCCGGATTACCCGGAAAACCCGGCTAACGACGCGGAAAAAGATGCGAAAGCACGTTATGACAAAATCAAAGGTTCAGCAGTAAACCCGGTATTGCGCGAAGGTAACTCGGATCGTCGTGCACCTTTGTCGGTTAAAAACTATGCACGTAAGAACCCGCATAAAATGGGCGCTTGGGCTGCAGATTCCAAATCCCACGTTGCGCACATGTCTACCGGTGATTTTTACGGTAGCGAAAAATCAGTCCTGATTGCTGATGCGGGCACCCTGAAAATTGAATTGGTTGCCAAAGATGGCAGCACCAAAGTACTAAAAGAAACCGTAAAAGTGCTGGCTGGTGAAATCGTTGATGCATCAGTGCTGAGCAAAAAAGCCCTGCGTTCTTATATCGCTGAACAAATCGAAGAGGCCAAAAAAGAGGGTGTATTGTTCTCTGTGCATTTGAAAGCAACCATGATGAAAGTATCCGATCCGATTATTTTCGGTCACTTTGTTTCGGTGTTTTATGCACCGGTATTGGAGAAACACGCTGCTGTGCTGACTGAGTTGTCGGTTGACCTGAACAATGGCCTCGGCGATTTGTACACCAAAATCAAATCGTTGCCAGCTGAAAAGCAAGCGGAAATTGAAGCGGATATCAAAGCGCTTTACGCTACCCGTCCTGAACTGGCGATGGTTAATTCTGACAAAGGCATCACCAACCTGCATGTGCCAAGCGACGTAATCGTTGATGCTTCTATGCCTGCGATGATTCGCGACTCAGGCAAAATGTGGAATACCGCCGGCAAGTTGCAAGACACCAAAGCCTGTATTCCCGACCGCTGCTACGCCGGTGTCTACCAAGTGGTGATCGCGGACTGCAAAAAGAACGGCGCATTCAATCCAACCACCATGGGCAGTGTACCTAACGTAGGGTTGATGGCGCAGGCGGCAGAAGAATACGGTTCACACGACAAAACTTTCCAAATCCCTACCGACGGCGTTGTGCGTGTAGTAGATGCAACTGGCAAAGTGCTGATTGAGCAAGCGGTTGAGCAGGGCGATATCTTCCGTGCATGTCAGGTTAAAGATGCCCCGATCCAGGATTGGGTCAAGCTTGCGGTTAATCGCGCACGTGCTTCCAATACTCCAGCGGTATTCTGGTTGGACCCAAAACGTGCCCACGATGCGCAATTGATCACCAAGGTAAATACTTACCTGAAAGATCATGACACCGACGGCTTGGAAATCTATATCAAGACTCCGGAAGAGGCGACCCAGTTCTCGCTGGATCGCATCCGTGCAGGTAAAGATACGATTTCTGTTACCGGCAATGTATTGCGTGACTATCTCACCGACTTGTTCCCGATCATGGAGTTGGGTACTTCAGCCAAAATGTTGTCAATCGTCCCCTTGATGAACGGCGGCGGGTTGTTTGAAACCGGTGCCGGTGGGTCGGCGCCCAAACATGTTCAACAATTCGTGGAAGAGGGCCATCTGCGTTGGGATTCATTGGGTGAATTCCTGGCACTGGCTGAATCACTGGATCACTTCGGCAATGTAACCCACAATGCCAAAGCCAAAGTATTTGCCAAGACCCTGGATCAAGCTAACGGCAAATTCCTCGATGAGAACAAGTCTCCGGGTCGTGCTGCGGGTGAGTTGGACAATCGTGGCAGCCACTTCTATCTGGCACTCTACTGGGCGCAAGCACTGGCGGCACAAACTGAAGATGCTGCATTACAAGCAGAGTTTGCTCCAGTGGCAAAATCTTTGGCTGAAAATGAAACCGGGATTGTTGATGAGTTGAAAGCGGCGTCTGGCAAGCCTGTCGATTTGGGGGGGTACTATCGTCCGGATTTCGCCAAGGCGTCTGCCGCTCTGCGTCCAAGCGCTACTTTTAATGCAATATTGGCAAGCTTGAACTAAGTTTCCGAATTTCAGAAAGCACAAGAGCCCCCCGTAGTAATACGGGGGGCTTTTTTATTGGGGAATTGCTCTATGTGAGCTTAGGCGGGAACCGCGCTCGTTCGGTCGCTATGCTGCCTACTTGCCTCATTGGCTGGCGCAGTGATATTGACTGCATGCAGCCCTTTATCGCCCTTGGTAATCTCAAAGGTTACCTGTTGGCCAGCTTTGAGGGTTTTGTAACCCTCCATAGTGATGGCGGAATAGTGTGCAAACAGGTCTTCACCACCTTCATCCGCAAGGATAAAGCCATAACCTTTCGCATTATTGAACCATTTGACGGTGCCAGTTGGCATGATTGGAATCCTTCTGCCCAAGTGATGCCCTTGAAAAACATCACTGTCGTTATTATTGTCCCAAGTACAGCAGTTACTTGGGGTTGGACGAGATGTCTATTTATCTTATCGCTTATCGCTGGTTATCGTTATTTGATGCTTTTATTTGGACTAAGTGCCGCATTTGTGTGCAAGAGCGCTCTTTTTTTATCCAACAATTGACCCAAAGTCAAGCATTTATCCGTATTAGGTCTTATTAGGGCTTGTTATGCCGATGAGTTACAATACCTCTGAACAACTAATCATTTTTACTTTGTATTGAATCTCTATGGGCAATCTACACAACCTTCAACTAACCTTAAGTAAAGACGACGACAATTCCCCTGATGAATTTGACGGCGGTCTTGCGGTCTTAACATCCAGGCCGAAGCTAAAACGGCCACCAATGTATAAGGTGATGCTACTGAATGACGACTACACACCCATGGATTTTGTGGTGGAAATATTGGAAGTGTTTTTTTCCATGTCGCGCGAACAGGCCACCCACGTAATGTTAACGGTTCATGTGCAGGGTAAAGCAGTCTGTGGAATATATACTCGCGATATAGCTGAAACTAAAGCGGCACAAGTGAATCAATATGCTAGAGAAAATCAACATCCGCTGTTATGCGAGATCGAAGCAGTGGAAGATGGTGATTGATAATTGTTGTTAGAAGTGAGTGGTTTTTATATTTGTTGGTTAGAAGAGGGTAAGCGCGATGTTAAGTAAAGATCTTGAAGTGACTTTAAATCTTGCTTTCAAAGGTGCGCGTTCCAAGCGTCATGAATTTATGACGGTTGAGCATTTGCTGTTGGCACTTATCGATAATGATTCGGCGGCTAATGTATTGCGTGCGTGCGGTGCTGACTTAATGAGTTTGCGCAAAGAGCTGATCGAATTTGTTGATTCTACAACCCCGCTCATTCCCGAAAACGATTCCGAGCGTGAAACCCAGCCGACCTTAGGCTTCCAACGCGTACTGCAACGCGCAGTATTCCATGTCCAATCTTCCGGTAAACAAGAAGTGACTGGCGCAAATGTTCTGGTTGCTATTTTTAGCGAGCAGGAAAGCCAGGCAGTTTATTATCTCAAACAACAAAGTATCGCCCGCATTGATGTAGTGAATTACATCACCCATGGCATCCACAAAGTGTCTGGTCACACTGATCACAGTCACGACCATCACTCACCGCAAGAGAATCAGGATGAAGACGCAGCATCCGGTGAATCCGCTGCGCAAAGTCCGCTGGAGAATTTCTCGACCAATCTGAATGAAGCAGCCATGCAAGGCCGTATTGATCCTTTGGTTGGGCGTGAATACGAAGTGGAGCGTGTATGCCAGATTTTGTCGCGTCGCCGCAAAAACAATCCGTTGCTGGTCGGTGAGTCAGGCGTTGGTAAAACCGCTATCGCTGAAGGCTTGGCGAAGCGTATTGTCGATGGCGATGTGCCTGAGGCACTGGCCGACAGTGTTGTTTATTCGCTTGATATGGGCGCATTGCTGGCGGGCACCAAATACCGCGGTGATTTTGAAAAACGCTTTAAAAGTTTGCTTAACGAATTGAAGAGGCAAAAAAAATCCATTTTGTTTATCGATGAAATCCATACCATTATTGGTGCCGGTGCTGCTTCTGGCGGTGTGATGGATGCTTCCAATTTGTTGAAACCGCTATTGTCATCCGGTGAAATTCGTTGCATGGGCTCAACAACCTATCAGGAATATCGCGGTATTTTTGATAAAGACCGTGCACTTTCGCGTCGCTTCCAAAAAGTGGATGTGAATGAGCCGACTGTGGATGAGACTTATCAAATTCTGAAAGGGCTCAAGAGTCGTTTTGAGAAACATCATAATTTGCGTTACACCGATGCTGCCTTGCGCGCTGCTGCCGAATTGGCGGAGCGTTATATCAATGACCGTTTCTTGCCGGATAAAGCAATCGATGTGATTGACGAGGCGGGTGCTTATCAACAATTGCAGACCGCGAGCAAACGCAAGAAAACCATTGGTGTTACCGATGTGGAAAATGTTGTGGCGAAAATTGCACGCATTCCTCCAAAAAGCGTTTCCTCATCTGATAAAGAGCAATTACGCAAGCTGGATCAGAATTTGAAGATGACTGTATTCGGTCAAGATGAGGCAATCGATACGCTGGCGACAGCAATCAAATTGTCGCGCGCCGGTTTGGGTGCAGCAGAGAAGCCGATCGGCTCCTTCCTGTTTGCTGGTCCTACCGGTGTCGGTAAAACAGAAGTTTGCCGTCAACTTGCCAAGAGCATGGGGATGGAACTGATTCGTTTCGATATGTCCGAATATATGGAACGCCATACCGTATCCCGATTGATTGGTGCACCGCCAGGTTATGTGGGTTTTGATCAGGGTGGTCTATTGACCGATGCGATTACCAAGCAACCGCATTGTGTGTTATTGCTGGATGAAATTGAAAAAGCGCATCCTGAAGTCTTCAACCTGTTGTTGCAGGTTATGGATCACGGGAGCTTGACGGATAACAACGGCCGCAAAGCCGATTTCCGTAACGTTATCCTGATTATGACTACCAACGCCGGTGCAGAGGTGATGAGTCGCGCATCAATTGGTTTCACTCATCAAGATCACACTACCGATGGTATGGAGGCAATCAAGAAGATGTTTACTCCGGAGTTCCGCAATCGCTTGGATGCAATCGTCCAATTCGCGTCGCTGACACTCAACACCATCAAAACGGTGGTCGATAAATTCCTTATGGAATTGCAAACCCAGTTGGATGATAAGCACGTTACTTTGGAGATCAGTGACGAAGCGCGCGAATGGCTCGCCATCCACGGTTACGATGTGAAGATGGGTGCGCGTCCAATGGCTCGTTTGATTCAGGATAAGCTGAAAAAGCCACTCGCCGAAGAGATCTTGTTCGGATCACTGTCCCAAGGTGGTGGTACGGTCGATGTTGATGTAGATACGCTGGAGGACAAATTGGTTATAGAGGTGAAAGCCAAGCATGCGCAGCCCGCATAGTTGGTTCACTTTGACTAATTAACAAATCATCCGAAAAACAAAAAGCCGCACATATGCGGCTTTTTGTTTTTATGCAAAACGTTAATTGATCAAATTAACGTGCACGATAGGTAATGCGGCCTTTGGTAAGGTCATAGGGAGTCATCTCAACCTTAACCTTGTCACCCGTCAAAATACGAATGTAATTTTTGCGCATCTTGCCGGAAATGTGGGCAATCACCACATGTCCATTCTCCAGTTTTACGCGAAAGGTGGTGTTGGGCAGGGTATCAACCACTTCGCCATCAAATTCAATGCAATCGTCTTTTGCCATGCGGCAGTTTCCTCAGGTTTTCAACAGGTCTTTTCCGTCGCGCCAAGGCGGTAGGAAGGGGGTAAAAAAATAGGCGTGAATTGTGCCTTAATTAACCAGCGGCGCCAAGGGGAAAGGGAGGAAAAGCGGGGTTTACTGCAATTTATCGCTTCGATTCGCTGCAAATATATACAAGTTGAAGCCAGTCCATTCAGTTAAGTCGCATCCATCGACGGTTTACCAGTAATTCCAGTGGGCGATACTGGATTTTGTAGTTCATCTTTTCACATTCTTTAATCCAATAGCCGAGGTATAGATAGTCCAACCCCAAGCTTTTAACTTTCTCAATTTGCGCAAGTATGGCGAATTTGCCCAAGCTGCGATGTTCCTCATTCGCATCATAAAAGGTATAAACGGCGGAAAGCCCGTCCCCCAATTGATCGCAAACTGATACTCCTATCAACCTGCCGTCGAGGCGAAACTCAATAAATTGGGTGATGCCCCATTCACTGGTGAGGAATGCTTTGTATTGGTCTTCAGACGGTGGGTACATATCCCCATCCTGGTGGCGGCTTTCTATGTAACGGGAGTAAAGGTCGTAATGCTCAATTGTATCGATACTTGGCGCGATATGCAGTGATAAATCGCGATTATGTTGTAAACAGCGGCGCTGGGCGCGATTAGGGCTAAACAATTTCACCGGGATTCGACAGGAGACACACGCCTGGCAGCGCAGGCATTGAGGGCGATACAGGTGCGCGCCACTGCGGCGGAAACCTAATTGCGATAATTGCGTATAGAGAAGCGGATCTATATTGGCTTCAGGGTCGACAAACACAGTCGTCGCCTCTTGTCCATCGAGATAGCTGCATGGATGAGGCTGAGTCGCAAAAAGCTTGAGAGTGGAGAGGTCGGACATGATTGCCTCGCGCAAATCCGGTTAATCCCGCGCCCGGTTATTGTTCAGGGTCGGCTATTCCCAGTCGCTCATAGTCACGTTCGACCAGGGCGAAGGATGCGCAGCGGGTTCATTGACAAATTTTACCAGCATTTCCTGGAATTCTTCACGCGGGATTTCAACTGCGCCCAAACTAAATAAGTGATCGTTAGCAACTTGGCAGTCAATTAGCTGAAATTGCCATACGCGTAATTGTCTCACCAAATGAGCGAAGCCGACTTTGGATGCATTGGCAACGCGACTAAACATGGATTCGCCAAAAAAAATACGCCCTAGCGCTATTCCATAAAGCCCGCCAACCAGATCACCTCCGTCCCACACTTCCACCGAATGCGCAAAGCCGCGTTCATGCAGTGCGTTATAGCCCGCAATTATTTCATCGCTGATCCAGGTTCCATCAGCATAGTGGCGCGGAGCGGCGCAGGCGGTCATAACATCGCGAAAACAATTATCAAATGTCACGCGATAAATCCCCTGCCGCAGTGTCTTACGTAAACTTCTGGACAGGTGAAGCTGACCGGGAAAGACCACTGTGCGCGGGCTTGGGCTCCACCATAGAATTGGATCACCGGGATTGAACCAGGGAAATATTCCTTGGTGATATGCAGCAAGAATTCGCTCAGGTGATAAATCACCTCCCAGCGCCAGCAAGCCTTCCGGATCATCCAATGCGTTGGCAGGATCAGGGAATTCGTAACTATCGGGGTTTAACCAGGGAATTGAAATCATAGAATCCCTATCAAAAAATTATGCATTTAAAAAGTGGAACCGATCAGGTGTGACTATTTGGGTGTGACTATAGTCATATGTAGTAGTGAGATTTACATAACATTTCGCGTAGATTCGAATTACTTGGCGCGTTTTTTGAGTGTAAAAGTGTATCGAGAAATCAGTCAATAATTTGTTATTCCCTTTAATGCTTGAGAATTTTAGGGCTATGCTTAGGAATATCAACCAATAGAAAATTTTCATGCCCTGTTACTGTCAAAATCGTTTACTGTTTTAGCAAGCTGTCTTTTGCCGCTTTAGTCGCTAACCCGAGGTAGATTATGAGTATTTTCAGCCATTACCGCGAGCGTTTTGAAACTACCCAGCAGGAAGAATTAACGATTAAGGAGTATCTCGAACTCTGTAAAAAAGATCCCGGCGTTTACGCCTCCGCTGCTGAGCGTATGCTTATGGCAATTGGCGAACCCGAGATGATCGACACTTCACAAGACGCACGTCTGAGTCGAATTTTTTCTAACAAAATTATGAAACGCTATAAAGTGTTTAATGAATTTTATGGCATGGAAGAATGTATCCAACAGATAGTGTCGTTTTTCAAGCATGCGGCACAGGGGCTGGAGGAAAAGAAACAGATCCTATATTTGCTCGGCCCGGTTGGGGGTGGTAAATCGTCGCTGGCAGAGATGCTAAAAACCTTAATGGAAAAAATGCCAATTTACTGCATTAAGGGATCCCCCGTTTTTGAATCGCCATTGGGACTTTTCAATCCCGATGAAGATGGAAAAATTCTTGAGGAAGATTACGGTATTCCTCGCCGTTACATCAAAACTATTATGTCGCCTTGGGCGGCTAAACGTCTGCACGAATTTCATGGGGATATTACCCAGTTCAAAGTAGTGAAGATGTATCCATCTATTCTCAATCAGGTGGCGATTACCAAAACCGAACCGGGTGATGAAAACAATCAGGATATTTCCTCACTGGTTGGTAAAGTCGATATCCGCCAATTGGAAGAATTTCCGCAGAACGATCCTGATGCCTATAGTTTCAGCGGCGGTTTGTGTCGTGCGAATCAGGGCTTGATGGAATTTGTGGAAATGTTTAAAGCTCCCATCAAAGTTTTACACCCATTGTTAACGGCGACGCAGGAAGGTAACTTCAACAGCACTGAAGGTTTGGGGGCAATTCCGTTTGATGGCATTATTCTCGCGCACTCCAATGAATCTGAATGGCAGAATTTCCGCAACAACAAAAACAATGAAGCATTTATTGACCGCGTTTATATCGTTAAAGTGCCTTATTGCTTGCGTGTAACAGAAGAGATGAAAATTTACGAAAAATTGTTACAGAACTCTTCATTATTTAAAGCACCTTGTGCACCGGATACCTTGCGTATGCTTGCACAATTTTCAGTATTGTCGCGTATTAAAGAGCCAGAAAATTCCAATATCTTTTCCAAGATGCGTGTCTATGACGGTGAGAACTTAAAAGATACAGACCCGCGTGCGAAATCGTTGCAGGAATATCGTGATGCAGCCGGTGTAGATGAAGGTATGAATGGCCTCTCTACACGTTTTTCCTTCAAGATATTGTCCAAGGTATTTAATTTCGACCCAACCGAGATTGCGGCTAATCCTGTGCATCTAATGTATGTGCTTGAGCAACAAATTGAACAGGAGCAATTCCCCAAAGAGGTGCAGGAGAAATACCTGAATGCCTTGAAAGAATTCATTTCACCTAAATATGTCGATTTTATCGGCAAGGAAATCCAGACTGCGTATCTGGAATCCTATGCCGAGTATGGCCAAAATATTTTTGATCGCTACGTCACTTATGCAGATTTCTGGATACAGGATCAAGAATATCGCGACCCTGAAACCGGTGAAATTCTTAATCGCTCCTCACTCAATGATGAATTGGAAAAAATTGAGAAGCCAGCTGGTATAAGTAACCCAAAAGATTTCCGCAACGAGATTGTCAACTTCGTGCTGCGCGCCAAAGCAAACAATGCCGGTAGAAACCCGGATTGGCGCAGTTATGAAAAGTTACGTATCGTGATTGAGAAGAAAATGTTCTCTAACACAGAAGATTTGTTACCGGTAATTTCGTTTAATGCCAAAGCGTCTGTGCAGGATAAAAAGAAACACCACGATTTTGTCCAACGCATGGTGGAGCGTGGCTATACCGAAAAACAAGTGCGGCTGTTGTCTGAATGGTATTTGAGAGTCAGAAAATCGCAATAACAATGTTTTTTGTTGCAGTTTACCCTTAGGGTTTTCTCGTGCATTGTTAAACATTAAGGTTGAAGTATGAGTTACATCATTGATCGACGTCTTAATGCTAAAAATAAAAGTGCCGTAAATCGCCAACGCTTTTTACGGCGCTACCGCAACCAAATTCAAAAAGCGGTTGCCGATGCGGTAAATGAGCGCTCGATTACTGATATCGACAAAGGCGGAAAAGTCAGTATTCCCGCACGCGATATTAGTGAGCCCAGTATTTATCATGGTCAAGGTGGTCACAACACGCGCGTATTACCTGGAAATAAACATTTTTCTGAAGGTGATAAAATTGCACGGCCTGATGGTGGTGGCGGGCAGGGCAGTGGTGGTAACGCGAGTAATTCCGGCGAAGGTATGGATGATTTTTCATTCACGCTTTCGCAAGAAGAATTCCTGGATTTTATGTTTGACGGTTTGGAATTACCCAATCTAATCAAGCGGCAATTATCCGGATTGGAAGAATTTAAAACTGTGCGCGCCGGCATTGCCAATGAAGGGCAGCCGGGGCGAATCAACATTGTCCGCTCATTGCGCTCCGCCAATATGCGCCGCATCGCGTTATCGTCAGGCAAGCGCCGCCAGCTGGCCGAGTTACAAGAAGAGCTGCAAGCTTTGGAGTCGCTTCCGGAAATGCAACGCGATTCAGCGAAGGTGGTTCAGTTGCGCGATGCTATCGCCAAGTTGGAGAAGGCGATTGCCCGCGTTCCCTGGTTGGATACTTTCGATCTTAAGTATAATCTTCATATCAAACATCCCATCCCGCGTTCCAAAGCCGTCATGTTCTGCATTATGGATGTGTCTGGTTCAATGGATCAGGCAACTAAAGATATCGCTAAACGATTTTTTATTTTGCTCTATCTGTTTTTGCAGCGCAGTTATGAAAAGACAGAAATCGTGTTTATTCGTCACCACACCAGTGCCAAAGAGGTAGATGAGGATGAATTTTTTCATTCGCGCGAAACCGGCGGTACAGTAGTATCCAGTGCGTTAAGATTGATGGATGAAATTATTCAGGAACGATATTCACCTGAACAGTGGAATATTTATGGTGCCCAGGCATCCGACGGTGATAACTGGGGTGAGGATTCCGATGTATGCCGCGATATCCTGGTCGATGATCTATTGCCTAACTGCCAATATTTTTCTTATATCGAAATCACCAACAATGAGCATCAGGCGTTGTGGACGACTTACGAAACTATTCGCGATGATTACCCTGATCATTTTGCATTACAGCATATTCGTGAAGTAAGTGACATTTACCCCGTATTTCGTGAACTCTTTCATAAGAAGGTTGCATGAAGAAGCCACTGTTTGTCACATCTGAATGGAATTTTGATTTAATTCGGGAGTGCGACCAGATTCTCGGCGAGCTTGCTAAAGAATTTGGTTTGGACACTTACCCTAACCAAATTGAAGTCATCAGTTCCGAGCAAATGATGGATGCCTATTCCTCAGTGGGTATGCCCATTGGTTACAGTCACTGGTCTTACGGCAAACAATTGCTCAGCACAGAGAATTCCTACAAGCGTGGGCAGATGGGTTTGGCTTACGAAATAGTCATTAATTCCAATCCGTGTATAGCTTATTTAATGGAAGAAAATACTATGACCATGCAGGCATTGGTGATTGCCCATGCCTGTTATGGCCACAACTCTTTTTTCAAAGGCAATTATTTATTCCGCACCTGGACCGATGCCAGTTCTATTATCGACTATTTGGTTTTTGCTAAAAACTATATCAGCAAATGCGAAGAGCGCTACGGTATAGCAGCAGTGGAGGACACGCTCGACTCCTGCCATGCGTTAATGAATTACGGTGTGGATCGTTATAAGCGCCCGTATCCAATCTCGGCTCACGAAGAAGAGCGGCGTCAAAGTGAGCGGGAAGAATATTTGCGCAAACATGTAAATGATTTGTGGCGAACTATTCCAAAATCCGCGGCGCATGACTCACACAAAAATACCCCACGTTTTCCTGCCGAGCCGCAAGAAAATATCTTGTATTTTCTGGAAAAGAATTCGCCATTACTGGAGCCGTGGCAGCGTGAAGTGATTCGTATCGTGCGTAAGATTGCACAATATTTTTATCCGCAGCGCCAAACCCAGGTGATGAATGAAGGCTGGGCAACATTTTGGCATTACACACTGTTAAACGAGTTGCATGCGCGGGGTTATGTCAGCGACGGTTTTATGTTGGAATTTTTGCAGTCGCACACCAGTGTGGTGGCCCAACCCGCTTACGACAGTCCCTATTTCAACGGCATCAACCCTTATACATTAGGGTTTTCGATGATGACTGATATTCGACGTATTTGCGAAAACCCCACTGCGGAAGATCGTGTTTGGTTCCCGGAAATTGCCGGCTCAAATTGGAAGGAAACACTTCAATTTGCGATGAAGAACTTTAAAGATGAAAGTTTTATCCTGCAATTCCTATCGCCAAAAGTAATGCGCGATTTAAAACTGTTTAGCATTGTCGATGATGATCAGCAAGATAAAATCAATGTTAATGCAATCCATAATGAAACCGGATTTAAACGTCTACGCGAAACCCTGGCTGGACAATATAATCTGGGTAATCGCGAGCCCAATATTCAGGTGTATAACGTGGAGGTGCGTGGTGACAGGTCATTAACCCTGCACCATTACATGCACAATCGTCGTCCTTTGGGGGATTCAACGCAGGAGGTGCTAAAACATTTGCACCGGCTGTGGGGATTTGATGTGCATTTGCATTCGGTAGATGGCGGTGAAATTAAAGCGAGCTACCACTGCACGCAAAATAAAATGAATTAGTGTTTTCATTAGCGGCTATACGTGAGTATTTGCCCATTAAATGCTTGGCTGGTTTTTATGCTTACTGCCGGCTTACGCTGAGTATGTGAATAACCTAAAGCGACCATTCTTTTACTGAACTTGGCGTGATGCCCGCGACCGGGATCAACTAAAATAATATCGCAATGTGGGGCAGCATGTTGGTTTATAAACTCTGATAATAAATCGACATGCTCACTTTCATATAAAAGATCACTGCCAATAATTACATCAAATACGCCCAGATTACTGATTGGATCATTCCAACCTGTGCGAATGAACGGAATAATTTTATCGCGATTCAGCTCTGTGTTTTCATTTAAAAATGCTTCTACTTCGGGATGATAATCCGTCGCAGTGATATTGGCCAGTCGATGATTGAGTACCAGACTGGCCAGCGCGATACCGCAACCTACCTCAAGAATACGTTTCTCACCGATTGCATAATCAACCATTAACTGGGCCAGCACTTCGCCGGATGGCCACACAATACCAAAAAGAGGCCAGGACGCAGAGGAAATGCCCAATTCAGCAGCTTCATTTTTATCGTCAGAAAATTCCTGATTGTCACGAAGGCTGCGAATATGAATATCAGTAGTACCGAACTCAATGGTTTGGTAGCGAACACGTAGCTTTGCCATAATGGACCTGATAGGAGTGATACGAAGCCCGTATAAGTCAAGACTGCGCTGCTGCGTTGGTTAGGCTATTGTACGCCCTTTAATGGTAACAAGAAGGGTTGTGATCTCTATATTCGGTTATCTAATTCCTGCAATGGGTGGTCAGGTTTATTCAAGAAAAAGTGAAAGGTGATGATGTGGCGAACCATTAACGCATCAATTCATAAGTGCATATGTTTACCGCTGAAGCTAAGTTCAACGATTCTATTGCGCCGCAACCGGAAATCGTAAAAGCTTGTGCATTCATTTTTCGCAGCGCATCATGCGGAATGCCACGTGCTTCATTTCCAAATACATAGCAATCAAAATTTTTAAAGCTACTATCACTTAACACCTTTCCATTCATATCCAATGTCGCAATAGATGTAAAACGCTTGCTAACGGCTTCAAGTGGCACATCCAATTCCATCGGGACATGAAATATTGCGCCCATGCTGGAGCGAACTACTTTAGGATTATAGGGGTCAACCGAACCGGGACTGAGTAAACAGCGGAAATTGCCGAACCATGCAAGGCTGCGCAAGATTGTGCCCAGGTTGCCCGGGTCTTGTACTTCATACAGGTAGATTATTTTTTCGCTAGTGTTTGCGATTGTATTCGTAGTGAGCACAGGAGCAACAGCGATTATGCCTTGTGGGGTTTTTGTATCGGACATCTGCGCCATGTGTTTTTCACTGACCAGATGTTTGTTAAAACGGCTGGGAAAATCTTTGAAGTTTTCGGTTACGTAGACACTACAATCAACCAGTGCGGGATTGGTCGCCGCTGCTTTTTCCAATTCCAGAATCAGATGTTCACCTTCCACCAAAAAGTAGCCGAATTCGGCGCGGTATTTTTTTTGGTGCAGCTTTTTAATATCGTCGATTTTTAGGGGCACAATGATGATTCCTGTAAATCAGTAAGCATTGCTTTGGCAACTGCTTCAGCAACTTTGATTCCATCCACACCCGCCGACAGGATTCCTCCTGCATAGCCTGCACCTTCACCTGCGGGGAATAAGCCGCGAGTATTTAAACTCTGCAAAGATTCATGCTCCCGGGTGATACGCACTGGTGATGAGGTGCGGGTTTCAATTCCAGTGAGGACGGCATCGGCGCGATCAAAGCCACGAATTTGCTTGCCAAATTCCGGCAGGGCTTCGCGAATTGCTTCGATAACATAATCCGGAAGTGAAGAAGCTAAATCACCGAGCAGCACGCCGGGTTTGTAAGAAGGTTCGACTTCACCGAATTCGCGCGATGCTTTGCCACGAATGAAATCACCGACTAACTGGCCGGGCGCGCAATAATCTTTTCCGCCCAATTCAAATGCGTGGGATTCGAGTTTCTCCTGCAACTCAACACCGGCGAGCGGTCCACCGGGAAAATCTTCTTCAGGAGTAATTCCCACTACAATTCCCGCATTGGCATTGCGCTCGTTGCGCGAGTATTGACTCATGCCGTTGGTAACGACGCGATTAGGTTCGGATGTCGCAGCAACTACAGTTCCGCCCGGGCACATACAAAAGCTGTAAACCGCGCGACCATTTTTTGCGTGATAAACAACTTTGTAATCAGCAGCGCCGAGTTCAGGATGACCTGCATATTTGCCGAGGCGCGCTTGATCAATAATAGATTGTGGGTGCTCGATACGGAAACCAACTGCAAAGGGTTTTGCTTCAATATAAATGCCGCGTTCGTGTAATTTGCGAAAGGTATCGCGCGAGCTGTGACCGAGTGCGAGCACAACATAGCGGCTGCGCAGTATTTCACCATCAGCAAGTGTCACACCTTCAATGCGGCCATTCTCGATAATAAAATCGCTTACTTTACTTTCAAAACGCACTTCACCGCCGAGCGTTTTAATTTCTTCGCGCATCGCAGCAACGACACCGGTTAAACGGAACGTACCTATGTGCGGTTTACTCACAAACATGATTTCTTCCGGCGCACCGGCGCGCACAAATTCGTGCATTACTTTGCGGCCGTAAAATTTTGGATCTTTAATTTGGCTGTAGAGTTTTCCGTCGGAAAATAAACCGGCACCGCCTTCACCAAATTGCACGTTGGATTCCGGTGTCAATACTTTGTTGCGCCAGAGTGCCCAGGTATCTTTAGTCCTTTTGCGCACGTCTTTCCCTCTTTCCAGCACAATTGGTTTAAAACCCATTTGCGCGAGCGTGAGTGCCGCGAACAAACCGCAAGGGCCAAAACCAATTACCAGCGGGCGCTCGGTTAAATCGGCGGGGGCTTCAGCGACTGGGTAGTAGTTTGTGTCAGGAGCGGGGCGGATATTTTTATCATCAGCAAACCGGCTGAGAATTTTTTCTTCATTATTCGCCTGCAAATCGATAATGTAGACAAAAGTGATTTCGCTGTTCTTTTTGCGCGCATCGTAGCTGCGTTTAAACACAGTGAAATCGAGCAGGTCGGTGTCTTTGATTTTCAGGCGTTTGACGATGGCGGTGCGCAAAGCGTCAACGGGATGATCCAACGGCAGTTGGAGTTCGGTAATGCGAATCATGATGGCTCCTGGCCGGTGACTTTCCGGCAAAGGGGAAAAAGAAAACCCGCACATTTTACGCGGGTTAACTCAATCTAGCCAAGATTAAAAACATCTAGTCGGGGGATTAAAACCCGTCAACTCGGCTAAGCTCGTTAGTTCTGGTTAGATCCGACCTGCAGAACTATCTTGCCGCGGACGCGTCTTGTTTCCGATAGTTCAAGCGCTTGTTTCACTTCGGATAAGGGCAATACAGTTGCGATATGAGGTGTTAATTGTTTGTTGTCTACCAACGCGCTTATGGCTGCCAGATCCTCCGGATCAGACTTGCAGAATACCCGTGCGAGGTGATCGCCATAAGTTTTGAGTTGTTCTTCGGTGGGAAATTCTACCGCGGTGACAAAATAGCCACCGGCTTTTAATACGCTGAACGCTTGTAAATAGGTTTCGCCACCAACCGTATCAAATACTACATCAACATCGCCGATCTTATCGGTAAAGTTTCCGCTGGTGTAATCTACAAATTCATCTGCGCCCAGTTGTTTGACAAAATCTTCATTGCGGCCCGAGGCTGTGCCGATTACATAAGCACCATTGGCTTTAGCGAGCTGCACTGCTAATGAACCTACGCCACCGGATGCACCGGTAATTAAAATTCGCTGCCCGTTGGTTAACTTGCCTAAATCAAACATGGCTTGCCATGCGGTTAACGCGGCGAGCGGAATCGCAGCTGCCTGGATAAAATCGAGTTGCTGCGGTTTATGCGCTATATCGTCCACGCGAGCGATAGCATATTCAGCAAATCCTCCGGTGCGGATTTTTCCGTAGACTGTATCGCCCACTTTAAATCCGCTCACGGCATCGCCCAATTTTTCAATGGTTCCTGCGATTTCACTGCCGAGTGGTATTGGCAGTGTTAACCCGAAACGCCTGCCCGCGCCGCTGCGAATTCGCCAATCGACCGGATTTACGCCTGCGGTGTATACCTTTACCAAAATTTCGCCTGCGGCGGGTTGCGGTATTTCCCGATCAACCAGATTGATGACATCGTTACTGCCATATTCGTTGATAACCACAGCTTTCATATTGAACCCTCGAAATTTAAATGCACTTTAGTCGTTGCTCGCCAGAGTAATTGTTGTTCATCCGGGACTCAATAAATCGAATCAGTAAAAGCTTCATTATTTGGACATGTTAGCGTCGTAACCACACGTCATGCTTAAATGAATCAGTTGAGGCAGCTTCGACTCCTTTTTTATTGCTATGTTGTTTATTCACCCGTTTTGTCTTATACAGTCCAACCCCTTACAATGACAGGATTTCCGTAGTTAATTCGAGTTATCCATGGCCAGATCCAAAAGCAGCAACCGTTGGTTGGAAGAGCACGTCAACGATCCTTACGTCAAAAAAGCACAGGTTGATGGCTATCGCGCGCGCGCGGCGTATAAGCTGATTGAACTGAACGAAAAAGACAAATTGATCCGTCCGGGCATGATGGTTGTGGATTTGGGTTCGGCGCCGGGTAGCTGGTCGCAAATCGCCGGGCGTTTGGTTGGTGTGAAGGGCAGGGTAATTGCGTCTGATATTCTGCCGATGGATTCGCTGGAACACGTGGATTTTATCCAGGGCGATTTCACCGAGGAGTCGGTATTCAACCAGATCATGGATAAACTCGGTGGCGCGCGCGCGGATGTTGTCATTTCCGATATGGCGCCCAACATCAGCGGCGTTGATGCAGTGGATCAGGCTTCGTCGATGTATCTGGTAGAGCTCGCATTGGATATGGCGCGCAGCGTACTAAAACCCAAAGGTGATTTTGTGGCAAAAGTTTTTCACGGCGAAGGTTACGACGATTACGTGAAAGATGTGCGCACCTCGTTTGAAAAAGTGGTCATCCGCAAACCCGATGCTTCACGCCCGCGCTCGCGTGAGGTGTATGTTGTCGGTAAAGGTTTTAAACAATAAATTTTGTTAGAGAATTTTATTGTTGCGTTACTGGTTTTCAATATTTATTGAAAACCAGTCTCGTCAGATATGGCTCAGCTACATTTTAGTTTGCACTGGATAATAATTTAATAGTATCAGTGACATGCGTTAATAAATCATCCAACAAAGCGCGGCAGGTTTCATTGGTATCTGTATCCCGCGCTTTGTTAATTAACGCCAGTAAGTGTTCCTCTCCTGCGATGCGTTGTGCCAAGGCTTCATTCGTGTAGTCGGGCGTTAATGCCGCTCCCAAGTGGTGAAGAATCATTTCACCGATTTCTTTATCGGGATCAGGCGCTGAAGGCAAATCCCCTAGTTCTCGTATAACTGTACATAAGCGGACAAAAAATAATTTTCGCGGTTCTGCAATGCGTTGGAAGCGTTTGACTACGTCGGCATTTTCAACCAGCTTAATCGCATCTTCATAATGATCCACGCTTTCGCGGCAGGCGACGAGAATCTCATTAAGCACTACTTCCGTATCCGATAGTAAATGAAACATGAGTAGCTCCTGGTTAATCGGGATTATTTGGTCGCGGGCGGATGACTTCCAGTGCTTGGGGAATTACTTCAAACACTGCCGGTGTTTTACTCACCGGTTCTCCATCGGCATGGATTTCTTTTGGGCGTTTAGTTTTGATTTCAATGTGTGTGGCAAAAAGAGTAAATGTTTTTTTCATTGGCCGATGTTTTCCGTAGCGTAATAAAGGTGCGTGAGATAATAGCTCCCAGAATGTCGAAGGAGGCAAGCTGTAGAGGCAAAGCAAACCATCATCGATTTCGGATTTTTCATCAATCACATTGCCGCCACCGTAATAGCGTCCATTACCTACGGCTAATTGGATTGAGTGTAACTTATAGGATTTTTGGTTTGCCAAAATAGTTGCCCGAAATGGACTGTTGTTTTTGAATGCGACGAATACAGCTTTTAAATAACCCAAAACCCCCCACTTCTTTTTCACTTCCGGTGTAAGTTCATGGGTGACGGTAACACCAAGACCGATATGCGCCGCATTAAAAAAATAGTGCCCGTTAATAACGCCCAGATTAATTTTGCCACGGTGGTTGTCGATGATCGTCTGGAATGCATCGGGTAGATTGTTGGGAATCCCGAGTGAGCGAGCCAAGTCATTAGCGGTACCGAGTGGCAGAATAGCGAAGGTCAATTGATGTTTGTAAAGTGCTGCTGCTGCAGAACTGATAGTGCCATCGCCGCCGCCCAAAATGATCAGCTGGACCTGGTCGCGATATTCTTCAATTAGTTGGGCCGTTTCTTTAGAGCTACCTGATTTCTTTTGGATTGTAGTGATGCCCGCGTTTTGCAACGCGGCGAGTCCTTCCTCAATATCGGCGTCCGCACCGTTGCGGCTGTTGCCATTTATTATGAATAATGCTGTCGTTCCCAAGCCCATTTTATCTGCTCATTTTTACATGGATTTTTGTAGTATTTTCCTGAACTTTTTATATCTGTATTGATCACTTTTTACGCCTTATTTCCGGCGGCAAACAGATGTAGCCAAAATCAATGCAGGTATAGGCAAAAGAAGCAGTAGTTTTCATTTTTCTTTACTTGTTGTTGTGGTTTCATCACCGTTCGGGCTGGCCGCAGTTTCCACCTTTTGATGAAGCTGCAACCAACGCGCCAACAGCCAACATCCCAATGCCCAACCAGCACCGGCAGTCCAACCTGCCAACACATCTGTTGGCCAATGTACGCCCAAATAAATCCGGCTCAAGCCAACCAGCAGCGTAATGGTGATGCAGACCATCAAAATATAAGCTTTGATTATTTTGCGGCGTTGCAACTGCGCGAGCAGTGCTCCCAGTGTGAGATAGGTACTGGCAGATAACATTGAATGCCCACTGGGAAAACTGGCGGTATAGACCGTCATGCCGTGCGGAACCAGATCCGGGCGGTCGCGATCAATCGTTTTTTTCAGAGTGTTGCTAACACCTAACGCACCTAGAGTCGCTATAAGCACGACGATTACCATGCGTGGCTTTTTATCCAACAGCAGATAACCAATCACGGCAATAGTAAGAAAAATCAGCACCGCGTTGCCGCCCAATGCAGTGAAGTCGCGCCCGATTTCCTCAGCCCAAGCTGGGCCGATTGGATCGCTCAAATCGGCCGGGTTACGCATGCTTAATAGAAGTGCGCGATCAAATTCATGCGGATGAGTTTCCAGCGCCATCCCGGTTAATAGCGCGAATCCCCATAGCGAAGCCATGATCGAGAAGAGTGTAATTAACACCGGTAATTCGCGGTTGCCGATCCATAATATCGTTTTGACGATAGGACTGTGTTGGGGGTGCACACCCGGAAATTGATGCGTTTTCCTGGCATGTTTGATGTGTTTTTCCATAGATGCTTTCCGAATTTCTGGTTTTGTTACGGCTGCTTAATGACAGAAATAGTTGATCTTTTTTCTACGCTTCCATTCTTCTGCTAATTTCTTGCCATCCCGGCACTTGAGTGAAAGTAATTGCAAGTGGTAATGGAGCTAAAGAAATTTTAACGGTGATGATAATTATCTTATATGTTATTGATAATTGTTATCAATAAAGGTATTATTGGCATCTAAATCAATAGTATCGGCCGCAATGGCTGATGTTTAAGGAGTCTGCTAATGAAATCCCTTGCCCGTCTTTGCCTTCCTTTAGTTTGTAGTCTCGCTTTGAGTATTCCTTTGGCCAACGCACATACACCATTCCTGGTGCCCACCAGTTTTGAGCCATTGTATGAAGGTTGGGTAAGTTTGGATGCTGGTTTTGCCGAGGTTTTCTTTCAACCGGAAGTTGCTTTTGATAAAGGCAATTTTCAGGTGCTGACACCAAAAGGCGAGTGGGTTGCACCGGCGCGTCTTGAGCAATTCACGACCCGTAGCCTGGTTGAGTATCAAGCGAAGGATGAGGGTACTTACCGTTTCTCCACCGGGGTGCGTAAGGCAGCAATTTTCCGTATGTATGAATTGAATGGCGAGCGCAAACACACCCGTGATCCTAAAGAAGTTTTGCCTAAAGGCGCCAAGTTGTTGGATCACTACCAGTCAGTCACTTTGGCTGAAACCTACGTAACCCTCAAAGCGCCAACCCAAAACGCACTCAAGCCATACAACCAAGGCTTGGAAATTGTTCCGGTTACCCATCCAAATGATGTTTATGCCGGCGAAGCCTTTGCGTTCAAAGTCTTGCTGGATGGCAAACCATCAGCTGATAACGAAGTAAGTTTGTTCACTGGTTACGACGGCAATGAGCATGAGAAAGAAACGCTCAAGGTGAAAACCGATAAAGATGGCAAAGCAGAAATTAAACTGGATAACACCGGTGTTTACCTGCTTTATGCACGCAAGAGCGCACCAGCGCCCAAAGGTGCCGACGCGCCAAATTACGGTTACGTCTACACCCTGACGTTTGCTGTTAATGCGCAATAAGTTTTAACAATTTACGAATACAAAACCGGGTTAGCCATCATGAAAAAAAATCAAACAATGAAAAAATCAGTCATCATCAGTTTTCTGGCTTTAGTAACGGCGTTGGTTGGTTGTCAATCAACCGCGCCGGTTGTTAATAAGCCAGCTGCTGATGATCGCAGCAAGCATCAAGCTGATCATGGTGCAAGTGCGGGTCATCGCGCAGCATTTATTGAAGACTACGATACCAATGGCGATGGACAGGTTTCTCGTGCAGAGTTTGATGCGGTGCGTGCCGCTAATCTCAAAGCAATGGATGCAAATGGCAATGGTTTGGTAGATGAGAACGAATATCTGGATCATTTTGCCCAGACGCTGGAAAAGAAAATCAGCAATGAGCGTAAAGAGCAGGTAGAGCAAACTGAAATTCGTTTTAAATCCATCGATAGCAATGCCGATGGCAAAATGACGTGGGACGAATACTGGGCGTCCGGTGAAAAAACCTTTACCCATTTTGCTAAAAGTGTTGACGGTGTAGTAACACTCGCTGCAAAAGATAAAGAGTGGGATGCTGCTCCCGGTGCTGACCAGCAGCAGGGTGCGAGCATAACGCCGGCCGCTGATCCTGTTCGTCCTTCAGTTATTCGCATGCCCAGCTCCCATTCACTCGAAGGTTTTATTGATATCAATGATTTGAATGGTGACCACCAGGTAACTGCTACTGAATTTAAACAAATTCGTCGCGGTATTTTTGATTCTACCGATACCAATAAAGATGGTTGGGTAAGTCCCGAAGAATACACGTTCGAATTTACCAATCGCCTTGATCGCCAAGCGAAACAAGCGCGCACCAGTCAAATGAAGCAAGCAAAAGTACGTTATGCCGTACTCAATACCAATAAAGATGCGGGCATCAGCTTGGAAGAATTTGGTGTATCGGGCGCGCGTATTTTTGGTGGCTGGGATTTAAATAACGATACGGTTGTATCGATTGCCGATCCTCTTCCACAAGCAAAAGCATCTGAAAAAGCCAAAACAGCAGCGGCTACACCATTTGAAAAAACCGCGAGTCATTAATGTTCAGTGTTGCCGGCTTGTATCAGTATTGGATACAGATATGGTCTTTCATTTTTTATATTAGTGCGTTGTTTTTTACAAATCCGGTCTCGGCGTTGGCGGTAAAGGAAATACCGCTCAAGTTGCACATGGATGATGCAAACCTGCAGAGTCAGGTTGAAAAAACTCTCGCCCCTTTGTTGCAGAAATTGGACGCTGTCGCTCAAGAGCTTGATCAATTAAACCAGCACGGAAAGCTACCAAACCCGTCCACAGATGTGAAGGTGCTGCTGCAATTGTGCGAGCAATGGCAAACACAGACGCACAGCAATTTCACTTGCCGCCTCGGTGCATTGCAACGGGATTGGGATGCGGCGGTCGGTAAAAGTGAATTGCCTGATCGCGCATTGCTGCGTCAAAAGGCGCGCCTGCATTTACAACTGCAATGGAAGTTTGATAACGCTGCTATTCATTTCAGTGAGCAAGCGATTAAAGAAGGTTTGCAGCTCGACCTGCACGGACTTTGGCAAGGTTGGGTGCTGGAACGTGTTGCAGAAGACATTAAAGCAATCTCGGCACAGCAAAAATCATCGCTTGGCACCATCAAGATTACCTATGGAAATTTGACGTTGGTGACAGGTGCAACTGCGCAGCAAATCACGTTTTCTGATGTAGCACCTTTGTCTGTGCCGCTGGAAAACCAAACGCTGGCGCTATTGGATCGCCAACAAAATCTACGCAAGGTTGCACATTACCTGCTGAGCAGTTTGTTGGTGCCCAGAGAAGGATGGCCAATCGAGTTCGCACCATCCCTTTTGGTTCGTGCCAACAGCGCAATTGAGGCAGGTGTAATGGCACAAGCCTTGATCAGCGTGTCGGTACATGATGCGCTGGAGCAGGTTAATAAAATGACGAGTGTGACCGCTTTAGCTATCACAGAAACAGGGATGTTTTTTGCTAGCAAGGATTGGTATGGCGTTGCGCGCGCAGCTGGTGCGCCCTGGTCTGCGCAAAAAATATTTTCAATCGATTACGAAATTCCATCATTGGATGTTGCGGAATATCGTCGCCCTTATGTCGCTATCTGGATCACTGATGATAAAGGCAATTCAGTTCGACAATTGCAATTGTTGGGCAAAAACCGTTGGCTTCGCGATTTGCGTCTCTGGTGGCGCAAAATCGGACGTAGCGATGATTCATTAGTTGATGCGCTGGCAGGAGCAACGCGCAAACCTGGTCGTTACCGTATCGAATGGGACGGACGCGATGCACAGGGAAAAACAGTAGCGCAAGGGAATTATGAATTGCACATCGAAGTAGCGCGCGAGCATGGCGAACACGAGTTGCTGTCGCTGCCGTTTATTTTGAATGGCCAAACTGTATCGGCAAGTGTGAAAGGTACCAATGAAATTGGCCGTGTCAGTCTCGGTTTGAATTAAACCTGTATTTATTATTTTTACTGCAACCCTTGCGAACCCATCATGAGTAAAAAATCTGCTTTTTCAATATTTTCTGCGCGCATTTTATTGGCAATGACGACAAGTGCAATCTGTGCATCGGCAACGGTTATTGCCGATGTTGCCCAAGACGAAGAAAAACTGATCAGTCTTGATAAAGTTGTTACTACAGGTACACGCACGCCTAAATTGCTGGTGGATTCGCCCGTTGCGGTAGAAGTCGTGAATGGTGAAACACTGCGCAAAGCATCGCAGACAACCGTTGCGCGCGCACTCGATTTATTGCCGGGCGTAGTGGTAAAGCGCAGCACTAAAGACGGTTATAACGTGTACATGCAAGGATTTGATGGTGACCGTGTACTGGTGTTGGTCGATGGCCGCCGCATGATTGCCCCGACCGGCGCCGCAGTCGATCTGGATCAAATCAGTGTTGCCAATGTTGAGCGTATCGAAATTGTGCGTGGTGCAGGTTCGGTGTTGTATGGAAGTTCGGCAATGGGTGGGGTGATCAATATCATTACCCGTCAGGACACTGGCAATCACCTGAGTCTTACTGCTGAAGTTTCTTCTTACCTTGGCAATGAGATCGAAGGCAATGAATACGGCTATCAGCATCGCATGGAAGCCAGTGCAACGTTAGGTGAGTGGCGTGGCAAGCTTAATCTACAAAATATTGATGATGTCGGTTTTGATTACCAACCGGAAACCGTTGCACAAACTGCAGCGGATGTGAAAAAAACCTTTGGACAATTATCGCTAGGTCGCGACTTTTCCAGTTTTAGCACCGACTATCGCGCACAAATTTTTGACGAAGAAAAATACCGCGACAGTTTCAGGTTGCCCGGTCGTTCCGATGTTATTTATTACATGTCCGATGTTGAGCAAGTACAACACGATTTGGAATTTCGCGATCGCCCTGCAACTGAAGAAGATCGTAAACAAGTGGGCAGTTGGAAAATTAATGGTCGCTACACCACCCACGATGAAACCAGCGGTGACTCCAATGGCTTGCGCGATACCAAAATTCGTCTTGCTGAAGTGGACAGCCAAAAAGCTTGGGTCGGAAAACATTATGAAGTCGTTGGTGGCTTGAGTGCACGCCGCGATTTATTAAACCAAACCAAAGGTGATGTTGCCGAAGTAGATGACAGAACCAGCCAGGGCTATGAAGGTTTTGTGCAATACAGTCACTTGGCAGCAGATCATGAATTACTGGGCGGCGCGCGCATACAGCACGACTCCGATTTTGATTGGCACTCGGCCGTGCGCTTGAGTGGCATGAAAAAAATAAATGGCAACGGTGACAGTCAGTGGCATGTACGCGGTGGTGTAGGGCAGAGCTACCGTGTACCAACTATCAAAGAGCGTTTCTACGTTTTTGACCACAGCAATTTGGGTTACATGGTGCTGGGTAGTCCGGACTTGCAACCTGAAACTGCTTTATCCGGTAATGCCAGCGTCAGTTGGTTGCTGCCATTTGAAGATGATGTCGGGATTTTGGAAAACGAATTTAATGTGCATTACTCCGAAGCAAAAAATTTATTGGAAACTGTTCGCGATGATGAGGCCTCTGCGGCGCAGCAATTGGATATTTTCCGTTACACCAACTTTGCCAGGGCAGAAATCTACGGCGCCGATCTGGGTAGCAAATATCAATATGGAAATTGGCATCTGCAGCTGAATTACAGCTATCTGTATGCAGAAAATAACATCACCGGTGAGCGCTTGCCCAATCGTCCGCGTCATCAAGTCAAAGCAAATTTTGGTCACAGCTTTCCAGAGTATGAGTTGGATAGTTTGCTCTACTTCGTTTATGAAGCGGACGAATATTCAGGTACAGCAGGCAAACCTGTTGCCAGTGATAATTACCTCAGCATTAATTTCAATTTATCACAGAACCTTACGCGCTATTTCAGCTGGCGCCTTGGAGTGGACAATATTTTTGATGAGCATCAGGACCCGAAGGCTATAAGTGCAGGTGAATTTGATCAGCGTGCAGTGAGCAGTCGTCGTGTGTTTGCAGGTATTACGATCACTTTCTTTTAATGATTAATTTTCTAACCTCTCATGATTTACGGAGAACCCTATGAATTTTTTGAACATACAACAACTTAAAGTAACGGCCGTCCTGGCCGTCTGCCTCGCGATGGTCGCCTGTGGTGGTTCAGGTAGTGGATCCTCCACGCCTGCCAGCAGTTCAAGTGCTGCACCTTTATCAAGCTCTGCTGTTAGTTCCAGTGTGGCAGTGGAGTCAAGCTCAGCACCAGCGTCTTCCAGTTCTGCCAACCCGATTCCTTTAACAAATGTCGAACTTGGTACCGGTACAGCTGCTGCCCCGACGTTTGCATATTATGATCTGGATACCAGCAAAAAGTTAACGCTGACCGAAGCGGAGGCGGCTACCAATAAAGAGTGGGATATCGCATTTCGTCGTGACAAGATTTATTTGAATGCAAAAGCGACTACTCCGGTAAAAGCGTATGCCACTGGCAACAATGCTGATTTTTTTAATGCGAATAAAGCACCAATAACGGAAAAATTCATCAATGCAACTGCCGATAGTGAATTGCCGGATTTTAATGCAGTAGTTGCTGCATCGATTCCTGCGGATACCTCATTCATTACTGACAAAGAAGAGAAAGCGATCGGTGCAAAATTCTATAGCTATAACATGACTACCCATGTTGTTACCGCCGATCCTACTAAATCATTCATCGTGTTCTCCGATGGCAATTACAGTAAAGTTCGCGCTAAAGCATTGACCAGCGCAGGCCGTACTATGAGTTCGATTACGCTGGGTGTTTCTTTCCAGGATGTTGCCCGCGGCGATACGACTTTTATGTCAGAAGTGGATGTAACAGTTGATGCTGTTGCCTGTACCGGTGATTTATATGTTGACCTGGATACGCAAAAACCAGTTGGCGCAAATGATAATTGGGATATCTCTATTCCTTGTGTGACTGTTGGTGCAGATACCGGTGCAAGCTTTGAGTTGAATATTGCAGCAGATGCAACTGCGATAGCAGATGCTACCCCGAGTTACACTGGTATTGATAAGACTGCTCACAGCTTTATGGGGTTTCAGCCTAATGTTGCCAACGTCTTATTCTTCGGTACTTATCCATGGTATCAATACAATGTCAACCCGCTTCTTCCTCACTATCTTTACTCGCAATTCCAGGTCTATTTGATTAAAACAGCAAGCGCTACCTACAAGTTTCAAATTATAACTTATTACGCTGGATCGGGCGCCTCAGGTACCTACGGTTTCCGTTATCAATCGTTGTAATGTTGAAAATGACTAGCAATAAAATTGCCAGGGTCAGTGTTTTTTTATGCGTTTTAATTCACCAGTATTGACGGATGTTTAACTGCAAGTAATGCTAACGAAAAGGCTAGGTCTGTTAAAGACTGGCCTTTTTTCTTTTGCAGAACAATCGGCCTGATTAGGTGTCAAATATTTGATTAGGTTCTTGTCAGGAAAACTATCAATAGAACAGTAATTAGGATTTGTGGTCGGTTTAATAAAGGCATAAGCTACCGACGCTGTTATTAGACTAATAAAGATCAACCATAAGAGAGGAATTACGATGAAAAACCGGTTATCGGCAAACTTGTTATCTGCCATGTTACTTGGTGCGTTATGTATCACCCCCGCCGTAATGGCTCATGAGGGGCATGACCACAGTTATGTTACCGAATCTAACGCTATTGCAATCGGAAAAGATACGGCAACCCATTTCACCCAAAATGATCCGGGGTTTGGTTTCGGCAAGCTGCCGGTGAGTTGGCGTGACCTTCCGGCCGCCAATGCCAGACTGCTCAAAAATGGTGATGGTTACTACATAGTGACAGTAACTAATGAAGCAGAGAAAAAGACACTCTTTGTGCTGATGACCTCAAACGGGGATGTCTACGATGCGAACTTCACCGGTGAGTTTAAGCAATTACAAATGCATGACAAAGGGCACCACTAAATAAGGCTGTTACAACTTCCGGTCATTGTTGTGATCACATTTTCCCAAAAGCGTATAGGTCAGCCCTATACGCTTTTTTACATTATTAGTACCAGATTTGTCCGTTGATGGCCGATAAGGGAGAGAACCTATGGAGAAATTCTTATGGAAGTATTTATTTCGCCGTTCCAGGATCTTGTAATCGCCAGCCGTAAAGCGAACCGATTCCTGCGGTCTTGCCAGAGGCCTCATCAGCACCGGTGAACCCCACAAATTCTGCCGCCACAGATAGTCCTTCGGTAGCAAAAGAAGCATTGTTGAAATCGAGTAAAGAACAGTTGTTTCTTAAGATATAAAAACGCCCCGGACGGGGGGCGTTTTTGAAGAGGAATGTTACTTTCCAGCTTGTTGTTCTTTTACATAAGTCATGATGTTTACAAAGGTATCTGTCCAGTAAATTTTTTTATTATCGGCTAGATATTTCACCAACTCTTCATGTGCTTCTTTAGACACAACAATGTGGTCGCCACCAATACCGTGAAAGGTGAAGTTGGCCATAGTGCCTTTTGCGGCAGCCCTTTTTACAGCCGCAATCAATTGCGCACCCGTCACATCGCTGGGGAAGTCGACACCGACGGCGTAAGGGTCAAGTGTTTTCATATCAGGTGTAACCCCACCGCTTTTTGCTTTTATCGCAACAAATTCGCTCTTTAATCCATCGACGTAGTTACTGCCACCCGCATTCAAATCAATGCATGGCGGTGTGTAGGTGCGCTGTGTTTTTCCATCAATCGCGTGCAGGAATGCGTTAGTCACTTTCACCTGGTCTTGCATTTGAATCACGCTGACTTTATCCAGATCCCGGTCTGCAGGCACCCATTCGCGGCCTGGGGCATTTCTGGAGCACTGATGGAAAATACTGTGGTTGCCGAGTTCATGGCCTTTCTGAGCGGCTGCCCGCCAATCACCAAGACGAGTCGTAAGGGTAGGGCTGACAACGTTTAAATAAAACGTACCTTTAATACCGTATTTATTCAGTATAGGGATGGCGCTATCCAGTTGGCTGTCAAGGGCATCGTCATACGCGAGGTTGACTGCCGCTTTAGCACCGTTAGGCCAGACAAACGATTTTTCCGCTGCCAGCGCGGTGTGTGTTCCCAGTATCAGGCCAATACCGATTAGTAGTGAAGGTAACTTTATTGTCATTATTGCTATCTCTAGTCAATGGATTGTTGAGGAAACAACGATAGCTATTTCTTGCAGGATTATCTATAACCAACCCAGGCAGTTCATGGGATACATTGCGTAGTACTTCTTCCCTGGCTGTAAGCAATGTGTGAATGGGATGTCCTATGTAATCAAAATCGCCACGCCTGATTTATCACAGCGCAGGATAAATTTTTCGCCCACTGCATGTTGGCGCCCGCGTTACAAATCATCTGCTTAAAGATAGTTATACTTTTAATTTCATTATTTGCAGCAAAACTTCGTTTCTAATTATAAAAAGATATTAGTACTTGTTAATTGGTTCTCAGAAAGTTGTCGGAATAAAAATGAGAATGACAGCGCTGTCTAAAACAGTAAGACAAATAACAATAATAACATTTATGTTTTTTTAGGCGACATCTCTCCAGCCAAAAGTCATTGATGTCCCGTTTGTGATGAGCAGGCGGAGGCGTTGTTCAAGACCGTAACACCTTGGTTTTTACATCGAATGTGATCGGATCACGGAGGCGGCGGCCCATTGTATCCAGGTGGCTGTGTCTTGGTTTGCGGCAGTGCGAACGACAGGAGTGTGTGACAACGACTCACCCTTTTAAAGGGTAAATCAACAATAACGAGGGGTATTTAGCCCTTTTTTCAAACAATCAAGGAGACAATACATGATTACTCCGCCCAAAAAGAATCTGAGCCTGCTGGCAGTGCTAAGCCTTTGTACTATAGCGATGGGTTACAGCAGTGCGGCTTCTGCTGCCTGTACCTACAACATCGATAATGAGTGGAATACTGGCGCAACAGGTACTATCAATATCACTAACTCTACCAGTGCGGCGATTAATGGCTGGTCGGTAAACTGGCAATACACCACGAACCGTTTAAGCGGTTCGTGGAACGCCAATGTGTCAGGTAACAATCCTTACACTGCCAGCAATCTCAACTGGAACGGAACACTCCAACCTGGCCAAACCGCGAGCTTTGGTTTTCAGTTGGATAAAAATGGTGGTGCACTCGAAAGACCAACTGTTAACGGCACCGTGTGTGCTGGTGGTACAACTTCTTCGGTTGCACCTTCTTCGGCTTCAGTCGCATCATCATCCAGACCTTCGTCAGCTGCCGTAACGTCATCATCCAGGCCTTCTTCTGCGTCGGTCGTAAGTTCATCAATCAGCTCTCTATCAAGTTCTGCGGCGCCTTGTGCACAACAATGTAATTGGTACGGCACTGTCTATCCTGTGTGCGTTACCACTACCAGTGGTTGGGGATACGAAAACAACAAAAGCTGTATTTCCAGATCGACATGTACCAGCCAGCCTTCGCCATTTGGTTTGACTGCCGCCTGTGGCAATTCATCCAGTGTCCTGAGTTCCAGCAGCCGTTCAAGTTCGTCATCGTTAATTCCTTCCAGCAGTTCGCGTTCCAGCTCATCAAGCATCGTGACCACCAGCAGTTCTGTTCGTTCTTCCAGCTTGTCCAGCAGATCTTCATCAAGCAGCAGTTCGGTGGTTAGTACCGGTGGTGTATTCGCTGTTGATGCAACCGGCAACATTACCAAAAACGGTGAAGTCTTCCCGGTACGTTGCGGAAACTGGTTTGGTCTTGAAGGTCAACATGAACCAAAAAATGCGGAAAATAATGCCGACGGTGCGCCGATGGAGTTATACGTAGGCAATATGTGGTGGGCAGCTACCGGTCGTACCATCCAGCAGACAATGACTGAAATCAAAGCGCAAGGTATCAACACCATTCGCTTGCCAATTGCACCGCAAACGCTGGATGCAAATGATCCGCAAGGTAGGGGTGACATCCGTGCCGGCGGCGTGTTGAAAAACCATCCATCCGTTCGCCAAACCAATGCGCGTCAAGCTTTGGAGGATTTCATCAAACTGGCCGACCAAAACAATATCGAAGTATTGATCGATATCCACTCTTGCTCTAACTATGTTGGTTGGAGAAAAGGCCGTCTGGATGCGCGTCCACCCTATGTTGACGCAACCCGTGAAAGTTACGATTTCACTCGCGAAGGTTATTCTTGTGCACCGGTTAGTACTCCCGGCGTGGTAGTGCAGGAATACAATGAAACCAAATGGTTGGCGAACCTGCGGGAAATTGCTGGCCTGTCAGCCAAACTGGGTGTGGATAACATTATCGGTATCGATATTTTCAACGAACCATGGGATTACACCTGGGCAGAGTGGAAGAGATTGTCTGAAAATGCTTACGCTGCGATCAGCCAGGTTGACCCTAACATGCTGATTTTCGTAGAAGGTATTTCTGCCTCGGCAAATAATCAGGACGGTACACCTGAAACCATTACCCAAGTGCCGCACGGTTCTGAAGAATACAATCCAAACTGGGGGGAAAACCTGTTTGAAGCGGGTACCAGCCCACTCAACATTCCAAAAAACCGTTTGGTTTATTCTCCGCACACCTATGGTCCATCGGTATTCGTACAGAAGCATTTCATGGACCCACGTCAACCAGCCTGTGAAGGTTTGGAAGGTGATGCAGCAGGTAATGCCAAGTGCAATATCGTAATTGATGAAGCCAAACTCAGAGCCGGTTGGGATGAACACTTCGGTTATTTGCGTGCGCAAGGTTATGCGATGGTTGTGGGTGAGTTCGGCGGTAATATGGATTGGCCACAAAAAGGCAGCATCTCTGATCGTACCAAGTGGAACCACATCACCACTAACGTAGACCAACAATGGCAACAAGCGTTTGTTGGCTACATGAAAGAGAAAAATATCCAGGCGTGCTATTGGTCTATCAACCCTGAATCGGGTGATACCCATGGCTGGTATGGTCACTCTTACGATCCTGTTAGCAATGAATCCGGTTGGGGTACCTGGTTGAGTTTCGATGCACGCAAAACTGCGCTGCTGAAATTACTCTGGGGTAACTAATCAGTAATTGGTTGATGTATAAAAAACCGGAGCTGATGAAAATTGGCTCCGGTTTTTTTATTGTTGTGAATAGTTGTAACCCACCGTTGACTCGCTGGAATGCCAGTGACAGACTGCCAACTGTTTTACATCCCCCATATTTTTCCAACCTACACAGGAGCCTCAATTATGACCGCAGCCAACAGGCAGCATTGGATCGTATTGATGAATGGGCCAAGTGGAAAGTGTTGCATAAAGCAGCTGCTGCGCGTGCACAGAAAAAGCGCAGGGATTTTAATTTAAATTGGTTTTATTTTAAAATTTTTTGTTGAATAAAATCTAACAGTCATCAAAATAATATTGATGTCTGTTAGATTAAAACTAAATTTTAAAGTTGGAAAAGTAAATCAGGTTTTTTTCGTCCATTGCTGTACATAAACTGGCACCGGTATTTTTACGGGGCTGTGTTGTTCGATATTACTTTGTATCGGTTCACCGTATTTTATTGTCATCGGCAAGACTCCGGACCAAACCGGTAGGTCAAGATCCTCCGGTTTATCCTCCGGGCCGCTATTGTTAATTTTGGTTGCTGCTTCAGTAAGTGGAATTCGCAACACACTGGTGGCTGCTAATTCATTGGCATCACCCGGGCGTGCTTCATGTTTGCGGCCAGCGGCAATTTTGTCCATAAATGCATCTAGTGCGGCCACCTTTTGTTGGCCTCCATCAACAATTTCAAATGTGCCGTAAATAACAGCGGAGCGATAATTCATCGTGTGATTAAACGCAGAGCGCGCCAATACCAATCCGTCCAGATGCGTAATCGCAATAGAAACCTGGGTTCCTGCTGCCAATATTTTAGTCAAGCGACTGCCGTTTGATCCATGAACATACAGATAATTTTCTTGTCGCCAGCACGCGGTAGGAATGCAATGTGTACTCTCACCATCGTTAAACGCGATGTTGCATAAGTAAGCTGCATCGACAATCTCATAAAGTGTTTTCTGGTCATAGCTCGCACGTTCGGCCAAGCGGCGTACGCGCGTACGTTTAGATGGTGTACCGGGTGACTGCTGGTTCATTATGGTCCTTGTTTGAATGGATAAATTACACGGTTTGAAGATGTAGATTAGCTTGCTGCTGGCTCTATAATAAGATCCACACTTAATAAATTTTTTAGGGCCATATGGATTACCAGTTCCTGTTTGATCAATACAATGTAAAGCAATCCGGCACAAAACAATCGCAACAGCGCCGTTTGTATCATTGCCTGCGCGATGCCATTTTGCGCGGGCAATGCAAAGCGGGTACATCCTTGCCCGGCAGCCGCAGTTTGGCGGCGGAGCTCAATATATCGCGCAATACAGTGCTTTACGCCTACGAGCAATTGATCACGGAGGGTTTATTATTTTCCTCTGGCCGCAGCACTATTGTCTCCAGCGGTTTACCCAGCTTAACAACGGCTGTAACAGATGCGGAGGGTAACAAACCCCGGCAATTGTCTGTGCGCGCGCAACTTACCCCTTGGCCTGCTGATCCGCATGGTTCATTTACGGCATTTATGTCGGGCGTTCCTGCACTTTCGCATTTTCCTGTCGCGCAATGGCGCCGTTGTCTGGATCGTGTTTGGCGGGAGATAAATTTTCAGCAACTCGATTATGCCAACGCTGCAGGTGAACCGGTGTTGCGTGCGGCGATTGCCGAGCACATCACCAGCACGCGCGGGGTGTTGTGTACAGCCGCGCAAGTTTTTATTACCGATGGTACGCAACAGAGTCTTGGTATTTGTGCCCATGCATTGGCGAGTGCAGCTGATACTGTGTGGATAGAGAACCCCGGTTACGGCGGTGCATTCCAATCGTTGAAAGCTGCTGAGCTGAATGTGCGCGGGATTCCGGTTGATGCCAATGGTATTGCGCCCACCGAAAGTGATTGGGAAAAATTTACTCCGAAATTAATTTACACAACACCCTCGCATCAATTTCCATTGGGTATTGTGATGAGTATCGAACGGCGGATCGCATTAATCGAGTCAGCCAAAAAATACGGGTCATTAATTATCGAGGATGATTACGACAGTGAATTTCGTCGCGATGGGCCGCCATTGCCAGCGATGCAAGGATTGATTGCCGATGCCCCGGTGATATACCTTGGCACGTTTAGTAAAACATTATTTCCGGCATTGCGTATTGGTTACCTGGTTGTACCTAAAGGCTTGGCCGAACCTTTTGCAGGGATGTTAAAACTCGGACATTTACGCGGGCGCAGTGCGGATCAACTCGCACTGGCAGAATTTTTACGTAAGGGTTATTTTGCAACGCACCTTAAAAAGATGCGCCGCTTGTATGCCGTGCGTCGCGATGCACTTGTGGTGGCAATTGAGAAATATCTTGCGCGGGTTGTTACCATTTGCGGTGGATCATCCGGCATACACATCACCATCGCTTTACCTGAAACATTGAGCGATGTGGATATCAGTACTGCTGCCTTGGCACAGGGGATATACACTCAACCACTGAGTCGCTTAGCTACCGGCGATATTTTGTGTAATGGTTTATTGCTCGGTTATGCACAGGTCCACGAGGATGAGATGGATCAATACGTTGCAACTTTAGCGATAGTAATTAACGCCAGTAAAAAATGAGCGCGATTATGGGCTCATTTTCTTGCTGTGATTAGATCATCGGATGCAATGGTGGATTTAGATCGCCAATGCTGGTGCTGATATCAACGACGATAATAGCAGCAGCGAAACTACCAGTGATGGCAATACTACTGATGAAATTACCAGAGTCGATATCACGGGTGATGAAAGTAGTGTGAGCAAAGTTCCTGTTATATTGCGTAACGATTTCATAGTATTTCTCCTTAATAGCTACCCGCATTCATTATTAACGCGTTTGATGACTGCCGGGATTTTCAGATTACACCTGCATTAAAAAATATCGTTGTGAGGAATGAGAGCGTAAAACTGTGAAATATTCACTCAATAAAGCGCTTGGGACAGTGCGGTTGTTACTGTTGAGCCATGTGTTTCACGATGTGTTTTGCTATGTGTGATATCGGCTTTACTCTTGCGTGTAATTTTGCTGTAGTCTTACATCAATAAAAATAAGTTGTCCTGTAGTAAAGCCATAACAATAAAGTTTATAAAAAATCTCTCCGTTAAATATCAACCCTTTGATGTCTCTTGTTTATTTGCGTGACAAATGGAACAGGCGATTGATTTGTATCATTACCAAAAACGACTGTGCATTGCGCAGTGGCTTTTTGTTGACTGAATACTCTATTTTTCGTGGAGGAATTATTTATGAGATTATTTTCGGGTTGGGCAAAATCGTTATTGCCTGGATGCTGTGTATTGCTGGCGTTGTATGGCAATACCGCGACGGCGGCTAAATGTGAATACCGGATTGCAAATGACTGGGGTAGTGGTTTTACGGCCAGTATCCGTATCACCAATGATGGCACTGCTCCTGTGTCCGGCTGGTCGGTGAATTGGAATTACACTGACGGTTCGCGCGTCACCAGTAACTGGAATGCCACACTGTCTGGCACTAATCCTTACACTGCTGCGCCGCTAAATTGGAATAGCAATATTGCGGTGGGATCGAGTGTCGAATTCGGCGTGCAGGGAACCAACGGCGGCGGTAGGGCGCAGGTGCCAGTGGTATTGGGCGCGGTGTGTTCAGGCGCGGTTACCTCCAGTACCGCTTCGTCCGGTACAGTTGCATCCAGTGTAGTGCCAGCGAGTTCAAGTGTCAGATCCAGTTCCAGTGCGCCGTCCTCAGTGGCACCGAGTTCGCGTTCATCTTCCAGTATCAGTATTGCTTCTTCTACCCGTAGTTCCATCGCCACATCTGCGTCGGGGCAAGTATGTAATTGGTATGGAACCCTTACGCCACTGTGCGCAACTACCGCCAGCGGCTGGGGTTATGAGAACGGCAAAAGCTGCGTCGCTGTCTCCACCTGTAGTGCGCAGCCGGCACCTTATGGTGTAGTAGGTGCTACATCGAGTGCCGGTTCTTCAGTCGTGGCATCTTCAAGTAGGACAAGTGTTGCCAGTTCCTCGCCTTCATCAATATCGGTTTCTTCATCGCGCAGTTCATCCAGTGCAATCAGCAGTTCGGCGAGCAGCATTCCGCCTATCGTCGGTGGGTGTGATGGTTACGCAACGCGTTATTGGGATTGTTGTAAGCCGCATTGTGGATGGTCGGGCAATGTGCCGGCATTAGTCGCGCCTTTGCAAAGTTGTGCGGCGAATAATGTGATTTAACCCTGCCGAGCAGTTGCGACGGCGGCAACGCACATATGTGCTGGGGAATGGCGCCTTTTGCGGTGAGCGATACGCTTGCATACGGCTTCGCAGCTACATCGAATGGCGATGTATGTGGACGCTGTTATCAATTGCAATTTACCGGTAGCTCACACAACTCGCCGGGTGATCCGGGATCGGCTGCTCTCGCCGGTAAAACCATGATCGTGCAGGCCACTAATATCGGCTACGACGTAGGTGGCGGACAATTCGATATTCTCGTACCGGGCGGTGGAGTAGGCGCGTTCAATGCCTGTTCTGCACAATGGGGCGTTTCCAATTCTGAATTGGGTGCACAATACGGCGGACTACTGGCAGCGTGTAAACAAGAGTTAGGTTATAACGCGAGCCTTGTACAATATAAATCCTGTTTGACCAATCGCTGCAACAGTGTATTTGGTTCACGCGGATTAACAGAATTGCAGCGCGCCTGTACCTGGTATGCAGATTGGTTCCAGGCTGCGGATAACCCTGCACTTAAATACAAAGAAGTTGCATGCCCGGCAGAACTTACATCGCGTTCCGGTATGAACCGCGGAGCATTAAATGATATTAAAACCAGCTGTAATTAAGCGATAAATGCATAATTTATCGCTTGGTTTTTACATACGGTAATTGGTTGGGTAGCTGGTTATCTCATGCATTAATAATCAGGTTAAATTTTTATAAATCTGCCGTTAAATAAAAAAACAATGTGCCCCTGCGCACATTGTTTTTTTATATCTGCGCCTACACTCTGGACTACACTTACCTCAAGAAACGACTGAATAAGCGCAAAAGTTTTGTATTGATTAGTTTGGTGGAGGCGCCAGTTATGTATTTAAAAGAACTTATAAACCAATGGGAGTCCCATGCCCAAGGCGTATTGACGAAAGATACCTACGCTGTTCATTTACGGGCGGAAGATGCAGCAAAAATTGATGCTTTGGCGGAGATGTATCCCAAGCGCTCGAAAGAGCAATTGATTTGCGAACTATTATCGGCTGCGCTCGGGCAATTGGAAGCAAGTTTTCCCTATGTGCAGGGCACTGCCGTAGTCGCGACCGACGAAATGGGCGATGCTATTTACGAAGATATAGGTCCTACCCCGCGTTTTATGGAGCTGACCAGAAAACACCTGGCGCACTACAAAGAGTATCGCGGGGAATAAAAGGGATAGCTGTTCGAATTTAATTATTGTTTACGCTTTTTTGCAATAAAGGGAAATAAATTCCCAAACAAACAGCACGTGCGACTACGTAAATGATAAACGCTATCCACAAGCCGTGATTGCCTGCTATTGGCGCCAACAACCAAACGGCGGTTAAAAATACTAGCAGCGAGAACAATGATGCATTACGCATCGCGCGGCTGCGTGTAGCTCCAATAAAAATTCCATCCAACTGAAATGCAGCGAAAGATAACAGCACATAAATTGCTGCGTAAGGTAAATAGGTTTGTGCTTCATGTTGGATTGCTATCAGTGGATTGAGGGCATTGATAGCGGACGAGCCAAACAGAATGATTAATACCATTAACCCCAGTGCACAGGCAGCCGCGATTTGCGTTGAGACAATAATCGCGCGATTAAATAAAATCCGGTTGCGTGCTCCAATCGTTTTTCCCACCAGCGACTCCAACGCAAACGCAAAACCATCCAGAAAAAAAGCAGAGAAAGAAATAAACTGCAACAATATATGATTGGCTGCCAGGGTTACATCGCCAAATTGTGCTCCCCCGTTGGCAAACCAGCCAAAGCCCGTCAATAAAAACAACGTGCGCCACATAATGTCGCTATTGGTTTTCAATGTGTTGGTAAGGGCAGTCCGATCCAGGATTTTTTCCCAATGGAAAAACCTATCTTTGGTTGATGTATCCGGATGCAGAGACTTAAATAACAGCATACAGCCCACTATGAAACTGATCCATTCGGCAATTAAAGTTCCCAGCGCAACGCCGCGCACGCCCCAATCCAGCACCACGACAAATACAATATCCAACAATAAATTGAGGCCGTTGAGCAATAATTGCAGCCACAACAGCTTGCGTGTTTGCCCCAGTCCGACCAGCGTGCCGATAATCGCATAGGTGCCTAATGTGGCCGGTGCGCCCCAAATGCGAATTTGCATATAGTCGCGCGCGCTTTGCTCAACTGCCGCGCTGCCATCCAACAACCAGAATGCCAATGACGCTAATGGATATTGCGCAATTACCAATACCGCTCCAATTGCGACACCGAGTAACAGTGCGCGTATAAATGTGCTGCGAACTTCCACTTGGTCACCTGCGCCTGCGGCTTGTGCAGTAAAGCCGCTGGTGCCCATGCGCAGGAATCCAAACCCCCAATAGACAAAACTGAAAATCAGCGAGCCCAATGCAATTGCACCCAAAGCTGCTGCATTTCCGGTGTGGCCAATTATGGCGGTGTCCACCAAACCCAGTAGTGGTACAGCGGCATTGGCGAGAATAATCGGTATCGCCATCTGGATAATGGCGCGATGACTGATTGCTTGAATGATCACATTGTCGAGGTTCTTTTTTTAATGGTACCGGTGTTTAGCGGCACAGGTTTTCTAAATTGCCATTATAGATAAGTTTGCATTGGAGAAGATTTACTCTGTGACTACAATAGAACTGCATATACTGTAATGATACAGCGGAAACTTATTGATTAGCGGCGAATTGGATTGCCTTATGACTCTGCCCGAAAATATTTCTTCATCAATGCTCAGGCGTCCCTTGTCCGTCGCAAAGCGTTATCTTTTACTGTGCTTTGCATGGTGTTGCCTGGCAATGGGTGTTATCGGAGTTTTCGTTCCCGGATTACCTACAACGGTATTTATCCTGATGGCAGGGTGGGCCGCTGCCAAGAGTTCGCCGCGTTTTTCCGATTGGCTTGAGAACCATAAGCTGTTTGGCCCGATGTTGCGCAATTGGCGGGAGACTCGCAGTGTGAGTCGCAAAGCGAAGTGGAGCGCAACGGTGACTATGCTGTTGTGTGCGATCATTTTATTTATAACAGCGCCGCACTTATGGATAGCGGAAGTCATTAGTTTGGTGATGGCAGTAGTGTTGGTCTGGTTGTGGGCGCGCCCTGAGCCGCAGTGAGAAATAAAAAAACCCGGCTAAGCGCCGGGTTCTGTAACAAATCCTAATTTTAAAATGCCGGATCGCTGCACTGCCGCCATCGTCTTGATAACGTGTTCGTACTCTACGGTTCTATCGCCACGAATATGCACTTCCGGTTGTGGTTGCTTGCTTGCTTCGGTTGCCAAACGCAATTCCAATTCTTCCATGGTGACCTGGGTTTCATTCCAGTAAACATGCCCGTCTGCATTCACAGCCAGATTAACCGTCTCCGGTTTTAATTCGTTGGGCGTGTTATCGGCACGCGGCAAATCCACTTTTACCGAATGGGTTAACACCGGCACAGTAATGATAAAAATAATCAGCAATACCAACATGACATCCACCAGCGGAGTCATGTTAATTTCGTTCATTACATCGACTTCATCTTCGAGTCCACCGCCGAAGGCCATGGCTTACACCTCTTTACGTGGAGTGATTTTGGTAATGACACCCTTATTTTGCATAGGGCTACCGGTAATAAAATAAGCATGCAGTTGATGTGCAAAACGATTCAGTTTGTTGAGCACACCTTTGTTTGCACGTGAAAGGGCGTTATAACCCAGCACCGCCGGAATTGCTACCGCCAGACCAAACGCAGTCATGATCAATGCCTCGCCCACCGGACCCGCAACCTTATCAATACTCGCCTGACCTGAAATACCTATCCCTACCAGCGCATGGTAAATACCCCATACGGTTCCGAACAATCCTACGAAGGGTGCGGTCGATCCAACCGACGCAAGAATTGCCAGGCCGCGTTGCAAACGCTCCGCGCTTTCATCGATAGAGCCGCGCAAACATGCAGTGAGCCATTCGGCAAGCGGCAGATGGCCGTGCAGGTCATCTTTATGATTGCTGTGGTGATCAAGTGCGGCTTGTCCTTCTTCTGCCAGGTGGCGGAACGGACTGCTGCGGTCGTCACCCAGGGTACGCAGACCCTCAGCAAAGGTTTGCGCGTGCCAGAAATCATTCAGGCCTTGCGCCGGGCGACGCAAACGCCAAAGTCCCCATGCGCGAACTACAATAACCCACCAACTGGCGATGGACATGATTAACAGAATAATCGCGACGCTTTTGATGAGTATGTCGCCTTGCTCCCAGATTGAAGCAATGCCGTAGGGTGAATCCATATAAACCTCGAAATGCGAAAAAATAAAAATTACAAAAATAAAACGTTATTAATAAATTAGTGCAAGTTAAATTCAACGGGTTGTTCGTACCAAAAATCGATTTTAATACCGCCTTGGGTGGCCGGGTGGTAGCGCCACTGTTTCACCGCTTTTACTGCGGTGTCATCCAGCCGCTTGTAACCACTGGAGCTTTTTATTTTGATCTCACCCACGGTACCGTCGGCTTTGATCAGAATTTCTAACACGACAATCCCTTCTTCACGCAAGCGGCGGGACAAGTTCGGATATACCGGCGCCGGGTTACTTAATTGACCGGCTTCAGCGCGCGGTGGTAATACCGCTGGCGGTGCTGGCTCAGCGGGTTTTGCTTCTGCCGGTTCTTGTACCGGTGGTGGTGGTGGCTCCGGTGCTTTTACCGCGCGCTCCGAAGGTGGTGCCTTGGGTGGTGGCTTAGGCAACGGTTTCGGTTCGGGTTTTGGTTCCGGCGGCGGTGGAGGCGGTGGCTCCGGTGGCGGTGGCGTTTCTTCAGGTTGGGACATAACAATTGTGCCCTGAATAGTCGGCATGACAATTTCAATCGGCTTGGGAGCTGAAGGAGCAAGTAGTACGACAGCCAATACTCCGGCATGAGCACCGATAACGAGCAACAGGGATATTAACGGGGAATGTTTGGATTGCATTGGCTACTGCTGTGAGAATCGAATGAAGTTGCGAGTAATAAGTTGGCGCTAATGATAATATTTCTCATTGATAAAGGCAATCGATTAGGTGACACTGACGTATAAAACTTCGATGCTGGTAACCATTGTCGCCAGTAAGACTGGTTTTGCCCTCCGGGGCCAATGGTATACTCGGCGTCCCGCGCGACTGCGCTTTGGTCAGTAGGACCCTATGGAAATCTTTATATTGCTTGGCCTGATTATATTGAACGGCCTTTTTGCGATGTCGGAAATTGCTATCGTCACCGCAAAAAAATCCCGTTTGATGGCACTTGCCGCCAAGGGCAATAGTTCGGCCAAGGCTGCGCTGAAATTAGCAGAAGATCCCACCCAGTTTTTATCGACAGTCCAAATCGGCATTACCTCCATCGGCATCATGAACGGTATTTTCGGCGAATCTATTCTCGCTGAACCTTTTGCGTTATGGCTGCAGACCTTTGGCGTACCGGTACACTTCAGCGATAATTTCGCTACGATTTTAGTAGTGGTAGTGGTGACGTATTTATCCATCGTGGTGGGTGAATTGGTCCCCAAGCGCATCGGCCAGATCAGCGCCGAGCGTATTGCTTGCTATGTCGCCAAGCCGATGCAACTCCTTGCCGTTATCACCAAACCTTTTGTGTATTTTTTATCGGGCTCTACCCGTACCCTGATGCGCTTGCTCGGTTTTCACCAAACGCAACATTCGCAAGTCACCCAGGAAGATATTCACGCAATTCTTGATGAGGGTTCCAGTTCCGGTGTTATCGAACAACAAGAGCATGCGATGGTAAAAAATGTATTGCGCTTGGAAGCCCGCAGCATAGTGTCATTGATGGTGCCGCGCGCCGATATTATTTATCTGGATACAGCGCTATCGCTTGATGAAAATTACCAGCGCGTTATGCAATCACCCCATTCACGTTTTCCTGTCTGTACCAAACAAATTGATAATTTAATTGGCGTTATCAATGCGAAAGAACTATTGGCAGAAGCGATTCGCGGCAGTAAGGTTTATCTGGAATCCATGGCGCAGCCTTGCCATGTTGTACCTGAGTCATTGACCGGCATGGAGCTACTCGAATTTTTTCGTTCATCGCATAGCCAAATGGTATTTGTAGTTGATGAATATGGCGCTCTTAAAGGGATAGTCACGCTGCAAGATTTGCTGGAAGCCCTCACCGGTGAATTTGTAATGGGCGAGGGTGAAGATGCCTATGTGATTCGTCGTGATGACGGTTCGCTCTTGCTGGACGGCATGCTGGCGATTGTAGATTTGAAAGATTGCCTTGCGATCGACGATTTACCCGAAGAAGGTGATTACCAAACGCTAAATGGTCTGATCATGATGCTGATGGGGCGTATTCCTGCCACTGGCGACAAAGTGGTCGTGCAGAATTGGCAATTGGAAATTGTTGATATGGATGGTCGTCGCATCGATAAAGTTCTCGCTTACAACCTCGATAGTTAGTCACTTCCGTAGTTTTTCTCTTGAATACTCGTTTCCCATCCTCCGCTTGACTGATTGAGCGACAGTGGGGCAGGGCTTGTCTGATACAAAATTGTTATAACAATCCGGTAAATAGTTTATTTGACTATATGCTTATGGTTTATTTGACAATAAATCAATCTGGATGTATACAAGTATACGTTGAGCGACTTCGCCGTTTTAACAATAACAGCAATGCTGTATGGCGCTCGATAAACACCTGCTCGCAATAGGCAGGATCAACCTTCCAACAGTCCTTCCTCCTCTATAGGTGGTATTGGTTGAAAGGCTAAAAATCCAGAGAGACTAATAATGAAATTAACCAAAACTGGCAAAACTATCTTTACCGCGCTTATCGGCGCTGCAGCCCTGTGCGTAACAGCAGTAAGTGCGCAGACGTTAACCTCAAACTCAACGGGTACCAACAACGGGTTTTATTACACCTTTTGGAAAGATTCCGGCAATGCCTCAATGACATTGCAGTCGGGTGGCCGTTACACCTCGCAATGGACCAGCGGTACCAACAACTGGGTTGGTGGAAAAGGTTGGAATCCGGGTACGAGTTCAAGGGTGGTAAGTTATTCCGGTAATTACGGTGTAACCGCCAGCCAAAACTCCTATTTGGCATTTTATGGTTGGACCAGAAGTCCGCTGATTGAGTACTACATCATCGAAAGCTACGGTTCATACAATCCTGCAAGCTGTTCCGGTGGTACTGATTACGGCAGTTTCCAAAGTGACGGCGCCACCTATAACGTGCGTCGCTGTCAGCGTGTTAATCAGCCGTCAATCGATGGTAACCAGACTTTCTATCAGTACTTCAGTGTGAGAAATCCTAAAAAAGGTTTCGGTAATATCTCTGGCACTATTACCTTTGCCAACCACGTTGCCTTCTGGGCGAGCAAAGGCTTGAATTTGGGGAGCCACAATTATCAAGTGTTGGCGACTGAGGGTTACCAAAGTACCGGTACTTCAGACATCACCGTCAGCGAAGGTAGTGGCGGTGGCGGTGGCGGCGGTAGTTCCAGCTCTGCTCCGTCAACCGGTAGCAAAACAGTGGTGGTACGTGCACGCGGTGTTACCGGGCAAGAAAGCATCAGTCTCAAAGTAAACAACACTGTTGTGCAAACCTGGACCTTGACTACCAGCATGGCGAATTACACTGCGACCACCAGCTTATCCGGTGGCACGCTGGTTGAGTACACAAATGATGCGACCGGCCGCGACGTGCAAGTGGATTACATCAGCGTCAATGGCAATGTTCGCCAATCGGAAGCGCAGAGTTACAATACCGGCGTTTATCAAAATGGAGCATGCGGTGGTGGTAACGGTATGAGCGAATGGTTGCATTGCAACGGCGCTATTGGTTACGGCAATCTCTAATCTGCTGTCCAATTTGTAGATGTAAGTTCGTGGAAAAAAGGGGCGGGTTATCCGCCTCTTTTTAATCGATAAAAGACTAAAAAAATAATAATGAGAGCTGACAAATGAACATTACCTTCGACTCCAAAAAACATTTCCTGTTTTCCGCTTTCATCGGGGCAGCTGTAACTTACAGTTTGCTCACGTTAGTAGCGGATAAAGACTCTGATCGTGCCCCCAATATTGTTGCACTGGAAAATAAAGTTCAGCAGCTAGAGATATTGCTTGCGCAAAAAAATAACGAGCCGGTTCGTGCAGGTACATTAGGGAATAATAATGTCGGCGCGCCTGATCAAACTGTTACCAATACTTCTATCGACGCAGCGCCAATGGAAAACGATAGGCAAGTGGGCGAATTCAATCAAGCATTCGGTATGAGTAATCCAACACCCAGTGAACAGATACAGAGAGATCTCATTACCCAATCCGATCGCGATCCGCGCTCTTTTTCCGTGAAGGTAAACGATCTTTTAGCGGGTAACGCCACGACAGAAAATATCGCTATTGTAAGTAAGAGTGTTTTTGATTTGGCAGAGAGCCGCGAGACCTTATCCGATTCCGAATTGGATGTGCTTTATCATGGCCAAAGCAATGCGGATATCAAACGAGTCGTTGCCCAAGTGGCGTCCGCACGTGGTGATAATACGTTAATGGAAAAACAAATTGCCGAGGCGCAGGCCGGGTTACGCAATGAAAATCCGTCGGTACGACAAAAAACATTGATCGAACTGGCAAAAACACGCCATGTAAGCGCGGCTAATGCAATTTCACCATTACTACAGGACAGTAACAACAGTGTGAAATTGGATGCACTACTGGCGTTGCGTGCAACCGGAAATCAGAGTCATGTCCGCATGGTCGAACAGCTCGTGAATGATCCCGATCCAGCGGTGAGCTGGTTGGCAAATGATGTGATTAGCAACCTGCAAAACCTCAGTGATAAAGCGCGCACCAGACTTTCCAGTAACGATATTATGGCTGAGCTACCGCTAATGCCCGCTCCAAATAGTTAGTGGTGATCGCGTAAATAAAAATGGGCAGATAATCTGCCCCATTTTTATTTTAAACAGAAATTTGAATTGACTAGAGCTTTAATTCCTTCACAAGATGATCGGCTTTATATACTCGCTTTAATGCCTCACTGATTGCAGCCGGGTGTACGGATACTGCGCGATTGACAGTTTCATCAAAAAAGTAAGTACCGCCCAACGATTTAATATTGCCGTCAAAAATCAGCCCGACTAATTCACCTCTGGCATTCACCAGTGGGCTACCTGAATTTCCACCGACAATATCATTAGTGGAAACCTGATTGAATCGGGCTTTTTTATTGACTTTTTTCTGCGCTGTGATCCAACTGTCGGCGAGTTTAAATGGCGCATAATCAGTTGCACGAGCATATAGCCCGCCGATGTCCGTAAAAGGTTTTATCGGCTTGCCATTTTCATCCCAGCCGCGAATAACCCCGTGGGATAAACGCAAGGAAAAAGTTGCATCCGGAGCAACCTGTGTGCCCTGGTAGGCGAAGCGGGCTTTTGCCAATTGATTCACAGCTGCCTTTTGTACCGGTTCGATATTGTGGTCGTATTCAGTACGCAATTGGCGTGCGTATTCATCGATCAAAAACGCGAGTTTTATCGCGGGGTCATTACTGGCCTTAACTGCGGTGGCGCCGCCTTCCCAGAGCTTTTTACGTGTAGCAATTTCGCCAAGCTTGCTGTTTGATACTATGTCATTGGCGAGTGCTTCCGGAGACTGTTTACCGAGAATACGTTTTACCGCAGGGTTATCTACCCCTAATCTTTCCCGCAGTTTGTTCAATGACCAACCCAGTTTCATACGTTCAAAATCCGGGTATAAAGGCGATTCTGCAAACAGTCCGGATTGCACCGCAGGCAAGCTCGCATCAGAAAATTCCCGTAAGCGTTGATTGTCCGGTTTTTCTTTTTCGGCGGTGCCACGCACTAGCGTGCGCGCCCAAAGTACATGTTGCGACATTGCTCCAAAGCCGGCCTCGACCATCATGTAATCAACGTACAGGTTGCGCCATTTGGTTTGCACATCGCTCAGGGTTTTCCATGGATCACCGTAAATGTTTACCCGTGTTACATCGCTTGTCGCCCAGTTGCGAAAGGCGCTTTCCTGATCGCGTTTTTGTTGCATAACCTGTTTGGATAACAAGGCCTGAAACATTCCGGTGCGCGCTTTAATTCCGTTTTCCACATTGATTAATTCAGTTTGCGCGATGCGTGCGTGCTCACCACTTTGCGACGAATATTGCAGCAAGAGTCCGCGATATTCCGATGCAATCAATAAACGAAAAGGTAAAACCAGGTCGCGTTGTGTTTCCAGTTCATCGAGGGTTAACAAACGTTGCGTTGAACCCGGATGGCCGAGTGTCATGACAAGTTCGCCTTCCTGTGCGCCTTTTGCATTAATCGGAAACCAGTCTTTATTGGCGAGCGGTTTGCCTGCTTTGTCGTAAACACGCAACAGGCTCATATCCAGGTTATAGCGGGGAAAATTAAAATTATCGGGATCGCCGCCGAAAAAGCCGGATGCATACTCGGGGGCAAATACCAGGCGGACATCCTGATAGCGCGCGTATCGGTAGATGTGGTATTGGCCACCGCCATAAAGCTCGACAATATCGCAGCGTAATTGATCACCTGCCTCGCCAACGCATTCTTTTTCAATGCGTGATTGCTCAGTTTTTTTTGCATCGCTAAATGCTTTGCCCGATAAACCTTCAAGTGCTTTTTGCATACGAGCAGTAACATCTTCTGTTTTTTCCAGTCGATTTATCTCCACACCGGGGCATTGTTTTTCTTCGCCTGTTGTTTTTGCGAGAAAACCGTTATTCACCAAATCCTGCGCCTGACTGGATAAGTCTTCTACACAACCGGCCACGCAATGATGATTGGTAAGTACCAATCCCTGCGCAGATACAAATGAGCCTGAGCATCCTCCGGCCAAACGCACCGCGCTGCGCATGGATTTATCCAGCCACGCCTGTGTTGGTTTGAAATCGTAGGTTTTCTCCAATGTGGATAGTGGAAGATTGTCCAACGTCCACATGCCTTCCGCTGCAGTTGATGGCAACGACATTAATGCGCCGCTTGCTAACAGACATAACCTTGTCATTAAACGCATAATAAAACTCCCGCTGGTGATGGATGTTCATATCTATCAATTATGAGTGATTGGAGGATTCAGTACCTTAATAGTATTGCCCGCGATCTTCAATGCGCTATAGTCCAATGTATCTACAGTTCCGCTGTCCCTATAGTGGTATATCGCTATAGTTGAATATCTCTGTAGCTAAATGTTCCCTGGGATAATAGGCTCGCGTTATCTCACACTACTTTGGTTGGTTCCATGAAACAGTTGGTTATTCTATTTGCAGTTTTATTTTATATTCCCTTCGTATTGGCCGCCGATCAAGCGGGTGATTATGCACAGAAGAGTCCTGACGGACGGGTCGCTGTCGCTACGGTAAATCCTTACGCCAGTTCAATTGCCATGGAGGTTGTGGCGCGCGGCGGCAATGCGATAGATGCCGCAATTGCAGCGGCTTTCACGCTGGGTGTGGTCGATGGTCACAATTCCGGGATTGGCGGCGGCTGTTTTATTTTGGTACGCATGGCCGATGGCCGGATACTGGCGATTGACGGGCGCGAAATGGCGCCAGCAGCGGCATCGCGCGATATGTTTTTAGTGAATGGTAAAGCTGACCCTGAATTAAGCCGGACTGGTGCATTGGCCTCTGGTATTCCCGGTTCAGTTGCCGCCTATGAACGATTGCAAAAATTGGGTGGGAAATTGCAATTTCGCGATCTGGTTTTACCGGCAGCTGATTTGGCGGAAAAAGGTTTTTCAATTTCCCCGGCATTGGCAGAGCGGATCACAGCGACGGCGGATAATTTGGCAAAGTTTCCAGCAAGTGCTGCTATTTATTTGGATAAAAATAAAAAACCTTTGCCTGCATTTTCAATATTGCAGCAAAAAGATTTAGCGGTGACTTATCGTGCAATCGCGAAGCAGGGGTCGCGTTATTTTTACCAAGGTGATTTTGCTAAAAAAACCGATCGTTGGATGGCGGCAAACGGTGGCCTTATCACCGATAAAGATTTTGCAAATTACCAGATCAAAATGCGAAAGCCTGTGGTGTCGGAATTTGCGGGTTATACGCTGTATGGATTTCCACCTCCTAGCTCTGGTGGTGTCCATGTGGCGCAAATTTTAAATATTCTTGAGCAATTTGATCTGGATAAATTGGCACCTGCCGAGCGCTATCATTTAATTGCCGAGGCAATGAAATTTGCATTTGCTGATCGCGCCTATTGGTTAGGCGACGGTGATTTCACCAAAGTTCCCTTAACGCTTACCGATAAACGTTATGCGCAAACTATCGCGAAAAAAATCAGCCTCGACAAAACCACTGCCGGTATTTCCCATGGAAATCCGGATGTGGATATCCAGCATTTAATGAATAAACACACTACCCACATAGCGGCGGCTGATAAAGATGGCAATTGGGTTGCGATTACTGCCACGGTAAATACCAGCTTTGGTAGCAAAGTGATTATTCCCGGTACCGGCGTGGTGTTGAATAACCAGATGGATGATTTCTCCGCGCAAGTCGGTGCTGCCAATGCATTTGGTTTGGTCGGCTCGGATGCTAATGCAGTCGCAGCACGTAAGCGTCCATTATCGAGCATGAGTCCGACACTGGTGTTTAAAAATAATGAGCCGGTAATGGCGCTCGGTGCGGCGGGTGGCCCGACTATTATTTCGCAGGTAGTACAAACTTTACTCTACTCACTCAATGATGCTATGTCGGTAGAAAAAGCGATGGCACAAGCGCGGATTCACCAGCAATGGAATCCAAACTTACTGTTTGTAGAAGCGGCTATGCCAAGTGAAATCCAGCAAGCCTTGCAGAAAAAAGGACACGATCTAAAAATTTGGCCATCGATGGGCGCGTCGCAGGCAATTCAATTGCGCGATGGTAAATTGGTGCCTGTTGCTGAACCGCGTGTGATTCTACAAAACCAACGGAAAAACTAATCGACATTATTTTTGAAATGGAAAAGAGTGGAACCTGTTAAGGCGATCCACTCTTTTTTTACCCGGTTTATTTCAAGCACAGTTATTCCTGTGAAAAGTTACAAACCAAATCCACCGTCGATATTCCAGCTTGCACCTGTCACATAGGCAGCTTCATCACTGGCAAGATAAGAAACCAATCCGGCAATTTCATCTGCTGTGCCGTAGCGCGGTAATGCCATTATGCCGCGCAATGTATCGGCGAAATCACCGGTAGCAGGGTTCATATCGGTATCCACCGGGCCGGGCTGAATATTGTTGACGGTAATTCCGCGTTTACCCAAATCCCGTGCGAGACCGCGTGTGAAAGTCGCCACCGCTCCTTTGCTCAAGCTATACACCGACATGCCGGGGAAGGGCACAATTTGCGCATTAATACTGCCGATATTAATAATGCGGCCGCCGCTTTTCATATAATGCAATGCTTCTTGCACTGCGATAAAAATTCCTTTGACATTGACGGCAAGTAAATGATCGAAATCGGCTTCAGCGAAATCATCAATCGCGGCCATAGTCGCCACGCCAGCATTATTGACAAGAATATCCAATCCACCGAATTGTTTTGCGGTTTCCGCTACTGCATTTCGTATTTCATCTGCTTTGGCACTATCGGCTTTAATCGCAATCGCTTTGCCGCCAGCAGTGCGAATACTTTGAATTACTTCATCAGCACTACCACTATTGCTCGCATAAGTGATGGCGACGACAGCACCCTGGCTGGCGAGGCGTTTGGCAGTTGCCGCACCTATCCCGCGTGAACCGCCAGTCACCAGGGCGACTTTGTTGGCCAGGGATTGGTTGTGTTGAACTGAGGTGTTTTGAAAGGTGCTGTTCTGAGTGCTCATAATCATTGTTCCGGTAGTGTTAGGGGGAAAATCTTTATCACGGAGCCAGTGTGTTATTTTTATTGCTTTACTTGTAGTAGGTAGTTTGTACAATCATTTTCAACTGAAAGTTGAAAATAAAAGTGAGGCAACATGGAAACCCTGGCCAGTATCGAAGCTTTTGTACGCAGTGCAGAGACCAGCAGTTTCTCTGCCGCTGCACGTTTACTGGGGTTAACGCCCGCCGCGGTGAGCAAAAACGTCGCCACCCTGGAAGGGAAATTAGGTGTGCGTTTGTTCCAACGCAGTACCCGTCGGTTAACCTTAACCGAAGCAGGTGAGGCGTTTTTATTGGAAGTAAGTGGCGGGCTGGATACGGTGCAAGCGGCGCTCGCCAACGCAAGCAGGCACCGGGGGCAACCTTCCGGCACACTGAAAGTCAGCCTCGCATTTGCGTTCGGACGGCAATACATATTGCCGCTGCTGGCAGAATTTATGGCGCGCTATCCGGATATCCAACCCGATTGGCGGTTTGAAAACCGTCAGGTGGATTTAATCAATGAAGGTATAGATGTAGCGATTGGTGGCGGCATCGAATTGGCGCGTGGTGTAGTAGCGCGCGAATTGGCGCGGCCGCATATGGTGTTAGTGGCATCACCCCAATTTATGGCCGATAAAAAGCTGCCGAAAACCTTCACTGATATTTCCACCTGGGATGCCATAGTGCGACGCTCATCCAACACTGGCCGCGTTCAGCCTTGGCAGCTGCGCGATAAACAAAATGAACAAATGTTGATTGAGCCCAAGGCGCGGTTAATTCTCAACGATCCGGAAGCGATTTGTAATGCAGTGTTGATGGGGGTGGGAGTTGCTTTGGTACCAATGCCGCATGTACTGAATTACTTACAAGACGGTAGCTTGGTGCGATTGCTACCCAAGTGGTATAGCGATGTTGGCCCGTTAGCCATTTATTTTGCGAGTTCGAAATTACTACCAGCCAAAACCCGCGCATTCGTCGATTTTATCGTTGAGCATTTTCGCACTGAAGAATTAGCAAGAAAATTCGCTGCTATTTAATAAAATAATTCTTTTTCAATCATCGCGAGCAATTTGCGATAGCCGGTACTTAAGGTTTTGCGGACTTCTCGTGCGTCAATATAAAAAGGCGCACGCTTCCCGTGATACTCAATCGGTGCGCCAAGTTGGGTAAATTTAATACCCACAAAATTCAAACTGCGTGCGAGGCGCGGCTCCATCATCACAAAAATATGTACGCGACGGGTTTTGTAACACATGGCCACTGCCGACATATAAAGGCAAATAGCGATGTAAGGAAAGAAACGCAATTCCTGTGTTGAAAATGCTTGCTCATTGATTGCGCCGGTGGCACCGCCGGTAAATTGGTCTACTTGTCGTTTGCGAAATGCAAGCGGCACCGCCAAGCGCGATAACTCACAAATCTGATGCGGTAGAAAGTTTCGCGGTCTAATTTTTTCATCGGTGATTGCATGCGGACAAAATTTTTCCATCGGCAATAATTCGTCTTCATTGCGTGTGGTGATCAGACGCAAGGTTCCTGCGAGTGCATCTGAACCCAGGTGGCGAATAAAACAATGGATTGAACGTAAGTCGAACTCATCCTGCTCAATATGATCGGGATTAATCTCTTCAAAATGTAATTCTTCGCAATAAACCTGATAGCGCAGTTGATACACCTGCTGCTTGAGTTGTGGATTCCAGGCTAGCTGCGGCTTTAAATAATTGGAAAAATGTTTTGCAATATTTTCGGCTTCTTCACTCGCCAGAGTTGAAGCGTTTTTTTGATTGGTTTGTTTGGATATAGGGATGGTAGCATTTTCAGGCATGTTGAGTTTGGGTTGGTTCATAAAATTCCTTGCGTCCTTCTCCGATTGCTTCCACAACAAGTGGAGTTGCCAGTAGTCATTTCAAACACCAAAAATAATATTCGCCCTCTTTTTGGACCACCCCTTCGACTTCTTTTTCAAAGCCGGGAAAACGTTTGCCCCACTCTTGTACAGCTTCAATGTAGCCCAGCCAGGGGCCATCAAGTGGTCCGAGGTTTTCACCGGGCATTACAATCGGGATACCGGGTGGATAGGGCATAATACCTACGCCCGTAACGCGATTGGCTGCTTGTTTAAGCGGTAATAATTCTGCATCACCTGCCTGCAATTGCTGAAATGCAGTGCGTGGTGTGCAGGCAATTGTGGGTAAATTATCGAATGCACTTGCCTGTAATGCATCCATATGACTGGTGCCCATGTAATCGAACATTTCGGTGGCGAGATCGCACAAACCCATCTCGCGATAACGTGCGGGTGCTTGCTCGACTAATTCCGGTAACACTTGTTCGAGCAACGTATTTTTATCGTAGTGGCGTTTGAACGCGAGCAGCACGTTAATCAGTGTGCCCCACTTGCCTTTGGTGATGCCGATGCTGAACAAGCACAGCACCATAAAATCCGTTGTGCGTGACGGGATAATATTATTGCGATACAGGAATGCACTCAGTACAGGTGCGGGAATACCGAACGGTTGCATCTGCCCGTCCAATCCCATACCGGGCACCATGATCCCGGCTTTGATAGGGTCGAGCAGTGCCCAGTTTTTCTCCAATCCTTCAAACCCGTGCCATGCAGCGCCCGGCTCAAGCACCCAACATTCAGGATCAGATGCAAGTTGCTCGGGATCGGCGTCGGCAAATGCGATCCATTTACCGGTTTTTGCATCGCGTATTTCCGGCGTGTTCCAAGGCTGGAAAAACCAATCACCTTTTTCGGTAAATTCGCGATAGGCGCGTGCAAGTGCCTGGCGGAAATCTATCGCTTCGCGAATTACATCTTGTGTAAGACTATAGCCGCTCGCGCCATCCATCATGGCTGCGCCAATTTCGTTGGAGGCAAACAAGGTGTATAGCGGCGATGTGGTTGCTTGAATCACAAAGGATTCATTGAAGCGGCTGTGCTCAATGGGATTGCGCCCATTGCGGACATGAATGTAAGACGCCTGCGATAGCGCGGCGAGCAGTTTGTGTGTGGAGTGTGTGGCGAAAACGGTGGGCGATGTGTCGGCATGGTCGCGTGGATCGCCACGCATCGCGTAACGTCCCTGGTACATCGGATTAAAGCGCGCATAGCCGTACCAGGCTTCATCAAAATGAATACGGTCTACAGATTCGGCAATAATTCCTTCAGCGCGCTCTGCGTGCAAACAAATGCCATCGTAAGTGCAGTTGGTGACTACGGCATACACCGGTTGGTCGTGTTTGGCTTGCGTGCGCAAGGGATGATTGGCAATGCTGGCGGCGATCAGCTCAGGTGCTAATTTTTCCGGCAGTATAGGGCCGATAATTCCATAGCGGTTGCGCGTAGGCGTGAAGTACACCGGAATTCCGCCAGAGAGTACTAAACCCTGTTCGATGGACTTGTGACAATTGCGATCGCAGAGTGCGAATTGTTTTTCGCCGACACAGGCCATAAAAATCGTGCGGTTGGAACCGGAAGTGCCATTGAGTACCGCATAAGATTCATGGGCGCCGAACACGCGCGCCGCAAATTTTTCCGAGGCTTCTACCGGGCCTGTATGATCCAGCACCGAACCCAAACTATCGCGTTCGATTCCACCATCAGTGCGAAATAAATTTTCGCCGAAGAAATCAAAAAATACCCGTCCCACGGCAGATTTGGTAAATGCAATTCCGCCTTGATGCCCCGGTGCAGCCCAAGAGTGTTCGTCCTTCTGGCTGTAGCGCAACAGCGCATCAGTAAAGGGTGGCAGCAGTTTATCCAGGTAGCGATCTACTGCAGCCAATGCACGGCCGACAATGAACGGGGCGGTGTCCTCCAAGGTCCAGACAAACTCGTCGGCCAGCTCCATCGCCTCAACGGTGAGTGTTTGTTTGGCGGCGCGATCGGCCATCAAAAAAATCGGGACATTGGCATTGCGCTGGCGGATGGTACGCAACAACTGCATCACTTCGGCATTACTTTCGATGTCATCATCACCAAGCGTCCAATCCACAAAAATACAATGGAAGCCTGCATCAGAGACAATCGCTGCATGGCCGTCATCGTAAGAGCGCGCTTGCACCAGTTCGACATTGCGGTGGCGGAATTCGCTCACCAAATCATGCAGCGCGCGGCCGCGGGTGCTGTCAGTTGTTGCGAGTTGGTCTTCCACGATTAATACATGCACTCGCAATGTTTTGTTAGTGCGACCGATCATCGTAATACTCCTTTATCATTCGAGTTTAACCGGCCTGCTGGATAATAAAGCCGGTAAATGTATGAGTACATCGATTGTAAAAATTACTTTGCTGTAGCCCCTGCCGTAGCGAATTTTACTTTTCACCAATAAACACATTAATGGCCAGGGCATTAAAAAATACTCAAGTCTGGTGATATAGCTCTTTTCTGTCATTCACTTTTGAACTAGATAAGGGGATTTATCCTTGCCCATTGCTGTGCTGGAGTAATTTGGTAGTGTGAAATGACACGTTTGAATATTACTGATCAGCAAACATTACATTACATTGAATTGTCAGCAAGTTAAGTGCCGATATTAATAACCCGGACGTAAGGAGAGCAAAAATGGCCAAGGATTGCGCACTCTCTTGGTGAATGACCTTTTAGCTTCTATACTGCGTAACATAAAACCATAATAGCGCGGTAACCCCTATGTCGAGGCTTGTGGCCCTGTGTCTCCAACAAGCGGGATTTTTAATCCTGCTATTCTGCTGCGCATCGACAATTGTGCCGGCAGCTGAGGTAACCAATACGGTTGTTATTCGTCAGTCCAATATGACCGATATTAAAAATGAGGATTATTATTTTTATCACCTGCTTGCGTTGGTGCTAAGCAAAACTGATACCGTCCTGGAAAAAACTACCATCAAACAATTGCCTTATCGGTTGGAAGACAAACGCCTGCGCACGGAGATGATGCATGGCGTTGTCGATGTGCTTTGGTCGCCTACCAGTGCGGAATTTGAACAGCAAATGTTGCCGGTGCGCGTATCGCTGCTAAAGGAGTTGAATAATTATCACCTGCTATTGATCCGCAAAAATGAACAGCCCGGATTTTCTGCAGTTGCCTCTCTTGAGGATTTACGCAAGCTCAAGGGCGGAATGAGTTCACAATGGACCGATGCGAATATTATGGAGTACAACAAGTTATCATTGGTGCAGGCGGTGGGTTACGAAAAATTATTTAAAATGCTGGCGGCAAAACGGTTTGATTATTTTTCGCGAGGGCTTTATCAAATTCAGGCTGAAGTCAATTTTTATCCGGAATTGGAGTTGCAGATCGAACAGCAATTATTGCTGAGTTATTCCAATGAGGTGTTTTTTTTCGTCAACAAAAACAATGCAGGCTTGGCAGAGCGACTTGAAATAGGTTTAAAAATTGCGCAGGACGATGGTAGTTTTGATGAGCTGTTCAACAGTATTCCCCGTTATCGCTGGGGTATGGAGTTATTAAAGAATCATCAGCGGCGGGTAATTGAACTGCAGCCTTTACCTGCAGATTTTTCCGCCGTTGATGATGAAGAATAATTAGTGCGAATGTCCGCCCGCTGCCGGTTCGGCAATACCTAACCAGGTTAATTTATTGGGCACAAAATTCAGCGGGATGGTGTCACTCACTTTGCCTTCATCCAAATCAATTTGTTTAATTTGATTCGCGATAGGGTCACTCACATAAGCCATATGGCCGGGAGTTAATGCCAATTCAAACTTGCTACCGGTCGGTAATGCGCTAAGGTTGCTAGAAATCGCTTGTACACGTTTGGTTACATTCCAGCTGGCTGTGTCTATCAAGGTCAAGTTGCCGGTGTTATCCAGAATAACAAACAAATCACCTTCATCTGCAAAACTATAAGCGATGGCAGTTGGCGGTGATGTTACAGCAGCGTCGATCCAATTGATCGCAATAATTGTATTAGTCGCGGTGTTGATGGTAAAAAATTGGCCGGATGCGATTCCCACAAATTCATCAACTGAATCATCGCCCAATACTGTGCCTATGCGCGTGCTACCGGTAAAGCTTGCAGGGTTTGCAATTTTGCTGGCAGTAAATGCAGTGCCGGTTTGGGTGATGACTAATACACCATCAGTACAACCAAACGCGATTTGGTTTTCATTCTGCGCACTGCCATGTAAACCGGGGCAGGTTTCAGGCAGGATATTTTCGTCCGCAAAAAATCCATTGTGTGCGTGATAAACCGCAACGCGGTCGGGCAGGGTGCTTGTCGTTGCTGCATCGCGCACAGTGGAAATTAAATAATCGCCACGCGCTTGGGCCGCACCGTGCATATGGGTTGTGTATTCAAGCCAGGTGCCTGCCGTATTTTTTTCAATATCGCTTTCAGTAAATACACCGACTGACGCAGGTGTTGCTGAGTCAGCATTGCCATCGAAAAAAATAACTGATTGTTTTTCGGTGCCGGTAAAATGGGTTGGGCGCGATTTATTGGCACTGAATGCCATCGCTGCCGGGGTTTGTGCGTAATCATGTAAGTGATCGCCATGATCTTCTTGCCACAGACCGCCATCAAGTAAATCAACGCGATCGGCGGTGCGCTGCACAATAAAACCGTAGCGTTGGTTGGGGCTAGAATAGAGTGCGCTTGGTGCTTCACTGACAGCAAGTTCATGCAATACTTTTTTCTCGTTGATATCAACTACGCTGACTCTTGCCTGGTCTTTAATGGAAATTAATAAGCGACCCTGGCTGGGTAAATCGTCATCGTGGTCATGATCGTGATCATCTGCGATTGGAACTGGATCGCGCTCGACAATTTTAGTATCACTGCCTCCGCAACCGCCAAGCAGTGCAGAAATAAGTACCAGCGAAACACCGGGCAATAAATGGGTTTTCAACATAATGATTACCTTTCAAATAGTTTTTAGTTGCAATATCGTGTAGTTGCAATATCGTGTAGTTGCGATAATTAGTTGTGACAGCTGTTAGAAATTTCCGCTAAGACCTACAGCAAATGAGCGCGCAGGTAAGGGCGCTTTATCTTTCAGGAATGAAGAGTGGACGCGGGCATATTCATCGGTGAGGTTGTGGCCTTTAAGGTAAATCTTGAGGTCATTACTCAGCGCGTAACTGATTTGTGCATCGACCAATGTGTAACCGTCGGTGCTGGTTTCCAGTACAGCAGTTTTGTTTTGTTCGAAATAATGCTGACTGCTTAATTCAGCACGCCAGCTACCCATTTCGTATTCAGCGCGTGCGCCAATCCGCAGTGGTGGAATACGCGGTAAATCGCCGCCATCATCGAGTTGCGCACGGGTGTAGTCAGTAGTGAAACTGAGTTTGATTGGTGTGCTTGCTTGCCAGATGACTTCGCCTTCAAAACCGTAAAGGTTTGCATCCTGCGCCTGGTAAATATAAACCGGCAATTCACTCGCATGTCCATGCTCTTCACCTTCGTCACCGTGTTCGTGCGCAGTTTCGCGTGTCATGCCGGTCTCGGCGAGGTAATAGTAATTGTCGATACTGTTGTAAAACGCGTTGAGGATAAATCCAAAATCGCCCTCAAATTTGCGCAGGGAAATATCGATATTATTCGACTTTTCCAATTCAAGATCAGTGCGCGCCAAATCAAAATGGAACTCGCCGGGTTCATCTTCTACCAAGCGGAGCAGGGCGCCCACTTCATATAAACCTGAGCCAATGTGCGGGCCGAATGACAACAACTCTGCTGCAGACGGTGTGCGCTCAGCATGAGTGAAAGAGAGGCCGATGTTGTAGCCGGGAGTGAAATCCCACACTAAACCTGCTGAAGCACTGAACGGAGTGGATTCATGATCGATAGAAAATACCTGCAGGTATTCATCGCCATGATCGTGTTCATCTTCGTGGTGATGTTCGTTGAGATCAACTTGCATATTGTCGGCAGTAATTTTGACTTGCTCGACGCGCGCGCCCAATTGTACCAACACATCGCCGAAGTGACGCTCTTCCATTAATGCAATGGCGAGGCTGCCAGTAGTGCTCGGTGGTGTGAAGGCCTCTTCACCAACAGCAGAAAAATCATTGTGTTTGTAGTGCAGGCTCAACGCACCGCGCCAATCGGCAATCGGGTGATGAAATAAATCAATGCGCACTTCCTGACTTTCGTTATTAAATGTGGTGCCGACTACACCGTCTTCAATTTCGCTGTGCTCGTAATCGGTAAAACCAAAGCGGGTATTGATTGCGCTAAAAAATTCATGGTCGAGCGAAAGTTCACTCAGGAATTGCACGCGATCTTGTTTGAGATCGGCATAAACTGCGACATCTTCATCGCCGTGGCTGTGACCGGGAATGCCGTACTGGCGTTCAAGGTGACCGTAGGAAAGGCCGACAAAACCTTCATCCAAAATGTAGCTGGTGCCGAGGTTAAAACCTTTGGCTTCAGCGGAAGAGTTGGCAAGGCGACCGTTGCTGACGTGTTCTTCATGATCTTCGTCGTGATCAGTTTCTATTTCAGCAGCGCCGGGAATTTTGTAATCGTCGGCGTCGCGCCAGAAACCATCCAGATGCAAACCAATGTTGCTCTCTCCGTTAATAGGTAGGGCGGTATTCCCGCTCGCAGAAACAAGTTTGTCATCGGCAACTGAATCGCGCTCAACACGCCATTCGCCGTAAGTGTCGAGACCTTGGGGTACACGGTCATCGACAATATTGACTACACCACCAATGGCACCGCTGCCGTAAAACAACGTGGCGGGGCCACGCAGGATTTCAATCTGGCGCGCGGTGGAGGCTTCAGTCGCTACCGCATGGTCAGGGCCGACGCGTGACGCATCGCCAGCGTCCAATCCGTTTTGGGTGATCAACACGCGCGGACCTTCAAGGCCGCGAATAATCGGGCTGCTGGCGACCGGCCCGTAATAGCTGGAATGGACGCCGGCTTCATTTTTTAACGTCTCGCCTAATGTGGATGCCTGGCGATTACGTAACTGCTCACCGCTAACCACATTCACCGGCTGTGCCGATTCCATATTGGATGCGTGCCACGGCAAACCGACCACATTTACCACGTTTACCGCTGTGCTATTGAGCACCAGCACTGCGGGCTTGTTGCTTTGCTCAAGATGAAAGGTTTTATGCATAAATGAAGGGGCTTTTACATGCAGTTCCACCTCGGTTCCCGCTTGTGGCGGCAGGTTGAATTCGCCTTGCGCATTGGTGCGAAGCTGCAGATTGGACCCCACAATATCAAGGGTTGCATTGCTGATTGGTTGGCCGAGTTCATCGCGCACAACGCCCTGTATTTGAGCCAGTGCTGAATGGCTTGCGGCGACAATCGCCAGGCACAACAAAGACTTGTTCATCATTTTCTCCACTTCCTACCATCCAAATTGTCATTCGGCCAAAAACGACCGGCGTTCTAAATTGTTGGTGATGTTATACTATAACAATTGCTAATAACAACCTTTCTGGCAGAGAGTTTTTTCGAGAGTTGAAAACGACAAAGCCACCGCACGGGTGGCTTTGTCGTTTTGGTGGAAGATCGGTATTTACCGGATCGCCTTGCGGTAACTCGCGCGGGAATTAATTGCGAACTACATAGGTGCCGGCAAGTTTGTCGTGCCAGGTTTGTTTTTTCGGGTCCCAGGCTGCCCACAGGAAGCCGAGGCACAAAGGTAATGCGGACAGGATGTAAGCGAAGTAGCGACCAACAAATTGGCCAGTGCTTGGCTTGCCGCCGGTTTTAGCGCTGATGATCTTGGCCCCGATAACCATTTTACCCGGAGTTGCCTGGCGATAAGTCCAGAAACCGATAGTCCAGACGATAGGGAAAACATAGTTGAGCACGACATCTAAAGGTCCAAGTACAAAGGTTGTTTTAGTGAAGTAGCCTGTGCCGTACGCCATAAACAAAATAGGGTAGGTGATGATGGCAACAATAATGCCGTCGATAATTTGTGAACCAAGGCGGGGCCAAAAACCAACATACAGGTGCTCTTGCTCTTCAGAAACCAATTCCGCATTGGGGGCTTGATAAGGGTTATTCATAAAAAATCCTTGTGTTGTTATTGAATAATTGCTGCTGAAACGCGTGCCAACTATAGCCATTCGTCGGAGTCTTTACCAGTTTGGAAATAAATATCATTTGCAGGTTGACGTTACCCGGTTCAAATGATAATAATTATCATTAACAAGAAATACCAAACCACCTGGAGGTGTTTATGTCGGGATTATCAAGCCAAGCGAAATCAGGTCCTGTTACAGGCAAGGGCGCCAATTGGGGGCAGGATGCCGATTGCGACTGTTTTGATTGTTATCGTGAAGAGTTGCTGATTTATCTGGTTTACCGCTTTGGTTCGCTCGCCATCGCCGAGCGGATTGCCCGCGAAACCCGCCTGCGTTTGGGAGAATCCAATATCCTCGGCGTTGTGGGTAATCCGCATATATACCTCATCAGCTTTGCCTTATCGGTTGGTTTACAACTGATGACTGAAGATCGTTTGCAGGCGCAAGCGCTTGGCCGTCACCCGGCAGCTAACTGATGAAGCTCGCTAGCATCGATACCTCTGCCTGGCTGCAGGAATCCTATTCCCTGTTATCCCAACGGGCAGGTGCGCGCAAGAATTGGCCACAGTTAGGATTTTGTGACCCGGCGGCGCAGATTGTGTTGGATCGTCTGAACGCGGGAATTCGCTATTTACAACCGGCATCAACCCCGGCGGATTGCCTTGCACTCAAGCGCAGCCAGTGGATGGATCATCGCTGCCAGCAATTCTTTAGCCGCTATCCCCATGCCCTGGGTGTGGAGTTGGGAGCAGGTTTCAGCACGCGTTTCCATCGCTTGTCCGAGCTTGCCGACTGGCCAAGATTCCGCTGGTTGGAAGTTGATAGCACAGAGATAATCCAGCAGAAATCAAAATTGTTACCGGCAATCGATAATTATCAATTGGTCGCCGCCAGTGTAGTCGAGGGTGATTGGCTGGCATCCTGGCAGGGCGAGCCGCTTATTATTGTGCTTGAACATCGGCTTATGTTTATGTCGGCTGCCGAATTGCACGGTTTATTCAGCCGCATTGCCGATCTCACCCAAGGCAAAGCACCGGTCGAAATCGTGTTTGATTATTTGAGCCCGGCGACATTTTTTTACTCTCACCTGAAATCCTTATGTGGCTTTTCGACCGGTCCGGCGTATCGCTCATCATTGTGCTCAGCGCAAGTGTTGTGTGATATCGACCCGCGCTACAGCGTATTACGTGATATGGATATCCGCACCCACAACACTTTTTGGCAGTCTTGCTCATCGGCGATCTACCAGCGCATCAGCGGCGGTCGCTACCTTCAAGCCTGCGCCTCAGTGTCAATCCCGGCTTGACTGCCACCACGTATCCCCGTAACTTGCGCGGCCGAGGTGTCTGATAGGCGTGCAAGCGTCAGGTTCAGAGTCAATGGGAAGTCGGTGCGCACGCCAGCGGTTTGGTCAGCGATGCAATCCCGACACTGCCCCCGCAACGGTAAATCGGCACTGTCATCAGTGCCGATGAGTCCGATACCAGCCTTACCACCAGAACTACTGTTCTATTTGTTCACGATGTCGCGGAGGGCAACATCGGTGGAAATCTGTGTGTTTTTTTGGGTTTAAGCCCATTGCATCTTTTTCCGCTTTCCCCTCCCTCATCCCTAATTCAGGATTGAGGAATCTCATGTCTAAGCTATCAACCATCATTACCAGGCCAACCGTTAAGCCAACCGCCTTTGTACTCAGTGCCCTGAGTGCAGCCCTCCTTGCTGCGCCCCAATCGTTTGCAGCTGACAGCAAAGCGGACGACAAGAAACTCGAAACTGTATACGTCAGTGCGACCCGCAGTGAAACCGCGCCATTACCGGTTGCGACACAAATTAACATAATTTCTGCCGACGAAATTCGTGTGAGCGGTGCAAAATTATTAACCGAAGTACTGCGTACTCAAGCAGGTATACAACTATCTGATATGGATGGCAGTGGTATGCGCAACGTGTCCGTTTCCATGCGTGGTTTGAGCGGCGCCAACAACGTATTGGTGTTGGTCGATGGGCGCAAACTCAACAATCCTAGCCAGGAAGGTCCTGCGCTGAATGCCATCGCCTTGCGTGACGTTGAACGTATCGAAATTGTTCAAGGAAGTGCCGGTGTTCTTTACGGTGACCAAGCCGTTGGTGGTGTGATTAACGTAATTACCCGTCGTGCAACCGCAGGTGAGACTACAGGTTCAGTCGCTGCACGTAGCGGTAGCGATAACCTTGAAGACTATGGTGTTAACTTGAGCCAAGGGTTTGCCAATGGTTTGAGCTACAGCATTTCCGGACAAAAGCGCAACGCTGATAACTACAGAGACAACAATCAATCTGCATATGAAAGTGCATTGCTCAATGTGCGTTATGACAGCGAGCAGGGTTTTGTATTTGTTGAAGGCCAACAAATCAAAGACGATTTGCGCACTCCAGGTTCGATTAGTGATGCTCAAGCATTGATTGATCGTCGCCACACCTATTCGCCCAATGATTACAGTGATAAAGAAGCTGACACATGGCGTGTTGGCGGTGGATTGAATCTTTCCTCCAATTGGGCGCTGCAAGCAGAATATTCTGATCGCAATGAAGAAGGTGAATATATGTATTCACCTAATGCAACCCAATATTCCATGCGAATAAAAAGTTTAACGCCGCGTATTGTTGGGGAATATGTGCTTGCCAACGGACCACTGGTTGCCACTTTAGGCTACGACGATATTGATAGCGATTATGAAAGCAATAATGGCTGGAGTCCTGTTACTTCCAATCAACAACAACGCAGTGTGTATGCGCAATTATTGTATCCGTTACTGCCTAAATTAACGGCAACTATTGGTGCACGTTACTCAGAAGTAGAAGACGAAAACCAACTGCTATTGGAACAGCAAAAAGATAATCTCACTGCGAGTGAATTTGGTTTGAATTATCAAGCGAATGACCAATGGCGTGTATTTGGCCGTTACGCAGAAAGTTTCCGCTTTGCTAATCCGGATGATAACAATCTTGTTCCTGTTGGCGTGGTATTTTTAAAACCGCAAACGGGCGAGTCCTTTGAATTGGGAACGCAATGGCAGGGTGAAAAAGCGCAGGTTTCTTACTCGCTGTACCATATGACATTGAATGACGAAATTGTGCTAGACCCAATTGTCTACGCTAATATCAATTTGCCGGATTCAGAGCGCCAAGGTTTTACCTTGGATGCAGATACTCGTTTAAGTGATGAGCTAGCGCTGCGCTTTAACTACACCTTCACTGATGCTGAAGTTATAGATGGTGTTTATGATGGTAAGGAAGTTCCGTTTATCGCTAAAAATTCCGCGTCTGCAACAATCTTGTTTACACCTGTTAGCCCATTAACTCTTTCGCTGGAAGGTATTTACACTGGTACCCGTTATAAGGCCGGTGACGAAAGCAATACTAGTCCAACACTTGCACCGCTAACTGTATTCAATTTAGCTACCGTTTATACTTATCGTCAATTGGAGATCAGCGGTCGTATCAACAACCTCACCAACGAACTTTATGCTGGTTATCACTCTGTTTGGGGTCAATATCCACAACCAGAGCGTAACTACGAAGCGAGCGTTACTTATCGCTTCTAATAGCAATTATCCCATTTAATTGTTAATTTGATGCCCCCAGCCCTGCTTGGGGGCATTTTCTTTTTTGAACCAGACAAAACCGGTGGTAGTGAACATGACCGACAATAAAAATCCAAATGGCAACCGCATTGATAATAATGGTGTGCAAACAAAAGACAAAGTTAAACGTCATCAGGAGCGTATGCAGCAGCGTAAAGAAATTGTGGATGCTGCAATTGCACGGGCTGATGAAGAGCGCGGCGTAGTGATTGTATTAACCGGTGATGGTAAAGGTAAAAGCTCGTCAGGTTTTGGTACAGCGTTGCGTTGCCTTGGACACGGCTACAAGGTTGCGATAGTGCAATTTATTAAAGGTACCTGGGAATGCGGTGAAAAGAATTTTTTAACTGAAAGTATTTTCCGCGGTGCCAGCCCACAGTTGGAATATTTTGTAATGGGCACGGGTTTTACTTGGGAAACCCAAAATGCCGAGCAAGATAAGACTGCTGCTGAAGCCGTGTGGGCTGAATGTGAACACGTATTTCGTGATCAGGAAATCCATTTGGTGTTGCTCGATGAATTAACCTACATGCTTAATTACCACTATCTCGATAAAGATAAAGTGGTAGCTACAATCCAAAATCGCCCGCGCAATCAAAACGTGATCATCACGGGTCGCGGTGCTAAAAAATATTTGGAAGACCTCGCCGATACCTTCAGCGAAGTAAAATCAGTCAAGCACGCATTTAATGCCGGTGTAAAAGCGCAAAAAGGAATTGAGTGGTAAGTACTGACATAAAATTTTAATTTTCCATTCATATAACTGTCACTTCTGGCGTTTCTCATAACAAGCTAATTTGTTAATGGAGAGAGCCAATGAAGTACGTCAATAAATCTGTGCTGGTGCGCAGTCTGTTGTCTTGTGCAGTTCTTGCACTTGTTGCCTGCGGTGGTGACGATAATGATGGGAAAGTGAAAGATCTTCGTTCCGATTTAAACCAAACCCAGCAAGATTTAGCGGAAGCTAACGATAAAATCAAAGACCTTGGCTCGCAGTTGGATGCGGTTAAAAATTCTTCGTCTGCGGGCAAGCCTTTGAGTATGACCATTCTGCATATGAATGATCACCACTCACATCTGTCTGCCGAAAATTTTACGTACAACGTGGCATCATTGGGTCTTGCGACTAAAGATGCCGCATCTGCCGCAGTATCAAGTGTGATCGTTAACTACGGTGGTTTTCCAATGTTGACGTCATTGTTCGATCAATTGGCCCGTCAATCAATTAACCCTGTAAAAATTCACGCTGGTGATGCTGTTACCGGAACTCTGTTTTATTCATTATTCAATGGCGCTGCTGATGCGGCCATGATGAATCGAATTTGTTTTGATATGTTCGCATTGGGTAACCACGAATTTGATAGCGGTGACCAAGGATTAGTAAATTTCCTGAATGACTTGAACGGTAGCGCGTGCAACACTCCAGTGATTTCTGCAAACGTGGTGCCCGGTGCAAATTCTCCGCTGAAAAATGGCTTTATCAAACCTTACATTGTGCGCGACGTTGAAGGTCAGAAAGTGGGTTTCATCGGTATTGATATTGCCGATAAAACCAAAAATTCATCCAGACCTGATGCAGACACACAATTTCTGGATGAAACTACTACCGCGCAAAAATATATCGATGAGCTTCGCGGTCAAGGCATCAATAAAATTGTATTGGTTACCCATTATCAATATGAAAGCGATAAAACGCTTGCTGCCGCACTAAGCGGTGTAGATGTAATTGTCGGCGGTGATTCACACACCTTGTTGGGTAGTGCAACATTTACCGCATTAGGGTTTAATCCGGCTGGCGAATATCCTACCCAAGTCACTAATAAAGATGGCGATAAAGTCTGTGTAGTACAAGCTTGGGAATACGCTCACATCATGGGTAAATTACAAGTGGATTTTGATGCGGCGGGCAAAGTGACTCAATGTAATGGCCATCCTTATCTACCTATTTCCGATAACTTCACCTACACATATGCAACGGGTGATGTGCGCAGTTTGAATGCAAGTGATGCGTTTAAAGTTCGTCAAAAGTTAACGCAGTATCCCGAAGTAGTTGTAGCGGTGCCGGATGCATCAACTGAAAATTTGCTATCTATTTATTCAGCTGAAGTTGAAGTGTTAAAGCAATTGGCGATTGGTAGTGCTGCCGAAAACTTATGCTTGGTGCGCTTGCCTGGTGAGAGCCGCTCGACTATTTGTCCGGCAAGTGCGACTGCAGTTAATGGTAGCGATATTTCCAATATTATCGCCAAAGCCTTTTTGATGATCACGCCATCGGCAGATCTTGCTATCCAAAATGGTGGGGGTGTGCGTACCGATGTTGCAGCAGGCGAAGTCACTTTTGCTGAAGCGGTAAACGTATTGCCATTTACCAATACGCTAGTGACCATGCGTTTGAGCGGTGCACAAATTAAAGCGGTGTTGGAAGATGCAATGGAAAATACCTTGCGCACTGGCGGTTCCACTGGCTCATATCCTTATGCTTCCGGCCTGCGTTATCACATCAACGCGTCTGCAGCTAAAGGTTCTCGTGTAACCAACCTTGAAGTTAATTCGCGTGTTGCTGGAGCTTGGGCTCCGCTGGGTGATGCCACCATTTACACAGTGGTTACTAATGATTACATCGCTTCAGGACAAGATGGCTATACCACTTTTGGCCCTGAATTTATGGCGGGTAATGTTGTAAATACCTTCACGCTTTACACACAAGGTTTTATTGATTACATCAAAGGTTTGGCGGCTAATGGTCAATCGCTGCAAAAGTTGCCCGTTAGTGAATATAGCACGCAACAATATATTGGTCGCGATGGTTGTAATCACAGTACCCAGACCTGCACTGGTTATTAATAACTATCGCCTACAAGGCAATTGTAGATTCATTTGATCAGGCGCGAACTTCGGTTCGCGCTTTTTTATTGTATGTTAGTGGTTTGATTGTGCTAATGGCGCGTTATTTATTGCGGCTTGCGCATATTATCCAAAATAAGCTGGGTTAGTGTTTGATAGTTGCCATCAAAGTGGTGATCTCCTGGTCGATAAACCAGATGTTGTTCCTTTGGTTTCACGGCAATATTTTCCTGGATTTTTTCGCACAAGCTATCTTTTTGCTCGCTGTATAAACAGAGTGTGGGCCACTGATTCCAGTCTTTCATTTCCGGGTATAACAAGTGCGCAGCTTGGCCTGCTCCACCTAGCCAGCCACTTACGTGAAAAACAAAGTCAACACTGGTCGATGGGTTTAATAAGTTGACACTAATAATTTTTTCTTTAGTGTCAGAATTCAGGCGATTCACCATAAACGGCATTACGTCCGCGCCCATTGAAAATCCTATTAGCAATACACGCTTTTTATTCCACAGCGACAGATAGTGATCAAGCGTGGCTTGCAGGTCTTTACCTGCAATATCGGGTGATTTCTCCTCCCAGAAATAATTCAGTGAATTCCAGCCTAATGCGGCGATTCCCTGTTGCACTAATTGGTTGGTAATATCTTTATCGATATTCGCCCATCCGCCGTCGCCGGAAATAATAATCGCTAGAAGATCATTATTATCGCCAGTCTGAGTGGTGGGAAGTTCGATTAGCGGCAGAGTGGTGATAGTGTTTTTATTGTTACTCTCCTGTTGATCTAATTCATGCATAAAAGATTCCCTATCGCGCTGCCAGTTTTGCAGCACAGGAGTCGTTGGTATCCACTGTTGGATCAGGCTATTGGTGTTAAATAATTTCCATGGCGTCGCAGGCAGGTTGGTAATATCTAAAGCCAGCTTTTTTTGCTGCGGAACCCACTGCACCTGATCACTGCTTTTGCAGGGTGCGATTGGCATACTGATTTCATTTTGCCAATTGATACTGTAGGCGCCGCGATAAATACCTTTGGGGAGTTGCCCGAGCATTGCAAATAAATAACTACCCGCACTGCCAAAGCTGGTAATGAATGGCTGGCTAAAATGTTTGAATTGGTGATGTTGCTGAATATCTTGTGCATATACCGAGAGTGGCGTTGCTGCATCAAAACAGCTGGCATTGCGTCTGGCAATTTTTTCTAAATACACATCGATATTTAATACAGCGGTTAAATTACCTTGCCAGCTAAGCTGTGCAGCAAATTGTTGTGCCTGCCGTTGGTTGGCGGTATCGGTGAGAACCAATTCAACTCCATATGTGCCGCCAGCATAAATCCAGGTGTTATCAAAATCGCCCCAGCGTAAGACTTCTGGTTGGTATTGCGCATTGCATTGTAGTGAGATAATGACGATGAACCAAAAAAAGTGCCGCATCATTTTCCGAAGCTTCCGCGGATGCCACCTGAAATGGCATTGGTTATGGTAAAGATCACACGTGCCAAATGCCCGCCGCGTGGTAGCGCTAAATAAACAGGGTTCCATTGTGGATGGAATTTTTCTTTGTAGTGATGTAAGCCTTTGAAATCATAAAACTCGTTGCCCATGCGGAAAATGGATGAGCCGAGCCGGTGCCAGAAAGGTGCCAGCTCATCGTCATCAAGCCCTGCCAGCGGCGCCATGCCCAAATTGAATTTATGATAAGACTTTTCTTTTGCCCACAACATAATATTGGTGAGCAGATAATCCATGGCGCCTTTGGGCGCGCTATCGCCATAACGCATCAAGTCAATGGAGATTTCATTGGGTAAACCGGTGTGCAGCAAGTTTGCAAATGCCACAATCTGATCATCTTTGCAAACCACTGCTACATCAAAAAAGCGTATATAAGCATCGTCAAAAAAACCGAGTGAAAAACCTTTCTCGCGCGATTTTTTGTGATTTAGCCATTGGTCCGATATTTGTTTTAACGCGGGCAATATCGGTTCTATATCGGCAGCGCGAATAATGTGGAAGCTGAAACCCTCTTTGTTAATTTTGTTGATCGTATTGCGGAAAGAGGTCCAGGCATTTCCTTTGAGCGCAAAATTGCCGAGATCGACATGGGCTTCTTCACCCAGCTTGATCAGGTTTAAACCCAAATCAACATAGAGTGGCAAGTGCTCGGTTGCGATCCGGTAAAACACCGGCTTTGCGCCATGCCAATCTGCGCGGGTGCGGAACTCCTTTACCAGTGTTTTAAAACTGGCAGGATTACCGCAAGGATCATTTAATGCGATCCAGTATTTTTTAGTGGTGATGTAAGCAATAAATGCATCGCGCTGTTCACTCCAGAATAAATATTTATCGCCGCTCAAGCTAATGTAATGCTCGGTATTCTTTTGTGTGCTGATGATTAATTCTGCTTCCGCTAATTCTTCAATAGCGGGCAGCTGAGGTTTGTATTGGCTTCTGGATAGCAAATAATGAAATAGCCAGCCACACAGCGCAATGCTCGTTAACAATGTGGCGCGTAAGAAGCGCGATACATTCGCATCCAGCTCAAATTGCCACCATAACTCATGTGCGTAATCCACTTCGCGGTAGGCGATAAAACCAATCAGGATGCTCAGGCCCACTATCGCAATAATTAGCCCAATCCACTTGGGTGTGAGCCAATAACTATCGATATTGGATTTGCGGTAAAAATAGCGTTTGCAGGGAATAAACAGCAGCAGCAAAATACCCAGGAATATGGCCTCTTCATAGTCTAGGCCTTTGGTCAGGGAAAATAAAATTCCCGCACCCAGCAGTAGCAAGGTGAGAGGGTAAGCAGTATTGATTCGCAATAAAATAGCACGCGCGAGGATGATCAAAAAAATCCCGATAACGCTGCCTAACAAATGCGATAATTCAATCAACGGTAAATTGATCATATCCGTTAATTGCTCAAGTCGTCCCGGCAAAGCGGGAGTGCTGCCGGATACTAATAAAATTGCACCGGCAACTACCAGCAATAGCGAAAGCATCGATGGTAAACTTTTATGCAGAAACATGGAGAGGGTTTTAACGGTGTTCTGTACTGGCACTACTCCCGGTATTTTGTGCCAGCTATCGCGTAGTGCGATTCTTTGGTACACAATAAATACAATTGCGGCAACCACAAGTGGCAATAAAAAATACATCAGGCGATAAGTGAGCAGCGCCATGATGATAATCTGTTTGTCGTAACTATCACCCATTAAGTACAGGAATGTGCCTTCAAACACGCCTATACCGCCCGGCACCTGGCTAAATAATCCGGTAAGTTGCGCCACAATATAGAGTGTAAAAAACCACATGAAATGCATGTTGGTTGATGGATATAACAAGCAGTAAAGGACTACTCCTGCCAATAATAAATCGCAAATACCTGCAACACTTTGCAGTGCGGTAATGCGCGCGGGTGGAATCACCAAATTCAATTTCCACCATTGGATGTTATGACGACCGGTGGCAATTAATACCCAATAAATTCCGAGCAGCAATATCACTGCCCATATCAACCACGAAAAGTGTCCGCCTAACAATTGTGGATTGTGTAACTCTTGTGCGGGAATAAAAAAGTAGGCGATACACAATAAAGTGGCCGCGCCCAATAAATAAGTCACACTGGAGAAGACGATTATCTTGCCAATCTCAAACGCGCCCAATCCCCAGCCGGAATAAAAGCGATAACGGATTGAACCGCCCGTTACCATCGCGTGTCCGGTATTATTGCTCACTGCGAAGCTGATAAAACTTACCAGCAGCGTTTTATGCCAATCGATTTTATATTTCAGATGATGGAGCGCTAGTAAATCGTAAGTGGCTAATACGCTATATCCAAGTATCGTTGCCAACAAGGCTAACAACAGTGGCTGGCCGTGAAAGTCTTGCAGAATTTCCCCTGCACTTGCCCACGTCAGGTGATAGGTTGTTATTTCCCGTCCCACCATAAAAAAAGCGGCTAATGCCGCTAGCAGGGGAATTCCATTGGTCAGGATACGAGAATTAATCAAAGGCGCACCTATGGGTGAATAATGGGGAATGGAAATAGAGAAGTGGGGCTACCCTTTGGCAATGCAAGCGACAAGCATCATCGGATAAGATAATCTGGTTTCTTCCCTTTCGAGTGTAGTTGGTATTTTTGCAATTTCTTTACGGATTATTACAGGTATGTGTGATTTTAAATCGATTAAAAGTTCCGCAGTGCAAGATGTTCAAACGGCAATAGAGCAGGGTGCTAAAACCTTAATGGTGCAGGGCACTACTTCCGATGCCGGTAAATCTACTTTGGCTGAAGTTGCATTTATGGGTGATTTTTTACGGCAGTGGTCAGCGTTTTTAGCAACTGCCTGCTTGGTATAACAAGCAGGCAGTTGTGATTAATTATTATTTTTGGAGCGATTTCTGAAGCGGTTCATCCACTGATCATGTTCAAACAACACCACAAAAATCAGTGAGAGCGCGAAGGGGATCAGCAGGTAAAACAGACGGAAAATCAGCAGGGCTGCAACTACATCGGCTGGATCAACATCAGGTAGCGCCAGCAGGAACAGCACTTCTAACACTCCCAATCCGCCCGGTGCATGAGAAATCAGTGCTGCAGAAAAAGACGCCAGAAATATTCCCAGTACCAGCAAATATCCGGGGTTGCTTTCTTCCGGAAGAGCAAAATAAATAATGGCAGCAGCGGCCAGCAACTCCAGCGGACCTATCAATAACTGACGCCACACTATGCGTATTGATGGATATTCCAGCGAAAATTTACGTATTTTCAGTGGGCGGAATTTCAGCACGCTCCCCAGGATATACAGCGCAACCAGTGTGAGCATGCCAATACCGGCACTCAGCCCAACCCATACGGGTATATCTTCGTTAAACCGGTTCAGCATCGAAGGCTGGATCACCAGTACAATCCCACCCAGCAAAATACTGCCCAGTGCAAAAGTAAACGAGCAAAAAGCAACCAGAATGCCGACATCCGTACCGCTTAAGCCTTGCGAGGAATATGCACGGTAACGGACAACGGCGCCGGAAAACACTGATGCACCAAGATTATGTCCGATAGCATAAGCAGTAAAAGACGCCACCGAAATAAACCGCCAGGAGATCTTCTTGCGCAGATGCGATAAGGCCAGGCGATCATAGCCGGCAAGTGCCACATAAGCTCCTACTGTTGCCAGTGCCGCTAATAACCAGCCATCCAGCGGTATGGCTTGCAGACTGTCGACAATATCATCGTAAGAAATGTCTCTCAGCTGGTGATACAGTAAATATGCAGAAAAGGCGACAGCGAAGAGCCCGACAATCGGCCAAATATACTCTTTCTTCATAATCAATAACTTATTACAAAAGGTTGGGCGCATTGTAACCTGTTTACCTGCTAGCGCCTAAACAGCAATTGCCCCTTATCGAGGGCAATATTGAGCTTTTCCTTCAACATGCAAACTCATGTATCCAGCCTATACTAATTTTGTGTCATTGACGTTGGTCGATCAGGAAGGAGCGCGGGTATGCGTTGTGTATATTTATGGGGTTTGATCCTAATCGTTTTACACGCTGCCCATGGCCTTGCCAATCCGACAGAGAGCTCGACAGTCCCCCGGGTAACCGCCCCCATCAGCCTTGCCACTAATATCTCTTCTGCCTTTAGTGCGGATTTACCGGCGGGCAGCAACCAGGAGTTGTTGCCGCATTTGCAATGTATTTTCAAACAGATGGGGCGCGATTTTAATGTGCTGGTTATTCCCTGGCGGCGCGCTTATCAGGAGGTAAAGAGTAATCGCATCGACGGTTTTTTTACCGCAATTCCCATGCGGCAGGTCGACCCCTATGCTGTGCTTTCATCGCCATTGGTATTGGAGAATTGGTACTGGTTTTGGCGGGTGGACACTGTTGCCCCTGAATCCTGGCGTGAGGGTTACAAGCTGGGTTCAATTTTAGGCAGCCAGCAGGAAACCTGGTTGGATGATGCTGGTTATAAAGTGGATATGAGCGCAAATAATTTGCCGCAGCTGATTAAATTGCTGCAAAGCAAACGGATTGATGTAATCCTGGCGGATCGCGAGCATTTTGTGCAGGCCACTAAAGAAATAAAAATGGATGTTAATCGCTTCCAGTCCCGCTTCTTTCGCTACGTGCCCTTGGGTGTTTATTTTAACGAGCAATTCCTGAACCAGAACCCGGATTTTTTAGTAAAGTTCAATCAACAAATTATTGGTTGTTCTACTACACGTTTTTCACTTTCTGATTACGAACAGCAGCTGATTAAAGAATTGCTTACACGCAAAATTGAGCGCTGGAAACGCCTGCCAAAGCTGGAGGCTTTACTGAAAGAGCGCAACCTTAAATCGCGTCGCTTAACCAACCAGGAAATTGACGAGCGCGATAAAAAATGGACTCGGGCATTTTTGCAGGATGACTTTTCCTACTCGATTAAATTAGTCGATCAGGAAATGTCGGCGCAATTGCGCGAGATAAAAAAACAGTCGCAAGATACGATTACGGAAATCATTGTCACTGATGCACGTGGTTTAAATGTTGCGATCAGTGATATGACTTCGGATTATTGGCAAGGCGATGAAGAAAAATTTATCGAGGTATTCGCCAAACCAGTCAACACCATGCACTTTGGCGAAATCAATTACGATGAGTCAACCAAACGATTCCAGCTACATTTGAGTGTACCACTCTATTCAGAGGAAAAGTTTGAGCCGTTGGGTGTAATGGTATTCGGGATCGATGTAGAAAAAGTATTATCGCAGATGCAATAGAATAATCGTGAATAAGACGGATAAACAATCCAGCAAGAAAAAGGCCGCTCAAAAATGAGCGGCCTTTTTCTTGCTGGATTGTTTATTACGCTTTCAGCGGTTTGTACTTCATCCGCTTTGGCTGTGAGTCCTGACCTTTACGTTTAACAAAGTCCTCGTGGTAATCCGTGTAGTTGCCTTCAAAGAAAACAATATCCGAATCACCTTCGTACGCAAGGATGTGCGTCGCAATTCGGTCAAGGAACCAGCGGTCATGCGAGATTACCAATACGCAACCGGGGAAGGCGAGAATTGCATCTTCCAATGCACGCAGGGTTTCGATGTCCAGGTCGTTTGACGGTTCGTCGAGTAACAATACGTTCGCGCCTTGCTTCAGGGTGTTGGCCAAATGCAAACGGCCGCGCTCACCACCGGAGAGTTCGCCTACGCGTTTTTGTTGGTCGCCACCTTTGAAGTTAAAACGACCCAGGTATGAGCGCGAGCTGACTTCGTAGTTGCCGATTTTCAAAATATCCAACCCATCGGATACCGCTTCCCAAACGGATTTTTTATCGTCCAGGTTTTCGCGGCTCTGCTCTACATAAGCGACCTTCACTGTATCGCCCAGAGTAACGGTTCCGCTATCGGGTTTTTCAGTGCCGGCGATCATGCGGAACAAGGTAGATTTACCCGCACCGTTACCACCGACGATACCGACCACTGCACCTTTGGGAATACTCAGCGACAGGTTATCGATCAACAGGCGATCACCATAACCTTTGCTCACATTTTCCAGCACGATGACCTTATCGCCCAAGCGCTCGCCCGGCGGAATATAGATCTCGTTGGTTTCGTTACGCGCCTGGAATTCTTGCGATTGCAATTCATCAAAGCGGGCAAGGCGCGCCTTGCTCTTGGCTTGGCGACCTTTAGGGTTTTGACGCACCCATTCCAATTCGGTTTTCAAGGCTTTTTGGTGTGCAGCCTCGGTGCGTTGTTCTTGCTCCAGGCGCGCGTCTTTTTGCTCCAGCCAACTGGTGTAGTTACCTTCATATGGAATACCGTGACCGCGGTCAAGTTCCAGAATCCAACCAGCGGCATTATCGAGGAAGTAGCGATCATGGGTAATCGCCACTACGGTACCGGTGAAGTTGTGGAGGAATTGTTCCAGCCAGTAAACGGATTCGGCATCCAGGTGGTTGGTAGGTTCGTCGAGCAACAGCATATCGGGGCGCGACAACAACAGGCGGCAGAGCGCAACACGGCGGCGCTCACCACCGGAAAGTACAGTTACGTCGGCATCCCATGGCGGCAGGCGCAATGCATCGGCAGCCACTTCCAGGGTATGTTGTAGATTGTGTGCATCCCAAGCCTGGATCACGTCTTCGCATTTGGCTTGCTTTTTCGCCAGTGCATCAAAGTCGGCATCGGGTTCAGCGTAGTCGGCGTAAATTTGGTCGAGTTCAGCCAGTGCATCAACTGCTTCACGCACACCGTCCTGCACATTGCCCAGCACATCTTTGGCGGGATCGAGCTGCGGTTCCTGTGGCAGATAGCCGATTTTCAGATTCGGCATCGGGCGGGCTTCGCCGTTAAAATCCTGGTCCACACCAGCCATAATGCGCAGGAGAGTAGATTTACCTGAACCGTTCAAACCGAGGACACCGATCTTGGCGCCGGGAAAGAAAGAGAGGGAGATATCTTTCAGGATTTCACGCTTGGGCGGCACAATTTTGCCGAGCCTGTGCATACTAAATACATATTGAGCCATGGGGCTTAACCTCGTGGTGCAGGCGGAGGGAAATTAATCGACCAGCCGCCAGTGACAGGGAATTTTTTCAGCGGGCGTACTATAAAGAAAGCGATCATTAAGGGAAAGCGAGATTAACTGCATCTTGCTCCATCAAAATCCTTCACCCACTGTCGTATTCCTGACTTATTTTACCGTTGGGCTTTGATTCCAAACGAATGAGCAAGGGGCAAATCCTGAGCGCGGACATGACGCGTGCGCTAACGAACGGAACAGCCTGCAGTAATCGGCGAGGCTGACTGCCGAAATCCCACTTCTGCAGGCGGGCCATATGACGGTGTACATTGCGTTGGTAATACTGGGTCTGGGGCTGGTGATGTTTTATGCCTTCTCGCCCAAGAATATTTTGGCGACTAATGGTGCAACAAGTGATGGCGCATTATCCGGAACTCAATTGAATAACGTGCAGGATTTATTTTTTCGCACTGTCTTCATTTTATTGGGCTATGTAGCCAAACGCGATGGCCCGGTCAATGCGCAAGAAGTGAAGCGCACCGAAACCTTTATGGAAAAAATGGATCTGGATTCAAAACACAAGCGCGAAGCTATTCGCTTATTCAAATCCGGCGCCGACCCCGCTTTTAAAGTCCAAAAAACGCTGGATGATTTCAAAGGTCTTGCAAAAAAAAGCCCGAATCTCGCGCAAATCCTGCTGGTTTATTTGGTTAATCTCGCACGGGTAGACGGGGCGTTGGTCAATAAAGAAGTAGAGGCGGTTGAGGAAGTTGCTTTCGGCCTCGGTTATTCCAACATCACGTTTAAGCATCTACTGAAGATGATTTCATCGCAGAATAAGTTTGCGAAAGGTTTGGAGGAGGAACTCAATAGCGCTAAAGCAGGTAATCAGCAGACAAAAAAATCGCAGGATAATAATCAGCGAACTGGCGAGAAAAATAATCGCAGTGAGCAATCTGCCAATAGAGCCAGCGCTGGCGCGGATACCAAGCCCATCCTGGATGATGATAAAAGCTGTGAAGAGAAAACCCGTGATTTCCAGAGTGGAAAAGTAAATTTACAGTCCGCCTATGATGTTCTTGATATTGCACCAGGCGCCAGTAATGCGGAAGTCAAAAAAGCCTACCGTGTACTCGTCAGCCAATACCATCCTGATAAGTTAATCGGCATGGGTTTGCCACCCTACATGGTGCAAGCCGCCACTGAGTGTTTCAAAACTGTCCAGGCCGCCTACGACTATGTTCAAAAGGCTCGTCGCTGAGCCCCTTTTTTGCTCTTTCTACTCCGGTTTTGCCCTTTCCCGGCGACTGCTACTATATAATCTGCGCATTTTCTGATCCGGTATTTACTGCTATGTACCCAGTCCCCCAAGGTTATCGCACAGTTGCCGATGGTGACATTATTCAGCCGGGCGATCTGGCATTAGGCAAAATCACGTCTGCCTGTGGTCAAGGCAGTTACGGCTGGGCCAATGTTGCCCCCCACCTACTCGGCCAGGAATATTTTGCGGGTGCCCATGAATTGGGACATCCAATACTGTTGATCAGAAAAGTGTTGCCCACAGACAATATTGCGTAGAAAAAATGAGGGTAATTAACTTTATCCTCCAGGATGTACAACCACCTTATTATTACAGATGTAAAGTAAATAATTATGGCCAAAGAACGGATACTTCAAGAACTGAAAAAAGGCGCTTCCTCCTGGAATAACTGGCGTAAAAGCCAGGCGACAGGCGAGATAAATCTCGATGGCGTTGAACTGGTTGGTATGAATTTCAGTGAATACGATTTTTCGAAAATTTCGTTGCGCAACGCCCGTATTTCCCAATGCTGTTTTAAAAACGCCGATTTAATTTTGGCAAACCTGCAATATTCTGAATTGCGCGACAACGATTTCTCCCACGCAAAATTAATTGCCGCCAATCTCTCCAATTGTGACCTCAGCGGATCTGTCTTATTCATGGCCAATATGCTCACGGCTAACACGCGCAATGCACGGCTCGAGAATATTGATTTTCGCGGCCATGATATTAGTGGCTTAATGTTGCGCGATATTTCGCTTGCCGGAAGCAATCTTGAAGGGCAACAGCTCGCACGCGTAGATCTTACCAATTCCAATTTGCAGGGCGTTAATTTACAAGGTGCAGATTTAACTGGCACTTTATTTACCGCTGCGAACCTCACCAATGCCGATCTGCGCAGTGCCAGTGTAGCTGGTGCAGTATTTAAATCAGCGAATGTAAGTGGGGTTGATTTAAATAATATGGATCTGCACAAGGCCGACTTTACCGGTGCGAATCTAAGCCGCTGCGATTTGCGCCATGCCAATCTTTCCAAGACAAAATTGGCCGGTGCCAATATCACCGGCGCAAAATTATGGAAGATCGTAACTACCGGATGGAGTATCGCTAATATTGAATGCGCTCACGCTTACTGGGATAAAAACGGAAAAGAAAAAACGGTTTATCGCAACCATGAGTTTGAACGAATTTTTGCCGAAGCTATCACGATTGAATTGCGCTATCCCTATCGTTTGGTTGACCATGAGTTGGCAACCTTGCCGATTTTTATCGAACATCTGGCTGCGGTGCACTGGGGCACGATTTTACGCTTGAAATCCATTAGCGATGTTGCCGGCGGCGCGCTGGTAAAATTTGTGGTGGAAGAGGTGGGTAGTCACAATCCAACCGAATTAAAAAACCAGTTGCAATCCGAGGCGGAGCGTATCCAGCTGGCACAGTTAATGTTGCGCACTAATACCCAGCTACATTTGCAACTTAAGGAAAAAGTTGCAGCAATCCGCGAGGAATTCTGGCCGCGCTTACTTGAGCTGGCGGCAGATCATGAAAAAGACCAGGTGCGTAACCTCACTATTTTGTTTATGGATTTAAAAGGTTTTTCCAAATGGCGCGATGACGAATTATCGGAAAAATTATCGTTGTTCCGTGGATTAATAAAACCGATTTTAAAAAAGTGGGCAGCCGGTCATCCGAATATGGAAGGTGATTCGTTACGCGTGACCTTTACCAATGCCACTGCCGGTTTATCTTGCGCATGTATGATACGCAATGTATTAAGAGCGGCCGGTTTTGAATTGCGTATTGGTGTTGAGCTGGGTGAGGTTGCGGTAATCCACAACGAAGTAACCGATATTCCGGATTTGGAAGGCGTAGCGGTTAGCATGGCCGCGCGAATGGAGGCAGCAGCTGAGCCGGGTGAAGTACTCGTCAGCCACAAAGTCCGTCATTACGCCGAGCGCAGTGATTTATTTAAATTTACCCCGCGCCGTGTACCACTGAAAAAAGCCATCGGCGCAATAGAGCAGGGCGAGCATATCGAGTGCTTTGCTGTTGAAGCTACAAGAAACCTGCAAGATACTTTAGTATAAAGTCCTATCTTGGTTAAAAAATGCCGCGTAGCGTAATAAAAACACTACGCGGCATTTTTTTAAAGCCAGCCGGATTTTTTAAAGCGGTAGTGTAAATACACGCAAATCACCGAGACAACGCCAAGCGATACCGGATAGCCGTATTTCCATTTCAATTCCGGCATGTGTTCAAAGTTCATTCCCCAAATGCCGACAAATGCAGTCGCCACGGCAAATATTGCTGCCCATGCCGCAAGGCGTTTATTGACTTCGCTTTCATCAATACTCACCATAGATAAATTTACCTGAATAGCAGTACCTATGGTGTCGCGAATGGAATCAATGGAGGTGTTGATGCGATAAAGATGGTCATGCACATCGCGGAAATAATCTTTGGTATTGGCAACAATCGGCGGTACACGGCCGCCATCCAATTTTCCGACCGCTTCCAATAACGGCGCAACCGCATGTTTAAGTTGCGTTACTTTTCGTTTCAATGCATAGAGTCGCTCAATGTTGGCGCGCTGTGAACCTTTGGTAAAAATCTGGTCCTCAATAATTTCCAATTCAGTTTCAAGCGCAACCATCACAGGAAAATAGCGGTCTACAACTGCATCCATCAATGCGTAAAAAACAAATGCAGAACCTTGCACCAAATGATGAGGTTCGCGTTCGCAGCGTGCGCGCACGCCGAGGAATCCCTGTTGGCAGCGGTTGCGGGTGGACAGCACATAATTTTCACCGACAAACACATCTACTTCGCCCACGTTGAGTTCGTTATCGACCATTTCTACTGTATGCATCACCGCAAACAGTGAATCGCCATACTCTTCTATCTTGGGTCGTTGGTGCCCCACATGGGCATCTTCCACCGCTAATTCATGCAAACCAAATTCGTGTTGCATTTGCTCAAGTTCGCCGGGTTCCGCGTCCTTTAATGCGACCCATACAAAACAGTTCCGTCGTTCCAGGTAATTGCTTATCTCTTCAACATGAATATTGTCCAACCTTTTGCCTTCCTGATACGCGACACAATTAATAAGCATATGCAAAGCTCCGTAAAAAATGGGTCAACCCTGGTGTTGGATGTTATGGTGCAGCTAATTTGTTATCAGTGATACTGATGATGCCAAATAAATAAAGCAATTAAATAATAAAGCGTGTTATCCAACATAACTTGTTCGATTTAGCTGGTCCAATCGCAACAACGCGTATTTAACCCATTAAGCAGTTACGATACAGGAGTTATTATGAGCAACATTAATACCCTTTTTCGCCCGCTAAACCTGGGCAATATTGAAGTGTCCAATCGTATCTGGATGGCACCGCTGACTCGCTGTCGCGCCGGTCTTGAACATCTGCCCAACGCGCTTATGGCCGAATATTATGCCCAGCGCGCGAGTGCGGGTTTAATCATAGCTGAAGCCACAATGGCAATGGAGGGAAACTCGGCATTTTGGCAGGAGCCGGGTATTTATTCGCAAGCACAGATCGACGGTTGGCGTTTGGTCAATGATGCGGTGCATGCTAAAGACGGAAAAATTTTCTTACAGATCTGGCATGGCGGCCGCGCATGTCACCCGGCATTAAATGCGGGCAAACAACCTGTCGCGCCTAGCGCAATTGCGATAGAAGATGAAGTACATACACCCGAAGGAAAATTACCTTACACCGAGCCGCGTGCACTGGCTGATGATGAAATTCCCGCAATTATTGCAGGTTTTAAACAAGCCGCGATCAATGCAAAAGCAGCAGGTTTTGACGGTATAGAAGTCCACGGTGCCAACGGTTATTTATTGGATCAATTCCTGCGCGATGGTTCCAATAAGCGCAGCGGCGCCTATGGTGGATCTATTGAAAATCGCGCGCGTTTATTGTTAGAAGTATTGGCTGTCGTTAGTGAAGTATGGGATAGCAAGCAGATTGGTTTACGTTTGTCACCGCTCAATAGTTACAACAGCATGCGCGATAGCGATCCGGTTGGATTAACTGCCTGGTTAGCAAAACGTTTGAACGATTTTAATCTCGCTTACCTGCACATTATGCGCGGTGACTTTATACAGGCACAGCAAGGCGATGTTTTAACCCCTGCGCGCGAACATTACAAAGGCATTTTGGTCGGTAACATGGGTTATGCCGCGGATGAAGCGGCGGACGCTATCATAACAGGAAAATTGGATGCAGTTGCTTTTGGTGTGCCGTTCCTGGCAAATCCCGATTTACCGGCACGCTTTAAAACCGGAGCTGAATTAAACAAACCGGACTCCGCAACCTTCTACACGGCAGATGCCAAAGGTTATACTGATTATCCTGCGCTGGCTCAATAATTGAGTGAGTTGTGACAAAAAGAGCCTGAGCGGCTCTTTTTGTTTTCTGCGTAACATTTTTATATTCATCAGGAGCCTGACAAAAATGGTTCACAGTAAAACAAAAACCAGTTTTTATCGCCGCATCTATGTTGCCTGGCTGATCCAACAGGGAATCAACAACGTTCCTAAAATTATTGAGGCTACCGGAATGCCGCGTCGTACCGCGCAGGACACATTAGCGGCGATCAATGAACTGGATATTGAGGTGGAAAATACTAATGGTATCTATCGTATTCGTGAATGGGGCGCAGTTGATGCGAACTGGGTGGATAAAAATATCGACCAGATTAAAACGGTGCTTGAATATCCCTAATGGGGATCAGCAGCTCTCCAGGCAATCACACAATTTAAGCATTGTCTTTCTGTTGATTATTTTTCGCCATTTTTTTCGCGCGAGTTTCCAGTGTGAGATAAACCATACATGCAATCGCTAAAGGGATCAGAAAATAAATAATCCGGTAGCCAATCAGCGCCGCCAATATAGTTCCTGCTGGTAATTGATGGCTGAGCATAGAAATAAAAATAGCTTCAAGCACACCCAGTCCCGCCGGGATATGAGTTACAACTCCCGCGATGCTGCTGATTAATAAAATTCCCAATATGGTTTGATAACTCACTTTATCCGGCATCAGGATATAAATAATCAAACCCATCAGCGCCCAATTAGTCATTGCCAATCCAGCCTGCACGAAGGCTAATTTTACTTTTGGAAGTGCTATTTTATGAGAGCGAATATGAAAGGATCGGCGTTTGGAGAAACGACAAGCCCAGAAATAAAAGGCTGCAACAGCCAATAAGACAAACCCGACCAACTGTAACGCAGTAACCCCGATTTTTGCTTTTTCCGGCAAGTCGACGAGTCTAAATAAAAATAAAATCCCGGCCAAAATAATATAGCCCAGCCAATTGGTGATCAGGCTCATGCTAAGTATTTTAGTGATTGTGGCCGGTTCTAATCCCAAACGACTGTAAAGTCGAAAGCGAAGTGCGATCCCACCCACCCATGCAGTAAGATTTAACGTAAATGCATAGCACACAAAAGCTAAGGGTAGAACTTGCCGCACAGGGAGTGAGTGTCCGGTGTAGTGTCTGCCGACTAAATCATAACTGGCGAATACCAGATAACTGCATAGGGCAATACCTGCAGCAAGCAGTAAGGTTTTTGCATCGTAACTTCGCAGTGCTTGTTCAACTTCGGCCCATTCAATGTTTCTAACCAACATAAAAAGCAGCGCAGGAACCAAAATAAAAAAGGCAATTGTTAATATTCTTTTAGCCCAGCGCCATTTTTTATTAGGCGTTTGTTTGCGTGATGAGTGTGTTCGAGAGGGTGTTACTGTGGACGAACCCGATGTGCTCATAATGATTCCTTTTGATATACTGGCTCTTCATGCACGACATCCATATTGGCTCTGGTCTTTTGTATATCTTCTGCTTTTTTTTCAATTGATTCTTTTGAGCTTCCAACCAGCTTCAATTGATGTGCATGAGCGGGTAGCCATCCTATGATAGTTGGAAATGTTCGCAAGAAATGGAAGCTTAAAAAAATAAGTGGTGTGCGCCACCAGTAGCCACGCCGCGCTGTCTCTATATTTAAGTGCTGGCATTGGTTTTCCACCAAGCCGGTCAGGTGCTCATAGAGTTGCTGATTGAGCCTTTGGTCATCAATGACAAGATTCGCTTCAAGATTTAATGACAAACTTAATGGATCGAGATTACTTGATCCCACAGTGGTCCAGTTGTCATCCATTAAGGCAACTTTCCCGTGCAGCGGTCGCTGGCAATATTCATAAATTTTTACCCCCGAACGCAGCAAATAACTATAAAGCAAGCGCGACAGGGCAGTCACCCACGGCATATCGGGTTGGCCTTGCAAAATCAATGTTACCTCAACACCGCGCTGCGCGGCGCGGCGTAATGCGCGGAGTAATCTATAGCCGGGGAAAAAATAGGCATTGGCGATAATAAGGCGCTTTTTAGCAAGTCGGGCGGCGAGTAAATATTGGCGTTCGATATCCCGTGAGTGCCAACCATTATCGCGCTCAACCATTAGCATGCGCGTGTCGCCAGCCGCCTTTGGTTCGTTTGCGCGGGCATTGCGGATGTAATTGCGCCGGTCTTTACGCGGAGAACCTCGTAATAACAACAGCATACAGGCTTTATGAATATCGGCCACGATCGGCCCATGGACTTCAACGGCGTAATCTTGTTTGGCTTTTGCACCGGAACGTATCACGTGGTCAAAAGAGAAATTGATACCGCCGACGAAACCTGTGTGCCGATCAATAACAATCAATTTGCGATGCAGGCGGCGGAATAAATTAAGGCGCACCCCCCAGAGTTTCGGTTGGGGATCAAACAGGTGGAGTCTTACACCTGCTGCAGCAAGTCCATCGGTAAATTCCGGACTCAGATCCCAAGTGCCGTAGTCATCAACAGTGATATCGACTTTAACGCCGCGCTTGGCAGCGGCGATGAGTTCCTGCTGCAACTGGCAACCTATTTCATCTTCCTCAATGATAAATGTCTCCAGTATGATTTCTTCTTTCGCAGTGCGGATACATTCGAACACGCGCGGAAAAAATTCTTCACCATTAATAAGCAATTTTACATCATTGCCATCCCGCCACTTATTCCTCATAGATGAACCTCAACCGCTAATGGAGCATGATCTGAAAGATGCGACCAGGGGCGCTGCGACAGTATCTGGGGATTGTGAGTGGTAGCATTGCGCACGTAAACCCGGTCCAAACAAAGCAACGGCCAGCGGGCGGGAAAACTTTTTGCCGGTCTGCCTTTTTCATTTACAAAGGCTTCACGCATATTGCAACGTGCGAGAATGGCGTCGGCACGTTTGCGCCAGTCATTAAAATCTCCGGCAATAATAACCGGTGCGGTTGGATGAAAACTTTCAACCAGGTTCGCGAGCAGGTGCAATTGTTGTTTGCGGTGATTTTCACGTAAACCCAAATGCACACAGATTGCATGTACTTCCTCATGGCCGGGAACTTTGAGCACAGTATGAAGTAGTCCGCGCTGCTCAATTTTTCCAATTGAAACATCCAGGTTTTGAAAGCGGATAATAGGGTATTTGGACAGAATAGCGTTGCCGTGATCGCCGTCGGGATATACGGCATTGCGCCCGTAAGAAAATTCGGGCCACATGGTATCGGCTAAAAATTCATATTGCGGCGTTGCCGGCCAATTAGCGTGACGCGTCGCATGTCGCTTGTGGCTGCCGTGTACTTCCTGCAAAAAAACCAACTCCGTCGAGAGTGAACGAACCGCTTCACGCAATTCGGGTAAAATAAATTGACGATTAAACACCGTAAACCCTTTGTGCATGTTGAGCGTAAGAATTCGCAATTTATGCACGGCGGGTTTTACTTCAGTCAAATCAAAAGGTCGCTCTTGTACAAGCTCGGTTTCTATCGTGTCTACTGCTGTGTCTAGTGCAGAATCCAAACCGGTATTCATAAGATGGGCCTTTTTAATCCAAGTGTGGCGAGATAAAAATCTCTTAGTATTTTGTATCACTGCTGCCATCTTGGTTCTGTATGTTTTCGCACATATTGTAGGTCGCGGCGATGGTGGTTGATTGCCACTTTGGGTGAGCCAACAAGTATGGCTGCAATGAACCTGCCATGTGTTCGGCGTAGATCACAAGGCTTTGTATCGTCAGTGGTTGCGGAAGGATAGTGGTGACACGGTCTGCGGTTACACCGGTTCGCGCTTCAATCGATAGGTAAATGCAGCACTGTTTTGCTTTGGTTATTGCTCACCATTGGTGGCAAATTGATCTTGTTTCATCAGCCTGCGCAATGCATCTATTGCCAATTGGTGATCCGTCTCTTGCGGCAATCCGGAAACGGTAACTGCACCCACCACTCCGCTATTTTTGATCCGAATCGGAAATGATCCGCCATGTGCACAATATTCTTTTGGATCGATATGCGGCTGCGCTTCAAAGTCGCGACCCTTCGACGCATTGTATTGCCCTTGATAATAAGAGCTATGACCAAAGCGTATTACAGATTGGCGTTTGCGTCGTACCCATTCATGATTGTCTTTATTGGTGCCCGGCATAAAATAACTGAATAACACATGCTCGAAGGCATAAACCTCTATCGCTACTGATACTGAACGCTCTTCGGCGGCGAGTTTTATCAAATTACCCAATTCCCACGCTGTCTGGTTATTAAAATAGGGCAGTTGGATTTCATCTTCCTGTGCCAATAATTCTTTTAAAATATCGTTGTTCATCATTAGTTTTTCGCGTGATATTAATATTTAGTATTTTAAACACCGGGTGTATTTGAGTCTTTCAGGTTTTCAATGTAATGAATTCCGCATAGTTTAAGGATCAGTGTACGGAAAGCTTTGCCAATGGGGTAGAAAATTTGTGATCCCACTTTGGTGCTAAACACATAATAATTAATACGATTAAAAATCCCTGACGGAGTGCTGAGCAGGGTCAGCATATGGATCGCATCTGGCCCGTAGTAGATGGCGTCTTTAAATTTCAATACCATACCCTGATCTATATCCAATCCTGGTCGGGTGATTTCCTCCATAAGCTCACCTGGTTGACGGGCATCCACCAAATGCAAAATTCCCACGGCCTCACGGATGCGAATATATTTACAATAGGTTTTGCAGAACGGACATTCTCCATCATATACCAGCCATACATCTTCTTTGGTGATTAAATTATCGGTCATTATACTTATTTCACTGTAGCCACCCGCACCTCATCCCCACTGCGAATCGCATCCGGCGGCGTTGTAATAATCCGATCAGCAGCAGTAATTCCCGCAACTATCTCTACGGTTGTACCTTCATCCCTGCCAATCTTTACTGGCTTAAGTGTAACAATATTTTTTTCGTTGATGGTCGCGATTGCGGGTTTTTGGTCACGGTACAGAATTGCGCTGCCGGGGATACGGATGCGATCTTTATTGGCGGCGAGTTTGAAACTGACTTGTGCGTAGGCACCGGGCATGAGTTCGCCATTGTCATTGTTGGCTTGGAGTTCGACCAATACTGAGCCGGATGCAATGTCTACTGCATGGGCGCTGCGTGTTACGGCGGCGGGAAAGATTTTGTGGTTGTGTTCGGGTAATATCAATTCAGCTTGCTGGCCTGCCTGCATTTGGGTGGCGTAATTTTGCGGTACGCGCACAAAAACACGCATCAAGCGTGTATCAGAAATAGTGAACAGAGGCTGTGCGTTTGAATTTCCGGCAACAACTAATTCACCGAGTTGTGCAGAGCGACTGGTAACTTTACCGTCAAACGGTGCACTGAGTTTGGTAAATGATTGCAGTGATTCCAAACGGTTTACGTTTGCACGCGCCGCGGCAGTTGCTGCAGTTTTTGCTTCGGCATCGCGGCTGCGTTGCTCCACCATTTCACGTGAAATGGCGGCGCTGTTCATTTTCATCAAACTGTTGGCGCGATCCGCCATACTCTGCGCGTTGTTTTGCTCGGCAAGTGCGCTGGCGTAATCTGCTTTCGCTTGCGCTAATTGATGCAATAATTCCGGTGCATCCAGTCTTGCTAATACTTGGCCTTTTTTAACACTATCACCAATATCGACTAACCATTCTTTTATGTAGCCATTGGTTTGCGCATAAATGGAGGCGCTATTAAGTGGCTCCAAATTGCCGGGCAACACCAACGCGGTTGCATCATCTGATAATGCCGCGCTAATGACCGATACGGTTGGGATCGCGGATTGCGCTGCAATTTTTGTCAGTTCTGCCGTTGCATTGCTGCGCTGAAAAATTCCGATAGCGGCGAGCACTAAACCGACTGCACCGATAATGACGCTGGTTTTCACCAGCTTGCGACGAAATTCGCTCGGGTCTACAGGCGGAATTTGCGGATGATAATTAGACATTGTTTGGCATTAACTCCGAATTGTTTACTGAGCCATTTGCTGATGTTTTTGTGGTACGGCGATGCGCCAAACTAAACACAGCAGGAACAAAAAATAATGTGGCGATAGTGGCGGTAATTAATCCACCGATAACCGCGCGGCCTAGCGGTGCGTTTTGCTCTGCACCTTCACCTATGCCAAGCGCCATAGGAATCATGCCGATGATCATTGCGAGAGCCGTCATCATAACCGGGCGTAAACGAACATAACCTGCTTCCAGTGCTGCCTGTACTGCATCGCCCGTTTCTGCCAAGCGATCACGCGCAAAACTGACCAGCAGGATTGAGTTGGCGGTCGCAACGCCCATACACATAATTGCACCGGTTAATGCGGGTACGGATAGCGGTGTAAGCGAAACAAAAAGTATCCATACAATGCCGGCAAGTGCAGCGGGTAATGCTGAAATGATCACAAACGGATCTTTCCAGCTTTGGAAATTCACCACGATTAAAAAATAAATCAATACAATCGCGCCGAGCAAACCATAACCCAAACCACCAAAGGCAATGTTCATGGTTTGGTATTGGCCGCGCAACGTAACGTTGGTTCCAGCGGGGCGTTCTTTTTCCAGTTCTGCAATAACCGTATTAATATCACTGGCGACAGATCCCAAATCGCGGCCTTGAGTTGTGGCAAAAATATTGATCATTGGTTGGATGTTGTATTGCGATACTACCGGCATAGTGGTGGAACGACTGATGCTGGCGAGGCCACCTAAGTTTTGCGTGTTATCGCTGGTTGTTGCGGCACCTGAAACCGGAATATTTTCCAGATCGCTAATATTGGCCATTAAATATTCCGGTACTTGCGCGACCACCGGGTAAGAAATACCGTTAGCGGGATTAACAAAAAATACCGGTGCGGTTTGCTGCGTTCCCGAGAGTGAGGCACCAAGACTGTTGGTGACATCGCGCGCAGTGATTCCGTATTGACCGATACGCGAACGGTCAATATCAATATTTAATTGCGGTGAACTTTCCGGTTGCTGGATACGTGCATCGGCCACACCGGGAATGGTGTTAATGCGATGCAATAATTTTTGTGCGAAGTCGCGATTCGTGGCGAGGTTTCGCCCTGTCACTTGTACATCAATAGGCGAGGGTGAACCGAAATTCAAAATCTGGCTGGTGATATCTGCCGGTAAGAATGAAAAAGTAATACCGGGAAAACGCATGGGTAATTCCTGCCGCAAGCGCGCGATATGTTCCGCTGCACGATAACCCGGCTTGAGGCTAATCATCATATCGCCATCCTGCGGGCTAATGGTCCCGGAGGTGTTGTAGACCATGTTCAGCATGCTCACCGGCATGCCGATGTTATTGATGATCGAATCCAATTCGTTAGCGGGAATTACCTCACGTACCGATCGACCGATTAGCTCAAACTGCGCGGCGCTCTCTTCAATTTTAATTCCGCTCGACATGCGGACATGCATAAGAATGCTGCCGGAATCTACCGCCGGGAAAAAATTGCGCCCTAAAAAAGGCACCAGTAAAAATGATACCAGTACCAATCCCATAAACCCCATTACAAATAACTTGCGTGTGGCAAGCACACCGGCCAGTGACCGGGTGTAGCTATTGCGCAACGTCTCAAACCCCTGTTCAAATTTTTTCTGGAATTGGATGAGTGGAGCAAAAATACTTTTGCGTTTTAGTTGTGGTGATTGCTGTTGGTCGTCATGGTGGTGGGGTTTTAATAAATACATCGCCATGGTTAACACCACGGTGCGCGATAACAAAAATGACGCAACCATCGCGAATACAACTGACAGCGCCATAGGCACAAACAAATACCCGGAAATACCCGGTAGGAAAAACATCGGCACGAATACAATACAGATGCATAAGAGCGCAACAAATACCGGAATCAGGATTTCAGCCGCACCATCTATAATCGCCTGGTTAACGCTTTTTCTTTCACCTAAATGACGTTCGATATTTTCGATCGTCACAGTTGCTTCATCGACCAAAATACCGATGGCAATAGCGAGACCGCCGAGGGTCATCGCATTCAGGCTTTGACCGAAGGCATTGAGCACTGCAATAGCGGCAAAAATAGACAGCGGAATTGATGCGGCGACAATTAAGGTTGCGCGCCATGAACCGAGAAATAGCAAAATTAATAGCGAAATTAATGCGGCAACCAGTAGTGCTTCATGCACCACAGTCATCATGGATGCACGCACAAATACGGATTGATCGGCAACAGGGATGGCAGTAAGTGAATCTGCCAAGCCTTCAGTAATTCGCGGTAGTGCGTCTTTCACGCTTTCTACTACCGTCAGTGTTGATGCTGCGCCGTTTTTCAAAATTGTCAGCAGTACTGAACGTGTGCCTTCTACTTGTACAATATTTTGTTGCGGACTGTTGCCATCGCGTACTGAGGCAACATCGCGAATATAAATGGTCGCGCCGTTGACGACTTTCACCGGAATATTACTTAAACCCTGAATAGAATCGGGCGCGTTGTTGAGTTTAACGTTGTATTGCTGTGCGCCGATTTTCATAAAACCGGCGGGGCTGATTTGATTTTGTGCCGCAATTGCTGCGCTTACATCTGCTGCGGATAAACCATAGGATTGCAACGCAACCGGATTCAAATCAATTTGGACTTGCCGCTGTTTGCCACCGGAAGGCAAGGGCATAGCAACGCCAGGAAGTGTCAGTAATTGGGTACGGATTTGTGCTGTGCCCAAATCATTCAGTTGCTGTTCGCTGAGACCTTCGCCTGACAGCGCAACCTGCAATACCGGCACGGTAGACGCATCGTAATTCACCACAAAGGGCGGGGTAATTCCCGGCGGCATGCTGCGCAACATGGTTTGCGATACTGCAGTGACTTGCGCACTCGCCGTGCGAATATCCACATTGGGTTGGAAATAAATTCGCACTATGCCCATGCCGGTCATCGACTGGCTTTCGATATGTTCGATATCGGCAACCGTAGTTGTCAATGCGCGCTGGTAAGGTGTGATAATGCGATTGGACACATCTTCCGGCGCGAGACCGTTGTAAGTCCAGGCCACTGCAATCACCGGAATGCGAATAGCGGGAAAAATATCCACCGGCATACGTAGCGCGGCGAGCGTGCCAAACCCTGCAATTAATATCGCCATCACAATAAATGTGAGCGGCTTTTGCAGCGTGATACTGATTAGGCCTTTCAAGAGATCGCTCCTTTATAGAGTGGACGCTTGTATAGAGTAGATAATTGTATGGAACAGATACTTACATTAACCGGCAGGTCGGTTATCAACTCAAATTAGTACGTGAGTTTTAAATATTACCCATATGAGTGGGTCGAAAAGCTGACGCTTCGCTGACACTATTGTCAGAATTATGTTGCGGGTAATTTTTTTCCCCATCTACATTCGATGTAACTGCCAATGAAAAACCAAAACAATTAATACCATTTTGGCTGCTGGCAAATACATCGCCGCGGTGCATAAGTGCTACAGCGCGGACAATGGATAAACCCAAGCCGTGATGCATATCACTGCGCGCCCGCGATGCATCGACGCGATAAAAACGCTCAAACAAGCGTGCGAGATGGAAAGCATCAATCGGTTCGCCAAGATTAGAGACGCTGATTAAAGCAAAGCCATTTTCTTCTTTCAGATTCACAGTCACCCGGGTAGAACGTTGTGCATGACGCGCGCTGTTGCCGAGTAAATTAGCCAGTGCGCGATGAAATAACCGGCGATCAATTCGCGCTTGTACATCACCTTCAATAATGATGTTCAGGGATTTTTCGACAAAGGCCGGCTCCAGGTAATCCGCGGTTTTGATTGCCTCTTCTCGCAGCGATACCTCACTCAATTGTGTTGCGTGTTCGCCTGCTTGTGCATGAGATAAAAACAACATGTCATTGACGATGGAAGTCATGCGTTCCAACTCTTCCAGATTAGATTGCAGCAAATCTTCCAGCTCATGTTGTTCACGTTGCCGCGCTAATCCCAATTGTGTTTGACCGATCAAATTGGTGAGTGGGGTACGCAGTTCATGGGCGACATCGGCGTTAAAACTCTCCAATTGATTCCAGGCAATTTCTTGCCGTTCAAGCACACCGTTAAACGATTCTGCCAAGGTTTGTAACTCGACTGGCAGGGTTTTGGTGTCGAGCCTTTGGCTGCGATTGCCGGGCGCAAGCTTGTGCGCCTGCTGGCTGAGATGGTTAACCGGGCGCATACCGACGCGCGCAACAAAAAATCCCAGCAGTGCAACAAACAGCACACCGACAATCGAGATTAAAATCATTGCGCGGGTGAACGCATCGAGTGTGCTCATGTAGGGTGTGGAATCGAGTGCTGCCACATAGCGCACAGCGGGCCGTTCACCATTAGCCGGAATTTCAGTGATCAATAGATAAATCGAACAGGGCTCTTTGGGAATCCGGGAGAAACCGTTGCGCAGTTTTGTCCAGTCCACTCCTTCCAGGGGGGCGCCACCCAACTGATAGCGTGGGTCATCACTGAGGATCCAATAGTGTGTACGACCACCTTCAACGGTGGTCCAGTTTGTCAGTTTACTCGCGACTGTTGACCAGTCAGCAAGAGAGTTGCGCGCAGCGATGTAGGGCACCAACAGGCTGTGGCGAAACTGTAATTCTTGATGCATTTGCGTACGCAGTGAATCGTGCAGCGAATGGCGCAGCATTAACGCGGAGACGGCGACAATCGCAACTGATGTCACGGCAAACATCACGGCCAGACGGATAGCGATAGAGTTGCCCACAAGAATTTTATTCATCGTGGTGTGACCGCGGCGATTCTGGCCGTGCCTCCAATACGTAACCCATGCCGCGCACGGTATGCAACAATTTGATTGAGTAGGGCACATCCACTTTGGAGCGCAGGCGTTTAATCGCGACCTCCACCACGTTGGCGTCGCTGTCAAAATTCATATCCCAGACTTGTTCCGCGATCATCATCTTGGAGAGGATCTCCCCTTGGCGACGCGCGAGCAAGCTAAGCAATGCAAATTCTTTTGCAGTCAGCTCCAGCCGATGGCCGGCGCGGGTAACACGGCGCGCGAGTAAATCGAGATGCAAGTCATCAATCTGCAATTGGGTGACGTCAGCCCCGTCACTTTGGCGACGGCGCAACAGCGCCTGAATGCGTGCAACCAGCTCAATGAGTGAGAAGGGTTTGGGCAGGTAGTCGTCGGCGCCGGAGCGCAAACCTTTCACGCGTTCGTCGACTGAGCCGCGTGCAGAGAGCATCAACACAGGCGTCTGCTTGCTTAATCGCAAGCGTTCAAGCACGGTATAGCCATCCGCTCCGGGCAGCATCACATCCAGAATAATTGCGTCATAGTCATGTTGTTGTGCGAGGTATAGGCCGTCGACGCCGTTATCGGCAATGTCAACCATAAAACCCAACTCGCTCATGGCGCGGTTGATATAAGACGAGGTTTTTTCTTCATCCTCGACTAAAAGTAAACGCATCCTGAAAATCTCCACTATGTGTGGTTGGCAGTTAGCGTCTTTAGTGTAACCGTCTATACCCGACATAAAACCAACATTTACCTGACATTTCTGTCAGGAAGTGTCAATCCTTATCAGAGCTGATCGGTTTCTGCTTTCACCGGCGCGGCTTTGGTGAATTTTGACTTAAAGGCAATCAACAAACCCGCTGCGGCAATGACCGACATACCTATCAGGCTGATTCCATCGGGAATGGTGTCGAAAATGATCCAACCCAATAATCCTGCCCACAATAATTGGATGTAGGTTAGTGGAGCGAGGATTGAGGCGGGCGCATGGCGATAGGCGAGGGTGAAGAGGTAGTGGCCAAGGCCGCCGGTTATGCCCATGCTGATCAACAATATCAATTCGAGTCTGCTGGGCAATTCATCTTCCCAAAACCAGGGCAGGGCGATGCCGAATACAATCGAACCGATCAAGGCGGTGTAAAACAGCAGGGTGATGGCTTTTTCGGTGTTGGCGAGCAGGCGCGACAACAATTGATAAGTCGCATTGGCTGCTGCCGCGCCAAGCGCAAACATCACGCCGATAGCGTCCAGGCCGCCGCCGGGGCGAGCGATCAACAGCACGCCGACAAATCCCGTCACAATTGCAGCCCAACCCAGGCGGCCAATGTGTTCGCCCAACATGGAACCGGCGAGCAGGGCTACCAATGTTGGGGCGAGGTAATTGATCGCCGTGGTTTCCGCCAGTGGCATGCGCTGGAGCGCCATTCCCATACACAGGGAGGCGATAGTCAGTACGACCGCGCGCAGCACCACCAGGCTGGTGCGCTGGGTTTTTATCAGTTGTGCGGAATGGCGCGGGGCGAGAATCATCACCATTAGCAGGAAATGCACCAAGTAGCGCATCGCCACCACAAAAGGCACGTTATAGTGCGTGGTGAGATATTTGGTGGTGCTGTCCATACAAGCAAATAAAAACAGCGCCAGTGCGGCCAACAGAAAACCCTTAAACGCATTTTGAACTAACACAGGTTGGGCTACAGCAGGGCGATCAGCCTGGGGGGCATTCATTCGTTAATCCAATCGATAGGCCAACAAGCAGGGTTGCGGCGTGAAAATACCTGGCTATTGTCTCAGATGTCAGGTCTGAAGGGATACAAATTGTAAGATTTATTAACCATAGCAGCTGATGTGCCTGATGTTGAGTAAAAACGGGTAAATAGCTTAATTTGATACTTCCGCGAGTGGGTGTCGTAAAACGACTGCACTGTAGGCATCAATAATGTGCTGCACATCGGTAGTGCTGCTTAATTGCATTCTTTTGTAGTGATCCAATGTTTTCTTCAAATACTCAGCTGCGATTTTTGATTGCTCTGCGGTGTCGACTGTCCAAATCAGGCTGCCGACAGTACTTATTATTGCGTGAGGATTAAGCATGTCTTTAGTGGTTGAAACCAATAATATTTCATAGAAACGATGATTTTCCACAATCAGGGATTCAGTTTTCAGGCTGAAATCAAAATCGATTAATTGCTGGCGTAGTGTGAATTGGTGATGGACAGGGCAGAGCAAAAAATCGATATCGAGTGTAGGATTTTTTTGATGAATCGCTTTAACTAATTCCGTCATCAGATCACCGCCGATACCGGCAATGATCACAAGATGTTTTCCACTGATTTTTTGCAAGGGGAGCGCCGAGGCATCTATACAATGAACTTGCCATTGAGCCCTTGATGCAGGCTCAACACTTTCTGGATAAAAATGCGTGAGTTTGTTTTTCAGTTCGCGCATGAGTTCAGGAACTATATCCACAAAATGAATGTGCAGTGCTGCTTGCCGTGCGAGCAACGCCGCGCCTAATAATCCATGATCGCAACAACAATCCCAAATATGGTCGTAGCTTGCAGTCACCATAGATTCAATGTGTTTCAGTCGTTTACCCAGTTTCATCGTTTATCAATTTTCACTGTTTACAAAGCGTCGTTGTTGATATTCCTTTCGTGAAAGTATCATTGCACTGTTGGTGTGCTGTTTTAATTTGAGCAAGTCTTACTGCGCATGTTTAATAATCAATAAAAATAAGTTGTTATGCCCGCTAAAACTACTGTTTTCTTAAGGCATAAAGATTGCTATATCTGAGCTCGGTTGCTCGAAGTCTATCGATTAATTGCCCCCGTGCGTACTGAAATATCATTATTGATTACGAGGAATAGGTATGAAGGTTTTTCTGTTGCATTACCAAAAAGCATTGTTGTCGCTATTGATGGTTTTGTCCTACAGCGTTGCTGCGGTTGAGTTGGATCCGCGTTCAGTAGAGTTCAAAACTCCGCAGGAAATTAAGTGGGTGCGCAACGCGGCAGGCACGAATGAACAAGCAATTTTATTTGGCGATCCTACCAAGCCTGGACCTTATGTGGTTCGTATCAAATGGTTGCCGGGTAATTTTTCCAAACCGCACTTCCACAATGAGGATCGTTTTTTTGTGGTTATTTCGGGTACCTGGTGGGTGGGTACGGGGAAGGAATTTGATAAAGAACAAACCGTTCCGGTTCCGGCAGGAAGTTATGTGATCCACAAAGGCGGGCAAGTGCATTTTGACGGTGCCAAAAATGAAGAAGCTATTATTCAGGTGACCGGTATTGGTCCGGTAAAAACGGAACAGCTAGCCAATTAAACAGAAAAGAAAAAGCCCCGCCAGTGAAAGCTGGCGGGGCTTTTTAGAAAGTGCACTAAACAATATTACTTGTTAGCAGCTGCTTTCTTTTCTTTCTCTTTCGCGATTACAGCTTCAGCTACGTTAGATGGGCATGCAGAGTAGTGCGAGAACTCCATGGAGAACTGACCGCGACCTGAAGTCATGGTACGCAGGGTGCTGATGTAACCAAACATTTCTGACAGCGGAACGTCTGCCTTGATGCGTACGCCAGTCACGCCAGCTTCCTGACCAGAGATCATGCCGCGACGACGGTTCAAGTCGCCGATAACATCACCTACGTGATCTTCCGGAGTGAACACATCAACTTTCATGATTGGCTCAAGCAGTTGTGGACCTGCTTTCGGCATAGATTGACGGAAAGCGCCTTTTGCAGCGATTTCAAACGCAATTGCCGAGGAGTCAACGGCGTGGAATGCACCGTCGAACAGGTCAACTTCAACGTCCAATACCGGGAAGCCAGCCAATGGGCCGGTAGCCATCATTGACTTAAAGCCTTTTTCAATCGCCGGGTAGAATTCTTTAGGAACGCTACCGCCAACGACGGAGGTCTTGAATACGAAGCCAGTGTTCGCTTCACCTGGTTTGATGCGGTAATCGATCTTACCGTACTGACCGGAACCACCCGATTGCTTCTTATGGGTGTAACTGTCTTCGATTTCACGGGTAATCGTTTCACGGTAAGCAACCTGTGGTTGGCCTACAATCAACTCAACACCGTAAGTACGCTTCAGAACGTCGACTTTAATATCCAGGTGCAATTCTCCCATACCTTTCAGGATGGTTTCACCTGAGTCGACATCGGTTTCAACGCGGAAGGTTGGATCTTCAGCAACCATTTTACCGATTGCGATACCCATTTTTTCCACACCGGTTTTGTCTTTCGGCGTTACAGAGATCGAGATTACTGGCTCAGGGAAGATCATCGGCTCAAGCGTACATGGGTGCTTTGGATCACATAGGGTGTGACCGGTTTGCACGTTCTTCAAACCTACCAGGGCAATAATGTCGCCTGCTTGCGCGGTGGTTAAATCAGTACGCTCGTTCGCTTGCATCTCAACCATACGGCCAACACGTTCACTTTTACCGGTGAATGAGTTGAGGATAGTGTCGCCTTTGTTCAATACGCCTGAGTAGATGCGTACGAAAGTCAGGGCACCGAAACGGTCGTCCATGATTTTGAACGCCAGTGCGCGGAATGGCTCATTAGCATCAACAAGGGCAAATTGACCGTTTGGATTACCTTCTTCATCCGTCAAAGGCTGTGGGTTAACTTCTTGTGGAGCTGGCAAGTAATCAACAACAGCGTCCAGTACCAGTTGCATACCTTTGTTTTTAAAGGCTGAGCCACAGAAGGTCGGGAAGAAGACAAGGTCGCGGGTACCTTTACGTATGCAGCGCTTGATGTCTTCGATAGAAGGTTGTTCGCCTTCCATGTACGCCATCAGCAAGTCATCATCTACTTCAACCGCGTTTTCAACCAATTGGTCGCGGTACATTTCAACGTCGTCAACCATATCGGCTGGAACATCGGTAATACTGTAGTTTTCCGGAATGCCAGAGTCATCCCACACGTAGGCTTTGCGGGTCAGCAAATCAACCACACCAACAAAGGTGTCTTCGCGGCCGATTGGCAGGGTCATGATCAATGGCTTGGCGCCCAATACTTTCTTAACTTGATCAGTTACGCGCAAGAAGTCTGCACCGATACGGTCAAGTTTGTTTACGAAAATCAGACGCGATACTTTTGCGTCGTTCGCATAACGCCAGTTGGTTTCAGACTGAGGTTCTACGCCGCCTGAACCGCAGAATACGCCGATACCGCCATCGAGTACTTTCAATGAACGATAAACTTCAACGGTGAAGTCAACGTGTCCGGGGGTATCGATTACGTTGAAGCGGTGGCCCTTCCAGAAACAGCTTACCGCTGCGGATTGGATGGTAATACCGCGTTCAGCTTCCTGTTCCATAAAGTCGGTAGTAGATTCACCTTCGTGAACTTCACCAATTTTGTGGATACGGCCAGTAAGCTTGAGGATACGCTCAGTGGTAGTGGTTTTGCCGGCGTCCACGTGGGCGAAGATACCGATGTTTCTGTAAAGGGATAAGTCAGCCATAGGACTCTCGTTATGTTGAACAGGGTTAGAAAAAAGCCGGGTTGGAAAATAGCGGCGTAATATACAGGAAGTTCTTCCAATTTCCCAAAGAAAAAGAAGCCTATACCTGCTGTTTTACATTTTTCGGTCAGATTTTGGGCCTTTGTTAATCCTACCTTCTACAAAGAAGGTGAGAAGCCTGCGATTTAAGCGCCTCAGCCCAAAAATGAGAATTATTGTTATTCAATTTGGGTTCGCCGATATGTTTATAAGCTTGCAGAGTACATCGAGCGATAGTGCTTAAGAAATTCGTAGGCGGCCAGTATGTGTTTAAAACGCTCGGTTGCCACGTGTAATTGATCGGAAGGCAAGCCCAGGCTCACTAATTTGTCGGGATGGGAGTGGCTGACAAGTTTTTGAAAGTTCCTCCTGATTTCATCTTCAGTCATTTCGGCCGTAATCCCCAGCACTTCATAGGCCTTTTGCAAATCCATATTTTGATAGCGGGGCTGGCTGTGCGAATGATTGCCATTGGTAGGGTTTTTCGCCTGCGTCTTTTTGGGGTCTGAGTAAGTGTTTTGCGTGTATTCCTTTACCGGTTGTGGTGGATGGCTGCGCAGGGCAAGTTGGTCTTGCGTGTAGATGATGCGCAATAAATGATTAAATACGACGCTCTTATAACCCAGTTCCCGCGCAATCCACTGGATTGCGTGCAGTTCCTTTTTCACCAGGTAACCATCGGCCTTTGCCATGGTGATCAGGTGTACCAACAGAATCTGGATCAGCTTGGGTGTCGTTGCTACCCGGAATGTTTGTAACACTTGACTGGCGTTGAACTCCGGCCGTGTGGCCGCCTTGATTAAATACAATGCCTTGCGTTGTTCTTCATCCGATAAATGCATTTTATTGATATAAAACTTAATGCGTTTGCCTTCACTGCGATTGATTGGGCCATCGCAATTGGCCACATACCCTAACAAGCTAAACACTGCAGTTAAAAACGACTCGCGAATGCTCTGGCGCTCAGACATAGGGTTGTTGTTCCATTAATACTGGTTGAGGTAAGTTAGAAGAGGATGTAGCAAACTGTTAGAGCCCAGGATTACGCAAGGGTTCTATCAAGAGTATAGAGCCAAAAAAAGCAGGACATGTGTCCTGCTTTTTTAGATGGTGGATTATTCAGCCTTGCTGTTTATTGATCGTATAGGTTATATATGGATTACCTTGCTTTAATTCTATTTATAATTGCCGTCTCAATCACGCCGGGGCCAAAACTTGTCGGCCTCAATTGACTGGTGTTCCGGTAAATTTACTTTTGATTTACCACTAAAGCACTATTCAGTGCTTTAGTAAAACCAGGCATCATCCTCTGAACAATATTGCCGTACAAAATCTTCATGGCTTGGTAACTGCATAGCAAGCTTTTTAATTTCAGCCGAATAATCTTGCATGTATTTGCACAGATCCTGGTGATTCATTGCATCAACATATTGATGGTAGTCCTCCGGCATTATTCGCTGCCCAATCATAACCTGTGACCATGAATCCAAAGAAAAAATTTCGCCTTCAGTTTTATAGGCTATTGCCGTTTCCTTGAATAGCTTAATACGGTGTGCCAGCGTATCCGGAACGGTCATATCCCTACAGTAACGCCAGTATGGTGTATCGTCCCGTATAGTTGCTTTGTAATGCAGTATCACAAAGTCGCGGATACGTTCAATTTCAGTTTTTGTCTGCTCGTTGTATTCAGCTACATTGGATTCTTTAATTCCAGTGCTTGGAAAAAATCTCACCAATCGCAGCGCACTGTTCATAATCAAATGGATACTGGTAGATTCCAAAGGTTCAATAAATCCACTCGACAAACCCAGTGCAACACAATTTTTATTCCAGCTTTTTAGTCTGCGACCGGTTTTAAATTTCAGTATATGAGGTTCGTTAATCAATTCACCCGGTAAATCGTCAATGAATGTTTTTTTGGCATCTTCATCAGAAATATATTTGCTGCAGTATACGAAGCCGGTACCAATACGACTTTGCAATGGAATATGCCATTGCCAACCTGCTTGGTGTGCAACAGCGCGTGTGTAAGGTAATGCTGGCAGAGGATTCCTGGTTTGTGCGGCTATAGCGCTATCATTAAGCAACCACTGCGACCAATCCTCGTAACCGGTATGGAGGGTTTGTTCAATCAACACACCACGAAAGCCGGTACAGTCAATAAATAAATCACCTTCAACAACTTCGCCTGATGCCAACGTCACGCTTTTAATAAATCCATTATCATTGTGAGTTGCAACCTCAACAATCTTTCCTTCGGTACGTTTTACTCCACGGGCTTCACTGTATTTTCGCAAAAATTTTGCATAGAGGGATGCATTGAAATGATAGGCATAATTAGTGCGCGGATTTTCGGTAATCGCAAATTTCCCCAATTTTGCTGCTTGCAGTTCATAGCAGAAATCGCCGTAGTCATTGGGCAGCCCCATTCCCTTTGCTTTTAACCAAAAGTGAATAAAATCAGCCATCCATAACTCTTTGCCAGTACGTCCGAAGGAATGGATATATTGATCGCCTTTTTGTCCCCAGTTCTCAAAATTTATTCCCAGCTTGAATGTACCTTGGGTAGCGCGCAAAAATTCCTGCTCATCAATATTCAATAACTTATGGAAAGTTATCATTGGGGGAACAGTTGCCTCACCAACACCTACCGTTCCAATTTCTTCAGATTCAATGAGTCGAATATCCAATACCGGGCCAAGGTGATGTGAAATGGTTGCTGCTGCCATCCAGCCCGCTGTGCCACCACCGGCGATTACGATTTTTTTTATGGGGGTAGTCATGGTCGTTCCAATCCAGAGTCTGTTTTTACTAACGTTTTTTATTTGCACAGCTATAAATGCCGGGAATGGTTTGTTATCCATCTGTTTAAGTAATTAAATCCCGGGTAAAAACTCTTCCAGTATTCATCGCATAGCCAATAATCCTGTCGACTAGTGTTAACAGGCGGAAGGCTGATGTACAGTTGGATGTCATAAATATTAACTATTGTGAACTTCCCGGCCTTACCAGACCCTTCAAAGGTATATGGCAGCCCTCATCCGACCTGCAATCCAAAAACATGGCAATGTCACGTAGGTGACAGTTATATTTTTTTATCCGCTTTTTATCTGATGGGTGTCGATAAATGGATTTTTCATTCGACTAGCTTTGTAAGCAGTCAATTAACTTTGCAATATTGCAGATCTGATTGTCCAAGATTTCAACCAGTCTTATCCACATCGATGAAGGAGAATGTCATGTCAAATTTGAATAATCCTGTCCCTTTAAAAGCGCTGCCGCCTATTGTCAGTCAGGCTGAGTGGCAGAAAAAACATGAAGAATTAATGGCAAAAGAGAAAGCTCATACGCAGGCAAGTGATGCGTTAGCCGCTGAGCGTAGGCGCCAGCCGATGGTTGTGGTAACAAAAAAATATCTATTCACGGGAGAGGGCGGTGAAGTAGGTTTACTTGAGTTATTTGAAGGGCGTCGCCAGTTGATTGTGTATCACCACATGCTCAAGCCCGCAGACGACTCACCCTGCTCAGGTTGCTGTATGTTTACAGATATGGTCGGCCACCTTGCGCATTTGAATGCTCGCGATACAACTTTTGTATTGGTTTCGCACGCACCTATTGATGAGATAGTCCCATTCAAAAAACGTATGGGTTGGGATATTCCGTGGTATTCCACCAGTGATAGTTTCAATCCTGACTTTATGGTGGACGACGGTCACGGTCTAAATATCTTTTTGCAAGACTCTGGCAACCTCTATCACACCTATTTTACCACGGGTCGTGGCGTTGAACATTTAGGTAGCGTGTGGACTTTCCTTGACCTCACACCGCTTGGCCGCCAGGAAAATTGGGAGGATTCACCCGTAGGATGGCCACAAACCGAGCCATATAAATGGTGGAAACTGCATGATGAGTATGAGAAAAAAGAAGCTCGAACTGCAGCAACTAATTTGTGAACGATGCGTAACAAGACAATTGCTTCCGATGAATTTATGGACACAATCGGGTAAATTTTTTTTTGGCAGTAACTATGATAATACTCCTAAAACTGTTGGGTTCAGCGTCAAAGTAGTATTGCCTTAGTATATTAATTCGGTGCGCAATATCACTTAGTCACTAAATTCAACAGGCTTTTAATAGATGCCATTAAAAATACAAAGATTTTTGATCTAAAAATAAAAATATTTTGAACTTAAAAATAGTTAAAGCACACTAACTAAGTGTGTAGCTTAATGCACAATTTTGATGATCAACTTATGAGGAACTGTATATGAAAAATTCAAACCGAAAAGATGACACTCAATTGAGCCAGAAGAAATCAACAGGAAAGTCTGGAAGCTTTAAAGATAATCCTGAGCGTGCTTCAGAGGCTGGGCGTAAAGGCGGCCAAAACAGCCATGGCAGCAAACAGTAAAAACGTTGTTACCCATAATCAGGTAGGCAATAAAGGCGGCATAAGCCGCCTTTATTTTATTCTTTCAAGTCAAGATTGTTGTTTTCCCTTCTGGAAAAATTTCTGTTTATTTCAGAATAAAGTGTCTATGCCGTAGAAACGTCGGGAATAACTGGTTCACAGCGTGGCAAAAATCTGCAACGATACAGACTGGTTCTGGTCTCCTACTAATCCTAAACTTAATGGCAATACTTTTGATAGTGATACTTTGAGAGTGTTTTTGAATGAATTGGCTTGCACATGCATATTTATCCAAACGGAATATAGAGTTCCGTGTTGGTAATATATTGCCTGATTTAGTCTCAATTACAGAACTGAAGAAGTTCTCCCCCTCTTTTCAGGAAGGGATAACCTGCCATAAAGTGATTGATATATTTACCGACTCGCATTCAATTGTGAAAAACGGGATCGGCCGCATGCCGGCTAACTACAAGCGTTATGGTGGCATTATAACCGATGTCTTTTATGATCATTTCCTGGCGAAGAATTGGAGTCTATATTCTTCAGTCAGCTTGGGTGATTTTTCCAAAAATTTATACCGCGAGTTGAATGAGATAGAAGATGATGTTCCTGATGAAATCCTTTATAAATTTAGAAGGATATTCGAACACAATATTTTTGAGACCTACAAAGATATTTCCGGAATTAGGATTGCGTTGCAACGGATCGATTTAAGATTGCGAAGACCTGCTGAGCTGGCTTATGCAATTGCCATACTGGAGCAGCATTACGATCTTTATGAATCGGAATTCACTGTGTTTTTTACTGAACTGCAAAAGCACGTAAGGCCCTATATTATCGAATCTCCTAATACCAATAAAATAGCTTGAAGCCAAAGCTCCTCGATTAACATCTAACTAAAAGCTTGCCGACTGCTGCTAAATTAATCATTACAATACATAAAGTTTTTATAAAAACATAAGTGCAGCAATGCACGCAGCAAGCTAAAAATAAAAAAGGCGCTATCGATAGATAGCGCCCATTTATGAACCTTATTAAATCCTGCTACAAAAACTGACTTTTACTCAATATAGTTTTCTATGCTCGGGCACGAACAAACAAGATTGCGATCCCCGTACACATTATCGATACGATTTACACTTGGCCATACCTTGTGGTTTTTCAACCAGCTAGTCGGACGACCAGCGGTTTCGCGTGAGTAGGCGCGGGTCCAGTTTTCTTCCAGTACGTCATCTTGTGTATGCGGGGCATTATGCAATGCACTTGCTTCTGCACTGATTTCACCATTGATGACTTGATCGATTTCCTTGCGGATAATCAGCATTGCCTCAATGAATTTATCCAACTCAATTTTTGATTCGGATTCGGTTGGTTCAATCATCAAAGTGCCGGCAACCGGGAACGACATCGTGGGTGCGTGGAAACCGAAATCCATCAAGCGTTTAGCGATATCTTCTTCGCTGATACCGCTGGCTTCTTTTAACGGACGCAAATCCAACAAACATTCATGCGCAACAAAACCGTTGGTGCCTTTGTACAAAATCGGATAAGCCGCTTCCAATTTTTTTGCAACGTAGTTTGCGTTGAGCATCGCAAATTCAGTGGCTTGACGCATACCGGCCGCGCCCATCATTTTGATATACATCCAACTGATGGGCAGAATACTTGCTGAACCCCAGGGTGCAGCAGAGATGGTGCCGTTGTTCACTTCGGTACCGGGAACTGCTTGTACCGGATGCGCAGCAAGGAAGGGCTCCAAATGTTTACCTACACCGATCGGCCCCATGCCCGGGCCGCCGCCGCCGTGTGGGATGCAGAAGGTTTTGTGCAAATTCAAATGCGATACATCGCCGCCGAATTTACCCGGTGCTGCCACGCCGACGAGTGCATTCATGTTGGCGCCGTCGATATACACCTGGGCGCCGACTGCATGGACCATATCGCACAATTGGGTGATGCCTTCTTCAAACACGCCGTGCGTAGACGGATAGGTACACATGATGCACGCGATTTGGTTGCCGTAGGTGGCAATTTTTTCAGCGAGATCAGTGAGATCGACGTTGCCTTTCACATCGCAAGCAACAACGACTACTTTGTAACTCACCATTTGCGCCGAGGCGGGGTTAGTGCCGTGGGCTGATGCAGGAATCAAACAAATATCGCGCTGGGTTTCGCCTTTACTTTCAAAATATTTTTTGATCGCAACAAGGCCTGCATATTCACCTTGTGAACCGGCGTTAGGTTGCAAGCTGATGGCATCGTAGCCGGTGCAGGCTTTAAGCATTTCTTGCAGTTCTTCAAATAATTCTTTGTAACCTTCGGCTTGGTCAATCGGGGCGAACGGATGCAGCTTGCCAAACTCCGGCCAGGTGACAGGAATCATTTCGGCGGTTGCATTCAATTTCATGGTGCAGGAGCCGAGCGGAATCATCGCATTGTTTAATGCAATATCTTTTGATTCCAAGCGCTTCAGGTAACGCAACATTTCGGTTTCGCTGTGATAAGTGTTAAATACCGGATGCGTTAATACAGCGTCTTCGCGGAGCAATTCAGCCGGGATTGCGTTGTTGGCGGTGATATTTTTTCCGGCAAGTACTTGCTCATCGAACGAGCGCAACTCAACACCGGTCACGCCAAATACGGCAAGCAATGCTTCGACATCGGCGGCGGAAGTGGTTTCGTTCAGACTGATACCGAGTGAGTCGCTACCAACCGAACGCAAATTGATTTCTGCAGCTAAAGCCGCTTGATAAATGGCTTTCTGGTTATCGCCAACGTTGACGGTCACTGTGTCGAAAAATTGGTTGTTGGTGATATTAAAACCTTTGGCTTTCAATGCAGCAGCGGTGATTGCAGTCAAACGGTGAATGCGATTGGCGATACGTTTCAAACCATCCGGGCCGTGGTAAATCGCGTAGAACACACTCATCACCGCGAGCAATACTTGCGAGGTACAGATGTTGGAGTTGGCTTTTTCGCGGCGGATATGTTGCTCGCGGGTTTGCATCGCCATACGCAGTGCTTGTTTGCCGCGGGTATCGATTGATACACCAATAATGCGGCCGGGCGCGGAGCGTTTGTAGGCATCGCGAAAAGCGAAGAAACCGGCGTGTGGTCCGCCGAAGCCCATGGGGACACCAAAGCGTTGGCTGGTGCCGACCACAACATCGGCACCCATAGCACCGGGCGATTTCAGCAGCAGCAATGCCATCAAATCTGAAGCAACCGTAACCAAGGCATTATTGCTGTGGGCAGTTTCAATCAGCGTGGTTAAATCGCGCACCTGACCGCTGGAGCCAGGGTAAGAGAGCAGTGCACCGAAGTAATCACCATTGGCCAGTTCATCGGCCCTGGCAACCACCACCCCAAAGCCGAAATGCTCGGCGCGGGTTTTTACTACGGCGACAGTTTGCGGATGGGTATCGGCATCCACAAAGAACATATCGGATTTACTTTTCTTGTTCTGGCGTTTGCACATCGCCATGGCTTCGGCGGCGGCGGTGCCTTCGTCCAACACCGAGGCATTGGCCATTTCCATGCCGGTCAGGTCGATGATCATTTGTTGGTAGTTCAGCAGTGCTTCAAGGCGACCTTGGGCAATTTCCGGTTGGTACGGCGTGTAAGCGGTATACCAGCCCGGGTTTTCCAATACGTTGCGCAGCACTACGAGGGGCACGTGAGTATCGTGATAGCCCATACCGATGTAGTTTTTGAAGATACGGTTTTTGCTAGCGATGGCTTTGAGTTGGGCCAATGCATCCGCCTCAGTCACGGCTTTACCCAGCGCCAGTTCGCCTTTCAGGCGGATATTGTCCGGTACAGTTTTGTCGATCAGCTCCTTGACTGAGCTAACCCCCAGGGTTGCCAGCATAGCGGCAGTTTGTTGGGCATCCGGGCCAATGTGACGCTGTACAAATTCGTCGTGATTGGCCAAGGCCACCAGCGAAGCGGAACGAAAATCAACAGACGAAGCTGAACGAAAATCAACTGACATAGAAACTCTCTGTGTAAGGAATCAATAATAAAAGGCGGGAGAGGGTTGCGGCCGTAGCTTTATTGAAAAGCTGCCTGCTACTACAAAGTCACCTGTAAGGGTGCCTGCTTAAAAAGGCGGCAATGGTACCAATTTGGTGCTTTTCGGGCAATCGAGCCGAGGTCCAATCGGAGGTTTAGCGGCGCTTTTTGCTGTCATTGTTTATTTATTCGCCGTTTTCGCTAAGCGACAATGGAACAAGAAGGTAACAGCCGAATCTTAGGCCTGCTATGATTCAGCTCCGCTTCGGGCGGTATCCATAATAACTTTGCACGATAGGCCTATGTACCACGATTTTTTCGGGCTCAAAGAACCCGCTTTTTCCATCGCCGTGAACCCGCGCTACCTCTTTATGAGCGACCAGCATCGGGAGGCGTTGGCGCACCTGTTATACGGCATCCAGAACGGTGGATTTGTGATGCTCACTGGCGAAGTGGGCACCGGTAAGACGACGATCATCCGCTGTTTACTGGAGCAATTGCCACCCAATACGGATATGGCAATCATCCTCAATCCAATGGGCAGTGCGCCCGAGTTGCTCTCGACTATTTGCGATGAGCTGGGAGTCAGTTACATCGTCGATGAATTAACGGTTAAAGGGTTAACCGATTCACTCAACCAATTCCTGCTCGATAACCATCGTAAAGGACGCAAAACCGTTTTGTTGATTGACGAAGCGCAATTATTAAAAGTGCCGGTGTTGGAGCAGATTCGTTTACTGACCAATCTTGAAACGACCACCGAAAAATTATTGCAGATCATGTTGGTCGGTCAGCCGGAGTTGAAAAAGTTATTGGCGCGTCCGGCGTTGCGGCAATTATCCCAACGGATTACTGCGCGCTTTCATCTTGAGGCCTTGAGTCTTGCGGAAACCAAAGCTTATATCGCTCATCGTTTGAAAATTGCCGGATTGCCCGATCACCAGCGACCGTTTAACGATTCAATGATTAAAAAGATCCATGCCTTTAGTGGTGGTATTCCGCGCTTGATTAATGTCATCAGCGAGCGTTTATTGCTGGGCGCTTATTCGCAAAATCATCACTATATTGATAAGCAAATCTTTGCGGCCGCTGTAAAAGAAGTTGCCGGTACAACAACCCAGGAGGAAGAAAAATTAGCAACCGCGCGCACCTCATGGCATGTGGTATTTGTGGTAGCACTGGTGGGGATTATGCTGGGTGTTTGGTTTCTGGTACCTGATGACACTACCTCGCCTGTAGTAGTGGCACAAGCAGCGAGCAGTATATCGGCAGGTCAGGTTTCATCCGCACAATCATCAGCTACTGATGTTAAACAACAGCTCGCATCCGGCTCGCTCAGTGAATTACGCAATCAACCCAAACCAATACCCGCTGTAGTAGCTATGGCAACCCGTGATCTTACCGCAGCACAATTGGCCATGTTTACTTACGTAGGAATTGCGGTGGGGGATAAAAAGAATCCCTGCCTGGTAGTGAAAGATGCCGATTATGTGTGTGAAAAAGCACGCATTAATTCCTGGGACGAACTAAAAGATATTAATCGCCCTGGATTGTTGACACTGGCAACCCCCGATAAAAAATGGGTGTACGCATTACTGATCGGATTGAGCGAAAACCACGCATTGGTATTGGAAAACGGCGTGGAAAAAATTGTGTCCTGGAGCGAAATCGCGAATGTATGGAATGGCGATTTGTTGTATGTGTGGTCGCGCCCGAAATCATTTGAGGGTGATTTGCAGTTGGGTGATAGAGGTGATTTGGTGACCTGGATTGCTGAACAATTTGCGACGCTCGACCAGCAGCCGGCGCCTTTGACCCGACAATTTTTTACCGAGCGGTTGCAAAAGCGTGTAGAGCTGTTCCAGTCGACGCAAAATATTCTTCCCAACGGTGCAATCAATGCGCAGACCTTGCGCCGATTAAATGAAGTGATGGGAGTTGATAAACTCCTGGTGGAATTGGATGAGCAAAAATTACTTGCTCCTATATTCTCTCCTACAGAAAAACAAGGGCTTTAGTTGTATGTCATTAATTTTGGATGCCCTGAATCGCGCTGAAAATGAGCGTAAAAACCAGAATGCGGTACCGGATCTTAATACCTTGCACAGTGCGCGGGAATTTCATGCCGAGCCTAATGGCCGCCGCAATCTTTGGTGGATATTGGGTGGTGTGCTGACTATTTCGGTAATTGTTACGGTGCTGATTCTATTGTTCCGTCCCGCCGTCTTAACGCAATCGGCACAAGAAAAAAATACTGTCGCCGTCCGGCAGGCTGTCGTTGCTCCAACATCACAAGTTGAACAAAAGGCTTCTGCTGCCGAAGCAAGTGCGGCCACCACAAAAACAGTCGTATCAAATCCAGCGGTCGATTCAACACCCGCTGCCGTACCGGTGGTGGAAGCGGCGCCCAAGGTTGCTGCTCCCAGCGCAGCGGTGGAAAGCCTTTATGCCAGTGAAGATGCTGCCCCGGTAGCGGCCATCGACACCGGGGTCAGTGAACTCTATGCGGCAGAGGCAGCGACTACTGCAGCTGCATCCGAAACCATAGTTGATCCATTTAATCGGATAGGTGATCCCGCTGCATTGCCGACCGTACCGGTAGAGCAAGCACCGCCGCGGACTTATGACAGTATCACCAACATTCCCGATTTTAATTCGCTGCCATGGAATATGCGCCAGCGAGTACCGACCATCAGTTATGCGCGGCACAATTTTCTCGCAGGTGGCGTCAGCAGCGTGGTTATCAATAACCAAACTACCGGGGTGGGAAATATTGTTGGGGCAGGACAATTTATTGTTCAGGAAATTTATGTTGATGGGGTGGTATTAAAGCATGGCGATATCGTGTTTAAGCTGCGCGCATTAACCGGTTGGATAAATATGTAGTCAAAAATTTAAGTTTCATCGAAGAATTTTTAAAGAACGATATTGGCTTGTTTGATACCGATAGAGCGTAATAACAGCAGCGCTTGATTGGCATCGGTAGTGGTAATCACTACATCAAATTCATTCATTAACAGAAAGCTTTTTCCATCGCTTTCACGAATCCAGATAACCCATTCCGATAACTCGGCGGGGTTGCGCATCATTTCAATCGCAATAGTTTCATTGGCGAGAACTTTTTCTTTTACTTTAGATATTTTCATGGGGCATAAAACTCTATAAGGAACATGTAATAGAAGGTAAAGAGCTGTGGGGTGATTGCAGTGCATCACCAAGACATGGGTATAAACGAAAAATGCCTTCGATAGGTTTGATGTTGGCTTTGGCCAGTGTTTTTAAAGGTTGGAATTGCAAGTCGGTAAGCGTGAGCTGCGCCCCCACTGTGCGGCAATGCGTGATGAGCTTGGTAAGTGCAGATAAGCCACCCGCATCCAGCATGGTGACGTTATCAAGGTATAAAATAACAATTTTGTCGCGCTCACAATAACGCGTGAGTTCACCCAATATTTTATCGGCAGCGGCAAAAAATAAGGGGCCGGTAATTTTAAATATCCGGTAATTTTCTGGGACTTCTGTCGGCACATACTGTTTGTTGTGTGTAATCTCAACTACGCGGGTCATATCGGCAATTTCTTTCATAAACAGTATTGCCGCCAACACAATGCCTGCGGTGATTGCAAGTACCATGTCGAATAAAACCGTTAGCGAAAAACAGCACAGGAAAACCAGAATGTCGCTGAGTTGGGAGGTTTTGAGTAAGTGCAGGCTTTTGGGGGCTTCACTCATATTCCACGCCACTACTATCAGTAGCGCTGCCATAGCAGGCATGGGTAGATACCCCAATAGTGGCGCAAGGCTAACCAAGCCAAGTACGACCACCAGAGCGTGAATCATGCCTGCAACAGGCGATTCAGCGCCCGCTTTGAAACTGGCTGCTGAGCGCGCGATGGCTGCTGTTGCCGTTATACCACCAAAAAATGGAGTGACGAGATTACCAATCCCTTGACCGAGCAGTTCACTGTTGGCGCTGTGGCGTTTACCGGTCATGCCATCCAGCACCACAGCACATAAAAGCGATTCAATTGCACCCAGCATGGCAATCGCAAAGGCGGCGGGCAGCAGGTCGCGCGCCAAACTCCAGCTAATTACCAGCGTATTGCCATTAGCATCCGGTTGCCGCCAGGGCCATGCGAAGCTCGGCAGGATGGGTGGGATACCTTGCGCGGTGCTGCCGTCGGCGGCGATATAGCTGAAACGTGAATAAATGGTATCGACGCCCAGACCTGCATCATTCAACACCAATGCCACAAGACTGCCGACAATCACGGCGGGTAAATGTGCGGGCACCGGTATTTTCAGATAAGGCCACAACACCATAATCGCCAAGGTAAATCCGGCCACTAACAGGCTCGGCCAATGGGTGTGCCCAAGGGATATTGCGAGAAGGTTAATTTTTTCGAGGTAGTGCTCCGGCATAGTCGCTATGGGCAGGCCGAGAAAGTCTTTTATTTGCAGGGTGGCTATCACCACACCAATACCACCGGTAAAGCCCAGTATTACCGGTTCGGGTATGTATTCAATGAGTCGCCCCAGACGAAAGAGCGCCATCACCACCAGTATGGCGCCCGCCATTACGCTGGCGAGTAAGAGGCCACTCAGACCGTACTTTTGGGTAATGGGATAAAGAATGACAACGAAGGCGGCGGTTGGACCGGAGATACTGAAGCGGGAGCCGCCTGTTAGTGCAATGACAAAACCGGCAATGGCTGCTGTATACAATCCATATTGGGGAGCGACACCAGTGGCAATTGCCAGGGCCATCGCCAGTGGAATCGCAATAATTCCCACCGTCAAACCTGCCAGCAGGTCTTTTCGAAACCTTAACCCCGTGTACGGCTCTGCAAAACAACTTTCCCGTAGGGCGTGCCCTATCCGTAAGGAAAACAAATGGGCTCTGTATGACATAGGCCTACCCTCAGTGTGTCTTGACCTGTGCAGTGTAGCCATCGTTATCATATTATGCTAATTACATTATAATGTAATTATAATGTAATTATAATTTTCATCTTATAGTGTATTCTTACAGAGATTAATGATTTGTGAGTCATGACACTCAGGGTTACCAGAGCGCGGCGCAGGACTGGAGGTGATCTTCGTCTTGTAGGCAGTATCCCTCCCCCGGACATCACTTTTTTATAAAACTTTCGAAGATGAGAGAGAGGATATGGAACAGAAAACTGCGCGCCTTACGGTGCTTATTGACCCCACCAAAAAGGATGCTTTTGAGCAGCTTTGTGCTTCTCAAGACATGACTCCCTCTCAAGTGGTGCGTCAATTAATCCGCGAATATCTTGAAAAACATGGAGTCACCTACGCTAATCAGGCGCACATCACGAATGGCACCCATGAATGAGCGGAATTAATTGGAGGATTGTTTGGAGGTTCGCCGTGGGTAACGCACTTGCCGCAGGACGTCGCTCGAAAGGTTTTAGTTGTTAGTGAAATGCAGGCTTGGCATGCGATAAAACCTGTTGTCCTTTGTTTCTCCCCTGTTTGTTCGCACTCACATTGCATCAACTTGGGACAACAGGCTTTTCTTTTAGCTAAAACGATGGGACAGCAGTGGCTATGAGATCCTTTGTTATTTTTTGCCAATTGCAAATGTTATGACTGCGGAGCCATTTTGCTTTGCAGGTAATTTTGGATGCCGACTTTATCGATCAATGAAAGTTGAGTCTCCAGCCAATCAACATGCTCCTCTTCGGATTCGAGGATGCTTTTCAGCAAATCGCGGCTTACAAAATCGCGTACGCCTTCACATACGGTGATGCCGTCGCGCAGATCGGGAATCGCCTTGAGTTCTACTCTTAAATCAGACTTAAGCATTTCCGGGGTGTCTTCACCGATGTGCAGTTTGCCCAGATCTTGTAAGTTGGGCAGGCCTTCCAGAAACAAAATCCGCTCGACCAATGCGTCGGCATGTTTCATTTCGTCAATGGATTCATGGTATTCGTGATCAGCCAGTTCTTTCAAACCCCAATCTTTATACATGCGTGCATGCAAGAAATATTGGTTGATAGCAACCAGTTCATTTCCCAAGACTTTGTTTAACACGGCTATAACGGTCGGATCGCCTTTCATAGAGTTCTCCTTATGCACTAAATAACAAAAAGGAGAGTCTGGCCTTCGGGGCAGGTGATGTCAAGCAAATGACTGTTCTAAGTGATTGATGGAGAAGGAAAAAATACTAAAAATGACAATGATTTAGATTCTGTTTTGGCTTGGAACATCATAAAAAGGGTATTTAAGCCACTGCATAAAACTGCGGTAAGCCGTTAATCATTGGTGTATCGCTCAAGGCTTCATCCAGGATTTCGCGTGTCATTACCGAACATTTACCGCATTGGCTAGCAACCCCCAAGGCTTTACGTAATTGCCCAAGCGAACTTGCACCGTCATCTATTGCAGCTTTGATTTGACGATCAGTAATACCTTTGCAGACACAGACGTACATAAAACAATTCCAGAGTAATTTGCCCAAAAAATGCGATCATCTCGCGGACAAATAAACTCTAATGGTAATGAGAATTTGTGTCAATAATTTATGGGAAGGAATCGCGTTTAGCAGGGATTTATATTCGCTATTATAACCAGTCGGTAGGAGAGGGATTAATGTGCCAATGAAATCGTCATAGTTACAGTTTTGACCGCACTATATAGAAAATCAATATGACTAGTGAACGTGCCTGTGTATGATAGTCGCGCACTATCGATAAATATCAGGTAATCAATAAATGACCGTCATATATTCATAACCGATGAATAGTATTCTGGTTCCTATCCCTGATTTTGTCCCCACGGATTCATATATTCACCATTGAACGTTAACCATTAGGAGATTAGATATGGGCGTATTAGTTGGTAAACAAGCACCGGATTTTACTGCGTCAGCAGTATTGGCTAACGGTGAAATCGTAGACGGTTACAACTTTGCTGCTGCCACCAAAGGCAAGAAAGCAGTGGTTTTCTTCTATCCACTGGACTTCACCTTTGTATGTCCGTCAGAACTGCTTGCATTTGATCACCGTGTAGAAGAGTTCAAAAAGCGCAATGTTGAAGTGATTGGTGTGTCTATCGACTCTCAATTTACTCACAACGCATGGCGTAACACTCCAGTGAACGAGGGCGGTATTGGCCCGGTTCGTTATACGCTGGTTGCTGACATCACTCACTCAATCGCTAAAGCTTTCGACGTAGAATCTGCTGATGGCGTAGCTTTCCGCGGTACTTTCATCATTGATGAAGCGGGCATAGTTCGCTCACAAATCGTTAACGACCTGCCCATCGGTCGTAATATTGACGATACCATCCGCACTGTTGATGCATTAATTTTCCATGAGCAACACGGCGAAGTATGTCCAGCTGGTTGGAAAGAGGGTGATGCAGGTATGGACGCATCACCAGTTGGTGTTGCGAAATACCTGGCAGAGCATGGCGACAAACTCTAATTCAAACTGAACTGGATATGTCAAAAAACCCGGCAGAAATGCCGGGTTTTTTCGTTTTGGTGATTTATTTATATGGCGGTTCAATCATTCTCTAGCAGTCTTTAAGTGCTCTGCTAGGCTTGATACCAAAGCAGATAAATAATGAATAAAGGCTCGTAATGGCACGATTTTGTTTAAAGCCGATTGGGTGGGTTACATTGAGCATGTCTTGTGCCGTGTCCGGTTATTCAAGGGCCGAGGATACCGATTTATTAATGCTATCGCTGGAGGCGCTGTTACAGACCAAAATTACTGGCTCCACCCTTACCAACGAGTCCCTGCAGACAGTCCCTTCATCAATGACAGTATTCACCCGTGCGGATATACGTCGCTTGGGCCTCCAAAATCTTCCCCAGTTGGTGAATTTGGTTCCCGGTTATCAGGGCTATCGCTCCGATGCTTCTACACTCAATCTCAGTATGTCTAGCCGCGGTCGCCGTCTGGGTAATAACGGCAGTGAAATATTGATTTTGATCGATGGGCAGCGGCTCAATAACGATTGGTCGGGCGGCGCAAACCAGGGCGATAGTCTTATCAGTATCGAGAATGTGGAGCGAGTGGAGTTTATCCGTGGCCCAGGTGCTTCCATCTATGGCAGCAATGCGGTGATGGGGGTGATTAATATCGTTACCGCAGGCCGGCGCGAGTTGGTGGTCGATGCAGGTAGTTACGGGCGGCTTCATACCAGTCTTGCCTGGAATTGGCAGGGAGAGGGCGGTAGTTTGTCAATCTATGCGGGCCGAACGGAACGCGATGGTGAGCGATTAAATATCTATGAGCCTTTCCCTAATCCTGCGACACCGGTTTATGTGGATACGCGAGATCCATTTCAATCAGATGATCTATATCTCAACGCTAAAGTGGGGGAGTTTTCCTTAACTGCCAGAATTGCCCGGCGTGATATGGAGGGTTTCTATGTCTCTGGTTATGTAGATAACGACAGTAACCGATATACCACGTCATCCGAAAGTGTAAATATTGGGTGGCAGCGGGAGTTTACTGATGAACTCACTATCAATGGACGCCTTTTTAAAGGGCATAAAGCTTTCGATCTGCGTGCAGCGGCATCGCTTATTCCTTATTCAATTATCGATGGCGGTGTGCATGAGGAGGAACTGGGCACGCAGTGGATTCTTCAGGGCGAGTATAGCCGCTCTCATTGGTTAATGGGGTGGGAGTGGCGCAATCCCGAGTTGGTTGATACCGATGCGCATGTGAAATCACCGCCTAACCAATCTTTGGTCAACCTACCCCAAGCTCCTGAGGATGGTCGCATTATCAATGGTTTTTTTGGGCAATATCAGACTCCTATAACGAATAGGCTGGCGCTGACTTTAGGTTTGCGTCGGGATAGCTATTCGGACTTTGGCTCGCATTTAAGTCCTCGGGTCGGATTGGTACAGCAGGTGGGAGATATCGATACATTAAAGCTTTTATATTCCGAGGCCTTTCGCGCTCCGAGTCGGATTGAAACCTCAGTTCTCAATAGCAGTGGCTTTGAACAAAATCCTGATTTACGTCCTGAAACTGCCCAGACGACTGAGTTGATATGGATGCATTTGTTAGAGAAGGGCTACATTTCCTCAACATTGTTTAATACCGATGTTAAGAATGCGATTGTCGAAACGATAACGCCACAATTTAAACGCAGCTGGGGAAATAGCCAGCAGAGCGTGGCGGGTATGGAGTTTGAGTGGCAGAGCGCCTGGGGACCGCATTGGGAGTCGCGGATTGCATTAACCCACATTATGAATCCGGTGGGTTTCATTCACACTGAGTCGAGTAACTTGCTTAGTGGTAGTCTCAGCTATCACCGCAATGAATGGAAATACAGTCTGCTGGCTAACTATCAGGGCGCCAAGCGCGATCCTAATGAACAGGAATCACCGGCTAATATCACGACCACTGAATACACAGATTTTGGCGGCCATACGGTCTACAGCGCGCATGTGTCTTATTTGGTTCGCAGTGATGTAGAAGTGTATCTTCATGTCGATAATCTGTTCGATAAGCAGTATTTACTACCCGCTAATCGCCCTTCTAACTATGTTGGGGTTCCCGGTGCAGGACGGATTGTCGGTGCTGGTTTACGCTGGGTATTCGATTAATTTCTATTCGCCGATTCTTTCTGTTTCCCTGTGGTCAATGGTAGAGTGCATCAAATTTTTTTGGTCGCTCTACTATGAATAGTCCCCGCAAACCTATTGATTTACATCCCAGTTGGCTGGCCCATTTAGCGCCGGAGTTTGAACTTCCCTATATGAAGCAACTAAAACAGTTTCTATTGCAGCAGAAACAAGCGGGGAAGGTAATTTATCCGGAATCAAAATATATCTTTAACGCGTTTAATTCTACGCCGCTTGATCAGGTCAAAGTCGTTATTCTGGGACAAGATCCCTATCATGGTCCTAATCAGGCCCATGGTCTTTGCTTCTCGGTTCAGCCGGGTATTCCAGCTCCACCCTCCCTCCAAAATATGTTCAAAGAGTTGCGCAGGGATCTTGGTTTTAATATCCCTAATCATGGCTATTTGCAGAGCTGGGCAAACCAGGGTGTCCTGTTACTTAATGCCACTTTGACTGTGGAGCAGGCACGCGCAGGCTCCCATCAAGGGCAGGGCTGGGAAACTTTTACTGACAAAGCAATTCAAGTGGTAAACGATCAATGTCAAGGTGTTGTATTCTTTTTATGGGGTAGCTACGCGCAGAAGAAAGCGGCCCTCATTGATCCGCGCAAACATCTGATTCTCAAGGCTCCTCATCCCTCACCATTATCGGCTCACCGTGGGTTTATCGGTTGCGGCCATTTCTCGCAGGCAAACGACTATTTGCAAAGTCATAATAAGCCGCCGATTAACTGGCAGCTATAACGCACCAGAATAAGTCGGCTGTAATTTTGTCAATTTGACTATAACAGGTCTGCTGCTCTCATTGCTTAAATTTACACGTGAAAGCGCTTTCAGATAATTGACAGCGCTGTCACATGGTAGTAGTTTTGTGCGCAACTTGTGACGCGCTATTCGTGCGACAGATAGCAATATCGTTATTAAGTATTATTTATATTTAAAAATAGATAATTGTGATTTTTTATATTTAAAAAATCATTTTAGGGTCAATTCAACAAAAAATATAGCTAGAACTCAGTGAAGAATTCGCTTTCATTCCGAAAGTGAAAATGTTTGGAATGCAGTCATTTCAGGCTGTAATTCAGGCATGCGTGTACCGGAAAACATAATTCCTGACGATAATAAAGGAGAGCTCCATGTACAAAACTATAAGCTTTAAGAGAAAAATACTGGCAACCGCGGTGGCATCAATTGCTGCTGCAAGTTTCAGCAGCGTGACTTTTGCGCAAGACGATACTGTAGAAGAAGTAACCGTTACTGGTATCCGTGCGTCTGTTGCGCAGGCGATGGATACCAAACGTAATGCAGTCGGTGTTGTTGATGCTATTTCTGCAGAAGATATCGGTAAGATGCCTGATTCTAACTTGTCAGAATCATTGCAACGTATTTCAGGTCTTTCCATTAACCGTTCTGATGGTGAAGGTTCTCAAGTAACCGCTCGTGGTATTGGCGCTGAGCTGAATATGGTGACTTTGAACGGCCGCGTTATGCCTGCTGTTGCCAACGGTAATACCGGTGATTCATCAACTCGCGCATATGACTTTGCCAACTTGGCATCTGAGTCTGTGTTTGGTGTAGATGTATACAAAACCGGTCGCGCTGATATTGCCACTGGTGGTTTGGGGGCAACAATCAATATTAAAACCTTACGCCCTTTAGAAGCGGGCAATCGCGCGACTATTGGCGTGAAGGCAATTCAGGATGAAACTGTACGCGCCGGTGCAGGTGATGAAATTACTCCGGAAGTATCCGGTTTGGGCTCTTGGGTAAATGACGATGAGACTTTCGGTGTTTCGATTACCGGTTCTTACCAGCGTCGCGATAGCTCAAACGCGAATAACTTCGTTAATAACTGGTCCAATATCAACGAATGGGATGCAACGTCGACAGGTCGTTTCCAGGCTGGCGCACAAATCAATAACGCGCCAAACAACGGTGATTTATATGCGTTGCCGACCGATTTACGTTATGAGGTGCAAGACAACAAGCGCGAGCGGAGCAATGCTCAAGCCGTAATTCAGTTCAAGCCAACTGAACGTTTAATAACAACATTGGATTACACCTATTCTGAACTTGACCGTACTTCTGAGCGTGCACAGCAATCAGTATGGTTTAACACCAATGCGATTTCTGAATTAACTTTCGATAACGGTGCAGTTCGTACTCCGATTCTATATCGTGAATCTTACAATGGTACTAAAGACGTATCATTTGCCGGCGGTCAAGTCGACTCTTTGACCCAGAACAACTCTCTTGGCCTTAACTTTGCGTTCGAAGTTAATGATCAATTGAAGTTGACTCTTGATCACCACAAGTCAAGCGCTAACAACAATAGCCAAGGCCTTGAAATTGGTCTTAACGCCAACGTTGTGACTGAAGAATATGTTGACTGGTCCAAGAGCATGCCGCTGATGAGTGTCAAGGTCAACGACTGTCTGGAGCGCGATAGAGCGCCGCGTCCTGTGTACATCAATGGTAATTGTAACGGTATTGTTGACGGCGGCGATGTAAGTGGCGCAATGAGTAACAGCCCGCGCTCGCATACCCGTACCGAGATTGAACAAACTCAATTGTTTGGTGAGTTCCAATTCAATGGTGCAGGCTTCTTTGAAAACGCGGGTTTGAAATTTGGTATTGAACAGCGCACTGATGAAAATTCCAGTCGCGCTTCTGGTGATAGTCGTTCGGGTGTTGGTAACTGGGATGGTGTTGATCCAGGTTTATTCCCTGATCAATATTTTGAAAGCCGTGATTTTGGTAAAGATTTCCCTGACTATGGTGCAACAACCAAAAATGATTTGTTCTTTGTTGGTGTTGATGCAAACTTGTCAAAAATTGTTGAAGTTGTAGAAAATATCAATGCGAGCGGTAATTTCCCGGCAGATTTCTATGACTTCGTAAATGGCAAGATCCAGTGGAACGGAATTTACACTACCAACCGTACTATCGAAGAAGAAAGCAAATCAGCATTCGTCCAATTCAATTCGAACTTCGAGCTGGGTGGTTTGGAATCTAACTTGGTAGTAGGCCTGCGTTATGAAGAGACCGATGTAACTTCATCCTCGTTAGTAAATGCACCAGAGCTTTTATGGTGGCAAAGCGACAACGATTGGTCAGTTGTTTATGCAAATGAGAAAACTCCGCAGAGAGAAACTGGCTCTTACGATTACTTATTGCCGAATATTGACTTCGATATTAGCCCAATCGATTCACTGAAACTGCGCTTCTCTTATAGTGAAACTATTGGTCGTCCAAGCTACGCTGATTTGCGTCCTGATGTCGGTTTGAATGATTTATATCACCGAACTGCGAATGCTGGTGATGCATCCTTGAAACCAATGGAATCGCAAAACATCGACCTTTCTGCAGAATGGTATTACACCGATGACAGCTATCTGTCGATAGGTTACTTCCGTAAAGATGTAGATGGTTTTATTGGTACCCAAATCTTCCAGGAAACTGCATACGGTTTACGTGATGTGCGGTTGGGCCAGCTTGCGGTTGGAAGTGGTATTTCTCAAGGTGACGAAGCTGCTCTACATGCATACGTGCATGATAATTCTAGCCCTGAGTTCATTTCTTCGAATGGTCTATGGGTACGTGCTGATGGTGATGACCCTCTGTTGGTTTGGGCTGTGAATAAGCCAGTTAACGACAAATCAACAGTAATTGATGGTATTGAATTTGCGGTTCAGCATTGGTTCGGTGATTCTGGTTTTGGTGTGCAAGGTAACTACACCATGGTGGATGCAGATGTTGAGTTCAACAATCTTTCTACTGTAGGTCAGTTTGCAATCACTGGCTTATCGGATACCGCTAACTTTGTCGGTTTCTATGATAAAGATGCATGGCAAGTTCGTGTGGCTTACAACTGGCGTGATAGCTTCCTGTTGAGCCGTACCGCTGGTGGTGGTAACCAACCACAATACGTTGAAGATTATTCACAAATCGACGTATCGGTTGGCTATGAAATTAATGAGAACCTGACTGTAACTGCTGAAGGTATCAATGTGACTGGTGAAAACTACCGTACCCATGGTCGTTCAAAAGCGCAGTTGTTGTCTTTGGAAGATCTGGGTGCTCGTTACCAATTAGGTCTGCGTTACACTTTCTAGTGCAGGCGTTTTACCTGATTGATTGTTTGGACAAAGCCGCTGGGAACAGCGGCTTTGTTTTTTGTAAAAGCTCAGATCATGTATCTGTATTGAGGTATTAGCGTGCAGCGGAAAATAGTGATACTGGGCGGAGGCACTGCGGGTTGGATTATGGCTGCCCGTCTGGCCGCCGAGCGAGCATCAATCGATTCCACTCCTGTTGAGATCACTCTGGTTGAGTCGTCTGATGTGCCGACTATCGGGGTGGGTGAGGGTACCTGGCCAAGCATGCGAGAAACGCTAGAAAAAATTGGTATCCCGGAGCATGAGTTCTTACACTATTGCAATGCTTCGTATAAGCAGGGATCCCGTTTTGTTAACTGGCGAGAAGGAAAAGGTGAATCTTACGATCATCCTTTCACTCTTCCTCCTGCTTCAGGACGCGCTTCCCGCGGTCTAAATTTTCAAAAAGTAAATCCATCGGTTTCATTTTCGCACTGGCTGTGTTTGCAGTCTCATGCGATTGATGCTGGTGTTGCACCAAAACAATTACATACCCCGGACTATGCCGGTGTTTTAAATTATGGTTACCATCTTGATGCCGGAAAATTTGCACAGTTGATGAAAATGCATGCAGTAGACCGGCTTGGTGTAAGTCACGTTATTGGTCATTTCAAAACGGCAAATATTAACGATGAAGGTTTGATAACAGCGCTAAATTTGGTTGATGGTACAACGCTGGAAGCTGATTTTTTCGTCGATGCCAGTGGTACCCATAATCAATTAATTGGTGGTGTGTTGCCAAGTGAGTTCGTTTCACTGGCCGATGTCTCACCGAATGATCGTGCGTTAGCAATTCCTGTTATTTATCCCGACGCTGATGACGAAATCCAGAGTGCAACATTGTCGACAGCGCAGGAGGCGGGTTGGATTTGGGATATCGGATTGCAGCATCGGCGTGGAGTTGGATATGTGTATGCGAGTGCGTTTTCTACTGAGGAGCGTGCGCGTGAGGTTTTGGCAGGATATGTTGCGAATATTAATAAAGAAATCTCTGTAATTGATGCTCGCCAATTAATTATTAATCCGGGATATCGCTTGACACCTTGGGTGGGTAATTGTGTTGCAATTGGGATGTCTGCCGGATTTATAGAGCCATTGGAAGCGTCAGCTCTGGTAATGGTGGAATTGACTGCAGCTTACTTATGCGAAAATTTACCCGCACCACAATCAGCTTTGAAAGGTATTGCGGTTAGATACAATCAGCTTTTTATCGAGCGTTGGAGTCGGATTCGGGATTTTTTGCAATTGCATTATTTGTTGAGTGATAGGCGTGATACAGCATATTGGCAGCATGTGACGGAAGGCATTCCTGCTACCGATCGACTGCAAAATCTGCTGGATGAGTGGCGTTATCGCGATCCGGTATTAAATGATTTTGGTCATTTTATGGAGTTATTTCCGTCGGCGAGTTATCAATATGTTTTGATGGGGATGCAGCCATCCTATATGACTCCTTCGCTGGCACGCGCGAGTGAAAAAAACCTGGAGTTACTCAGAGAGATAGACACACTCATGGCTAAGCGTGAACATTATCTTACGAACTTACCGTCCAATCGCACTTACTTTAATAAGTTAAAAGAAAAATTTAATAATTAGTTTGGAGTTTTATTATGGCTCAGTATCAATTGCTTAATAATATTGCACATAAAGACCTGCGTATTCTAACGCGTCGCGGAGGTGATCTTGGCGATGCGGTTGGTGGTTGTGTCGTCTATCCGACCGAGTTTAATGAGTTGCAGAAATATTATCCTATTTTATTTCAAGCTAGCGAGGGCGGAGATTGGCTTACGGTTGCTCTCTTCGGTTTTGAGTTGAATGAGAATTTATTTTTATCTGGTGATAAGTGGCTTGTACCTTATATTCCCTCGGTGATCGAGCGTGAGCCTTTTATTATCGGTATGCAGGAGCGACCTTCCGGAGAAATTGAACCGGTTGTACATATCGATTTAGATAGTCCGCGCATATCTACAGGTGATGAGGGCGAAGCGGTTTTTTTACCTTTTGGTGGAAATTCACCGTTTTTGGAGCGGGTAACGAATGTGCTTTCCGTGGTGCATGAAGGGGTTGCTGAAGCCGAGAGAATGCTGTCTGAGTTTAAACGCCTGGATTTGATTGAGAGAATTACTCTCGACATAGAATTTTCAAATGGTGTGCGTTATAAAAACAGTCATTACGCAACTATTAGCAAGGAGAAATTATTGGCATTGTCCGATGCTGAAGTTGCTAACTTGCATCGTTCGGGCCTGCTTCGTTATGCCTATTTGATCATTGGCTCAATCACAAATATCCAACAAATGGTTGATATTAAAAATAGCCGGCTTTAATAAAAAGAAGCGTTATGTTGCAAGACGCAAATATAAAAATTATGGAGGTCAGGTATGCAAGCGATTAAAAGTATTGTCATCGTAGGCGGAGGAACAGCAGGTTGGCTGGCCGCTGCTGCCATCGGAAAAATTTACCAGGGCAGGCTCAATATCACATTACTTGAGTCGGATGCTATTCCTACTGTCGGTGTAGGTGAGGCAACAATTCCTACGATGATGGCATTCCATAAGTTGATTGGTATCCCGGAGCCGGAAATGATGCGCGCTACGCACGCCACTTTCAAATTGGGTATCAATTTTAAGAATTGGGGCGAAATTGGTGAAGATTATATTCACGCATTTGGCCATGTCGGACGCATTTTTTGGGGGGGAGAATTCCAACATTTCTGGACGCGATCCAGGAAGCTGGGAATGAATACACCTTTTGGCGCGTACTGCTTGGAGCAAGAAGCTGCGCGTGCTGGCAGGTTTGCGATATGTGAAAATCCCATCCTGAATTATGCAATCCATTTTGATGCGGGACTCTACGCAAAATATTTGCGCGGTTACAGTGAAGAGTTGGGTGTGGTCAGGCTGGAAGGAAAAGTTAAGCGTGCCGAGCAAGATCCTGATTCAGGTTATATCACTCAATTGCATTTAGAAAACGGCTCCACTTTGGCCGGTGATTTCTTTGTTGATTGCACGGGCTTTCGTGGTTTGCTCATCGAGGAAACATTAAAAACGGGTTACGAAAATTGGCAGCATTGGTTGCCATGCGATTCTGCGTTGGCAGTGCAGTCTGCAAAGGTCGGTCCGGCAAATGCCTACACCAGCGCCACCGCGCATGAGTTTGGTTGGCAATGGGGGATTCCATTGCAGAACCGCACAGGTAATGGAGTAGTGTTTTCCAGTCCGTTTGCGGATCGTGATTGGGCAGAAAAAACGCTCGCCAACAATATCCGTGGTGAAATGTTGATGTCTCCACGCCTGATTCAATTTAAAACCGGACGTCGCAAACTCGGATGGAATAAAAATTGTATCGCGCTTGGTTTGGCTTCTGGATTTTTAGAGCCACTTGAGTCAACCAGTATTCATATGGTTACTTCAGCGCTGATTCGATTCCTGCGTATGTTTCCGCTGCGCGGGATTCAACCTGTTTTGGTCGAAGAATATAATCGACAATCGCGTGAGGAGGCAGAGAGTATTCGCGATTTCATTATTTTGCATTATCACTCCACCCGCCGTAATGACACAGAGTTTTGGAATTATGTGCGCACAATGTCTATACCGGAGACGCTTCGTCATCGCATGGATATGTTTGTTGAAAGCGGAATGTTGGCATTAGGTGGCGATGAATTATTCAGAAGCAATGGTTGGACACAAGTGATGATTGGCCAGGGATTTGTGCCGCAGCATTATCAGCCGATTGTCGATAATATGGCAGATAATGAATTCCGGGCTTACATGAAAGGGTTTAGCGATCATGTTGCCCGTAACTTACGCCTGTTGCCGAGCCATGAAGACTTTATCGCCCGATATTGTTCGTTAGAAGAAAAACTGACCCAACCTGCTTAAATTTCTTTTGCGCTATTAAAGCCTTCAAAATACCAATTTTTGGGGGCTCTTTCTCATATTTGGAGGGCCGTTGCAAATTAGTTTGACAGCGCTGTCATTAAGTTTTAAATTAGCTGCAGTTGATTGAATTTTACTTGGCTTTATCTCTGTAAAAGCCGGGTTTTAAATGGTTGATGGTCTCTCACCGTCGATGTCTGGTTGATGCATCGACGTCTCCCTCTTGCCCCCTGAGTTTCAGAGGGCTTTTTTTTGTCTCTACATTACCCGCCGTTTTTTTTACTTGCGAATCCACTCTCGCTGGCTAGGTTATTTGATGTGTAGCTGGCATAATCGACGCCCCGAATTTTCCGGGTTTGCCCTGTAGGTTGGTCGAGGGTGAGCCCCGTTTGGCGGGTACTGCCGGTGTTGTCCAGCAGGCTCGCTTTTCTTGTCAGCTAGAGGATAACCATGAAGCCAGCAGTAAAACCCAGCAATCCCAATTTCTCGTCTGGCCCTTGCAGCAAGCGCCCGGGCTACAGCTTGGATCAATTAGATATTTCCACTTTGGGGCGTTCACATCGCTCGACTATCGGTAAAGCAGCATTGCAACGCGCGTGTGAAGACACCGCCGAATTGCTCGGCTTGCCGGAAGGTTACCGTGTAGGTGTGGTGCCTGGCTCCGATACCGGTGCCGTCGAGATGGCCATGTGGTCGCTGTTGGGTGAGCGCGGTGTGGATATCCTGCAATGGGAATCCTTTGGCAAAGGCTGGTTGAGCGACGCTACCAAAGAATTGAAGTTGAGCGTAAATGCGCACGAAGCGGATTACGGTTTGCTGCCTGATCTGTCTAAAGTGAATTTTGATAACGATGTCATCTTCACCTGGAACGGTACTACCTCGGGCGTGAAAGTGCCGAATGGGGATTGGATTCCAGCCGACCGTAAAGGCCTGACTATTTGCGATGCAACCTCGGCTGTATTTGCGATGGATATGCCGTGGGAAAAGTTGGATGTCATCACTTATAGCTGGCAGAAAGTACTCGGTGGTGAAGGTGCGCACGGCATGTTGATTCTCAGCCCGCGCGCTGTCGAGCGTCTGGAAACTTACAAACCGTCCTGGCCGATGCCAAAACTGTTCCGCATGACCAGCGGCGGTAAAGTAGTTGAAGGTATTTTCAAGGGCGATACCATCAATACTCCATCTATGTTGGCAGTGGCTGATTATCTGGACGCGCTTGACTGGGTACGCGCAATTGGCGGCGTAAAAGAAACCATCGCGCGCTCCAACGCCAATCTGGCAGTATTGAAAAATTTTGTTGCGGCAAATGACTGGATTGATTTCCTGGCGCAGACAGAAGAAACCCTGTCCAATACCAGTGTGTGTTTCATCGTGAAAGCAACTCCTGATCAGGTTAAAGCGATGGTCAAGTTGCTGGATAAGGAAGGGGTCGCCTATGACATTGGCGCATACCGTGATGCCCCTCCCGGTCTGCGTATCTGGTCTGGTGCAACTGTTGATACGGCCGATCTGGAAGTATTGTTGCCATGGCTGACGTGGGCTTACGAACAAGCCACGGCCGCCTGATTTTTTCGCAATTTTTCGCAAGGCCGTGTTTTTACACGGCCTTTTTGTTAGCGTTCTGAGGATTAATGATCATGTTTAAAATAAAAACATATAACGCGATTTCTGTAAGAGGTTTAAATCGCTTCCCTCGTGAAAAATATGAAGTTGCCAGCGATATTGGCCATCCGGATGCTTACATCCTGCGCAGCCATAAACTCCACGGTGAAGACTTGCCGGCTAGCGTTAAAGCGGTAGCGCGTGCAGGTGCAGGCACCAACAATGTTCCGGTAGATGAATACACCAAAAAAGGTGTTGTGGTATTTAACTCGCCCGGTGCAAATGCCAATGCGGTAAAGGAGTTGGTGCTTGCCGGCATGTTGCTTGGCTCGCGCGGCATACTTCCGGGAATGGAATATGTAAGTACATTGACGCATATGACCGATGCGGATGAGATGTCAAAATTGTTGGAAAAAGAAAAATCCAACTTCGCCGGTTTTGAGTTACAAGGCAAAACGCTGGGTATTGTCGGTCTGGGTGCAATCGGTTCGTTGATTGCGGATGCCGCACTTGCCTTGGGCATGAATGTAGTGGGTTTTGATCCGGCACTGTCGGTTGAAGCGGCGTGGCGTTTGCCGAGCCAGGTTGGTCGTATGGAGAACCTGCAGTCGTTGTTGGCCCGCTCGGATTACATCACTTTGCACGTACCTGCGATTCCGGCAACCAAACATTTGTTGAATGCCGATACGCTGAAAGTTACTAAGAAAGGCGCGACTCTGTTGAATTTTGCGCGTGAAGCAATTGTCGATGCTCACGCTGTTGTCGATAGCCTGAACGCCGGTCACTTGGGTAAATATATTTGTGATTTTCCTGAGCCAATCCTGCTTAATCGCAAAGATGTTTATGCAATGCCGCACATCGGCGCCAGCACGGAAGAAGCGGAAGAGAATTGTGCGATTATGGCGGCTGACCAACTGGTGGATTATCTGGAGAACGGTAATATTAAAAATTCCGTTAACTTCCCGGCGGTATCAATGGATCGTTCACCTGCTATAGGTTCGCGTATTACTTTCTCGAATGAAAATGTGTCTGGCGTGTTGGGGCATGTGTTATCTGTGTTGGCTGATCATAAAGTCAATGTGGTAGATATGGTCAACAAAAGTCGCGGTGATGTGGCCTATAACATTATCGATGTTGAGCAAGTTCCATCTGCTGCTGTCATTGACGCGCTTGCCAAGGTGGAGCACGTAATTGCAGTGCGTGTTATTTAATACGCATCATCTAAATTTGGGAGCAGGGTAGATGTATAAACTAGTCTTCTTTGTTCCCGAATCCCATCTCGATCTTGTCAAAGCAGCAGTCTTTGCTGCTGGAGCTGGCCGCATCGGTGATTACGACCAATGCTGCTGGCAAGTCCTCGGACAAGGGCAGTTTCGTCCGCTTCCCAATGCCTCCCCATTCATCGGTGTCGAAAATCGGCTGGAGACTCTCCCCGAATATCGGATAGAGATGGTTTGCGCTGATGAATATATTAATGAAGCTGTGATTGCATTGCGCGAAGCGCATCCTTACGAAGAACCCGCGTTTGATGTTTGGCAACTCGCTGATCCGGACGTATTGCGATGAGCACTTTGTTATTCGATGCGTTATCGCAACAGTTAATCCATGATCCCCTGAGCGAAGTCCTACCGCCGCAAGCGGCGGTAATTGTGTTGATTAGCAACGACGATAATCCCGCGCTTCTTTTTACCAAACGCGCCGCGCACTTGCGCCAGCATCCGGGTGAGGTTTGTTTTCCGGGCGGTATGTGGGAGCAGGGCGATAGTGATTTATTTGCTACTGCCCAGCGCGAAGTGTATGAGGAAATAGGTTTGCCGAGTACGGGAATCCAACTGCTGGGACGCTTACCCCAATCCCATACTCGCGCGGGAACTCCCGTAACTCCCTTTGTTGCCAGCTTTGATCCGGCGTTGCCTTTGTATGCATCCCCCGATGAGTTGGACAGTATTTTTCTGGTGCCTTTAAGTGCTTTCAAAGAGGGTATTCAAGTGCGGGAAGATACTTTCGAGCGGCATGGCAGAATGATTCAAATCCCCGTCTATCATTATCACGGCTACGAGATTTGGGGTTTTACCGCAGCAGTAACTGCGCAATTACTGGATTTGTTGGCCTGGGAGCCAATCAACGACTAATCCCATAATTGTTCAAGTTTCAAACTTTTAGTTCTCGAAAGGTTAAAAAACGCAACTATTTGCGATAAAGGGTACATCTGTACAGGTGTAATTCGCTAGAATCCAACATCTACATGCTAAAAATAATGAGATTATCAATCGGTTAGCGAGCACCAAAGCTCGCTGTTTCACTCATCAACAGGTTTTCACCTGGGTGGTTAAGGATGAACAATTACCAAACGCCGCTGCGCGATATCGATTTCACCCTCTTTGAATTATTTGATTACGCAGGCCATTGCCGCGCAATAGGTCATGCTGCTCTGGACCGCGAATTAACCAAAGCTTTCTTCGGCGAGGCGGCACGGTTTGCCGAACAAGTGCTCGCTCCGCTTGGCCCTGTTGGTGATGAGCAAGGCTGCCAACTGCGCGATGGCAAAGTTGTTACGCCGACAGGGTTTAAGGAGGCCTACGAACATTATTGCGCGGCGGGTTGGCCAACGTTGTCGCGTTCCACTGTGTATGGTGGACAAGGCTTGCCACAATCCCTCGGTGTAATTTTGAGTGAAATTCTCGGCACGCCCAATTGGGCTTGGGGAATGTATGCCGGCTTATCGCAAGGTGCCATGCACACCATCGAAACTCATGGTACCCAATTGCAAAAGCAACAGTATCTTCCCGCGCTTATTTCAGGTCGTTGGACGGGCACCATGTGCTTGACGGAGTCCCAAGCCGGTAGCGATCTGGGTTTGTTGCGCGTGCGCGCCGAACCGCAAACTGACGGCAGCTACACCATCACCGGCACCAAGATTTTTATTTCCTCAGGGGAGCATGACCTCGCCGAAAATATCGTCCATATCGTGCTTGCACGCCTGCCGAATGCACCTGCCGGCACCAAAGGTATTTCCCTCTTTATTGTTCCGAAAATCATTGTGGCTGATGATGGTTCGCTCACCGGCGCCAATGCGGTCAATTGCACCGCCCTGGAAAAGAAAATGGGTATCCACGGCAATGCCACCTGCGTATTGAATTTTGATGGCGCCAAAGGCTGGCTGCTGGGAGAGGTGAATAAGGGGTTGAACCATATGTTCACCTTTATGAATCTTGCCCGTATCGGTTCGGGATTGCAGGGATTGGCACACGCGGAACTGGGTTATCAAAAAGCCCGCTTATATGCGCGTGAACGGCTGCAGATGCGGTCTTTGACGGGCATTAAAAATAGTGAAGGACCTGCCGACCCTATCATTGTCCATCCCGATATCCGCCGTATGCTGCTAACCCAAAAGTCATTGGTAGAGGGGATTCGTATGTTGTGTTACTACGCCAACATTAAAATGGATGTGAGCCAGCATTCCGGCGCTTCCATTGAGCGCCAGCGAGCTACGGATTTGTTGAGCCTGCTAACGCCGATTGTGAAAGCGTTCAGTACAGAAGCGGGCTTTGAATCTGCCAACCTTGCCCTGCAATGTCTGGGCGGGCATGGGTATATCCGTGAATGGGGCCTCGAACAAAATTTGCGCGATTGCCGTATTGCCACCTTGTATGAAGGGACCACCGGGATTCAGGCTCTGGATTTGTTAGGCCGCAAAGTGCTTGGCTCTGGAGGCAAAACACTTTCACCACTCATTGATGAGATAACGCTTTTTTGCCACTCCTGCGATGGAAATGAACAACTCGCTCCACATGTTGCCCAATTAGCTACACTCAGTCAGGAGTGGCAGCAACTTGGTATGTGCATCGCTGAACGCGCGCAGCACAACGCGGATGAAACCGGGGCCGCTGCGGTAGATTATCTGATGTATTCGGGCTATCTTGTGTTGGCATTTTTATGGCTCAAGGCTCAGAAAACCGCACTTGAACAACTTGCGCAACCCATTTCCGATCCCGGTTTCTATCGCACAAAACTGGCTGCCGCTGATTTTTATTTTGCCCGCATACTGCCGCGCACGATTAGTTTGGTTAGGGCGATAGAATCCGGTGCGAATAACTTGATGAGTTTGGCCGGTGATGAATTTTAATGTCGGTATAATAATATCGATACAATAATGAACGTGGAGAATGTCGAATGTCATTGAATTACAACAGAACACTTACAGACGTCTTTGCGGAATCCTGTAAAGAATATGCTGAGAACAATGCGTTCACCTGCATGGATCGCACATTGACTTATGCCGATCTGGATCGACTCTCAGGTCGTTTTGCTGCTTATTTACAACAGCACACCACGTTAAAACCTGGCGATAGAATCGCGGTGCAGTTGCCCAATATTTTGCAATATCCCGTAGCGGTTTTTGGCGCACTGCGCGCCGGTATGGTGGTTGTTAATACCAATCCACTTTATACAGCGCATGAAATAAAACACCAATTGAAGGACTCAGGCGCTAAAGCGTTAGTAGTATTGGCCAATATTGCGAAAAACGCAGCTGCCATTATTGAAGATACCGGTGTCGAGCAAGTCATCGTCACCGAGCTTGCCGATTTGCATTCGCCACTCAAACGCGTATTGCTAAATTTTGCCGTAAAACACCTTAAAAAAATGGTGCCGCCATTTGAGTTCCCCAATCAGATTGCGTTTAACAAAACACTCGAACTCGCAACCAAACCCTGGCAACCCGTAGCGCAAACACCGGATGACATTGCGGTGCTGCAATACACGGGTGGAACCACCGGTGTCGCCAAAGGTGCGATGCTTACGCATCGAAATCTGGTTGCCAATATGGCGCAACTGAATGAGCGAATGAAAAATATTTTTCGTCCACGGCAGGAGTTCTACGTCGCTCCCTTGCCGCTTTACCATATTTACTCGTTTACTATTCACTGCACATCTGCAGTGGCGTTGGGAAATCATAATTTATTAATTCCTAACCCACGTGATATTCCCGCTTTTGTAAAAACCTTGAAGGGAAAACCATTCACATTTTTTGTGGGCTTGAATACCTTATTTAATGCGTTGATGCGTAATAAAGATTTTTGTGAATTGGATTTTAGCCATTTACGCCTTACGTGCTCCGGTGGCATGGCATTGACCGCAGAGACAAACCGTCATTGGGGAGAGCTGACCAAAGCACCCATCAGTGAAGGTTATGGGTTGACGGAAACTTCTCCGGTCGTATCCAATAATCCGGTTGAGAATGTGCAGTACGGAACTGTCGGTTTGCCGTTGATTGATACGAATTGCAAAGTAATTGATGATGCCGGCAACAGTTTGCCTTCGGGCGAAGCAGGTGAACTTTGTGTGCAAGGGCCGCAAGTGATGAAGGGTTACTGGCAACGGCCGGATGCAACTGCAGAAGTGATTGATGCCGATGGCTGGTTTAAGACGGGTGATATTGCCGTGATTCAACCAGATGGCTACATCAAAATTGTTGACCGCAAAAAAGACATGATCAATGTGAGCGGATTCAAAGTATTCCCTAATGAAGTGGAAGACGCGTTAAGCGGCCATCCCGATATTGTAGAAGTTGCAGTTGTCGGTGTTCCCGATGGGGATGGTAGTGAAACGGTCAAAGCATTTATTGTCACTGCCAATGAGCAACTTACGATTGAGCAAGTGCGTACATTTGCTAAAGAATCGTTGACCGCCTACAAGGTTCCGCATCTGATCGAATTCCGCAAAGAGTTGCCCAAAACCAATGTGGGGAAAATTTTGCGCCGCGAATTGCGCGATCAGGAAATCGCCAAGGGCAATACGGCTAAAAAGAGTTAATCGCTCGTTAATAGAAACCGGGGTTAAATCGCAGCACTGCTTCATCGTATCACCACTCAGGATCTCATTATGGATGCGTTACTTTCTCTTCTCACCAGCCCGGCTTTCTGGGTTGCGTTGGTGTTGCTTTATACCTTGAAAAAAGGTATTCACTTTGTGCCGCAGAACCGCGGTTATGTTATTTATCGTTTTGGTAAATATACGAAGACGCTAAGTTCGGGTTTAAATTTTATTATCCCCTACGTTGAGTCTGTAGAGGCTGATCGTAATTTAAAAGAGCAGTCTTTAGTCATCCCGAAACAATCGGCGATCACCAAAGACAACATTGCGTTGAGTATTGACGGTGTACTATTTATCAAAGTGATTGATGCGGCAGCGGCAACCAACAATATTACCGATTACAAATTGGCCTGTACGCAACTCGCCATGACCTCCATGCGTAATGCGATCGGCTCGATGGAGTTGGATGATTGCTTTCAAAACCGGTCGGCCATCAATGCGAAAATTCAGGAGGCAATGCAGGGCGCGACTGAACCTTGGGGCTTGATTGTTTTACGTTTTGAGTTGCTGGAAATTACTATTCCTCCGTCAATTAAAGAAGACATGGAAAAACAAATGACTGCGGAGCGGCAAAAGCGCTCGGCAATCTTAACGGCTGAGGGTGTTAAAATCGCTGCAATTACCACAGCAGAAGGCCAAAAGCAGGCACGTGTTCTCGATGCAGAGGCTGCTAAAGCGGAGCAGGTTCTTGCAGCAGAAGCGAGCAAAGAAGCACAAATTCTGGAAGCTACCGGTAAAGCAGAAGCCATCCGCCTGGTCGCGATTGCTGAAGCAGAAGCGCTGACCACAATTGGTAAATCAGCGGCGACTGAAGAAGGGCAAAAAGCAGTTGCTTTGAATCTGGCGCAAGGGGCAATTGATGCGCACAAGGCCATTGCGCAAAAAGGCACTGTGGTATTGACCGATGGTAAAACCAGCGAAAATATTACCACGACCGTTGCGCAAGCGATGGCAGTGTCTTCCTCAATAAATTCCGCACAAGCAACTCGCTTCTAATGGTTGGAAAAGAGCTATGGGCTTGATTGATCATTTTGCGCAGAATCAGGATCACCTCCTCTATGCGATAGCAGGCATTTGTTTGGTTGCCGAGCTAAGTGTATTGGGAATGAGTGGGCCTTTATTATTTTTAGCATTGGGCTGCTTGCTAACAGGAGTTATGGTTTCCATCGGCATGATCAGCGGTTGGGAAATGGAAGTGTTTAGCGTGGCTGTTTTGGCTGCATTAAGTGCTGCATTATTGTGGAAACCATTAAAGGCTTTTCAAAACGCCGGCATTGGTCGCGATACAAGTAGCGATATGATCGGCAAAGTTTTACCGGTGACCCAATTAATTACTCGCGATCAGGGTACGGTTGCTTACTCCGGTATCGATTGGCAAGCGCGTCTTGATGCGGCGCACAGCGAGCCTGTTGCCGTCGGTAGTCGCGCTCACGTGGTGGCAGTGCAAGGCGCATTATTGTTAGTCCGGCCGGAATAAAATTGATTTGCTGTTAGGAAAGCACCTGCTTCAGGTGCTTTTTTATTTCTGCTGCTCGAAAAGTTTTTTGCGCCAAAAGAAGCGTCAGCTGCTAACCTCAAAGTAATACAGCTTTATCAAATTAGATAACCCCCTTGGTAATGCTAAATAAAAATATCTGTCTATAAGAAGCGTTTATGAAAACAGCATTGATTTTATCTGGCGGTGGTGCCCGTGCTGCTTATCAAGTCGGGGTGTTGCAAGCCCTTGCGGATGTTCTGCCAGATGACTGTGAAAATCCTTTTCCTATTATTTGTGGTACTTCTGCGGGAGCCATCAATGCGTTGGCGATTGCAGCGCATAAAGGTAATTTCAAATCGGCAGTCAATGCACTCGCCTATATGTGGCAAAACCTGGATATTGGGCAGGTTTATTTGCACGGTTGGGGCGATATTTTTAAAGGCCTCGGTTATCTCGGACTTTCATTGTTTAATGAGGGCGTGGGCCGTCGCCGTCCTTTATCTTTACTGGACAACGCACCTCTGTGGAATTTGCTCGGCTCAAAAATTAATTTCGAAAATATTAATCATTCTGTCGAGAGCGGAAAATTACTTGCAGTGAGTGTGTCGGCAATGGGTTATACCTCCGGGCACTCGGTGAGTTTTTTTCAAGGTAGTCCGGCGTTGCAAGGGTGGTCGCGTTATCGCCGCAGCGGCGTGGCGACGCATTTACGCCTTGAGCATTTACTTGCTTCTTCTGCAATTCCTACCATTTTTCCTGCTGTGCGTATCAACCGTGAATATTTTGGTGATGGTGCGCTGCGTCAGTTGGCGCCGATTAGTCCGGCATTGCATCTGGGTGCGGATGCGTTGTTTGTGGTGGGGGTGAGTGGTAACCGCGCTCCCAAAGCCAGTCGACGTGTACCACACCGTCACTCGCCATCCATGGGGCAGATTGTTGGGCATTTATTTAACAGCGCGTTTGTCGATGCACTCGAAGGCGATTTGGAACACATGCAGCGCATGAATGAATTGTTAAAATTGATTCCGGAAGATGTACGTATGCGCGAGGGAATTATATTGCGACCGGTTGAGAATATGGTGATTTCTCCCTCATCGCCTATTGATAGTATCGCCGGGCGTAATGTGCGTTACCTGCCAAAAAGTTTGCGATTTTTCTTGCGCGCGATTGGTGCTACCGCAAAAGGTGGAGGCGCAACAGCAGCGAGTTATTTATTGTTTTCCAACGAATTTATTACTGAGTTAATGGAGTTGGGAAGGCAGGATACTTTGGCTGAAGCAGATAATATCCGTGCCTTCTTTAGTCGTTAAAAAACTGTGCCGCGTATAAATTGCTACGCAATAAAAAACGCCGCTGTCATCACAACAGCGGCGTTTTTTATGTGCGGATTACAATATTACGCGCGACGACGGAACAGTGGCAGCGGTTGATCAACCGACGCTTGGTAATATTCCTGTAAATCGCTGAGCGATTTTACTGCCTCTTCCAGATTGGTTTCCGGGTTGGCAAATGCAAATGCATTTACACCGCAGCGGCGCAGATAACAAAGTTGATCGCGAATAAAATTACCCACTGCGCGCAACTCACCGGTAAAGCCATAACGCTCGCGCAACAAACGCGCGGTTGAGAATGAGCGACCATCCATAAACAGCGGGAAGTTTACGCCGATTACCGCAAAACGATTTGCATCGTCACCGATCAATTCAGCACCTTCATCGCTATCAAACCATACACCTATATCTGAGCGGTTTTGCAATTGGTTTTTTTGCGCGAGCCACACTGCAACTGGAATCAACACCTGGCCTGCAGGTATTTCAATTGCTGCTGCTTCACCTTCGGCTTTGGCAACCAGTGTCCAGGTATCATCCTGGATAAGGCCATCTTTAATTAGCTTTTGCATAGACTTTCTCCTTGAAGGGAGCTGCACCTATACGGCGATAGGTATCGATAAATAATTCTTCCGCAGTGCGATTGGCGACGTACACATCCACAATTTTCTGGATAACCGCAGGCATATCATCAGCACCGAATGAGGGACCAAGTACATCGCCGAGTGATGCGTCGTTGCTGGCGCTGCCGCCCAACTGTACCTGATAGAATTCTTTGCCGGATTTGTCTACACCGAGAATACCGATATGGCCGACGTGATGATGACCGCAAGCATTCATGCAACCGGAAATATTCAGGTCGATATCGCCAAGATCATAGACATAATCCAGATCATCAAATTGGCGTTGGATAGCTTCGGCAATCGGAATTGATTTGGCATTAGCGAGTGAGCAGAAATCACCGCCGGGACAGCAAATGATATCGGTAATAGTACCGATGTTGGGGGTCGCAAAACCGGCCGCTTTACATTCTTGCCACAAAGCAAACAGCTCGGTCTTTTTCACATCGGCAAGTACGATATTTTGTTCGTGTGTTGTGCGCGCTTCGCCGAAACTGTATTTATCAGCAAGGTTTGCGATAATTTCCAGTTGCGAATCGGTGATATCACCAGGCGCAACGCCGGTTGGTTTCAGCGAGAGGGTAACTGACGCATAACCGGGAATTTTGTGTTCGCGTATATTGCGTTGCAACCATTTGCTGAAAGCAACGCTATCAGCAGCTTGTGCATCTACCGCTGCTTGCGCAGCAGCGTTATCAATTTGCTCATAAGCCGGTGCAGTGAAGAAGCCTTTAGCGCGTTGTATTTCTGCCTGCGTCAGCTTGTTGTAACCATCTTTCAAATGTTGCCATTCATCTTCCACTTTTTGGGCAAAGACCTCTGGCGTTAGCGCGCGCACCAGAATTTTGATACGGGCTTTGTATTTGTTATCGCGACGACCGAAGAGGTTGTACACACGCAAAATCGCTTCGAGGTAAGAGAGCAAATCTTCTTCCGGCAGGAATTCACGAATCGCCACACCGATAACCGGTGTACGGCCCAAGCCGCCACCGACAAACACTTTAAAGCCCACTTCGCCTTTATCGTTGAATACAACTTCCAGGCCGATATCGTGCACTTGCACGGCGGCGCGGTCTTGCGTTGAACCGGTAACGGCGATTTTGAATTTGCGCGGCAAGAATGCGAATTCAGGGTGGAAGCTGGACCACTGGCGAATAATTTCGCAGTAAGGGCGCGGATCGATGACTTCATCGGGCGCGACGCCGGCAAACTGATCGGACGTAGTGTTGCGGATGCAGTTACCGCTGGACTGGGTGCCGTGCATTCCTACTTCGGCCAATTCGGAGAGGATATCCGGTACTTCGGTCAGATCCGGCCAATTGTATTGGATGTTTTGACGAGTACTGACATGGCAGTAGCCTTTATCGTAATGGCGGGCGATATGGGCCAGCTTGCGCAGTTGGGTAGAGTTGATCATCCCGTAGGGGACGTTGATGCGCAGCATGGGCGCCAAACGTTGTACGTAAAGGCCATTTTGCAAGCGCAATGGCAAGAACTGTTCGGGCGGAAGCTCCCCTGCAAGGAAGCGTTCGGTCTGGCCACGGAACTGGGCGATACGCTGGCGCAGAATGCTGTGGTCGTAATCGTCGTAGATATACATGGAGCTAAATACCTATCAAATGTAAGCCACACGGAATGGCAAAGGTAAAGGCCATCACGGTTGGAATGGCTCTGTAGGCTAAAAATCGAGGCGCAAATAATACAGGAAAAGTGGTTTTTCAGCGACTGTTGCGGCGGCACGATAGCAGTAGCCTATACCGAAGTGAACAAACCTTTGTGACTAACTTTGTTCCTGTAGGTTATGACACGCAAGTTTATTGGGTTTGAGCTGGTATTATGGCGTTATTGATTTTTTGTCTATCTATTATCGATTTCACTTATGCAACCGGATATTGAGCAATTATTCATTCTCCCACCCTGTGATGGAGAGATAGAAATCTTACAAGAAACACAGGATTTCCTCCTGATTAACAAGCCTGCGCGCTTGCTCAGCGTACCGGGTCGCCATCCGCAAAACCGCGATTCGGTGATTAGTCGGCTGTTACCTGATTATGCCGGTGCCGAGATTGTCCATCGGCTGGATTTTGATACCTCCGGGGTGATGGTGATTCCGCTTAATAAGCCTGCGCTCTCCCATATCAGCAAGCAATTCCAGGCGCGTACGGTAAGCAAACATTACACCGCGGTGGTTGCGGGATTAATAGAACGAGATGAGAGGATTATCGATTTGCCTATCGCCTCCGCCGAGGGGCCTAAATACAAAATCTGCCAAGCGACAGGCAAACCCTCGATTACCGAATACCGCGTCCTGGCTCATGATCCAGCGGCGGGAACAACACGGGTATTTCTGCACCCGATTACCGGGCGCTCCCATCAACTGCGTTTGCACCTGCAGGCGATAGGGCATCCTATTCTGGGATGCGAATTCTATGGCGGTGATTATGCCAAAGCGACTGATCGGTTGCTGTTGCATGCGACTGATCTCCAGTTTGCCCACCCTGTGTCAGGGCAACTGGTATTTGTAGAATCGCCTCCCGATTTTTAATCGGCCAATGCTTGCCAATTGGCCTTAAAGTGAAACAGACATTTTCACTTTGGATTAACTTATGTAAATCCACGTTAAATTCCCGATTTCCTGTAGTGAATGATTTGACAACGTTGTCTGTAATGCGAGAAATTTACCTTTTGCAAGTAATCACCAATAATCAACCACGACGATAGGATAACAATATGGGGCACCATCGTATTTTTTTTGCCAGCATTCTCACTGCATCAATTGCGTTTGTCGGCTGCGATTCGAAAACTGACTCGACAATCGAACAAGCATCCACACCAGCAGAAACCAAAGCAGTAGAACCTGCTGCAGTTCCCGTGACAGTTCCTGCGACAGCAGCAGTTTTTTTTGACGATTTCAGTTATCAGGATATTAACGCATTCCATAACAATGGCTGGAAGGTAAGAACCGAAACCGGTCATCCGGGCATCAAAGGGGCGACCTGGTCGGCAGAGGGCTTGTCTTTCCATGCGGATATTCCGGATACCGAAGCAGGTGCAGTCAGAATGAGTTCGGTCACCAATGGTACCGGTGAAAAAACCCGTCACACGCAATTTTGCCATGCGCGTAAATATCGCGAGGGCACCTACGCCGCGCGCATTTTTTTCCGCGATGAGCCGAGCTCGGGACCGGATGGGGATGAAGTTATCCAGACCTTCTACGCCATCAGCCCACTCAAAGCACCCATGGATAAAGATTACAGCGAGACCGATTTTGAATATCTGCCGAACGGTGGTTGGGGCGAAAATACCAAACCTGCGATGTGGACTACCACGTGGGATACTTTCCAGTTGGAGCCCTGGACCAAAGTGAATGAGTTCACTCGCCAAGAAGGTAGTTATGCCGGTTGGCGGACGCTGGTGTTAACCGTTGCCGACAACAAAGTCACTTACTATGTCGATGGCAAATTATTCTCCGAACACACCAGCGCTGTATACCCGGAAGATTTTATGTCGATCAACTTTAACTTGTGGTTTATGCCCAAGGGCGCTGACGGTTCTCAGGGACCGGTGGACTCTCCTGAACTGCGTGAATATCAGGAAGATATCGATTGGGTATTTTTCCAGGAAGGGGTAGCCATCACTACGGCGGAAGTGGAAGCGCAAATCGCCGATATGCGCAGTAAAAAAGTGGCTTATATCGACAATGTGAAAGAACAAAACCCGGCATTACCATCGCCGTGCGGGCTTTAATTGCCGCTTATTGAAGACACGCCTATTACCAATAATTAATTCCCTCCTTGAGTATCAACAACTGCAAGTGCATCTAACCGGATGCACTTGCAGCTGCCAATTGTGCAGCTTAATGCTGTGAAGCTTCAGATGCTCCAATCCCGGTTTGCGAACGCACAAATTGTGCATCAAACGATGCTTGTTCAGTCGCTGCTGCCGCTGATTTATCGGTGATAGAGAAAAACCAAATGCCGATAAATGCCATGCTTACCGAAAATATTGCTGGATACTTGTAAGGGAAAATTGCGTCGGTAAATCCGAATGCATCCACCCAGACAGTTGGGCCAAGCACGACGAGAATCACCGCCGTGAACAACCCTAAACCACCACCGATAACAGCGCCGCGTGTGGTCAGTTTTCGCCAGTACATACTCAGCAGCAGGATAGGAAAGTTAGCACTGGCGGCAACGCAGAATGCAAGGCCTACCATAAACGCAACGTTTTGTTTTTCAAAGACGATGCCGAGCAACACCGCAATTACACCGAGGCAAACGGTGGCGATACGTGATGCACGGATTTCTTTTTTCTCGTCGTGATTACCTTTTAATACCAAGGTTGCGTAAAGGTCATGGGAGATGGCGCTTGAACCTGCCAGGGTCAAACCTGATACCACCGCGAGAATCGTGGCGAAGGCCACTGCTGAAATAAAGCCCAGCAATACATCGCCACCCAAAGCGTGGGACAAATGGATCGCCGCCATATTGGCACCGCCAATCAATGCACCCTCGCTGAAGTAGTCCGGATTTTTCAGCAGCAGAATAATCGCGCCGAAGCCGATGATGAAAGTGAGGATATAGAAATAGCCGATAAATCCTGTTGCATAAAATACCGAGCGACGCGCTTGTACGGCATCTTTCACGGTGAAGAAACGCATCAAAATATGCGGCAAGCCGGCAGTACCAAACATCAATGCGATGCCGAGTGAAATTGCCGAAATAGGATCGCTGACTAAAGTCCCTGGTGCCATAATCGCATCTGCTTTTGCGTGGACTTTTACTGCTTCGGAAAACAGGCTTTCAAAACTGAAGCCAAATTGCGCCATCACCAAAATTGCCATCAGCGATGCGCCGGACAATAATAAAATCGCTTTTATTAATTGCACCCAGGTAGTGGCGAGCATTCCGCCAAAGGTTACGTAGAGTGTCATCAATACGCCAACGATCACTACTGCCGCTTCGTAAGGCAAACCAAATAGCAATTCAATTAATTTGCCGGCGCCGACCATCTGCGCAATTAAATAAAATATAACGGTAACCAATGAGCCGCTGGCGGCGAGTATGCGAATGGGCTTTTGTTGTAGCCTGAATGACGCTACATCCGCAAATGTGTATTTGCCCAGGTTGCGCAGCGGTTCTGCGATGAGCACCAGTACAATTGGCCAGCCGACTAAAAATCCAATCGCATAAATCAAGCCATCAAAGCCGGATGTGTATACCAATCCCGCAATCCCTAAAAAAGATGCAGCCGACATGTAATCGCCCGCAATGGCGAGGCCGTTTTGGAATCCGGTAATACCGCCGCCAGCAGCGTAAAAATCGCTGGCAGTTTTGGTTCGGCGTGCTGCCCAATAGGTAATGCCGAGTGTTACAGCGACGAACGCCAGGAACATAATGATGGCAATCGTATTGACACTTTTTTCGCTGCTAGCCTGCGCCCAGGCGCACGTTGCCATTGCCGATAATATGAGTGCGAGAGGTGCATTGTATTTCATGCTTTGCCTCCTGCTTTTTTCACAATCGCCTGGGTCAACGGCTCTAAGACGCGGTTCGCGTAGTAGACATAAATGCCGGTGATTACCATACAAAAGAGAATGATGCCAAGCCCCAGCACCATACCGATGGAGGTAACACCATTCCCTATAGGATTGCCGAGTAGGGCAGGTTCAAACGCGATAGTGAGGATCAGTGCGAAGTAGGCAACAATGACAGCCAATGATAGGGGCCACATAATTTTTTTGCGTGCGCGGGTCAGGGCCGCGTACTCCGGCAATTGCCGGATAGTGTCAGTCTGCATGCTAGGTTTCCCTGTTTTTTTGTAGGTTATGGGGTGGACGTGGTGCACAAGCGGCTGCTGATTCCGATGTGTTTTGCCTCGGTCAGTTATACCACTCGGTCTTACTGATTTTTTATCGGTCGTTATCGCTGTGATGAGTCGCTGCCGGAACAGCAGCTTAAGGGGATTCTAGCAGCCATTTTGCTGCTACAGGAATATCGGGCGGGATAAAATTCGTAAACTTGCATACAAGCTGGCAATCTTTGGATCCTAACCTTTTGGCTATCAGATCCAGCCTTTTTGGCGGGCGATGCGTGCGGCATCTACGCGGTTGGCCGCATGCAGTTTGGCAATGGCCTCAGAGAGATAATTGCGCACAGTTCCTTCGGATAGACACAATACGGTAGCAATCTCCGCAGTGGTTTTTCCCTCGGCGGCCAAGCGCAGGGCACGGCGTTCTTTATCGTTGAGCGGATCACTTTCACCCAATGCCATCATGGCGAGTTCACCATCAATAACACGCTTTCCATCCATGACTTTGTAGATGGCCTGGATCAATTGCTCTGAGGGTGCGTCTTTCAATAAAAATCCGGCAACGCCCATATCAATAGCGCGGCGAATATAACCGGAGCGGCCAAAGGTGGTAATAATAATAGTCTTGGTTGGCAATTTTTGTTGTAAAACCCACTGTGCCAATTCAAGACCGGATCGGCCGGGCATTTCAATGTCGGTCAGTAAAATGTCGTAACTGTTTTGTTTCATCAGCAGCCAGGCGCGATCGCCGTCTTCCGCTTGGGTAATTTCAAATCCCTCTTCCATGCCGAGCAAGGCAGCTAATGCGCCGCGCACCATTGATTGATCTTCAGCCAATAAAATTTTCATAGTCCCGTTTACTCTTGCCTAAAATGCGCCCTTGTTTCAGGTGTACTCTTTTTTCAGGTGCAATGTTTAACGTCTAGTCTTGCTGGTGCAATTCCTTGCGTGGCAAGGAAATAATAAATTCACAGCCTTTACTAATAGAGGATTGCAAATCGCCCGTCAGTGCGTTGAGCCGCTCTTGTATACCTTGCAAACCATTGCCGGGAATCAATGATTTAACCGCACCGTTATCGCGCATACGCACTAAAATTTTGTCGCAACTCTGTTGGAATTCAATCTGGCAATGATTGCCATTGCTGTGGCGCAAGATATTTGTCGTGAGTTCGGTCAAGGCCAAAATGATTGCTGTTTCGGCGCGCGGGGAAAGTTGGGGGATTTCCCCATTAAGGTCGACCAAAAAACCGTTTTGGCGCAACTTCTCGCAGAGTTCCATCACCTCACCAGAAAGGCCGCGATGTTTGTAACCCGATACTGTCTGACGTACCAGGCTCAAACTATTACGCGCAATTTGATGCAGTTCAGACAAATGTTGTTTGGCGTTATCCAATTTTTCCTGGGCCAATAACTTTTCAGCCAGCTCCGCTTTCAATGCAATGCTCGATAAGGTATGGCCGAGGATATCGTGCAGGTCGCGTGCAATGCGTTCGCGTTCGGCGATCACTGCGAGCTGTTCAATTTCTTGCCGGCTTTTTAATTGGCTGGTGCGCGCTTCCATGCGAATTCTTTCAACGTAACCGATGATGCTGATGGTAACCAGACCTGAAAGAGCGGGAAGGGCAAAGAATGGAAATTGGTAATTAAAATAAAAATGCATGGCTGCGATTATTAATACCAAGCCAGCGAGGATGGTCATCCAGATTCTGGTGCGATAAAAATATCCGATCAGAAATCCGATGTAGGAAAAAAAAGTACTGGACCCGGGAGTGTAGGGGGTAATTGCAATAGCGAGAATCGTTAATGCCAAAATCGGTTTCCAGATATGGCGCGATTGCAGGGTTATCGCCCATAAATAAAGCGCGACAAACACGCAGTAGACGCCTATGAGCAAAACATAAGCTGTGCCACTGAATGGCATGTAATAAATGGGCACAAAATACCAAAGGCTGAATATCAGCCAAACCCAGGATTTGGCAGAGTGAATGGAGCCTATGCATTGGTTGGTATTGTGATTCATAGTGTTGTCTGCGTGATGGTATTGATATCAGTCTATTATGTATCCGCTGCCTGTCCGTTGCGATTCTTCCTGATGACCATTTGATAATTCATTCTCTGCGTCATCAGGTTAGTCTGATCCTTAATCCATGGCGATGCCAGCCTCGAAAGTCACTATTGTCTTGTGACAATTGTCAGGCGGTCGCTATATTGATGAATCGAGCAGGGCATGGGGTTAAGAAGCGCAAAAACACTTGTTGTTTAGCTGCTGTAATTCATTCTGGTCAGGGTTTTCCTAATAGTAATAACAACAGGATCTATCATGAAACTGCGAGTTCTTTTGGTCGTTTTATTGGTTGCCGGAGTGAGCGGATGTACTAATGTGCAGACTGCCAAGACACCATCGACCGAGCAACTTTTGCGCTTGTCCTACACCAGCAGTGTGGATCAACTCAAGCGTGAATACTTTGTTTACTTGCCGCGTGGTTATGAATCGCAACCCAATAAACAATGGCCGGTGCTGTTCTTTTTACATGGCAATGGTGAGCGCGGCAATGGTTTGGATGAATTGGATTATGTAATCAGTCACGGCCCGCTTTATGAAGCCTGGATTCAAAAGAAAGATTTACCATTTATTATTGTTTCCCCGCAGCTGCATATGTTCACTATGGGCAAAGTGCCCTACATCGCGAATCGCACCCGCGCGCAAATTCCGCAGCGCCTGGCGGATGGTGCGCCGCCTTATGCCCCACTTTTCGGAACACCGCAACCGATGAGTGCAGGTGAAGAAATAAAAGATATGTCTGCCGTGTCGCCGTTACTGCCAGTGGGATGGGATCAGGTGGAACAGGATTTAATGGGCATGATTAATAATGTGCAAAAAAATTATCGTACCGATACTAATCGTCTTTATATAACTGGTTTAAGTTATGGTGGATTTGGTACCTGGTATATGGCGAGTAAACATCCCGATTTATTCGCAGCAGCAGTTCCAGTTGTTGGCTGGGGTCATCCGGATTTGATGGCGCCTATCGCAAAAGCCAATATACCTGTGTGGGCATTTGCTGCAGGGCGTGATACTGCAGTACAGAAAAAATTCTTCTATGCAGGTATTAATAAACTGGAAGAATCAGGCGAGTCTGAAATCCGTTTTACTGTGCATGAAGATATGGGACATGATGCATGGAAACGTATTTATGCAAGTAAAGACCTTTACGATTGGTTGCTTGCGCAGCAGAAAAAATAATTTTTAGGAGGCAAGACTAAATTTATTTAGTCTTCAGTAATCCTATTGGTTAGCCATCATTGCGATTTATCCCGCGACGTTTGTCCATGCTATCAGGTATTTCTCTGCAATCCCAAAAATGATGGTTCTAAGCGATTCAATAACAAACTTGCCGCCAACGACAGTTGGCGGGAGCTGGCGACACACAATGAAAGGGTAAAAGGATTTATTCCAGGATCAGTAAGTTTGATAAATGCCAGCTCATCTGCATTTACCTCATTGATTACATCCAGCCAACCCAAAACTGAAATACCTAAGCCCTGAGTCACCAATGATTTAAGCATTTGTACATTATCTGACGTTGCAACAATATCCAGTTTTGTTCGCGCTGCGCTTGCTAAATCATTTACCTGGTTTGTTAGCGCCAGCGGTTCACAAGGTAAAACCAGTGGATATCCAATACATTTATTGAAACGAATATTCTGATTTTGTGCCAGTGCATGATCTGGTGCCGTCACAATACCTACTTCGATATCAATAGATTTACGCACGGCGAGATCTTTTGAGGGTTTGGGATTCAGCATAATGCCGAAATCGGCCTCTCCGGAAACAAGAGCCTGCGCAACATTTGCGTTATCGAGCACATTCAGCGTGAACGAAATACCGGGAAACTCCTGGCGAATTGCGCACACCATATCGGTAACAAAACCTTTACTTAATGCCTCGATAACCGCTATCTGCACATGACCCCGCCGCAATCCTCGCAGATCATCCATCTGTACCTTGACCCGCTCAAAATCCTTTTGCCAGCTTAATGCTGAATGCAACAGCAGTTCCCCTGCTGCCGTGAGCCGCAGTCCACTGGGTAATCGTTCAAACAAAGGGATTTCCAGCTCTTCTTCCACGATCAAAATCTGTCGGTCAATAGAGGAGGCGGATACGTGCAACTGTTCTGAAGCTTTTCGGATAGAGCCAAGCTTTGCGACGGCGCAAAAATAGCGCAGGAAGCGTGAGAATACCAAAGGTTGGATGCGGCGCTCTATATTTTGCAACATGCTATGCGATTCTATGACATGGATTAGTGCACCCAAGTCTATAACAATTTACTGGCAGAACCCATACAACCATACGTTTTTAAGGGCTTACCATGATTGCTACTGACCTGAACACCGAATTGCCTCGCAACTGTACTTTTGATTCCCATGACTGGCTCCTGCTTGCCCGGCATTGGTACCCGGTAGCTCTTGCACGCGATATCGATCAAGGCCCAGTCTCTGCCGTGCTGTTGGATGAACCCCTGGTAGTGTACCGCTCCAACAAACAAGTTGTGGTCGCAAATGACCTCTGTCCCCATCGGGGAGTGCCACTCAGTATGGGCATACAGAAGGGCGATAGAATCCAGTGCCCTTATCATGGCTTGGAATTTGGTGCTGAAGGACACTGCATGCATGTACCTGCACATCCGGACATGCAAATACCTGCAAAATTTCATCTTAAAACTTACGCTGCTGTAGAGCGGTACGGATTAATTTGGGTGTGTTTACGTCCACTTGGCAAAGAGGTGATTGAACAGCCCCAGCTACCCGATATGCCGCACTGGGATGAACCGGCGTTCCAACAAATTGTTTGCCCTACAATTGATATCTTCGGTTTTGCCGGTCGCCAGATGGAAGGCTTTCTTGATGTTGCCCATTTTGGTTTTGTGCACAAAGCAACCTTTGGTGATCCCGATAATGCGGTGGTTCCGGCTTACCACCCTGCAACAACACCTGTTGGTTTTGAAGTGGAATACCGCAGTAGTGTAGGTAACTATCCAATAGGTGCCGTTGATCGTGGTAGAGAGGGTTTCGAATGGTTGCGCCACTTCCGGGTTCACTTACCTTTTACCGCCACGCTTGAAATACATTTCCCTGAGCAGGGCCGTTTGGTGATTATGAATGCGGCTTCACCAGTCTCTGCAAAAGTCACTCGCTTGTTTGCACCTATTGCGAGAAATTTTGATAAAGAGCTTCCTGTGCAAGATGTCTACGATTTCAATCAACGTGTGTTTGAAGAGGATAAAGCGATTGTGGAATCGCAAAAGCCTGAGTGCTTACCTCTCGATCCAAAATTGGAAGCACATATTCCCGCTGATCGCAGTTCTATCGCTTATCGCAAAGGCCTTAAAACGATGGGTTTTAGCCGGTTTTTTACTGCTTAGGAAACGCCATGAAGAATTCTTTATTGGATGTGATTGTCACTGCAATTTATGTTAATGGCCAAGGCAATCTCAGTTTTCTGTTAAGCCGAGTCACTGGTGATGAACTGCCTGAATTTGAACCGGGAGCACACATTGATGTGCATACGCCACAAGGCTTGGTTCGCCAATATTCGTTATGTGGTTCACTGTCCAAGCGCGATAGTTATGAAATTTGTGTGCGCCTTGATGAAAACTCCAGGGGTGGTTCATTAGCGATGCATCATAATTTACAGGTTGGAAGTTCGCTGCAAATATCGGCGCCACGCAATAATTTCCCATTACCTTCAGCCAGTCGATACTTACTGTTTGCAGGTGGTATAGGTATCACGCCATTGATAACAATGATGGAAACAATCGTAGCGTCAGGTAAGGATGTGGAATTGCATTACTACACATCATCAATCGAGGAGTTTGCTTTTTTGCAGCGACTGCGGTCTTTGCCGCTTACGCTTAATAGTACCGTATTTTTTTATCACAGTACGGAGGGGAGTAGCTTACGAAAATCTTTACCCGCATGTTTAACCGAGCCAGATCCTGATGCGGTTATTGTTAGCTGCGGACCAAGCGGATTTATGTCGTATCTTAAAGAGCAATCAATACAAAGAGGTTGGTTAGCTACTCAAATTTTTTCGGAAAAATTCCAAGCTGACATCATGCCTGATGATATTGCGTTAGCTACATTTCAGGTGCGGATTGCGTCAACGGGGCAGCAATTTTTGATTCCGGAAGATAAAAGTATTGCAGCTGTTTTAATGGATCATGGATTTCCATTGGAGTTATCTTGCGAGCAGGGCATTTGTGGTGCCTGCTTAACACCGGTTACCTGCGGTGTTCCGGATCATCGCGATTCAGTGCAATCAGATGCAGAAAAAGCGCTTAATAACCAAATGACGCTATGTTGTTCCAGGGCAAAGAGTAAATTGCTGGTGTTGGATTTATAGCTACAGCGCGGTATATCATTACCGTGGTTTTTAGCCTGTAGATTGCCAAGTGAGGCGCTACTATACGTTTAAGCAGATACTCAATGAGTAAACTCCCCATTCCTCAACCAACGCTTTTTATGACAATGCTTGGCTGTAGACCAACAGGTCGCATCACTGAGCAGCATGATATGTTTTTTGGTGTTGCCTATGACATAACCGAGTTGGTACCCGCTATCAAGGCATCCTGGCCTGAAGCAAAAGGCAATATCCATTTGGATGCCTGGCGTAAGGTGACGTTTGTTGATGGATATTCAGTTGCGGTGGTTGATAAAAATTCAGATATTGAAGGTACTTCTGCAAATAAACTATTTTTCATCAATTTAGGTGGTTACAGACCTAATGAATTTGATGAATTTCACCATAAAATGCTGGTTGTTGCGCCGAACAAAGTAAAAGCAATTAGCAAAGCAAAAGAATCTGCGTTCTATAAAACTAATGGATTTAAAGGCGCTGCATCCCACATTGATGAAAAATATGGCATCGATGTGGATGATATTTATGAGATAAAAGACCTATTTCCGGAAACAATAAAATCACAATATCAACTGAAGTTTGAACCGGCCATAGACTCAACCCCTGATGAAATCCATTTAGGCTATATGCAGCTTCATCGTCTTAAAGATCCGTCTGAATAAGATGGTGTAAGTTGTGCACTGGACTTCCCAAGCTACTTACTGGACAAAATTCCAAATGGAACTGAAAGCTACATTGAGAGCGATAAAAAGCACTTTACAAGCGATATTTTGTATATTATTTTGATATCAAAATAATATCATTGCGGTTCACAAAGGAGCACGTCATGGTTCATGAAATAGAGGCACGCAGTGGGTCGGGTTATTTCCTGTTGGTGGTTTTGCTGGTATTGCAAGCCGCTAGTATTGGTGGAGTCTTCTTCCTGCCTGGCGCCGTAAAGGTCATCGCCATTTTGGCGGCTATCGTGGTCTTTATCTGCTGGATCGGGTTCTACATAGTGCAACCCAATCAAGGCAAGGTGCTCCAGTTATTTGGGCAGTATACAGGGACTGACCGCAATTCCGGATTGCGCTGGGCCAATCCTCTCTACAGCAAAAAATCGGTGAGTTTGCGTGTGCGCAATTTCGAATCCGGCCGACTCAAAGTAAATGACTCTAATGGCAATCCTATTGAAATCGCAGCAGTGATTGTCTGGCGCGTGGTAGATACCGCTGAAGCAGTATTTGAAGTGGATGATTACGAAAACTATGTGACTATCCAGAGCGAGGCAGCCTTGCGTAATCTGGCTACCACTTATCCCTATGAACATGACGCTGATGACAAGCGTTTATCCTTGCGCAGTGATGCCAATGCTATTGCGCTGAAATTAAAAACCGAAGTGCAAGATCGTTTGCAAAAAGCCGGTGTTGATGTGTTGGAAGCGCGCTTGAGTCACCTCGCGTATTCACCGGAAATCGCGCAAGCGATGTTACAGCGGCAGCAAGCCAGTGCGGTGCTGGCCGCGCGCAAAATAATTGTGCAGGGCGCTGTGGGTATGGTGGCTGATGCCTTGGATCAGCTACAGAACCAGGGCGTGGTAGATTTGGATGGTGAGCGTAAAGCGGCAATGGTGAGTAATTTATTGGTCGTACTCTGTGGCGATCAACAAGCTAAACCAGTGATCAATACCGGCACTATTTACTCATAACATGGGTTGTTATTGTGACTAAAAAATCATTTCCGCTGCGTATTAATGAGCAGGTTATCGCCGCGCTGCAACGCTGGGCGGATGATGATTTGCGCAGTCTCAACGCACAAATCGAATTTGTATTGCGCGATGCATTGGTAAAAAGCGGGCGGGTTAAGCTCACACAAAAAGTCGTGACGGATCTTGAATTGCAAGAGGATAATGCGGAGGAAGATCAGCGCGGCGATTAGATCCAGAAAATAAAAAAGCAGCCGAAACTGCTTTTTTATTTTCCGCTATTTTTTTAAATCAAATAAAATATTCCGGATGTTCTTGCGGAATCACTTCCAGAATATTGTAAACATCCTTCAAGTGTACGCTCATGGCTGCGGCAGATTTTTCAGCTGAGCCGGCTTTAATCGCCTTAATGATGGCGGCATGTTGGCTCAGCACACGTTTGTATTGACCGCTTACATGCAAACTCAGGTTGCGCACGCGGTCCATATGGGCCTTTTCTGCTTCGATAAAAGCGGCCACACGTGGGTATTGAGTAAAACTCGCCAGGGTTTGATGAAAGTTATCGTCGAGGTTCTGGAAAGCCAGCGCATCGTCATCAGCTGCCGCCGCCTTTTGGCCAGCGATAATTTTTTCACATGCATCGACAGCTTCGGAACGGACAGCGTCATCGGGGTTGGTTGCAAGCTGGATTACCACAGCGACTTCCAGCGCCTCGCGAATAAAGCGTGCTTCCAGAATTTTTTCCATACTGAATTTGGAAACGTAAGTCCCGCGCTGGGGCAGTACTTCAACAAAACCTATATTGGACAATTGGATCAATGCTTCGCGCACCGGGGTGCGGCTTACACCGAATTGCTGGGCGAGGGCAGTTTCGGAAATCATTTGCCCGGGAAGGAGTTCCATGCTGATAATCGCATCGCGGATAAACCCGAATATCTGGCTGGCCGCCGGGCGGTCATAGGATAAACCCCTGGACTCGGGGCGCATGCTAATCAAAGGCTGTTTAGCCACTCTGTATCTCCTCTGGATAATTCTACCGCTACTGCATATGCGGAAATAAGGGCAGATTGTGCCTTGTTACGCGTAGCTACGCCATATCAGTTTACGCGCGGCTCGCCGGGCGAGCAAAAGGATTTTGACGTCATTATGGCTAAAAGATACTTATTAGTAAAAATGTATCCAGCAATGGAACAGATTTCCATCATCATAAAGTCATAATGACAAAAAGCTTGACCCACTAGTATGCAAGAGGTTAGGATAATTCCAATGTTTGCTGTGTCATGCCGATGGCCCGGCAAACAGGGGTTGTGTTTGACCTTATTCTGGCGGAGTTTTCCGCCAGCTTTTTTAAGCTGATTGTGTTCTTGATATCGCCTTGCATCGGATTCAGTAGTAACTCTTTGTAAGCCTTATCTTTGTATAGTTGTTTGACCTCTCCCTTTATTATTGCAGCCGCTGGATTCCAGTGGCTGCTTTTTTTATTTGTCTGTAATAATTGAAGTCTTGCCAAAACGTCGATGAATGCAGCTAATAAAAAAGCGAGCCAGATACTATCTGGCTCGCTTTTTTGCAATCAATGATGAAGTTGCCTTAGCTTTTTACGCCCTGTAACCGGCTCTTATTAAAGCGGGCGAGTAGGGCGTTATAACGAGCAGTAGCAACACCACCCAGGCCAACCCATTCCAATACCAGTGGATCAAAGCTGCTATCGCGTTGCCCAAAGGCCTGCTGCATTTGTTTCACCTGATAAGCCATACGCGCTTGTTTATCTTCGGCAGGCGTTTCTATTCCCGCTAAAATTTCCGCGCGAATCGTGAGCGTTTGCAATAGATCGGTGTTGGATGTTTGGTCCACCTTGGTAATTGATCCTGCTTTATTTAAGCGCTGCTGTACCACACTGAGGCTACCGGTGGGCCAACGAGGTATATCGGCAATCAATTTTTCCAGCGCTGCTTTTTGGGTATCTAACTTTTCATCGGCTGTTTGTGCGATAACGGCCAACTCGTATTCACGCAATGCATTAATGGCAGTGAATAAATCAGTCCAACTTTGCTCTTCTGCCTGGCTGCGGGCGCTGTCGCGTTTGGTTGCGATAGCAGCAATACTTGCATTCAGTTTATTGTGCAGTACCTTGGCGGATTCTTTAGGCAAATCGAGTGCAGCGAATTCGGCTTTAATGGTCTCAATTTCTGCTTTTGCAGCATTAAGCTGTTCCAGTGGTTGTTCGGCAAATGCATTTAATTGAGCGATCAACGCTTCTGCTTGTGTAGCAACTGCCTGGCGCTGTTCTTTAGCCGCCTCAAATGCCTGGTTGCGCAGTGCGAACACGGCATCGCAGTGCTTGCGGAATTCTTGCCACAGTTGTTGATCTTCTTTATGCCAGCTTTTGCCGATGGTTTTCCATTGTGCTTGTAATTGTTTGATGGTATCGGCTGCTGCACGACTATCGTCACTGTTAATTAGCGCTGCTGCCTGTTCAATCAATGATTGTTTTGCAGCTTTGTTGCTCTCATATTCATTGGTTATTTTTCCAAACAATTGCTCCATCAAATTTTCGAATTCTTTTTGCAGCTCGTTACCTGCTTTACGTGGCACAGGCCAATAGGTTTGCCATTCAGCACGCGCGGTTTTCAATGTTTGTTCTACCTCTTTCCAAACAGCGTTGGCAAAGTCGTGGCCCTGTAAATATTGTTGCAGTTGACTGACCAGTTCACGACGCTTGTTGAGATTAGCATCGCGCTCTGCTGCCTGGGCCTCAAAAAATTCTTTGCACGGTGCGTAAGCGACGGCGGATGCGCGTTGGAATGCTTGCCACAACTCATCGTCTTGTTGTTGCACGCCTTTGCTGACTTCTTTCCAGCTGTCTTGCAGTTCGTGGACTTTGGTGGCGAGTGTTTCTGGCGCAATGGTGTTGGTTGCCAGCGCTTGCATTTGCGCAATCAATGCCTCTTTTTTCGGTGTTACGGCAAATTCATGCCAATCACCGAGTTTTACCAGCTGGGCTTCAAAATCATCGATTTTAGTTTGGATGCCTTTGGGAACATCCAGGGAAATTGCGGCCAGTTGCGCGCGTTTTTCCTGTAATTCTTTTTGGATAGCGCGGGCTTTGCGCACAAACCCTTGCTCGGCTGCCCACAAACCTTTGCGCGCCAGTTCGCTAAAATCGCGCAGGGCATTTTTGGTTGCTTGTTCCGCTTGACTGCGTTGTGCCCAGAGTTGATCCAGTTTTGCTTTGGCATCGATCAAGGTTTCAGGCAGCTCATCACCAAATTCTTTTGCCGAGCGGATAAGTTGCTGCAATTTCTGCTGGGCATTTTTTACCAGGTCAGAATCTTCAGCTTGCTCAAGTTTTTCAGCGAGTTCTTTTGCAGTACCTGAGGTTTTAATTTGATCGATAAGGTTCAGTGTTTGTTGCTTGCGATGCTCGAATTCTTTGGTGAGCCTATCCAATGGCAATTGACGATTAGCGGCAAGGCGGATGGCATTGCTCAATTCCTGGATTTTCAATTCGTAGTTGGCATTGAGCAGGTCATCTACACGCGAAGCGCGATAGACATCGCTGGCGATTTGCTTGAGGTTGTTGTAAGCCTCTTCAGCCAATTGCAATGCTTGTTGGTCAAGAGTGTTTTTCTCTTCTTCATCAGCGATAGCTTGTGCACGCGCGTTGATTTTTGCTTCACATGCGGCCAGGGCATTTTTGAATCGCTCCTGACTTGCTGTCGAGGTTTGAGCCAGTGCTGCCCACTCAGTTTGCAATGAGCTGAGTTTAGCTTTGAAAAGTGCGTCGGCTTCCAGATAAACATGGCGTTCCAGTTTTTCGCAAATGCGTTGCGCGCTGGCTTCAAACTCGGCGAGTTTTGCATCCTCAGCCTTAAACAAATCCAACTTTGTTTTTACAATTTTAAATACGGTTTTATCTTTGGCTTTTGCCGCTTTGGCAAGTTGCTCAAGCGCCTCACGGCTATGGATTTTTTCGGCAGCAGCTTGGCGCAATGGGCTGGTCGCACCTTCGCTTGCCAACTTTAACAGTTCAGTTTCATCGCTGGTTTGTTCAACAATATCCAGGCTGATAACCGGTTTGGGCGCTTTCGGTTCCGCTACGGGAATAGGAGCGGGCTTGATCGGTTCAACCTTGGTTTTTGCACCAAACAGTTTGCGTAATAATTTCATAGTCGTGGCTCGTCAGTCAGTGAGTAGGTAAGATTTTACAGCGCTTGTTGTAACAAAATCTGCACCGGATGCGGTAACTTCACGTTGTCGATCCGCTTGGTTTGGCTGCGGCAGGAATAACCGGTCGCCGTTAATTTTCCGTTGTTGGTCGGATTATTCACTACTTGTGACCAGGAAAGTGCGTAGATTTTTTTAGAGGTCGCTACATTATCGCTTTCGTGGCCGTAAGTTCCCGCCATGCCACAACAGCCAGTTTCGATTACTTTTAATTGCTGGCCGAGCTTGGCGAAAATAGTTTGCCAATCTTTGACTGAACTCACAGCGTTGGTTTTTTCTGTGCAGTGGGCCAGTAAAGAAAATTCTGCTGCTTTGAAGTCACGCACTTTCGTTGCCAAACGGTCGCCGTGTTGCGCGAGCCACTCCTGGATCAATTGTACTTTAGGCGCATTATCGCCCAGTACCTTTTTGTATTCCGCGCGATAGGCAAGCGTCATTGCCGGTTCGATTCCCATTAACGGAATACCGGATGATGCGAGGCCATTAAGCTGGGTAGCATTTACATCGGCCGCTTTGGCGAATGCCTTTAAAAAACCATGTACTTGCAGCGGTTTGCCGTTGGGCCTGAAAGGCGCAAGCAAGGGCACAAAGCCGAGTTTTTGCAGTAGCTTGAGCGTGTCTATTACCAGCGGGGTTTCAAAATAGCTGGTGAAGGCATCTTGTACCAAAATAACCGCGTTGGCTTTTTGCTCGGGAGTGAGTTGTGCAATATTTTCCAGAGTTGCGTAATTGACACCGAGTTTTTCGGCGGCTTTGTGCAAGCTGATTCCACTAAGCAGTGGGCTATCAACCATACCGATAAAGCGCGCCATAAAAGTCTGCATAAACGTTGGCTTCATCATTAAGTTGTAAAGCCAGGGTGCTTTTGCCAGTGTAGGAATCATAAATTCCAAGCCGCCGATAAAATAATCTTTGAACGGACGCAAATAACGGCTGTAGTAAAGTTCCAGAAATTTTGCGCGGAATTCAGGCACGTCAACTTTGATTGGGCATTGACCCACGCAAGATTTACAGGCGAGGCAACCCATCATGGATTCATGCACTTCGTGAGAAAAATCATACTCACCTTTGCGTTTGCCAAGAGTGTTAATTGCGCGCGCGGGCAGATTAAACACGAAGCCGGCGCGCTTTAATTTCTTACTTTCTTCAACAGTATTTACGCCGCGCTCGCTCATTTGTTTGAGCCATTCACGCATTAATGATGCGCGCCCTTTAGGTGAATGCTTGCGTTCGCGCGTGCCTTTCCAGCTGGGACACATGGCATCGTTCGGATTCCAGTTGTAGCAGAGGCCATTACCATTGCAATGAACGCCTTCGCTGTAACCTTGCCAGACTTGCGCAGGAATTTTTCGATCTTGTTGGCCACGTGTTGGAACTTCATCAATTTTTAATAATGCGATGTCGGCAGCCGGTGTAGCAATTTTGCCGGGATTTAATTGGTTATGTGGATCGAATGCTGCTTTAATCCGTTGGATTTGTGGATAAAGCTCACCAAAAAAGGCAGGGGCGTATTCTGAGCGCACCCCTTTGCCGTGTTCGCCCCACAGGAGTCCGTTGTATTTTTGCGTGAGTGCGACAACTCTATCGGTAATGATGCGCACCATTTTTTCTTGCGCTGGATCTTTCATGTCCAGCGCTGGGCGTACGTGCAATACGCCTGCATCGACATGACCAAACATGCCATAGGTCAGTTTGTATTCGTCGAGCACAGCGCGGAATTCAAAAATAAAATCAGCGAGATTTTCCGGTGGCACGGCGGTGTCTTCCACAAAGGGAACGGGACGAATTTCCCCCTCCACATTGCCGAGCAAACCTACTGCTTTTTTGCGCATACCCCAGATTTTATTTACCGCATCATTCCCCCATGCGATGGAGTAGCTGATGCGACCGGTGTTGATATCTTGCGCTGCCGCATCTAACAAGTCAGTCAGCTTTTTTACATCAGCTTTTAATTCATCCTCGTTATTTGCGGTGTATTCAACCAGGTTGATTCCCTGGATTTTTTCGCCACTTGCCGGCGCAGGGAAAAACTCTGCCACGCTGTGCCAAACGATATCATTCATCGCCAGGTTCAATACTTTTGAATCGACGGTTTCGATAGAGGTTGGTTCCGCTTTCATCAGTTGTGTCGCGTCGCGCAGGGCGACGTTGAAATCGCGATAGTTGACGTTGATGAGTGCACTGAATTTGGGAATAGGTAATACATTAATTTTGGCTTCAGTGATAAAGCCGAGTGTACCTTCACTCCCGCATAAAATATTGTTGAGATTGAAGCGGCCTTGTTCATCGCGGATATGCGCCAGGTCATAACCGGTGAGGCAACGATTTAATGTGGGAAATTTTTCCGCGATTAATGCGTGATGCTCACGCTGGATAGCATCAATGATGCGGTGCACTTCGCCGACGCGGTCATCGCGCTTCCACAAATTTTCCAATTCGGCTTCGTCAATCGCAGCTGAGGTCCATTCGGTGCCGTCGAGCAGAATGGTTTTCAATTCCAATACATGGTCGCGGGTTTTGCCATAGCGGCAAGAGCCCTGGCCTGAGGCGTCGGTATTGATCATGCCGCCGATAGTCGCGCGGTTGCTGGTGGACAGCTCCGGCGCAAAAAATAAGCCGTGGGGTTTGATCGCCGCATTAAGCTGATCTTTCACCACACCGCATTGCACACGTACCCAGCGCTCTTCGACGTTGATCTCCAAAATCCGGTTCATGTATTTGGAGGTGTCTACCACCAGGCCATCAGTCAGCGATTGGCCATTGGTTCCGGTGCCGCCGCCGCGGGGGCTGAGTACCACACCCTGGAATTTGGGCTGTTGGCTGAGCTGCGCGATTTTGACGAGGTCAGCGGTATCGCGTGGGTAGAGCACGCCTTGTGGCAGGACTTGGTAGATCGAGTTATCTGTCGCCAATACGGTGCGGTTGGCATAATCCGGGTTCAGGTCGCCGCTAAAGCCGTTTTCGCGTAACGTGTTGATAAAGTTCAGGTAAAGGGCTTGGATGGGAGATGTCTGGTCAATACGTGGAATCATGGGGGTATCACAAATCAGCGGCTATTCATGGGGCGGCATTCTACTCCCTTGCCCGGCTAAAGTCCCACCACTCATGTATTGGACGCCCCGGGTTTAAAATCTTTTTTATCCACCAGATATGCGGGAGAGTTTGTGGTGATTACAAATAAAAACTGCCGCAAGTGCGGCAGTTTTGAAAGTTTCTGCAGGTGTGATTAAAGCAGTGAAACTTTGGTGATCGTATCATTCACATTGCTATTGGTTCTGGCCTTGTTGTCCTCGTCAACCTGACGGGTGTTGACCGAAAGTCGATTGCCCGTATTGGTCGTGGCAAGGCGGAATTCCTGTTGCTGTTGATGCCAGGCAATAATCTTGTGGTAATTGCGTACGTTATCGACAAATCCAACCGGTTCCCAACCACGCATATAGCCGTGTTTTGCCTGGCTGTAATACTGTTGCTTCGCCAGTAAAGGCATGTATTTGCGGACATCTTCCCACTTGCTCGGGTTACCGCCCATGCGCTCAGTCAGGACGCGCGCATCTTCAATATGACCCAAACCCTGATTGTAGGCAGCTAAGGCCATATTCAGGCGGTCATCACCTTTAATGCGCTTGGGCAGACGCTCCAGCACTATGCTCAGGTACTTGGCACCACCGTAGATACTTTCGCGCGGATCTTCCCGATCAACCACACCCATTGCTTTGGCGGTGTTTTTGGTCAGCATCATCAAACCGCGCACACCAGTAGGGGAACGGGCATCAGCTTGCCAGTGAGATTCTTGATAACCGATTGCGGCGAGCAGGTGCCAGTCCAGATTAAACTCGGCCGCCGCACTTTTCATATAGTCGATCCATTGCGGCAGACGTTGTTCCAACTGGTAAGTGAATGCCATGGCCTCACCGGTTGTCACTTCTTCTATGTGGCGGTCAAAAAATTCTTCTGTGACTTTAGCGAGGGTACCGTCTGCCTTGATGCTGCCCAAATATCGTTGGGCTGCTTCAAAGAGGCTGGTGTCACGCAGGGCCGGAAATGCCCAAGCCAGCGGTTGTGGGTCACTTACATCGAACGCCAATTGCGCTTTGGGATAAGAGTAACGGTTCAAGTCGTAGGCACTTGAATCGATAACGGCGTAATCCGCTTCGCCTTTATTGATCATTTCCAGCAGGTCGATCATCTCGGCATTGATTACCGCGCGCCACTGCAACTCCGGGAATTGGGCTTGCAAGGCTTTGAATCGTTCGGTATGCGATGAGTTTGCGACGACCAGTACTTCTTTATTTTGCAGGTCTTTAATACTGGTGGGTTGAGGCAGACGGCTGCTATAGATCAGCTGCTGTGTGACCTGCATAAAAGGAGTAGAGAAGATGACTTTATTGGCGCGACTTTCCAGCGCTGTCAGGCCAGCCGCAGCTAAATGGAAATCCTGGCGGGCAACGCCATCCAGCATTTGGTCGATATCGGATTGGTCTTCAATCACCAATTTAACGCCGAGCGAATCTGCAAAGCCTTTAACGAGGCTATATTCAAAACCTGTCAGGCCGTTGGAGCCTTCATAATAGGTTGTAGGGCCATTGCTCGAAATAACGTGCAATTCGCCTGTTTGCAACACTTTTTCCAACTGGGTTGGAGTAGTGCTACGTACCAGCATGGCACTACTGGCAATAAGTAATGAACCTATAACAAGGCTCGTAAAGATGGATTTAATCACTAACACTGGCGGTTTGCGAATTTCCATAAGGGGGTTACTCCGGTTGCTGAACTGCAACGCCCGAAAGGGTGTTCTTTTCGTGTGTGCGCATTCATGCCGAATCCAATCCATTAATGACCCGTGCAAATACATCGCCATGGTATAGGCACTTTTTTTGTGTGCCTAGCTTGTTTTTTGAGCACATATGGGCTAGTGATTTGGTGATTTATTGACCTTTTTCATCTCAATCCCCCAAGGCACAAGGGATTCGGCGGTTTTTAGACAGTCTAAAAAAAACGACAAACGGTCAAAAAAATGCTAAAAAATGTGACATTTGCCGCCATTTGCGCTCCAAATCGAAGCGGACAGACAGTAAAAAACGTAAGTTTTTGTAAAAAACCTGCGTAAAATTTGTCCAATTTTGAGATTTTTTTGTTATAAGCTACTGATTTGATTAGTTATGTGTTGGATAGGGCACATAAGGAGTTGCAGTGAACCTTGTTTATCAAAGGGAGGAAATTTTTGATTTTCCTGCTATCGCTAAATCCTTTCCATATATGAGGCCATCTGGAGATTTGAGCAAATATAAAGAAGCGAGAGCGGGTCAGGAGGGTGAAAAAACTCTCAGCTGGTAAAGCAAATCCAGTACAATGGCGGCCTTTTTTCATATCCCCCCGATGCTGAGGCTCTTCCCACTATGCTGATCCTGCGTGGCGCTCCCGCTCTTTCCAGTTTCCGTACGCAAAAACTCCTGATCAACCTGCAGCAGCGCGTTCCTGCTGTGACCGGTGTTAGCTCCGAGTTTGTGCATTTCGCCAATGTCGCTGCTCCGTTGAGTGCCGACCAACAGCAAGTGCTGCAACAGCTACTGACTTATGGTCCTAAAGTAGATGTTGCTACCAGTCACGAGGGCGAGCTTTTCCTGGTGGTGCCGCGCCTCGGCACTATTTCTCCCTGGGCATCCAAGGCAACGGATATCGCCAAAAATACCGGCCTTGAGCCAGTGCGTCGTATCGAGCGTGGTATTGCCTATTATGTGACGGGTACGATTTCAGCTGCCGATCGCGCCGCAATTACCGCGCTCTTGCATGACCGTATGGTCGAAACCGTATTTGAGCGCCTTGACGCTGCTGAGCAATTATTTGTCTCGCAATCTCCGGCAGAACAAACCTCGGTCGATATCCTCGGTGGTGGCCGTGCAGCATTGGTTGCGGCAAACAAATCTCTCGGTCTGGCCTTGGCCGAGGATGAAATCGACTATCTGGTTGATGCGTTTAAAACCCTTGGTCGCAATCCCATCGATGTTGAATTGATGATGTTTGCCCAAGCCAACTCTGAACACTGCCGCCATAAAATCTTCAATGCCTCCTGGACCATCGACGGTGTTGAGCAAGAGCGCAGCCTGTTCAAGATGATCAAAAACACCAACGAAGTCGGCGGCGAAGATGTGCTCTCGGCCTATGCCGATAACGCCGCGGTAGTTGTTGGCCATGAAGCAGGGCGCTTCTATCCCAACCCGGATACTAAAGCCTATGAATATACTAATCAGCCAATTCATCTATTAATGAAGGTTGAGACGCACAACCATCCAACGGCGATTTCTCCGTTCTCGGGTGCCGGTACCGGCGCTGGTGGTGAGATTCGCGATGAAGGTGCAGTGGGGCGCGGTTCCAAACCAAAAGTGGGTTTGAACGGTTTTACCGTTTCCAACCTGCAAATTCCCGATTTCGTCCAACCGTGGGAACAGAACTACGGCAAGCCGGGCCGCATTGTGACCGCGCTCGACATCATGCTCGACGGCCCTATCGGCGGTGCAGCGTTCAACAACGAATTCGGCCGCCCCAATATCTGCGGCTACTTCCGTACCTTTGAAGAGAACTTCGACGGCGAGCGCCGTGGCTATCACAAGCCGATTATGTTGGCCGGTGGTTACGGCAATATCAAAGCCGAACACATTGAAAAACCGCCCTTTGCGGCCGGTTCCAAATTAGTCGTGCTCGGCGGTCCGGCCATGTTGATCGGTCTGGGCGGCGGCGCGGCATCGTCCATGGCTTCCGGTTCTTCGTCGGAGGATCTGGATTTCGCCTCGGTACAACGTCAAAACCCGGAAATGGAGCGCCGTTGCCAGGAAGTGATCGACGCCTGCTGGCAGCTTGGTGAACGCAATCCCATCGCCTTTATCCACGATGTGGGTGCGGGCGGTTTATCCAACGCCTTCCCTGAATTGGTGAAAGATGGCGGTACCGGTGGCAAGTTCGAGCTGCGCAATGTACCCAACGATGAGCCGAGCATGAGCCCATTGGCGATCTGGTGTAACGAGTCGCAAGAGCGTTATGTATTGGCGATCAAACCTGAGGACCTGCCGCGTTTTGAAGCTATCTGTCGGCGCGAACGTGCACCTTACGCCGTAGTGGGTGAGGCGACTGACGCGAAACATCTGCTGGTTAATGACCAACACTTCGACGCAAAACCGGTCGATCTGCCTATGTCGGTATTGTTCGGCAAAGCGCCAAAAATGCATCGCAGTGCTGATAAGCATCAGGCAGTCACCAGCAGGTTTGCGACTGATGGTATCGCGTTGCAAGAAGCGGCCGAACGTGTGCTTAAACACCCGGCAGTGGCGAGCAAAAGCTTTCTGATCACCATCGGCGACCGCTCGGTTACCGGTATGGTGGCGCGCGATCAGATGGTAGGTCCATGGCAAGTACCGGTGGCGGATGTTGCCGTTACCACCGTGAGTTATGACAGCGCCAAAGGCGAGGCAATGAGTATCGGCGAGCGCACACCGCTGGCGCTGCTCGATGCTCCTGCATCTGGCCGCATGGCGATTGCTGAAGCGATTACTAATATCGCTGCTGCCCGCATTGAAAAATTGTCCGACGTAAAACTCTCTGCCAACTGGATGTGCGCCGCTGGCCACAAAGGTGAAGATGAAAAACTCTATCGCACTGTGCAAGCCGTAGGTATGGAGCTGTGCCCCGAACTGGGAATTACCATTCCAGTAGGCAAAGATTCCATGTCCATGCGCACAGCATGGAGAGAGGGCAATGAAGATAAAGCCGTTACCGCACCGCTATCGCTGATTATTTCCGCTTTTGCACCGGTAGTGGATGTTCGCCAAACCCTGACGCCACAACTCAGAACCGACAAAGGTGATACTGAATTGTTGCTGCTCGATTTGGGCAATGGCAAAAATCGTTTGGGCGGATCAATTCTCGCGCAGGTTTACAACCAACTGGGTGATGTCCCTGCTGACCTGGATTCGGGCACACAACTCAAAGGTTTCTTTAATGCAATGCAAGCGAGCCTTGCCGCAAATGAATTGCTCGCGTACCACGACCGCAGTGATGGTGGTTTATTTACCACGCTTGCTGAAATGGCGTTTGCCGGACACACCGGCGTCAGCGTCAATCTGGATGATTTAGGTGCAGATGCTTTGGCAGTGCTATTCAACGAAGAAGCCGGTGCTGTCGTACAAGTGACACGCGCCAACTCTGCAGCAGTACAAGCACGTTTTGTTGCTGCGGGTGTGAGTGTAAAAGCGATTGGTAGTGTGAATGCAAATGATGCATTCATTATCAACCAGGGCGCTAATGTTTTATTCAACCAACCGCGTGCGCAACTGCAATCGCTCTGGGCAGAAACCAGTTATCGCCTGCAAGCGATGCGCGATAATCCGGCCTGCGCCAAATCAGAATTCGATGGCATTTTAAAAACGGATCCGGGCCTGAGTGTCAAGCTCAGTTATGACATCAACGAGAATATCGCTGCACCTTTTATCAACACTGGCGTGCGTCCTTCTATCGCCGTGTTGCGCGAGCAGGGTGTTAATGGCCAAGTCGAAATGGCGGCGGCATTTGATCGTGCAGGCTTCAATGCAGTCGATGTGCACATGAGCGATCTGCTTTCTGGCCGGGTATCGCTGGAAACTTTCAAAGGCTTGGTAGCTTGCGGTGGTTTCTCTTACGGTGATGTACTCGGTGCAGGCGAAGGCTGGTCAAAAACCATTTTGTTCAACAGCAAAGTGCGCGATGAATTCGAGCGTTTCTTCCACCGCAACGACACCTTCAGTCTGGGGGTATGTAACGGTTGCCAGATGATGTCGAATTTGAAAAACCTGATTCCCGGTGCTGATCACTGGCCGCGTTTTGTGCGCAATCTGTCCGAGCAATTTGAAGCGCGCTTCAGCTTGGTACAAGTGCAGGAATCGCCATCAGTATTGTTCAAAGGTATGGCTGGTTCCCATATGCCAGTCGCTGTTGCCCACGGTGAAGGTTATGCGGAATTTGCCAATGCCGATGCACTGAAAATGTGTAACGAGAGCGGTACTGTTGCGATGCGATTTATCGATAACAATCTGAATGCAACCGAAACCTATCCTGCTAACCCTAACGGTTCGCCGCTGGGAATCACCAGTGTCAGCAGTAAAGATGGTCGTATTACTATCATGATGCCGCATCCGGAGCGGGTATTCCGCGCGGTCAGCAATTCATGGAAGCCGGACGATTGGAAAGATGATGGGGCCTGGTTGCGTTTGTTCCGCAATGCGCGCACGTTTGTTGGTTAAAAAGTGTAGGTTAAGAGTTGTAGGCTAACTGCATACAAGTGCGCCCAACCTACAAAATATTACAAACATAACCGGGAGGCTTTAGCCTCCCGGTTTGTTTTTGTGCTTCAATAACTTACATTCCTTTGGCGGCTTTGTTATGGTCAGCCAACCGCGCTGCCCGGCAGGCAGCCAATGAACCCTGAATTACGAATAACGTCTTACTATAGCGTCAGATGCAGCGTCACATAAAGGTCCCGCGGATTAACCGCAGATTGTTTTATCTATACAGGTAGGTAACTCCATGAAAACGATACTGAAACACACCGCATCCAGGTTCATGTTACTTGCGCTTGCAGCCAGTTTGGTTGCCGGTTGCTCAATGACAAAAAAGCATGAAAAAGATGCGCAGGTTAAAGCAGACAAAGCCGGTCTGACCGCTGTACAGCGAACCCGTTTTGACGGCACTTTTATCGCCTCAGGTGCGCAATTTTCGCAGTATAAAAAACTGATTGTTGAGCAGTTGGATTTGAGCGATGTAAAAATCCGCAAGCAGTCATCCAATAATCTCGTGTTTGATACGCCTTGGGAATTGAATGATGCTGATCGCCGTTATTATCAAGAGCGCTACACCGAAGCGCTGATGAGCAATTTGATCGCCGACGGTACCTACGCCACTGCACTGCAACCCGGTGCCGATACATTAACGGTAGCGGCAAAAGTATTGGAAATTGCTCCGCTTGCGAGCAAAGACGATATGAAAGGGCGCCCCGGTAATATGAAGGTATACAGTGAAGGCATGGGTACCATGACATTGGAAATTACGCTGTATGACTCGGTTTCCGGTAAGCCACAGGCGATTATTACTGACCAGCGCGATCTCGGCAGAATTTGGGAGGAGAACAATCGTGTAACCAATAATGTCCAGGTGCGTTTGGCATTCAATCAATGGCTGAGCAATTTGCGCAAGGAATTGGATAAGGCATCAGGCCGTTAATCGCTAAACGATATTGTGATTGGTCTGGAAATAAATCGAGTTTGAAAATAAAAAGAGGAAAACCTGTAAAGATTTTCCTCTTTTTATAACTGTTTGCTACTAACTTTTTTGCTAAAAATGATGCTCGGGATTATTTCAAATCGTCGAGATATTTCTCAGCATCAAGCGCCGCCATACAACCTGAACCCGATGACGTAATTGCTTGACGGTAAATGTGGTCAGCTACATCGCCCGCGGCAAATACACCTTCAATACTGGTTTGGGTGGCATTGCCTTCCAAGCCGCTTTTCACTTTGATGTAGCCATCTTTCATGGTCAGTTGGCCTTCAAAAATATCGGTGTTGGGCTTGTGGCCAATTGCGATAAATACGCCGGCAACGTCAATCTCTTGCGTTGTACCATCTTGCGTGCTTTTCAGGCGCAAACCATTTACACCGGAATCATTACCCAGAACTTCATCAAGCTGGTGGTTCCAGATCACTTTGATATTGCCGTTTGCTACTTTTGCCATCAGTTTGTCTTGCAAAATTTTCTCGGATTTAAGCTTGTCGCGACGGTGGATCAACGTTACTTCGCTGGCGATGTTGGATAAGTACAATGCCTCTTCTACGGCTGTGTTACCGCCGCCAACTACGGCAACTTTTTGATCGCGATAGAAGAAACCGTCACAGGTAGCACAGGCACTCACGCCTTTACCCATAAATGCTTCTTCCGATGGCAAACCCAAATATTGGGCAGACGCACCGGTGGAAATAATCAGTGCATCACAGGTATAGGTGTTTGAGCCGATCAGTTTGAAAGGACGCTCGGTCAATACGGTTTCATGGATGTGGTCAAAAATAATCCGGGTATCAAAACGTTCGGCGTGCTCCTGCATTTGTACCATCAAATCCGGGCCTTGCAGGTCGTGCACGCCGCCAGGCCAGTTTTCTACTTCAGTGGTAGTTGTCAATTGACCGCCTTGTTGCATGCCGGTAATCACAACAGGTTTGAGGTTGGCGCGCGCAGCGTAAATGGCGGCGGTGTAACCAGCAGGACCGGAACCGAGAATAATCAGGCGATGGTGTTGTACGTCACTCATAGGAAATCCTTGAATTTGATGCAAAAGGGTTAAAGCGAAATGGGTGCGACTCGATGTGAGGGCATGATAGGCGAATCACAATAGCCGTGCAAAATTGTCTGACTCAATTCGCAGCATTGGGTTTGGCTATGTGCCTGTTTATTGAGCGATATGTATCTCTTGTACCCCGCTTAACAGGCTTTTCCAAGGGTAGAGAGGCGGTTTGCCCAATCATTTGCATTGTGCGTTTGCAGCAACTGTTCGAATGCTGCTGGCGAAAGCGGTTTGGAGAATAGATAACCTTGTAATAAATCGGCACCGTAATCGCGGCAAACGCGCGCCTGCTCGCGGGTTTCCACACCTTCGACCACCACCGTCAAATCAAGGCTTTTGGCGAATACAATCATCGCACGCAGAATGCGGCAGTCGGCGGCATTATCGGGAATGCCCTGCACAAACTTGCGGTCGATTTTTAATGTACGTGCTGGTAATTCTTTTAAATAGGCCATAGATGAATAACCGGTGCCGAAATCATCGACGGCAATTTCTACACCGTAATCCTGGATTTTTTTCAGGCTTTTCGCGGTGCATTCAAGATTCTCAATCAATACCGACTCGGTAATCTCAAGGCTGACACAACGACCGGGAACGCCGGTATTGGTAAGGTCGTCGATAATACCTTGATATAAATCGTCATCGGTAAGCAGTTGCGCACAGACATTGAATTTCATATTGAAATTGTCATCGACCAATCCCTGCGCACGCCAACTGGCGAGTTGACGACAGGCGTTGAGGCGACTTTTGGAATCAATTTCGCTGATTAAACCAATTTCCTCGGCGAGTGTAATAAATTCACTCGGCGGTAAAATTCCGCGCTCCGGATGATCCCAACGGATCAAACCTTCTGCCCCACAAATTTCAAACGTTTGCGCATCCACAATCGGTTGGTAAAACAAAATAAAATGGTCGGTGGGAATCAATGCGCGCAGTTCTTTTTCAAGCCGTACACGATCTTGTAGTTGCGCTTGCATAGCGGTAGAAAAAAACTGGAAGTTATTTCGGCCATCTTGCTTGGCGCGGTACATCGCCATATCGGCAGCTTTGAGTAAATCGACGGCGTTTTCGCCTGCTTCCGGATAGGTAGCGATGCCAATACTGCTGGAAATACTGTTTTCAAAACTACCTACCAGAATAGGGCGACGCAAGTCATCCAGAACGCGTTGTGCGAGTTGGCTGATTGCTTCTTGCGAATCAAAATTGTGGGCGAGTATGGCAAATTCATCACCGCCTAAACGGCAGACAATATCGCCCGCGCGCACTACATGCAGCAAGCGCATAGCGACTTCTTTTAGTACTTGGTCGCCGATCGTATGGCCGAGGCCATCGTTAATAAATTTGAAATTATCGAGGTCGAGAAATAATAATGCGAGTTGTTCATTGTGGCGTTTTGCACGCTGGATAGCGGCCCGCAAACTTTCATCAAAATAGTAGCGGTTGGCGAGTCCAGTGAGCGAATCGTTTTCCGCCAGAGCACGCAAGCGCTGATGGCTTTCAAATAATTGTCGCTCTAATACATGACGGGCACGCGCATGCGTAATGGCGCGGGTTAGATGTTTATGGGCGATTTCAGATTTAAATAAAACATCTTGTGCGCCTGCTTCGATAAATTCGCGTTCGAGATCATCGTCAGCACTGGCGCCGGTGAGAATAATAACCGCTGCATGATGATGGGGATGCTTGGCGAGCAATTGCAGAACTTCCATTCCATCGATGTCGGGTAAGCGATAGTCGAGCAGCACCGCATCAAAATCGTCGCTGTCGAATTGCGCCAAACCTTCATTGGCAGAACTGGCCTGCGCAATGGTGATATCCCATTCCGTTTTTTTGAATGTACGGATAATGGCTTGTCGATCAAGCTCGTTGTCATCGATGAGCAAAAGCTTCATGCAAAATTACCTCTCCACCTCTGTGTACGTACCCGGCTAATTTTTATTTCTCTTTGGCGGGCAATTCAATTACTCGCCAGTAGTGGTCGAGCAGGCTGACTACCTGCATAAAATCGCTGTCCATCCGTTGTTTAAGTAAATAACCCGCCACATGTTCACGATAGGCGGCAATAATGTCCTCGTCTGATTTGGACGTGGTCAGCACAAACACTACCGCATAAGTGAGTTCCGGATCCGCGCGTAACGCTTCCAAAAACTCCAGGCCATTCATGCGCGGCATGTTGATATCCAACAAAATAATATAGGGACTGGGTACTTCGCCATTACGCAATATTTCGAGTGCCTCCAAACCGTCTTTAGCGCGGTAGAGGGGATTCAGCAATTTGAGTTTATGTAACGCGCGCCTTAGAGCAGTTGCATCTATATCGTCGTCATCTACGATTAACAAACTGACCGTTTTAAATTCCTCACTGTTGGTAGGATGAATTTTATCAATCATGCTGTTGTTTCCTTTCGATAGTTTTGGGCCAGGTGAATGTAAAGCGACAACCGCGTCCATTGGAATAAACCTCAATAGTACCGCCGTAGGTCTCTACAATTTTTTTAATCAGCGCCAGCCCCATACCGCTGCCTTCCAATTCATCGCGCGGTTTTAATGTTTGGAACATACCGAATACCCGCTCCTGGAATTTGGCGGGAATACCGGGGCCGTCATCAATCACGCTGACGGCATAAAAATCGTTGGCAGCGGTTTCCGCTTCAACACGGATCACACCTTCATCCAAATCATGATGTTTGAGTGCATTGGAAAATAAATTACGCAGGATCTGTTCGAAGGGCGTGCTCAGGCTATTAAATACCGGTAAGTTTTCGCCCAACTCAAGCCGCAGGCCGGGTTTGGTATTTTGGATTTCAAACAGCTCCCTTGCCATGTGCTCGAGATCAATTGTTGAGATAACACCATCTGCTTTGCCAGCACGATAAAAAACCAACATGTCATCGAGTAATTTTTCCATTCGATGAATGCGATTGCGCAGCATCTTGGTATGTTTGTCGACTTCGGAAAATTCTTTCTCTTCCAGATCTTCCTCAATCCAACTTGAAAGCTGTGCAATACCGCGCAGGGGAGATTTCAAATCGTGAGATGCAACATAAGCAAAGGTTTCCAGTTCTTTGTTAGTCTGCGCCAACCGATGATTGGTTTTTTCCAATTCCTGTTGGTGTTGTGCTAATAGCTGCGCTGCTTTTTTTCGTTCATCAATGTTGTGCGCAAATATTTTCAAGGTTTTGGCCATGTCACCAATTTCATAGGGATGATCGTAAAATGGAATCTCAGTTTGTGTATGCCCTTCAGAGATAGATAGCATTGCGCGACGAACTTCTTGCAGTTGCCAACTCAGGCTGCGGGTAATTAATGCCGCGACTAAAATGCCGACGAGTAGAAAGCCGGCAATCACTACCAGCATCAAATTGGCGGAGTGATTTTTGGTAAGAATGGCTTGTTCATTCAGCCGACGCATTTGTTCTTGCGCTTCAACCACCATGTTGTCGCACAATTTTTCCAGAGTAACCGTAGTGTTCTGAATTTGGTTGAGGGCAATTTGTCGATATCCTTCAATGTCTCCGGCTAGTAATTGCCGATGAATATTCCGGATAACAATTTCCCAATCGTTAAAAAGGATTTTAAACTGGGCTATATCGCCTTTTGCCAAGTGCTCAAGTTCAATGATTGCCAGTTCAGTGGCGATTTTCGATTGAACCTCTGTCAGTATGGCGGGAATATTTTTTTCTTTAGCCAGGTCAGGGTTAATCGCCACATCTTTAATAATGCGATTCAGATTGCCAATATCATTTTTAATACGCAGTGATGCATTGCTGGCTTGCAGTGGCCCTTGGTAAAGCTTTTGTGAAATGCTGGCAACGTTATTGATTTGCAATAAGCCGATTGACCCTACGCCAATAAACAACAAACTCATAAAAATAAAACCGGTCACCAGTCGGCTGAAAAAATTCAACCGATTAAATGCTTCAATGGCCGCTTTGTAGCGAAGGATAAAAATACCTGACGAAAAGGCAATCAGGCTTATTGCCGTTTGCGGCGACATTTTTATTCCCATCCAGATAAAGCTGGGAAATAGTCCAAATTCCTGACTAATCACCGTGGATACAGCAGTAAAGAAAATCAACAAGCTCAGTAATGTAGCAATTATGCTGCGTGCGCCGTCGGCATGAATTCCGAAAAATAATGTGATGGAGGCTAACAGAAATGCTGCACTGCTAACGGGTGACATAGGTTGGGTATGCACAGGCGGTTCGCTAAGTAAAACAATAAACCAGTTAGTAGTATCGAGCGGAATACCGACAATTAAATCCAGTATTGTAAGCGCGCCGAGTGCGAATAAAATAAAACAGCAGATGAGTAAAAGCACCCGGTGAGAGCGCAGAATGGCGTATAAACCCAAGCCGCAGGTGATAATGCCTATTGCGGTATTGTAGGTCATCAGCGTTATATAAGGATAAATCCTCGACAGTGCGTGAGGTGCGTGCCAAGTAATCAGCACACTAACGCCCAGCATGAGTAAAAAGCCTGAGATCAATATTAGTGGTAAAGGATAGCCATCATTAAAATATTCAGTTTTGTGCATATCTCGTTCAATCCATAGAATTTTCCTCCAGTCAATTTTCAATTGGCTTTGAATGCAAGGAGGACGGCAACAACAAACTGAGTGTAGATGAGCAATTGATAAAAACGCTTAAAAAGTCAAATTGCAGATAAAATAGTTAGTTATCTATCTTATTTATAATAATGGGGAATAATAATTGAAGGATAATTCATGACGATGCCCGTCGAATCGCCCTGCGTGCGAAATTGTTGCTTGAATGAGGCAGATATTTGCGTTGGCTGCTTTCGCACCCTCAATGAGATCACGTGTTGGAGTACGGTGAGTGATGCGACAAAACTGCAGATTCTGCAGCGTGTTGCTGAGCGGCGTGAACAGGTACCTGGCGACAGGCATTCCGGCATTAAATGAAGGCTGGCAGGTTGTTCCTCATTCGTTTATCCTGCGCCTCGCGTTATAACCCCTAATAAATAGAAGCGATTTTTTACATCCTATTGCTATTAGATCTAGACTTGCTTTGACCTTCTGTATTCCGTTAATGAGAACTTATGTCGTTAGTTCGGAATTAAAACGATAACAATGATGTTCATTGCCTGGGGCTTTTCCTCTCCCCCAATGACTTGAACAAAACATACTAGTAAATGCCCATGCAGTCTTATAAAGCGTCGCTCAAACTCTGGCTTAGTATGCAATGCCAAATGCTTGGCAATGTAAATGCAGCTATGCTTGCGCAAACCTCTGCAGGCTCGCCCACTATCCTGGCTAAATGGCCAAATGCCGGTGCGAACAACAAAGCCCTGCGCGAGACACTCAAGCTGGCTGCGGATAAAGGGCGCTTACATCTCGCACCCGACGGCGATGACCATTTTATCCTTGGCCAGCCCTTGATTATTGAGGATGAACCTTGGGGTGTACTGGCTTTACGGCTGGAGTTGGCCGATAAAAAAGAATTACCTGCCGTATTAAAAAATCTCAAGCTCGGTCAATATTGGCTGCAGTTTTTATTGCAACAACCGGAGGCGGAAGGTAATCCCGTTGTCGCTCCTCCCCCGGTACTGGAAAAAAGCGCTCACCACCCCGCCTTGCTGCAGTTCAGTGCCAGTTTATTGAAAGAAAAGTCGGTACAAGAAACAGCCATCAGTTTGGTTAATTTGTTGGCCGGATTTTTACAGGCAACCCGTATAAGCCTGGGGTTGCGCACTGCTAAAGGTATCGAGCTGGAAGCAGTTTCTTTCTCCGCCAATTTTGATAAACGCACCCAGGCAATGCAGGCGATTAGCGAGGCGATGCTGGAATCAGCAGAGCAGGGGGTCGCCATTGATTTTTCACCTGCTGCTATCGCGAATGAATTGCCGGATGCCGTGACTCCTCTGCCGGGATTGATCACCCGCGCCCATCAACAGTTACAGCAACACCAGCAACTGCAATCGGTGCACAGTTTATTGGTGCGCAATGGCGAGACGATTGTAGGCGTGCTCACTATTGAGCTGGATAAACAAGCGAACTTATCCGATGACCTGCGCAGTTTTTTACAACAGGCATTGCATTTTGCCGGAGCGATTCTGGCTTTGCGCCAACAAGTTGCTGCAAGCGTATGGCAGGGCTTGAAGCGGCGCACTGCCCAGCGCCTGGAACGATGGTTTGGCGAGGGTATTTGGCGCGGTAAAATTATCGCGACAGTGCTGCTGGTTTTTGTTGTGGCGCTGTTCGTTCCTGTTGAATATCGCGTTGGCGCTAATGCAACTTTACAGACGACTGAAAAGTATTTGGTCGTTTCACCGCAAGATGGTTATCTGGGAAAAATTATTGCCCGTCCTGGCGATACGGTAAAAAAAGGTACCGCCCTCGCACAATTAAATGATGATGATTTACGGTTGGAACGCCGCAAGTTGGCGAGCCAGGTACAACAGTATCGTCAGGCATACGATACCGCACTCGCGAATTCCAATCGTGTTGAAGCGGCGATTGCCAATGCACAAATGGATCAAGTAAGTATTCAATTGCGCTTGGTAGATCAACAACTGGAGCGCACACAATTAAATGCTCCTATGGATGGCATTATTGTTTCCGACGATATCTCGCAAGCCCAGGGCGCACCGGTAAAGCAGGGTGAGGTATTATTTGAAATTGCGGCAGCACAAGGGTTTTTGGTGCAAATGTTTGTTGATGAGCGCGATATAGCGACTGTGCATCCCGGCCAGGAGGGGCAAGTGAAGTTTTCCAGTTTGCCCGGAGATATTTTTGCAGTACGTGTCAAAACCATTACGCCAATAAGTGAAGTGCGTGACGGGCGAAATTATTTCCGTGTCGATGCCGAACTAACCCGCGAATTGGACGTGTTACGCCCCGGCATGACGGGTAACGGTAAATTAATTGCCGGGCGCCGTGTTTTGGGCTGGATCATGTTCCATGATTTATGGCATTGGTTACGCTTGAGCCTCTGGTGATTGGATGATGACTGACTCCCAATCCTCTAATAGCAATCCCATCTGGCAGCGCCTTGAATCCTTACGTCCTTCATTGCCGCGTCATATCCATATCCAACGGCGCGATTACAACGGCGAGCGCTGGTATATCCTGCAAGATAAAAGCAATGGCCGTTTCCATCGATTGACACCATCGGCCTGGCGGTTGATTAGTGCAATGAATGGACGCAATTCACTAGCGCAGATATTAGCGTCGGCGGCCGACGCCGACTTTTATACATCGGTCGATGAGGTTCCCACGCGCGATGATTTAATTCACCTGCTGCAATATTTGCACGTCGCCGATTTATTAGTGTGCGACCTGCCGCCGAATACCCAGGAATTATTCGCACGGCGCGAACAGAAAAAACAACAGCGCTGGCTGCGGTTATTAATGAACCCGCTCACCTGGAATATCCCTTTAGGCAATCCGGATCGCCTGCTCGATAAATTGATGCCGGTTGCGCGCTTACTTGCCACGCGCAGCATGGGTGTGATGTGGCTGTTAATCGTGGGCTATGCGGTATTGCAAGCCGGTAATCATTGGACTGAACTCACCCTGGGGCATTTGGATCGAATACTTTCGCCTTCCAATTTATTTTTGCTGTGGTTGACCTATCCCTGCTTTAAAGTGCTGCATGAATTGGGGCACGGTTTATTTACCAAAGTCTGGGGGGGTCAGGTTAATGATTGCGGTGTAGTGTTTGTGGTAGGCACACCTTTACCTTATGTGGATGCCAGCGCAGCAACGGGCTTTCAATCCAAGCGCCAGCGGTTGATGGTTGGCGCGGCCGGGATGGCCGTAGAATTATTGTTAGCGGCGGTAGCATTGTTGTTGTGGCTGCAACTACCTAATGGTTTCCTGCGCGATTTTTTGTACAACATTATTATTATCGGCGGTGTGTCCACATTGTTTTTTAATGGCAATCCATTGATGCGTTTTGATGGATATCATCTGCTGACAGATGCATTTGATCTGCCCAATCTCGCCACCCGCGCCAACCAACAATTCAGCTATTTATTACGTCGCTATGCTTACGGTGTGAGCGGCATTTTTTCGCCCGCGGTGAATGAACGTGAGGCGGTACTTTTGACGGGTTACAGCATTGCGGCTTTCGCTTACCGTGTCTTTATATTGTTTTTTATTATTATGTTGGTGGCAAATTATTTCCCGACGCTGGGATTGGTGATTGGCTGTTGGCTGATTTTTTTTCAATTGTTGTGGCCCGGTATTAAGGCACTCAATTATCTAATTCGCGATAGACAATTGGCCGCTTCACGCAAACGCGCGCTCTCAGTGACTGCCACGAGTGCAGCATTATTGATTTTATTTTTGGTGGCCGTGCCTATGCCGATGTCTACCTCCGCTGAAGCGGTACTCTGGTTGCCAGATGAAGCGCGGGTGAAAGTCGAGTCCAGTGGGGAGGTGGTGCAACTGTTAGTGGCAGATGGCGATCAAGTTGAGCAAGGGCAAGAATTATTGCGTTTGCACAATCCAGTATTGGTTGCGAATCTCGCTGCGCAGCAGGCGCATCTGCGTGAATACGATGCGCGTTACCAACAGGCCTGGGTTAATGATCGCGTGCAAGCGCAATTGTTGGAGCAGGATATCAATGGCATCAAAGCCGAAATTGAATTGCTGCAAGCGCGCGTCGTAAACCTGGTTGTGCGCAGTCCTTCCAGCGGAATTTTCCGTATTACCCGCCAATATCATTTACCCGGTAGTTTTTTAAAGCAGGGCGATGAGCTGGCGCTTATCGAAAAGCCCGATGCAGTTCGTGTACGTACGGCGCTATTGCAAGAAGAGGTAGGGTTGGTGCGGCAAGCGACGAAAGAGGTAAGCATTAAATTTGCCAGCAATCCGTCACACACGATTGCGGGAAAAGTCATACAGGATATTCCGATTGCCACGCAGGAATTGCCCAGCCAGGTGTTAGGCGCCCGGGGTGGCGGTCGCCTGGCGGTGGATGCTAACCAGCCAACGGGTACAAGAGTTAAAGAAAAAGTGTTTTTGCTGGATTTGTCCCTGCAGGATTTCGTGCAATCCGGTCGTTATGGCGAGCGCGCTTATGTGAAATTCCGGCATCCGGCGGAACCGCTTGCAGCGCAGTGGTATCGCTCGTTCCAGCAACTTTTTATTCGCCATTTTTCGTAACCCGCTTTTTTGCACTATAGTAATAAGCGATTTGTATTTTTATAGCGGATTGATCATGTATACATTCTCTCGATTTTCACTGTTGATTGCGCTGTTCGGCAGTGAGGCAATTGCGCAAACCCAGGAGCCTGCGCAACTGAATTGCCGTATCGAACCTTCGGTAATGGTTGAGATGAGCAGCGCCGTTGAGGGCGTTATCAGCGAAGTATTAGTTGATAAGAATGACCTGGTAAAAAAAGGGGATGTGGTTGCACGGCTGGATGCAGGTTTGGAAGCGGCGACCGCTGAGTTGCGGCGCGTGCAAGCGGAGTTAACCAGCGATGTGCAGGCGCAACAGCTCGCGCTGGAATTCAGTAATCGCGCTTTGACCCGGGTAAAAGATCTGTACGAGAAAAAGGCCGCCTCGTTTTCCGAACTGGACAAGCTTAAAACCGAGCACGCCATTGCCCAACAACAGTTACAACAGGCATTGGACCGCAAGCGTCAGGCTGAGTTGGAGCACAAGCGCGCTTTGGCGGATTTGCAGCGACGCACCCTGGTGAGCCCTATTGACGGTATTGTCGTTGAGCGCATGAAAGAGCCTGGCGAGCACATTGATTTTGAACCGGTGCTCAAGCTGGCGCAGTTGGATCCGTTACGTGTCGAGGTATACGCACCTGCGAGTCTTTATGGCAAAGTCAAAGCCGGCATGAAAGCCAGTGTTGTGCCGGAATTGGGTATTGCCGACAAAAGCTATAGGGCCGAAGTCGTGTTGGTTGATCAGGTGATTGATGGCCCGAGTAACACTTTTGGTATTCGGCTTTTTTTCCCCAATCCAGACAACCGTTTACCTAGCGGTCTGAAATGCCGGGTGAGTTTTGACGGCGTCACCCTTAATTTGCTTGATACCCGTAATCTGCCTTGATGCCGAATGTTTAAAACCAGAAAAAAGTAATCTGGGTAAGCGATAGACTATTTTTTTATGAGCCATGACATTGTAGAAAAATGTGCCAGAATAATGGCTTAGTGCATTTTTTCGAGCACATTGCGTCTCTCGAATAACGTTATACCGACTAATAATTGATAAATACGATTTTACGGATGTTGTGATGTTCCCGATCACCCATGTTGTGCTGTTGGTTTATGCAGAGTTACGTACCGCCACGGTTGGGCGGGTGCGCATAAATCCCAAGGATGCAGTGGTATTTACCAGTCCTTAAACCTATTTGCCTGCTTGTCGCAATAGCAGCGCAAATCAACTGAACTATTCGAACTACATGTCAAGGTCACCGCGTCACCGCCGTCCGTTAATCGAAGCCCTTGAGCCGCGATTATTATTTTCTGCCACAGCCGATATCGCTGTGTTTGATGATGGCAATTCCGAGGTTCAGTATCTGGCCCAGGCTGCCCAAGAGGTGGACCTGGTCAGTATTTATAGGCCGGACGAACCATCGATGATGGAGCGCCAGTCTTTTGATATCGACCCGCAGGCAGATATTCCCTTCAATCAAAACGCCGCAATCACCACAGTGGTATTTGTCGATACGGCGATAAAAGATTATGGGGTAATTGTCGATGATATAAAAAAGGGCAATGATACCGACAACATCACTGTTATTTACCTCGATCCCCAGCAAGACGGTGTTAAGCAGATTACGGCTGCCTTGACGCAATATACCGGCCTCAGTGCAATCCATATTGTTTCCCACGGTTCCGCAGGTGCGGTTGAACTGGGCAATGCCAGCTTGACCGGCAACACCCTGTTCCAATACGAGGATGATCTGATTGCCTGGGGTAAAGCCCTGCGGGACGATGCGGATATTTTATTGTATGGCTGTGATGTGGCGATTAATCCCGCCGGCCAGATGATGATTGATCGAATCGCCCAACTGACGGCGGCTGATGTGGCGGCGAGTAATAATGTTACCGGGCATGAATCGCTTAACGGTGATTGGGAACTGGAATACAGGGTCGGCGATATTGATACCCCGATTTTAATGAGCGCGGAGTTACAACAGTCTTTTGTGGGAGTAATGGCAACAACCCACTTCATCAATATCCAGGGGGGTAACAGTAGTCAGTCAGTATCCTCCGCCGTGAATGTGGGGCAGACCTTCAGCTACGACAGCCCCGGCGCGACATATACCGTTAACCAAATCAGTGTCCAGTTGATGAGATCCGCTGGCGCAGCAAACCAGGACATTACTATCCAGTTGCGCTCTGGTGGCTGGAATGGAACAACCCTTGCCAGCCAGACGATTAGCTTTGATAAATTAACTACAGAGTTTGCCTGGAAGACGGTTAATTTCAGCGATGTCGTGTTGAATGACAATCAAACCTACACTGTTCGTGTCAGCAGCAGTAATGCTGATGGTAATGTGTCGGTCGCTTACAGCAATAGCAATATCTGGAATGATTCGGAGATGATTGTCTCCGGTGCTAACAATGCCAGTGCGGATTTGAAATTGTTGGTTAGTTACAACAATGGTGTTAACCAGCCATCAGTCAATACGGTTCCCGGTGCGCAGTTCACAGGGCAAAACACACCATTGGTATTTAGTGCTGCCAATGGCAATCAAATACAAATCTCCGATGCGGATGCATTTCCGAATGCGATGGAAGTTACCCTCGCCGCAAATAATGGTTCTTTAACCCTTGGCCAAACGACAGGCCTTACTTTCAGTGGGGGCGATGGTACCAACGATTATTTTATGCGGATCCAAGGCTCCCTCAGCGCTATTAATGCAGCGTTGGCTACGATTACTTACACACCGGCCAACAACGTTGTGGGTAATGATACCTTCACTATTACGAGTAAAGACCTGGGGATCAACAGCGTTGATACTGTCAGTAATATCGGGATTACAGTTTACAACCAGTTGAATTCTGTTCCCGGTGCGCAGACGGTTAATGAAGACACGACATTGCAGTTCAGTGCTGCTAACGGTAATCGTCTCCAGGTTACTGACCCTGGTGGTTTGGGTATGGACACCAGCAACGTAAAAGTCACCTTGTCGGTTTCGAATGGTCTCCTGACGTTGGGAAGCCTCGCTGGTGTCACTTTTACTACCGGTGATGGAACCAGCGATGCGACTATGGTTTTTAATGGAACCCTGGCCAATATCAACGCGGTTTTGGCAACAGTTAACTTCATTCCAACCGCCAATTACAACGGTTCGGCCACGCTGAACTTTACCAGTGAAGCAGGCTCCTCCGGTGGCCCACTTAAAGATTCGGACGTTATCGGTATTACGGTGAATGCGGTCAATGATGCACCGACGGTTGCCAATCCGATACCCAACCAGACTATGACCGAGGGGGATGCACTCAATTACGCCTTTCCTGCCAATACGTTCAATGATGTTGATGGTGACACCCTGAGTTATAGCGTTACCTTGGTTGGGGGTGGTAGTTTGCCCGTCTGGCTGCAATTCAATGCAGCTACCCGCACTTTTAGCGGTATACCGGATGATGGCGATGTAGGTACGCTTAATATTCGCGTAACCGCCACTGACACTGGTGGCTTGAGTGTTTTTGATGACTTTACTCTGACTATCAACAACCTCGAAGAAGCGCCCTTCGTCGTTAATCCTATCCCCAATCAGACGGCTTTCGGTTTTACACCGTTTTCGTATCAGTTTCCGCACTTTAATGAGGCTTCGCCGGTGTTTATTGACCCCGATATCGGCGGTGCAGTGGTTAGCTATCGCGCCACACTGGCTGACGGAAGCCCCTTACCCGGCTGGTTGAGTTTCGATTCGGCTACCCGCACATTCAGCGGTATTCCGACAAATGGCGATGCCGGCACTATCACGATCAGACTCTACGCTACGGACAATACCGGCCGTGAATCCGCGACGCCGGATGAGTTCGATATTGTCACCACGGCAACGGCCAACGATGCTCCGGTCAATTCGGTACCGGGTGCGCAATCGACCAACGAAGATACGCCCTTGGTATTTAACCTTGCCAATGGCAATCGCATCCAGATCTCCGATGCTGATGCACTTTCATCAAATGTGCAGGTGACACTGAGTGTCACGCATGGGGTATTGACCTTGGGGGGAACAGCGGGATTATCGTTTACCACGGGCGATGGTACCAACGATGCAATCCTCGTATTTACCGGTACGGTTGCCAATATCAATACCGCCCTGGCGACCCTTACCTATACGCCAATATCCAATTACAACGGAGCCGATACGCTCAGTATTATTACTAATGATCTGGGCAATTCGGGTACCGGTGGTCCCCAGAGTGATAGCGATACAGTTGCTATTACGGTTAATGCCGTCAATGACGCGCCGGTCAATACAGTGCCGGGTGCCCAGGTCGGTACGGAAGATACCGCATTGGTATTCAGTGCAGGCAACGGCAACCAAATTCAGGTTAATGACATCGATGTGGGCGGCGGTAACTTGCAGGTGACACTCTCGGTCACTAATGGCACCCTTACACTGGCGGGTACAACCGGTTTGGCGTTCACGACCGGTGATGGTACTGCCGATAACACCCTGGTGTTCACAGGTACCCGTACGGATATCAATAATGCCCTGGCAACCCTGACTTACAACCCCACCGCCAACTACAATGGTAATGCAGTACTTTCGCTAACAACCAGCGATTTGGGCAATAGTGGTTCGGGTGGCACCCTGACGGATACCGATACCGTCAATATCACGCTTAATCCAATAAATGATGCGCCAACAGTGGCTAATCCACTCCTTGACCAAAACGCCACTGAAGATGCGCTATTTACTTACACCTTTGCCAGCAATACTTTCTATGACATCGATGGCGATACCCTGAGTTATTCCGCTCAACTCAATGGGGGTGGGGCCCTGCCTTCATGGCTCAGTTTTAATGCGGCGAGCCGGACATTTAGTGGTACTCCGTTAAATGCCAACGTTGGCAGTATCTCGGTTGATGTAATTGCCAATGACGGTAACGGTGGTACGGTTACCGATACCTTTACCATCACCATAGTTAACACCAACGATGCACCAACTGTTGCTACTCCTATTCCCAACCAAAACGCGACGGAAGATGTGGCGTTCAGCTTCCAGTTTGATCCGGGCACATTCACCGACCAGGATGTTGGCGACACTTTGACTTACAGTGCTCAATTGGCAGGCGGCGGTGCGTTACCGGCTTGGCTGAGCTTTAATCCGGGAACCAGGACATTTAGCGGTACTCCCACTAATAGTGATGTAGGAACTATCTCGATCCGTGTGACGGCGAATGACGGTGCAGGCGGTACTGTGTCCGACACCTTTGATATTGTCATCGCCAATACCAATGATGCACCGGTCGTTTCAACCCCTATTCCTGACCAGACGGCGACAGAAAATGCGCTGTTTAATTTCACCTTCGGGATTAACACTTTCACTGATCCGGATATCGGTACAATCCTGACCTATAGTGCGCAACTTAGCGGTGGAGCGCCTTTGCCGGGCTGGCTGAATTTTGATCCTGCCACTCGCACCTTCAGTGGCACGCCGGCCAATGGCGATGTGGGGACCATCAGTGTGGAAGTCACTGCAAGTGACGGCATCGCAAGTATTAGCGATACCTTTGATATTGTGATTGGCAATACTGATGACTCACCGGTGCTGGTTAATCCGATTCCCAACCAGACTGCTACTGAAGATGTTTTCTACAGTTTCACTTTTTCCGATACCACCTTCGATGATCCGGATGTCGGTGACACCTTGACCTACACCGCCACCCTGTCCGATAACAGCGCTCTGCCTGCCTGGTTGAATTTTGATCCCTTAACGCGCACGTTCAGCGGTACGCCTACCAATAGTGATGTAGGCACCATCACCATTAAAGTGACAGCGGCAGACAATGATGGTGGTCCGGTAGCAACCGATACCTTCGATCTGGTCGTTGCCAATACCAATGATGCCCCGACAGTCCTGAACCCCATCGGTGACCAAAATGCGACCGAGGATTCTGCATTTAACTTTACCTTCGCGGCCGATACTTTCACCGATCAGGATGTTGGCGATACCCTGAGTTACACTGCGCAATTGGCTGGCGGTGGAGCTTTGCCTGCCTGGCTGACGTTTGATCCGGCGACCCGCACGTTTAGCGGTACGCCGCTGAATGCTCATGTAGGCACGGTGTCCATTGATGTGATTGCCAGTGATGGCAATGGCGGCACAGTGACAGATACCTTCAATATCATTGTGGCCAATACTAACGATGCCCCGTTTCTGGATAATCCCATTCCCAACCAAAACGCCACAGAAGATGTGGCATTTGCTTTCCAGTTTGCAGCGGATACTTTTAATGACGTAGACGTAGGCGCAATACTGACCTACAGCGCACAGTTGTTCGGAGGGGGAGGCTTGCCTGCCTGGCTGAGTTTTGATCCACTGACCCGCACATTTAGTGGCACACCTACCAATAGTGATGTAGGAACCTTAAGCATCGAGGTGACGGCTAACGATGGCAATGGAGGTACAGCAACCGATACATTTACCCTTACGGTAAGCAACGTTAATGATGCGCCCATCGTCAGTATGCTGTCTGCGGATTACTACACCAATGAGCAGGTGGCGTTGAATCTGCATGGCACAGGCATTACCGTTGCTGATGTCGATAGCAATTCAATTACGCTGACTATTGCAGGGCCGGGACCTGATAGCGAAATAACGGCAAACGTTGGCACTACAGGTGTGAGCATTTTTTCAGGAAATGGGACGTCCAATCTGGTTGTCACCGGCACCCTGGCGCAAATTAATGATTTTTTGGCGGGAAATAATGGCGGCACCCTGACGTATCGATTGGACAGTGACGTACCGGCAGCGACCGTTACATTAACCATCACCGCGAGTGATGGCGCACTAACAGGTAATGAGACCGCGACGATTCATATTACGGCCATTAACGATGCCCCGGTAAACACCGTACCAGGTGCCCAATCCACTGCGGAAGATACAGCGTTGGTATTCAGCGCGGGCAATGGAAACCAAATTCAGATAAGCGATGTTGATGCCGCAACGGGCAACCTGGAAGTGACGCTGTCGGTAACTAACGGCACACTGACGCTCGCAGGAACAGCAGGCCTGAATTTTACGACAGGTGATGGTACGGCAGATGCCTCACTGGTTTTTCGTGGAACCCAGGCAGATATTAATGCCGCCTTGGCAACAATCACATTTAACCCTGCTGCTAATTACGCCGGTGCAGCCGTATTGACCATCACCACCAGTGACTTGGGTAATACCGGTTCCGGCGGCACCTTGGTAGATACAGACAATATCAATATCACCATTACCCCGGTTAACGATCTACCTACCGTGGCATCGCCCATTCCTAACCAGAATGCAACGGAAGACGTCGCCTTTCATTTCCAATTTGCGGCCGGCACTTTTGTTGACGTTGATCTGAATACACTGACATATACCGCAACCCTGGTGGGCGGTGCGCCCTTGCCGGGTTGGCTCAGCTTTAACCCGGCGACACGCTCTTTTGATGGCACACCCGCCAATGCTGATGTCGGGACTATCTCAATTGAAGTGACTGCAGACGATGGCAATGGTGGCACAGTTACCGATACCTTCAATATTGTTATTGCCAACACTAACGATGCGCCGACAGTCGCGAATCCGATTCCTAATCAAACCGCGACTGAAAATGTTATTTTTAATTTCCAATTTGCTGACAATACCTTTAACGATATTGATGTCGGCGATACGCTGACCTACAGTGCCCAACTGGCTGGCGGCGGTACTTTACCAAGCTGGCTGAGTTTTAATGCAAGTACCCGCACATTCAGTGGTGCGCCTTCTGCGACTGATACAGGAACAGTGAGTATCGATGTGACTGCCAACGATGGTAACGGCGGTTTAGTCACCGATACCTTTACGATTACGGTTGCCGGCGCTCCCGATACCGAATATATCGATACGGGTAGTGGTAGTAATTTCAATCCGGTTTCATCAGCCAATCAATTAGGTCAAAGTTTTTCCTATGACAGTGCCGGTGCGACTTACTCGGTTAATGAAATCAGTCTTTATCTGGCGCGTTATGATCACGCCGCGCCGCAGGCCATTACCGTTGAACTGCGTGATAGTTGGAACGGTGCAATTTTAGCAAGTGCTTCCATTCCATCTTCACAAATTAGTCGCGATGGTTTCAATTGGCACTCGTTTAGTTTTGGCGATGTAGCGCTCAACGACCAACAAACTTATGTTATCCAAATCAGTAGCAGTAGTACTGACGGTTTGGTGTTGGTATCGCGTCATAGCAGTAATGTGTATGCAGACGGCTCTTTGATTGAAAATGGTGTGCCTCATCCATCGGGATGGGATCTCGCCTTTAAAGTATCCAAAGACGATGGTACTAATGCTGCCCCGGTATTGGATAATCCGATTGCAAATCAAACTATCAATGCAGAATTACCTTTTAATTTAGTCGTGCCGCTCAATACTTTTTCTGATCCGGATGCAAACGACACCATTGCGTATCGCGCGCAATTAGCGGGTGGTGGCAGTTTAGGATGGCTGACGTTTAATGAGGCCACGAGAACATTTGCCGGTACACCGCATTGGTATCAAGCGGGCACCATGACGGTTGAGTTAATTGCAATCGACAATCACGGTGCCTCCACATCGTCATTTTTTAATATCGACGTTATCAATACCAATACTGCGCCAACAGTTGCAAATCCAATTCCGGATGTAGTCACTAATGAAGATGCTGTATTTAATTTCCAATTTGCAGCCAATACTTTCAGTGATGTTGATGCAGGTAATACCTTCACATACAGTGCGCAACTGGCCGTGCTTGGTGGCCTGCCACCGTGGCTCAGTTTTGATTCTGCAACCCGCACCTTTTCCGGTACACCGGCGAATAATGATGTAGGAACCTGGACCGTTGAGGTTACTGCGAACGACGGTTTTGGCGGCACTGTGATCGATACCTTTGTGATTACAGTTGCAAACACCAACGACGCTCCAACACTCGCCAATAATATTCCTGATCGTACGGCAACCCAGGGCACCGCATTTAATTTCCGGTTTGCGGCTAACACGTTTGCCGACGAGGATGTGGGTGATGTATTGACCTATAGTGCGCAATTAAGCGGCGGCGGCACATTACCAACCTGGTTAAGCTTTGATTCTGCTACGCGCACCTTCAGTGGCACACCGGGAAATAGCGATGTTGGTACTATTTCAATTGAAGTGATTGCCGATGACAGCAATGGCGGAACAGTGAGTGATACTTTTGATATTGTGGTGAACAATATCAACGATGCACCTGTTGTTGCGAATCCTATTGCTGACCAGAATGCGACTGAAGATATTAACTTCAATTTCCAATTTGCAGCAAATACGTTTAACGATATCGATGCGGGCAGCACACTAACTTACAGTGCGCAGTTAAGTGGCGGAAGTGCTCTGCCATCCTGGTTGAGTTTTGATGCAGCGACGCGCACTTTCAGTGGTACACCGCTTAACGACGATGTAGGCACATTGATTATTGATGTTATTGCCGATGATGGTTTGGGCGGAACAGTTACCGATACTTTTGCAATTGTAATTGCTAATACCAATGATGCTCCCGTAGTTGCCAATCCTATTGCTGATCAAGTCGCAACCGAAAATGCAGCGTTTCATTTTCAATTGCCACTGAATACTTTTATCGATGTAGATGCAGACAGTACACTTACTTATACCGCACAACTAAGTGGCGGCGGAGCCCTGCCGGCTTGGCTGACATTTAATTCCGCTACGCGTACATTCAGTGGGATACCCACGAATAACGATGTTGGCAGTATTTCAATTGAGGTTACCGTTGACGATGGTCTCGGCGGTATCGTGAGTGATACTTTCATTATTGTCGTAAATAATGTCAACGATACACCTGTTGTTGCGAATCCTATTGCTGACCAGAATGCGACTGAAGACATTAACTTCAATTTCCAATTTGCAGCAAATACGTTTAACGATATCGATGCGGGCAGCACACTAACTTACAGTGCGCAGTTAAGTGGCGGAAGTGCTCTGCCATCCTGGTTGAGTTTTGATGCAGCGACGCGCACTTTCAGTGGTACACCGCTTAACGACGATGTAGGCACATTGATTATTGATGTTATTGCCGATGATGGTTTGGGCGGAACAGTTACCGATACTTTTGCAATTGTAATTGCTAATACCAATGATGCTCCCGTAGTTGCCAATCCTATTGCTGATCAAGTTGCAACCGAAAATGCAGCGTTTCATTTTCAATTGCCACTGAATACTTTTATCGATGTAGATGCAGACAGTACACTTACTTATACCGCACAACTAAGTGGCGGCGGAGCCCTGCCGGCTTGGCTGACATTTAATTCCGCTACGCGTACATTCAGTGGGATACCCACGAATAACGATGTTGGCAGTATTTCAATTGAGGTTACCGTTGACGATGGTCTCGGCGGTATCGTGAGTGATACTTTCATTATTGTCGTAAATAATGTCAACGATACACCTGTTGTTGCGAATCCTATTGCTGACCAGAATGCGACTGAAGACATTAACTTCAATTTCCAATTTGCAGCAAATACGTTTAATGATATCGATGCGGGCACCACGCTTACCTATACCGCACAATTAAGTAGTGGCGCTGCTCTTCCTGCATGGTTGAGTTTTGATGCTGCCACCCGCACCTTTAGCGGCACGCCCACAAACGATGATACGGGTACAATTATTATTCATGTGATTGCCAGTGATGGCATTGCAACCACTCCTGCCCGGTTTCAATTAGTAATTGCGGAAGTAAATGATGCACCTGTGACTACCGGTTTTTCGCCCATCAATAATTTTGAAGATTCAGCAGGTGATACGCTCGATTTATTTGCCGCGTTTAGTGATGAAGAAGATTCCCCAAGTCAGCTGCAGTATTCGGTTGTAGGCAATTCCAATCCTGCGTTAGTGAGTGGTGCGGTAATTGATCCGGTCACAGGAAAACTACAACTCACTTATGCTGCTAATCAATTTGGTAACAGCATTCTTATTATTCGCGCACAGGATTCCCAAGGTGCCAGTGTTGAAACATCAGTGCAGATTAATATAGCTGCTGTGAACGATACACCGATCACAACTGGCATAGCTGATATAAAAGTACTGGCTGGTGCGCCAGCCCAGCAAACTAATTTGCATACGGTATTTAGCGATATTGAAGATGGGGTAGCCCTGCGTTATTTGCTGGTGGAAAATTCTAATCCCGCAGTAGCAACCGGTGTAAACATTGATCCTGTTACCGGCATGATGACGGTGGCGTTTGCAACAGTGTCAGGTGGTGAGTCGATTATTACCCTGCGTGCGATAGATACCGATGGCGCGTGGGTCGAGACTCAATTTAAAGTGACGGTGACAACGAAAGACATTGTCATAATTCCGGAAGAGCCGGTTGTGCCGGTGAACCCGACGCTACCGCCAATCGCACCTCCGGTAACAGAAGTACCTGTGGCGAACCCACCAGTCGTTGGTGAAAATGGTGGTGGAGGTATAGGTGAATTGCCCTTACCAGTTAATCCGGATGACTCACTTGATTCTGGTATTTCGCATCCGACGTTGATCTCCAGTAATGATGAGCGCAATGAGTTTGTCTATGTCGATGACAAATCAAGTCGCGATTATATCCGCGCAGAAGAATTGCTCCGTAGTAGCAATATGCCACTAACCTCAATCACAGCATCGTCATCGCTTGTTAGCTTGATCGCACCAGATACCGGTTTCGCACCTTGGGAAGCGGCCGATTTTGATAACGAAGTGCGCCGCATCCGTGCGCAAATGGATGAGGCAATGGAAGAGGAGCATGATCGCAAAGCCGTTATTGCAGGGATAACTTTTTCTGTGACCACTGGTTTGTTGATTTGGTCTTTGCGCGCGAGCAGTCTATTGTTAACCATGATGTCAATGTTGCCGCTCTGGCGCGGGCTTGATCCATTGCCGATCCTGGAAGAAGTCAACAAGAAGAAAAAAGAATTGGAGCAACAGCGTAAAGATCGTGAACATGAAGATAAGAGCGCAAAAGAAGTGGGCTATTTGTTTGATCATGCCCAAGGCAAAGATCCAAAATTATAAGCAGCGATTAAGCCAGCATTATTAATCGTACTAATGCAAATTGTTATACATAGATACATAAGGAACTAACGCAAATAATGTTTGGTTTTACTCCTGCAGTCCGGTTGAGTTTGGGATTGGTGATATTGACCATTTCCATTTTGATCCTCGCGCAAGCGCTGGGCTTAACACCCGGTGCCGAGCGACAACAATTGGATGTGCGCAAGCGTCTGACCGAAACACTTGCAGCGCAAGTGGGCGTAGCGATTATGCGTGGCGACGAAATACTCTTGCAGTATTTGTTGGAATCCTCAGTGGAGCGCAACCCGGAAATTGAATCGGCGGCGGTGAGGCGCAATGATGGCGTGATAGTGGTGCAAACCAAATTACACGCGCAGTATTGGGACGGTGCCAAAAAAGAAGAATCGACACCGACTCACATCCGTTTTCCTATCATGATCAACGGTGCAAAACGCGCGGATTTTGAAATCAGTTTTGAGCCACTGCTGAATGATAAGCATCCTTTCTTTGGTATTCCCTCGTTTGCGTTGCTGGTAATATTTGTTTCACTCAGTGGCTTTGTCGGTTTCTGGTATTACATTAAGCGTGCATTAAAACATTTGGATCCGAGTGCTGTTGTTCCTGCGCGGGTGCGTAATGCGCTCAACATTTTGGCCGAAGGTGTTTTGATTCTGGATCGTCGCGAACAAATTGTATTGGCTAACACCGCGTTGATGGAGCATTTACAGCGCACAGAGCAATCGTTAGTGGGCAAAAAAGCCAGCAATCTCGGTTGGTTTCTCGATCCAAAACAAGAGGCACAGGATTATCCCTGGCTGGTGGCAATTAACTCGGGTGTAAAACAAACAGGCGTGCGTATATTGCTGCCCGCAGAAAGTGATCGGGATAAAATTTTTCTGGTCAATGCTGTGCCTATTCTCGATGCAAAAGGATCAAGCCAGGGCACGATTGCAGTGTTTGAAGATATCACCGAACTCGAAACCAAAAGTCGCTTGTTGGAAGATATGATTGATCAATTGGCGGCAACACAAGTTGCGATTGAAAATAAAAACAAAGAACTGACCTATTTAGCGACGCGCGATCCGTTGACCAATTGCTACAACCGCCGCGCACTCTATGAACATCTCAATGGAAAGTTCGATGGCGCGCGCGCTTCAGATGCTGAATTCAGTTGCATCATGGCCGATATCGATTTCTTCAAAAAAGTGAACGATACCTACGGCCATGCCGCGGGTGATGAAGTCATTAAAATGGCTGCCAATAGCCTGCGCGAAGTAGTGCGCGATATGGATATGGTGGCTCGCTTTGGCGGCGAAGAATTCTGTGTGATTTTGCCGGGCGCACCACTGGAACAGGCACAATTAATTGCCGAGCGTTGCCGCGAAAAAATCGAGAGCAAAAATACTAACGGCGTAAAAGTCACGGGTAGTTTTGGTGTGACCTCCATTCGCATGGGCGCGAACAGTGCCAGTCAACTCATCCAGCAGGCGGACGAGGCGCTTTATTATTCCAAGCAACATGGCCGTAATCAGGTGACTTGTTGGGCGCACGGAATGGAAAGTCTGATTGCCGAGACGCAGCATTAAGCTCCAACAACTTGATAATTGTGCGTAATTCGACCATTAAACCCGCCAGCAGGCGGGTTTTTTACATCATTTTCCCTTTGAGTGATCTTGCCGGTGGTAAATCTGCCGCCAGTAATTACAATAGCCCTCGTTTATTTACTTACCGCTATATTATGTCAATCGGGAAATTCCATTGAAATCAGTGACACCGCAACGTCGTGCACCTGCTTCGGAGCAAACCTCCAATTTGCTGGTGCGACTGTTAAAAGAGGGCGCACTTATCGGTTTGGGTGCGGTGTGCCTTTATTTGATGATCGCCATGGTCAGTTACGATCCGAATGATCCGGGCTGGTCCCAGACCGGTCAAAATACTATCGCCCAAAATGCGGGCGGTCCCTTTGGTGCCTGGATCGCCGATGTCTTCTTTTCCCTGGTCGGTTATCTCGCTTATTTATTCCCGATCATGATTGCCTATCGCGCCTGGTTGGTGTTGAAAGATCGCACCCGTCAAGACGGAATTGATTGGCTGTTTTTTGGCCTGCGCGCCGTTGGATTGATATTGGTGATGGTCGCAGGAGCGGGAATTGCCGCCATGCATTACAGCGATGGTCCATCCGCATTGCCTTATTCCAATGGCGGGCTTCTCGGTGCAGCGGTATCCGATGGCATCTTCGGTGCGTTTAACTACACTGGCGGAACCCTGTTATTGCTGGCGATGTTTTTGGTCGGTATGACCATTTTTACCGATCTCTCCTGGCTTAAGCTCGCCGAGGATATCGGCCGTTGGACATTGATTGGCATTAATCGCGCGCTGGAAAAGTGGCAAGTCTATAAACGCGAGCGCGCCGAAAAACAAATCGCGGTGAAAGCTCAGGAGCATCGCCGCGAAGTTGTCGTACAGCATGCAAAAATCGAAGCCAAGCGACAGGCGCCGGTGATTATTGAAGAACCGATCAAGAAGAAGCCGGCGCCCAGCCCGCGTATCGAGAAAGAAAAACAGCCATCACTATTTGAATCCCTTGAGCCGGCCGTGGGAATTTTGCCGCCGCTGAGCTTGCTCGATCCAGCTGACAAACGCAGCGATAAGGGTTACTCCAAAGAGTCCTTGGAGGCCATGTCCAAGCTGCTGGAGCTGAAGCTGAAGGATTTCGGTATTGAAATCGAGGTGGTGTCGGTACAGCCAGGCCCCGTAGTTACCCGCTTTGAAATCCAGCCTGCACCCGGCATTAAAGCCAGCCGTATTTCCGGTCTCGCGAAAGATTTGGCGCGCTCGCTCGCTGTGGTGTCGGTACGGGTGGTGGAAGTTATTCCCGGCAAATCAGTAATGGGTATTGAGATTCCCAATGCGCACCGTGAAATGGTGCGCTTGTCTGAGGTGATTTCGTCCGAAGTCTACGAAAACTCCAAGTCGGTTTTGACTATGGCGCTGGGGCACGATATCTCCGGTGAGCCAGTGGTGGCGGATCTTGCCAAAATGCCACACTTGCTGGTGGCCGGTACGACCGGTTCGGGTAAATCCGTGGGCGTAAACGTGATGCTGTTGAGCTTGCTCTACAAATCCACACCCAAAGAAGTGCGCTTGATGTTGGTTGACCCGAAGATGCTTGAACTCTCGGTCTACGAGGGAATCCCGCACTTGCTGACGCCGGTTATCACCGACATGAAAGACGCAGCTAACGGTTTGCGCTGGTGTGTGGGTGAAATGGAGCGCCGTTATAAACTCATGGCCGCCATGGGCGTGCGTAACCTCGCCGGTTTTAATCGCAAGATTGAAGATGCAATCAAAGCGGGCGAACCGATTAAAGATCCGCTGTTCAAACCGGAAGATAACTATGAGCCAGGTGCTGAAGTTGCTACTGCGCCGGATCTGGAAACCTTGCCCGCTGTTGTTGTTGTGATTGATGAATTTGCCGACATGATGATGATCGTCGGCAAGAAGGTGGAGCAATTGATCGCCCGTATCGCGCAAAAAGCCCGTGCGGCAGGTATCCATTTGATCCTTGCGACCCAACGTCCCTCGGTCGATGTAATCACTGGCTTGATCAAAGCCAACGTGCCGACGCGTATGGCGTTTCAGGTTTCGTCCAAAATCGACTCCCGTACCATTCTCGACCAGGGCGGGGCAGAGCAATTGCTCGGTCACGGCGACATGCTGTATTTGCCGCCGGGCACCAGCGTGCCGGTACGTGTGCACGGCGCATTTGTGGATGACCACGAAGTTCACCGCGTAGTAGCGGATTGGAAAAAGCGCGGCGAGCCCAATTATATTGATGGCATCACCGACGACAGCAACAACTCGATCCCGGTACCGGGAATGCCGAGCGAAGGTGGTGAAGAGGGCGGCGATAACGAAAGTGATGCGCTCTACGACGAGGCGGTCGCGTTTGTTATTGAATCGCGCAAGGCTTCTATTTCGTCGGTACAGCGGAAACTGCGCATCGGCTATAACCGTGCGGCACGTTTAATTGAAGCGATGGAAGCGGCGGGTGTGGTATCGGCCGCGGGCCACAATGGCAATCGCGAAGTCTTGGTTCCGGGCGGACGCGATTAATATACTTTCTTGATGTGTATCGCTTGCATTTCGCCATCCCACGGATATTCGCAACCGGCATAGGATGGGAGCCTAAGTGATATCCACCGCGAATGTGGACGATAATCCCAATTGTTTATCTCAGGTTCATCGTCACCCGCTAGGATCGGACACAGCGCAATTGCGCAAACAACGTAAATTGATATTTGGAAATTGTATGAAATTTTTATCGTCCATTTTTACCAGTCTGCTGTTGGTGTTGTCAGTGGTTGCTCATGCTGCCGACGACCAAGCCGCCGCCCAATTGCGCAAACAACTTGACGCGATGAATACTCTGCAGGGCGACTTTGTCCAGACCACTTACGATAAACAGGGTGCTGAACAAGAGACGAGCAAAGGTAATTTTATGCTGATGCGTCCGGGCAAGTTTTATTGGAAAACCGATGAGCCGATGCAGCAACTGTTGGTGTCCAATAACAAAACTATTTGGCTCTATGATCCCGATTTGGAAACGGTTAATGAACGTGCGTTTACCGATGATTTGCGCGAGACACCTGCGCTTTTGTTAAGTGCAGATATCGAACAGTTGCGCAAAAGTTTTACCGTCACCCGCGATCAAAAAGAAACTGCCGTGGAAAAATATACCCTGACGCCGAAGGTGACTGAAGGTATGTTCCAGCATTTAACGCTGGTATTCAAAGCGGGCCAGCTCAGTGAATTTGCGATCCAGGACAGCCTCGGTCAATTGACGCGCTGCGTGTTAACCAATGTGCAGCGCAACAAAACCCTGCCGGAAGAAAAGTTTTTCTTTATTCCGCCTGAGGGTGTTGAAATCCTGAAAGACTAAGCCGGTTTCCATGGATCTCTTCGGTTCAGCAACACCAGCCTACCAACCCCTTGCGGCACGTATGCGTCCGCGCAATCTCGACGATTACATCGGTCAGGAGCATCTACTTAGCCCGGGCAAACCCTTGCGCGAGGCGATTAGCCGCGGCCAATTGCATTCGATGATTTTGTGGGGCCCGCCCGGTGTAGGAAAAACCTCACTCGCCAAATTATTTGCCGAGCAAGCTGACGCTCGTTTCGAATCCTTATCTGCGGTATTGTCCGGCGTAAAAGAAATACGTGCGGCTGTTGCAACTGCGCAGCAAGAGCGAATTTCCAGTCGCCGCAAAACGATTTTATTTGTCGATGAAGTGCATCGCTTTAACAAATCCCAACAGGATGCTTTCTTGCCTTACGTGGAAGACGGCACTTTTATTTTTATCGGTGCGACTACTGAAAACCCGTCGTTCGAATTAAACAATGCATTGCTCTCGCGCTGTCGCGTATATGTATTGCGCGGTTTGCAGCCCGAGCAATTAAAAAACGTATTGCAGCAAGCACTGGATGATAAAACGCGTGGGTTGGGCGAGCAGGATATCCGCATTGATGATGATACCCTGATGACACTCGCCCAAGCCGCCGATGGTGACGCGCGCAAAGCGCTTAATTTGCTGGAAATTTCCGCCGACCTTGCCGAGGAAGACGATGGTCACAAAGTCATTAACGAGTACGTAATCGCCGAAGTATTGGCATCCGATGTACGCCGGTTTGATAAAGGCGGTGATATTTTCTATGAACAAATTTCTGCATTGCATAAATCCGTACGCGGTTCATCGCCGGACGGTGCGCTTTACTGGCTGGCAAGAATGCTTGATGGTGGCTGCGATCCACTGTATATCGCTCGCCGCGTAGTGCGTATGGCGAGCGAGGATATCGGCAATGCCGATCCGCGTGCGTTGCCCTTGTGTCTCTCGGCTTGGGATGTACAGGAGCGGTTAGGCAGCCCGGAAGGGCAGTTAGCGATTGCCCAGGCAGTGGTCTATCTCGCCTGCGCACCCAAAAGTAATGCTGTGTATAATGCCTTCAACCAGGTAATGGCCGATGTACGCGCCCAGCCGGCCTACGATGTACCCATACATCTGCGCAATGCACCAACCAAATTGATGAAAAACATGGATTACGGTGCTGAATACCGTTACGCCCATGATGAGCCAGGCGCTTACGCGGCAGGTGAAAATTATTTGCCTGAAGATATTGCCAACAAGCAATATTACGAGCCGGTAGAACGCGGTCTGGAGCTGAAAATTCAGGAAAAGCTGGCGCACCTGCGCGAACTGGATAAACAAAGTAAAAAGAAACGCTATAAAAAATAATAACCCCACCCCGACCCTCCCCTTAAAAATGGGAGTGAGTTTGATTTCACTCCGTAAATAATACGGAGCCAGTCAAGCTCCTCCCCCTTGCCAAGGGGGAGGCTGGGAGGGGGTGTTTTTTACCGGGAAAATTTATGCAGTGGTTAGCAATTGCTTTGGGTGGTGCTCTCGGCTCAGTACTCAGGTTTGCTGCAGTAAGTTACTTAACGCCACTCATTAACCATCGTTTTCCGTTTGGTACTTTTATTGTCAATTTAAGCGGCTCTTTTTTGATTGGCGTGGCCTATGTGTTGCTGGTTGAAAAAACCAGCTTGCCAGCAGAATGGCGTTTGTTTTTTATTACTGGAATTTTAGGTGGTTACACCACCTTCTCGACTTTCTCGCTGGAAATTTTACAGTTGTGGCAAGGAGGACATGTAATCAATGCATTTGCATACGCGAGTGCTTCGGTGATCTTAGGTTTATTGATGGCTTTTATTGGGATGGCATTAACCCAAAAATTATTTTAGGTCGTATCCCGTACGGATAACATTTTTTTAACTTCAAATAGAAATTTACTCATCATGTTAGATTCAAAATTACTTCGCACCGCTACCGAACAAGTTGCCCAGGGTTTGGCTAAACGTGGTTACGATTTGGATGTTGCCAAAATTCAGGCATTGGAAGAAACCCGCAAAGCGATTCAGGTAAAAACTGAAAACCTGCAATCAGAGCGCAACTCGATTTCCAAAGGTATCGGCAAAGCCAAACAGGCTGGCGAAGATGTTGCTCCCATGATGCAAGCGGTAGAAAACATCAAACAGGAATTGGTCGGCGCAGAAGCTGAATTAGCCAAAGTGCAAGCCGAGTGGGATGAGTTTGTAAAAGCCATTCCCAACGTTCCTGCCGATGAAGTGCCGGAAGGCAAAAGCGAAGAAGACAACGTAGAAGTGCGCCGCTGGGGAGCCCCGCGCGAATTCGCATTTCCGATTGTCGATCACGTAGACCTTGGTGCAAACCTCGCTGGTTTGGATTTTGAAACCGCTACCAAAATTACCGGTACTCGCTTTGCCGTATTGCGCGGTGGTGTTGCACGTTTGCATCGCGCCCTCGCACAATTTATGTTGGATACCCACATCACCCAACACGGTTATGAAGAAGTTAATGTTCCGTTTATTGTTAATCGCGATTCCCTGTTTGGTACCGGTCAATTACCCAAGTTTGAAGAAGATTTATTCAAACTGACCGATGAGCGCGATTTTTATTTAATTCCTACCGCTGAAGTGCCCGTTACCAATATTTACCGCGATGAAATTGTTGACGATGCGCAATTGCCAATCAAACTCGTCTGCCACTCACCTTGTTTCCGTTCAGAGGCAGGCAGTTATGGTCGCGATACTCGTGGCATGATTCGCCAACACCAATTTGAAAAAGTGGAACTGGTTAAATTTGTTCGCCCGGAAGAATCCGATGCAGCATTGGAAGCGCTGGTAGGGCATGCAGAAACTATTTTGCAAAAACTTGGTTTGCCGCACCGTACGGTTATTCTGTGTGGTGGTGATATTGGTTTCTCATCAGCAAAAACCTACGACATTGAAGTATGGGTCCCATCGCAAAATAAATACCGCGAAATTTCTTCATGCAGTAGTTTCCGTGATTTCCAGGCTCGTCGCATGCTGGCGCGTTTCCGCAATAAAGAAACCGGTAAACCGGAATTGTTGCATACACTGAATGGCTCGGGTTTGGCGATTGGCCGCACCTTGCTGGCAGTAATGGAAAATTATCAGCAAGAAGATGGCAGTGTCATTATTCCGGAAGTGCTGCGCTCCTATATGGGCGGAGTGGAAGTGTTGACACCTGCTAAAAAGTAGCGAGTTAGCTTGAGTCAACAGCGTTAATGACGACTGATAAGGTGGGTGGAGCTATGCGATACCCGCCTTTTTTATTGCAGCAGAATTAATCTGCTAGTCTTTCTTTAAGCTATTTGTTTCGAAGATGTTGTTATGGATTATTTCCCCGTCTTTCTTGATTTAAAAAAACGCCGCTGCTTACTTGTCGGTGGTGGTGATGTAGCAACTCGCAAAGGTCGGTTGCTGGCAAAAGCCGGTGCCATCTTGCGCGTAGTCGCACCCGAAGTATCCAGCGAATTGCGTGAGTTGGTTAGTGCAACTGGCGGTGAGTTATTGCTGCGCGAATACCAGGCAGATGATTTACAAAGCTGCGTGTTAGTGATTGCTGCAACAGATATTGAATCACTCAACAAAACCATTTCTGCTGATGCACAAGCGCTGTACCTGCCCGTTAATGTAGTTGATAGTCCTGCACTTTGTACTTACATTACTCCCGCAATTATTGATCGCTCGCCGCTGGTAATTGCAGTTTCCAGTGGTGGTGAAGCGCCGGTACTTGCGCGTTTGGTCCGCACCAAATTGGAAACGTTAATTCCGGCGAGTTACGGTCGGCTCGCACAAATTGCCAGCCAATGGCGTGACCGTATCAAAGCGCGTTTCGCCGACGGTGATAGTCGGCGTAAATTTTGGGAAAAAATCCTGCAAGGCCCGGCTGCCGAATTGATGATGAATGGTCAGGAGGATGCAGCTAATCAATTGATCAGCAATGAACTGGCTGCAGATCAAACACAATTAATTCAGGGTGAAGTGTATTTGGTCGGCGGCGGGCCAGGTGATCCTGAATTATTAACCTTGCGCGCGTTACGGCTGATGCAACAAGCAGATGTTGTCCTTTACGACCGTTTGGTATCTGACGGGGTAATGGAATTGGTGCGGCGCGATGCCGAGCGCATCTACGTAGGAAAGCGCCGCAGCGAACACGCTATGCAGCAAGAAAATATCAATCAGCTATTAGTGAATTTGGCGAAGCAGGGTAAACGTGTACTGCGCTTGAAAGGCGGAGACCCGTTTATTTTTGGTCGTGGTGGTGAAGAAATTGAACTGCTCGCGCAAAATAATATTCCCTTTCAAGTTGTGCCGGGTATCACCGCTGCATCGGGTTGTGCTGCTTATGCGGGTATTCCGCTTACGCATCGCGATTATGCACAGTCAGTTCGGTTTGTGACCGGCCATTTAAAGTCGGACGATACCAATTTATCCTGGCCGGAATTAGCCAATCCCACCCAAACTTTGGTGTTTTATATGGGCTTGGTAGGGTTAAAGGACATTTGCGAATCCCTTATTGTCCATGGCCGTTCGCCGCAAACTCCAGTGGCACTCATTGAAAAGGGTACGACACAAGAGCAGCGCGTGTTAGTTGCGGATTTGAGTTCTATCGCTGATGTGGTTGCAGCAAAAGACGTTCATGCACCGACTTTATTTATCGTGGGTGAAGTGGTGAAATTGCATGAAAATTTGAAATGGTTTAATCCTGCTGTATGAATAAATAACCTCTTGCGCAATTAGCGCAGGAGGTTTTTTGATTAGTTAGATTCAGGGTTTGCTGGTTTGGTTTTAATCCAGGACAGTAACACCGAACCACCAATCAATACCGCAACGGTTGTGAGTGAGATTCCGATCGGAATTTTATAAATATCAATTAATATCATTTTGATGCCGATAAACACTAATACCAATGCCAACCCATATTTGATATACGCAAATCGATCAGCCATATCAGCTAATAGGAAGTACATGGCACGCAGACCAAGAATCGCAAATATGTTGGATGTGAGCACGATAAAAGGATCTGAGGTAATCGCAAAAATTGCCGGGATCGAATCTACCGCAAAAATAACATCCGATATTTCCACCATGATTAGCACAAGAAATAAAGGTGTTATTAGTTTCACGCCGTTTTCTACCACGAAGAAATTTTCTCCCCGCAAGCCATTAGTAATGGCAAAACGTTTTTTAATCCAGATCAGCAGTGGATTATTCTCCATGTGAACTTCTTTGTCAGCCATCCACCACATTTTGATACCGGTGAATAACAGGAAGGCGCCGAATACGTAGAGCAACCAATGGAAATGGGTGATTAACCAGATACCGGCAAAAATCATAACGGTACGTAAAAGAATTGCTCCGAGCACGCCGTAGGTGAGTACCCGTTTTTGCAGTTCCAGTGGAATCGCAAAAAAATTAAACAGCATTAGCCACACGAAAACATTATCGACTGCGAGCGATTTTTCAATCAAATAGCCGGTTAGATATTCCATCGTTTTGGTATTGGCAAATTCGCGCGTGTAATAAGCGTCCAGATACCACCAAAGGCCTGCGCCAAAACTTAATGCCAGTGAGACCCATACCAGCGACCAGCTTGCGGCTTCTTTAAACGATACTCGATGTTGTTTGCCGCCACCGACAAAAATCAGGTCGATGGCTAAAACCGTTAACACAATACTGAAAAAAATTACCCACATCCACCAGGTGCCAATAGAGGTGACGGCGATAGATTGCGCGGTAGTGGCGAGAGAACTTTCTGTAGCTTGCAGTGCTATGGGTACGGTAGCAGAGAGGGAAAGGAGAGGATTAATCATGAATAGCTCCGTCATTAGTAAGTTAAAACAACACAATGACGAGCAAAAAAAGAGTAATAGAAGCCTTTGTCATTGCGACAAAGGTCTCGTTCACAAGGTAAAAACCTTGCCCGCGCGACCGGAGCTAAACACTCGTATTGACGACCTGCGCGGCGGGAACTACTCCCCTTCGTGCTGGCAGTATAAGAGCTGGAAAGCTTTGGTCAAGGTATTTGAGCGCTATTTTCTATCGTAGCGGGTAATAAAGAAGGAAATTCATTGTCCAAATTGTGATCAATTTGCCAATTTTCCGGTGTCGCGTGAATTAGGCTTAAAGTAAATCGCTATAACGCCGATAAATTGACTATAGCTTTGCGAACTCAGGTGCAATGTATGGTTTATCTAGGTCCTATCATCCCTCGTCCACAACCGGTAAATACGCCTGTCAGGCCGACGCGTATTACGCCGGTGCAAGCTTATGCAAGTGAGCCGCATGGTGCTGATGTAGACGCTGCGCCCGCAGTTAGCATGGGGCCACCTGGAGGAAGAGAACGCCGGAAAGAAGATCGGCGCAACAAGTCCAGCGATCCTATGCTTGAGACCCGCGCTGGACGCGATCGCCGTAAAGCCCGCCAGGCTCCACCCATCAATATTTCTATTTAGCGGGCAGTATCCTGACGGGTACTGATTTAAAGGCAGGTGTTTTGCTGCGTGGATCATGGGTAATGGCGATCAATACATTGGCCTCGGGATAGTAGGCCATTACATTGCTTCGCGGCAGGTCAAACGAAAATACTTTCACCGCTTTCATCTCACCTTGAGGTGATTGGATGTTGGCTAAATTACCGGCTGCAATTCCCAATTCTTCCATATCATCCTTATTCATTAATACCGACCAGCGGGTATCAGTACCGCGGTAGGAATCGCTCTCTTCATAAATAATCGAATTGAATTGGCCTTCACTGCGAATGCTGGCAAGTAAAAATGGATATTCGCTGCTGGTGACTGATCCAGGAAGAGTGCTGATTTGGAATCGGGCTTTTCCGTTTTTGGTTTTAAAGTCGGGTGTATCAAACAAACGATTTTTAATCGTAAATTCCTGTTTGGTTTGTGCGATATCTTTTAATTCGCTTAAGCCGGGAATGGTTGCTGCGATGGCAGCGCGAATAGAATCGTGCTGTTTGAATTTATGGAAATCCAATACGCTAGCGGGAACCAATCGTTTTCCTAATTCGCATAAAATTTCCACTTCCGGTTTTACATTGTGTAAGCGATCAATGCCGCCATCGCTCAAACGCACGTAATTAAACATGGATTCCTGCGTTGTTGGTTGCCACTCTTCATCACGCGCAGTGACCGGCAGAATTAATGCTTCACTGGTTTCCATGCCGGTGAAATGTCCAGCATTCAATGTTGTAGTTAAATAAGCTTTAAAGCCAATTTTATCCAGCGCTTCCTGTGCCCAGAAACTATTGGGCGTGGCAGAAAATAAATTGCCGCCCATTATTAATGCGGTATCAATTTTTCCTTCATGTGCCGCAGTTAAGCACGCGATAGTATCCATGCCTTTGGTGCGCGGCAGTTTTACATCCATGTGCTGTTCAAGTTGTTGCAACACATCTTCTGCGAGAATGGGTTTTACTCCAACGGTACCTATGCCTTGTACGTTACTGTGGCCTCGCAATGGTAGTAAACCGGCGGCAGGTTTACCGAGCATTCCGCGTAAAAGTGCGAGATTGGCAATGGCCTCGACATTTTCTACACCATGTAAATGATGGGTAATGCCCATACCCCAAGCAAAAATAGCTTTTTCGGATTGTGCATAGGCATTCGCCAATGACACTATTTTTTCTTTATCAACGCCACAAGCATCGATGAGGGTTTTCCAAGCGATATTGTCTATATTGTGTCGAAAGTCGAGGAAATTGTCGGTGTGTTGCGCGATGTAATCATCTGCAATTTGATTAGACTCTAGTAATGCTTTTGCAATACCTTTTAATAGCGCGAGATCGCTGCCGATTTTAGGTTGTACATATTCCGATGCAATCCAGGTTCCGCCACTGAGCATGGATTTAGCACTTTTAGGTACAGCAAATCTGACGAGTCCGGGTTCCTTTGCCGGATTGATGATAATCACTTGTCCGCCGCGCTCGCGGCAATTTTTTAATTGATGCACGAAGCGTGGATGGTTCGAAGAGGGATTTGCTCCTATTACAAAAATACAGTCACAATTGCCCACATCTTCCAATGATACCGTTGCAGTACCTGTACCTATCACGTTGGCTAAACCGACACCGGTTGCCTGATGACAATAGTAGGAGCAGTTATTCACATTATTGGTACCGTACAAACGCGCTAACAATTGCAATATAAAACCGGCTTCATTGGATGAACGTCCGGATGAATAAAAAAAGCTGCGCTCGGGATTAGTGGCGGCAAATGCGCGCGCCATTTTATCCAGCGCAAATTCCCATGATACGGGTGAGTATTTATTGCCATCGGCAGATTTAAATAATGGACTGTTCAGGCGACCCAGATGCTCCAATTCGTAAGCGCTGAGCTGCTTGAAATCATCCAGCGTATGGCTGAATAAATCGGTCGGGATCGGCTCCTGGATATCAGTCGATTGGGCTTGGATGCTTTTGTTACAAACGGAAGGAAATTCATCTTTCTCATTAGTCATCCCACCGCGTTGGCCGCCCATTCCCAAGCCACAGGCTTTGCAGGTATTTCGGCTATTAAGTGCTTTGGCCGAATTGAGTAAACCAATGCGCGCAACGGTTTTTAAGGTGTAGAGAACTTTTTTAGGGCCGCCGCCCACAATGGTAATGGGTTCTGCGGGAGCGGAATCTTTAACAGACATAAGCAGGTCAACCGGAACGAATACAGTAATAAGAGGTTAGGGGGGATTCTGTTGCATTGCAATACGTTAAATGGCCCGCTTTCTTGTAGAATCGGCCAACGCAAAACAGGATACTTTTATGCCCCATATTTTGATTCTGGAAGATGAGCCCTCCATAGCGGAGAGTTTGATTTTTGTGCTGCAAGCCGAAGGCTTTGGCATCCATTGGGAAAGTCTGGCAACCAACGCACTTGCCCATGCCAAAAGCCAACCGGTGGATTTGATTATTATGGATGTTGGGCTACCGGACATGACCGGCTTTGAAGCCTGTAAACAATTGCGGAAATTTTCTGAAGTGCCGGTGATGTTTTTGACTGCCCGTGGTGATGAGTTGGATCGTGTTGTCGGTTTGGAAATTGGGGCAGATGATTATGTAGTAAAACCTTTCAGTCCGCGCGAGGTAGCCGCGCGGGTAAAAGCAATTTTGAAACGCACGCGACCAATTACCGTTGTGGTTGAAAAAGCACCGCAAGAAAATCTGCGCGAATTTGTCATGGATGTAGATCGTAAGACCATCCATTATCAGCAGCAATTATTGCAACTTACACGCTTTGAATTCTGTTTGTTGCAGACATTATTGGAACAGCCTGAGCGCGTATTCAGTCGCGACCAATTATTAAATGCCTTAGGTGTATCGGCCGATGCGGGATATGACCGCAGCATTGATGGTCATATCAAAACCCTGCGGGCAAAACTGCGTGCGATAAATGCGAATGCTGACCCGATCAAAACCCAGCGCGGTTTTGGTTATTCCTATCAACCGGAATCCTGATCATGTCGCTGAGTTTGCGCATTTTTATTATCTATATGCTGTTTGTTGCGCTTTGTAGTTATTTTGTCCTGCGCACGGTAATGGAAGAAATACGTCCGGGAGTTCGTCAATCGACGGAAGAGACATTAGTCGATACTGCCAATTTGCTCGCTGAATTTCTCCGCACGCCCATGCTGAACAACGAAATCAATAACGAATTTTATGCGGATATTTTTCTCGCGTATGGTCAGCGTACACCCAATGCCAGTATTTGGGGGGTCAATAAATTTGCGGTTAATCATCGCATTTACGTAACCGATAAAAATGGCATAGTCCTGCTCGACTCAAAAAATATTGCCGTTGGCCAGGATTATTCGCGTTGGAATGATGTCTATCTCACGCTGCAGGGGAAGTACGGTGCACGTTCATCCCATGAAGTGGAAGGCAATGAAGGCTCCAGCATCATGTATGTGGCTGCACCCATTAAAAATGGCGATGACATTATTGGTGTGGTGTCGGTCGCCAAGCCTAATTACAGTGTGCAACCTTTTATTGAACGTACCCAGCGGCGTTTGGGTGTTTTGGCCGGCGGATTAATTTTACTGGGTTTATTAAGCGGGGCGATTTTTTCCTGGTGGTTGAGCCGCGAGTTGCGCAAGTTGCGCGAATATGCCGTCAATGTCAGTCAGGGTGAACGCGCGATTATTCCCGAAAGTAAAATTGCCAGCGGCGAGTTGCGCCAGCTGGCGCAAGCGTTGGAATCCATGCGCACGGAATTGGATGGCAAGGCTTATATTGAACGTTATATCCAAACCCTTGCGCACGAATTAAAAAGCCCGCTTGCCGGCATTCGCGCAGCTACCGAGTTATTGCAATCGCCATTGCTGCAAGCACCGGACCGTGATGCGCAACGGCAACGTTTTATTAATAATATCGACAGCGAAAGCCTGCGTTTGCAGCAGCTTATCGAGCGATTATTAAATTTGGCGTTAGTAGAGCAACAGCAAACATTGCACGATCCAAAGCCAGTGGATATCAACGTGCTATTGGATGAGTTGTTGGACAATCAAATGGCACGCATCATCCGGCAAAGCGTGCAGATTGACAAAAAATACAATCAAGATGCGGTAGTCAATGGTGAGTTATTTTTGTTGCGCCAAGCCGTCAATAATCTGTTGGATAATGCGCTTGATTTCACCCCACAGGGCGGTGTTATTGTGGTGCACACGGATCGACAGCATAATCAGCTGCTAGTATCTGTGACGAATCAGGGGGAGCCTATTCCCGATTTTGCATTTGCGCGGTTAACGGAACGTTTTTTCTCTCTACCTCGGCCAGTGTCGGGTAAAAAAAGTACAGGTCTGGGATTGCGTTTTGTACAAGAAGTAGTCGGCTTGCATAATGGTAGTTTGGAGTTACGTAATACGTCCGATGGAGTGGCTGCAATGTTGAAGTTTCCATTGGCGTTATCCAGTCGTCACGGATAAAGGTGATGCACAGTTTGCCGGTGTACAATTATTTACACCTGTACTGCCTGCAAAAAAATAAGCTCCGCGCCTGAATGTGATCCAATAGCGGGCGCGAGAGTGCCCTGTTATCTTAAAAGAGTGAAACCAATAATGTCATTATTGAAGCTAGCTGTATCCATCCTGTTGATATTTTCCCTCACTGCCTGCAAGGATGTATTCAACAAGCCTTTAAGTAGTATGGACGTCCCCAGTGCTGTAAAACCTATGGATGGCAAATGGATCAGTGAGGCTGACAGATCGCAGTTGGATATCGCCAAAACCAGTAAAACGGACTGGTATGAGTTTAAATATCAGGAGAAAGACAAACTGACAGTTGGGAGGTTTACTGTTTCGTATTTCAAGCAGCGTCGTGTCCTGAATATTGATTTAGCCAGCGTAAAAGTGAATGGCAAGCCGGTGGTTAGTGATTCAAGCCAGGCCTTTTTGATTGTGGGTGCGATGCTGGACGATAACGAATTAACCATCATTCCTGCGGATATGGATAAGTTTGAACAGAATTTTTCCAAGTACTTTTTCGCATCGCCAATACAAACCGAGGCATTGTGTAAAAAAGATAACCAATTGTGCACATCCCATTTTTCTGGCGGCAATGTGTTGCTTTCCAAGCGCATGAAAAAGTTTAATGATGACTTCCTGAAGAAGTACCGCATAGTATTCCCCAGTAAAAATCAGGTGGTGTTTAAGCCAGCCAAGGCTTCTTAGTTATTCCTGGTCTGTAATTCAGGTGCCTGGCTTTACAGGCACCATCCTGCTGCAAAACTCCACACAAGCCTCACATTTCCCACATAAATACTCCACTATTGGCGTACATCATGTCTCCTATCGAAACCCAAGGAGAACACTATGAAGTACCCCCTGTTATTTAAATTCCTCGCCATTGGCCTGTTGATGCTTTTGCTGTTAATCCCGGTAGGTATGATTGGCAACTCGATTGATGAGCGTCGCGCCTACAGCGAGCAAGTGATACGCGATATCGCCAGTAGTTCTGCCCATAGCCAAACCCTTACTGGGCCGGTATTAGTTATTCCCTACAGCAAAATTGAGCGCATCTGGACAGTCGATGCTGAAAAGGGCCGGGTGGTTGAGGAGCGGACGGTGACGGGCAAGCTGCATTTTTTGCCTGACCTGTTTCGTGTGAATAGTGACGTCACCACTGAACTGCGCAAGCTGGGAATCTACGCTGCGCGTCTCTATCACGCAAATACCGGTGTGGACGGGCATTTTGTAATACCGGTAAATTACGGTATCAAAAATAATTTCGCCGATTACACTTTCCAGAAGCCTTATGTATCAGTGGGCATTAGCGATATTCGCGGCATTAAAAATTCGTTGCGGTTGCAATTGAATAACCAATCCTACGAATTTGAACCCGGTTCGGAACTTAAAGTTCTCGGCGATGGTGTTCATGCCGGATTTCCGTTAGATGTATTACAAGTTGTTAATGATCAACCGCAAAAGCTCAGTTTTTCTTTCACGTTATTGTTAGATGGAACCGAGCAGTTGCATTTCTCACCCATCGGAAAAGAAACGCACGTAGAACTGCGCTCTGATTGGCCGCATCCACGTTTTATCGGACACTTTTTGCCGGTGGAGCGCAGCGTAACAGAAAACGGTTTTTCTGCGCGTTGGCAAACATCCTATTTTTCCACCAATTTTTCTGAATATTTCTACACCTGTGTACGCACTACCGTATGCGACCAATTCCAGCAGCGCCAGTTTGGCGTAAGCCTCATTGATCCTGTTAACCAATATGTAAAAAGTGATCGCGCAATTAAGTATGCACTGTTGTTTATCGCCTTAACCTTTGCCAGTTTCTTTTTGTTTGAAGTGCTTAAGCGCATACAAGTACACCCGGTGCAATATGGTTTGGTGGGTATGGCGCTGGCCTTCTTCTATCTCCTTTTGCTATCACTTGCCGAACATGTTGGTTTCGCATTGGCTTATACAATTTCATCGCTTGCGTGTGTGTTATTGATCGGCTTCTACGTTTCCCATGTGTTGCAAAGTATTGGGCGCGGAATCGGATTTGCCGCAGGTTTAAGTTTCTTGTATGTCTTGCTGTATGGCTTGTTAAGCGCAGAAGACTACGCATTATTAATGGGCTCGCTACTGCTGTTTGTGTTGCTGGGTGTGTTTATGATGCTGACCCGAAAAGTGGACTGGTATGCACTGGGTAATGGCAAGGTGGCATTTGTAAAGGAGTGACACTTCCATGAATTTCATCATTTCGGTGCTCCTTATTGTAGTGCCATGCGTGGCAGGAGCTTGGACGGTTTATTGGCTCTGGCAGCAGAAGATGGTAGGGAAATGTTGTTTATTATGTTTGTTTTGGCTGGGAACGGTAGAGGCACACTCGATTATTTATCCGCAAAAACAATTAAAGGAAAATTATGCGCGGTTGATTGTTGGATTAGCACCTTGATTGTTAAAACGTAGGTTGGGCTAGAGAGGCAAGCAGCGCGAGCCTCGTAGCCCAACAGCAGTATTGCCGCGCCCCGAAATGTTGGGTTACGAAGCTCGTTGCATTCGCTTCTAACCCAACCTACGCAACGCAATTTATTTCAAAATGGTTTCGATTTGCGTTAATTCATCGCCGCTGAAATTTAAATTATTCAAAGCTGCAACTGAGTCATCAATTTGCGCCGGACGGCTGGCGCCAATCAGGCAGGTGGTGACAGCTTCGTTATTCAATGTCCAGGCAATTGCCATTTGCGCAAGTGACTGGCCGCGAGATTCTGCAATTTTGTTCAACGCTTGTACTTTCTGGATTTTTTCCGGAGTAATGTCTTTGTCACCCAGATAAATTTGTTCAGCACGCGCCGCACGTGAACCTTCCGGAATGCCATTGAGGTATTTATTGGTCAATACACCCTGTGCAAGCGGCGAGAACACAATCGAACCAACACCTTCTTCTTTCAATACATCGGTCAAACCATTTTCAATCCAACGGTCGAACAGGTTATAGCGCGGCTGATGGATCAACAACGGTGTACCTAATTCACGCAGGATACGCACAGCTTCTTTAGTTTGCGCTGGTTGATAATTGGAAATTCCCACGTAGAGTGCACGGCCGGAGCGCACGATAAAATCCAGCGCTTGCATGGTTTCTTCAATCGGTGTTTCCGGGTCCATGCAGTGGTGATAAAAAATATCGAAATATTCCAGGCTGGTACGCTTCAAGCTTTGGTCGCAACTGCTCACCAGATATTTACGTGAACCGCCAATACCATAAGGACCTGGCCACATATCGTAACCGGCTTTGCTGGAGATAATTAATTCATCGCGGTAAGGAAGGAAATCCTGCTTGAAAATAGTGCCGAAAGTGGATTCCGCCGAACCAAAATTGGGGCCGTAGTTATTGGCTAAATCGAAATGGGTAATACCCAGATCAAATGCGCGGCGCAACATAGCGCGGGCATTGGATTGGGAATCTACCGCACCGAAGTTTTGCCACAAACCCAGGGACAAGCGCGGTAAACGCAAACCACTTTTGCCGCAGCGTTGGAATTTCATGGTTTTGTAACGATCGGGGTTTGCAACGTAAAGCGGGTTGGGTTCGTGGGTTATCATTTTTTGTCCTGAATACAGTCGTTGGAGGCGAGCGAAATGAAAGGCCAGCATTTTACCTGAAAAGGCTGGCGTGCAAATTATGGTGAATGTAAAGAAAGGTAGCTGCTATTCAGGCTCAGCGCGATGCATAGCTGGCGATCAGCAGTACCCAAAGTATCAGCACACAAATATTGCCTAACACGTAAGCGTATAGACGAAAGATCACATTATTGCTGGTGAGATGGATCAGGCTGTGGATGATACGGGCAACGACAAAAACCCATGCGACCACAACTATTATTGGTGTTTGTATGCCGAGTGCGATAGCCGTCGCGCCAGCAACATAGAACAACATCGGTACTTCAAACAAATTAGCGTAGTTGTTTGCCGCTTGAATGATCTTATCGGGTATTTCACCCGTGTTCAGGCGAAACTGGCTTAGTCGAACCTCACCTGCCTTGACTGCCTTATAGCGCAAACGAAACAGGTTAATGGCCACCAAAAAAGTGAGGATTACCATGGCAAACATAGGGTAGAGCATAGGTTATTCCTTAATCAGATTGTTATTCGATAGGTTTACTATAGCCCAACCGCCCGTGGGATTCCTTGTTGTTAGCGGCTGTCTAGTGGGACATTCGCTGATTCAGGCACTATAATAGCGGCCATTTCAGGGGCACCGGGAAGATGTGCTGCCCACATCCATTCATAAACCACACAAGGTAGATTCATGATTATCAAGCCAAAAGTTCGCGGTTTTATTTGTACTAACGCTCACCCGCAAGGCTGTGCAGCTAACGTCCAGGAACAAATCGCCTATACCAAAGCCAAAGGACCTGTGGCCAATGCTCCCAAGAAAGTATTGGTGTTGGGCAGTTCTACCGGGTTTGGTTTGGCTTCACGCATCACCGCTGCATTTGGCGGCGGCGCAGATACCTTGGGTGTCTGTTTTGAAAAAGAACCAAGCGAAACTAAAACCGGTACCGCGGGTTATTACAATACATCTGCCTTTCACGATGCCGCCAAGGCTGCCGGTTTATATGCGCACACCATTAACGGCGATGCTTTTTCTGATGGTCTGAAAGAGCAAGTCATTACCGAGTTGAAAAACAGCATTGGCAAAGTGGATCTGGTGATTTACAGCCTGGCCTCACCGCGCCGCACTGATCCAAAAACCGACGACGTTTACAATTCGGTATTGAAGCCAATCGGTAAAGAGTACACCTCTAAAAACCTGAATACCGACACCTTGAAAATATCCGATGTCACTATCGAGCCTGCATCTGATGAAGAGATTGCCAACACCGTTAAAGTAATGGGCGGTGAAGATTGGGAGCTGTGGATCGATGCACTTAAAGGTGCTGATTTGCTCGCCGATAATTTCCAAACCGTGGCCTACACCTATCTTGGTGACAAACTGACCTGGCCAATCTACGGCAAAGCAACCATCGGTAAAGCAAAAGAAGATTTGGATCGCGCCGCTAAAACCCTGAGCAGCAAGCACGGTGGTAATGCGCATGTTGCTGTACTTAAAGCGGTTGTTACCCAGGCGAGCTCTGCAATTCCGGTAATGCCTTTGTATTTGGCGATTTTGTTTAAAGTAATGAAAGAGCAGGGCACACACGAAGGTTGTATCGAGCAAATCCAGCGTCTGTTTAAAGAGTGTTTGTACTCGCCAACTCCACGTTTGGACGACGCTAATCGCTATCGCGTTGATGAGTTGGAACTGCATCCTTCAGTGCAAAGCAAAGTAGAGGCGATTTGGGATCAAGTGACTGAAGAAAACTTGTTTGAATTAACTGATTTCGCCGGCTACAAAACAGAATTCCTGCGCTTGTTTGGATTCGGTTTGGACGGCGTCGATTACGATGCGGAAACTACACCGCTGGTGAAAACGAACTTCTAGGATCGCCAAAAAATCCCTCGCTTCGGCGGGGGATTTTTCTTTCCACAGTTATATTTTTTTTGGGAGCATTAATGCGCAAACGTATTGCGATTGATATGGATGAGACTATTTGCGATACCCTGTCTCGCCATCTGGATTGGTACAATGCCGAGTTTCAACAAGATCTCACCACAGCGGATTTATACGCGACTAAAATCTACGACAAGGTTCCTGCAGAGCACCTGGCCCGCGTGCGTTCCTATCCGGATATGCCCGGCTTTTTTGCCGACCTTTTGCCTTGGGGAAATGCGATTGATGTTATTCGTGAGCTACATGAGAAATACGAAATTGTGATCGCGACTGCAGCGATGGAGCATCCCGGTTCTTTCACGGCTAAATATGAATGGCTAGTACAGCACCTGCCATTTTTATCGCCGATGAATTTTATTTTCTGCGGTAAGAAAAATATCGTGCAGGCAGATTATTTAATTGATGATAGCTCGCGTCACTTCAATGGTTTTGTGGGGCAGGGGATTTTATATTCAGCACCGCACAATATGGGTGAAAGCGCAGAGGTGCGGGTGAATGATTGGCAACAGGTGCACGACTATTTTTTGCGCTAATCGCGCGCCTGTTAATGGATCTGTTTAGTTACTCGGTTGACCTATTCCAACCCATGAAAAAATCGCTCAGCGCGCGGTGAAAAATAATTCTCATAATCGAGTGACATCACTACGCTTTGCGAACGACCTACAAATTCATGGCGCGGCACAAAACCAATTACGCGCGAATCGGCACTGTGATCGCGATTATCTCCCAGCATCAAGTACTGATCGGCAGGCACAGTAACCTGACCGAAGGTGCTGAAACTCTGTGCCGCCGGATTGGCAGGAACATTAGTATTGATGCGCACAATATGGGCTTTACCCGGTAAATGTTCGAGCCAATCACCTTCTGCCGCTGCGGTGTAGCCAATCGCTTCACCGTTGATATAGAGGCGATTGTCGCGCATGGCCACTGTGTCGCCAGGGACGCCAATCACGCGTTTAACCAAGCGTTTATCGGCGGCTTTGGAATCAAAAACGGCTATGTCGCCACGCGCCGGATCAGCGATTTTGTAGAGCGAAATATGGGTAAAAGGGATGCGCAGGTCATAGGCCATTTTATTCAGGCCGATACGATCGCCTTCAATCAGTGTTGGTTTCATTGAGCCGGACGGGACATCATTCCAATCGGCAATAGCACTGCGAAAGCAAAACATCAAGGCTAAAAATAACAGTAACGACCGATTGTCTCGCCAAAGGGATTGCAGTGAGTTTTTCATCGAAGCTAGTCCTTCAAAATGTTCATGTGGTTGATCAATGGTCAGGGATAGACAAAAATATACCAAGCTCTATTGACCGATAGTTTCTCGCCGGGTTCGCACCCGGTTTACTTTTTTATAAGAAGCTGTGTTATGTCCGTGTTCCGTCATTTGGTCGGTGTTCTCACCACCTTACTGTTTGTTGTACTCACTAGTGCTGTAATTGTGCCGATCATGGTGCTGGCTTTGCTGAAGATATCTATTCCTTTCGTCCGCTGGCAGGCGCTGTGCAATCGGTGGCTGGATAGAGTGGCGAGCTTGTGGATGGATGCCAATGCCGGCCATCAGGCATTGTTGCTGCCGACGCAAGTCGAGGTGGAGGGGCTTGATGATCTGAATCGGCAAGAGTGGTACATGATGGTGGCAAACCATCAATCCTGGGTGGATATTTTATTGCTGCTGCGCACCTTCAATCGCCGAATTCCCTATCTCAAATTCTTCTTAAAGCAATCTTTGATTTGGGTGCCGTTGTTGGGACTCGCGTGGTGGGCATTGGAATTCCCTTTTATGCGCCGCCATACCAAGGCGCAGATTGCACGCGACCCTTCGCTGCAGGGCAAGGATATTGCACAAACCCGCAAGGCTTGTGAAAAATTCCGCCATAATCCGGTAACGATCATCAATTTCCTCGAAGGCACACGTTTTACCTTGGAAAAATATACCCGGCAGAAGTCTACTTACCGCCATTTGCTTATGCCCAAGGCGGGCGGCCTTGCGTTTACGTTGGCGGCGATGAACGGGCAACTGCATCGTTTATTAGACGTTACAATTTATTATCCAGAGGGGATTCCCACCTATTGGGATTATGCCTGTGGGCGTGTAAAGCGTATTCAGGTACATGTTCGCCAATTGCCGATCCCGGCGGAGTTGATTGGTAATTATGCAGAAGATGCTGAATTCCGCACGCGCTTCCAGCAATGGGTCAACCGGCTTTGGCGCGATAAAGATGCATTGATAGAGACAATGAAAGCGGCGTCAAAAAATTAAGCTAGGAAAGTCGGCATGGTTGACGTTATCCTAGTTGCGGAACTTTTTCGCACCTTGCCTGTTGGCAGTGGCTAAAAAGTGAATCCGTACATCGACTAGGAGGGCCGCATGTTCTACACGCTGAATGATCTCTTTGCCAAATTAGGTCTACCCAACTCTCCCGCCGCGATAGATGCCTTTATTGAAAAGCATCGCCCGCTACCGCAAGCCGAACCTTTGGCCGGCGCATCTTTCTGGACTGTTGAACAGGCAACATTCCTGCGTGAGGCGCGTCAGAATCACTCTGATTGGGCCGAGGTTGTGGATGAGCTTAACTGCTTGTTACGCGACTAAATTTATCCTTCTTTTCCCCTGACGACCGGCCATTGTGCCGGTCGTTTTCATTTGGCAGTCGGTATTTCTATGGTATGGTTCGGTCTCCTAAATTGAAGTAACAGGACTTAACTATGCATAAATTGACACTTGTACTTGCGCTTACCTCTTCATCCCTGGTCTCTACTGCCTTTGCCCAGGATGCAAAAGAACCTTGGGATGTAGATGTAGATATAGGTGCAATTGCCACCTCAGGCAATACTGAAACCACCAGTCTGCAATTCAAAATAGACGCTAAACAAAATCTGGAAAGATGGGAAAACCAATACATTTTCAACTCTCTTTTTAAAGAGGATGAAGTTTCCCAGGATGATGGCACCAGCAGCAAAAAGAAAACCGCAGAAAAATATTTTGGCTCGGCCAAATTTGCTTATTTAATAGGCGTTGAAAAATCCTATCTGTTTGGTTTTGGTTCTTACACCGACGATAAATTCGGCGCTTACCGCACTTATACCACTGTCGCGTTAGGTTACGGTGATTGGCTTTACTCCAGTTCAACGCTCAACTGGTTTGTGGAAGCGGGTCCTGGTTATTTTGAAGGCGAAAAAGTAATCGAAGGTGCAGATGAAACCACCCCCGATACTATCAGCAACGAGAGTGGCGCTATTTTGCGTGCGGCTACTGCACTTGAATGGAAAATCACCAGCAATGCTACGTTTAAACAATCCATCAGTGTGGAATCAGGCTCGGATAACACCCGTACGGTAAGCGAAACCTCGCTCTCGGCATCGATCAGTGAAAAGATGAAAATGAAAGTGGGATTTGCGGTTGCAAATGATACCGATGTTGCACCCGGTAAAGAAAAAACCGACACCACTACGTTTGTCAATTTGGTTTATAGCTTTTAAGTGATAGCTACTGGGCGCCTGGTGATTGTTTTATCGTTAGGCGCTTTGCCAATGAGCGTTTATAATTTGGTTTTTGTTGATAATCAGTTGATTGCTTATGGCCGCTGCTCCTGAGTTTTCCCGAGCTTTGCTTGCCCCACGCCATTGGCCGACCTGGTTCGGTTTTGGTGTGTGGTTTTTAATTGCCCAATTGCCTTATTCCTGGCAAATGTCCATGGCGCGTGCATTGACGCCTTTATTGAATTTAAATAAAAAGCGCGTGACTATGGCGCGAATCAATTTGCAGCTTTGTTTTCCGCAGAAATCTGCAGCGGAGCTTGAGTTGCTGCTGAAAAAAAATCTTGAGTCGACCACTATCGCCGCATTTGAAACTGGCATTGGTTTTTTCTGGGCCAAGTCCCGGCTGCGTAAATTATTCTCCATCACGGGTGTTGAATATGTAGCGCAGGCTAAAGCGGAAGGACAGGGAGCGATGCTGCTCAGTTTGCATTTCACCACACTGGATATTGGCAGTGCCATGCTGGGTATTTATGTGAATTACGATGGCATGTATACCCCGCACAAAAATCCGGTATTTGATTATGTGCAAAAAGTGCGTCGTGAAGCCTATGCTCCCGGTGGTATCGCATTTAGTCGCGATAACGTTCGCGCAATGGTTTCGCAATTGCGCAAGGGACGAATGATTTGGTATGCACCTGATCGTGATATGGGTGAAAAAATATCGGTGTTTGTGCCTTTCTTCGGTGTACCTGCCGCTACTGTTACAGCGACAGCGCAATTCGCTCGTATGGGGCGTGCTAAAATTATTCCTTTCTCACAGTATCGCCTTGAAAACGACAAGGGCTATCAAGTGGTTATACATCCACCATTTGAAAATTATCCAACCGGCGATGAACTTGCTGATGCGCGCCGGATAAACGAATATTTTGAGCAAGAAATTTTGAAAGTGCCTGAGCAGTATTTGTGGGCACAACCGCGTTTTAAAACTCGTCCGAATGGGGAGCCTTCCGTCTATTAGATTATTTATTGGTTGCGGGTTTGTCTGAGTAATGGACTTGCCCGTCTTCATCTGTCCAGCGATAAATTGCAGTTGCTGGTTTTGAATCCTCCCCGCCAGAATTTGTATTAACCGGACTACTTGTATCCTGTAAGTTGTAATTCTGCGTGCCGGTTACGGGGAGCATTTCGCCGGTGAAAATAATTTCTGTCAGCTGATTTAATTTCGGGTTCATCATCAACTGTAATTTGTTCGGTGAATTGAGTTGCTGCTGAAACTCTGGGTCGCTAATAATCGCGATAACACGCGGATCATTTTTAATGATTTGTGCGCGGTTCCACGCTTGCACTATCTTTTCTGCCGCTGCTTGTGAGCCCGCTTCACTATTAACATTTGACTGTGACAGCAAGGCTTGTACGCTGGGATTATTCATTAAGGTTTGGAACCTGGGCTCGCGCATCAGTGCATCGGTATCTCCGCTAGCAAGAATGGATTGAATTTGTTGATCCGCCATCAACCCTGTCATTTGGCCATCGTTTTTTACCCGCTGCACATGCGTAAGCATGGTTTGCGGATCTTCCACAAATGCCTTGGTAATTTGCGTAGCGGTTTTATTTTCAAGTGCCAGATCCACCGCGGTAGCGGCAGCAGTACCCACGAGTTTTTTTGCGCTGGCCTCAATAAATGAATCATTGTATTTATCCAGATCCCGCACATGCGGAACCCCTGCTGCAGGTGCGCGCACGTTATCTGTACTATTTGGATTGGTGTTATCAACCTGCGTTGCGTTGGCAATTTCTTGCCCTTGTTGCAGTGTCGGGGTTTTAGGTGTTAGAACTAAACCTATCGCGTAGACAACTAATAAACCTATCAATGCTCCTATTAACACACCTGCGCCAGCTCCGCCAATTTTGGAGCCGACCCGGACTGCTTCGGTTTCAGGAATAAGTGTTGCCAGAAGATTGAGTAACAGGCTTACCAATAAACTCACCAGCAAAAAAATAGCACAGCCGGCAATGAAGTAAACAATTAATCCGTCGAGCGCTGTATGTTGCAGCAATAATTTTGCAACAGGTTTGGTAAATACAATTGCAGCAGGGTAAGCGACAATCCACCCGAGCACGCGGGTAATGGAGCCGATAAATCCTTTTTGGTATCCGCGCCAGGTAAAAAACGCGAGGAGAACGAAAAACACTATGGTAGTAATGTGCATTTGTATTCTATCCGGTAAATTTTTGGCGATTTTTTGCGACTATAGTTGCAAGCGTAAATTCTGTTGGATCTCTCGGGCGAAGCCTGCGGGCACTTCCGCAATATGTGCATACTTTTCCCATTGACTCACCACATCCTGTATTTGCTGGATTATATTTTTTGCCTCTTTGGTAAAGTTACTGAGCAGTTTTGCTGTATCGAGTAAATCGGCGTGGGTAAAATTGTCGCGCTTTCCGTTCATACTTAATTGATGGGCGTTAACCCAGGGCGATCCCGGTTTGTAGCTGTAGGCTACATCAAACGCCGGCGCAAGCTGCCATTGCGCGCGTGGGCCGGGCAAGAGAAAGCCAAAATTTTTGCTGTGGTCATCGTGATTACGCGCAATGATGTTGAATACCATGCGACGATAAATTTCAATTGCTTCTGCGCGTGTTAAGCGTAGTTGCCGTGCGACGGAAAAAAGCTGCTCGTAGCTGTAATAACCCGGCATATTAAAATCGGCATGATCCATAGCGCAGAGCGACTGGTAATGCAATTTGTGGTTGCCAATGCGATCAAATCGCTTGGTCAGGAAATGCGCGCGCTCACCGTCAAATAATAATTCGCAGGGTGTCATCGTGATACCTGCATCTTTTGCCATTAAGTAGTAGGCGTATTCCATCCGTCCAAACCCTTGCGGGTCGCCGAAGGTTTCGCGATTATTTCCCTGCTCGACTATGCCATCAAACTTTAATAAGTAATGTTCAAATCCTTCCGGTGCGACTACCTGACCTGAGCGAATTTCGGTGCGATCCTGATTGATCGCAACCAATGCTTTTGCGCGCGCACCGCCCGCAGATGTACCTACTTGTAAAATCGCACTGAGGTCATCATTGCCAGCATTGTGTAATTGGCTGCTGACACCGGCGCGTTGATCCAACACCTGCTGCGCCATACTGATGAGTGAATCCAATTCCAATCGATTGTTTACATTTTGTGTCTGGCGCAACGCGGGCGCATATTCCAGTGCCCCCATTCCGCGTTTGCCGCTGTAAAGCAATCGCTCAAGCGGATTAAAACTCTGCGGGTCACGCCCATTGCGCGCCAGCCATGCATTAATTACCGCATTGCCGAAGTCATCAGGCAGGGTATCAGCAAAACAGGCGGGCAGGCCTTTGTACGTGTCGCGGTTAAGTTGGGGGAATTGAAAAATACGTGTGCTATTAGGATTGCCGGGCATATGGAGCGGGGCGATTTGCACTCCGGTTTTTATCCATTCAGGTGTGTACTCAAAGGTTGCGGTTGCTGTGTCTGGTGCCCAAGCGAGCGCGCCGACCAATTTATCCCATAGCCAGACTTCTGCGAGGTTCTGCATTACCAATCCAGCCCCGGTTCTTGTACACCGCCTGCTGCGTTTGCAGTGGCGGTTTTATAAAGTGTAGTCCGCGCCCGTTGACGTTGTTTGCCGCGTAGTTTCAGCTGCTCGAGCGGGCTGGGTGGTGCAGTTGGCAGGAAGTTATCTAACTGTTCCAGCGCATTTAACGCACGCAAGGCAGCGATCATATTTTCCAGTTTGCCGCCACCTGCCACCAGTTGGCGATAGCTTTTGGTAGTGATACCGATTTCGTCGGCTAGCATCTGCTGGGTCAGGTTACGCTCCAACCGCAAATGCTCCAGCCGATTCCCAAGTTCAGCTGCGATAGCCGTATTGGTCATGGATTCATAATTCATAAAAGATATTTATTTACCTTAAAAAGGTTAATTTAATATATTATAGGTAATTTTATACCTATTGCTACTATTTTAATTTTTAAGGTAATTTATTACCTATAATGTCCTATTTTTTACTTTAATGGGTATTTTTTTATCTTTTATTATTGATTTGCGTTGAGTGCCGTTGAGATAAGAAAATCAAAGCCGATATTGCCCCGATGAGAGCAAAAAACATGTCTGATTGGGTATCCCAAGGATCTCCCTGTGTACCCAGGAACTCATCGGCGCCTTGCCCGAGCATAAGGGCGGCGGCCCACTCAATGAGTTCATAGGCGGCACTGATTGCTAAAACAATGCACAGGACAATAAAAGCCAGCATCTTTGCGCCGTTGATTATGTTATGACGAATGAGTATTTCACGCGCGACCAATGCCGGTACAAAGCCCTGGAAAAAATGACCGAGCTTGTCATAAGGGTTACGCGATAACTCAAACCAATCCTGTACCGCAAACCCTATAGGCACGCGTGCATAGGTATAGGCACCACCCAATATCAAGACCAGTCCGTGTAAAAAAATACACCAGTAAAGGAGGGGGGTAAGTGGGAATTTTTTATGCGTCGCCCAGAGTACAGGCACGGCAATAAGCACGGGTATCACTTCCATTAACCAAGTGACGCGGTCGTAAGGTTGCCAACCGGATGCTACCAAACCGATAAATGTGGCAAGCAGCATAAATACTAATAGCAGAGGGCTTGTTTTGTTCATTGTATATTCCGTTGGTTATTCCTGCGTGATATCAACAAAGCTGCCGCACGCCAGATTTTTTAAACTGTCGGGTGTGAGTTCTATTTCCAAGCCACGGCGGCCCGCGCTCACATAAATGGTGATCTGTTGTTGAGCTGAAATATCGATAAAGGTGCGCAGTGATTTTTTTTGTCCGAGGGGGCTAACACCGCCGAGTACATAACCGCTAATGCGTTCTACATCTTGCTTGTCCGCCATGGCTGCTTTTTTGGCTCCAGCAGCTTTGGCAATATTTTTCATACTGAGCATTGCCGAAACAGGAATCACACCAACGGCAAACTCTTTTGTGTCCAGCATAACGACCAGTGTTTTGAAAACCCGTGCGGCGTCTACGCCCAATTTTTCCGACGCTTCCAATCCATAGGATACTACCGCTGGGTCATGAGCATACTCATGTACACGAAAACTGGCTTTAGCTTTTTCAAGAGCTTTAATGGCAGGTGTCATGGTAGTTCTGCTCTTACACTGGAATATTGAGTTGGTTTAGTGGATTGGGTGTTAAATGGAAAAAGCCGTAAGTATAAATTCATAGAAGGTGTTTCAGTAAGTTGGTAGAAAATCCTTCTCTTTTTATTGTTTGTGTCTTTGTCAGTTGCAGATTCATTGTGTTTAACCAAGAATCGGTTTTGTCAGGTGGGGCGATCCGGTTTTTTTAACAGCAATTCATAATCCGACCAGGACGAAAATCCATTAAAGAGATAAAAGGATTCTTTTGCATCGGCGGGATTGTAATAAATGAAATACTCCCTGCTATTGATGATGTCATCGCGCAATGATACAGCAGCTGTATTGGATTGGGTGGTAAGTGAGTTATAAGGTGATTGTGTGCAAGAATACCATTGTCCACTTACTTCGAATGTGAGTTTGATGGCGAGTTTAAATGTCTGGGATTGCCCATCGACAGCTACTGTTTGTACTTCCGCTGAGTCCAAGGTTGCTGGCGCAGTTGACCAGGACTTTATCCCGGTGGCGCAATACTGCATTACCTTCTCTTCCCTTGAGATTGCACGGCGAAAATGGTTTCTGATTTTTATTACTCGATAAATGATAAAAGCGGCAATAAAAAATAAAAATAAGCCAATGTAAATATTCATTTTCGGATATCAATTTCCTGATTTAACGTGAGGAAGTAGGTTGCTGGCTAGTATAAATTAATATTTCATTGCGTATTTGTTAATGTGGGCCGGAGTTAGTGTTTTTACAGTTCAAAATCACTACTGCAGCGATGCTGCTAACCTGCTTTTGCGCAACCAGTGTACCATCAAATGATAAAAATAATGATGGGTGGGCTTAGACACCTATTATTTCGGCAATGCGCTCATAAGCTCAATCAGTCGGGCAATCCGCTCGTTGGATAACTGGCGATAGTCGGGATAGGGGGCAACAATCAGGCGGAGTTCTGGATTAATCGCAAAATGTGAATCTAACCAGGTAAGTGGAGGCAAATTCAAATGAACTGCGTAGGTTTTTCCTGCAATGATATGAATAGCAACTTTATCTACATTGAACTGTGGTGGGCTGAACAATAATGCTTCCTGTGAATGCTGCTGAAATAATTCGAAGTCGCGATATGCTTGCCAGGTAGCCGGTAAATCCTTGCGGTTCTGTAATTGATACCAATCAAATAACAGCTTGGCATACACATTAAATACTTTACGCCAGTGATTGCTGGTGTGCTTAACGATATGTTCCAGCTCGCCCATCGCAAGACCGCGACCTTCTGTCATCATCGGGTAATCATCAATCGGTGGGCGATTGGCGATATAAAAATTGATGTTACTTTTGGAGGAGCCCAAGCCGATTAAATTATTGTGCATTTTATTGGAACAGATCGTTCTCTCGTGATGGGAAGGTCCGGTCATTCTAGTTAACATTACGAAGGCATGCTAGCTAATGTTTCTATCATCAATTCCCTGGGTAATGTTTTTATGATAATGGCAAAGTAATGACAACAATATCATTCATATTCCCGGTACCAGCATGGCTTTAATGTCATTTAAATTTTTATTGAAAATAAATATAAATGTATTTTTTAAGATAGTTTTTTTAAATCAGCTAGCTAGAGTTTGCAAATGTATTGGGAACATATGTAAAAGTGTGCAATCCTAAAATACTGGCATCACAATTTTTTGTTAAAAAAGGAGTTAAAAATGGAAACGCAAGAATTACATCGCGGCAGATTAATTGACCATATCCAGTTAGTGGTCAATGATCTATCCGCCGCACGAAAATTTTATGTGGCTGTTTTTGAAACATTGAATATTCCACTAGGTGGGCAAGGCGACAATTTCTTTTGGGCTGATGAATTATTTATATCAACTCCCGATAGCGATGCTGCCCAAGGCATTCTAACCGGCCGCCATCATTTGGCGTTTCAAGCACTGAACGAAGCTATGGTAGATGCGTTCTACAAAGCAGCGTTGGAAAATGGCGGGAAAGACAATGGCAAACCGGGTGAGCGCTCATACCATCCGGGTTATTACGCTGCTTTCGTATTGGATCCCGACGGAAACAATATTGAAGCCGTTTACCACGGTATGGCAAAGCGTAGTGCGCCTTCTGTAAAAGTTACGTTTTAAACACTTGCCAAGCGCGATAATGTGTCTGGGTATTTCTCTACCATTTTAATTAAAACCGCAGCTTGCGCATTGGGTTTGGCTCGGCCTTGTTCCCAGTTTTCCAGTGTTCGCTTATTAATGCGCAAGTATTGTGCAAAGACCGCTTGGGAAACATTTAATTTTTGGCGTAACTCAACTAGTTCGCCTTTTTTTAATTCTGGCGCAATAATTTTTTCTGCAGCGTGTTTCTTGAGTGTGATTTTGCCTTCGCGTTCATCCCGTAAAGCTTGCAGTCCTTCATTTAATTCATCAAATAGATTGCGTTTCATTGTACACCTCTTGCCTTTAATTCATTCTTTAACATTTGCGAAAGTAAGTTGCGTTGGTTATTCGACAAGTCTGCCATTTCATCTTTGTTATACAGGGTAAATAACCAAAACTGTGAACCTCCGTCCCACCAGTAATAAATAATCCTCGTTCCACCTCGCTTGCCTTTGTTTCTGCGTGCATCAGAGAAACGGATTTTGCGTAACCCTCCTGTGCCCACGATTACATCACCAGCAAGTGGGGATGCCATAAGTTCCTGCTGGAGTACGCTAAAGGCTTCATCGTCCAGATATTCCCTTCTGTTCCGCTCAAAAGGTGGTAACTCTACAAAAGTCGCTTTCATTATTTCCCTATACGTTAGTTGCGGACGAATTAACTATACGCTCATAGCGTATGGTCTGGCAAGGCTGCCGAACAGGTTGGTAGGTTAAGAATTCTTAATAAGTAGCCAGTATGAAGTGAAACGTAATGTGGGGAAGTGGAGAAGGAAAAATTCCCGTAATCTGTTTAACTCCTTACTGGCTATACCAAACTATTCGCTTACTCCTGGCTCATACGCTAATACCGGACTCATCCATCTTTCAATCTCCTGCACACTAACCCCCTTACGCTGCGCTAAACTCTCAACCTGGTCTTTCTCAATTTTTCCGGTGTTGAAATACTCCGCTTGTGGATGCGCAAAGTACCATCCGGAAACCGCCGCAGTCGGCAGCATCGCGAAATGTTCGGTGAGTGTAATGCCGGTATTTTTCTCGCCATCCAATAGCGCAAACAATTGCGTTTTTTCGGTGTGATCCGGACACGCGGGGTAACCGGGTGCAGGGCGGATGCCTTTGTATTGTTCTTTTATTAAGTCTTCGTTCGATAGATTTTCATCGCGGTCGTAACCCCAGAATTCTTTGCGTACGCGTTGATGCATGTGTTCGGCGAAGGCTTCGGCTAATCGGTCGGCGAGGGCTTTTACCATGATGCTGTTGTAGTCATCGCCAGCGTCTTGATATTGTTTGGCGAGTTCTTCAGCTCCGATACCGGTAGTGACTGCAAAGCCGCCGATGTAATCCTGTTTGCCGGTTTCTTTCGGTGCAACAAAATCCGCAAGCGAGTAATGCGGTTTAGTTTCCATGCCTTGTTTTAAATGCTGTTGGCGAATGTGGTGCAAGGTATTGATTTGCTCTCCACTCTCATTGTAGACAGCAATGTCATCGTGATTAACGGTGTTCGCTGGCCAGAAGCCGATTACACCGTTGGCGCGAATTAATTTTTCATCGATCAATTTGCGCAGCATTTCTTGTGCATCGGAAAATAAATTGCGCGCGGCTTCGCCAACAATGTCGTCATCGAGAATGCGTGGATATTTTCCGGCCAGATCCCAGCTGATAAAAAACGGAGTCCAATCGATAAAATCAATCAGTGTATTTAAATCGTAGTTTTCAAATACTTTGACGCCGGTAAATGCCGGTACTGGTGGCGTATAATTATCCCAATCCAGCTTTAAACCTTTGGCGATAGCTTCGGGATAGGTGCGTACGGTGCCGCGCGGTTTGCGGTTTGCATTGCGCTCGCGTACTTCAATGTATTCTTGCTTGAGGTCATCCACGAATTTGGGGCGGAGTTCATCGGACAATAATGTGCTTGCAACACCCACAGCGCGTGAGGCATCGGCAACGTAAACGACTTGATTAAGTTTAAATATCGGATCTATTTTTACTGCGGTGTGTGCTTTGGATGTTGTGGCACCGCCAATCATCAACGGTTTATTAATGCCACGACGTTCCATTTCGCGGGCGACAAATACCATTTCATCCAGAGATGGAGTGATCAAACCCGAGAGGCCGATAATATCGCAGTTTTGTTCAATGGCGGTATCGATAATTTTATCGCAGGGAACCATCACCCCCAGATCAACGACGGCAAAGTTATTACACTGCAGTACTACGCCGACAATATTTTTACCGATGTCATGCACATCGCCCTTAACGGTCGCCATTAAAATTCGGCCGTTGGGTTTTGATGCTTCGGTTTTTTCCGCTTCAATGTACGGCTGCAAATAGGCTACCGATTGTTTCATCACGCGCGCAGATTTCACCACTTGCGGCAAAAACATTTTACCGGCGCCGAATAAATCACCTACCACATTCATACCATCCATGAGCGGGCCTTCGATCACATCGAGTGGGCGTGGATAATGTTGGCGGGCTTCCTCGGTATCGGCTTCGATGTGTGTCGAGATACCTTTTACCAACGAGTGCTCAATGCGTTTTGCAATCGGCAGTGAGCGCCATTCGGCGTCTTCTTTTACTTCACCAGTAGAGCCATCGCCGCGATATTTTTCAGCAATATCGAGCAATGCTTCTGTACCGCCGCTGTGGCGATTGAGAATAACGTCTTCAACTTTGTCTTTTAATTCTTGCGGTAAATCGTCGTACACTGCCAATTGGCTGGCGTTGACGATGCCCATATTCATACCGGCTTTAATTGCGTAGTACAAAAATACCGAGTGGATTGCTTCGCGCACCGGGTTATTGCCGCGGAATGAAAACGAAACGTTTGATACTCCGCCACTGATACCGGCGTGGGGCAGGTTTTCGCGAATCCAACGCGTTGCTTCAATAAAATCCACGGCGTAATTATTGTGCTCTTCAATACCGGTTGCGACCGCAAAGATATTCGGATCGAAAATAATATCTTCCGGCGGAAAGTCGAGTTTATCCACCAGCGTGCGATAAGAGCGCTCACAAATTTCTTTTTTGCGCGCTTGGGTGTCCGCTTGGCCAGTTTCATCAAATGCCATTACCACTACCGCTGCACCGTAGCGCATACACAATTTGGCTTTGGTAAGGAATTCTTCTTCGCCTTCTTTTAAGCTGATGGAGTTAACAATAGGCTTGCCTTGAATACATTTTAAACCGGCTTCGATAACATCCCATTTTGAAGAATCCACCATAATGGGCACGCGCGAAATATCCGGTTCACCGGCGATCAGATTTAAAAAACGTACCATGGCTTTTTCGGCATCAAGCATGCCTTCATCCATGTTGATGTCGATAATCTGCGCACCGTTTTCAACTTGCTCCAACGCAACTTCCAGCGCGGTGGAATAGTCCTCTTCCACAATTAATTTTTTAAAGCGCGCCGAACCAGTAACGTTACAGCGTTCGCCGACGTTTACGAATAAAGAATCTTTGGTGATGTTAAATGGCTCAAGGCCGGATAAACGGCACGCGGGTTCGATATCGGGGATTACGCGCGGTGGGTATTTTTCCATCGCATCGGCCAGGGCTTTGATGTGCGCCGGTGTGGTTCCGCAGCAGCCGCCGATAATATTTAAAAATCCGCTCGCTGCAAATTCTTCGACTATCGCTACCATTTCTTCAGCAGTTTGATCGTACTCACCAAATTCATTCGGTAAACCGGCGTTGGGGTGCGCGGACACAAAGCATCCTGCGACTCTTGATAGTTCTTGCACATACTGGCGCAACTCTTTTGCGCCGAGCGCGCAGTTCAATCCCATACTTAGCGGACGGGCGTGGGCGAGAGAGTTGTAAAACGCTTCGGTGGTTTGACCTGAGAGAGTGCGACCAGAAGCATCGGTAATGGTGCCGGAAATCATGATCGGCAATTCAAATCCGATGCTATCGAAGTATTGTTTTACCGCGAACACTGCCGCTTTTGCATTGAGTGTATCGAAAATGGTTTCGATCAAAATAATATCGGCGCCGCCTTTAACCAAACCATCCATTGATTCCAGATAATTTTCTACCAACTGATCAAAGGTGACATTACGCGCCCCCGGATCATTTACATCGGGCGAAATAGAACAGGTACGGCTGGTTGGGCCAAGTACCCCGGCCACAAAGCGTGGCTTGGACGGATCTTTTGCGGTCATCTCATCACACAAGTCGCGCGCCAATTTGGCCGAGGCAAAATTTAATTCGTGCGTAAGATCTTCCATGTCGTAATCGGCCATGGAAATGCGAGTCGAGTTAAAGGTGTTGGTTTCGAGAATGTCCGCGCCGGCTTCAAGATAAGCCCATTGGATTTCGCGAATAACATCCGGTTTGGTGATACTCAGCAGGTCGTTATTGCCTGCGATATCCATGTGATAATTGGCAAAACGTTCGCCGCGGTAATCCGCCTCCTGAAGCTTGTAGCTCTGGATCATGGTGCCCATACCGCCATCAAGGATGAGGATACGCTTTTTAATCGCATTATTGAGGGCGCCTATTCGCGTCTCTAAAGCAGGGGGGCGGGTTTGGAGTGCGGCTGGAATAGTCATGGAAAACCTTTGGTAATTAAAACGATTGCCCTGGGTAATCCATTGGGCAATATCAAAAAAAATTGATATAGAAATTGGCGCGAATTCTAGCAGAAATCCCTTGGATGGGGGCCGGATGCGCAGGATTTATCTGGTGTTAAACGCTCTGCGTGGGGATTGACCCAACACCCAGTTTAGTCTGGATTGTTTATGGCGGGTGTTGTCGGTGCGCGTGGTGATTGGCTATTTGTCGAAATGAAATACTTTTTTGGTTGATGTGCTTTTTTCAGGGGCTTCGGAGCGGAGTTGCAGCAAAGTGAGGGCGGCAAAAAATGCGAAGCCACAGCCGGCGATAATAATATACTCAGGATAAAGCGCGCCAAAGAGGATGTTGCCGATAGCCAAACTGAGGTATATCGTCAGTCGAAGACTCTTCTGGTTGATTAAAAACTCATTCGAATCATTCATGGTGGATCTCCGATAAAACTTGATGCTTCTGTAGCGTGGACTGATGTTTATTTAATCTTAGTCGAGGTTGGGCAACTTTATATGACAGAGGTGATGAGATACCCATTTTTTGTTAAAAGATTGTTAAAACCGGATAAGTGGACACTCGTCAGTGCAGGTGGTTGCTAGAAATACGAATGATTCTTAATTCTATATTAAATTGTCAGGATATGCGCTATCGCTATGGTGACAATTGTAAATTACTTGTTCCTTTTAAGTGTTTGCTAGTGCCTGACCAATGGCTTTGCAGTAGAATACCTGAGTAATTTAATCGGGTATTAGGCATCTACAGTAAAGGTTATTATGGTCAACGTTGATATCACCGAATCCGCGCAAAAATATTTGAAAGAGCTGCTCGACAAGCAAAAGGACAACGACGGTATTGGTATCCGTATGTTTGTCGCCAACCCTGGCACTTCCAACGCTGAAACCTGTATCGCTTACTGCCGTCCTGGCGAAGAAAAAGAAGGGGATGTGGTCGTTGAGCTGAATGGTTTTAAGGCGCACTTTGAAGAACGTAGCCTGCCATTCCTGGAAGATGCCAAAGTAGATTACGCGGCAGATCGCATGGGCGGCCAGCTTACTATTCGCGCCCCGAATTCCAAAATGCCGCGCGTGACTGACGATAGCCCACTTGAAGATCGCATCAATTACGTATTGTACAACGACGTTAACCCGAGCCTTGCATCGCATGGCGGGAACGTGAGTTTGGTAGAAATAACCGACGATATGATCGCTATCCTTAAATTTGGCGGTGGTTGCCAGGGCTGCGGTTCTGTGGCAATTACGTTGAAGCAGGGTATTGAAGTCCAACTGATGGACAAACTGCCGGAGCTGAAGGGTATTCGCGATGTTACCGACCATACTGATCGCAGCAACGCTTATATGTAATCCGCGCTTGTTGCGGACAAAACAATACCGCCGTGAGGCGGTATTTTTTTATGTGCGATCTGACTACTGGTTTTCCAATGGTTGTTTTTCTGTGGCTATCCCTGCTAATTGATCGTACTCGCCCGTCTGTTTTAATTCGATAAGACCTTTATCCAGCTGTTCGGCCAGCCAGTGCGCCCTCGGGCTTTTGTGCGAGAAGGCGACATATACATCACCGTGATGATTCAAGAAGCGTTTATCGAAGATAGAAATATCCAATTGCATATTTTTCAGCGCGAACTCGGCTTCGCGATCAAACATCACGGCAGCATCAATACGCCCCTGCTTCAACATCCGGATAATCTGGGACTGTTGCGAAACTTTTATTTCGTTAAAGCGATGGCGATGATTTTCATAAATATCCCCGTATTCGTAATCGCGAATAATCCCTACGCGAAAGTTGCTGGGAATATCCTCAATCGACTTAATGTGGGTGTGAGACCCTGGTAGAAAAAACCAATAGGCTTCAACAGAGAGCAGGGGAACATTGCCAAAGATATATTGATCCCTGGTGGATGCTTGCAGCGTGACATTGTAGCCACCATCTATTTTGCCGGAAGTCAGATCGTGCAATACGCGTGCGTAAGGCAACACCTGAAAGCTGGGGGTTAGGCCGGTTTTGGCATAGGCTGATTTGATAATGCGGGTCGATATACCCTGTCCATATTGATCGGAATAGGGTGGCCACGAGTTTTCGGCGCCCAGCAATAGGCGGATCGAATGGTCATCCTGTTTGTTGGTAACAGTGCTGGCGGGTGACTTGGCCTCAGCGGTCACACTGAGCAACCACAATAAAACTCCCGCATAAGCCCAGGATTTGCTCATTACTTATAACCCTATTAGCAACTTGTAATATTACGCGCCAAGATTAATCGCATTTAGTTATATGATCAATAAGTTAAATACTGGGTCGGTTTGACTGTCGCCTAAGTAACTTTTGTGATGACACACAAAAAAATATCAAATAGGAATTGTTGTCATTGCGTATTGATAATGGTTATCTATATCATATGCGTCGCATTACTCATCACATCTGATATTACTATTACAAGGGCTAGTCATGACCATCCTGAAATCCACACACATTGTTTCCAAAAAGCGTTCAACTGGATTGCAATTAACTGCAACCGCATTGTCATCTGCAATTTTGCTTGCCTCTGCTGGCACTATGGCTGCGGATGAAACTAAGCCGGTAGAAACCAAAAAGCTCAATGCTGTTAAGGTTGATGCTGATGCAATTGAACCTGCTTACAAAGCAGACAAAGTAAGCTCTCCGAAATTTACCCAACCCTTAGTCGATACACCACAGACCATCGTAGTGGTAAAGAAAGAGCTTTTCCAGCAGCAAGCGGCGACTACATTAAGCGAAGCACTGCGTAATACTCCTGGCATCACTATGTTGATGGGCGAGAACGGAAATACTGCCACTGGCGACTCCATTTTCATGCGCGGTTTTGATACCCAGGGAAGTATTTTTGTTGATGGTATCCGCGATTTGGGCAGCATCTCTCGCGATACGTTTAATACTGAACAAGTAGAAATTGCAAAAGGTCCCGCCGGTGTGGATAACGGCCGTGGTGCTGCATCTGGCTACGTAAATATGAGCAGTAAAGTGGCTAATCTGGAAGATGCAATTTCCGGCAACGTTAGTGGCGGTTCAGGGGATTACAAGCGCGGTACATTGGATGTAAACAAAACGTTGAGCGAAACAACCGCTGTACGCGTTAACTTGCTTAAGCAAGACGCTGGTGTCGCTGGTCGCGATAAAGTAGAAAATAATTATGAAGGCGTTGCTGCATCACTTGGTTTAGGTTTGGGCACTGACACACGTATTCATGTCAATACCTTGTCTGTGCAGCAATCCGGAATTCCGGATGGCGGTATCCCGACTATCGGTCTTGACGGTTACTACAATGCTATTTTTGCCACTGGCGTACTTGCCGGTCAAAAACCTGCCCAAGTAGACAGGGACAATTTTTATGGTTCGACTACGGATCATAACGATGTTAATGCAAACATGTTCACCGTTCGTGTTGAGCATGATCTGGCAGACAATGTAACTATCCGTAATACCTCGCGTTATGGCCGCACCAAGCAAGATCAGGTGTTAACCGGTGTTGGTGGTATTACCTTTAACCCTGCTACTAATCCTGATGCATGGACAACTTCTCGCTCTCGTCAAGGTAAAGATGTAAGCAACAAAATTTTGACCAACCAAACTAACGTGACGGCATCTTTTGATACAGCGGGTGTTAAACATGAGGTAAGTGGTGGCATTGAATTTATTTACGAAAACCAATTGACGTACACAGTGGGAATTCCTGCTGGATCACCAAGTCAAATTCCGGCTAACTTGTATAACCCAAGCACGAGTGATGTGTTCCAGCCAGTGGTACGCACTGGTAATAAAACTGAGGGTGAAACCACTACTTCTGCACTTTATGTGCTGGATACTATTAGCCTTAATGAACATTGGGAAATTAGTGCGGGCGTTCGCGCTGAAAATTATCACACGCGCTATGACACTCTCACCCTTCAAGGCGCAGTAACTCCTCCTGCCCAGCAAACTATTGCAGTGGGTACTCTGGTCGGTGCTTCTCAAAAAGCAGATGACCAACTGGTGAGCTGGAAGTTGGGCGGTGTGTTTAAGCCTAGCGAAAATGGCTCTATTTATGTGTCTTATGCGACATCAGAATTACCACCTGGAGGCTCCAATTTCTCGTTGAGCACTAGTGCGACCAACGTGAATAACCCTAACGTTGACCCGCAAAAAGGTACCAATCAGGAAATCGGTACCAAGTGGAATGTATATGGCGACAAGTTAGCATTGACTGCAGCTGTTTTCCGCAGCACTAACGATAACGAGTTTGTATCAAATCCAGATGGCACTACCACTAACGTTGGCGAGCGCCGCGTTCAAGGTGTTGAGTTGGGTGCGTCTGGCATTATCATGCAAAACTGGCAAATCAACGTGGGTCTGGCATATATGGAGCCAGAAATTACTCGCGGTAATCGTGCTACCGAAGCTGCAAGCACCGACGGCGGTGCGATTCAATGGTCCCCGAAACTGACTTTCACATTGTGGAATAGCTATACTTTTGGTAGTGGTTTGGTTATCGGTGGTGGCGCACGTTATGTAGATTCTGCAGTAAGCACAAGTTTGACTAGCGCTCAAGTTCTTGCCACTCGCTCAATGGTGGAAGTGCCTGATTATTGGGTAGTGGATGCTATGGCGTCTTACCCGATCAACAAAAATATCAATGTGCAATTGAACTTGTTGAACTTGGCTGACGAAGAATATATTGCTGCTTTAAATAATGGTGTATCGCGTTATTATCCAGGTGTAGAGCGTTCAGCTCGTCTTGGTGTTAACTTCGCGTTTTAATTATTGGCATACTTGAAAATAAAAGGGGCGCATTTAGCGCCCCTTTATCTATTTGTGATTCACCTTATTATTACGCCTGACTTTTATTATTGAGTAGCCATTTATGTTAATTCATATCCCACAATTGCTGAGCAAACAACAAGTTGCTGAATGTCGTGCTCGCTTGAACCAGGCAGAATGGATCGATGGTAAAGCAACGGTGGGAGCGCAGGGCGCACGAGTAAAACAAAATCGCCAACTTGCGGTAGATAGTCCGGTTGCACATCAGCTCGGCGAGATAATTTTAACTGCGCTTTATTCAAATCCATTGTTCATGTCTGCGGCATTGCCACTGCGCATAGTACCGCCATTATTCAATGCTTACTCCGGTGGTGAGCACTATGGGTTTCACGTCGATGGTGCAATTCGTTTGGTGCCAGGGAGTAATTTAAGTTTACGCACGGATGTTTCTTCCACGTTGTTTTTATCTGAGCCGGAAGAGTATGAAGGCGGGGAATTGATCGTACAGGATACCTACGGCAGTCACGAAGTGAAGTTGCCTGCTGGTGATTTGATTTTGTACCCCTCCACCAGTTTGCATCAGGTTTCACCCGTCACTCAAGGGGAGAGGATGTGCAGTTTCTTCTGGACACAAAGCATGGTGCGCGACGATTGGCAGCGCAACTTGTTATATGAACTGGATTGCAACATCCAGGCTTTGCGCCAAAAAATAGGTGACGCGGAGGAAATTGTTGGTCTGACTGGCCACTATCACAATTTGTTAAGGCAGTGGGCTCAGGTATAAAAAAGTGTTTTTTAGATTGTAATGGGACATTTTAGGGACAAATTTATAACAAATCCTAATAAAATAAGGTTTGATGCGCCTGCAATTGATAGATATTATCATTTAGATTATTATTAAGACTGATAAGAGGCTATCATGACGTTCAACCTTTCGCGCAGCAACACTTTGCCGCGTTCTACTTTATTTAATGCTATTCGCGGTGCATCACTGATTGTTATTGCACCGATTACTTTGTTGGCAGGCGCAAGTACTACTGCTAATGAAACCCAAAAATTGAAGACAGTTGTTGTGACAGCCGCCGGGTACGAACAAAAGGTTACGGATGCACCGGCGAGCATTTCCGTTATTACTGCTGAAGAGCTGACCAAGCGTCCATACATCACACTACTGGATGCAGTGCGTGATTTGGAAGGTGTAGATGTAGGCGAAACCCGTGACAAAACCGGGCAGGGCACTATCTCCATGCGTGGTATGGGATCGGATTACACCTTGATCCTTGTAGATGGCAAGCGTCAAAACAACCATGGTGATATTTACCCCAATAGTTTTGGTGGCAACCAATTCGGTCATATCCCGCCGATGGATGCGATTGAGCGTATTGAAGTGATTCGTGGACCAGCCTCTACACTGTATGGTGCAGATGCGATGGGTGGCGTTATCAATATTATTACCAAGAAAGTGACCGATGAATGGCAGGGCTCGATTAGTCACAGCCGGACGCTGCAAACTGATGACAATTTTGGTGACGATATCACCACCGATTTTAACGTTATGGGGCCATTGATTCCCGGCAAATTGGGTCTTGCAGTGCGCGGTAGTCTCTACAATCGCGAAGCGTCAACACCGACTTATGCAGCGGTGACATATCCAAATGGTGAAACCCGTATCCGCTCACTTGGATTCGGTGGCGGCGGTAAAACGGTTGATAATGAAAACGAAGTGTTTGGTGCGCGGTTGTCCTGGACTCCAACAGCGAATCAAAGTATCTGGTTTGATATAGAAACTTCTACCCAGGAATACGACAACACGCCGGTGTTGAACGATGCAGGCACGCGCGAATATCCCGTAGGTACGGTAGATAATATTGATTCTATTTGGGCTGCGACTCCGAATAACTGTATTAACACGGGCACCTGTACCCGAGCTAACCCTCAGGCTGGTTATAGTGCAACCCAGGAATTTACCCGCGATACCTGGTCTTTAAGCCACGAAGGCAAATGGGATATTGGCAACAGCTTTGTGTCCCTTTCTTACGTTGATACCAACAATAATGGCCGCACTTTGCCGTTCACTGTGGCAGAACGACAGGAATTGCTGCGTATGATGAATGGCACAGGACAGTATTCATCACTCACCGTTGCGCAACGGAAAACCTTGGCAGAAGCGACATTCCTGCCGCGTCCAAAGCGTGATATGGAAAGCAATCAGTACACGTTGGATGCCAAACTGGATATGCCGTTTGAATTGGCTGGTCAGCATGTTGCTGTTGTTGGTGCCCAGGTTATCCAAGGCGAGTTAAAGGACGGTGTGTTTGGTATGGAGAGCGGCACTCCCGGTGAAGTGCAAGAGCACAATATGTATTCGCTTTTCGCTGAGGATACCTGGTACATCATTGAGCCATTTGGCCTGACTGCCGGTTTGCGTTATGACGATCACGAAGTGTTTGGCGATAACATCAGTCCACGTCTCTACGGTACTTATACCCTGAGTGAAGAGTGGACAATTAAAGGTGGTGTTAGCACTGGTTTCAAAACACCGAAAACGACCCAGCTATATGATGGCGTTGTAGGATTTGGTGGTCAGGGTACTTCACCGATGTTTGGTAACCCCGACCTGGAACCTGAAACCAGTACTAGTACCGAAGTTGCTGCTTATTGGCAGCATCCAAAAGGACATAACTTCAACGTCACTATTTTCAACAATAAGTTTGACGATAAGATTTCATCCCAACCTTGCGGTGGCGTTACCGGTGTGGTTTGCAACAGTTCAGGTGATTACGCTGACCTCGGCTATGCAAACAGCAGTAAAACTGTGAACATCGATGAAGTTGTTATTCAGGGCGCTGAAGTGGCTGGTCGTTGGCAGATTGCGAGCAATTTCGCCTTGCGTGCTAATTACACTTACACCGACAGCGAACAAAAAAGTGGTGCGCAAAAGGGGCGTCCATTGGGCAACTCAGCAGAACACATGGCCAATGCGACATTAGAATGGTTTGCTACGGATAAGCTCAATATTTCACTTATAGCGGAAGTGAATTCTGATCGTTATCGCTCTTGGGATACTACAAATAATCGTGAGTTATATTTCAAAAGCTACGAAGTATTCCATTTGGGAGCGACTTACAAAGCTAGCGAAACGGTAACCTTGAATGCGCGCGTTAACAATTTGCTGGATCGCGATTTCACCGATTACGATATCGCCTTTGTTGAATGTACTAGTGGTGCTGCCTGTTTGGGTGGTGTGCAACCAAGCTATCTGGATCACTATAACAACAAAGACAAAGCGCGTAACTTCTGGGTGGGTGTAAACGTTAAGTTCTAAAAACAGAAAGAAGCGTGTCCGGCGCGGGGTTCCTTTTAGGGGGGAACCCCGCGCGGTTTTTTTAAAAAAGGTGAATAAAAATCGCATGAAGATTTACTTGGGCAGCCTGCGTGAATGGCACTGGATAAGTTCGGCAATATGTCTTATCGGCATGTTGCTCTTTTCTGTTACAGGCATCACGCTCAACCATGCTGCGCAAATTAAAGCTACGCCGCAAATTGTCACGCTGGAGGCAGAAATACCAGCGGAGTTGATTAAAGAAATTAAGATTCCAGACGAGGAAAAAGCGCCGTTACCTGATGTTTTAAGCAATTGGCTGGCGCAAGAACAGGCTATTTCGGTCGATAATCAATTGGCCGAGTGGAACGACAATGAAATTTATTTATCGCTACCCCGTCCGGGCGGTGATGCCTGGTTGAGCATCGATTTAGCCAGCGGTGAACTCGTATATGAAGTTACTGATCGCGGCTGGGTTTCCTATCTGAATGATTTACACAAAGGGCGCAATACCGGTGTTGCATGGAGCTGGTTTATCGATGTGTTCGCTGTTTTTTGTATTATTTTCTGCATCACCGGATTGCTCTTGCTGAAACGCTATGCCGGCGGCCGCCCGGCAACATGGCCGATGGTGGCGTTGGGGTTGGTGTTGCCTTGGGTACTGATTCTTTTATTTATTCATTAAGTGCTATTAATCCATTAAATTTTACCGCAACCGTTTTCAATAACTATTCAATTATGTAGAGGTTAATTATGCGTTCGCGTTGGTTGCTTTCTTCTTCGTTTGCAGCAATGTCATTAATATCTGTCGCTACTGCTGTTGCTGGTGAGCTGACAGTTTCTGTCGAAGTGCCGGCATTGGATGTGGCGGAATATCACAAACCTTATATGGCAATCTGGATTGAAAATGAAAAAGGCGAGAGCACTAATCTCGCGGTTTGGTATCAGCTTGAAGAGCGTGGCCAAAAAAGTGAGAAGGGTGAAGAATGGCTAAAGGATATGCGCCAGTGGTGGCGTCGTATTGGCCGTGAGACCGATATGCCGGTGGATGGTGTAAGTGGTGCAACTCGCGCGCCCGGTAAACAAGTTGTCAGTTTTACCGAAGGTAAAGCGCCTCTTGGTAAGTTAACAAGCGGTAACTATGTATTAATGGTTGAGGCCGCACGTGAAGTAGGTGGACGTGAATTGGTGAAGGTGCCATTTAGCTGGCCGGCAAAAGCAACTGCTGAAAAAAGTGCAAAAGGCAGTAAAGAATTGGGTGAGGTGAAAGTTACTGTAGCGCCATAACCATTTATCAATAACGTTTGCTTAAGATTTATTTAAAGGAAAAATCACCATGAAAACTTTTTTAAAAACTACTCTCTGCACTGCTTTGGTTTTGTGTCTGCCACTCACTGCACAAGCGCATCGAGCATGGTTGCTACCGGGTGCCACTGTACTCTCCAGCGATGATGCATGGGTGAGTATTGATGCAGCGGTTTCCAATGATATTTTCCACGCAGACCATGCACCTATGCGTGTCGATGGTGTGATTATCACGGCACCCGATGGCACGCCGCTTGCGCCACAAAATGCGATTACCGGAAAATTCCGCAGTGTATTTGATGTGCAATTGCCGCAAAAAGGTACCTATAAAATTGCAATTGCCTCTGCCGGTTTAATGGCTACCTGGAAAACAGAAGAAGGTGAGCGTCGTATGTGGCCGGGCCGCGGTGAAAAAGCGAATCCTGCTGATTTTGATAAAACGGTACCTAAGAAAGCCAAAGACCTTGAGGTTTCACAATTTTCCCGTCGTATGGAAACCTTTGTCACGTCCGGTACGCCGACTGACACCGTTTTAAAAGCAACCAATCAAGGTTTGGAATTGGTTCCTGTTACCCATCCCAACGATTTGTTTGCAGGTGAGGCAGCGACGTTTCAATTCCTGATCGATGGCAAGCCTGCTGTTGGTGTAAAAGTGACTGTAATCCCCGGTGGCATGCGCTACCGTAGCGAGCAGGCATCAATTGAATTGGAGACTGACAAAAAAGGCAATATTTCAGTTACCTGGCCGCAAGCGGGTATGTATTGGTTAAGCGCTAGCTATCGCGATGACAAAGCAAAAAAACCGGCTAAAAACCGCTCCGGTAGCTATGCGGCAACATTCGAAGTTTTACCCGAGTAACAAACCCACGTAACCAAAACACAGCTGGAATTTATAGCTCGGCGCTAAAAATTCAGCTGTGTTTTTATATGATATGGATGTCGTATGCAAACTACATCGGTTTCACATGAATAAACACTTTCTATAATGCGGATTTATTGTTGTGCGTTATCTTGCCGCTAGCCTATTAATTATTTCCTATTTTGTATTGTGTTGGCTTTGTTGGCGCAGTTACCTGCGCAGGCAAACTATTGTTTCTACCAATGCTAATGAATCCGCAGAGTACATATTAATTGGGTATGCCAGCCAAGGTGGAAGTGCTACCCGCATTGCCAAAAAAACCGCGCAGCAATTGGAGCAGGCAGGCAACGCTGTAAAGGTCTTATCGCTAAATCAGATCACGCCTGAATTATTAACGGGAACAGCAACGGTTTTGCTGATTGCCAGTACCTATGGCGAAGGCGAAGCACCGGATAATGGCAACCGCTTTGTTGCTCGCACTCTCGGCCAACTTCCGCAAAATTCGCTACAACATTTGCATGTAGCAGTGTTAGGTTTAGGTGACTCTAGCTATAAGTTTTTTTGCGGTTTTGCGCATCAATTGCAGCACGAGTTGCAACACCGTGGGGCGCACTGTATCACCGATATTATTGAAGTTAATTTGCTGGATGAAAGCGCGTTGCGCCATTGGCAATACTATCTCGGCCAGATTTCCGGACAGGCACATTTTATTGATTGGAGTGCACCAGCATACAGCGATTGGAAAATTGTGCAGCGCATCTGCATCAATCCGGGTAGCCCCGGAGCGCCAGTGTTTCATATTAAATTAGTGCCGCTTGGTACTGCTATTGCCGCAGATGCATGGCAGGCAGGCGATATTGTCGAGATCGGTCCTGGTAATTGCGATGAACGAATCCAGCAGTTTTTACAAGATGTTGCCCGCGCTGCTATCCCGCCCGGGTTATTGCGACACAGTGACCTGACCATTAATGAACAGCGGTTGGCAGAGTTAAAACCACTTGATGATATTGCATTCGTAAACTCGTTAGTGGATTTGCCACATCGTGAATATTCAATCGCATCAGTCCCGCATGAAAACTCACTCGATTTACTGGTACGTCAGGTAAATATTGGTCAAGGTCAATATGGTGTGGGGTCGGGTTGGTTAACTGTCCATGCCGCTTTAGCGCAACCGATTCGCTTACGCATTCGCGCAAATGCGCATTTTCACTCACCTGGTAATCAGCGCCCATTAATCCTGATCGGCAATGGTACCGGTATTGCCGGCTTGCGTTCGCATCTGGCTAATCCTGCGCGCATAAATACACGCAATTGGTTATTTTTTGGTGAGCGCATCGCAGCAGCGGATAAATTTTTTGATGCTGATCTCCAGCGTTGGCAAACCACAGGTTTGCTGACGCGGATAGACCGTGTTTTTTCACGCGATGCAGCGGTTGGTGCTCCATGTTACGTACAGGATTTACTGCAATTGCATGCAGCAGAATTGCGACGCTGGGTTGCAGGGGATGCAGCAATTTTTGTATGCGGTAGCTTGCAGGGTATGGCGCAAGCAGTGGACGATGCATTGCGTAATATCATCGGTGCTGAACAGCTTGAGGTAATGGCCGATGAGCGTCGCTACTGCCGTGATGTTTATTAACTGCCACGATTGTTAAGATTGTGAAACAAGTGTTCATGCCAGCCCCGGTCGACCTTTTCAATTAGTGTCTGGGTTATACTCGCGTCCATAAATATCTGGATGAGAAAACACTATGCAATTCCCTGCAATTTCCAATTCTTTCTTCCGTCGCCCTGTGGGGATTGTCACTTTGGCAATCGCCTCTTTGGTTGTTATTTGGCTGTTATGGAAGCTCATTTTTGCCACTGATGAAAACGCAGTGGTGTTGACCACTGAAGCCGTGGTGCGCGGCGATATCGAAAATTTGGTAACCGCTACCGGAACCTTACAGCCGCAGGATTATGTTGATGTGGGTGCGCAAGTTTCCGGCCAGTTGGAAAAGTTGCATGTGGAAGTGGGCAGCGAAGTGAAAGCGGGCGATTTACTTGCGGAAATTGATGCAACTGTTTATGCCGCCAAGGTGGATGCAACCCGCGCACAATTGCAAAACCAAAAAGCCCAGTTGCAGGATCGTGAAGCGCAATTAAAACTGGCGGAAATCAATTTCAAGCGCGAGCAAAATTTATTTGCTGAAGAGGCGACCACCAGTGAGTCGCTGGAAACAGCGGATGCGAATTTGAAATCGGCGCATGCGCAACTTAAGTCCTTGCAGGCGCAAATTCAACAAATTGACTCAACCCTGCGTGTAGAGGCGGCCAATTTAAACTACGCCAAAATTTATGCACCCATCGATGGCACAGTGGTGTCCATCACATCTCGTCAGGGCCAAACCCTGAACACCAATCAGATGGCGCCCACGGTAATGCGGATAGCTGACCTGTCGACCATGACGATACAAACCCAGGTTTCTGAAGCGGATATCAGCAAGCTGCGCAAGGACATGCCGGTATATTTCACCACTCTGGGCAGTCAAGGTCGCCGCTGGTACAGCAAGTTGGATCGCATCCAGCCCACGCCGGAAATTCTGAATAACGTTGTGTTGTATAACGCATTATTTGATGTGCCCAATGAAAACCGTTTGTTGATGACGCAGATGAGTACCCAGGTATTTTTTATTGAATCACAAGCAAAAGATGCATTGTTGGTACCAATGTCGGCAATCAGTTTTACTTCGCCACGTGGCATGCGTCCTCAAGGTGGCCCAACTGGTGCTGAAAATTCGTCAGCACCACAAGGTGAAAAGCCATCAGTTGCTAATTCGCAAAGCGAAAAATCCTTAGCAGAAAGACCGGAAAATGGAACTGCTCCTGCGGGCGCGCGGACCAGACCAGGAATGGCAAATGGCAATCCACCGGCTGGTGAGTGGAGACAGCGGCGCGAAAATAATACGCAAGGGCAGGGTACAACCGGTATTCAGCCGCGCCCTGCAATTGTTAAAGTCATGAATGAGAAGGGGGATATTGAAGAGCGCAAAGTCATGGTGGGTGTCACCAACCGTGTGCAGGCGCAAATTCTTGAAGGCGTGAAGGAAGGCGAAAAAGTTGTCAGTGGCAGCAGCAAACCAAATCAGGTCAAAGTAACACCAGCCGGTGGTTTCGGCGGCCCGGGTATGGGTAGACGTTAATGGGCGCTACTAATCCTATCCAGCCGCTGATCAAGTTAGCTGGCGTTACCAAAACGTTTCGCAATGGCGAAATTGAAACCCGGGTTTTGCACGGTATTGATCTGGAAATTTATCCCGGTGAATTTGTCGCAATCATGGGACAGTCGGGTTCAGGCAAATCCACGTTGATGAACCTGCTCGGTTGCCTTGATCGCGCAACAACCGGCGATTATTTTTTTGATGGCAAAAATGTTGCTGAGCTCGATACCGATGGTCTTGCGCAATTGCGCCGCGAAGCATTCGGTTTTGTGTTCCAAAGCTACAACTTATTAGCCGGTTCAACCGCGTGTGAAAACGTGGAAATGCCGGCGACCTATTCAGGTTTGTCACCACAAGCGCGACGTGAACGTTCAACATACTTGTTAAGTTCATTGGGATTGCAAGAGCGTTTGCATCATCGCCCGAACCAATTATCGGGCGGCCAGCAGCAACGGGTTTCAATTGCGCGGGCGTTAATGAATGGCGGCCAAATTATTTTGGCCGACGAACCGACCGGCGCACTGGATAGCCACAGCGGCAAAGAAGTAATGCGGTTGCTGAAAGAGTTATCGGCGCAAGGTCACACTATTATTCTTATTACCCACGATGCCGAAGTTGCGCATCATGCGCAGCGTCTGATTGAAATTCGCGATGGCGAAATCGTTGCTGATCCGGGGCCAACTATCCCTACAGAATTGCCCGCAGAAGAGCATGCATTGCGCGGTGAATCCGCATTAAAAACCGAAATTTTAGAGGCGACCAGAACGGCTTTTCGTTCGTTGTACAGCAATATTTTCCGCACCATATTGACGCTACTCGGTATCGTAATTGGTGTTGCCTCAGTTATCAGCATGCTCGCGATTGGTGACGGTGCTAAAAAATCTGTGGTAGATAGTATCAGTGCTATGGGCAGTAATTTATTACTCGTTCGACCCGGCGGTCCCACTCAACGTTTTCGTTGGGATTCGGTAACACTGGTGCCGGAAGATGTTTATGCAATTGCAACCCTGCCACATGTTGCAGCGGCGCTGCCGGAAATTAATGGTAGTTACACTTTGCGTTACGGCAATGTGGATCACAGCACTGAAGTCACCGCAACAGCGGCAAAATTCCCGCTTGCACGCAAATGGGATATCGCACAGGGAACATTTTTCTCCGAAGAGGATGAGGCCAATTACGCAACCGTAGTGGTGCTGGGGAAAACCGTTGCCGCCAAATTGTTTGCAGGGCAAAGCCCGATTGGTGAATTTATTATTATTAATAATGTGCTCTTCCAGGTTATCGGAGTGATGAGCGAGCGCGGCGCTGATCCCGGCGGCCAGGATCAGGACGATAAAGTTTTTGTTCCGTTTAACACCGGCAGCTTGCGTGTAATAGGCCAGCGCTTCCTGCGTAATATTACGGTCTCCGTCGATGACGAAAAAAATATGGAAGAGGTGCAAACCCGCATTCATGCTTTGATGATGGAGCGGCACGGCACTGAAGATTTCCAAATCCGTAGCATGTCATCGCTCATCGATATGGTTTCCGAAACCCAAAATACCATGACATTTTTGCTGGGATCTATCGCCGCAATTTCGTTGCTGGTCGGTGGCATCGGCGTGATGAACATTATGCTGGTAAGCGTAACCGAACGCACTCGCGAAATTGGTATTCGCATGGCGACAGGTGCGCGAACCCGCCACATAATGCAGCAATTTTTGATCGAGGCTTTAGTCGTTTCTGCAATCGGCGGTGTGATAGGCGTAGTGCTTGGATTAAGCACGGCCGCATTGATCGCCCATTTTGGAACGCCGGTGGCCTACTCATTATTCCCTGTCGCCATGGCATTCAGTTGTGCGTTTTTAACGGGTTTGTTATTTGGGTATTTACCAGCGCGCAAAGCGGCTCATCTCGATCCAGTTGCGGCTTTGGCTACGGAGTAATGGTTATGCAATTACACAAGAAAACCCTGGCTTCTAAAACATTAGCCTTTAAAAGATTGTCACTGGTTATCGCATCGCTATTCATGACTGCGTGCTCTTCTACCCAAGTACAAAAACCGGATATTAATTATGCAGATAATTATTCAACAGTTTCTGTGCAATCTGATACTGACAATGCCGGTGTTGTAGATTCAAACTGGTGGCAGGCATTCCAGTCGCCGGCATTGAATGATTTGATGCAAGCGGCGCAGCAGCAAAGCCCGGATTTATTAATGTCGGCAGAGCGCGTTAAGCAGGCAGAACTGCAAATGCGTATTGCCAACGCGAGTTTATTTCCATCGTTATCGGCGAATGCATCCAGTGGTGAATCGCGCAGTAAGGCAGACGGAGAGAGCAGCTATGCGCGTGGAGAGTCAAGCCGGGCCAGTGTAAATATCAATTATGAAATTGATTTGTGGGGTGGTATTGCCGCAAGTCGTGCATCTGCGCGTGCTGGTTATGAGGCAACTCGTTACGATCAGGATGCCGCAACCCTCAGTATTAAAGCAGCCATCGCCAGTGGTTGGTTCCAATGGCTTGCATTGCAAGAGCGTATTGCTACTGCGCACAAAAACATTGCCATCGCCGAACGTGTGCAACATATTGTAGACGCACGTTATCGTAATGGCGCAGCAACGGCGGCAGATGTTGCCCAGCAAAGAACCAATTTATTAAGCCAACAGGCCTCGTTATTGCCGCTGGAATTGCAAGCGCGCCAAACCCAATCAGCATTGGCTATTTTGCTAGGTAAAACACCGCAAGAATTTTCACTTGTTGCCGGACAATTATTGGATACGCAAGTGCCGCAAATTGCAGCGGGAACACCGGCAGATTTGGTTACCCGTCGTCCTGATTTAGCGGCAAGCGAAGCCGATTTGCGTGCTGCCAATGCCAATATCCATGCGGCGCGCGCAGCACTTTTGCCGGGCATTAGTCTGGGCGCCAGTGCAGGAAAATCGGCGAGTGAATTATTCAGCTTGAATCCCGCCACACAAACTACAGGTTGGAGTTTATCGCTCGCACAGACATTGTTTAATGGTGGGCGTTTGGTGAATCAGAAACGCTTGAGCGAAGCGCGTCGCAGTGAATTGGTATTGCAATACCACAAAGCGATTTTAACGGCGTTGCAAGAAGTAGATAACGCACTTGTCTCGGCAGATATAAGCCAACGCCAGGAAGTTAGCCAGCGGGAAATTGTTGCCAACGCCGCGCGGAGTTTGCGGTTGACGGAAGCACGTTATCGCGCAGGCACCGACGATTTGTTGTCCCTGCTGGAGGCGCAGCGCAGTTTATTCCAGGCACAGGATTCACTGGTGCAACAGCGTTTGTCGCGCTTGAATGCTGCAGTGGATTTGTATAAATCGCTCGGTGGTGGTTGGACGTTAGCAGAAAATTAATTCGTCAACTTTTTAACACAATAGATCACAATAAATTTTTATTTTTTGGCTTGGGGGCGTTAGCGTGAAGAACGTTTTATTTCAGATTCACTGGTTTTTGGGCATTACAGCGGGCATCGTTTTAGCAGTAGTGGGTGTCACTGGCGGTTTGATGAGTTTTGAACGCACTATTATGGAGGCAATCAGCCCGGAGGTTGTGCAAGTCCGGGCCAGTGGCGAACGCTTGACTCCGGATGCCATCGCAGAGCGTTTTCACGCGCAAAATCCCGAATCGCACGTTGAACAAATCACCTTGTGGCCCGAAGCAGATCGCAGCGCGTTAATTCGCGTTACACCGCCACCCGGCGAGCGTCGCGGTGAAACTATTTATATCAATCCTTATACGGGCGAGTTGCTGGGAAAAATTACCGGCGAACAATTTTTCCGCACAGTGCGCTCGCTGCATCGCTGGTTATTAATTCCATCAGAGCAGGACGGTATTAATATCGGCCGCCAAATCACTGGTTTCAGTGCATTTGCGTTGGTATTTTTTGCGCTGTCCGGTTTGTATTTGCGCTGGCCGCGCCGCGCATTGAATTGGCGCAACTGGTTCAGGATCGATTTCAGCTTAAAAGGTCGCAATTTTTACTGGGCGCTGCACTCAGTCATCGGTACCTGGGTGATACTGATGTATTTGCTGATGGCATTGACTGGCCTGACCTGGTCTTACAGTTGGTATAAAAATGGTGCATCAATTTTATTGACTGGTGAGCCTGTGCAAGAGCGCCGCGGCTTTGGCGGACCCGGACAACAAGGTGGCCCCGCCGCTCAAGGTGGACAGCGTGGGCAGGGCGGAGGTCAAGCCGGACGCGAGGGCGGTCGCGAAGGTCGTGGAATGGGCGAGCGTGAAGGGCGCGGTCCGCGTGAAGGTGGTGTGCAGCGCGAACAGGTTGTTCCTGTAATGGTTGATGCTGCATGGCAAACCTTTGCGACTAAAGCAGAAAATAATTATAAATTCGCCAGCATCAGTTTTCCGCGTTCGGCAAACGATCCGGTGCTGGTGAATTATGTAACGCCGGATGCAACTAATGATCGTCAGCGCAGCTCGATGACTATCGCTGCAACATCAGGTGAGGTTGTTGCCGATCAACCCTATACGCCGATTGAGCCATTAGGCAAACGTATCTATCAAGGCATTTATGAATTGCATACGGGCGAGTGGTTTGGCACTCCCGGTTTGATTATCAATATGGTGGCGTCATTTTTGATGCCGTTATTTACCATCACCGGCTTCCTGTTGTATTTCGATCGCCGCAAAAAGAAACGCAACAGCAAGAATGCCGCAGCAGGTGTTGCTAACGCGCATACCGATGCGGATTACTGGATTGTCTACGCCACCCAAACGGGTACAGCAGAGCAACTTGCCTGGAACACCGCGACTATTTTGCAATCCGGCGGAATCAAAGCCAGCGTAAAAAATATTTCTGCGTTAGATAAAGCTACGCTTGAATCGGCAAAAAAAATATTGTTTTTGGTCTCCACGTTTGGTGAAGGTGAAGCGCCGGATTCTGCGCGCGGTTTCGCGCGGAAATTATTGAAATCATCATTGCCGTTAAAACAATTACAGTTTGGTGTGTTGGCGCTTGGCGATAAACGTTATGTCGATTACTGCTCGTTTGCGGTACAAGTTGAGCAATGGTTATTAACCAATGGAGCGAACTCACTCTTTGCGCGTATTGATGTTGATAACGGTAACGAACAAGCTATTCACCAGTGGCAACAACAGATCGCCGATATCAGCGGTGTGGAAAATGTAACTGCCTGGGCTGCGCCGGAATATGAAGAGTGGCGTTTGCAAAAACGTGAATTATTGAATACGGGCAGTGTGGGTACACCGGTTTATTGTGTGAGCTTGCAGCCATCAGCGCCGGGCAATACCCATTGGCAAGCAGGTGACATTTTGGAAATCAGGCCGCAGAATAATCCTGATTTACCGCATCGCGAATACTCTATCGCATCTTTAACAACCGATGGCCAATTGGATCTGGTTGTGCGTCAGGTATTTAATGAAAAAGGTGAATTGGGCCTGGGCTCGGGATGGTTAACTGCAGCAGCAGAAGAGGGTGGTAAAGTTCTGGCTCGCATTCGTGCGAATCCTTCTTTCCATGCACCGCAAGCGAATTGTCCGATGATATTGATCGGGGCAGGCACTGGTATCGCTGGTTTACGTGCGCATTTGCATGAGCGCTATCTAAAAGATCAGCAACAAAATTGGTTGATCTTTGGCGAGCGTCAACGCAGTAACGATCGTCTGTTTGCAAGTGAATTGGATGCATGGCAACACTCGGGATTCCTTACCGAATTGGACGAAGTTTATTCACGCGATGGTGAGGGCTATGTGCAAAATGTAGTGGCATCAAAGCAGCAGCAATTGTGCGAATGGCTGGATAGCGGTGCTGCTATTTATGTCTGCGGTGGTATGGCCATGGGTGCAGGCGTGCATCAGGTATTGATCACAATTTTGGGTGAAGATGGTGTCCAGGAATTGGTTGACCAAGGGCGCTATTGTCGCGATGTTTATTAAGGTTTTTTAGCCCTGATTTTAATAAAATTTGCGCACGACTATTTATTGCTCGTGCAGCAAACGATTGGCATGCGGGTAGCGCCATTCTCTATGTTGCGGAATATGGCTGCAAATAGCGTGGTCTACCTGCTCGCTTCGGCAATCAGCTGAGGCGCTGTCTTCATTAGCATTAACATGTTCTGGTTAACAAACTAATATTTGTGTTTTTTAGCAGTCCATTATTGACAACGTTGCCTTTGAAAAGGAAAATGGCGCCATGCTGTATAGTATTCATACGGTATGCAACCTCTTTGGTAAATGGTGAAGGCTATCTATCACTTTCGAGGACAAGAATATTGTTTGTAAATAATAAGGGATCTGTTATGTACCATTCGTTACCTTCCTTTTCCAGTATCCATCCCTGGACTTCACTTATTCTGCACTTAATAACAATTACCATCTTGCCGTGATTGTTCTTTCATTTCCTGTCGGCTAAATAGCGGGACGGGTGGCGGCTGCCAAGCATTTTTAATAGTTTCAACCAAGTGGTTATCAACCAATTTCCCCTTACGGAATTATTTCTATAAAAATTCTGTGTGCTTTTCGGGTCTGATAGTTTTCTTTATAGGAAAGAGGTAACAGTGATGTTTTTATCTTCCCCCAAATTTATCTTTACGAAAAAAATGTTCTCTTTTATGGCAAATTGGATAAAAAAATCCATTATTGCATCTGTTTTTTTGGTGATCAGTCATACGGTCCAGGCAGCGACCTTTACAATAAGTACCCCGATGGCTGATGGAGCCTTCACTCTTTCCTGGAGCGATGCACGCACATTTGCAGAATTGTATGAAGTGATAAATGGCTCCCGGCAAAAGATTGGTGGCCAATATCCAAAAACTCACTCCCTGACCTATACAAAAGTTCCTGGGACATACACTTACATTATGGTTGATGTGTTGGCATACGGTTGCCCTTCATGTCCTGGCGGCACTGCATATAATCGCACAGAGATCCAGCGGGCTGTAGTTGTTCCTGTCACCAATATTGCACCGGTAATTCCCGCCACTATAACGGTTACTCCAAATACTTTTGATGAAAGTATTTCGGTATCTTGGGGACAATCCACAGGCGCTAGTCGCTATGAGTTGGAGCGTAATGGTGTCAATGTATATTCAGGGTTGGCAACAAATAATACCCAATCAAATCTTCAAATAGGTGTCGGTTACACGTTTCGTATTCGCGCTTGTAATGCATATGGTTGTTCTGATTGGCGCACCGCAAATTCAGTTGCGCTTTCTGAAACATTTAGTGTCCCGTCAAGTAATGTGACGGGCCAATATAGTATTTCGGTTGTTACTCCGCTTAACTACTCACATACTCGTATCGAGGAGCGTACAGGAGTCAACGGTGCTTGGACCGAAATTGCAATATTAGCCAGTAGCGGTAGTCAATCCCATACAGTTACTCGATCCAATGGTACTTACTACTACCGTTTATCTTATTGTTATTTTAATAACCAGGCCCAGACCTGTACTCCCAGAAATAGTGAGCGGTCGATTGTTGTTAATCAGCCGGCCCCCACAATCAATGTGAGTTTTTCGCCTGCAACTATCAATGAAGGTGGTTCGTCAACATTGAGCTGGAGTGCCGCTAATGCAACTGCATGCAGTGCTACTGGTATATCCGGGGTAAATGGGACAAGTGGATCGGTAAACTACATAGCCAGTTCTGTTATGAGCGCAAATATAACAGCAACAATTATTATCAACTGTAGTGGTGGTGGCGGTAATAGTTCGAAAGACGCAACGATTAATATTAATTGGGTTAATGATGCTCCTTTAATTTCCGGAATCGCATCGAGAAGTATTGATGAAGACACTAATACAGGTGCAATTGGTTTTATTGTGGCAGATGAAGAAACTGCACCTGCATTATTGGACGTTACTGCATCTTCCAATAATCAAAGCCTGATTCCCAATAGCAATATCCAGTTAACGAATAATGGAACAAATCGGACCATTACTCTTGTACCTGTGGCCAATCAATCAGGTTCAGCAAAAATAACACTCAGGGTAACGGATGCTCATGGTGCATCAGCAACTACTGAATTCAATATCACAGTTAATGCAGTGGATGACGCACCTGTTATTTCAGCAATTAATAATGTAACCATGAATGAGCTTGGCACAGCGACGGTCAATTTTACTGTCACTGATATTGATTCGCCGGTAACTGGTGTAACTGTTAGTTCCGATTCAAACGGTATGGTCACACCGTTGCTGAGTGGCAGCGGTAATTCCTATTCTATCGCCTTAACTGCGGGTGCAATTACCATTGATAGTAGTAGTTCGGGAGCGACAATCACCGTTGTTGTCCCATTTTCTCCTTTACCTGTTACTCGCAGCTTTGTTGCAACAGTCAATAATGTTGATCCTCAATTGTGGATTACTGACACAGGTACAGTTGGTATTTATGCATTGAATTGGAAATTTGGAACTGCAGCCACCAAAATTTTCCAGAATGGTGTAGATATCACCACCCTGATTGATCCATCGGGATACGCGCCGGTATCAGGTAGTAAACAAATCACCAAAACTGCAAATGGGACATTTAATTATTACATCAGCGATTGTGTACGTGCGACTCAAGGGAGTTTATCATGCCGGGGAAACTACAGCCCGGTCAGTAAAACAGTCACCTTTCCTGCGCCTACCGTTACGGCAAGTTTTAATAGAACTTCCGTTAATGAAGCGAATGCAGGCGCAACCAATACCACCGCCGATTTAACCTGGAGTTCTACTAATGCAGACAGCTGTTCGGCATCGGGAATTACGGGTGTTAGCGCAATTTCTGGTAGTAAAACCTATATCGCTCCTGCAAATTTGATAACGAATCAAACGCATAAAGTTATTGTGACGTGCACAGGCAAAGGCGGCTTGGCACAAGATGATGCGGAACTGACATTGGTTGCATTAAATGACAGTCCGATTGTCACTATTGCTTCCACAGTAAATGCCCGTGAGGACGAAGTATTTTATATTCCATTTACTGCGACAGATGAAGAAACCACATTAACGGCTTCGCACTTAATTATCACATCAAGTGATCCTGCCAAGGTGCCTGTTGCTAATATTCAGGTAGAACTCGGTGCAAATCCCAGATTGGTCGTAATCCCTGTACCCAATGCAAACGGTACGCTTTCAATTAAATTGAAAGCGAAAGACCCAGGCAATGCTGAGTCAGCAGAAGTGACTTCCAACATCACTCTTGCACCAGTGGATGACGCACCGGTTATTTCAGCAATTAATAATGTAACCATGAATGAGCTTGGCACAGCGACGGTCAATTTTACTGTCACTGATATTGATTCGCCGGTAACTGGTGTAACGGTTAGCTCCAATTCAACCAGCATTGTTACACCGGTACTAAGTGGTAGTGGTAATTCCTATTCTGTATCGCTCACTGCGGGCACAATTACCACCAATAGCAGTAGTCTGAGTGCGACAATTACGGTAAGTGTTCCATTTTCTCCTGCACCCGTTACTCGCAGTTTTACTGCAACGGTCAACAATGTTAATCCACAATTGTGGATTACCGACTCGGGTACAATAGGCGTTTACACCTTGAATTGGAATTTTGGAACCGCAGCCACCAAAATTTTCCAGAATGGTGTAGATATCACCACCCTGATTGATCCATCGGGATACGCGCCGGTATCAGGTAGTAAACAAATCACCAAAACTGCAAGTGGGACATTTAATTACTACATTAGCGATTGCGTGCGTGGGACCCAGGGCAGTTTATCGTGTAGCGGATCCTACAGTCCGGTCAGTAAAACAGTTACCTTCCCTGTACCTACCGTCACGGCAAGCTTTAATAAAACTTCCGTTAATGAAGCGAATGCAGGCGCAACCAATACCACCGCCGATTTAACCTGGAGTTCTACTCATGCAGACAATTGTGCTGCATCGGGAATGACAGGCGTTAGCGCAACTTCCGGTAATCTAACTTACACTGCGCCTGCGAATTTGATAACCAACCAAACTCATAAAGTTATTGTGACCTGCACAGGCAAAGGCGGTTCGGCACAAGATGATGCGGAACTGACATTGGTTGCATTAAATGATCAGCCAACCATATCGACTATCGCTTCTCCTGTTGTGTTCAATGAGGATGAAACCAAATCGATTAGCTTCACAGTGGGTGATGAAGAAACTACACCTAGCTCATTGGTCGTCACTGCTGTCTCCGACAATCAAAGCCTGATTCCCAATGGCAATATCCAGTTAACGAATAATGGAGCAAATCGAACTATTACTCTTGTTCCTGCGGCTAATAAATCCGGTTCAGCAAAAATAACGCTTAAGGCAACAGATGCGAATGGTGCATTTGCAATTACAGAATTCAATATCACAGTGAATGATGTGGATGATGCACCGATAATCTCTGATATTCCCGTTATTAGCGTTAACGAAGGTGCTACAAGTGATTGGCAGTCTTTCACAATTACCGATATTGACACCGTTTCTGAATTACAGGTTGCCGCCACAACAAATGGCTCAACACTGGTTCCCGACGCCAATATTTATTTAGAAAAAACAGGAAGCAATACATATAGGATTGCAGTCAAGGCAGGAGGGCGTATTAGTACTGGCGGGATTGACCATGAAATGGTCAATGTAAAAATTGTTGTCAGTGGTGGCAGCCCGGCGCCAGTGACAAAAACTTTTCCGGTGAAAGTAAATAATTTGCCTGCACGGTTAACTGCTCCGGAATTGAGTACATCAGGTTTATATGAAGTGAAATGGGATTACGCTGCCTACGGTGTTCGTATTTTTGAAAATGGAGCGGATATTACGCATTCAATCCATCCATCTGGCACTGCGCCAAGAAGTGGAGGCAGGGCTTTTGCTAAACATGAGAGTGGGATTTACAACTATGCGATCAAGGATTGTGTGTATGGTCAAAACGGCACTTTAATTTGTGATCAGATTACTGATACCAAATCGGTCCAGGTTTCGCTTTCCGCTCCTGTCGCTCCCGTACTGAGTAGTCCTTCAACCAGTAATACAGGAGAGTATATTGTTACCTGGACGCTTATTCCCGGTGTCATTAATTACAGGCTTTATGAGAATGATCAGTTAATTCACAATTCAGCTAGTACCTTTAAAGCATTCCAGGTGACGAATCGCAAGGACAGTGGTACTTATCAATACAAAGTCCAGGCATGCATTTTTTCGTGCAGTGAATTCAGTAACATTCAAACTACAGTGGTGACCATTACGTCATCAAGCGCCAGATCATCATCAAGCTCTTTGAGCAGTATGTCCAGTAAATCATCGTCTAGTGCATCATCCGTTAATCGCAGAGTAATTTTTATTCATACCGATTTATTGGGATCTCCTGCCGCAGAGACAAATGCAGAGGGAAATTCTAATGAATAAGTTATGGAATTTTATGGAGACTAAAAGAGAGAACTCTAAGGAGCTTATTGGTATGAAAAACATTTATTTATTCGTTCTCCTATTCCTGTTATCCATGAGTGGATTTGCTCAGGAATTTGAGAAGCCATTTAAAATCCTGGATCAGGAAATTATCGATAAATATAAGAGTTTATATAAGGACCAGGAATCCGGTGATAGTTATGATCCTGCCTCAGGCTCAGTTACTTTTGCAGTGACGGATATAAGTATTCCGGGGAATTCTTCCATTCCAGTTGAATTATCCCGCTGGATACCGTCAGACGATTTAAGGACCTTTACGTTGGGTGGTGGTTGGTACTGGGATATTCCCGTTATCAAAGCAAACTATATGGATGTAAATCCCCATATCAATACGGGAGGGATGGGTACAATAATAATCTCACCCGGTGGGTGGTATGGTGGTAAGAACTGTAGTCAAACCTTCTCTGAGCAGGTATTGGTCAGCAATCGTGAGTCAACACATTTTGTGGAGTCATGGTTTTACTGGGAAGGAAAACAATTGCATATTCCGGGAAAAACAACGGAGAAGTTTCTGGAAGCCAATGAAACCACCCCGTTTGTTAGCAATGTTCAGGTTACCAAATCCAACTATAAAGTTGTTGAATGTATTCAATTGGAAAACAATCAGGAAGGATTTGTTGTTAAAGGACCGGATGGAACGTCTTACACGTTTGGTAAAGTAAAATCCTACTACACTGGTGCAACTCCTCCAGTAATGCACTCACCATTAACTACGTTCACCAAATTAATCATGGTGACTGAAATCAAGGACAGGTTTGGTAATACGGTTACTTATGAATATAACGGACCAGATAACTCCCTGTCTGCGATTGTTGGGTCTGATGGTCGTAGAATTGATATCACTTATAAAGCCTACTCCTTTAAAGGAACTCTCTATTACATACCTGATTTTGCAGAAGCCAATGAAAAAAAATGGACCTATGCTTACAGTAATTATGTTCCTGATTTAAATTTTCCGACGGAATCCCGGCGGATATTAACCAAGGTCACTTTGCCTGATGGTTCCCATTGGGGATACAGTTCTAACTTGGGGGCTCAAGGGTTTGATCCATATAAGAGCTACCAGGTATCAAATCATCACCCTGATACAGGGGAAAACATCGCGGGTCTTTGTCAGGCTCTCAATACCAATATTATTAATGCAACAGTAACTTCACCAGAAGGTTTAAAAACCGAATACAAATTTAAATTAACCTACCATGGCCGCTCAAAAGTAGCTCCAGAAACTCAAGTAAGTTTGTATGTAAGCAGTGTGGAGAATTTAGACATTGATTTGGTAGGAGCCACCTTATCAGCCAGAAATTTGAATTGCTCTATTTCTTATAGTTTGAAAGAGAAAAAAATAACAGGAACGGGAATTGCTCCACAAACCTGGCAGTATGACTACTCTGAAAACACAGGTACGTACACCGTTGAAAATCCTATCTGGGGTGGTCCCAGGGTTGGTGTGATTGATGGTGGTGATTTAAACCAATTCCAAACCGGCTCGCGTGTTCCCACCTTTTTAAACGGAACACCCGATAATATAACTGATGCGGAAGATTATCGTACTACAACAGTAACAGGACCAGATTCCAAAAGTGTTTATTACATTGACCGTCGCTTCCTGTCGCCAACGGAAGGTAGCATTGTTGCAGAAGATAGTCTAAATAAAACAAATAATACAATTCTGAAACGTACGGAAACTACTTACATAAAAGCTGATTATGTTGGCAGGCACTGGCTTTATAAATTATCTGGTGATGGCCCTTCGATAAATTCTATCAATAGCAATTTGATTCAATATCGAGTCAATACAACGCAACAGAAAACCAGCTTTTATTATGACGATGGCGCTGATATCTATACAACGGATTATAGCGATTACGACAGTTTGGGGTTTTCTGGGAAATTATCCGAAAGCAATAATTTCTCCAGTTACCAACGTTATACCAAAAATGGTTACATCCACGATCAGACCCGTTGGGTATTAGGCCTGCCAACAACAACCCAAATCAGTGAGGATGATTCAAGCTACACCACAGTGAATGAGTTGACATATCACAACGCAGATAACACCAACTTATACGAAGGGCTGTATTTGCCCTATGAATATAAATCCTATGGAAGCTGGATTCGTCGCTATCCTGAATTTCTTGCTAGTGGTCAAGTGGGAAGGATTATTTATAACCAGCTCAGATTAAATGCCAATGGTAGTGTTGCAGCCAATAGCTATCGCTTCCAGAGCTTCAATCTTTATAAGCGCGGAAAGGCGCAATTCATATCTCCACCAGCACGTTACATTGCAAATGGGGGAATGTCTTTCTCTCGCATTATCAACGATGACGGTTTAACCACCAGCATCACCGATTTAAATGGCGTTACTGCCACTTATGATTATGACCTTGTGGGTCGCCTTAAAAGTGTAGATTTACCCGGGTCATGGTTGGATACATTCATTGAATGGCAAGAGCCTGCATCAGGTCCAATAAAACGTATTGGTCGCAGTTGCACATTGAATGCGGATAAATCCGGTTGTGAGTCAGGCTCAATCACTTTTGAGTCAACCAGTGAATATGATGCGCTCTACCGAATTTTAAAATCCGGTGATAAAGATGTCGGCAACAACATCAACCGTCACCAGAATGTTGCTTACAACAGTTTGCATCAACCTATATTCTCCTCGTTCAAATCTGAGTCTGTGTCAGAGAATCAAGGTACAATCAATACTTATGATGATCTTGGTCGTTTAACTTCTGTTGCCTTATCCAATGGAGGTACTATTACCCATGAATATTTGCATGGCAATAAAATCAAAGTTACCGATGCAGAAAGTAATCAAACTACCACCACTTATCTTGCCTATGGTTCACAGGATTATTCGCAAGCCCTGACGATCAATGCCCCGGAAGGCATTACCACAACCCGCGTCATTAATATCTTCGGGGATCTGATCAGCACCACCCAAACAGGTCCGGGAAAAGATGGCAGCGGCACACTTAGCCTCACTGAATATCGTGCTTACGATGCAATGCATTACTTATGCAAAGTATCGCGCAGTGATGTTGGCACTACGGTATTCAGTAATAATGTATTGGGCGAAGTCCAATGGAAAGCGCAGGGCGTTAGTGGTGGTACCGTCACTGATTGTGTGAGTGATGCGAATGACAATAATAAAATCCATTTCACTTACGACAACATGGGCGATTTATGGACGGTCAACTATCCTGATGGTGATATTGTTGCAGCTCCCGATATTATTTATACCCGCGATAAAAACGGCAATATCAAAACCATCCAGGTTGGCACTATCACGCAAACCTACAACTACAATATTTTAGGTTTGCTGGAAGATGAAGCCCTGCAAGTGGATGGCAAATATTTCAAGCTGGATTATGACTACAATGCGGCCGGGCAACTTGCACATTTAACCTATCCGGATGGCAGCAAAGTCAGTTTCAGTCCGAATGCCTTTGGTGAATCACAATCCGTTATTCGTGATGCGGAAGGTGAGCCATTTACTTATGTCAATAACGTAATTTACTATCCAAATGGTTCTACTAACAGTTTCACTTACGGTAATGGTTTAAGTCACAAAACCACACTTAACTCGCGCCAGTTGCCGGAAAGCGTTAAAGATTCACGTAGCGGATTTAACGCGCTGCATTACAGCTACACCTACGACAATAACTCCCGTGTTACCTCTCTCATCGATAATATCGATAATAATTATTCAATAACGAATTTCGTCTACGACGGTACAGGCCGTTTAACCGGAACCACGGGTAATACAGGTATCGGCAGCAGCATCATGCGTTACGATGGCTTGGATAACATCACCTATTACAAAAATAAAAAACACACGCTGGATTATAACTACGATGCAACTAATCGTTTGCAATCGGTAGCCAGCAGCGGTGTGGAATCAAAGCCTTATGATCTGTTTGCTTACGATGATCGCGGCAATGTTACCCACAACAGCTATCACGATTTTATTTATAATCGTGCCAACCAGTTAGTGGAAAGTGGTGGTAATCTCTACACCTACGATGCGTACAATCGCCGTGTGGTAACGAAGCAAGGAGCTAAAACTACCTATAGTTTCTACAGCCAAAGCGGTAAGTTGTTTTATACCGAAACAGACGGTGGTGGAATTAATTACGTTTATCTGGGTAATCGCCTGATTGCGAAAGATGGTGTAATTCCAGAGAATGGCAACAAGCAGCATTATTTACCTTTTGGTGCGAGTATCGAAGGTGAAATCAATGATGTAGGCTACACTGGTCACAAGTTTGATAAGGACATTGGCCTGAGTTATATGCAGGCGCGGTATTATGATCCGGTTCTGGGACGGTTTATGAGTCCTGACCCGATTGGGTCGGCGGATCAATTTAATTTATATTCCTATGTGGATAACAACCCGTTTAATAAGGTTGATCCAAGTGGGAAAACGGGTCGAACAATAATAAAGCGGCCAAAGGGAATTCGTGGTGATAACGATGCGGCAGAATTAATTGTTGGAAAGCTGGCAAAGGTTTTACCTGAAGGAAAAGCTAAAGAGCATTTCAAAAACACCAAGAAGCTTTTGCGAAAGCAAAGGAAGGCTAGTGAGGCTAAAGAAGATAATGATGATGTAAAGCGAGTTGAAGTGTCTCGCTCTAAATATCCAGAAGGGGCTCAACACGTCGAAGATGCACAGGCGGCCGGTCATCCAAGTCGGCTAACAATTGAGCGTTCTGGAACAGCAACAAATCGCACAGAAGCTCAAGCAGGACAACAACGTCAGCAAGGTAAGGATCTTGACGAGTATCCACCTGCGATGTTCCGTGAGGGGGGGGAAGGTGCTAGCGTAAGACCAATGACCCCATCTGAAAACCGTGGTATGGGTGCTTGTATTGGTAATCAATGCCGCGGTCTCCTAGATGGGACTCAAGTTAACATAGTCGTTGTAGATTAGGTGGATATATGCCAAAAACAATTAAATTATATGTTACATATCAGCATGTTGCAGTTTTTGATTCAGCATTGCCGAACCCATTTAACTCATGGAATGATTTGCACGTAGCGCAAGGCTTTTCTTGGAGGAATGGAAGTGTTTCTTTTGGAACACTAAAGTCTGATGGAAATATTGAAATAGAAATAACCTCCGATGGAAATCCAGTTCCATCGAGCAATGTGATTCGAGCAATTGTTGTACCGTTTAGTCCTCCTGCGAACGGTAAAATAGAACTTGCAACAATCACGGAAAGTCAGGTTTTAGTTATTTCGAACGATGTTAATGGGCTCCTGTTTGAAGCTGGAATTGATGGGAAGCCAGATAAGTACAAAATTACATTCATTAAGGGGGCGTCTCCTGCTCCATATATATTAATAGCCGATGCAGAGATTTCTCCTCCTGATGAATATCTAATGGAGGCAGAACCAGGTTAGCTATTTAGTGCAAAGTGTGCATTGAGTTGTTGCATTGCAGATGGGAGTTACCCGGAAGGCTAATATTGATTGTCATAAAGGCCTTCATTCGGGAAATTAGTAAATGAGCGAAATAATATTAGTTGTTAAAGCCGAAAAAATCAGACATTAGTTCCTACTTTATGAAGAAAAAATTTTTGTAAAATTGTGGAGAGTTTTAAAGAAGGCGATTTTAGGAATGATCGAAAAATAGATGGGGTTCAATCTATTTCTGAAAATGATGCATCTAGAATAACTAATAACATTCAAATTTATGGTGCTAAATTGATTAGTTTACCTGAAAATACATAGACAACTTCAGTGTGCCAATAGATGCAAGGGTAATGGGATGTTTTAATCGACTTGTTTACAGTTGAAGAAGGTGCTGGCGATTTAGTATTAGCTGTGCGTGTTTATGAAAAGCGAGAAATATATATCTTTGAAATCCAAACAGTAAGTGTATTGTGACTATTGAGCAACTTGCTAAGACATCCAAATTAAATGCGCCACTCTTGTAGCAGCATTTTTTATCAAAAAAATACTAAACCTGCCAAAAAATAAATCAATTTTTATTTTTGCTAAGCTCACAATTATTTTCCCTTCGATGCGAGTGTTGAAGGTGAGATAAATGATGTAGGCTACACTGGACATAAGTTTGATAAGGACATTGGCCTGAGTTATATGCAGGCGCGGTATTATGATCCGGTTCTGGGACGGTTTATGAGTCCTGACCCGATTGGGTCGGCGGATCAATTTAATTTATATTCCTATGTGGATAACAATCCGTTTAATAAGGTTGATCCGGATGGGAAAACAGCAAAAAAAGCATTTTTAGAACTGACTGCGCAAGAGCTTCGTAAAGAGGCGCAACGACAAATTAAAAATGCTAAGGCCAAGGGACGTCGTGATGCATTGAAAAAAGAGCGGCAACAACTTAAAGAGACGGGTAGAAGTGATTCTGATTTATCCGAAGTGCGCCAAAAAGAACTTGTAGAAACGGGCAAGTTAAAAAATATGGATGGTCATCACGAACCCTCGGTTAGCTCAGGAGCAACACTCGAAGAAAAAGTTGATATTGCTAAAAATCCGGACAATATTACTTTTCTGGAAAAAGCAGATCACCAAGCAAAACATGCAGAAAATGGTGGAACTCAAGTACCAATTGGCGCGACAGCACTTGGTCTTGTTGCTGATGGATTAGATCTTCTGTCAAATATTCCTGATCCAACTATTATATTTTCTGTCCAAAAAATAGGTTGTGCGGAACTAAAATGTCCAAGCGAATAACTTGTTGATGTGTAGTCAAACTAAATGATATTTAGAGTGTGCATTATTATATGAATACAATCTTTTTTAATGAAAAAATTTTAGGTCCACTGGAAGAGTGGTCATATCTTGGTGAAACCAAAAATGATATGGGAACTCGATTAATAGGGCATGCTCCCCATGTTGCTCCAAAAGCATACGTTAATGTTATCTATGCACCTCTGGGTGAAGATGACATGGAAGAGTTCAGTCAGCGATTAGGGCGACCAATACCTGAACAATTTAAAGGTTTTCTTTGTAATGCGAATGGGCTAAATATTTTTTCAGATGCTCTACGTGTAAAGGGATACAGGCCACTTAAAAGAAAGCCAAATTCTGGAGTTTATGATTACGCCTCTTGTGTAATGACTGCTAATTCACCTCGGCGCATTAAGGGAGTTAAAGAAGAGGATACCGTTGTAGCCTGGTACAAGGTTGATGGTTCTTACGTGTTGCTAGATGAAAATGGAAAAGCTGTGCGTTTTGATCCTAAAGATGGAGGGCGCTTAATTCAGGAATGGCCAGATTTTGATACATGGATTTCTTCAGAGATTAACGTTCTAAAAGAAAAATATAAAGCGGGTGAAATTTCTATATTTATTCCATCAAATTTTGATGTAAAAAAATAGCAATTATTGATATCTCGGTTAAAAAACTAAATAGAATTGCCGCTCCTGTGAACTGCACCCCAACGGTTGTGTCCAACTTTTGGGTGCAGTTCACTGTAGCGGCATTTTTTTTGAACCTACGGTAATGGCTTAAGCCAAAAAACTACACTTAACTCGCGCCAGTTACCGGAAAGTGTAAAAGATTCACGTAGCGGATTTAACGCGCTGCACTATACCTATAACAACAATTCGTATATCACGTTGCTAACGGATCATGTTGATAGTAATTTCTCTATCACCAATTTCACATACGATGGTGCAAGCTTTCTGGCCAGCACAACAGATAATTACTACTTGGTTTTTTCAAAAATTTCTGTTGTATCAAGCGCTGATTGAAGTGCTGGATGAAAACGATTTGCAACAATTGATCGAAACCAATCGCTTTCGCCGCGACGTTTATTGATCTATTGGTTAGCGGTATTACCTACAGTCGATAAGAAGCTTTTTATTATGAGGGCTTTTTATTATCCGTTCTATATCCCACAGAACTGCTACAGATAAACTGGTTAGCATTCCTTTATAACCTTATTTGTGCCGCATGTCTGGCAATCGCTTAGATAAGTTGGTGGAATTAATCTGTATCAGTTAACTAATTATTGTTAAGGGAAGATTTTAATGAAAATGAAAGCCAGGGTGTTGAGTGTTCGGTTGCGCTACCTGTTATTAGGTGCGGCTATCGTTAGTAGTCACGCAGCATTTGCGGAGCGCGAGTGGATATCGGCAAGTTGGGATAACGATATAATGGCGGGAAAAGATGGTGGTGGTTATACCAACGGGATTTATTTTTCCTATGGGCAGCGTAATGATCCGGGTGAGGAAATTACCAAATCACCTATACTGACATTGCCATTGGCATGGATGGTTAGCGATGATCCCACCTACGCCTACAAATTGCATTCAATCGGCCAGGCGATGGTGACCCCGGACGATATCACGAAAGAAATTCCTGACCCTGCCGATGCACCCTATGCAGGGCTTCTCTATTTGCGTTCTACTTACGTCGCAGTCCAAAACGATTTTGCTGATCATGTTGCAACTTTAGTGGGAATTGTCGGCCCGTCCTCCCAAGCGGAGGAGGTGCAAAAATGGGTCCACAAAGTTGTGGGTTCCGAGCAGCCGAAAGGTTGGGATTATCAACTGAAAGATAAGTTTGTATGGCAGTTGCAGCGCACGGCCGTATGGCGATTCTCGGCCCAAGATTCAAGCCCTTTTGATGCAGTGTTACTGGCAGATTTGGCCGGCGGTAATTTGGAAACAAGCGCAGGTGGTGGATTATTTTTACGCGCCGGTAGCTCGCTTGCACGCAGCTATTCCACCATGGGGTTTTTATCCAGCCGGATAAGTACACCTATATCGGTTTCCGAGGGATGGTATGTTTACCTGGGTGGCATGGGTCATTATGTACACAACCAAATTTTGGTTGATGGCAATGAGTTTGGTAGAAGCGCATCCAAAGGGCTGGAAAATTACCAGTATTCATTAATGACTGGTTTTACTTACACATGGAAGCGCGCGAGTGTTTGTTTTTCGTACCAATCTGATACTGAGCCAAATAAAAGCCAAACTGCACGGAAAAACTTTGGTGCAATTACGCTTGCGTTGCAAATCTAACATTTTCCCGGTTAATTATTGCGGCTGATGTATCAAATCAAATACATCAGCGCAGTTCTGCTTTGCTTGCAACATTATCTGTGGCAACTCCAGCACATAGACTTGATCACAGAGAGGGCCGATCAAGTCGTTTCCTTCGCCTATCCTGACAAAAAATGTTTAAAAACATTCCCTTAACTCGCTTGCCACGCGTGTTTTAGTATTTTGGCTCGGGAGTTGCTCTTGCGTATTCGTTGTTTTTATCCAGGTTAGCTGCATTGGAAAAATATAATGAATCGATTCCTGTTTTTAACTCATCGCTGGGTGGGTATTGTACTTGCACTATTTATGTTCATCTGGTTTTCGTCCGGCTTGGTGATTATGTACTCCGGACCCTCTGCGCTGACGCCGTCGCAACAACTGCAACATCGGGAAGAGCTTTCACCGGCTGACGGTTGGTTGACTGTGGGAGCAGCATTGACCGGAATGGACAATACTGCAACGGCGAGTGTAGTTTCAGCACGTTTGGTGCGCCTGGCTGGCCATCCATCCTGGCTAATAGAAAATAGTAACGGTCAGCGTTTTGCTCTATCAGCAATTAATGGCGGCTTGCGTGAAGTGTCCGTGGCTGATGCGGAAAAAATTGCGCAGACCTGGCTTCATCACAGCAATGTTGAGTCAAATTCGGGAATTGTTACTTATCAGGATACCGGCCCGCAGGACAGCAGTGTGCGTAACTATGATGCCTTGCGACCCTTCCATAAATTTTCGGTCGACGGTTCCAGTCGCGAATTATTAATTTCGGCGCGAACGGGAGAAATCATTCGAGATTCCACAGTATTTTCCCGAACGCTTTATTGGACGGGAAACTGGATTCATTTATTGCGTGGCATAGAAGTTTTTGCGTCGCCGGAAGCGCGACGCAATACGTTGTTGTATCTGGGACTTTTTGCGGTGATTGCTAGCTCGACGGGTTTGATTGTCGGTTGGCAGCGTTGGCGGCCGGGTTGGTTCGGCAAAAAAACCTATGGGCAGGGGCGGGTTCATCCCTATCGCGAAAAATGGACTGTATGGCATTTCTGGACAGGATTGATTGGCGGTATCGCTGCATTATTGTGGGCGTTTAGCGGTTACATAAACACCAATCCACTACAGCTGTTTTCGGAGGCTAATGCGAGCAAAAGTGAGCAGCTAAATTATCAGGGATCGGTTGCACCGGACGTGTTGCTTAATTGGCAGCCATCAGCGGTAATTCATAATGACACTGGCAATGATGTTGTGGAATTATCCTGGCGCTATTTGGGTGATCAGGCCACATTGGTTGCCATCACGCGTGAGGGTGATCGCATCATACAAAATGTAGCCGGTGCGGCAGTTAATTTTAATGATGGTGTGTTGTTGAATGCGGCCAGTCGGCTTACTAATGCCGTCGTGGCCAGCCATAACCTGCTAACCGATTACGACAGTTATTATTATCCCCGTCACTATCAGACTCTCTATGACCGTCCTTTACCGGTTGTGCGGGTGGATTTGGCTGATGAAGCGGGTACACGGTTGTATCTGGACCCGCAAGACGGGCGTATTTTATTGAAGGCTGATACCAGTCGGCGGGTTTATCGTTGGCTCTATTCTGCGCTACATCACTGGGACTTCGGCTGGCTCCATTATCGGCCTATATGGGATTTATGGATGTTGCCGTTAGTGCTCATGGGAATTGTATTGGGTTCTTCATCCGTGATTCTTGGATGGCGACGTCTGAAGCTTGAATTCAAACCCAAAAAGAAAAAAGTGGCACCTATTCGGATGGCTGGTGTGGATAAGCCAGTAGCCTAATTTTTCAGCCCGGTTTTCACCGGGCTAATTTTTTATCATCATTAGCCGAAGTGGTTTAGTTGTTTTGTCATCCCACCGAGGTTGCCTCTGTTCCCAAAGCTCCCCTATACTCGCTGGCCCGCACAATCGTAGGTGTGGGACTCGGCTTTTTTGCGTTATTTGCTCACTTTTAAATCATGTGACCTTTCGTAGGGGTCACCACTGAAAAGGATACAACATGCCTGTAATTACTCTCCCCGACGGTTCCAAGCGTCCTTTCGAAAATCCCGTTACTGTTTATGAAGTTGCCGCTTCTATCGGCGCCGGTTTGGCCAAGGCGACCCTCGGCGGCCGTGTGAATGGTCAACGTGTGGATGCGCACGACTTGATTACTGAAGACGCAGACCTGGTGATTTTCACCCCGAAAGACGAAGACGGTTTGGAAATTATCCGCCACTCCTGTGCGCACTTGCTCGGCCATGCGATCAAGCAACTGTTTCCCGATGTGAAAATGGCTATCGGCCCAACCATCGACAATGGTTTCTATTACGACATTGACCTTGAGCAGAAGCTGACCGACGAGGATATCTCCCGCCTTGAAGTACGCATGCTGGAATTGGCCAAGACCGAATACGACGTCGTGAAAAAGAAAGTCAGCTGGCAAGAAGCCTATGACGTGTTCACCGTGCGCGGCGAGACTTACAAGCTGGAAATTTTGGATCGCGACGTCCCTAAAGATGCGACGCCGGGTCTGTATCACCACGAAGAATACGTTGACATGTGCCGTGGCCCCCACGTGCCCAATATGCGCTTCTGCCTGAACTTTAAATTGATGCGCACGTCCGGCGCCTACTGGCGCGGCGACTCCAACAACAAAATGTTGCAGCGTATCTACGGCACTGCGTTTGCAGATGCTAAACAACTTAAAGCCTATTTGAATTTGCTGGAAGAAGCGGCCAAACGCGACCATCGCAAACTGGCGAAAAAATTTGATTTGTTCCATCTGCAAGATGAAGCACCGGGCATGGTGTTCTGGCATCCGAAAGGATGGACTCTGTGGCAACAAATCGAACAATACATGCGCACCAAGCAAAACGACTGGGGGTATCAGGAAGTAAAAACCCCGATGATTATGGATCGCACCCTGTGGGAGAAGTCCGGCCACTGGGAAAACTATCGCGACAACATGTTTACCACTGAGTCAGAGAAGCGCGACTTTGCGGTTAAACCAATGAACTGTCCGGGTCATATCCAGATTTTCAATCACGGCCTACGCTCGCACAAAGACTTGCCATTGCGTTTGGCAGAATTTGGCTCCTGTCATCGCAATGAAGCTTCAGGTGCATTGCACGGTATTATGCGTGTACGCGGTTTTGTGCAGGATGATGCCCATATTTTTTGTACTGATGACATGGTGGTGGAAGAAGTTTCTTCCTTTAACCAGATGCTCAAATCCGTGTACGACGATTTCGGTTTTACCGATATCGCTGTAAAACTTTCCCTGCGTCCGGAAAAATATGCCGGCACCCTGGAAACCTGGAACAAGGCGGAAGAGGGCCTGCGTGCAGCGTTGCGTGCGGCTGGGCTGGAGTGGGAAGAACTTCCCGGTGAAGGCGCCTTCTATGGCCCGAAAATTGAATACCAGATCAAGGACGCGTTGGGTCGCTCCTGGCAGTGCGGTACTATCCAACTGGATTATGTCTTGCCTGAGCGTCTGGATGCGGAATATGTTGCTGAAGACAATGTGCGCAAACGTCCGGTCATGTTGCATCGTGCGATCCTTGGCTCCTTCGAACGTTTCCTTGGAATCCTGATTGAGCACTATGAAGGTTCCTTCCCGGTTTGGTTGGCGCCAGCCCAGGTTGCAGTGATGAATATCACCGATAACCAGGCTGATTACGTCAAATTAGTGGAAAAAACCTTGCGCGATAAGGGCATTCGCGTAATTCCGGACTTGAGAAACGAGAAGATCGGCTTTAAAATCCGCGAGCACACAATTCAGCGGGTACCCTACCTGCTCGTCATTGGCGATAAAGAGGTTGAAAATCAATCACTTGCAGTTCGCACAAGGGACGGACAAGATTTGGGTGTAATGACTCTGGAAGCTTTCATCGCGCACTTGACCGCCGATATAGCGCGTCGAGGCAGAAATATTTCTGTTTAAAAGAAAGTTTTTTTGCCTGTTAACGCTAAGAAGCAAAAAAGATTCGTTCCTATTAATTATTTGGAGATACAACTATCAAACGAGATAACGCTCCCGCGGCCAAAGGCAATTCTAAGAAAGCGCGGATCAACGATCAGATCGAAGCCAAGCAGGTTCGTTTAATCAATGCAGAGGGTGAGCAAGTTGGTATCGTGGCACTGAGCGATGCACTGGCTCAGGCACAAGCCGCTACCCTTGACCTGGTGGAGATCGTTGCTGATAGCGATCCAATAGTCTGTAAGATTATGGATTATGGCAAGCATCTGTTTGAAATCAAAAAAACCAAGGCAGCTGCTAAAAAGAAGCAAAAGCAGCAACTGGTGAAGGAAATGAAATTTCGCCCAGGGACGGAGGAAGCGGATTATCAGGTCAAATTAAAGGCTCTGATGCGCTTCCTTGAGCATGGGGATAAGGCCAAGGTAACGTTAAAGTTCCGCGGTCGCGAGCTCGCCCACCAAGAATTGGGAATGGAAATGATGCAACGCATCGAGACCGACCTGACCGAGATGGGTACCGTGGAGCAGGCTGCCAAAATGGAAGGTAAGCAGCTCACTATGGTGATCGCCCCCAAAAAGAGAAAATAGTCGGGCTTTTAGCTGCCTTGATTATTTATATTATTTACCCAAATGTGTGGAGTTCTATCACATGGCAACCAAAGCTAAAGTACACAGTGGCGCGTCAAAGCGCTTCAAAAAGACTGGCGCGGGCTTCAAGTTCAAGCACGCTAACAAGAGCCACATCCTGACCAAAATGACGACCAAGCGTAAACGCCAACTGCGCGGCACCAGCATCGTTGATGCAGCCGATGTACCACGCGTAAAACGTTTGTTCCGTGCTATCTAATAGCGCTTTTTGAGAATTTTGTAGAGGATTGAATTATGGCCCGTGTTAAGCGTGGTGTAGAGGCGCGTCGTCGTCACAAGAAAGTATTAAAAGCGGCTAAAGGTTACTACGGTGCACGTTCGCGTACATTCCGTGTTGCCAAGCAAGCGGTTATCAAAGCTGGTCAATATGCTTACCGCGATCGTCGCGTTAAAAAGCGTAATTTCCGTGCTCTGTGGATTACTCGTATCAATGCCCAATCTCGCGCTGAAGGCTTGTCCTACAGCCAATTGATTGCTGGCTTGAAAAAGGCGAGCATCGTTCTCGACCGTCGTGTACTGGCTGATCTGGCTGTGTACGACAAAGCAGCTTTTGCTGCTGTTGTTGCGAAGGCTAAATCAGCTCTGGCTGCTTAATCGTCCAACAACCTCAAGCCCGCAAGGGCTTTTGTGAACGCGATGAAAGGGGAGAGCTTTAGGGTTCTTCCCTTTTTTTATGTTCAGGATGAACGGGCAGAAATTGCTCTTGCATTTCTGCACTTCCGCCATCCATGGCGGTCGTGTACCGCTCGATATATAGCACAGGAGCGGTCTCTTTCCGGCGAAGTCATGCGCTTGAAAAATCTAATCTAGTCCGACTCATAGTTGACCTATTCAAACTGGAAAAGCAGATGGAAAATCTCGCTGCGCTTACCCAAGAAGCGCTCAAACTTGTTGCCGATGCCCAAGATCTGGCTGTACTGGATGCAGTGCGTGTGGATTATCTCGGTAAAAAAGGCCACATCACGGCGTTGATGAAAAATCTCGGTGGTTTATCTCCCGAAGAAAGACCGGCCGCCGGTGCTGAAATCAATAAAGCCAAAGATGCGGTGCAAGACGCGCTCAATGTGCGCAAAGAATTACTTGAACAAGCAGCGATTAACGCCAAGCTTGCCAGCGAAGTGGTTGATGTAACCTTGCCAGGTCGCGGTCAGCACACTGGTGGTTTGCATCCGGTAACCCGTACATTGCAACGTATTGAAGAAATCTTTGCTGCTGTCGGTTACAGCGTTGAAGTGGGTCCTGAAATCGAAGATGACTATCACAACTTTGAAGCACTCAATATTCCCTCCCATCACCCCGCGCGGGCGATGCATGATACGTTTTATGTGGATGATACCCACGTACTGCGCACCCACACTTCACCGGTGCAAGTGCGCACTATGGAAAACAAAAAACCACCCATTCGTGTGATCTGTCCCGGTCGTGTTTATCGCTGCGACTCCGATGTAACTCACTCACCAATGTTCCATCAGGTAGAGGGGTTGGTGGTCGATAAAAATATCAGTTTTGCCGATCTCAAAGGCACCATGGATCAATTCCTGAAAGCGTTCTTTGAGGCCGATGTTCCTGTGCGTTTCCGTCCATCCTATTTCCCGTTTACTGAGCCATCTGCCGAGATGGACATCCAATGTACCCAATGCCGCGGTAAAGGCTGCCGTATGTGTAAAAGCACAGGTTGGTTGGAAGTCGGGGGGTGCGGCATGGTGCATCCGGAAGTGTTTAAATCCAGCGGTGTTGATCCGGAGACTTATACCGGTTTTGCATTCGGCATGGGCGTGGAGCGCTTGGCGATGCTGCGCTACGGCGTGAATGACCTGCGTTTGTTCTTCGAGAACGATCTGCGTTTCTTAAAACAGTTTTAATGGTGCGTAGGTTGGGGTGAGGTACGAACCCCAACACAAATAACGCGGTGATGTTGAATGTTGTTACGTTGGGGTTCGCGTTGCTCACCCCAACCTACGGAATAGATGAAATATGAAAATCAGTGAATCTTGGCTGCGCGAGTGGGTAAACCCGGCCATAGGTACCGATGAATTAGTCGCCCAGCTGACCATGGCGGGGCTTGAAGTGGATGCAGTGGAGTCTGTTGCGGGCGATTTCACCGGCGTGATTGTGGGTGAAATTATTGGCTGCGAACAGCACTCCGATGCCGACAAACTGCGTGTTTGCCAGGTGGCAGGTTTGCCTGATGGCCCGAGTCAAGTCGTCTGCGGTGCAGCCAATGCACGCGTCGGTATCAAAATTCCCTTTGCCACCATAGGTGCGCAACTGCCGGGCGATTTCCAGATCAAAAAAGCCAAGCTGCGCGGTGTCGAATCCTTCGGCATGCTGTGCGGCCAAGCCGAATTGAAAGCCGGTGATGATGATACAGGCCTATGGGAACTGGCAGCCGATGCTCCAGTAGGGCTGAATCTGCGTGAATACTTAAATCTCGACGATAAGCTGATCGAAGTCGACCTGACTCCCAATCGCAGTGATTGCCTCAGTGTAAAAGGCATTGCGCGCGAAGTAGGGGTGTTGAACCGCGCCTCGGTCAAGGCGCCTGCTATTGCTCCTGTTGCGGCGAGTATTGATGACAGTGTCCCTGTGCATCTGGAAGCTGGTGCTGCGTGTAGCCGCTACGTAGGTCGGGTGATTCGCAACATTGATATCAGCCGTCCAAGTCCAGCATGGTTGCAGGATAAGTTGGTTCGTTCAGGTTTGCGCAGTATTGATGCTGTGGTTGATGTGACCAACTACGTGCTGCTTGAATTGGGTCAGCCCATGCACGCGTTTGATTTGTCCAAGCTTAGCAACGCAATTCATGTGCGTTTGGCGCAGCAGGGTGAATCAATCCGGTTGTTGGATGGACAAGAGATCAAACTCAATGTCGATACTATGGTTATCGCCGACCAACAAAAAGTTTTGGCCGTTGCGGGCATTATGGGCGGCAAGGAAAGTGCGGTAAGTGAAGCTACGCGCGATATCTTCCTGGAAAGTGCGTTCTTTAATCCGCTGGCTATTGCTGGCCGCGCCCGTTCCTATGGTTTGCATACCGATTCATCACATCGCTTTGAGCGCGGCGTCGATTACAGCTTGCAACTGGATGCTGTTGAGCGCGCAACGGCATTGCTGCTGGAGATTGTTGGCGGTGAAGCCGGGCCGGTCGTGCATGTCACTAATGAGCTCTTGCCGCAGGAGCGTAAAGTCAGTTTGCGCAAGGCCCGTATTGTTAGTGGGCTGAGCTTGGAAATGGCCGATGACGAAGTGGTCGATATCCTTGCGCGCTTGGGGCTGTCCCTGCTGTCGCAAAATACCGAGGGTTGGGTATTTGCGGTCCCAAGTTACCGCTTTGATATTTCCATCGAAGCAGATTTGTTGGAAGAGCTGGCGCGCGTCTACGGCTACAACCGTTTACCGACAAGAAGCCTCGCTGCGCCCCTGGATATAGAGCCTCATCCCGAAGCCAGTATGGGTTTGCCCGCGTTGCGTAACCAATTAATAGCCCGTGGCTATCAGGAGGCGATTACCTACAGCTTTATCGAGCCAAAACTTTCTGCGTTGTTTGATCCGGAAGTGTTTCCCGTTGTGCTACGCAATCCTATCAGTTCGGATATGGCGGCAATGCGTACCAGTTTGATGCCCGGTTTGGTCAGCGTGTTGCGCAGCAACCTCAATCGCCAACAGAACCGGGTGCGGTTGTTTGAATCCGGCTTGCGTTTTGTCCCTTCGGCAGATGGCCTGAAACAGGAAGCCATGCTTGCCGGTTTGATTTACGGTAGTCGCGCTCCTGAGTCCTGGGCGAATGTTGCCGATGTTGTAGATTTTTTCGATCTCAAAGGGGATTTAGAGTCTTTGCTGGCGTTAACTGGCGATGAATCAGCTTTTACCGTTAAGGCAGGCTCTCATCCTGCATTGCACCCTGGCCAGACAGCGGATGTTTATCGCGATGGAGAGTGGCAGGGTGTGATAGGGGCATTGCATCCGAGCTTGCTGCAGCAATTGGATATCCCGCAATCAGTCTATTTATTTGAGGTGCGTCTCAACTCGCTGTTAAAAGCGCGTATCCCGGCATTTACGTCATTGTCTAAATTCCCTGAGGTGCGCCGTGATCTGGCATTGCTGGTCGACCGTGATTTGGCTGCCGACAAACTCTTGGCGGCAGTTAAAGCTCAGGCAGGTGAGTACCTCATCGACTTAAAGGTATTTGACGTATATATGGGCAAAGGCATTGATCCACATAGAAAAAGTGTTGCAATGGGGTTGACCTTTCAGCATCCATCACGCACTCTTAATGAAGATGAGATCAACGCCTCCATTGATTCGATTGTTCAGTATCTGGGGGTAAATTTTTCCGCTACCCTCAGATAGGGAATAATAATTATGTCGGACGGTGCTCTGACCAAAGCAGATTTGGCCGAGAAACTTTATGAGGATCTTGGACTCAATAAGCGTGAAGCTAAAGAGTTGGTGGAACTCTTCTTTGAAGAGATCCGCCATGCTTTGGAAAATAACGAACAGGTCAAACTTTCTGGTTTCGGCAATTTTGAATTGCGCGATAAAAGCCAACGTCCGGGTCGGAACCCCAAAACGGGTGAAGAGATTCCTATCAGCGCCCGCCGTGTGGTTACCTTCCGTCCAGGACAAAAACTTAAGGCACGAGTAGAAGCGTATGTTGGAACCGAGTCATAACGACGAACTTCCCGTAATTCCCGGTAAGCGTTATTTCACTATTGGTGAAGTCAGTGAATTGTGTGCGGTAAAGCCACATGTGCTGCGTTATTGGGAACAGGAGTTTCCCCAGTTGAATCCGGTTAAGCGCCGTGGGAACCGCCGTTATTATCAGCGTCAGGATGTATTAACTATCCGTCAAATTCGCAGCTTGCTTTACGATCAGGGGTTTACCATTGGTGGTGCGCGGTTGCAGATGTCGAGTGAAACCAATCCCTCAGAATCAGGCCAGTTAAATCAACTGGTTGTACGTATGATTGATGATTTGGAACACCTGCTTGATCTATTGAAAATCAAATAATTTTGCAGGAAAAACAACCGCTTTTTTTGGCAGTTGTTTGCTTATCAGGCTTTGGTAGTAATTCTTAATTCTCTGATTGCATTGCCAATAAATTAAGGTATTATGCCCGTCCTTCGCGAGGCAGGATTCAGGTTCTGCTGCGGATAAAAAGTCGGAGCGTAGCGCAGTCAGGTAGCGCACTATACTGGGGGTGTAGGGGTCGTGGGTTCAAATCCCGCCGTTCCGACCATTTTTTATTTAAGAATCAATAACTTAAAAGCCCGCTTTTTAGCGGGCTTTTTCGTATCTGTATTTTGGTCCAGCTTAAGGCCAATTAATCGTCTTCTAGTGGCAGGCGCTTGTGAAAGTGCTACCATGCGCCCCTGTTTTGATTTACAACCCTGGTTTTTATCCCAAGCCGAGAAAATAAATAGAGGTATCCTCGTGGCAAAGCAACTCATGATTTATGACAACATCCAACCATTGTCATCTGATATCCATCGCAACTGGTCTGTCCAGGTTGATGATTATTCATTTGTCTCGCATATGATTTCTGCGCCGATATTGGCCACTGAAATTCCGTTTGCAGCAAGCGAATTCCCGATTGTGTTTTCTGCAACTGCTAACGAGGGCGAATATATTCCTCTGGCAATCATGGGTTTGAAGGAAGGTGAAAACCTTTCGCTGAATGAAAACTTCCAATTCACCTCGCGTTACATTCCTGCATTTATCCGTCGTTACCCGTTTGTTCTGGGTGGTGATAAGGATGCGGATACCATGGCATTGTGTATTGATGCCGACAGCAAAACTGTGTTGAAAGATGGTAGTAAAGGTCGTCGTTTGTTTGAAGAAAACGGTGAGCAGTCTGCGCATTTAAAAGAAGTGGTTGAATTTTTGAAGGATTACCAGTATCGCGCTGAAATGACCAAGGTTTTCTGCAGGCGTTTACATGAGCTTGATTTACTTGAGCCAATGCAGGCCAATATCACCTTCAAAGGCCGCGAAGAATCCAATATGAATTTGACTGGCTTTTACGTAGTTAAGCGTGAAAAATTGAAGGCATTGAATGATGCTGATGCATTGGATTTGTTCAAAAAAGATGGCTTGGAATTAATTTATAGCCACATGCAATCCTTGGCAAATCTGAATCATTTGATTAGCAAGAAATCAGAGAAGCTTGGTGTAGTTGCTTAAAGGCTACTTAATAAGCTTGATTTGATAATAAACCTAAACCGGGGTCAGAAAATGATCCCGGTTTTTTTGTTTTGGGCAAATGAAATATCTGATGTGAAAGCGTAAGAAATTAACGGGTATTACGTTGTCGTGCTGCCAGCTGTTTTACTTTTCGCTCCGCACTTGAGAATGCATCGCGGACAGCAACATGAATGGATTCATCATTCTGGGTAATTGCGAGAGGGTGACCAACAATATCCAGTTCAATTGAGGCGCGGAATTGCTTGCCTTTGTTTTTATGATGATGGGGAGTATCAAGAACAACACGGCTATGAACTATCTGGTCGGTGTAGCGGCTGAGCTTTTCAAGCTTTTTGGTAATAATGTCGTTTAGTGCAGCAGAAGAATCCAAATCACGATATACAACGTCGACAGCAGGTTTCATCGTAAGGCTCCTTAACGTTTATGTTTAGGAGGCTGGGGATTCGCGTTGAGTTCCGCGAAACAATCCCGACCCTCCCTATCTATATTGATGATCCCTCAATAAATAGCAAGTTTTTTATTAAGTTTTCTTAATAACATTTAGATCTTTTGTTGGGACTTAAAGGTATTGGCAGCCATAAGGAAAATAACCTTATATTTTTTTAAAAGCGCCTTGAAATAGTGTGGTCTGTCCTCATTTCATTTTTCGTGATGGCTCGTTAGAGGATCACATACCCTGAATGACTTGATCGAGAAGATAAGTCGCCCAATTATATTGCTCAAATGAGGATATTGAATATGCGTAATTTTGATTTTACCCCTTTATACCGGTCTGCAATTGGCTTTGATCGTATGGCTAATTTATTGGATAACCTGTCTCGTACCGAACAGAATCAACCCAGTTATCCCCCGTACAACATTGAACTAACAGGTGAAGATAAATACCGAATTACTATGGCGGTTGCCGGTTTTGATCAAGCTGAATTAACTATCGAAGTAAATCAAAACAACTTGACTGTATCGGCAAACAAAGCAGCCGATGAACAAGCGCGTACTTATCTACATCAGGGAATTGCAGCGCGGAGTTTCGAGCGCCGTTTCCAGTTAGCTGATCATGTACAGGTGAAGTCGGCAAATTATGAAAATGGATTACTGCATATCGATTTGCAGCGGATTATTCCTGAATCCATGAAGCCGCGTACTATTCCGATTGGAGTGCAAACATCCGAAAAATTATCCGTTGTGCCTGCGAGTGTTGACGCTGCATAACTGAAGAAAATTTTGTGCTAACAAATAACCCCGATGTCATCGATATCGGGGTTATTGTTTTGAGTTATGAATGCTCAGGTGCTAAATAATTTTGCTCTTACAGTATCGCGATAAGCATTGGGTGTGGTGGCTAATTTTTTCTTAAACAGGGTAGTGAAGTAGCCTGTATCTTGATAACCAACTTTGTCCGCAATCTCGTTGATTGACAAGTTACTTGTTTTTAATAAATCCTTGGCAATATTGATGCGAATTTCTTGCAGGTAATCCAGTGGGGTTTGCCCCAGGGCGTTTTTAAAACGGCGGTTGAGTGTGCGCACACTCATGCCGAATCGAGTGGCAACTTGCGGAAATAAAATATCGCGTTGGTAATTATCCTGTAGCCAAATTTGTATTTGGGTAATGTCTTCATCCGGATGTGGATTTTCTGTTGCTTCAAAAAATCCGCTCGTTTCATAGGCCTGGCGAATTTCGTGGGAAAAGTGTCGTTCTACATGGCTGGAAATATTTTTCCCAAAAAAACGCTGGATGAAATGTACGGTTAAATCGGCGAGCGAATTAACGCTGGCCGCGCAATACAAATTTCCTGCTTGCGTAATAAAGTATTGACGCTTGAGTTGTACCTGCGGATAGTCTTTTTGGAACTGGTCGAAGTAATGCCAGTGAGTCGTTGCCGCTTTGCCTTCCAATAATCCTGTCTCTGCCAGAAAACATACCCCGGTTCCTACTGCGCTAATGATGGCGCCGTTTTGGTATTGCTCGCGCAGCCATTCCAATGTCTCGCCATGCTGTTGAATTATGGGGCGAGGATTTCGCCACAAGCCGGGAATATAGATCAAATCACTGACTGGTTTATCCGCAATAGTAAGTTCGGGTTGCCATAAGATGCCGGTTCGCGTCGCAATTGGGAACTTACTGAGTCCGATAGTTTTTATGTCGAGCGGGCGCTGCTGGTTTTTGGGCAGCATGCTGCGAACGGCGCTTTCTGCAGCAAGCAACATCTCCATTGGCAGTGTGCTGCTTGTGGCGAGCATGCGCTCACACAGCAGAAAGTGAATACGAATAGGTGGATTTCTGCTCATTTTATGGTGGGTTTATCCAGATTGATGATTTTTGGCTAATTTACCACTGAAAATGACCAAATCAACAAGGACATTGCATCGCAATGCTCATACACTTTCTCCGGTTTTGTATTCTTGCCAATAATGGAGTTGGTTATGTCTGTTGCTCGTTTGCCGGTTATCGTGGGTTTTGGTGGATTTAATGCGGCTGGCCGCAGTTCCGGCCACCACGCTTATCGCCGCATGGTGATTGAGAGCTTGCAGCCGGCGGAACGTCAGGAGACGCTGGCTGGATTGGCATTAATGATGGGGTTGATCAGTTTTGCTGAGGGTTCCTATCGTGATGCTGATGGCAATCCACTTGGTCTTGTGGATATAGAATCCCGTTTTGGTGAGCAGGTGCTGGATGGCACCCTTATCCGTCGTATCGATAAAACTTTCTTTGACGTTGATGCTACCCATTGGCAGAAATCGGCAACCTTGAGTGCTGGCGCTTCGCCTTTGGTTGTCGAAATGCGTAAGCGTGACCTGCCTGAGCCCGTACCTGCTGAGTGGCAAGTTGAAGCGATTGATGATGATCGTGTGCGTGTGGTGATTCCGTCGGGACTTGAGGTTAAGTTTGATAGCTACCGCGAGCTACCAGTCAAATCCGCCGGCCAATTGCCGCGCGGCTTTAATCCTGGTGCGCTGTATAACTCTCACTATCACCCGCGTGCGTTACAGCTAGCGGTGATTGGTGCGTCTGACGCAATTCAATCCACAGGATTGGCGTGGCAGACGGTGATGAACTCTATAAGACCTGATCAGGTTGGGGTTTATGCCAGTAATGTAATGAGCCAAATGGATGAAAATGGCTTTGGCGGGCTTTTACAATCGCGCCTGAAAGGTAGTCGTGTCAGCGCCAAGCAGTGTCCGCTGGGATTAAATACTATGCCGGCTGATTTCGTAAATGCCTATATTCTCGGCAGTGTCGGCCAGACTGGTGCGATTACCGGTGCTTGTGCGTCTTTCCTCTACAACTTGCAGGCGGCTGCGGATGACATCGCTTCAGGTAAGTGTCGTGTGGCGGTGGTGGGCTGCGCAGAAGCTCCGATAGTGCCGGAGATAATCGATGGCTATGCGACTATGGGAGCGCTGGCCAGCGAGGAAAAACTGAAGAAGCTGGATGGTACAGAGGAGGCGGATCCGCGCCGTACCAGCCGTCCTTTCGGTGAGAATGCCGGTTTCACTATGGCAGAGGCCAGCCAATATGTGGTGTTAATGGATGATGCCTTGGCAATCGAGTTGGGTGCCGATATTCACGGTGCAGTAGGCGATGTGTTTATCAATGCCGATGGCTTTAAAAAATCCATTTCTGCCCCTGGCCCGGGAAATTACATCACCATGGCCAAGGCCGTGGCTTCGGCCCGTGCGATTCTGGGTGATGAGTCAGTCCGGTTGCGTTCAATTGTTCAGGCGCACGGTTCCAGCACGCCGCAAAACCGGGTAACTGAATCGCAAATTTTTGACCAGGTTGCGCAGGTATTTAATATTACTAATTGGCCGATATCTGCAGTAAAGGCCTATGTCGGCCACTCTCTGTCAGCCGCCAGTGGCGAGCAGTTAATTGCCAGTTTGGGTATTTTCAAATACGGCCTTATCCCCGGTATCAAAACGATCGATAAGGTGGCCGACGATGTGTTCGCCGACCGATTGCAAATTTCGACCAAAGATGTTGCAGCTGAACACCCTCTGGATGTCGCCTTCCTGAATTCCAAAGGTTTTGGTGGTAACAATGCTACTGCCAGTATTTTTGCCCCTCATATCGTCGATTCAATGTTGGCTCGTCGCTATGGGGAGGCTGCATTTGCTCGCTATCAGGAAAAGCGCGAAGAGGTTCGTGCCAATGCGTCTGCCTATGATGTTGCTGCATCCCATGGTGATTTTGCTACCATATATCACTTTGGTGAGGGCTTGATTGATGAAACCCTGATTAAATTCGATCAGGAGCACTTGGGGTTGCCTGGGTTTGCACAGGCGATAGATCTCGGCTTTACCAATCGTTTTTCCGATATGTTTGACTAGATATAGTGGTAAAACGCCGCTTGCCCCATAGGTAGAGGGGCGAGGTTATTTTGCTTAATGATTTTTGGCCTATACAAAACCCAATCTTTCCCTTAAAATGCCGCGCCTTTCGCACAGCTTATTGTGCGACTCACGATTTTTTAACTTGAAAGTCGATTTTTAACCGGGAATGCATGTCTTTCCCCCATAAGTAAACACAGGAAGAAGACCTCAATGGTAACTATTCGTCTGTCACGTGGTGGCTCCAAAAAGCGCCCGTTCTATCATCTGACCGTAACCAACAGCCGCAGCGCCCGTAATGGCCGCTTCATCGAGCGTATCGGTTTCTTCAATCCGGTTGCTCGTGGTCAAGAAGAGCGTCTGCGTGTTGATGCTGACCGTTTGCAACACTGGGTTGGTCAAGGTGCACAGTTGTCTGAGCGCGTTGAGCAACTGGTTAAAGAAAGCAAAAAAGCAGCTTAATTGCCTGCAAAAACAGTAAAGGCGCCTGATGTCTGCGGAATCCAATTTAGTTAACGTCGGGCGAATTACCGCTGTTTATGGTGTAAAAGGGTGGGTGAAAGTTCACTCTTACACCGATCCGCAAGAAAATTTGTTTGAGTACCATCCCTGGTTTTTGAAAACCAGACATGGCGTTAAAAAAATTGAGATCGATGAGGCTCGTCCTCATGGCGATGCATTTGTCGCGCACATTGTGGGTATCGATGATCGCGATTTGGCTGCGCAATATACCGCCGCTGATATTGCTGTCGAGCGCGAGCTGTTACCGGAACTGGATGATGGCGAATACTACTGGAGCCAGCTAGAAGGCTTGGTGGTGTTTACCCGGTTCGAGGGTGGTGAACGTCAACGCCTTGGTGTCATTTCCAAATTAATGGAAACCGGCGCAAATGATGTGCTTGTTGTGGTTGCAGATGCAGAGAGTATTGATCAGCGCGAGCGTTTGATACCTTATGTGCCTGAGCAGTTTGTGTTGTCCGTTGATCTCAATGTTGGCGAAATGCTGGTAGATTGGGATCCTGGATTTTAGTTTTTAAAGCTCAATTTTTTGGTGTAAACGCTGTGAGGCGAGAGGGGTAATCGTCAATTGCTTAAAATTGCGGTTGTTTCCATTTTTCCTGACATGTTTAACGCGATTGCCGGTTTTGGGATAACCAGCCGCGCAATCAAGCAAGGCCTGGTGGAGTTAAAAACAGTAACTCCACGTGATTTTGCCCATGATCGTCATTCAACGGTAGATGATCGGCCATTTGGCGGTGGTCCCGGAATGGTGATGATGGTACAGCCACTGCGCGATGCCATAGCTGCCGCAAAAACCTGGGCGGGTGAGGATGCAAAAGTCATCTATCTCTCACCGCAAGGACGAACACTGACTCAATCCGGTGTTGTTGAGTTGGCAGCCAGTGGCAATCTGGTTTTGGTGGCGGGTCGTTACGAAGGTATCGACGAGCGATTGATACAAACAGTTATCGATGAAGAATGGTCCATCGGTGATTACGTGTTAAGTGGCGGTGAGTTGCCAGCAATGGTGCTGATTGATGCGGTAACACGGCTGATTCCGGGTGCTCTTGGGCACGCGTTGTCGGCAGAGCAGGATTCATTTACGGATGGTTTGCTGGATTGTCCTCACTATACCCGTCCGGAGGAATTTGAAGGGATGCGTGTGCCGGAGGTATTGGTATCCGGTAATCACGAACTGATTCGGCGCTGGCGCTTGAAACAAGCGGTAGGGCGAACGTGGCTGAGAAGGCCTGATTTATTGCACGCAATAAATTTAACCGAGGAGCAGCAAAAGCTGTTGACGGAATATCGTCGTGACCTTGATACGACAAACTCTAGCTGTGAAGCTATAGACTCTTAGGAGAATATCAATGACTAACCCAATTATTCAGGCGTTGGAAAACGAACAACTGAAAGCAAGCCTTACTGAATTTTCACCAGGCGACACCGTTGTTGTAAACGTGAAAGTAAAAGAAGGTGACCGTGAGCGTGTACAGGCTTATGAAGGTGTTGTAATTGCCATTCGTAACCGTGGCCTTAATTCTGCATTCACCGTGCGTAAAATTTCTCACGGTGTAGGTGTTGAGCGTACCTTCCAAACTCACAGCCCATTGATCGACAGCGTAACCCTGAAGCGTCGTGGTGATGTGCGTCAAGCGAAACTTTACTACCTGCGTGACCTTACTGGTAAGGCTGCTCGTATTAAAGAGAAGCTGGTATAAGTTTAAATCGATAGTTAGTATCGATTTTCAAAAAGCCGAAGCAGGAAACTGCTTCGGCTTTTTGCTTTTCTTTGCCTCGCTGTATGATTGCCATGTTTTAATTGAGCCGCTACAGTCGGCTTTTGGTTTCTGGTTGTCATTATGGTAGTTAACAAGCCTTTGGAATTGGTGCCGGCGCTGGCGGATTCGCAACTTATTGCTGAATATCTGGATGCCATCTGGATGGAAAAAGGCTTGAGCGATAATACCCAGGAATCCTACCGGCGTGATCTCGCACAGTTTGCCGTTTGGTTAAATCAGCGAGGTCAACAATTGATTGGTGCCGATGCGGCGCTGGTGCAGGATTATCTGGATATCCGCCTGCAGCAAAAACTATCGAGCCGTACATCGGCACGTTTTCTCTCTTGTGTGCGAGGTTTTTATCGCTATCTGCTGCGCGAGAATCATATCAGGGAAAATCCGATCGCTCTGGTCGATAATCCAAAATTATCCCGACCACTGCCGAAATCTTTAAGCGAAGCTGATGTCGAAGCCCTGCTTGCAGCACCGGATTTATCGGATCCGATTGGTTTGCGTGATCGAACTATGCTGGAAGTGCTTTATGCCTGCGGTTTACGCGTCACTGAATTGGTTGAATTGACCATGCCGCAAATCAACCTGCGCCAGAATGTGGTACGGGTGATGGGCAAGGGTAGCAAGGAGCGGTTGATTCCCATGGGAGAAGAAGCGGCAGCATGGCTAGCGCGTTATTTGCGCGAAGCGCGACCTGTGTTGCTGAATAATATGCCGGATGAGGTAGTATTTCCGAGTGCGCGTGCCCAGCCGATGACCCGCCAGACGTTTTGGTATCGTATAAAGCATTGGGCGATGGTGGCGGGTATTAAAAAAGATTTGTCGCCGCATACATTGCGCCACGCGTTTGCGACCCATTTATTGAATCACGGTGCCGATTTACGTGTGGTACAGTTGCTGCTCGGGCACAGTGATTTATCGACGACACAAATTTATACCCATGTGGCCAAGCTGCGGATGAAACAACAGCACGCGCAGCATCATCCGCGCGGTTAGTGACAATGACCAACAATTTATAAACCTGTAAGAGATATGACTATGATAAAAACATTAAAAACGCTGGGCTTTGCAGCTTTGGCGACTTTCTCTTTAACCGCTTTTGTAGCAACTCCTTTTGCTGCGGCACAAGGGGATCTGCTCAAGCGTAAAAGTGTTGAAGATACGATCCTGGAAAACCTTCAGAAGGCGCGTCCTGATATTAATTTCGGTAAGCCGCGTCCTTCGGTTATCAAAGGTCTTTATCAGGTACAGGTGCCTGGTGGTCCGGTACTGTATGTGACGCCGGAAGGTGACAAGTTTATTGCCGGTGAAGTATTTGGTATCGATAGCAATGGCTTCGCTAAAATTGAAGATCCCTATGTAATTGAAGAGCGCAAGAAGGCGCTGGCAACTCTGGACGGTAAGAGCAGTATCAACTTTGCACCGAAAGGTAAGGCCAAAGCAGTTGTATATGTATTCACTGATATCGATTGCGGTTATTGCCGTAAATTGCATAGCCAGATGCATGCCTATAACGAAGGTGGCCAGCAAAAACCCGGATACAACGATTTGGGTATTGAGATTCGCTATCTTGCTTATCCGCGCGCCGGTATTCCCAGCCCATCAGCTGACAAATTGATCTCCACCTGGTGTGCTAAAGACAAGCAAGATGCTATGACCAAGCTTAAGGCTGATCAATCTGTTCCAAACGCAACCTGCGATAATCCGGTTGCGGCCCAATTCCAACTTGGCGGCCAATTGGGTGTGAATGGTACGCCGGCTTTATTCCTGCCTGATGGCAAGTTAATGCCCGGTTATTTGCCCCCGGAAGACTTGGCGAAAAGCCTCGGAATCTAACTTTTAAGCTAAGTTGGTTCGCCAAAACCGGCTTATCCAACGGCGATTCCAGAGCATAATTGACACTGACGGCCACCATGAGTATGGTGGCCGTCTTTTTTGGTATTGGCGTAAAACACTCTTAAATTTGACGAGGAATCCACCTTGAATCCGGTAAGAATAGGTATCTGCGGTCTGGGCACCGTGGGCAGCGGTACAGTTAATATCCTTTCGCGCAATAAAGCGCTGATTGATGCCCGCGCCGGTTGCAATATTTCCATCGTACAAATTGGTGCGCGCCGCGATAATCCCAATTGCGATACTTCAAAATACAATGTAACCCGCGATGTATTCGATGTTGCTAATAATCCGGATGTGGACGTTCTGGTTGAAGTGATGGGTGGTACCACTGTTGCGAAAGACCTGATTCTCAAGGCTATTGAAAATGGCAAGCATATTATTACTGCCAACAAAGCGTTGATCGCCCATCATGGCAATGAAATTTTCGCAGCGGCGAAAGCCAGGGGCGTAACCGTCGCATTTGAAGCTGCTGTTGCTGGCGGTATCCCGATTATCAAAGCAATCCGTGAAGGATTGGCGGCGAACAAGATTGAATGGCTTGCCGGCATTATTAACGGTACCGGCAATTTTATTCTCACTGAAATGCGCGACAAAGGCCGTTCATTTGCTGATGTATTGGCTGAAGCCCAAGCATTGGGTTATGCGGAAGCCGATCCTACTTTTGATGTAGAAGGTATAGATGCTGCGCATAAGTTGGTAATCCTTGCTTCACTCGCATTTGGTATTCCGTTGGAGTTCAACAAAGTATTTACCGAAGGCATTACCAAAATTGCTGCTGAGGATGTAACTTACGCAGAAGAGCTTGGCTATCGCATCAAAAACCTGGGTATCGCACGTCGCACCGATAAAGGTATTGAGCTGCGTGTTCATCCAACCTTGATTCCCGAAAAGCGTTTGATCGCCAATGTTGATGGCGTAATGAACGCAGTGTTGGTAAAAGGCGATGCTGTGGGCGCAACACTGTATTATGGTGCCGGTGCCGGTGCAGAGCCGACTGGCTCATCTATCGTGGGTGATATTGTTGATGTGGCGCGTACGCTGACTGCATCACCTGAACATCGTGTCCCTTATTTGGGTTTCGGTGCAGATTTTGTTTCTGCACAACCGATTCTGCCAATTGAGGATGTGGAAACGGCTAACTATTTGCGTATGTCAGCGCAGGACAAGCCGGGTGTGCTGTCAAAAATTGCCACCATCCTGAGTGATTCTGGCATCAGTATAGAAGCGATGATTCAAAAAGAAGCCAAAGATGGCGAATCAACAGTGCCGCTGATTTTATTGACCAATCAAGTGCAGGACAAAAAGCTGGCGGCTGCGATTCGCAGCATTGAAGCCTTGGATTCTATCACCGGTTCTGTTCAGCGGATCCGTGTCGAAGCATTGAAATAATTTCTTAAAGGTTAGTAATCGTGAAATACATCAGCACTCGCGGCCAAGCGCCTGCACTCAGTTTTGAAGAAGTGGTCCTTACCGGTCTTGCGCCGGATGGCGGTTTGTATGTGCCGGAAACTTTGCCGAAATTTACTAAAGAAGAAATCGCTTCCTGGGCTGGTTTGTCCTATCAGGAATTGGCTTTTAATGTGATGAAGCCTTTTGTTGCTGGGGCAGTCAGCGATGAAGATTTTAAAAAAATTATTGCTGATGCCTACGCAACTTTCCGTCACGATGGCATTGCACCGCTGGTACAAACTGCACACAACGAATGGATTCTGGAATTATTCCAGGGACCAACTCTCGCGTTTAAAGATTTCGCACTGCAATTTTTAGGTCACTTGCTTGATCACTTGTTGAAAAAGCGCAACCAAAAAGTAGTGGTGATGGGCGCAACGTCTGGTGATACAGGTTCTGCTGCCATTGAAGGTTGCCGTCGCTGCGATAACATCGATATTTTTATCATGCACCCGAACAATCGTGTATCGAATGTTCAGCGTCGCCAAATGACTACAGTGCTTGCACCGAATGTATTTAATATCGCATTGGAAGGTAACTTCGACGATTGCCAGAACATGGTGAAAGCGAGTTTCGGCGATCAATCTTTTTTGCCGGAAGGCCGCCAACTGGTGGCGGTAAACTCGATTAACTGGGCGCGTATCATGGCGCAAATCGTGTATTACTTTTACGCTGGTTTGGCATTGGGTGCTCCTCATCGTCCAATTGCTTTCTCGGTTCCTACTGGCAACTTCGGTGATATTTTTGCTGGCTATCTTGCCAGGCAAATGGGTTTGCCGATTGACCAGTTAGTGATTGCTACTAACAGCAACGATATCTTGCATCGCTGCATCAGCAGTAACGATCACAGCAAACACCAATTGCAACATACTCTGTCGCCAAGCATGGATATTATGGTGTCGAGCAACTTCGAGCGTATGTTGTTTGATTTGTATGATCGTGATGGCAATGCGATTCGTCAGCTGATGGAAGATTTCAAATCTGGCAGCATGACACTGAAGGAATCCGCATTGGCGCGTGCGCGCGAATTATTCACCAGTCATGGTGTTAGCGATGAAGTAACCATTGATGTGATTCGTGAAGTATTTGATCGCACTGAATACCTGCTCGATCCACATACTGCAATTGGAGTAGACGCTGCACGTAAGACTCGTCGCCGTCAGGATATTCCAATGGTAGTTTTGGCTACCGCACATCCGGCAAAATTCCCTGAAGCAGTTCGCAAAGCAGGGCAAGATGCGGATCCTGCGTTGCCACACCATATGCAGGATTTATTTGAGCGCGAAGAACGTTACACTGTATTGCCGCAAGACTTGGCAAAGGTGCAACAGTTTGTTGCAGCGAATGTTCGCAAGTAATTCTAACGCCTTGTGTTAATAAAACGCCGCAGGAATTTATTCTTGCGGCTTTTTTATTTCTGCCGTTATTTTTATTCATCCCGAAAGTAAATTATGCAAAAAACTATTCGCCGTCGTGATCCTGTCCAGCCTGTTGAATTTCAATCGGCTATTCATCCGCTCTTGCAGCGCATTTATAACTCGCGTGGTGTGAAACATGAGCGTGAATTGCAGTATCAGCTTGCGAATCTCCATAAGCCTAATTTCAAAGGCTTGGCAGAGGCAGTGAGTCTTTTAGCCGACGCCGTTGTGGCGCAGGCAAAAATTATTGTGGTGGGTGATTTTGATGCGGATGGTGCAACCAGTAGTGCATTAGCAGTGTTGGCGTTGCGTGCGATGGGATTGCCTCATGTAGATTTTCTCGTGCCTAACCGGTTTGAATATGGCTACGGACTGACGCCGGAAATTGTTGCCGTCGCTGCTGCACAGCAACCGGATATTATTGTCACTGTGGATAATGGTATTTCCAGCATTGAGGGCGTAGAAGCTGCGCGGGAACTCGGCATTGCGGTTATTGTTACCGATCACCATTTGCCGGGTGAGCATTTACCTGATGCGGATGCCATCGTGAATCCTAATCAACCCGGTTGCGAATTTCCGAGTAAAAATCTCGCGGGTGTCGGTGTTATTTTTTATGTGATGAATGCCCTGCGCGCCGAGTTGCGTCAAATGGGTTGGTTTGAAGAGAGCGGTATTGCCGAGCCAAATATGGCGAGTTTCCTGGATCTGGTCGCTCTCGGTACTGTTGCCGATGTGGTGCCGCTGGATTACAACAATCGTATTTTGGTTGCGCAAGGTTTGCAGCGAATTCGCGCCGGTGTTTGTCGCCCTGGCATCAAAGCGATGTTGGAGGTCTCTGGCAAGCAGGCTAATAAATTGGTGGCAAGTGATTTTGGTTTTGCGCTTGGTCCGCGATTAAATGCGGCAGGCCGGCTGGATGATATGTCGCTCGGTATCCAATGTTTAATGTGTGAGAGTGAAAATCTTGCGCGCGAAATGGCAGCGCAACTTGATGAATTAAATCGCGATCGCAAAGCGATTGAGACGGGCATGCAGCAAGAGGCAATGGGCATGCTGCAAAAAGCCTTGCAGGCTGATGCTGCTAGTTTATCTTGGGGCTTATGTCTCTTCGATGAAACCTGGCATCAAGGTGTGATTGGTATTTTAGCCTCGCGTATTAAAGATAAATACCATCGTCCGACAATTGTGTTTGCCGAGGCGGGTGACGGAGAAATAAAAGGTTCTGCGCGTTCAGTGCCCGGTTTTCACATTCGCGATGCGCTTGATGCTGTCGCTGCTCGACATCCCGGGTTATTAAATAAGTTTGGTGGCCATGCAATGGCAGCGGGAATGAGTTTGTCCCGTGCAAATTTTTCTGCTTTTTCCCTCGCTTTTGATGATGAAGTGCGCAAGCAATTAACCTTTGATGATTTGCAAGCGGTTGTGGTCAGTGATGGGGAGTTATCTGTGCAGGAGTTATCGCTTGGAGTTGCCACACAATTGCGTGAAGCAGGGCCGTGGGGACAACACTTTCCCGAGCCGATTTTTGATGGTGAATTTTATCTGGTGCAGCAAAAATTGGTTGGTACGAAGCATTTGAAAATGACCTTGGCTTTTGATGCGCAAGGCCAGCAATTAGTTGATGCGATTGCATTTAATATAGACCCAGATCTTTGGCCAAATAATCAGATCAGTAAAATCCGCGTAGCTTATAAGTTAGATATCAACGAATTTCGGGGCAACACCACGGTGCAATTACTGGTGGACTATTTGGAGCCATCAATGCGGCAATAATGTTATTGCTGCAATAATTTCTCCAGTTCCGGCTGCACATTTTTCACAATAATCAGTTGAGCCTCAGCGGTAGGATGGATGCCATCCCGCTGAATTAATTCTGAATTTCCACCAATCCCCTCCAATAAAAACGGAATTAATGCCACCTGATTTTTTTCGGCAAGTTGTGCGTAAAGTGTTTTGAACTGAGTGCTATAACGTGGCCCGTAATTGGGCGGAATCTGCATTCCCGCGAGTAATACTTGCGCGCCGTTTTTTTTGCTCGCATCTATCATCATTTGCAAGTTTTTTTCCAGTAGCTTAAGCGGTTGCCCACGCAAACCATCGTTGCCCCCTAATTCCAGAATGACAATGTCCGGTTTATGTTCGGCAAGCAGTGCAGGCAGCCGAGTATTACCACCGGAACTGGTTTCACCGCTCACGCTGGCATTGATGATCTGTACTGCGTGTTTTTTCGTTATCTCTTTTTCTAACAGATTTACCCAGCCCTGTTGAATGTCGATGCCGTAACCGGCACTCAAGCTGTCACCCATCACCAGTATTTTTGTTGTTTCAGATGTTGTGTTTTGTGCATAAGTGAGACTGGTGACAAATGTCAGGAGTAAAAACAGGTAAATCTTCAGTTTGCACATGGTCATCAAAATCCTATGCCAATAGAATGGGATGTATTCGTATTTCATAAAGGTTACTCAATTATGTCTGCTGTTGCTATGGTTCAAGCGAATTCAGTTACCAAACAGGTTAATACGCACGAAGGTAACTTAACGATCCTTCATCCGATATCAATGAATGTGTTGGCCGGAGAGTCACTGGCTATCACAGGCGCATCAGGGTCAGGTAAGTCTACTTTGCTAGGTATTCTCGCCGGTTTGGACGTGCCTAGCAGTGGTGAGATAATTCTTCATGGTAATAACCTCTCGTTGTTAGACGAGGAAGGGCGCGCAAAAGTTCGCGCTGGCAATGTCGGTTTTATTTTCCAATCATTTCAATTGCTGCCCGGTCTCACCGCGCATGAAAATGTCATGCTGCCCTTAGAGCTCCGCGGTGATAGGTTGGCTACTGGCAAGGCGCGTGAGTTTCTGGAACGGGTTGGTTTGGCATCGCGCTTACATCACTACCCACAACAATTATCTGGAGGAGAACAGCAGCGTGTTGCCATTGCGCGTGCGTTTGCAAGCGAACCACAAGTGTTATTTGCTGATGAGCCTACTGGCAATCTTGATAGCACGACGGGTGCAAAGATTATTGAGTTGCTGTTTGAATTAAATCGCGCACAGGGTACAACGCTAATTTTAATTACCCATGAAGAGCGCCTGGCGCAGTTGTGCCAGCGTCGTATTGAATTGGCAGCCGGCGCCATAGTATCTGGCAGGGAGTAAAGGCGATGATGCTGGCAATTAATTTATTAAGGCGTAATTGGCGTAGCGGCGAGTTGAAACTTCTTGGCATATCGCTGTTACTTGCAGTATCAGTACTGAGTGGCATCGCTATTTTTACCAATCGTCTTGAGACGACCTTGATTAGTGAAAGTAATAGTGTCCTTGGCGCGGATTATATTGTGCGCGGTTCGCAACCGCATAATCCGGAATGGCCAGCCATCGCAAAAAAAGAAGATATCCGGCAAACACAAGCCGCTTTATTTTCTTCCATGGTGTTCGCTGGTGATGAAATGCATTTGGCGTCGGTAAAAGCGGTGGATACCGATTATCCCTTGCGCGGAAAATTTGAAATTAGCAATGTGCCGTTTGCAATTAATGCAGCCGATATCAACGTTGCCAGCGGTATTCCTGCACCCGGTGAGGCTTGGGTTGATTCGCGTTTACTGCCACTACTAAAAATCCAGTTGGGTGATAAAGTCGCAGTTGGGGAATATGAACTTAAAATTACCCAAGTGCTGATTCGTGAACCCGACAGTGCCAGTCCATTTAGCATGACGGGCGCGCGCCTGATTATGAACATGGCCGACCTCCCAAAAACCCATGTGGTCCAACCGGGCAGCCGTGTGGATTACCAATGGTTAATTGCGTCAGACAATAACAGCAAATTAAAAGCGTTTGTCGATAAATTAAAACCTCAATTAAATAAACACCAGCGGTTAATTGATATAGATTCAGCGCAAGAGCGGGTAGGGCGCACCTTACAAACGAGTCGTCAATTTTTATTATTATCCGCGGTGATTGCGGTTCTTCTAGCAGGTGTTGCAATTGCGATTACTGCGCGGCAATTTTCGGCGCGTCACACCGATCAAGTTGCACTCATGAAAAGTTTAGGTGCTGGTGCTGTGCGCATTCGGACACTGTATTTTTCCCAGCTGGTTTTATTGGGTGTTGTTGCATCGTTGGTTGGCTTGTTATTTGGCGAATTGCTACAGCGAACTGTTGCTGTCAGTCTGCAACAGGTGTATCAAATACGATTGGGTAGTGCGACTTTTTATCCTTATGGCCTGAGCTTTTTTTCCGGCCTTTTATGTTTAGTATTTTTTGCATTGCCTGCACTTTGGTATTTGCCTGCGGTTCCTCCGCTGAAAATTTTGCGCCGTGAATTGGCCGTTAATATGCCACAAGTATGGGTGCAGGCTGCGTTGGCATTGTTTGCGGTATTGACGCTAGTTATATTGTTTAGTCGTGATTTGGAATTGGCATTAAGTATTAGCGGGGCCTTACTTGCCGTAATACTGGTTACTATTTTGGCTGCCTCCGGGTTGCTGGCGGTGAGTAAAAAAATGGTATTGCGGCTGGGAGGATTTTGGCGTTTGGCATTTGCTAATTTGCAACGCCAGCGCGGGCAGAGCCTGGTACAAATTTTGGTATTTGCAATTGCTATCATGCTGCTATTTACCCTTACCATTGTGCGTACTTCGCTAATCGAAGAATGGAAAGTGCAAGTGCCTGACGATGCGCCCAATCATTTTCTGGTAAATATCCCGCCGGATGAATTGCCCCAAGTGCAAACCTTATTGCAGCAAACCAAGGTGCGTCCTGAACCCATCTACCCGATGATGCGTGCGCGTCTCACGCATATTAATGGTATTGAGACCACAGAAGATCAGCGTTCTGTCGCTAATGCATTACGTCGCGAATTAAACGTCACTTGGGCAGAGAATCTGGCGGCAGATAATAAAGTCCTTGAAGGACTATGGTGGGATAAATGGCAGCGCAGCACTAACAATTTGCCCGGTGTGTCGGTAGAGGTGAATACCGCAAAAGAAATCGGGTTGAAGATTGGCGATAGATTGCAGTTTTCCTTTGGCGGTTTATTGCTGGATGCAGAGGTAGCCAGTTTCCGCAGTCTTGATTGGCGTAGTATGCGGCCCAATTTCTTTTTTATCTTTGAGCCTGGCTCGCTGGATAGTTATTCGCCGACATTTATCACCAGTATTTATTTGTCGCCTGCGCAAAAATCATTTATCAACACACTACTACACGATCACCCAACGATATTGGTAATGGAGCTTGATCGTATAATTGAACAGATCCGCACTATTGTAAACCAGGTGAGTGATGGTGTATTACTGGTGCTGTGGCTCACATTAATCGGCGGCTGCCTGGTGTTGCTCGCTGCAGTGATGGGCAGTATTGCAGCACGTAAACAACAAGCGGGTTTGCTGCGTGCATTGGGTAGTCCGCGCCAACTGATTATAGGCAGCATCTGTGCGGAGTTTGCGATCCTGGGTTTCCTGGCGGGTTTGATTGCTATTATCGGTACGGAAATATTGCTGATCAGCTTACAAAAATTCGTGCTGGATACCGCTATACAACCGCACTACATTTTCTGGTTAATCTCTCCCCTCAGCGGCGCGCTATTTGTTTCTGCGCTAGGCTATATCTGTTGCCGTCATGTAGTGACAACACCTCCAGCTGTTGTATTGCGCGAAGCTGCGTAATTCTACTCTTATAGTTTAATCAGGCGGAGAGTAAAATCTCCGTCTGATTATTCGATTACACAGAAGTTGTTATGAAATCTGCACGCAAGCAAGTGCCACAAAGCCGTGTCCTCGACAAAGGCATTTGGGGCATGAGTCGCCCTATGTTTATCGACCAGGCGGTGACTTACACCATTCCTTTGGTCGATATGTATTTTCTTAGCCGTATTTCCGATAGTGCGGCTGCGGCTGTAGGTGCTATCACCCCACTGGTATTTGTCGCCAATGCCTTTTTAATTGTGAGTGCGTTTGCGGGAGCGAGTATTGCGAGCCAGCGTATTGGTGCGAATGATTATGCCCGTGGCAATGCCACCATTGCTGCCTATACGGTATTTGTAATGGTATTGGCATTAATCGCTGCGCTGGCGGTAAATTACGGTGGGCCATGGGTTGCCTCGGCGATGTCATTAAGCGCCGATGTTGAGCAGCATGCCCGCACTTATTTATCGATTATCGGTTGGATGGTGGCACTCTGGGGTTGCCGCGTCATCTATCAAACAATTCTCAATATTTATGGCGAACCCCAGTGGAATACTTATAGCAACATTATTTTATTTTTTGCCAACATTATTGGATGCTCCATCGCAGTTTACGGCTTTATGGGAATACCTCCGACCGGTGTTACTGGTGTCGCTACGGCGAGTGTAATTGCAGCAGGTGCGAGCCTGGCGTTTGTTATTTTGGTTGTTCACTTTAAGCTGCGTATTCATATTCCATTGCGCGAAGGCCTGAAGAATTTCGGGGTGCTTATTACACCGGTAATAATGATTGCCGCTCCCTCAATTCTCGAACCCATGTCATTTCAAGCTTATATGATTGCGTTGAATTGGATTGCGGCAGAAGTGGGTGATCTCGCCTTGAAGGTGAAGGTCTATGCATACAATACGTTTTTATTCTGTTTGATGATTTCCATTGCCTTGGGAATGGCAACTGAGGCTATTATTGCGCAGCGGGTCGGCCGAAAAGAATTTGATTTAGTCGATAAACAACTCAAGCAGACATTAAAGATTTCGTTAATCGGCACTACTGCATTGGCGTTGACTTGGCTGCTTTTTAATAAGCCAGTTTTGCAATTGTTCAGTAATGATCCAGAAGTAATAGCGATTGGGGTCTGGGCATTTTTTCTAAGCTTTTTAGCCGAGCCCTGGCGCACCGTGAATATTACCATCGGGAGTGCGTTGCGCTGTACGGGCGACGCAGCATTTACTTCCATTTCCAGTATTGGCGTGATCTGGTTATTTTCAGTTCCGCTCGCTTATGTTTTGGCGATTCCCTGCGATTTGGGATTGTACGGATTATTAATTGCAGCAGTGTTGGATGAGTTTATTCGTGCACTCATTAAAGGCTGGCGGTGGAGGAAAGGGGTTTGGAAATATACGGGAGTGGCTGCACGGGAAGGGCGATCAGTATGATCATGAATATAACTTCATGATCATACTGCGATTAAATTTCTTAACTTACACAATGCCAAGAATAAATAGCACACTGGAAATTGAAAATAATATTGAAAGCGTTTTTCCTATATTTGCCATGCGTGCTGCACCGATCCGTTCAAAACTTAAAATGCTGACAGCATAGAGTCCGCAGAAAGTTACAAGAATTGGCACTATGTAACGAAAATCAATATTGGCAGGGAATGTCATACGCATGTAGGTCACTCCAGCCCATAGGAAAAAGCCGGACAGTAATATGGGGGTCATGCGTTTAAAATCTTCCCTGGCCATATAGTAAAGGCCGCAGATCATGTAAATAAACATTAGTACAGCAAGGAAACTGGTCGATACCGCTGTATTGACTGACATCAGGCTGGGGTATTTAAACTCACCAAATAAGCCGGTTTTGCCAAGGTAATTCCAAAAGAATTGGCGTCCCATGCGATCATCATAAGGGTCGGTAAAGGGTTCAGTGATAAAAATTTTCACATCGAACCAAAAATAATTGGTCGCCGTGTTGCCTACAAGGTTTGCCTGTGAAAGCCCATCGATATTGTCGATATACAATTTGTCACGCTTGCCTTGCATTTTTAAAATCAAGCCAGGGCCGACGGTAATTGCTACTGCGAGCAACATAACTATGCAGGGCACAATTGCCATCTTGAAATAAGTAGCCCATTGCCTCGTGCTGATCATTTTGTACAGGCCGATAACGCCCAGCACTGCCACTAAAATTTCACCATTTGCTTTGGTTAGGATTGCAGCAGCGCCTACGATGCTGGCAATCATCAAATCGCGCTTTTGATCGTGTCTATACCAGCGGACAATATAATAAAGGCTAGCGGTGAACAGGAAATAAAGCAGTGGGTCATTGCCGATGCGCACCGAGTGAATAATTGCCACGGGCCAGAAGGCAAAGAGTGTACCGATAATCCACAACAAACTATCTTCTTTAAATGACTTGCATAAGCGCGTAATAACACCAGGCTTTTCTTGTACTTCTTGTACTTCTTGTACTTCTTGTACTTCTTGTACTTCTTGTACTTCTTGTACTTCTTGTACTTCTTGTACTTCTTGTACTTCTTGAGTGTGAATTGGACTTATTGATTCCGCTTCGATTTTTGGCTTGCGATAAAGGTTAAGCAATTCATTGAGAATCATTAGACCAAATAATACAAATCCCATGGAATAAACAAGGCTTAGCAATTGCTGCACCCGGAAAATAGCCACTTTATTATTCGGCTCAATCAATTGTGTCGCTTTATAAACGATAGCGCCGGTGTAGTAATAAAGCGGCGGATGGAAAAAGGCACCGCCAGTTGCGTAATCCACTGGTGGCGGCATCCAATGTTGGGTGAGATATTCACTGTAGCCGATATGATCTCCCAAATCATGGTCGCGAACATCGCCCGGCGTTACCATAAAATAGAGCAGGCGAATCAATAATGCACCGATAAACAATACTTTGATCGGGGTTGAAAACTTGAACGTATTTACCAACTTTAATGCAATAAGAACGGCGAAAATGGTTAGTAACAAATAGGTTATTTTGGCAAAGCTCGCATCGCCTTCTGCGCTAATCACTATGCCCATCATTCCGCCTTGATCAGAATAGAGAATTTCTATCTGGTTTTCCCCTTCATGCAAATATTCGCTCAGATCGTAGATAAAGCCCTTGTTGTAGTCTTTACGTTGTTCATGAGGAATATGATTTAAATCGACACTTTTTTGATTAACTGTTAATGCGAGTATTTCATCATCAGGAATAATACGTAAGGTTGAGCTGGAGTTTTTGCTCATTTCAACAGTTCCGACTAACCGATATACACCACTTTCAGGTGATTGTATAAAACCGGGGGTGCCAATGACTTGGGTATTGCCGGATGGTGTCGTCAGGGTAAAGTCGGAAAAGGTCGGCTGGATAGAATGCAAACTGTAAGCAATCAGTACCAGCGTAATAATAAGGAGGTAGAGAGTTTTGGATTTTAATAAGTTAAATATCATTGCTTTCATTTTATTCTTTATCCTTAATGCGCAACTGAAGTTTCTTAAGCTCTGCCTTGAGTATGCCTACTTCCTGAATAAGGTTTTTATTACCTTCGGCAAGTTTGGAAATAACTACCGAGAATTGAATTAAAATAAAAAATACAGATAGTACGAGGATTAACAATAATGCGGCGGGCGCGTATAGGATTCCCAACGTATTAGCTACCACTGCGAGCAAAGGTTTAAAAATAGAAAGTGCAATAAAAATAAAACCAAAGCCTAACCACAACAGTGAGTATTCTTCCTTTAATTTTTTGCGCTTCACCAGCTTTAGGATAAAGATAAATAAAAGTAAGCTACCAATAATGGAGAATACTTGGATGCGATTGGCAATTATTAAATCAATTGTGATATCTAACATAACTAAGTCCTGCGAATCTTTTGCCGTTGGGCAGTCATCAACATGGCGAGAATAACCTTGATCATATAATGTGCCGACCTCCATCCTGATATAGATGATTCACCACCTTGACGTTCAATCATCTCCACTGAAATTTCCTGGATGCGAAAATCATTTGTCCCCAGCAATATGACGGTTTCCGGTTCCGGGTAATCAGTAGGATAATTGGCGGCGAGAAAAGCAATTGTCTGTTTGTTGTAAGCGCGGAAACCTGAAGTGCTGTCGGTAATTTTTTTGCGAATGAGTACGCTGCTCATTAATTCAAAAATTCGAATGCCAATTCTACGCATGAATGTTGATTGGAATCCCTGGGTTTTTTCTACAAATCGGGAGCCAATGCAAACATCATATTCATTCGCTTGCAATGGGCCTAATAGTTTAGGTATTTCGCTCGCCAAATGTTGACCATCGCCATCAAATTGGATGGCATAGTCGAAATCATGGTAAAAGGCATATTTGAAACCTGTCTGCACTGCGCCGCCAATTCCAAGATTGGATGGTAACTGGATAACTGTTGCCAGCCCGCTAGCTTCTGCTTCACGCTGAGTATTGTCTTTAGAGCCATCGTTGATTACCAGGCATTCGTAATTGCTGCCGGCATCTGCTAAAGATTGAATGACTTTTGCAATATTCTTTTCTTCGTTATATGCCGGAATAATTATCAGAATTCGCTCGTGCATTTCGAAACCCTGGTCTAAATGATCAATCAATTTGAAGTAGGTGCCGGTAAGGATTCCCGCAGCATGTCCGATTTTTGGGTAAAAGTGATAACTGTGTTAACCCAGTCAGCATGATCCCACTTGTCATCTTTTAGTGATGTGACTTTCAAATTAAGTTTTTTAACACCGGTAACGTCAATAGTGTGGGTAGGTAAGCTGCGCTCATGTCCTAAAATAGGTTCCGATTCCCACAGCAATTTTTCGTCGCCCCAAACAGAGAACCGGACATCTGCACTGCCAACTTCATCATCCAGACCTACTTTGAAATTGAATTCGGTTGCGCCGTCAGGCAGTTGATATTGGATATCTGAATTAGCATGGGTACCTATACCTTGTGCATAACGACGATTGGCAAGTGAGAGATGATTACCGTCAAAACTGCGATGCAAAGCCATAGTGCCATGGTCTTGTCGGGCATAATTCAACGGCAACTCGGTCAGAAATTGTTGGTTTTCTGTAAGTGACAGTTGATGTATCTGGTAGCGATCAAAAAAATAGCCCAGCATTCCGCCTGTCGCGATAATAAAGAATAGAACCGCAGCGAAGGGAATTTTGGATGCTTTGATAGACAGGGATGCAAATGTATTGAATACCCTTCTTCCAATCATTAACTCGGCTAAGCCCAATATCAAAACTATTACGATTAGCCATGAAAGGCCATGCCAAATATCGGAGCCATTAATCTCCAAAATAATCAGCATATTCAGTGCGCAGAGCATACTGATTATGGTTGGATAAATAAGCTTTTGGTGGGCTATGGCGCTGTACGCCAACGCCAATACAACGGCAGGAAATAAATATCGTTCATGCATGGCTGGCAGCAAGGTAAAAAACGCTACAGCGCATATCATTGCGGAGAAGAATGAATGGGCTAGTAATTGTTGTTCATTATAGTTTGTACTGTTTTTGACGAGAAAATGGATGCCTTGAAAAAATACATAGAGTGCGGTTAATGAGAATAAGAGCATGCCGAAATATTTTGCGGTAAATGCGGTGGCGATTGCCGAGTCTGCCGCAATGCCGAAAAGGACAATATTGTCCGGTGCTGTATTCCCAGTGAGTAAAATCCAAATGTTGGCCGCATTAAACGTAGTCATCGGATACTGCCCGAGTGTATCGATATACGCTTGCTTGAATGCCTGCCAAAAGTGCCCGGCTAGAATAGAGGGCAGGAAGACTACTGCACCCAGCGCGATAGCAAGTAAAATTCCTACAAGATGTTTACTTGTGTTGCGAAAAAATAAAAACCCAAATACGGGTGCAAAGGCGATCATCTGGAATTTTGTGAGTAGAGCCAATGCAAAGACAGGAATGGATAAATAACTCCAGCGCTGATCCACGGCTAATAATATTGCAGCAAATGCCATCACCGCTGGAATAAGATCTACTTGCCCCCAGATGGGCCCATTAACCAAAATCGCCGGGTTTAATACCGTTAACAGCATCATGGTATGGATAAAGCTTCGCGATGCGTTGAATCGCTTTAATTGGCTGAATACCAGTAGCGTTAATATACAGTGAAAAATTGTTACCGGGATTTGGGTGAGAAATTTTAAAAAGTCATTGTGTTCAAGTGGAATGCCACTCAGTGTATAAAACTTCCCTACTATATAAAGCCAGTGCACATACAGCGGAGGATAATTGCCATTAAATCCGTCGTAACCATTGGTTGATAACTGACGCACCCAGTCTTGCCAATAACCAAGGTCCTGACTGTAGCCTTTCAAAAAGAGCAAGCCAAAGTTAGCGATAACGGCCAGAACCAAATAGGCCTGCAACACACTGGACGACCAAGGTGAGGAGAGATTGGTGTTGAGCGGAGCCAAATCACTAAGTGATTTATTGGAAGTCGACATCGGCGTTGTTTCGAGATCTTCTGTACCGGCGGCTGATTCAGTTTCCAGTATTGGCTCAAAAGTGCTGTTCGAATTAGTATCTGTTGGCGCGTTCATAAGAATAATCTTGTTCCTGCCTGGTATTAGTGAGTGATTAATCCTTTTTGCCTACGATATCGCTTATATGAAACTTTGGCCTTCTTTTTACTTCTTCATAAATTTTTGATAGGTATTCACCAATAATACCCAGACAGATTAACTGCACACTTCCGATGAATAACAAAGGTAGAAGTACAGATGCCCAGCCCGGAGTGGCGTTGTCAGTGAGGAAGCGTATTACCAGTACCCAGGCAATTAGTATGAAGGACGCGAAACCTGAGAGCAGACCTAACACGGTAATCATGCGCAATGGTGCAGTAGAAAAAGCAGTAATACCTTTCCAGGCGAATGACAGCATTTTCTTCAGTGGATATTTACTTTCACCCGCTTCGCGCGCCTGACGCTCATATTCAACTATGGACGAGGGATAGCCGACCTCACGCACAATACCGCGAAAAAATAAATTGGATTCGCCGTATTCTTTTAATGACTCTAATGCGCGACGGGAGAGCAGGCGGAAATCGGCATGGTTGAAAACCAGATCGACGCCCATTTTTTTCATCAAATGGTAATAGCCTTCAGCAGTAAAACGTTTGAAGAATGTATCGGTATGACGTGCGGAGCGCACACCGTAGACAACATCATTTCCTTTCAGGTATTCATCCACCATTGCTTCGATATTATGCGGATCATCTTGTAGATCAGCATCGATACTGACGGTGATATCTTCAGTGGTGGTACAAAGGCCGGCGTAAAGCGCATTTTGATGACCTTTGTTGCGCGATAGCTTAATTGCAACTAATGCGGGGTTATTGGCTGCTTCTGCGGCGAGGATTTTCCAGGTTTGGTCTTTGCTGCCATCATCAACCAAATAGATTTTAGATTCAGTAGTGATCTTTCCTTTGGTAATCATTGCATCGCGCAAATTCAGCATGGTCGCCAGCGTTTTGGGCAGCATTTCCTCTTCGTTATAGCAAGGAATAACCACTGCGAGCGATGGAATGGAAACTGTCATTTTAATGATTCCTGTAAATCCAGAATTTATGCACCACAAAATTCAATACCACAGTTATTCCTGTGGCCAGAAATTGGGCAACCAAATAATGCTCGACCCATGGTAAGGCGAGAACGTTATCGAATAACCATAAAAAAGCGGCAAACAACAAAGTATTGGTTGATAAGCCGATAGCAACCGCCAGCGCATACTTCGGGAAAGTGTGTGCGTGGTTGCTAGAGCTCTTGAATGTGTAGTGGTAGTTCGCCCAGTAGTTAAAGAATGATGAAAGCACATACCCTGTAGCAGAGGCGATTACCTCTGGTAGTAAACGGCTTTCAACAAACAAGATCAGTAGTAGAAACTGAATCAGGGTGGATATTCCACCGATACCTACAAATAGAACGAAGCGTTTCATTGTTATTCTATTGAGTTGTTATTGTTGTGAATTGTCAGTAATTGCGCTGTTCCAAAAACGCAGCACATTAGCATACTTTTATCACAAAAGTGGTAGGAATTATAAAACTCTAACGCAGCTTAAAGAGGGAATGTGACGATTGTATAAAATGAGTTTGGGCAGAGGGTGGAGTTTAGTAGAGGCATAATTTTTATTTTATTAATAAAAAATTATGCCCATTTCAAGGCTGCGCCTACACGTTCGATGTAAATGTACTCGGCTTTATTGGTAAGCGGATGGCAGGTATGGCGTAAATGATGATGATCAAGGGTTGAGCCCATGTATTCCCAGCAATGGCTATCATTAACACAAAGGGGATCACCTTCGTTCATACGATAGCCCGCCAGCTCGTCCCACATCTTTTGCCACTCAGGGTGATTGATGTCGAGATATTCCATAAATTGTCCTTTGGCAGGTAAAGTTGGCTGCTAAAACAGAATGAATAATGTTCAGTTATTCTGGTTTATTAAATATCTTTGTCAAGAATCACTAGTAACTTAATGATTTATATAAAGTTATTTATGCAGAATTGTGCGTTAATTCACTTATTATAAAGTATTTTTGTGAAATATTGGCGTTTAAATATGTATTTTTGTGTCTAAATGTAGCAAAAATTTTGCAAAATATTACAAGTGGTTATAGATAGGCGGTGAAGACTCTTAGTTGACATTCCAGTTACTGAAATGTTTAAGGTGTCCATCATTAAACTATTTGTTGGAGGAGGGATATATGAATATCAGTCAGGCTGCGCAAGCGTGTGGTTTACCCAACAAAACCATCCGTTACTACGAGGACATAGGCTTGGTTGTGCCGCAACGGCAACAAAGTAATGATTACCGGATTTATTCGTTGGACGATATAGCCCAACTGCGCTTTCTGCAGCGCGCAAGGGCGGTTGGTTTTAGCCTTGATGAGTGCCGCGAGCTTTTGGCGCTGTATGCCAATCCGCAGCGTCGGTGCGTGCAAGTGAAGGCAATGGTGAAGGAGAAGATCGTGCAGGTCGACCAACAACTCATTGCCTTGAGTGCGATGCGTGACACTTTGGTTGATATGGCAAATGAATGCGCTGGCGATGACACCAGCGACTGCGCGATTATCAATCAACTGGCGGTTGTAGAATTGCCGCCTGTTAAGAGATCAAACGCAATGGCGTTTACCTTGGTGGATACGCCGGATGATACAGTTTCAAGCGATCGCTCCTAAGCCATGTGCCGGTGTTTTTCTACCTTGAAAAAGGCTATGATGCGCGCCGTTTAACTATTTGCAATTGGAGCGACTATGAGCATCAAATCCGATAAGTGGATGCGCCGTATGGTTGAAGAGCACGGCATGATCGAACCCTATGAGCCTGGCCAGGTTCGTTATGACGCTCAGGGACAACGCATTGTGTCTTACGGTACTTCAAGTTACGGTTACGATGTTCGTTGCGCTGATGAGTTCAAAATTTTTACCAATGTGCATTCCACCGTGGTCGACCCCAAAAACTTTGACGAAAAAAGTTTTGTCGATATCAAGAGTGATGTGTGCATTATTCCGCCCAATTCTTTCGCCTTGGCGCGTACGGTTGAATATTTCCGTATTCCGCGCAGCATTTTGACGGTGTGCCTGGGTAAATCAACTTATGCGCGTTGTGGCATTATCGTTAACGTAACGCCGCTGGAACCTGAGTGGGAAGGGCATGTGACCCTGGAGTTTTCCAACACTACGCCTTTGCCTGCAAAAATTTATGCCAATGAAGGCGTTGCACAGATGCTGTTTTTTGAATCAGATGAAATTTGTGAAACCTCGTATAAGGATCGCGGTGGCAAGTATCAAGGCCAGCGCGGCGTAACTCTACCTCGCACCTGATATTTTCACCTGTAATTTTTGCTGGTGCCACGCACCAGCTCTGCAGTGCTTGCTATGGCAATCCCTTCCCAAACTCAAGTATTAGTTATTGGTGCCGGTGCGGCCGGTTTAATGTGTGCCGCAACAGCTGGCGCGCGTGGTCGCGCGGTGGTCGTTATCGATCACGCCAATAAAGTGGGCAAAAAAATTCTCATGTCCGGCGGCGGTCGCTGCAACTTCACTAATATGGAGGTGCTGGCTAAAAACTATCTCTCGGACAATGCCCACTTTTGCAAATCAGCGCTGGCGCGTTATACCCAGTGGGATTTTATCGCGTTGGTGCAAAAACATCGTATTCCCTACCACGAAAAAAAACTTGGCCAATTATTTTGCGACAACAAAGCGCAGGATATTTTGTCGATGCTGCTTGATGAGTGCGCGCAAGCCGGTGCTGACATCTACACTCTCTGTGATGTTGAGCAAGTCATTGCACTGGCAGAAAGCGATTGGCCGATGCGTTATAAAGTCAAAACCTCACAGGGCACGATTTATTGTGAGTCTTTGGTAGTGGCGACGGGGGGCCTTTCAATTCCTACTCTGGGTGCTACAGGTGTGGGTTATGAATTGGCGGAACAATTTGGTCTGCCGTTAAAGCCGCGCACTGCAGGTTTGGTTCCTTTTACGCTTTCACCAGCGCAGCTTGCAGTATTTTCGCCTTGCGTTGGTAGTGCGCTTGAGGTCAGCGTGAGTTGCGAAACGGTGAGCGGATATATGAGTTTTGCAGAATCCATGCTCTTTACCCATCGCGGCTTTAGTGGTCCCGCTATGTTGCAGATATCGTCTTACTGGCAGCCGGGTAAAGAAGTGGAAATAAATCTGTTGCCGCAATTAAATTTGTTCGATTTTTTAAATGAGCAACAGAAAGCGCGCCCCAAGGTTTTGCTTACGACTATCATCGGCGAATTGCTCACTAAAAATATCGCGCAATGTTTATGTGATTACTGGGGTGAGCGGTGGAAGGGCAATCGTCCCATCAATCAATACACGCATGCAGAGTTGCAGGTGATTGCTACGCAATTCCACGAATGGAAAATCATGCCTGCCGGCACGGAAGGTTATCGTACCGCTGAAGTTACATTGGGAGGTGTGGATACTAATCATCTCTCCTCCAAAACTATGGAGGCAAAAACGCAGGCGGGTTTATTTTTCATTGGTGAAGTTGTTGATGTAACAGGTCATCTGGGCGGCTTTAATTTCCAGTGGGCCTGGGCATCAGGTGTCGCGGCAGGTGCTTATGTTTAATAAAGCGAGGGTGCTAAATCATGGGTGATGTTATCCAATTCAAAAAACCAAGCCCCTTTGATAAACATAAAGGTAAAACGCTGTGCCGCAGCGGTTTTCATAAGTGGGAAGTGGTAAAAGAAAAACAATTTGATGTGAAGCAGGGCAAGCTGGTAACGATCTATAAATGCAGCCGTTGTGGTGAGCAAAAAGTAGAATTGAAGTAGCAGTATTTATCGCTTCGTATTGCAATAAAAAAGCTTCCCCTGCATTAAAACAAGGGAAGCTTTTTTGTTTTTATCACTGGGTGATTAGTGGTGGTGATGTCCACCGGCACCGTGTGCATGGCCGTGGTTCAATTCATCTTCGGTCGCTTGGCGTACTTCGGTAATTTCTACATCGAAGTTCAGGTCAACACCGGCTAATGGGTGATTGCCATCAATGGTCACTTGATCGCCTTCCACTTTGGTTACCGTAACAACCTGCAGGCCTTGTTCGGTTTCTGCATGGAATTCCATACCTACTTCAATGTTGTCGATGCCAGAAAACATATTGGATGGCAGCTCTTGTACCAGGCTGTCATCGCGCAGGCCGTAAGCTTGGGCTGCAGCAACGGCAACATTCAATTTATCACCGACGGTTCTGCCTTCCAGTGCATCTTCCAGGCCGGGAATGATGTTGCCTGCACCGTGCAAGTAAGAGAGAGGCTCATGGCCGTCTGAAGAGTCGAGCACCTTGCCAGTGCCATCGGTTAAAGTGTAATGGAAGCTGGCAACGCAGTTTTCAGAGATGTTCATAAAGAGCCTTTTCGTTTAAGTAAATAAAGTTAATGGGATTCCTGGTTAAAGCGTAAATCATTAAAACTTTTTGATGGCTTTGCCATTCAGGGTCGCCTTATGGATATAGATGGTATAGGCCTCGCCTTTCTCTTCTTGCTGTAAGCGTACCAGTAAATAATTCCAATCTTTAGCAAGCCATGCATAGGTTACACGCTCGTCATTTTCGCGGCTGCGTTTGACTTTGACTGTATTGACTTTGCCTAACGGTGTATCCAGTAATTCCTCACCTACGGTGGTGAATGTGTAGTCTTTCAGGCGACCGCCATCGGCAATTTGATAGGTAAAGTTTTTATGTCCGTTGCGCAAATCCTGTTGTAATTGGATCTGGTAGCTTAATTTATCCTGTACTTTCTGTGCGATGTCCATTTGCCAACTGGTTTTCTGCACATTGTTGGTTACAGTCTTATTAGGCCAGTCAAAGCTTAGTTCTGCGGTGCGCGCTTTGCCAAGGCCACGTCTGGCATAGCTATAGTGCAGGGGGCTAATGGTTTGTTGCTTCGGATTCCACTGCATTTTGCTTTTTTCAGTGATGGTTCCGACCATGGAGTCTGCTTTAAACAGCAGTTCATATTGATTGTCGCTGGTTTTGGTCAGGCGATTGGTAACCGTAATATTGAAGCCATAGAGCTTGGCTTTATATTCATTATCAAACGTTACCGGGGCTTCCGCTGCAAAAGTCAGGGGGGCGAGTAGTATGGTGAGGCAAAGCAAGATGGTGCGGATACTGGGCATGGATATTCCTTTTAAAGCTCATTTGCCTCAATTTGATAACCGCAAGCGGGCAAAAGTTCACCATTTAACTCGGTTTTGTTATCTACCATTTTCAATTTACCTTGTGCAAACCATTTTACCGCTAATGGATATATCACATGTTCCTGGCGCTGTACGCGCTTGGCGAGCGTACTGGCATCGTCAGTTGCGAGTACCGGGACGACAGCTTGAACAATGGCGGGGCCGCCATCCAATTCTGCCGTTACAAAATGAACCGTTACACCATGCTTGCTTTCGCCAGCATCAATCGCGCGCTGGTGAGTATGTAACCCCTGGAATTTGGGCAGTAGCGAAGGGTGAATGTTGAGCATTCTGCCTTGGTAGTGTTGGGTAAATTCCGGCGTGAGGATGCGCATAAACCCGGCGAGAACCACAAGGTCAGGATTATATGCATCGATGGTGCGCATTAATTCCTGATCAAAGGCTTCGCGGCTGGCGAAACCTTTGTGATCAAGGACAGCAGTGAGAATGCCTGCCTCGATGGCACGGGTTAAGCCAAATGCGTCGGGACGATTGCTGACTACAGCGGCTAGCTCGATCGGCAGGTCGCCGTGGGAGACACCGTCAATCAACGCTTGCAGATTGCTGCCACTACCCGAAATCAGGACAACAACCCGGGTTTTCACTCCGTTGGATAACATTCGCTTAGAGGCCTTGCAGTTCAACCTGGTGTTCTTCACCGGTTGCTTTAGCGATGGAGCCAATCACAAACGCATTTTCACCCGCTGCACGCAGGATGCTGAGGGCATTCTCTTTCTCGCTTGCTGGAACAGCGATCACCATACCCACACCACAGTTGAAGGTGCGATACATTTCGCGGATGTCCACGTTGCCGCCGCGCTGTAACCATTGGAATACGGGTGGAAGTGCCCAGCTCTTGGTATCGATTATGGCTTTGCAGTCATCCGGCAATACACGCGGGATGTTCTCGGTCAGGCCGCCACCGGTGATGTGAGCCATAGCGTTGACTTGTGATTCTTTGATCAACTTCAATACTGATTTAACGTAAATGCGGGTAGGTTCCATCAGCGCGTCTGCCAGTGGTTTGCCGCCGCAATCCTGATTCAGGTCGGCTTTGGTGACATCGATAATTTTGCGGATCAATGAATAACCATTGGAATGTGGGCCGCTGGAGGTCAGTGCGATCAAAGTATCGCCAGCTTGTACTTTGCTGCCGTCAATGATTTCAGATTTTTCGACTACACCGACGCAGAAGCCAGCCAGATCGTAATCTTCGCCTTCATACATTCCGGGCATTTCGGCAGTTTCACCGCCTACCAATGAGCAGCCGGACAATTCACAGCCATCACCAATACCGGATACTACCGCAGCAGCTACATCCACATTGAGTTTGCCAGTGGCGTAGTAATCGAGGAAAAACAATGGCTCGGCACCGGTAACAACCAAATCATTAACGCACATGGCTACCAGGTCGATACCGATGGTGTCGTGTTTTTGCAGGTTCATCGCCAAGCGTAACTTGGTGCCCACACCATCAGTGCCGGATACCAATACCGGTTGGCGATAGCCCTCGGGTATCTCGCACAACGCAGCAAAACCACCCAGGCCGGCCATTACCTCGGGGCGACGTGTGCGTTTGGCAACGCTTTTAATGCGTTCAACCAGCGCATCGCCCGCGTCTATATCAACGCCTGCATCTTTGTAGCTAAGGGATGGGGTAGGGGTTTGGTTTTGGCTCATAAGAAAGGGCTCACAGCTCTGGCAGTTGGAGTGGTTTAAAAAAAGGCCGCCATTCTAACAGCTTATAGCGGTACTTGCAGGCCAAAGCGCTATTTGGCGGTAAGTTATTGTTTGGAGGTTTTGTTTGGACGGATGTTAATCAGTAAGCGGGAATCGGTGGAATTTGTGCCGACTGCCCCGATTAGCCTTGCCGCGCCCTTGTTTAAGCCTGTTACAATGCCGGCTTCCCGATTTTAGTCGCTGCATCCAGGGGTAAAATTTGTTGCGCTCTCCGCTTATCCGTCTGCTGGTTTCCTGTTTGATGATCAGCCTTGCCAGTCCGTTATGGGCCGGGCAATTGGTTGATATTTATCGTGCCGATACTCTGGTGAAAAACCAATCCGAGGGCGAGCGCAATGCAGCTGCCCGTGCAACCTTGGGCGAGGTGATTGTCCGTGTCTCCGGTCAGCGCAGTGCCCTTGATCATCCTGCTATCAGAGAGGCAACTACCAAGGCGCAGAATTATCTGTTCGGCTTCAGCTACAAATCCTCTAGCGAAACAATAACCGTCAATGGAAAAACGTCGGCGGCTATCGGATTGCAGCTTAATTATGCGCCCCAGGCGATAGAGCAGTTGCTGCGTCAATCGCAGTTGCCGGTGTGGCCGGCGCAGCGTCCCAACGTGTTGGTTTGGTTGGTATCGAAAGACCAGGCCGGATTGCACCTCGCAACCGATCCGATTGATATCCAGGCGATGCAACTGCAAGCGCAGTATCGCGGTTTGCCTTTGGTGGTGGCCGATGCCGGTGTTGCCGCCGGGGATTTATGGAATCCGGATCGCGCAACCCTTGAAGCTGTTTCAGCGCGTTATAAAGCTGATGCAATCCTTGTCGGCCGTTATACCCCCTATAGTCTCGGCCCAATTCCGCCAGTAGGTGCAGTGAATAGTGCTGCTTCAACTGCGGCGGGCGTGGCCCAGGGGCAAGGTCCCTGGCTGGGTGACTGGCAGTTATTCCACAACGGCAATGTCCAGTCATTCAGTGACGAAACACCCGAAGTGAAAGGTTTATTGACCTCTGTTGTTGATCGTGCGGCGGATTATTTCGCCAACCAATATGCGATCACCCCGACAGGCCAGGGGCCGCAAGCGATTATGTTGCACATCGGCAATATCACCAGCTTTGGTAAATTCAAGCAGGCACAGGCTTACCTTAATGAATTGGCAATGGTGCAACGCATGGAAGTGGTAAAAGTGAATGCCGATGGCATATTGGTGCGCCTCACAACCGAGGGTGATGTGAAATTGTTGGTAACGACATTGGCGCTCGGACGCCGTTTGACACCAACGCACACTAGTGCGGAATCGATGAGTAATACCCTGACTGCCGTTGCCAGTAATGCCGAAATTGATGCTGATGCCATGGGCGATCTGGATCAGGCATTGGCGAATGAAAATGCCTCTGGTAATAGCTCCGCAGTTGTGTCGGTGAATGCGGGTAGTGTCGGTAATCCTTTGATGTATGTTTGGCTGAAGTAGTTTTAGTGATGGTAAATGTGCCGCAGCAATTGTCGCTAAGTGTTAACTTGAATGATGACGCGACGTTTGAAAATTTTTACGCACCTGCGCATACGCACAATGCGATGGTCGTGCAGGGTTTGCGCCAGCAATTGGATGGCAGCGGTGAAGCGTTTATCTACTTATGGGGTGCCCCCGGTTGCGGCCTTACCCATCTATTGCAGGCCGCATGTCACCAGGCGCAGGAAATGGGTTTGTCTGTCCAGTATCTGCCGCTGCGCGATCTTGTCGGCTACGCGCCCGATGATTTATTTACCGGTTTGGAAATGATCGATCTGGTTTGCCTGGATTGTTTACCGACTATTGCCGGCCACTCCGATTGGGAACAGGCAATTTTCCATCTCTATAATCGCCTGCGCGACGCCGGAAAATGTTTATTGGTTGCGGCGGAATACAGCCCGCGTGAACTCGCGTTGAGTCTGGAAGATTTACGCTCGCGTTTGCAATGGGGCTTGACCTATCAAGTGCACAACCTGGTCGATGAAGATAAACAACAAGCGCTGCAAATGCGCGCCCGCAACCGCGGGTTGGAATTGGGCGATGAGGTAGCGCAGTACATCATCCAGCGTTTGCCGCGCGACACCAATGAACTCTTCTGGCAATTGCAGCGGCTTGATCACGCCTCGCTTGCCGAGCAACGTAAACTTACTATTCCTTTTGTAAAGAAAGTATTAGCGATTTGATCTCTACCTGCTTCACCACCAAAATCCCGCCTGCCTATTTACTCTTGTAGGCCATCTTCTTTTTTAGGTCACCACTTTAGGTTTTCACGCAAAAACGAAGCGCGTTGTTACTTCTGGTGAAGTAAGCTCGTTTCGTTTGTGAATGTATTTTCCCAGCGTTACACAACAGCCTGATTAACGACATTTAACACCATAACAAAAGGCTCATTGGGGCCTGCTACGCAATGGAGAATCGCAATGGTTTTATTTAATCCGACACGCCTGGTATCAGTGCTGGTGTTTGTCGCTGCATCCGGCTTGATGCTGGGCTGCGGCAACAATGGCGCACCAGCAGAAAAACCTGCCACATCATCTGCCGCAGCCGGCAGTATCAAATTAAATCAACTCGGCTTTTTACCTGAGGCTGCGAAATGGGCAGTTGTTCCCGATGTTGCCGCAACTCAATTTAACGTTATTGACGCAACTAGCGGTGCTGAAGTTTATAGTGGCAGTTTAAGTGCAGCCGCTAATTGGGATGCGTCGGAAGAAAATGTAAAGCTTGCCGATTTCTCCAATGTTAAAACACCCGGTCATTATCGTGTGCGAGTTGATGGCGTAAATGATTCTTACCCGTTTACGATTGGCAATGATGTATACAGCGCGTTAAACGCAGCGAGCATCAAAGCATTTTATTTTAATCGCAACAGTGCGGAATTATTGCCGGAGCACGCCGGTGTTTATGCGCGTCCGTTGGGCCATCCCGACACGCGGGTTTTAATTCACCCGTCTGCAGCGAGTGAAGCGCGTCCTGCGGATACGATTATCTCCAGCCCCAAAGGTTGGTATGACGCTGGCGATTACAACAAATACATTGTTAACTCCGGTATCGCGACTTATTCACTGCTTGCCGCTTACGAGCATTTCCCGGAAATATTTAATAACCAGAATTTAAATATTCCTGAAAGTGGTGACGCCATTCCCGATCTGCTCAATGAAACCCTGTGGAATCTTGAGTGGATGTTGACAATGCAAGATCCAAATGACGGTGGTGTGTATCACAAGCTCACCAATAAAAAATTTGATGGTACAGTGATGCCACACGAAGCAACTGCCGAGCGCTACGTCGTGCAAAAAACGACTGCAGCAGCGCTGGATTTTGCAGCGGTAATGGCAACTGCCGGCCGCGTGTTGGTGCAATATGAAAATCATTTGCCGGGTATGTCGGCAAAAATGTTGGCTGCGGCGGAATCTGCGTGGGCATGGGCAGCTGCTAATCCGGCAGTGATTTATAAGCAGCCATCCGATATCAAAACCGGTGAATACGGCGATGCAAATCTCGCCGATGAATTTGCCTGGGCGGCGGCCGAGCTGTACATCTCCACCAAAAAAGACAGCTACTACATCGCGATGCAACCGGCCGAAACAAACGCGACAGTTCCCTCGTGGGGTGATGTGCGCAGCCTGGGTTGGATTTCGCTTGCACATCACCGCAAACAATTAACCGCAATTGCCGACCAACAATTGATCGCCAGCCGTATTGATGAATTGGCGGCAAGTGTGCAAATAGTATGGGCGACGTCTGCTTATCGCGTCACCATGCAGAAAAAAGATTTTGTGTGGGGTAGCAACTCGGTTGCGTTAGGGCAGGCGATGATACTGGTGCAAGCATACCGGTTGAACGGCAAGCGCGATTATCTGGATGCCGCGCAGGCAATGCTGGATTATGTTCTCGGGCGCAACGCAACTGACACGTCGTTCGTTACCGGCTATGGCACCAGGACAACTTTGCATCCGCACCATCGTCCGTCGGGCGCCGATGGGATTGCCGAACCTGTTCCGGGTTTTATTGCGGGCGGTCCGCAAGCAGGGCAGCAGGATAAGTCCGATTGCGAGGTTGCTTATCCATCGCCGATTACCGCTAAATCCTATCTTGATCATTACTGCAGCTACGCCAGTAATGAAGTGGCGATCAATTGGAATGCACCATTAGTGTATGTATCTGCTGCTATCCTGGCGCTGACACCAAAGTAACCACCGCACACAGGAAAATGTTCGATTAAGCCAGCCTCGCGCTGACTTTTTTGATGCCTGAGTAAAAACACCCATAAGGATTCCTGCGTCGCGTGCTGGATTTTCCTGAATCCCGTCTATGCTTTTAACGTTTCCTGTCGCTCTCATCGCAATCGTGTAAAGGAGTCTTTGTGAATTTTCATAGTCTGAATACCAAAATGATGTCGATCATCCTGTTGGTAGTGGTGAGCTATGTCATCACCTTGTGGGTGCTCAACAGTCAAGCCAGCCGTATGCAACACGGTTTGGCAACTGAATATGCGGAAGAGCTTGCGCAACATGAAGCCTATAAAGCGAAAGGCCGGTTAGACGTGGCGATGAACGCCTCGCGTACGCTCGCGCAGGCATTGGCGGGGTTGCGTAAAGTAAATGGTAATCGTGCGACTGCAGATGCATTGCTGCGCGAAGTATTGGATGCAAATCCCGCATTCCTCGGTGTATGGACCGGGTGGGAGCCGAACGCATTTGATGGTAAAGATGATGCTTACCGCAACGCGCCTGGACATGATGGTAGCGGACGCTATGTTCCTTATTGGAATCGCGGATCGGGCAAGTTGATTGTTGAGGCATTGGTGGATTACGACAAGCCGGGTGCAGGCGATTTTTACCAGTTACCTAAAAACAATCGCACCGAAACCCTGATCGAACCCTATCTCTATACAGTGGCAGGTAAAGAAATCCTGATTACCACCGTGGTTGTACCCATCATTCAAAACGGTCAGTTTTTAGGGGTGGCGGGCGTGGATATCGCGCTTTCCGATTACCAAAATGAAGTCAGCCAGATTCACCCTTACGAGGTGGGGTACGCCAGTTTGCTATCCAACAATGGAACCTACATTGGCGATGCCAAAGCAGATAATGTTGGCAAGCAAATTAATGATGGTAAGTTATTCGCTGCAATTCGTGCAGGTGAAACGCTCGGGCGCGAAACGTTTGATGATTATTTGCAAGCGGATGCTTATCAAGTTTCTGTGCCCGTTATAGTTGGCAACGTCACAACACCCTGGTCGTTTCGCGTGAGTGTGCCGGTTGAGCGGATGATGGAAGATGTGATTGAGATGCGTAACATCGCTATTATTATTGGCGTGGTCAGTATTGTGTTGGTGACGATTATTCTCATCTGGGGAATTCGTACCTGGGTATTAAATCCAGTCAATGTTGCACGCGCAGCGGCACTGCGTCTTGCTGACGGTGATTTGTCGGTAACGATTGATGCGTACGGCAAAGATGAAATTGCGCAATTGCTCGGCGCGATGAAAACCATGAGCGAAAAATTGGTCGGGATAATTCTCACTATTCGCAACTCTGCGCAAGAGTTGGTGCAATCCAGTGAGCAGGTGGGAAGTACATCGCAAAGCCTTTCACAAGCAGCGACACAACAAGCGGCAACCGTAGAAGAGACTAGTGCATCAGTGGAAGAAATTTCTGCTGCCGTTGCGCAAAATTCCGATAACGCGCGTGCGACCGACGGCATTGCCAGTAGTAGTGCCACATCGGCTGCAGAAGGTGGCGAAGCAGTGCGAGAAACCGTATTAGCCATGCGCCAAATTGCCGACAAAATTAAATTGGTCGATGAAATTGCCTACCAAACCAATTTGCTCGCGCTCAATGCCGCGATTGAAGCTGGCCGTGCAGGCGAACACGGAAAAGGTTTCGCTGTAGTCGCTGCCGAAGTGCGCAAACTCGCACAGCGCAGCCAAGAGGCCGCACAAGATATAGGTGCAGTTGCCGGTAAAAGCGTACAGCTCGCTGAACGTGCCGGTAGCTTATTAGATGAAATGCTTCCATCGATTCGCAAAACTGCTGACTTGGTTCAAGAAATTAGCGCCGCATCCAGTGAGCAGTCAAACGGGTTGGAGCAAATCAGCGCAGCCGTAAGCCAACTGGCGCAAACCACGCAGGTGAATGCATCTTCTGCCGAAGAGCTGAATGCAACCGCGGAAGAGATGAGTAATCAAGCTATTCAATTGCAGGAAATGATGGAATTTTTTGTGGTCGATGAGCGTGTACAGCATTATTAGGAGATTAAATTGTTTTACAAAAGCCAGCCATGCGCTGGCTTTTTTGATTACAAAAAATTCCATGTATTTTTAATTGGGATATGCTTGGGATTTTTCGCGCTACGGCCAAGCAGAAATGGGGTTTTTCCAAATGGAAAACTTTGTTGAATCACAGTTATAAATAATCCCTTCTCTTTTTTACTGTTCTTTTACACCTGTTTGCACGTTATTGTCATAAAGAGTAAAGATGCGTTGACCGCATAGATAACCTTTTGGCGGCGAGCTAACCTTTATTCGCGGCTTTGGAGAGAGCCGTGGTAACCACCAGGTAACAAAAATAGAGTTAGTGACCATGAGCCATTCCGTAAATCGCCGTGCACTGATGCGCGGCGCTGTCGCCAGTGCATTAGGTTTATCCAGCCTGTCAGCACTCGGTACAGAACTCGCTTTATCATCCGGTACTCCTACAACTGCCCTGAAAGGCAATATTTCTCACTCAGTCGCGCGCTGGACGTTTGACTTTCTTTCGCTTGAAGAACTGTGCCTGGTTGTTAAACGTTTGGGTTTTTCAGCGATTGATTTAGTTGGGCCGAAAGAGTGGCATATTCTTAAGCAGTATGGGGTGGATTCTTCCATGTGCAATGGCGCCGAGTTGAATCTGGAAGATGGCTGGGGCGATAGCCGGTTTCATAAACCACTGGTAGAGAGCTACCGCAAACATATCGATCTGGTGAGCGCTGCCGGCTATAAAAACCTGATTTGTTTTAGCGGCAATGCGCGTGGCAAAGATCCGGAGGAAGGTTTGAAAAATGCGACCAAAGGTTTGCAAAGCATCCTTGCGCAAGCTGAAAAGCGCGGCGTAGTTTTGCAGATGGAATTATTTAACAGCAAAATCGATCACCCCGATTATTTCTGTGATAACTCTGCATGGGGAATCGAGTTGTGCAAGCGTCTCGACTCACCCAATTTCAAATTGTTGTACGACATTTATCACATGCAAATCAGCGAAGGCGACATCATCCGCACCATTCAACACCATCATCAATACTTTGGTCATTACCACACGGCGGGTGTACCTGGCCGCAACGAGATTGATGATTCCCAAGAGCTTTACTACCCAGCCATCGTTCGCGCCATTCAAGCCACCGGCTTCAAGGGTTACGTCGCGCAGGAATTTATGCCCAAGCGTGCCACGAACAAAGAAAAAATTGAATCCTTGCAAGCCGCTATTCGCATCTGCGACGTTTAATCCCATTCAGAGGTAGGTCTATGAGTACACAGCACTTCGATGCCATCGTTGTTGGCTCCGGCATTAGCGGTGGTTGGGCCGCAAAAGAACTGACTGAAAAAGGTTTGAAAGTATTGTTGCTCGAACGCGGGCGCAACATCGAGCACATTAAAGATTATGTGAATGCAGGAAAAGATCCATGGGATTATCCACATCGCGGTCGTCCTACGCAGGAGATGAAAAGAAATCACCCGGTATTGCAGCGCGATTTTGTGCTTAATGAAGAAACCAACGGCATGTGGGCAAACGAACAGGAAAGCCCTTACGTTGAGAAAAAACCGTTTGATTGGTTTCGGGGCTATCACGTCGGTGGCCGCTCGTTATTGTGGGGTCGCCAAAGTTATCGCTTTAGCCAGCAAGATTTTGAAGCTAATGTGCGTGAAGGTATCGCTACTGATTGGCCGATTCGCTACACAGATATCGCGCCCTGGTACGATTATGTTGAGCGCTTCGCCGGAATTTCCGGCAGCCTCGAAGGTTTGGATCATTTGCCCGATGGTCAATTCCTGCCGCCGATCGAACTTAACTGTGTAGAAAAAGATGTAGCGGCTCGCATCAAAAAAGTGTACGCCGGCAAGCGTTTAATGATTAACAGCCGCGTTGCGAATATCACCCAGCCAAAGCCGGAGCAGGGCAGGGTTAATTGCCAGTATCGCAACAAATGCTGGTTGGGTTGTCCGTTCGGTGCTTATTTCAGCACCCAGTCATCCACCCTGCCGGCGGCGATGAAAACCGGCAATCTCACACTGCGACCTTTTTCAATAGTAAGCCAGGTGCTGTATGACAAAGATAAAAAGCGCGCGCGCGGCGTAGAAGTAATTGATGCAGAAACCAATCAGACTTATGAATTTACTGCGAATGTCGTTTTCCTTAACGCCTCCAGTTTTAACTCCACCTGGATTCTAATGAATTCCGCTACCGATGTGTGGAGTGGTGGTTTGGGCAGCAGCAGTGGCGAATTGGGTCACAACGTAATGGATCATCATTTCCGTGTTGGTGCCGGTGGTCTCGTTGAAGGTTATGAAGACAAATATTATTACGGCCGTCGTCCAGCCGGTTTTTATATTCCGCGTTTTCGTAATCTTGGTGATGAGAAGCGCAATTATTCGCGCGGTTTTGGTTATCAGGGTGCGGCAAGCCGTCAGGATTGGAACCGCGATATTGCCGAGATGGGTGTCGGTGCTGACTTTAAAAATGCGCTTGCTGAACCGGGTGCATGGACTATCGGCATGACGGCGTTTGGTGAAATGCTGCCGCATCATGACAACCGTATTTATCTCGACCACAATACCAAAGACAAATGGGGTCTGCCTGTTTTGGCAATGGATGTTGAGATTCGTAAAAACGAATTGGCAATGCGTAAAGACATGATGCAAGACGCGGTAGATATTCTTGAAGCTGCCGGCGTTAAAAATGTGCAGGGTGCTGACTGGGGTTATTCACCCGGGATGGGCATCCATGAAATGGGTACTGCGCGGATGGGGCGCGATCCAAAAACCTCAGTGCTCAACGGATTTAATCAGGTATGGGACGCTCCCAATGTGTTCGTCACCGATGGCGCCTGTATGACCTCGGCCTCTTGCGTAAACCCATCGCTAACTTATATGGCTCTTACTGCGCGGGCAGTTGATCACGCTGTCAAAGAATTGAAAAAGGGGAATCTGAAATGAATCGCCGTGAATTATTAAAACTGATTACTGCTGCTACCGGCACTGCAATGATTGGTGGCACTGCGCTGTTGAGCGGCTGTGCCACCAGTCCACCCGTTCCGGCCAATTTTTCTGATGAAAATATCGCGCTGCTGGATGAAATTGCAGAGACGATTTTACCGCGCACCGAAACACCGGGTGCAAAAGATGCGAAAGTCGGCGAGTTTATGACAGTGTATGTGAATGATTGCTACACACTTGATGAGCAAGCTATTTTTCATAAAGGTTTAATGGCCTTTGAAGACAGTTGCAAGAAAACCTGCAAACGCAATTTTATGGAACTTCAACCTACTGAGCGCGAAGCGTTTATAAATCAACTCGACCGCGAGGCAAAAGCGGAAGTGGCGATGGGTAAAATTCATTACTTCACTATGATCAAGCAACTGACCCTGTTTGGTTTCTTCACTTCGGAAGTGGGCGGTACGCAGGTACTGCGTCATGCTCCGATTCCGGGTCGCTTTGATGGCAACCTCGCCTACAAGGTGGGTGACCGGGGTTGGGCTACTAAATAGTCGAAAGCAGGTAAGTAGTTGGAAACAGGTAAAGGCAGCCAATCGGTTGCCTTTTGGTATCGCAGCAAAAAAGTGGACGTCATATTTCATCGGGTAAATATTCAAAAAATGAAATTATGCACAGTTTTGCGATGGAAAAAATATCGCCACCCACGCTCAGAATCTTCCTGCAGCTTTTTAAATCCCTGACTCTTTCCTTTCCTGCGTATTTAAGGTTTCATACCGGCTATTTAATTTTTACCCTTCAAAAGGGCCGGCTGGAACTTCACCAATATGCAACATTCATTGGAATTTTTATCGCGCGGAGGGGAAATGGCTTCCCTGACGCGTATGTACAATTGGAGTTCCACACCACTTGGGCCGGCAGAGCAGTGGCCTGAAATCCTCAAAACCACCTTACGTCTGGTACTGACATCCCACCACCCTATGTTTATCTGGTGGGGGCCGGGGCTCATCCAGTTTTATAACGATGCGTATCGCCAAACAATGGGGCCAGAGCGTCACCCCAGTGCGCTTGGTCAACCAGGTCAAGAATGTTGGGGAGAAATTTGGGACATTATCGGGCCGCAAATTATGTCTGTTATGGCTGGTGGTGAGGCCACATGGCATGTTGAGCAGCTTGTTCCGGTAACCCGTCACGGTAAAAAGGAAGATGTGTGGTGGACCTATGGTTACAGCCCGATTGCGGATACTGCTGGCGTGCATGGTGTCCTGGTTATTTGCAACGATGTTACCGAAGAGCATAAATCCAGGAATGAGTTGCACAGGTTGAATGAAGAATTGCTGGTGCAGATCAATAATTGCCAGCGGCTTGAAGCGGATCAGGCGTTTCAATTGCAATTGCTGGATAAATTAAGCGAGATAAATGAGCCGGGCGAAATCGCTTCAGTCGTATTTGAAATGCTTGGTCGGCAACTGGGTTTGGCGAGGATCAGTTTTTCCAATATCGATGATCCTGATGATGGCAGCTTCATTGTTGAATACAGTTGGAATGTGCCGGAGGTCAATAGTATCCAGGGCCTGCGTGGCTCGATTGCGGATTATAGCCCTGCCATTTTGAATGATCTACAACAGGGACGGGTGATGTGTGTCACCGACACCAGGTCGGACGAACGAACCGTTGGCGGAGCCTATGAATCCCTTGAATCACTTGCTGTGCTAGGTGTACCTATTCGCAGGAACGGTTTGTTAGTTGCGTCCCTGAGTTCACATCGCACCGTGGGGCGCGATTGGAGCCCGAATGAAATCAATTTATTTAAAGAGGTTGCCGAGCGAATTTTTACCGCCATTGAACGGCGGAAAATTGAAGCGTTCAGGGCCGCGTCACGCGAAAAACTTTACGAGCGCCAAAAAGAAGAAAGCCAACGCCTCAATGCATTATTTCAACAGGCGCCCAGCTTTATGGCAGTACTGCGTGGGCCGGAACATGTATATGAAATGGTGAATACATCCATTCTACAGTTGCTTGGCCAGCGTGATTATGTCGGCTTGCCAGTGCGGCAAGCCGTGCCGGAACTGGAGGGGCAGGGTTATTTTGAGTTGCTCGATAAGGTTTATAAAACGGGTGAGCCATTTATTGGTTTTGGTATGCCGGTGAAGGTTTTCCGGAACCAATACCCTGAGGTGGAGGAGCGGTTCATCAACTTTATCTATCAACCTATTATTGAATTCGACGGAAGCATTAGCGGTATTTTCGTAGAGGGTAGTGATGTCACAGAACAATATCTTATCGATCAGGAATTAAAACGCGTTAATGAACAATTGGCGGAAAAAATTCGCGATCTTGAATTGGCGGACAAACGCAAAAATGAATTTTTGGCGATGCTTGCCCATGAGCTGCGCAACCCACTTTCGCCCATCAGTGCCGCCTCGGAAATGTTGCGCCTCGGCCGGCTTGATCCGCAAGGAGTACAGCGAACCAGTGAAATTATCTCCCGCCAAATTAAACACATGACGGGTTTGATTGATGATCTGATGGATGTTTCGCGCGTTACCAGTGGATTGGTCGTACTGGAAAAAACAAAACTCAATTTGCAACATATGTTGCTTGAGGCCGTGGAGCAGTTGCGCCCGTTGGTCGAGCGCCGCCACCACCAATTAGCCATTGAAATTCCTACCGATGCAATGTATGTGAATGGCGATAAAAAGCGGCTCATTCAGGCAGTGGCGAATTTATTAAATAACGCCGCCAAATACACCCCCGATGGTGGCAATATTCAATTAGTGCTGAAAATTAACAATAATATGGCGGGGATTATCGTCAAAGACAATGGCATTGGAATGGATGCGGTAACTACTCGCGATGCATTTCAATTGTTTACACAAGCCGAGCGTAGTGCAGACCGGACCCAAGGTGGTTTGGGAATTGGACTGGCATTAGTTAAAAGCCTGGTGGAACTTCACGGTGGTAAAGCTGAAGGCCATAGTGAAGGCTTGGGGAAAGGAAGTGAATTTTCTATTTGGCTCCCGGTTTTACATGAGTCAGATTCGTTTGCGGATTTCACCTCGAATGCCGCTTCACTCTCAGCCAAATCCCTACGCATTATGGTGGTTGATGACAATGTTGATGCCGCACACATGCTGGCGATGTATTTGGAAGCAATGGGTCACAATGTTGTTTTCACCCATTCGGCAACCGAAGCATTAACACTGTCATTGCAGCAATCATTTAATGTTTTCCTGCTCGATATCGGCTTACCCGAAATAGATGGCTACGAGTTGGCCAGAATGCTGCGTTCGCAATCTGTTACCGCAAATGCGGGATTGGTTGCGATTACGGGTTATGGCCAGGATAAGGATCGAGCAAAAGCCAAAGATGCAGGTTTTGACTATCATTTATTGAAGCCGGTTGATGTCACCCAGTTGCTAGGGTTGCTGGATAAAATGTAAATGCCTCGCGTATAACAACCCCGGCCAGTTCGCTGCCCGGGGTTTTATTTTTTTGCCGCTACAAAATGTTGATGATATCTGGCTGCTATGGGGTATCGCCCACAGAACGCTACAGGTATCAGCGTTATGCTTTTTAACCTGTGTCAGATTTGCTGGTGCAGCCTCCATAAATAATCGCATAAATAAAACACATGACCGTGTGACCTGACTTTCTCAACTGGTATTGCTCGGAGAGGTAATCACCATGAAAAATTGCGTAAAAAAGTTATTGGTTATTTCCAGTTTTATGTTTTTTGTTTCCTGTGGCGGGGGCGGTAGTAACAGTGGAGGTTCCAATAACTCACTATCATCAATAGCCGCAGCGCATTCATCCTCACCGGTAACCAGTGTTGCCAGCTCAGAAACGGTTTCCTCTGCTGTCAGCAGTATCGTGTCGGGTTTGTCAGCGCGTCCCGAAAACGCAACTTGTATTGCACCCGCTCCGGTGAATGCGGGAATTCCTGGCGATATAAGTTGGCAGGCGGTATTTCCTTCGTTGCCGAATATTTCCAACGCAACCAATTTAATTCAAATTCCCACTGACGATACTTTTTGGTACGCGACACGGCAATCGGGCAAGGTGGTTAGATTTCAAAATAATTCATCTGCAAATGCGCTCACAGAAGTTCTTAATATTGAAGATCGCGTCGATTTTTCCGGTGGTGAAACCGGTTTGCTCGGTATTGCATTTCATCCGCAATTCGCGAGCAAACGCTATGTGTACCTTAATTATATCGCCAGCGGTAGTGGCGGTCAGATGGAAACTCGAGTGACACGTTTTACTGTTGCACAAAACGGTATTATCGATAGGAATTCAGAAGTTATTTTACTTCGCTTCGATCAACCTTATTCCAATCATAATGGTGGGCAACTCGCGTTTGGAAATGATGGGTTTTTATATATAAGTTCCGGTGATGGTGGTAGTGGCGGCGATCCGCAGCAGAATGGGCAGAATAAAAATAATTTGCTCGGAAAAATTTTGCGTATCGATATTGATAACACCAGCAGCGGGCGCAATTATGCAATTCCTTCTGATAATCCATTTGCAACCAGTGGCGGCTCACCGGAAATTTGGGCCTACGGTTTGCGTAATCCCTGGCGCTTCAGTTTCGATAAAGAGAATGGCGATTTATGGGCCGGTGATGTAGGGCAAAACGCCTGGGAGGAGGTAAACCTGATTACGCGCGGTGGTAATTATGGCTGGGGCGATATGGAGGGTGACAGCTGTTATAGCGGTCGGCCAAATTGTTCTACCGCCAATAAAATCAAACCGCTGTTATCGATTAACCATAACACCAATGTGTGTTCGGTCATTGGCGGTTATGTCTATCGCGGTAGCCAGTACCCTGCGGCCTACGGGAAATATTTTTTCACTGACTATTGCGTTAAAACAATGCAGTCCATCACCCGCAATAACGATGGCACGATTAATGTTGGCGATCATGGCGATGTGCCTGTCGATATAGTGTCATTTGCGCAGGACAATTACGGCGAACTTTACGCCATTGGGCAATCCGGTGCCGGTTCACAAATTGTCAAATTGGAGGCGGCAGGCGGTGGCTGGCAACCGGGTACTATGGCTGCCGACTTATCAGCAACGGGTTGTGTGGGTAGGTTGAATCCAAAATTGCCAGCAACGGCAATGATTCCCTATGAAGTGCAATCTGAACTCTGGTCAGATTCTGCAGAAAAAGAGCGTTATTTATCGCTGCCAGATGCAACTAAAATAGGAGTGGCGGAAGACGGAGATTTTCTGTTTCCTGTCGGCAGCGTATTGATGAAGCATTTCAAATTAAATGATCGCTTTGTTGAAACGCGCTTGTTTGCGCGCGGGGAATTGGGATGGCAAGGATTCAGTTATGAATGGCGCGATGATCAAACTGACGCGCAGTTGCTGACCGATGCAAAAATCAAAACGGTCAACGGCATTCAATGGGAATTCCCGAGCCCGGCGCAGTGTTTGATTTGCCATACGCAAGCGGCCAATTTTTCACTGGGTTTGGAAACCGTGCAGTTAAATTCAGTTATGCGGTATCCATCCTCCGGTATTCATGCGAGTCAGTTGGATACGTTGGCACACATAGGTTTATTTTCCAACGCAATCACAGCAAATCAAAAGGCACAAAAATTATTTGCACTTGATGATACCGCCGCGACACTTGCACAACGTGCCCGTAGTTATTTACACAGCAACTGCAGCAACTGTCACCGTCCCGACGGTACTACACCGGTAAATATCGATCTGCGTTATACCACAGCGCTTGCCGCTACACGGACCTGTAATGTGCAACCGGCTGGAGGTGATCTTGGAATTACCAATGCACGGCTTATCGCACCCGGCGAACCTGCGCGATCTGTATTACTGGAGCGAATGAAATTGCGTGATGTTAATCAAATGCCGCCTTTGGCTTCACATATTGTTGATCAAGCGGCAGTTAATGTGATTGCCGATTGGATAGGATCACTGCAAAGCTGTGAATAGGGTTGCTTGTGTGTAAGAAGGAATGATTGGCAGCAACGCTGCCAATCATTTTGTCGAGCCGGGATGGAGTGCGAGTAATCAGGGAGCTACACAATCAAGGCATTGCACGTAAATGCCCTGTGGATCGTTCATCTTTTTTAAATCACTTAATGGTTTCAATACTGGACTTAATTCGTTCACTATATTGAGTGAGGTGAATTGTTCCAGCAGGGATGCAGGGAGAAAAGTGCCTGCATGGCTTTGTGTAAGCGAACGCAAAAACTCTTCTTTAGGTGAAAGTGGGCGCTGGGCGAATTCGACTTGGTAGTCACTCAGTTTTGCCTCTGCTACAACTGCCGCAATAACATCATTCAGTGTACCCAGTTCATCGACCAAACCAATTTCTTTTGCTTTATTACCGGTCCATACATGGCCTTGGGCAACTTCATTAATGGCATCGACTTCCTGCGCACGTGCCTCAGCAACGAGGGTGATAAAACGTTGGTAAATATTATCCACGCTGTGTTGCACCACCTTGCCTGCTTTTTCAGATAATGGACGATCCAGGCGCATAGTGCCTGCCAATTCTGTAGTGCCTACACCATCGGTATTAATACCAATTTTTTGCAGGGATTTTTCCAGGGTCGGGAATGCGCCAAACACGCCGATGGAACCGGTAATGGTGGTGGGTTGTGCCCAGATTTTATCGCCGGCGGTAGCGATCCAATAACCGCCTGAAGCAGCGACTGTTCCCATGGAAATATAAACAGGAATTTGTTTATCGCGCAGGGCAATAATTTCGGCCCGAATAATTTCTGACGCAAAGGCGCTGCCGCCACCGGAATCGATGCGAATAACAACGGCTTTGACTGCAGTGTCTTCTTTTACCTGACGCAATAATTCCAGCATGCTTTCACTGCCGATAGTGCCGTCAGGCTGATGACCATCGACAATCGAACCCGCTGCAACAACAACGGCAACTTTATGTTGTGCAAGTGATCGACGCTTGCGTACGTCGGCCAAATAACCCTTAACCCCAACGCTGTTATACCATTCGCCGTCTTTGCTTTTACCGGCGGCAGCAATTAATGTTTGTTCCATCTCCTGGCGTGAGGTCACTTTATCAACCAGCTTTTTTTCCAATGCGAGTTTGGCGCTGTCGCCATCCGTTAATGCCATATGGGCATCAAGATTATTGATGTAATCATTGATGCTGCCGGATGATAGCTTGCGCGAGTGTTCGATTTTATTGGTGTAGCCATTCCATAATTCGCCAATCCATTGTTCGTTGTGCTCGCGCGACTCAGGTGACATATCGTCGCGCAAGTAAGGCTCCAAATAATCTTTGTATTTGCCGGAACGGAATGCGTGAATAGTTACGCCCAGTTTATCCAGCGCGGTTTTGTAGTAGTTCATGTAGCGACCGTAGCCGGTAATTTCCACTACACCCATATTGTGCAGATAAATCTCATCGGCAAAGCTGGCGAGGTAGTATTGGTCTTGCGAATAGTTGTCACTCACCGCGATGATTTTTTTACCGGCCGCTTTAAAATTTTCCAATGCCTGGCCGATTTCATTCATTTTGCTGATGCCGCCACCGAGCATGCGACCGGGTTCAAGTACCAACAGAATTACACGTTTATCTTTTGCACCTTTATCGATTGCTTCAACGAGATCGCGCACCAGGGTTTCACTTTCATCGGGATTGTTATCCGACATCAACAAGCTCATTGGATCTATATAGCTGCGTTGGTCAACCAGCACACCGGTAGGTGCAATGCGCAGCGCAAATGTCGCGGGCAAGGGTTGCGGCGCGCTGGAGCCAATTGCAATGACAACAATAAGCAACAAAATAATAAATAGCGTATTCATTACCGCATTGCGGAACCAGGTGATTGACCTGCCCATTCCACCAAACAAGCGGCTCCACGCACCTGTTTTTTTGGCGGGTGCAGCGCGTGGTATGGTCGATTGTGGTGCGTTTGGCGGTGTTGATTCGTCGTAATTTACAGACACAATAATTACCTTCCGAAAAAGTTATGAATGGTTTTTTTGGGTGGACAAATAATAATTCCAATATTGCAGCCAGCGGCTGGTCATCATGGCGGCGATAAATAACACGGTGACGAGAATAGTCATTATCCAATAGCTCCAATGCCAACTACTCATCAACAGCGGGATAAGGAATAAAAAATACATCAGTAATACAAAGCACATCCAACTGTAAGTGCGATGTTTTGGTTTGAGTAAACCCGGGATAAAAATAAGGAGCGGAAATATGGACACTATCCAGGTCGCCAGCTTTACGTTGTCGTTAATAAAATAATTAAGGGTGAATACTGCTAACAGCGCGACGTAACACGTATTGCAAACACCTTGGCCAAGGCGCAATTTTTTATGCAACAGCACGGAATCTTCATCGGTAATGACAATGATTTTTTTGGGTTTTTCATCATCGTACTGTTGTTCATCAGGAGTTTGCGTCATGGATTAGCCTTTCAATTGAAGCGCGAGTATGGCGACGCGTTTGCCCAGTGCCTGGCAAAGTGCAATTTCATCGCTGCTGAGTCTGCTGGGGGTATCGCCACTGGCAAGATGCGATGCCCCATAAGGTGTGCCACCAGTTCGGGTCGTGCTGATACCTGCTTCGCTGTAGGGGATTCCTGCAATCACCATTCCCTGGTGCAGTAATGGCAGCATCATCGATAAAAGGGTCGACTCTTGTCCACCGTGCAATGTGGAGGTGGAGGTAAACACCGCAGCAGGTTTGTTAATCAAATCCCCGTTCAACCAAATACCGCTAGTGCCGTCGAGAAAATATTTCATCGGTGCTGCCATATTGCCGAAGCGGGTAGGGCTGCCGAGAATTAAGCCGCTGCAGTGTTTTAAATCCGCTTCGCTGCAATAAAGCGCACCGCTATCCGGAATTGCTGGCTCAGTCGCTTCGCTCACTGCCGATACCGCGGGAACAGTACGCAAGCGCGCTTCAATGCCGCTAGCCTGTTCAACGCCGCGCGCAATTTGTTTTGCCATTTCGAGCGTAGAGCCGTTGCGGCTGTAATACAAAACTAAAATGTAAGGCGTCATAAATAATTCTTTTGATTCGGATGTTGAAAAGAGTCCAACACCAGCCTGATTAGTATGCGAGACGTGCCGTAAATACATCCCTGTAGGCTCGACTTCGGCGTCCATGTCTCAGACGGTCTTGCATACTAATCAGGGTGGTGCGGAACTCTCGCTATTAAATTACTTGCAAAACATTTTCCGGCGGACGGCCAATCATCGCTTTATCGCCATTAATCGCAATCGGGCGTTCAATCAGTTTTGGGTTTTCCACCATGGCTTTAATCAGCGCGGCCTCGCTCAATTTTTCATCGGCAAGGTTCAGTTCCTTATAGGCGTCCTCACCTTTGCGTAACAAATCGCGTGCACTGATGCCCAATTTAGCGAGCAGGGCTGTAAGTGCTTTGGCATTTGGAGGGGTTTCCAGGTAAAAAACTATCTCAGGCTCATGGCCCTGTTCACGCAACAGGTTCAACGCATCGCGCGATTTTGAACAGCGCGGGTTGTGATAAAGTGTGACCATAATTCTCTCTCAATAACGTCTATTCGCGATGGTGCGGCAGATTATAACGGCTGCGCCCCGACTTGGTTTAAGGATTTAACGTTATGCTTCAAATGCACTCCCTGCGTGAGCTGGCTCATAAGACCTATCGCTGGTTGTGGGGATTTTTCTATTTGATGGTGCGTCAGTACCAAGCCAAAGAATGCCAGAAAAGTGCGGCTTCGCTTACCTACGTCACCCTTTTTGCGACTGTACCGATGATGACGGTGACTTTCTCGATGTTTTCCGTCATTCCGGCATTCCAGGATCTTGGTGGTGAGTTGCAATCGGTTTTATTCCAGCACTTCCTGCCCAATAGCGAACAGGATTTAGGCCGATATTTAACGGATTTTTCCGCCAAGGCGCGCCAACTTACCGCATTTGGCCTGTTATTTTTGGTGATATCTGCTTATTTAATGCTCAAAAATATTGAGCAGAATTTCAACGCGATCTGGGGTGTGGCCCGCGGCCGGCGCGGCGTCGCCAACTTTTTACTGTATTGGGCGATTTTGAGTTTGGGCCCGTTGTTACTGGGCGTCGCACTGGCGATGAGTACCTATCTCACCTCGTTCCGGTTGTTGGTTGGCACTTACGATAGCCTCGGTTTTTTTGAGTGGGTGCTGCAATTTGCCCCCTGGGTTTTAAACTGGGCGGCGTTCACCTTGTTGTTTGTCGCTGTACCTAATTGCAAGGTATCGGTGCGTCACGCATTAATCGGCGGATTCTTCACCACTTTGGGCTTTCAAGGGCTCAAGGCTGCATTTGGGTGGATTGTTGGCCATTCGTCCTTCTCCCTTGTCTATGGCGCTTTTGCCGCACTGCCGTTATTTCTGTTGTGGGTTAATTTGATTTGGACGGTGATCCTTGGTGGCGCGGTGTTTGTGCATACTATCGGCGCCCACCAGATCGACCTGCGCGACCGCAATTATCCCGATCTGTTGGCAAGTTTGCTGATTCTATGGCGCTGTTATCGCGCCTCGGCAGATGGTGCGGCTGTGTCCGAGCGAACGCTGATGCATCAGGGGTTATCGGCGGAGCAGTGGGATCGTATCCGTGAGGCCCTGGTGAAAAACCGGATTATCACCGCCAATTACCAGGGGGATTTCCTGCTTAGCCAGAATTTGAAACTACTTACTTTGCAAGAACTGGCGACTATCCTGAATTTGCCGCGCCAGCTTCCGCAAGATCATCGATATTTACACGGCCTGCCGTGGGGGCCGGCGGCAATCCAGTATTTGGGTGATGTAGATGCCAGCCGGGAGGCATTATTGTCGGTGAATGTCGCCGAGCTTTTTGAGCAAGAGCCTGGCTCCGCAAACAACATTAAGGCTGACTAAACGAAAAGCTGGGTAAAAAATTCTCTGTGGGCAAAAAACCCTGACTATACTCTCCAGTAACTTATGGCAAATGATCGCCCACTATTTCGGATGATCAAATTACCACCAGATGACTAATTACTTTCACTAATTAAAAGATACGTTTACCCCATGGCGACACCTCTGCTGATTTGTGATGATTCCATGATGGCACGCAAGCAAGTTGCGCGCTCATTACCCGAGGGATGGGAGGTCGATATCACCTTTGCTACCAACGGTGCAGAGGGGTTACAGGCAATTCGCGAGGGTAAAGGCGAAATGGTGTTCCTTGACCTGACCATGCCGGAAATGGATGGTTATCAGGTGTTGGAAGCGGTGAAAAAGGAAGGGCTTGATGCCATGATCATTGTGATTTCCGGTGATATCCAGCCTACTGCACATGCCCGGGTCACTGAACTTGGTGCAATCGAGTTTATTCAAAAACCGGTTAACGCTGAAAAATTGGCCGAGACTTTAAAACGATTTGGTCTGATTTAATCCTCTAGTGTTTTCCCATCGTACCCGCTAGATTGCACGGCTTTTGCAAGTCGTGTTAATCAATCTGGTGTTTCTCTATGCAACTCTCCCGTTTCGGCCAAAAACTCTGCACTGATGCCGGTATAGTCACCTTGATGGATGATTTGGGCGAGGCGCTGCGTGTAAATCCCGATATGATTTTTATGGGTGGCGGCAATCCGGCGCGTATTCCTGAAATGGAGCAGGCGTTTGAAGATGCATTGCGGATGACGCTCGATAGTCCCGACAAAACCCATCAATTGTTGGGTCTATACCAACCACCGCAAGGCGATGCCGAATTACTCGATGCTATCGCCGCGCTCTTGCACAGCGAATATCAATGGCCGATTACGCGCGCGAACATTGCGCTCGCCAACGGCAGTCAATCCGCATTTTTTGTGCTGTTTAATTTATTCGCTGGTGACTATGCGGACGGCAGCAAAAAACGTATTCAATTGCCGCTGACACCCGAATATTTGGGTTATAGCGATTTGGGTATCGATACCGATTTTTTTACCTCAAGTCGCCCCGGCATCGAAATGCTCCCCGACGGTTTCTTTAAATACCATGTGGATTTTTCGCAATTAATTATTACCTCAGAAACTGGTGCCCTTTGTGTGTCGCGCCCGACTAATCCTACGGGCAATGTGATCAGCAATGAAGAGTTGGTCAAACTGGATGAACTCGCGCGCTTACACAAAGTCCCTTTTATTGTTGACGGCGCCTACGGTACACCCTTTCCGAATATTTTATTTACCGATGCCGGGCCGCATTGGAATGACAATACAATTCTGGTGTTGAGCCTTTCCAAATTGGGTTTGCCCGGCGCGCGAACCGGCATTGTTATCGCTAATCCTGACGTGATTAACGCCTTCGCTAAAGCCAATACAATTCTCAGCCTCGCAACAGGAAATTTTGGTCCTGTGTTAGCGCGACATTTATTGGCGGATGGAAAAATTCTGCAGTTGAGCCGCGAAATCGTCGCGCCGTTTTATCGCGCACGCATGGAGCATGCAGTGGCAACATTTAAAAAACATCTCGTTGATCTACCTTGTTTTATCCATAAACCGGAAGGTGCGATCTTTCTGTGGTTATGGTTTAAGGATTTGCCGATGAGCAGTGAGGAGCTTTATCAACGCTTAAAAGCGCGCGGTGTTCTGGTTGTTTCCGGACATCATTTTTTCCCGGGTTTGAAGGATGATTGGCAACATTCCCACGAGTGTATTCGTGTGACCTATTGCCAGGATGCCAGTGTAGTAGAGCAGGGGGCGCAAATTATCGCCGATGAGGTCAAGAAAATCTTTAACGTATAAGTGATAGGATGCAATTAATCTTTGCCTGGCTTAAGCATGCGTACCAGCGTGCGGTCGCGCAAAAAAAAGTGATGGATAAGCGCTGCACCAGCGTGAATAAGTACCAGCCCGATCAAAATCCAGGCTACATACTTGTGGGTCAATCCTGCGATGTTCAATTGTTCCACTTCCAATAAGACAACCGACGGAACCTGGAATAAGCCAAAGACATTAATCGATTGTCCTTCGGCAGTACAAATTAAATATCCACTGATCAATATGATAAATAGAAAAACATAGAGTAAAAATTTACTCAGTGGAATGCCGATTCTCGCAGGAAGGGAATTGACAAGTGTCCCGGGTGTCCTGCTGGTCAAGCGCCATAAGAGTCTGACAGTAATTAGGCCCGCTAGAATAATTCCCAGCGCGTAATGCAGATGCGCAATACTCAAATAGTCAGGAGAGTAATAACCGTAGCTGGTGAGATAGGCGCCCACACCAAATAAGAATAAGGTCAGTCCGGCACTTACCCAATGGAAAAAAATGCTCATAATGCCGTAACTGTGTTTTGAATCTCTGATCATGGTTGCGCTCGCTCATTATTTTTATTGTCATCAGTCAGGTTGACTGCTGATGCGTTATTTATATCAAAAAAATCGCCATGTACTTGCCGGAATGTACACAAATACTTCACATTCCGGTAGTTACATGGCGATTTTTTTAATCAATTCGGCTCGCTATGGATCAAATTAATAATCCATAGCGAGACGGGTTTTACAGACCTGCAATAGTGGGAACACTCCAGTCACGATATGCAGCGCCATGTGGACTTTGGTCTGCACGTAGTTTCTGGCCGAGTGTTTGGTAGATTGACGCTTGTGTTTTACCACCCATTTCCACCAGTCGACCACCGGTGATACCTGCCCCGGCAACCAGCATTGGTACATCGGCATTACCATGCTGGTCGGCGTTACCCATATCGGACAATTGAGTCACTATGGTGGTACTTAACAGACCTGCCGAATTCAGTTTATCCAGCAAGTTTTTGGTGAGGCCTTGCATGTAAGCGATGTCTTCCGTGTACTGGGCTTGGTTAAAGTGGTGGGATTGGTGCGAAGAACGACCACCCAATTTATCAAGAATATGGTTGTGGCTGTCATCACCAAACGCAATCGAGACTGATGCGGTCAAATTACAATTCAACGCGAGGACAATAATGTCCGTTTGTAATTTTGACAGCGCATCAAAACCGACCGCCGCAGTATTCGCCGGCTTCGGACATGAGCCGCCACCACCACCGCCAGAGCCAATTGCAGATTCGATCTCTTGAATCGCCGTGAAATGGCTATCCAGTTTATCTTTTTCATGCTGGCCCAATTTCGTTTTCAAACTGTTAACTGCAGGGTAGTGCAAATCAACAATTGATTTTCTGGGGGCAGTCCCGGAGGTGGTAGTGGTACCGCCACTGAACAATATGTCCAATGCTGCCTGCGGGCTGGTGATAGTAGGAATTTCACGCGAACCTTCACGGCTTAAACTGGACAGTGGTGTAGTTCCTACGTTCAGGTATTTGACTGGAAAGTTCGAGCCAATTGTGCGCCCCATATTCACATCAAAGCTGTCTTTTCCCCAACTGGCATTATCAAAACGATGGAACATTACTCCATGGCCAGCACCACTCAGGGAAGCGCCTTTCATCATAGCGATTCTGCTGTAATGCGTTTGCAGTGGCGCTGATTGTGCCGGGAATACGCCGCCATTCGGGTACCATAGGTTGGTTTGGCAACCGCCACCTGAAAACACCAGGCAACTTTTGCTGGGTGTGCCGCTTTGGGCCTCAGCAGCACGTGCCAACATAACCCCACCGATCAAGCTGGATGCTCTGATCAAACCGGCAGAAATACCGGCACGCTGTACGATGCGCAGAAAATCTCTACGCTCTTTATCGAAGCAGTCTTTATATCTCATTTTATTTACTCCAATTCGTTAACAAGGCGAGGGAAGGGTGGGGGGCGCTTAGCGCGCCCACTCCTTCCGATACATCACAGATTCCAATACCGGGATTTCTTCCAGCATTGCGCGTGGGCCTCTAGTGCTTAATACGTTGGTCAGACCAGCAATGTCGCAGCGATATGCGTTCTCTTCGGCTTTGCTAATGCGTCTGTAACCAACATCTCTATCCGAATCGATAAGGAATATGGAGTTGATACCAGAGCTATAACTTACGAATTGGGTAGCCAGACAGGTCTGGGCCAAATTCGATACCTGTGGATGTTCAACGATGGTACGAGCCAGGTCTTTAGCACCGTTGAATTGGATCGCAGGTGAGTAGATGACGCGGTCCGGATCGTTCAGGAACTGCAACTGTGGATAGGGCGAGAAGAAAGTACCGCTAGACACAATGGCATTGCCTTTCAGATCGGTTGTACGAAGACGACCGGCAACGTCAAAGTTTTCCAATCCACCACCCAATGGGTTGATGATTTCGCCGTGGCAATTAGAACAACTGGTGCCTGCCGTAATGCGGTCGAAGATCATACGTTGGGTAGTATGTGGATTTTCATAGAACTCTTTGTCGCGCGCAGCCAGAGCTTCGCGGTCAAGGCTCACGCCAGATGGTGGCTCAGGAATATCCTGGCACATCAGCTTTCTGCGGATTGCTACAGCACGGGTGATCATGTTGGAATCGGTAGTGCTTGCATAACGCGACATGAAGGCACCTGACATCAGGATACCGCCACGCTCGGTGGTTGTTGCTCTGACAAAACCGTCTGCATCCTGAGTACCGCTGAATGGAATACCGTAGTGAGTCGCCAGGCGTGAGTTGACGTGGGTATACGATGGGTTGTAGATACCTGCAAAGGTGCCTGCGGTATCCAACATTGCGTAAGCGAAGTTTTTACCCAACTCGTTTTTCATGTCAGCACCAAGGGTTGCGAAGTTGTTAACCGCAGGTTTGGTGAGCGTCTCGATTTTCTCAGTCATTAGCCAACGGTTCACCAGATCACTCAACAGCAATTTGGTGGTCGCCGAATTCAGCAGGGTAGTTGCTTGGGCGCGAATGCCTGCTGCCGTATTCAGGGTGCCGTTGCCGGCAGCAGTCAGGAGCGCAGCGGTTGGCGTTGTACCGGTGAAGGTGTAACTGAGGTAGGTCGCCATTTCGTAGCCGGTAAGCTTGTAAACACCGTTGCTTGAAAGCTCACCAATTTCCGAGCGATACAAGAATTGTGGTGATGACAACATGGCCGTCAGGGCAACTTGCATACCGTCGGTAACAGAACGGCTACCGGTGGTGCCGTTAGCAACATTCAGGTAAGCAGTTTGCTCATCGGTCGTCAGCGGACGACGGAAGATACGTGGACCCAAAGTATTTACCAGGGTGCTCGCACAGCTGGCCGACGGCGTACAACCCAACACTGCATTCCAACGTGTCGCTACATCAGTAGCAATACGTTCAGCGTGGGCCAGATAAGCGGTGTAACGGCCTTTATCAATGGTCAAGGTGTTGTTATTCACAAACGCACCGGAGATAAAGTCGTCAGGCAAGCTTGAAACCACATCAGTTTGGTAGTTCACCAAATCTCTCACCGAACGTTGGTACTCAGCTTTAGTCAGCAAACGTAAGGTTCTTTGACCATAACTTTGCGCGTTAGATGGGCAGCTGAAGTTGGATACAGGATTATCCGGGATACCGTCTGATGGTTTGCGCCAGGTATGGATGTAGGCTTCAAGATCCGCCGCACATTGTCCGGTACAGCTACCTTCGTTACCCAATGGCATCCAGCGTGCAATGAAATCACGCAGTGAGCGATCCTGGGTATCCTGGCTGTGACGATAAACAGAGCGGTTCGCATTGAGTGATGCAATCACTACGGTACCGTTGGCATTCTTCTCGCCATCGACACCATGACATCCCACGCAGCCGCGTTGGGTCCAAAGCGACGCGCCCCGCGTTGCATCACCTACCAGGACACCGCTGCTGCTCGAGCTACCAGATGAAATGCTGCTGGATGACCTGACAGACGATACCACTGATGAACTGTAAACAGTGCTCACAGAAGATCTTGATGATGTTGATGTTGAAGAACCGGCTGCATACACCAGGGTTAATGGGCTGGTTGCTGCTGATGGAATGCTGTCGGTATAACTGATGATCTTGTAGTCATAGCTGCCGGGGACAGTCAATGCATCGCTGTAGCTGACAGTATTCGCTGCTGTACCGGTAACAGTTGTCCAAAGCTCTGTTGTGCCCAGTTTACGACGTACCAAAAAGCCGGTTTCGTTGTTGCTGGCATCTGCCCAGTTGAGGCTGGCTGAGCCGGTAACATTGCTAACCGAGCCGGTCAGGCCAAGCGGTGCATTGGGTGCAGTTGCCAGGCTGATCGCCGGAATATTGGTGGGATTGTCGCGGTTAAGGAACACTTTGAAATAGACCGGGACTTTCTCGCCAATAGTGGTGAGGCTCATCAGCACTCGTAGCGCTTCAATACCGGCATTCATATCGAAATCAGCTGAATTGATCAGGATAGGTTTGCGCGGAGAGAAACTGACGCTGTTGTTAGCATGCTTCACGACTAATGCATCAAATACCAGTGATTTGATCACGCCATGCAATATCAGGTTACCCGTCACGCTTTGTACTTTAGTGCTACCGGCGGCCATAGCATCAATCGCTGCCAGGTCGAGTTGAGTAGTGAAGTGCAGACTCGGCAAGTATTGGGATTCAAACAGGAAATCCTGCAGGCGTGTATTACGCAGGTCGACACCGGAGGAAATACTGCTCAGCGGGATGGTCAACGTTGCTTGGCCATTGGCTGCCACAGTACCTTGCAACTGGGTAAAGGTCATACTTTCGGGTGTTTCCACGCCGGCGGTATTTTTCTTCACGGTAACAAAGTTGAAGGTAGAGTTGGTGCCATCGAGTAACCAACGGGCAGCGACGGAGGGAACACTGCTGCTACTGCTGGTTGTGGGGGTACTGCTGCGGCTACTGCTGGTTATAGAGGCACTGGTCGCAGGAGCACTGCTGGGAGTACTACTGGCAGCACTGGTATTACCACCACAAGCAGCACCATTCAGCGTAAACGCCGTCGGGATTGTACCCGGGTTATTGACGAGGAAACCAAAGGTTGCAGAGCCATTAGCCGGCAAATTGGCATTGTATGGTGCATTCTTCACGCACACGTTCTTACCGGTTTGGGTGACCACACCATCCCACAGGTTGGGGATGGTGTCGTTCCCGGCAAACGTCCAGCAAAGTTCCCAACTGGTTTTTGCCGCGCTGGTATTGGTGACAACCACCTTGTATTGGCCGCCATTGCCCCAGGTATTAACAGTATCGTAAGCCACACTACAGGCACCCTGGGCATTAGCGCCACCGGATGCCATGATCCCCAGGGTCATTAACCCGGTGGAGAGCATCGACAGTTTCAATAATTTTTTCATGATAGGTTCTCTCTAAGCTTCATCCAATTAACGGGCGTCAAAGACGAGCGCGAAATCCACTGGCACAGCGACGCTGATCGAGGCAATGCCAACTGCTTCACGCAGGGCTTCCACACCATCGGTGAGTGCATAGTCACCAGCCTTAACCAAGATGGGCGACAGACTTTGTACCAGGACACGGCTACTGGACAGTTTTTGGACAGAGACTTTGGTGGTAAGCGCACCATTCACACCATGCAGGTTCAGGCTGGCTGAAATATCGGTAGTGGCTGATTGGCCAACTGCGAGGCTGCTGATCAAGCTGGTCGGTACTGCAACGGTTACGGTGGCGGTCGGGAAGCTTCCTGTCTGGAACAGGAGATCGCGCATACGTTGGTCGCGCAGTGCGACGCCGGTATTCACGGTGCTCAGGTCAATGGTCAGGGTTGCCACATTGGCGCTGCTGATTGAACCGTTAATCGTAGTGAAGTTATGCACTTCCACGTTGTGGGTGTTTTTGGTAGTGACGAAGTTCAGGTAGGACGCAGTGGCATCCAGGGTCCATGCAGCAGTGGTCGCTACCGATGAGCTTGAACGGCTGCTGGAGCTGGGTGCTACTGACGATGGTACTGAACTGCTGGTTACTGCCACACTGGACGATGAAAGGACAATCAGGCTGGAAGAAGATGAACGGCTTGAAGACGACGGAGCCACTGAGCTGGGAGCGCTGGAACTGGCAGGAGGGGTTACAGTCCCGCAGCCGATTGGTTGGGTGGATACCACAATGTCGTCCATCCACACATCGGCAGAACGACCGCTGAAGCTATGGAAGCCAAACATCACATAGTTGAACTTGTCGCTCATCCAGTCAGCACCCAAGGCGCCGTTGTTCCAATCGTTGGCCGAAGTGATGGAGTGAACTTCAGTGCCGTTTACACGCATTTTCAAGGTGTCATAAGCCTGATCAGCCAAATAGTCCACCTCAACGCAGTACCAGGTGTTCGCGGCCATTTGCGTGCCTGAATACCACTGGCTCATCTTGGGCGCAATGTTATCGCTGGGGATATGGTTGGTTCCCAGTACACCTTTGATTTGGCCTACACGGATTTCATCGTTGGCATCGAGAGTTTTCTTGAGGCCGAAGATATGCTCATGGTTATCGCCAGCCACATTACCCATTGCCACACTCATATTGACGTAAGCACGGGTATAAAGACGTTGGGTACCCGTTGGCAATGCGCGGACGATTTGTGCCGGAGCAGCACCGCCTTTGAAGCGGATGGACTTGCTGCCGTTATAGGACTTGGTACTGTCGATCAGGGCGTATTGTGCACCGGTAGCGGTATTGCTGTTATTAGGCACCCAGCCGATAAAGTTTTGCCAGCCAGCTGGTTGGGTGTTAACAGTACCGTTTTCAAAGGTTTCGCTAAACAGCACACCGCCACCGTTGTTAACGGAGGAGCTGACCGAGCTGGGGGCTACCGAGCTTGGAGTACTGGAGCGCGAGGAGCTGGTCACAGTACCGCCATTTTGGCTGATGATGTTATTGCGCACCAAAGTTCCGGAGGCGGTCAATTGGGCTGCAGTCCAACCACCATTGGCACTGGCACCCGGAACCAACGCCGCCGAACCTTCGGCCTTATCGGTCAGCGACCAGTTGGCATGGCTGATGCCGTTGGTTTTGAGGAAGTTGAGCCAGGCAGTAGTTTCAGCGGTATCAACCGCACCGTCACCATCGGCATTGACTGAACCCCATTCGGTCACAAACAGGGCAATACCGTTATTCAGCGCGGTTTGGGCTTTATTGCGCAGGGATTGCTTGTGGGTGCCCGCATAGAAGTGCAAGGTGTAGGCGATGTTGCTGTAACCGGTGATCTTGTCTTGTGATGCTACATCAACATCTTGTGACCAGGTGGGCGTGCCCACAATAATCAGGTTGTCTGGATCAATGGCGCGGATTTCCCTGATCACGTCAGTCGCATAAGGCTTGATCACGTTGCTCCAGGAGACCTGTAGCGGCTCGTTGTACACCTCGTAAATCACGTTGTTGTAGTTACCGTATTTGGTGGCCATCTCTTTGAAAAAGGTGATGGCGGCGGCTTTGTTGGCTTCTGCAGTATGGGTATGCCAATCAATAATTACGTACATATTGTTGGCGATAGCCGCATCAATAACCGTCATTGCGCGGGTTTTGTTCGTTGAATCCGTCAGGAGTCCACCATCTGCTTCAACACCTACCGCCACACGCACCAGATTGGCTTTCCAGTCAGATTTCAACCAGGCCACGGTCTGTGCATTGTAATACTTCTCACCGCCCCAGCCAGTGTTGCTCCAGAACAGGCTCATACCGGCCAAATTGGCCGGTTGGCCATTGGCGGTCACTTTGTTGCCTTGTACTACCAGTGGCGCTACGCCTTGATTGGTGGCAGAAGACGCAGAAGAACGTGAGCTTGATGCTATCGGTGTCGATGAAGGTGCAGCCGAAGAAGTGGCAGTACCGCATACAGAGCCATTGATTACCGGTATTTCAGCATTGGCCGCGCCTTTACTGCCTTGAAAGCCGAATTCAACCGACTGGTTGGGCGCAATACTGCCGTTCCAGCTCAGGTTAGTCGCGCTGTAAGGATTGGTACCGGTAAGCATGGCGTTATAGCTACTGGTAATGCGGTTGTCGCCGCTGTATTGCCAGTTAATGTTCCAGCCATTAATCGCGGTAGACCCATCGTTGGTTATTTTTATTGTGGCGGTAAATCCATTATTCCACTGGTTAGCGACTACATACTGGCAGCCGGCATAAGCCTGGGTGGAAAGAGTGGATACAGCCAGGGAGAACCCTGCCGCATAGAGGGAGCGTGTTAGCACTCCCGCCAGGCGAGGGTTGATCGCAGAGGCTTTAAAGCTACTCATAGTGTCTTCCTCGGAGGTAAATACCGGCTTGCACCGGCAACGGTCATCAACAATCGTTATTGTCAAAACGGGTAAAACGGTGGAACAAAAACAAGAAACGCAAAGAGTCGGGTTGTACAGTCAGGTCGTGTGGCAAAGCGATTACAACGCTGTCATTGCGACCAAAGGCTCGATACGTAAAATATCGAGCCGGGTTTAATCAAACTTGCGGGAGGCGTTTAACCGGATTTGCTCGGTGAGTGTCGGTGGTTCCGGCTCTGCGCGGCGCATAGCGCGCAGCACTTCACCCGCCACTATGAAGGCGGCGATCAACAGACCTGAGTAAATAAACATGACGAAGCTGTAATCCACGGTGTAATTCCAGGGACGGGCAATACCGAGATAACAGGCGAATAACCATGAAACGGAAGAAAGGGCACCTGTCAGCACGACGAGAATTTGTTCGAATGTCGGCAGCCCGAGCAGCCCTTTACGCGAAGTAACACGCGGAAAACTGAAGTAGTGGAGGGCAATCCCATTGAGCGTGAGTAGGGATACAACCGTAAACTTGGCCCACAATTTTTCATTCATCAGGTATTGCTGCGGGTTTTCCAGATAGCCGAGCAGCACCAGGGCCAGGCCGGAAATCCACAATACAACTAATGCAATAAACATAATTTCAGCAGATTTGGTGAGATCCCTGATGGCTGTTGCCGACAGGGCACTACCTTTGGTTTTGGCGAGTGCCAAGTCCTGGATAAGCAAAATACCAACGGCCACACAAGCAGCCAAGAGATGTGCATAAACAATCAACGTCTTCATAGTCGTCCGCGCCTTTGTTGTTGTTTTCAGTCAGGTTATTGTTATTACATTGTTATATTTTGTGATTTATGATTGCGCTAACAAATTGTCAATAAAGGCTTCGGAGGAAAAATTAATAACGAATTTTTACGACCGGAAAATTTCTTTAAAAACGCTCGCGCGCAAATTAATTTCTACTGGAAGGTGAAGCAGAAAAGTGCATAACTCTCGCGAATTGAGCACCTGTTTCCCTCGTTCTTATCACGGTTTTTATAATATTGGCGTCTTAATTATCCGTTTGACGCTATGTGCTAATAACTAAAAATGGCTACTTAACGGTGGATCTATTTTTATGTTTATTATTCCACATTACAGCAAATTGACAGCGCGATCAATTCACAAAAACAAGAAAACTCATCTCATTTTTGACTAAATTAAAAAATAAATCGCCTAAAGCAGATTTTTTATTCATAGGTAAAATTCACATCAAATAAATGTATCAGCAACGAGCTGCGGCCCTGCTTAATGTCCGATTTTCTAACAATTATTGATTTGCACAATTGTTGCCACTGCTTGATGCCGCTGAGCTGATCGAATTAATGACGGAGTTGGCAACTGGGCTTGCTGCCGAACTCGCCATCGAACTTGCAATAAATGAATTTACGCTTGAGGCGGTAGCGCACGCAGAAACCATTCCAAACGCTGCCGGTTGGGTAGTGCAAGTGTGGCAGAGGCTTTGAAGATGGCACCCTTATCTGTACTTATATAGAAGGTACTTCCAGAGAGTCTGGAACGTGGATGGGTTAACACGATCCGCTTCTGGTTCCCGATGCGGGCCTTTCCTGGGGGAACCTTGCCACCAGCTGCCGCCAGCATTCGTAGTAATAACGATGCCCTCGGTCACGTTGGTGGCGAAGAGGCGAATCATGAGGCAGGCTTTTGCTCATATATCCTCAATAAGCAAAATTTGTCACTTAAATGTTAGCGCAATCTTGCATTGACACTATTTGTGGTATACAAGTGCGCAATGAGAGTTTATTCGCAGATAGTAGAGCGCAAAATAATAAATAATAGCGTTAGGGTCATGAAGGAGTAATTCTGTTTGCCAATACACTCCTTATTATTTTATCCGCGAATTTCACTAATAAAAATCATAATTAATGGTGCAATCTATTGGTTTATTAAAGGATTATAGTGTTTTTATTCACGATAAGTTAAGTCGCAATCTTTAGGTTTTTCATTCTAAAAATATCATTTTTACTGTGTTTGATGAGCTTGCCCGGCTTGCTTACTTCCAATAATTAAGATTGCGCTAACAAATCTATTGATGGATCGATAATGTCACAGACAAATTCGTGGCAGCCTTACCGGAATGTAGGGATAAATCAGCGTCGGTGGTCACTGGCGCGAAATAATAACGAGGCTTCTACAGCCTTCCTCACTGGAATCCAGGAGAACTTGAATGACAACTCCCCTAAGAAAAACGTATGGCTTGGCGGCATTGCTAAGCTTTGGTCTGGCCGCAGCCAGCCAGGGTGCTGCCGCTAGTTGTGTCTATAAAATCAGCAATGAATGGAATACCGGTCTCACCGGTGAAATCGTGATTACCAACAGCAGCACAGCAGCAGTGAATGGCTGGACTGTAGGTTGGCAATACGCTACCAACCGCGTCACCAGCTCATGGAACGCAAATTTCAGCGGTAGCAACCCTTATACCGCATCAAACCTCGGTTGGAATGGTGCTTTGCAACCAGGCCAAAGCGTTAGTTTTGGCTTCCAGGTTGATAAGCGTGGCGGCACCGCAGAGGTTCCAGCACTGACTGGCAGTATCTGCTCGGGTACGTCGGTTAGTTCAGCAGCACCTTCCAGCGTGCCAACCACCAGTTCCTCTCGTTCAAGCAGCTCTGCACCTGTGATTGGCAGTTCCAGCTCCAGCGTGATCAACAATGGCGGCCAACAATGCAATTGGTACGGTACTCTCTACCCACTGTGTGTGACTACGCAAAGTGGATGGGGCTGGGAAAACAACAAGAGTTGTATTGCTCGTTCAACCTGCTTGAATGTGGTCGGCGGTTCGTCCAGCATAGCGCCGTCATCAAGCAGTGCTCCAACAACCTCGAGCAGTGTTCCATCTACTACCTCGCGTTCAAGCAGTTCGGTTGTTACAACAACCAGCTCAAGCTCCAGCGTGATTTCACGTTCCAGTTCCAGCGTTACGACGACGTCAAGCGCTGTACCAAGCAGCTCTTCTGTTGCACCGAGTTCACGTTCAAGCAGTTCTGTATCGTCCAACAATTCCAGCCGTATGGATAACCCCTTCGTTGATGCGCGCTGGTACATAGATCCCATCTGGTCCGCTAAAGCACAAGCTGAAACCAATGGTTCAAAAATCGCCGGTTACAACACCGCTGTATGGATGGACCGTATCGGCGCTATCGCACCGGCAGATGGCAGTTTTGGTTTGCGTGATCACCTGGACGCGGCATTGGCACAAAATGCAAATGTAATCCAGATCGTTGTATATGACCTGCCGAATCGCGACTGCCATGCTCTGGCTTCTAACGGTGAATTGGCACAAGGTCCGGAAGGTACTGCCCGTTACCGCACTGAATATGTCGATGCAATTGCGGCAATTTTTGGTGATAGCAAATACAGAAGCTTGCGAATCATTGCAATCATTGAGCCTGATTCATTGCCAAACCTGGTGACCAATTTGAGCGATCCGGAATGTCAACTGGCGACAGATGCCACTCACGGTTACGTAGCCAATACCCGTTACACCTTGAGCAAGCTGTACACCATTCCTAACGTTTACTCTTACGTTGATATCGGCCACTCAGGCTGGTTGGGTTGGACTGATAACTTCGGTAAAGCGGTAACATTGATCGGCGATGCAATCAAAGGCGCAACCGGTGGCGTTAACACTATTGCCGGTTTCGTATCCAATACCTCTGGTTACACGCCGTTGTACGAGCCATTCCTTGATTCCCTCGCTAACAGCGCTTTCCCTGGTAGTGGCGGTGGTACCCAAACCCGTCAAGCGAAATTCTATGAATGGAATCCGCATTTCAGTGAAGTTGCTTTCGTTCAAGCATGGCGTACTGCAATGATCTCTGCCGGTTTCCCCAGCACTATCGGTATGTTGGTAGATACCGGCCGTAATGGTTGGGGTGGTCCAAACCGTCCAACTGCGCAATCAACCAGCACTGTGTTGGATACCTTTGTTGATCAATCACGTCTTGACCGTCGTAGCCACCGTGGAAACTGGTGTAACCAAAGTGGCGGTATTGGTGAGCGTCCACGCGTAGCACCTGTTGCCGGTATCGACGCCTACGTTTGGGTGAAACCACCGGGTGAGTCAGATGGTGCTGCATCGCTTGCGTTGTCTTATGACCCACAAGATCCGGCAAAAGGTTTCGACCGCATGTGCGACCCAACCTACAACTACAACCCGGGCAGTGGTTCTAACGTCGATACCGGTGCGCTGCCAAATGCTCCGGTAGCTGGCCGTTGGTTCAAAGAAGGTTTCCAGATATTGCTGAACAATGCTTACCCACCGTTGCAATAAGCGGGTTAAGCACATCGAGTGAGAGTGAGCATGGACAGGCATTTGGAGAGATGCCCCGGTCAAGGACGACTTTTTCCCCAATGGATTCAGGCGGGCGGGACGGTTTAATTACAGCTCCCGACTGCTTGCCGGATTCCAGGTGTTATCCCTGAAAACAACTGTGAATTTCCGACCTGCATCGCGTGCGAGGTCGGTTTTTTCATGATCCCCATACGTTACTTTAGATTATTTTTGCCGGTTTATTTTTTTTAGGTGATTCGCCAAAAATAATTTCAGCAATGAATTTACGTTTAACCAGGTCAACACTCAGGACTTGCTCGATTCATGGAGTGAATCGCCCATAACAATAATTTATCTTTTCACTACTACAGCAGGGGATACGACCATGCAATCTGCGTTTATGAAAAAAACGCTGGGTGTGGCGACTATGTTGGCGGCAAGTTTTTTCGCGCAACATTCTTTCGCACAATCAGCAAATTGTAGTTACAACATTAGCAACGAATGGAATACCGGTGCGACCGGTGAAATCACCATTACCAATACCAGTATTGCAGTGATCAATGGTTGGAACATTGGTTGGCAATATACGACGAACCGTCTTTCGAGTTCATGGAATGCAAATGTCAGCGGAAGTAATCCTTACGTTGCATCCAATCTCGGTTGGAATGGCACTATCCAGCCGGGGCAAAGTGTTTCGTTCGGTTTTCAGGTTGATAAACGCGGTGGAAGTGCCGAGCGTCCTACCGTAACCGGCAGTATTTGTGGTGCGAGTACGTCATCAACACCTGCGTCTTCTTCTGTGCCTGCTAGCAGTGCGAGAAGTTCTTCGTCTGTCATTACGGTAAGCAGTAGTGTGAGCAGCAGAAGTTCTGTGGTGTCGAGTGCAATTGCATCGAGTGTGTCAGGTAGTCAGCAATGCAATTGGTACGGCACGCTTTATCCGTTGTGTGCCACAACGCAAAGCGGTTGGGGTTATGAAAATAACAAAAGTTGTATTTCGCGTGCGACGTGTACGGGCCAGCCTGCACCTTATGGGGTAGTGGGAGGGAGTTCAAGTATTGCTTCCAGTATTGCACCCGCTAGCTCAAGTGCCCCTTCGAGTGTTACACGATCAAGTTCGAGCGCGTTATCCAGTGTTGTTGCTTCACGCTCAAGTATTGCGTCCAGCATTGCGCTTGGCAGTTCAAGTATTCGCTCATCGTCGAGTGTCGCAAGCAGTGCAAATGGTTTGAGTTTAAAAGCGCTCGCTGATTTCCCGATAGGTGTTGCTGTGCGCGCCGGTTCGGAAGCCAATAGCATTTTGAGCAGCAGCCAACAGCGATCTGTTTTGTTCCAGCATTTTGATCAATTGACTGCTGAAAATATTATGAAGATGAGCTACGTGCATCCGAGCGAAACAACATTCAGTTTTGCCGATGCCGATGCGCTCGTTGATTTTGCCCGCCAAAATGGTATCAGCGTTCACGCGCATGCATTGATTTGGCATGAGGATTATCAAGTACCGAATTTCATGAAAAGTTATTCCGGTGATTTTCCTGCTATGTTGAAAACACATGTGCAAACAATTGCCGCACATTTCTCCGGTAAGGTAGCTAGCTGGGATGTAGTAAATGAAGCTATCGCTGAAAATGGTGATGGTAATGCTGTTAACGGTTTCCGCAATTCCGTGTTCTATCAAAAAATGGGTGTTAATTTTATTGACCAGGCATTTATTTGGGCCAATGAAGCCGACCCCGTTGCCGATCTTTATTACAACGATTTCAACACAGAAACCAACGATGAAAAAACAACGCGCATGCTTGCTCTGGTCGATGGGTTAAAAGCACGCGGTGTCCCCATCGATGGTGTGGGCTTCCAAATGCACGTGCTACCGGATTGGCCAAGTATCGCTAATATCGAAGCGTCATTCCGCGCAGTTGTGCAGCGTGGATTGAAAGTAAAAATTACCGAACTCGATGTGCGTATCAACAATAAATACAACTCGTCAGCACCGGTGTACACGAGCTTGACAGCGGCAGCTGCTGCCGCGCAAAGCGAACGCTACCGCCAAATTGTAGCAGCGTATTTGCGTACGGTTCCCGCTGCACAACGTGGTGGTATTACAGTCTGGGGTATGTGGGATGCACAAAGCTGGTTTGCCCAAGATCCGGATTGGCCGTTGTTGTTTGACAATAATTTCCAACCCAAACCTGCGTTGCAAGGATTTGCGAATGGTTTGACAGGGCAGTAAATCAAAATAAAACAACACCTGCCCTAAAAAAATCCCGCCTATATTGGCGGGATTTTTTGCCTGTGATTGATCAGTTTTGCGGAAAAGGTTAATCGAACCTCTGCTTTCAGGTAAATTTTCTTCTATTTCAGTGAAAAATTTGGCGATATGCACTGGCTATGCTATTTATAACGGAATGACCGAATAATAACGGAGACCCATCATGCCAATATCCCCTGAATTAGTTACCGAAATGCAAGTACTGCGCATGTTTGATACCAGTACCAACCAATCCGGGTTAAAGGTCCATTCGGATGCTTCTGCAGAGATTATTGCCGCTACCCGTCGTCTTTTCGAAAAACAATTAACAACCCAGGTGGATGGCGGTTACCTGACTCCGTTAGGTTATGAATCCTCGGTACATTTACAGCAATTATTGCAAATATTGAATTCAAAACCGTTGCTGTAACCAGCCGATTACTAATACCAACACAATAACGATATATATCCAGCGTAGATATTACGGCACACCACAAAAAAACCTACAAAAATATTCTGTGAGAGAGCAAACATGCCCACTAACTGTCTCTTTTTGCCAAGGGTTGTTTTGCTTATGTTTTTATTTTCCCCATTGTTTGTGCAAGCGGAAGTAGCACGTATTTCGCTGAATAATGGCACAGTCGCGCTTGACATTACGCCGGATATTGGCGGCCGCGTGTTATCCGCATGTCTCGTCGGTCAACCGAATTTTTTGCGTATTGGTGCTGCTGTTGTTAGCGATCCGCATCCGTCCGTAACACCCGAGTCAAATAATATCAGCTACTTTGGGCATGAAACCTGGGTTGGCCCGCAGAGCCAATGGTGGCTTCACCAGCGATTAAACGATGAACGCCGCGAGGCAAAAGCAGTTTGGCCGCCCGATCCGTTTTTAATTCTTGCTAAAAATACAGTGCAGGAAAAAAGCGGGCAGAAAATAGTGTTGCAAAGTCCGAGCAGTCCTGTCTCGGGTGTGATAATGCAGAAAACATTTTCGTTCGTTGATGGCAAACCTAACCAAATCCGATTGGATGTGCGTGCGCAAAATATTCGCGATTCAAATATCGCTTGGGATATTTGGTTTAATTCCCGTGTACCCCATACCACTCATGTGTATGTTCCTGTCGCCAGTATGAATGATGTTCGTATCGAACATTTTACCGATGCAACCTACGGCCCATTGGAGCACAGCTTTAATGACGGAATTTTTGCACTGAAAAATCATTCATCAGCTACCCATCATGGACGTAAGGGAAAAGTGTTTATCCAACCCAGCCAAGGTTGGATGGCCGCATTTAGCGGCCAACAATTATTGATCATCCAATTTGCTTTGCAACCCAAAAGTGCGATTCATCCGGAGCAGGGGCAAATTGAACTCTATCAGGAGTTTTTAAATTCCAGCCTTGATGACGGCCTGTTGGAACTGGAAGTTCATGCACCCTATAAAACGCTTAAGTCACGTGAATCTATGGCTGCAACAGAAATATGGACTCTCTTACCTTATACCGGCGAACACACACCTGTGGCTCACACAGCATTTTTACGTGAACTTGCTATTGGCAACTGATATCACTGTAATAAAAACCGATGCTTGAAGCGGAAAATGTAGTTGCAACACACAATCTGCATAAGTCTTTATCCAGTGAATAAATAAGCCATTTATTTTTCATCTATAAACAAAATTCTATTTGTGAATTCCTTCGCATAATAAATCTTATGTCGTCAAAAGCGTTGGTTCTTATCGTTGTTGATGTCTTATCAATCTCATTAATCAGTAGTATGTAGTTCTGCTGACTATTTTGATCGCAGAGTGTTTGAGCGATCCTTCTTTCTCGAAAATCTTGTATAGCGACCGCTGTATCTAGTCCAAGGCAGATCCTCTCGTCCGTGGGCGATGTTTTCCCTGTGTCGAGTCAATAACAAATAACAACAGGAAAACTACCTGATGAATATCTCGCCGCTCAAAATCCGGATAATTTTTATTAAAAGTTTGAGTAGTTGTATTCACCCTTACACGTGAGTCATGCAAGAGACTCACGTTTTTCGCCATTCGGAGCTCGCAATTTTTCGCTCTGAAAATTCACAATAACGATAGGAGAAATACCTGATGAATATTTCGCAGCTCAAAAAACTCGCGGCGGCGGCGCTGCTTGGCGCAAGCCTGTTTGCATCGCAAAGTTCGCTCGCGCTAAGCTCTGTTGCCCCGATTGCTAACTGCAAATATGTAGTGAATAACTCTTGGGGCAGCGGCGCAACCGCCAGTATAGAAATTACCAATATGAGATCAACGGTAATCAACGGTTGGAGTGTAAATTTGACTTATGGCAGTAACAGGATTACCGGCAGTTGGAATGCGATCGTTAGTGGTAGCAACCCCTACAGTGCTTCCAATTTAAGTTGGAACGCGAGCATCCAACCGGGCCAAACTGTTTCATTCGGTGTGCAGGTTAGTAGTGATGGTTCCATTGAAATACCGATTGTGTCTGGGGCAACTTGTACTGTAAGTGTTGCTAATTCATCTGTAGCAACCAGTAGATCTACTTCTTCTTCAACTGTTCCTTCAAGTCATTCATCTTCATCGAGTCTTGTACCTTTATCCAGCAGTTCGTCCAGCAGTGTGGTTTCATCCAGTTCTTCGCAGGTCTGCAACAACAGTAGCGCGCAATGTAATTGGTACGGTACGCTTTATCCTGTTTGCACAAGCACGCAAAGTGGTTGGGGTTATGAGAACAATAAAAGTTGTATTTCACGTTCCACTTGTACAACGCAGCCGTCACCATACGGTGTAGTGGGCGGCGCATCTTGTCCGGTATCAAGCTCTTCAATGAGTTCGGGTTCGAGCAGTCGTGCACCGTCCAGTTCTTCAGGTTCATCATCATCGCTGTATTGTCCGCAAGGAAATAGTTGGCCTGATTGTCCGTGGACGACCTGGAGTCCGGAATATTGCGCATTGTATGGCCCACCGAGTTGCAGAAGTTCTTCCAGTGCCAGCTCGCGCTCTTCAAGTTCGACTAGCTCAGTAAGTTCAGGTGGTGTTAACAGCGTGGAATTAACCAAGCGTATGGGAATTGGTTGGAACGTTGGTAATTCATTGGATGCAATCGGCGGTGAAACAAACTGGGGCAATCCATTAATTACCCAACAATTAATTAACTCGGTAAAAGCAGCAGGATTCAAAACGATTCGCTTGCCTGTGGCCTGGAGTAAATTTTCTAATGAATCAAATTTTACCATCCAAAGTGCCTGGATGGATCGTGTTGAGCAAGTAGTCAATTACGCACTCAATGCTGATATGTATGTCGTAATGAACATCCACTGGGATGGCGGTTGGATGCAGCCCACTAATGCACAACAGGCGTACGTGAACAACCGGTTGAAAATTATGTGGACGCAAATCGCCACGCGTTTTGCCAACTACGATGATCGTTTGTTATTTGCAGGCACTAATGAAGTCATGGTGGATGGTGATTACGGCACCCCAACCGCTGAATATTACACAGTGCAAAATAGTTTTAACCAAACTTTTGTAACCACTGTGCGTGCAACAGGCGGTAAAAATGCGACGCGGCATTTGGTAGTGCAGGGCTTCAATACCAATATTGACCACACTGTAAACTTCGCAAAAATCCCGACTGATACTGTAAGCAATCGTTTAATGATGGAAGTGCATTACTACGATCCCTATAACTTCACGCTTAACACCAGCAGCAATATCACCCAATGGGGCTCAATCGCCACCAACCCAAGTGCAACTGAAACCTGGGCCAACGAATCCTATACCGATGCACAATTCCAAAAAATGAAAGTGAATTTTGTGGATAAAGGAATTGGTGTCATTCTCGGCGAATACGGCGTGGTGTCGCGCACTAACATTGCTGATCACGAAACTTATCGCAATTACTGGAATGAATACATCACTAAATCTGCTTATACCCGCGGTCTGGTTCCGGTGTATTGGGATAATGGCTTTGGCGGCAACGGTGGTATGGCCTTATTCGATCGCGCCTCCGGCGCCCAGCTGTATCCAAACCTGATTCAGGCGATTGTGAAGGCGGATGATTGATACTGTGACCTAAGTCTTTTATTCAAGTAATGGTAAATAGTCCCCCCAAGTGGGGGACTATTTTGGGGTCTGAAAATTATAAGGAGTTATAAAAATACTCATGTCTGATCAGGCTGTTCCGGTTCAGTCGAGCCTTTGGTCTCAGAGGGATCAATCGATTTCTGTGGTGATTGCTGATCGGTTCTATTTGCTTCTTCAACTACTTCTACAGCGTGTTGCCAATACGCTGTAGCTTTTCCTTCCGGTTTTCCATCTGCTTCCCACAATTGGTAAGCCAATTCACGAATACGCTCTTCGTTACTGCTCATAAAGCACCTCATCGGTTAAATAAATTGTTATATGCCAGATGCCGGCTTAATTGGTCGGTGTGATGTACCTCATAAGCGAGTTTTTTGTTTTTTCCTTTCGCGCACAAACATGGATCCTGCCAGGCCAATTCCCGGCAGCACAAGTGAACTGGATTCGGGTACAAATACGGGTGTAATCGTCCAGTTACCAAAATTGCTAGCACTATTGATTATGATCTTTCCGTAAAACAGTGAATGAAAATCGGGCAGGGAATATTCATTGCCAATAGTGGTATCGGTAGATACCTTCGCATCTTTAATTGTGATTTTCAGTATATAAGAGATGATGTGGATAGAATGCCTGCATTGGTTGATAAAGCATCGAGATTTGCATTGCGAGAGTTTAGTAGCCACATAAGCTAAGGGTATCGGACCAAAGCTGATACAGAGAGCTGTTAACCTGCAAGCCCTCCATAAGTGAGTAAAAGGTGTTGATCTTGATAAATAAACGTCGTATTGCGTGAACTAAAGCAACTAGTCATAACCAAATAAATATGGCTTATATAGCGGGAGAACTTATATGCAATCAAGCCTTTCGGAACAGGATAAAAGAGAACTCCAGGTTGCAAAAAATCTGTTGGAGAATCCTGGCGTCGCTGCAAAGGTTACTAATTTTATTGGCACTCCTATAGAGAAAGGGCTTGCCTTATTACCCGATAGTTGGAATAAAAATATTGGTGAAGTGACACAGGCGGCTTTACTTAAAGCATCACAAGCAGCCATTTTTACTATGAAAGATATTCCAGGTGAAGAATCATCCAATATTTGGCACAAACTTGGTGTGGCTGTCAGTGGCGGTGTTGGAGGGTTTTTCGGAATTGCCGCATTGACCATAGAATTGCCCATATCTACTTCAATAATGTTACGTTCAATTGCAGACGTTGCGAGGAGCGAAGGCGAATCAATTTCCGCTATGGAAACGAAACTGGCGTGTTTGGAAGTTTTTGCTCTCGGTGGCAATAGCGAGTCTGACGATAGTACGGATAGCGGCTATTATGCAGTGAGGGCCACATTAGCGAGATCGCTAGCGGCAGCGTCAGAATTTATGGTGGGGAATTCTTTAGCGGGCGAGGGAGCCCCCATGTTAGTTAAATTTATTGCAACTGTTGCCCAACGTTTTGGAATTCAAGTCACTGAAAAAGCTGCAGCTCAAGCCATACCTGCCATAGGGGCCGCCGGTGGGGCGATAATTAACACGATATTCATAGATCATTTCCAAGACATGGCAAGAGGCCATTTCATAATAAGAAAACTTGAAAGGAAACATGGTAAAGAATTAATTGAAAGCCTATATATGCAGCTTCCTAAGCTTGGCTAAGATATTTTAGTGTCTCCAATGCGCAGCTGAAAAACTTTAAATATCATTCGATTTTTCTACTAAAAAATATCCAGGCATGGCTTGTTAAATTATAAATGGCATAGTTACCTACATCCCGCTTAATCAGCTTGATCAACACCGCGACTTACATTGTCGCCATCGTTTTTGCGTAGCGACCAAAAAGACAGTGATGACACGATAGTTAAGCCACCAAGCGTCAGGAACGCATGGTGCAGTGCACTCGCGACGGCTAAGCGATTTGATTGCGGAAGATCACCGAGGTACAACGCGGCAATGATGGAGGCGAATGCCAGCCCAAAGCTGATGGATAACTGTTGCAGTGAGCTGGCAATAGTACTGGCCATGCTGGCTTCTTCTGCTGATACGTCGGCATACGCCATTGAATTCATGCTGGAATATTGCAATGAATTGAAAAAGCCCTGCGCCAGGCTAATCGCTACAATCCATGCGATGGCTGTTGTGCTATCGACTGCGGCAAACAGCATGATGGTGAAGCCGATCATCAGGGTGTTGACGATCAACACAGTACGATAACCGAATTGTTTTAGCACTCGGATCGAAATTACTTTCATAAACATTGCCGCTGCGGCAGCGGGCATCAATAATAAACCGGATTGCCAGGCGGGGAATCCCAAGCCGATTTGATAAAACAACGGCAACAAAAACGGCATGCCGCCGAGCCCGAGTCGGGTGATAAAACCGCCGGCCACCGCGACACGAAATGTTCTGGTCCTGAACAGGGAAAGTTGCAGCAGGGGATGAATATGGTGGCGGGCATGCCAGCCATAAGCTGCAAGCAAGGCCAGCGACAAGCTCACCAAAATACCTGTCGAGGTCGCATCCAAATAATGTTCGCCGAAAATTTCGAGCACCCACGACAGTAGCGCTATACCGCAACCAAAAAGGACGAAGCCAATAATATCTACCGGGGGTGTATTCGCGGAGCGGTAGTCGGGCATGTGACGGCGGATCATCCATAATGCAGCGAGACCGACAGGTACATTGACCAGAAAAATAGCTTGCCACGGCAACCAGTGCACAATTAATCCACCGATGGTTGGTCCCAAAAGTGGTCCTATTAGCGCGGGAATGATGACGAAGTTCATCGCGGCTAACAATTCTGATTTGGGGAACGTCCGCACTATGGCGAGTCGCCCTACGGGCAGCATCATCGCCGCACCAATGCCTTGAAGGATACGCGCAGCGACCAGCATCGGTGCATTCAATGCCAGCCCGCAGAGAATCGAGGAGATGGTGAATATTCCGACAGCCGCACCAAATACACGGCGGGTACCAAAACGATCTGCCATCCAGCCACTAATCGGAATGCAAACTGCAAGGCTCAATACATAACTGCTAACGACTGCCTTCAGGCTTAATGGAGTCACCTCCAGACTGGCTGCGATAGCCGGTATTGCGGTATTCAGGATGGTCGCATTCAAATGCTCCATGAATAGCGCAATTGCCACGACCCAGGGCAGATATCGTTTTACCGTCGAATTTTCCATTAACTCAAATGTCCGGCGTTAAGAATAGGAAGGAATTCTAACGCGGCCTGGTTACCTCGGCAGTTTGATTTCGCACAAAGCGATGAACAGCTACTGGCTTACATAAATGGATTTTGACGGGGTACAAAAAATTCGTTCAGCGGGAATACCTGCCTGCTCGCTTTTCCTGCGATGGTTGCCAATGCCTTGATGTTGCTACAGCATTGCAGGAATAAATAATGAGCGTCGACTTATGTGTTTTCCGGACACCATAAATTTCCCATCACCGATGTAATGCAACGTCTCAATATTTTTGGGTGACTTGGCAACATGGGCTTTAACGACTTCAAAGATAAAAAAATTGTATTTCTTAACCAGCGCGGAATCATACAGTCGGCATTCGAAATTTGCGTGGCATTCCCTTATAAGGGGTGCATTAACTTGCGTCGCTTTTTCTGCAGTTAATCCAAATTCAGAAAATTTATCTATCTCTGCGCCGGAGGTGTTGCCGATTTTTACTACGACATCAATTAACGCTGCAGTTGGCAGATTGATTACACATTCTTTGCTTTTGCGAATAAACTCAAAACTGTGATTGGCAACTGAAATCATGCAGCCGATGAGCGAGGGTGAAAATTCCATAACGGTGTGCCATCCCATCGTCATAATATTGGTTTTGCCTTGCCACATGGATGACACTAATACGATGGGGCCCGGCTCTAAAAAGTGGCGGATATTGCCAACAGGGAAATCTTTTTTGCCGGGTTTAATATTCATTGTGACACTCCTTATTTCTTCTTTGTTAAAAGAGTAAGCGTGCTCAGCACTGGTAATCGTTAAGGTTTCTCGCCTGTCCATTTCCACTGCCGAATTTCCGGCAAGTCCTCTCCATGCTCTTCAATATAGCGTTTATGTTGCATGAGTTTGCGGTTAACAAAATCCGCTACCCAGGGTTTTCTTTTGGATAGTTTGGCTACGCGTTCTACAACGTTTTTCATAATATGAAAGCGATCAAGTTGATTGAGCACGGTCATATCGAAAGGGGTAGTAGTGGTGCCTTCTTCTTTGAAACCGTGTACATGCAGGTTTTTATTATTGGTGCGCTTGTAAGTAAGTTTATGAATCAATGTCGGATAGCCGTGGTAAGCAAAAATAATCGGTTTATCTTTGGTGAACAGATGATCAAAATCCTTATTGCTTAGGCCGTGCGGATGCTCGCCAGCAGATTGGATTTTCATCAGATCAACAACATTGACGAAACGGATTTTTAATTCAGGGAAGTGCGCCCATAGCAACTGTACGGCTGCAAGTGCTTCCAGTGTGGCGACATCGCCAGCACTGGCGATAACTACATCCGGCTCGCTATTGGAACAATTACTTGCCCATTCCCACTCACCAATACCGGCGGCGCAATGTCGGGCAGCGGCTTCAATATCCAGCCATTGCGGTTCCTTATGTTTGCCGGCGATCACTACATTGATTTTGTTGTAACTCTTCAGGCAATGCTCGGTAATCCATAACAGGGTATTTGCGTCCGGTGGTAAATAGACACGTACGATTTCAGCTTTTTTATTGACAACATGATCAATAAAACCGGGATCCTGATGGCTGCTGCCGTTGTGATCTTGCCGCCATACATGTGATGACAATAAATAATTAAGCGAAGCAACCGGTTTGCGCCAGGCAATATGGTTTGCAGTTTTCAGCCATTTCGCATGTTGGTTAACCATTGAGTCGACAATATGGATAAACGCTTCATAGCATGAATAAAATCCGTGTCGGCCTGTCAGCAAATAACCTTCAAACCATCCCTGACATTGATGCTCACTGAGCACTTCCATAACGCGACCGTCGACATCCAGTTTATCGTCGTCATCGCATCGTTCCGCAACCCAGGTGCGTCCCGTTGCATCAAGTGCATCTTGCCAACGGTTGGAATTATTTTCGTCCGGACTGAATAAACGAAAGTTTTTATTGCGACTATTTTTCTTCAATACATCGCGCAGGAACTTGCCCATTACTGTGGTGGATTCTGCATCCACAGAGCCGGGTTCAAAAATGTTAATAGCGTAATCGCGGGGATTGGGAAGCTCCAACTCCTTAAGCAGCAAGCCGCCGTTTGTGTGCGGATTGGCTCCCATCCGGCGATTGCCTTGCGGAGCAAGTTCGGCAAGCTCGTTGCGCAACTTGCCGGATTCATCAAACAGCGTTTGCGGTTTATAACTTTGCAGCCATTGCTCAAGCACGACGATGTGGTTGTGTTCCTCCATATGATCGAGAGGTACTTGATGGGCGCGAAACGAACCTTCGGTTTTCTTGCCGTCAATTTCTTCCGGGCAAGTCCAGCCTTTGGGAGAGCGTAAAATAATCATCGGCCAGTGTGGCCGCTGCGTATCATTATTGTTTCTTGCGTTATTTTGGATGTGTTTTATTTCGGCGATAACCTTATCCAATGTTGCCGCCATTTGCTGGTGCATTGTCAGTGGATCATCACCTTCGACGAAATAAGGCGAGTAACCATAGCCGTTAAAAAGCGCCTCCAGTTCCGAATGCGGAATGCGCGCTAATATGGTTGGGCTGGCGATTTTAAAACCGTTGAGGTGCAGTATGGGCAGCACCGCACCATCGCGCGCAGGATTTAAAAATTTATTGGAATGCCAGCTGGTCGCCAATGGGCCGGTTTCCGCTTCGCCATCACCGATAACACAGGCAACAATCAGATCCGGATTATCAAACGCGGCACCGTAAGCATGCGATAGCGCATAACCGAGTTCGCCACCTTCGTGAATTGAGCCGGGTGTTTCGGGCGCTGCGTGGCTGGGAATTCCGCCAGGAAAAGAGAATTGTTTAAACAGACGTTGCATGCCAGCTTCATTCTGCGGGATTCTGGGGTAGAGTTCGCTATAAGTCCCTTCCAGATAGGTGTTCGCAACCAGTGCCGGCCCGCCGTGGCCCGGACCCGCGATAAAAATCATATTGAGATCGGATTGTTTGATGACACGATTCAAATGTACGTAGATAAAATTAAGGCCCGGTGTTGTTCCCCAATGGCCCAGCAACCTTGGCTTAATGTGTTCGAGTTGAAGAGGCTGTTTGAGTAGCGGGTTGGCGTAGAGGTAAATTTGTCCAACGGATAAATAATTTGCAGCGTTCCAATAGTTATTTATTTTAATCAGTAGGTCGTGATCCAGTGGTTCAGGTGCAGGATTCTTTTCAGCGTTGAGATCGTTCATGATGTAGTCCTTTGTGCTGATCTAAAAATGTAGCAACATTGTTAGCGATGACGAGTTCTTCATCGGTCTTGATGACACGCACGGTAACCTGGCTATTGGGAGCGGAGATAATGAGGTTATTGGTTTGGTTTCTCTCCGGATCGATAGCCACCCCGATAAAGTTCAGGTTTTCACAAATGCGTGCGCGAACCTCTGATAAATTTTCGCCAATACCACCGCTAAAAATAAGTGTGTCAACGCCACCCAGCGCGCCGGCGAGTGAGCAGATCCATTTTCGGGTCTGGTAGCAAAAATAGTCAATCGCCTCAGCTGCATGGCTATCGTTTGGTACTTGCGCAAGTAATTCATTGATATTTTCGCTGGAGCCGGAGATGCCTTTTAATCCGGATTCATGGTTAACCATGTCGTGGAATTGTTTTACTTTCATTCCTTCCAATTGTTTCAGCTGCAATACCAAACCTGGATCAATATCGCCGGAGCGCGAACTCATGGGAAGGCCGGAGCAAGGCGTTAGACTCATGCTGGTGTCGACACTTTTTCCGTTATTAACTGCGGTGATGCTGGCGCCGCTGCCGAGGTGCGCGAGTATCACTTTGCTACGTGCCGCTTCAGTGCCTGCTAATTCACGCAAAGTATTCATTAAATATTGGCAAGATAAACCATGAAAGCCATAGCGCCTTATTCCCAGATCAAAATAACGTCGTGGAATGGGAAGGCGTTGGGCGATGTCGGGCATGTCGCGGTGGAAAACAGTATCAAAACAGGCGACTTGCGGAATGTCCGGAAATAACTTGCCGGTGAGTTCGGCGAGCAATATTTCTTCAGGCAAGTGATCGGGATCAAGTGAGCTTAAACGGCGCAGTTCCGCCAGCATATCGTTATCAATAAATTGCGGATCGAAGTAATTTTTGCCGCCGTGTACAACCCGGTGGCCAATGGCCGCGATTTTATGGCTCTTGCCAAATTGCTTTAGCCAGTCCATCACCGTATTCGTGGCATCTGCATAATTTTTTGTGGCGATGGATTTAATTGATGCTTCACTATCCTCTGCCTTAATGGAGAATTGCCCTTTGGTAGAGCCAATGCCTTCCAGTTTGCCAGTCAGGATTTTGCGTAAGTAGTTTCCGGATTCAAATACCGCAAACTTAATACTGGAGGAACCGCCATTCACCACCAATATCAACTGTTTCGCTAATCCCATACATTACCTTTTTTGATAAAACGTTAGTGTAGAGAGAATTTTTTCGAATGAGAATTGACTCTAATCATAAGTGACTTATTGTTGTCGCTTTGTTAGCTACCTAACTTAGCCATCCATTAATAATGTAACCGCTTTCTCATTTTCTTAACCAATGTATGCAAACGCACCGAATGAGCGAGCTGCGGAAGCGAATACTGCTTTTCATAAACGTGGTGTGCATCGGGCGGTGGTAAATGAGTGCGATGATTTGGTGCCCGAACCGGTTGGTGTGCGCAGCGATTTTTTAAGTAAAGACGGTGACGCATATGATCGGCTGATTGGCTTATCCTCGATAGTAAAGGTGCGTTACTGGTGGCAGATGATGTGGGCAATCTCATTTGGCGAGTCAGTGCTATTGTGCCTTAGTCGAATATGGCGTGTGTATGAAAATTAAATTCATCTGCTCTGTGTGCCTTGCTATGCAAATACTTTGTGTTGGTTGTACCCCTTCGACGGGATTGAATTCAGAAGGGCCAATCATGAATACCGATACGCGCTCAGTGAATTTGGCGAGTCCGGATGAGCGCTTCGGGGATTTATTTGTCGCTGTGCAAATGGCGGGAATATTCAGCGATTCAAAAACCTTTGTAGATGCAATTCCGCTTTATTCCGATGCAGAAATCCTGGCAAGTTATGAGTATCGTAAAAACCAACCGGGTTTTACGTTAAAGGATTTTGTTGCTGACAATTTTATTGCTCCGCTTGATACCGCTTCCAACTTTACTACTGATCCATCCAAAACCGCTGTTGAACACATGGATATCCTCTGGGATGTACTCGTACGCCAACCCGGCGCGGTGGTAGATACCGGCACATTGATTCCGATGCCCAAACCCTATGTAGTTCCCGGCGGTCGTTTCCGCGAGATTTATTATTGGGATAGTTATTTTACTATGTTAGGTTTGCAGGCATCCGGTCGGTGGGATTTGATTGAAAATATGGTCGAAAATTTTTCCTATTTGATCGATACGCTTGGTTTTATTCCCAATGGTAATCGCACCTATTATTTAACCCGCTCGCAACCGCCATTTTATTCGCTGATGGTGAAATTGCTGGAGAGCGAGCAGGGTAAAGGCACTTTGCAAAAATATACCGCGCAATTGCAGAAAGAGTACGATTTCTGGATGGATGGTGCCGCAACCCTGACGCATGAAACTCCCACACACAGACGCGTCGTTTTATTACCTGATGGTGCGATTATGAATCGCTACTGGGACGACCAGGCAACACCGCGCCCCGAGTCCTACATTGAAGATATTGAGTTGGTAAGAGCGCATCGAATTCCAATAGAGCGATATCGCGATATTCGCGCGGCTGCAGAATCCGGTTGGGATTTTAGTGGCCGCTGGTTTAAAGACCATGCGAAAATGACCACAATCCATACCACAGAAATTATTCCGGTAGATCTCAATGCGTTGTTATATCACCATGAAAAAGTATTGGCCGAAGCTTATCAACAAGCGGGTAACACGCAGCTAAATAAAAAATACACCGAGCTGGCAGAAAAAAGAAAACAGGCATTGCAACGCTACATGTGGGATGAACGCGACGGTTTTTTTCACGACTATGATTTTATGGCAAAACGGACAACCAATAACCAAACTCTCGCGGCTATGTTCCCACTGTATTTTAATATGGCAGGACAGGAACAAGCGGAGCGTGTTGCCAACAGGATTCAAAGCGAATTTCTAAAGCCAGGTGGCGTGACGACAAGCTTAAATGATACCCATCAACAATGGGATGCCCCGAATGGCTGGGCACCTCTTCAATGGATAACGATCAAGGGGTTACAAAATTACCAGCAATATGCGCTGGCAGATATTATCCGGCAGTGTTGGGTCGGCTTGAACCTGCGCGTGTACAAAAGCACAGGAAAAATGGTGGAAAAGTACAACGTCTATGATAGCGAACTTGAGGCTGGGGGAGGGGAGTACCCGGTTCAGGATGGCTTTGGCTGGACGAATGGCGTGCTATTAAAGCTACTTAAAAAATAAGATAGTTAATTTACTCACTAAAAAAAGCAGGCGATTTAAACGTCGCCTGCTTGTTTAAGCTAATCCAACAATAAAAATGAACAAGCAAACGTCATTAGAATTCTAGTTTTTTGCTGTCGATTTTTTATGATCTAATGGATCGACCCGTGCTAATTCGGCCTCATCCAATCCACCGCCTCCGCCAATTTCATTTTCGTTGACAATAGTCAGCGTTTTATCAATTGGCGTGATACTACCCTGCTCACGTTCGCGCGGAGAGCGCGCACCATCTTCTACTATTAATGTCTCATTGGTCAGGTCATCGTTAGTCGGGCCTTGGCCGGGTTGAGATGCCTCTGTGAGTCCCGCATTACGAGCTTCACGATCATATCCTTGTGCACTGCGTGGATCTTCAAGGTTTGGCGTAGGTTGGTCATTATCAAAATTCAATTCATCCGCTTCTGCTGGACGATCCGCCGGGTTTATTGCTATTGCTTCAGGGTGTTGGTTCATAATGTATCCTCCAAATAAGTCCTTCTCTGTTGGCAATTTCTGGTGGAAATAATTCCATTTTTTTATGCAGGTGATCGGTTAAAGATAACTTATCGCCATATAGAAAAGATAAAAGCAGGGCGCAATAGCGATAGCAAAGGAGAGTGTTCTTAACTTATCCAGATTAATGAGATAAAAAACGGCATGGAACAGACGGGCTACCAGGACAATTATTGCAGCTAACGCTAACTGTTCGACAATGACTCCTGATGCCACTACGGCCAGTAGGGCCGCGCTATAAATTGCCAGCGCTTCCCAGGAATTTTGTTGTGCCGCCACCGCCCGTGCACCCGCGCCTTGAAGCTGGGTATATTGTTCACGGGGTTTCTGGTTATCGACTTTACCAAGCTGCTTCTGTCGATAAAATCCTGATATGCAGGCCATTAAATATGGCATCAGGCATAGGCAAAGAAGGACAAAAATGGCTGTTTGCATTGGTACGCCCCTGGAAATTATTCATCCACCATCATTTCAAAACCGCCGAAAATCATGCGCTTCCCGTCAAATGGCATATCGCTGGATTGCATACGCGGATCATCCATCGACTTTTCCATACCTTGGTCACGCACTTCCTGATTTGGCCAAATGATCCAGGAGAATACTACAGTCTCATTAGGTTCTAATTTAACAGCCATTGGAAATGAGGTGTGTTTACCCTCCGGAACATCATGTCCCCAGCACTCAACTACCCTGAGTGCACCACATTCTTTAAATACGGCGGCTGCATCTAAGGCAAACTTTTTATATTCCTCTTTTTTGTCGCTCGGCACGGCAACTACAAAGCCATCAACATAATTCATAGCATCAATCCTCACAATTTTTTCTATCATGGATCTTTCATAACGTAGAATTTTTATAGCACAGTCCACTTTCACATTAAGTGCGCTAAACAACTAATAAATCTAAATTAGTATTTTTTGGGGATGAATAGCTATGAGTATTGATGAAGCGGAATGAAAAGCTGAAAGATATCTCAGGCCGTTGAAGAGTTTGTGGTTAACGCAATTGGCTATCTTTACTACCACGACGATTGATGGGGGCTTGAATGGTGTCGTCGGCATCGTGAATTTCCTGACACTTTACACAGAGGCGAACACCAGGAATTATTTTTTGGCGAGCCACAGGAATTGCAGTGCCACATTCTTCGCAATGAGTAAGGCTCTCTCCGCCAGGTAAACGACTGCGCGCCTGTTTAACAGCATCTTCAATGCTGGCATCTATCTGATCTTGAACAGCGCCATCTCGCGCCCAACCATTGGCCATTTCTTATTCCTCTACTCTAATAATGGAATATAATGCGGAATCATAAATTTTTGTCCACTTGCCGCTCCGAAAGTTCAGGGCTATTACAATACTCTCCTGTTATTCAAGCAATTTTCCTATCAATACTTCATGACATCACAGTGTGCAAGCGCACATACATAAGGTTCTGGAAGGGAAACAATAAATGGTATGTTCTACACCATCCTTATTGTAAAAGGATCTAAAAATGATGCTGTTTGACCAGCTCAAAGATGTGGCGTTTATTTTTCGTGATACATTCAATCAATGGTTAGAGCGAGAGCCGTTCAGGAATGCTGCGGTCATCGCTTTTTATACAATCTTTTCACTGCCGGGATTATTGGTCATTATTATTAACCTGGCTGGTTATTTCTATGGTGAGGAAGCTGTAACTCGCCGTATAAGTTCAGAAATCCAAGGGATGATTGGTGGGAATACTGCAAAGGATATTGAAGCAATTATAGCAAATGCAAGTATTCACCAAGATTTTACCTTTGCCTCTTTAGTGGGCGTTGGGACATTGATTTTCGGTGCGACAGGTGTGTTTTATCAGTTGCAGCAGACGCTCAATCTGATTTGGGAAGTAAAGCCAGAGCCAGACCGCAAGATATTAAAAATGGTGTTGGACAGGCTATTTTCGTTCGGACTGATTCTTGCCGTGGGATTTTTATTGTTAGTATCGCTGATACTTTCGGCAGTGCTCACAGTCCTAAGTGATTGGGTCGCTTTTTATTTTTCTGAAACATTCAATATCGTTTTCCGCTTTCTGGATTTAACACTGTCACTTGCGGTAGTTACCTTTTTATTTGCCGCTATTTTCAAATTTCTTCCGGATGCAAAAGTGCCGTGGCGCGATGTATGGACTGGGGCCTTGGTTACTGCACTATTGTTTGTGCTCGCTAAATTTGGTTTGGGGTTGTATTTCGGTCACAGTAATCCGGCTTCTGCCTACGGTGCGGCAGGCACAGTCATTTTAATTATGCTATGGGTTTCCTACGCGGGTTTAATTTTGTTATTCGGCGCTGAATTTACACGCATTTATTCCGATCGACATGGCGGGCGGGTTAAACCTTTGGATTTTGCAGTATCTACCTGCGCTTCAATTCCGGAAGAGCCTTCAACTATGAAATCAGAAAAAAATACATCGACCAGCGAAATCATTAATAGCGATGCAGCATCCGCAAATCATGATTCGCCGGCAACAGATCTCATTTATCCCGTGAATAAAGATATGATTTTAGAAAGCAAGGCAAGCGAAGCAGCAAGCCCTGCAAACATGTCAATTAGCGGGGAAGAAGATCCCGGTGTTGGCCTGGAATTTTTGGTCACCAGTAATAAACAGGAAAAATAATAATTTATCGCCTTCCCGATGCAACCTCTTTAGCGCCGCCCGCGATTCCCAGCATCAATTCAAATTGCGGCGCTGACATGGGTTTGCCAAATAGATAGCCTTGTCCTTCATCGCAATTCTCCTGCCGTAGATATTTATATTCAGCCTCTGTTTCAATACCTTCTGCAATGCTCGCCAAATCAAAATTGCGGGCCATATCAAGGATTGCGCGCACGACAGAAGCATCGCGTTTGGAGGTCAAAATGCCGCGCACAAATGATTGATCAATTTTAATGCGCGACAGTGGGTAGGATTTTAATAAACTGAGTGATGCATAACCGGTACCGAAATCATCGAATGCAATACCTACGCCGTGATCATGCAATCGCTGCAAAATATCCAGCACTATATCGTCATTATCGAGCACAATATTTTCGGTAACTTCAAGCTCCAATGCTGCTGGTGGTAATCCATGGCGTTCGAGTGTTTCAATTACTTCAGCTGCCAAATCGCCCACACGAAATTGCGCACTGCATAAATTAACGCCGATGCGAAATTCGGGAACACCATTGCGTCGCCAATAAGCGGCTTGCGAGCATGCTTCATTGATAATCCAGGTACCTACAGTTGCTGCTAATGGTCCGCCTTCAAGGGCTGGCAGAAAAGCAGCGGGCGATAAAATACCGCGTTCGGGATGGTGCCAACGAATCAATGCTTCGGCGCCGATAATTGAACCATCGGCCATATTGATTTGAGGCTGATAAAACAACATGAATTCGCCTTTATCGACGGCGCGATGTAATTCCAATCCGTAAAGCCGGCGCGCCATGGCTTCCATTCGCAACGGCGGGACAAACAGGAATAAGCGGCCGCGCCCGATGCTTTTGGCTTTGAACAAGGCCAAATCTGCATCGCTCACCAATTCCAATGCTTCTTGCGCTTGGGTGGGTGCCAATGCCACACCGCAACTTGCTGCGACGCGCACCTCATGACCGTCCACTGTAATCGGTTGTGCAATTGCGGTGATCATTACGCTGGCAATCTGCATAGCGGTATTGGATTCGGTAACATCTGCCAACATGATGGCGAACTCGTCGCCGCCGATACGCGCAACTACATCATCGGCACTCGCGAGTTTTAGCAAACGGTGGGCAACTTCGCGCAAGATGGAATCGCCAAGTGTATGACCAAGGGTATCGTTAATGTCTTTGAAGCCATCCAGGTCGATCATCAACACTGCAGCAGGGGCGGGACTGGTAAGAACTTCTTCCACACTCCGATAAAATTTCCCGCGATTGGCAAGGCCGGTAAGTCCATCAATATTGGCTTGCTGGCGCAGCTCTTCCTCTTCGCGCTGCTGCAACGTCAGGTCTTTTAAAACAGCTTCGAATTGCATATGGCCTGCGACGCGCCAGCCAAAAAGTGCAAAGCCAAAGCGAAACTCACTGCCGTTCTTGCGTAGCCCATTCATTTCAAGGGGTATAACTGTTTTGTCGAGCGAACCGGTGGCAATAGCGTGGTCAATCAGCTGGCGAAAACCAACCCGCTCCCGCTCGGGAAGCAATAAATCAACGTGAAGGGCTAATTTATCGAGGGGGTCATAACCATGGATATCCGCAGCGGCTTTATTCCATTCCACAATTTGCAGGTGTTCATCGAACCAGATGACTGGCGTAGGAGAGCTGCCCGCATACTCCTGAAATGGAGGTCTGGTTCGTTCTGCTGATACTTCAATGCGCCGCAATTCCAGGCGATCGGACGCCATCTTTGCTAATTCTTGCAGGCGTTGGCGATCTTCCTGCGAGAAATCCAAATGGGGACGATCATCAATGATACAAAGTGCACCCAATGCCAGCCCTTCGGGGGTGAATAAAGGAACTCCAGCGTAAAAGCGGAGATGGGTATCACCTGTTACCAGTGGATTATCGTGGAAGCGTTCATCCAGGCTTGCATCGGGTACAACCATCACATCTGCTTGGGTAATGGCATGAGCACAAAATGAAACATCGCGGCTCATATCCACTTCGCCCACACCTACACTGGCGGCAAAAAAAACATGATCACTACCAATCATATTTACTGCGGACACCGGCATATCAAACATACGCGACGCAATATGTACTACCGGGTCCAAGCTCTTAAGCATTTGCTCGTCATCAAGCCCATAATCAGCTAGCGCCTTTAGCCGTTTTGATTCATTTGGAAATATCGCCGGGCACTTCATCTACGCGTCCTCATATTTGTTTTTTCCTGATAAAACATCGTAACTGTTTGAGTATAGGAAAATAAAAAAATGCCGGTTTAGTATGTAGCTATAGATGCCATAATTTTTCAGTGTCCTAAATACTGCTATTTAAAGTGCTATGCCATTACAGATCATTACCAGCGCAATTTTGCAGACCGATTCCGATAATACAAAATAATTGTATAAACCACTTTCAGCGATGGTGGCACTGTTAATAAAAAGTTAATATAAAAAATGCATTTAATTACCTTTCTGCTATTTATGATAATTAACGGAATTTTATTTGCGTTTAAATCCTCCCGCACGGTTTTTTAACCTGCATATTAACTATTTTCCAAACTGGATGAAGTTTTGCTTGTCACTGAATAAGGAGCGCTTTAAATAATCATTATTCACAGGCGAGGTACATATATGAAAGCTACCGACGTACTATTGGTCAGTGCTGCATTTGCGGCGGGATATGCGCTAACCGGAGCGAGAGAAAAACAGCCTTTCGACTTGGCAGAATTTATTGAAGAAGCGGTTGCAAAAGGTATTGCCGAGGTTGAAACCGCAAAACTTGCTTTGCAAAAAACCGACTCGACCGATATTAAAATCTTTGCGCAATTAATGATTGATGATCATATCGCGCTCAACCAGGAATTGTTGGCGATAGCAAGGCGAAAAAATCTGAATGTTCCTGATGAGGCCCAACTAATGGAATCTGCCAGGCAGCATCTTTTACCCCTTGAAGATGAGAGCGTGTTTGATAAAGATTATGTCAGTCACCAGTTGCAGTTTCATAAAGACACAATCGATCATTTTCGTACCGCTGCACGCTCAAATGATCAGGAAGTAAGGCAATTTCTATTTTTTATCTTGGACAAACTCAATCATCATTTACGCATGGCGCAAGCACTGGAGACTAAATTCCATAGCAATGTAATCCCCACTAGCACTGATGAAAAAGCTATGAGTGATAGTGCCAAATTTGTTGAAGAGCCAAATTATACTGTGGAATCCATAAAGCATTGATTCATAGGTAACGGTGATTTTTACTGGCTTTGTGAAATACGGCGTGACTCAATAAGATGAAAAATAGCTATCCCCTATGCGTTTACTGGCAGGTTTTGTTGTGGTAATTACGATGTTGTTCTTGCCCAACCTGGTAAAAAAATCAGAGGATGCATTTGTCGCTTCGCCAATATGGGCAGACAATAATTTGATCGCATTGACAGCCACTGGTGAGCTATTGGTCTGCGGTTTAAAAAACCAGGCTAAATAAACCTGTTTTTCATTCCCGGATAATGTTCAGGAATAAAGCTGTTTACCGTTAAAAGCCTTCCGGTTTTTGCATTGCCCACAAATGCGCAGCAACCAGCGCGCGCCAAGGGGAAAATCCCGCGAGCCAATCTTGTGTTGCTGCTTCGTTAAATTTATCGGGTGTGTTTAGCAGCCACTGTAAATTGCGCCTGACCGCTACATCGCCATGTAATGAACCGTCGAGCCAGCCGAATCCGCGCAGCAACGTGTAATTAACTGTCCAGGGACCAATGCCCCGTAGGCGGATAAGTGCATCGTAAATATCTTGTGTTGCTAATGTGTTGCCTTGCCAATAATCATTCAGCCAGTTATCGAGGGGGAGCTCGCCGCTATCGATAATCTGGCTCAGTTCTATCATTGTGCGGGCTTTGGTTTTTGAAAAACCCAGTGGGCGCAGATCATTTTCTGTTAATGCCGCAACTTGCGTCGCACTGGGGTAACACCAAATGCCGGATGAATGCCGTAGGCCTGCGTGCTGGATAAATTTCCGCCGCACAGATACTGCGGCACTTACGCTGATTTGTTGACCGATAATTGCCCAGGTCAAGGCTTCAAATGTGGTTGCCGCCTGTGGGACTCGCAGGCCGGATTGCCGGATGATCAATTGCCCCAGTTCGGGGTGGGCTGCGACAAACTTTTCAAAGTCGCTAACCGTCTGGTTCAAGCCGAGCATATGTTGCGCATGCTGTTGCATACGGGATTGGATTTTTTCTACATCCAGTTTTTTCCGGCCGGAATCGATATGGAGTTTTACATCGACTTGTTTTTTATTAGTAAAGCTAAACGCAATACAAGCAGGCATCGCTTGCCAGATGATTCCTTTTTGCAATTGTTTTTGCAATTGCTTGTCCGTAACCGCTTCTGCGAGCATTTGCGCATCGCGCTGGTGAAATGCTAAAAAGTCAGTAAGACGGAAATTGCGTGGTAATGAAATACTGGTTTCGATAATAGTCGGCATATTTATGGCTTGGTTAATTCCGCTTCCTGTTGTAACAATTTTTGTTTGCGTTCAACCCCCCAACGGTAACCGGATAAGTTCCCGTCATTACGCACTATACGGTGGCAGGGAATAATCACGGCAATTGCATTGGCCGCGCAGGCTCCGGCAACGGCGCGCACTGCTTTAGGTGAGCCAATCGCCTCTGCAATCTCGCGATAACTACGCGTCTCACCCGCGGGAATTTTTTGCAGTGCTTGCCAAACCCGCTGTTGAAATAATGTACCGCGTATATCCAGCGGCAAGCTCAGTGCAAGTTGTGGCTGTTCGATAACATCGATGATTTTTTTTACGTTATTTTGGAATTCGCCATCACCCGCAACAATGGTGGCCTTGGGGAAACGCTGCTGTAAATCGTCGATTAAAGGTTGCTGCGCATCGTCCAACAACAACGCGCAAATTCCTTTTTCACTTTGTGCGATCAAAACATGTCCCAGCGAACATTTATCCAGTGCATACGAGATTACCATGGCAGATTGTTTCCGAATGTTGGAGGAAGTACGTTGTGCCTCATATTGCTGGCGATGGGCTTTTGCATAGGCTTTGGGTGTTAAACCGGTGGCTGCTTTAAACAAGCGCTGCAAATGATAACTGCTGATGCCGGAATATTCGGCCAGCTCCGCAAGGCTGGGCTCTCGCTCTACATTTTCAATAAACCGGCACAGGTCAGTGATTCTTTGGGTCTGTAATGTGTCGCTGCTTAAATATTGCGGATGACAACGTTTGCACGCGCGAAAGCTCGCCGCTTCTGCTTGGGTGTGATGGTCAAAGAAACGTACATTATCAGGATTGGGACGGCGCGAAGGGCAGCCGGGGCGACAGTAAATTCCGGTGGTGATAACGGCGTAGACGAATTGCCCGTCAGCGCTGGCATCGCCTAACAGGAGCCAGCGTGGGTCAGTAAGTATGTCGGCGTTTGTCATGGTCATAGCAATAAACAGGTGAAGATGTTGGGTTTACTCTAACGATAAACCCGCAACACTACATCCCCAATATTGCTATTACATTCAAAATAATTATTGCCCGGGGCGCTTAAGTAATTGTGGCAGGGCGAGGCCCAGCAATAACAAGGCCGCGAATACTGCCAGTGGGCCACTGCCATACAGCATAAAGGGCGTCCACTCTTTTACGGCGTGAATTACACCGGTGAAGGTTTGCGCTTTGAATGAATCGCTGCGGCTGAGGATTTTGCCATGGTTATCGATAATAGCACTGGGGCCATTGTTGGTGCTGTAGACCAGATAGCGGCCGGTTTCGAGCGCGCGCATCTGCGCCATTTGCAGAAATTGTTTTGACTGGATGGAATCGAGGAACCAGCCGAGGTTGTTCACACTCAACAATACCTGGGTTTCTTTTGCGGCTTGTGCGATTAAATCCGGATATACAATTTCATAGCAAATCGCAGGTGTGATGCGCACGCCTTTGGCAATCAGACCATGCTGGTCTTGCGGTCCCAAATGAATAAACGATGTCGGCAAATTAAAAAACTCAATTAAACCGCGCAACTGATCTTCTAATGGTACGTATTCCCCGAACGGCACTAATCGGCGTTTGTGATAAAAACCGTAGCCTTGGCCGAGTCCGGCGATAGAATTGTAATATTTTTGTTGAGCGCGATCTTCGTAAATCACACCGGTAAATAAGGCGGCGTCGTTTTCGCTGGCTTTGGTATTCATCTCTTCCAAAAAGGGCAAAGCATCGTGATAAGTCAGCGATGTGGGAATGGCTGCTTCCGGCCAGACTACCCAATCGTTGCTCCACAAATCAGTACTCAAATCGCGCAATTGATCCAGTGCAGCGAGAGTGCTGTTGTGGTTAAAACTGAGCTTGGTGCTCTGGTCGATATTGGGTTGCACCATACCGATTTTGATTGGTGCTGTGTCTGGTTCTGCCCAGGTAATATTTTTAAAGCCGGCGCCTGCAATCCAAAAAGCTGCGCAGCAAACACTGGCCACAATCAGGAATGATTTTTTTGCCGGTGTGGATTTTATTCGCCATATCCATTCGGCAAAGACAGCGGCAGTGAGGACAAGAATAAAACTAATCCCCATCACGCCTGTCACTGGTGCCCAACCAGCAAGCGGAGTATTCAAATGCGCATAACCTAAAAATAACCAGGGAAATCCGGTTAACAACCAGGTGCGTATCCATTCGCCCAGTAACCAGCAGGCGGGTAGAGCAATAAGTAAGCCGAGTGAATGGCGGTTGAACCAGCGCGCAACAATATAAAAAGGCGCGGTAAAAACAGCGGCCATAAAACAGGCAAATACAAAAACCAGAAAGCCCGCAAGTACGGGTGATGCGCCGCCAAAATTATGGATACTGACGTAAATCCAATGAATACCGGCGCCGTAAAACCCTACGCCAAACGCAAAGCTGCGCCACAGGATTGTTTTGAGTGATTGCTCTTTCAACAAGAGCGAAAATGCGATCAAGCTGATAATTGTAATCGGCCAGATATTGAATGGCGCAAAGCTCAAAGTGATTAATGCACCGCTGATGAGTGCGATTAACCATGCAATCGGTTGGGAAAGATTCAAAATTTTATCGGGCATGGAGTTTGTCTTATGTGTCCGGTTAAAAAAATCCCGCCGATTGGCGGGATTAATATCAAATGCATTTGTTACAGGTTATTCAGCTAATATCGTCAGGCGCAGTAGATGAATTTGGCGATTATCGGCGTAGAGCACACGGAATTGCATGTTGTCCATTTGCACCACCTCATTGCGTTTGGGCAGATGACCAAATTCCTTCATAAGTATACCCCCGATAGTATCGAAATCTTCATCGCTGAATTCTTTATTAAAAAATTCGTTAAAGTCTTCGATAGGCGTTAAGGCTTTGATGATGTAATCATTTTCGCTGACACGTTTGATAAAATCGGTTGCTTCTTCTTGTTCGTCAGTTTCGTCTTCAATTTCACCGACGATTTCTTCCAAAATATCTTCAATAGTGAGTAAGCCGGTAATACCACCGTACTCGTCCATTACCAGCGCCATGTGATAGCGGTTTTCGCGGAACTCGCGCAGTAATACGTTAACGCGTTTGCTTTCCGGAATAATAGTGGCGGGGCGCAAAATAGTTTCAAGATTGAAATTGTCCGTGCCTTTCAGTGCAAGCGGTAACAAGTCTTTCGCCAGCAGAATGCCTTTGATGTCATCGATATTTTCGCCGATGACCGGAAAACGCGAGTGACCGGATTCTATCAGCTGTGGCAAATATTCTTGCGGGGAATCTTCAAGGCGGATCGCCACTATGTGGGAGCGCGGCACCATGATTTCACGTGCTTGCAGGGAGGATACATCCAGAGCACCTTCGATAATGCTTAAGGCTTCCTGATCCAGCAACTGGTTATCAGCCGCATCTTTAATAATTTCCAACAGTTCATCGCGGGATTTTGGTTCCGCACTGAACGCATGGAGTAATTTATCGAGCCACGATCGTTCATGTTTCTCAGGGCGCTCGTGCTTTTCGGTAGTTGTGCTACTCGGATGGTCGTCCGACATGATGTAATTTCCCAAGGTCTTTTATTCTTCAGTGATTTCTTGATAAGGGGCAGGATATCCTAAACCGGTTACGATTTGGGTTTCCAGGGTTTCCATGGTGTCTGCTTCATCATCTTCAATGTGGTCAAAACCGACCAGGTGCAAAGTGCCATGTATCAGCATATGCGCCCAATGCGCTTGCAGGGTTTTGCCTTGCTCTTGTGCCTCGCGCTCCACCACGGGGGCGCAAACCACCAGGTCGCCAAGCAATGGTATGCCGACTTCTTCGGCAATATCGGCGGGGAAGGAGAGCACGTTGGTCGGATAGTCTTTGCCGCGGTACTGCGCGTTTAACTCCTGACTTTCTTCCTCGTCGACGATATACACACTGACTTCGGCGTCTTCAAATTCCTGGCTTTGCAGCGCGGCACTGATCCAGCCTTCCAGCTCGGCCAAGGCGGGAATCTGCTGGCTTTGGCTATTGCTGTCGATATCGATCCGATAGGCCATGATTACTGGTCTTGCTTCGGCTGCTGCTGTTCAAAGGCTTCGTAGGCTTCCACGATGCGTTGGACAATAGGGTGGCGAACAACGTCTTTGGATGTGAAGTTGGTAAAGCTGATGCCGTTGACGTTATCTAATACTTCAATTGCGTGACGCAGGCCAGAAGCCATACCGCGTGGCAAATCGATTTGGGTCGGGTCGCCAGTAATCACCGCAGTGGTTCCAAAACCGATGCGGGTCAGGAACATTTTCATCTGCTCACGGGTGGTGTTTTGGCTTTCATCGAGAATAACAAAGGAATTGTTAAGCGTACGGCCGCGCATAAACGCGAGAGGCGCAACCTCGATAACACCACGCTCCATTAATTTACCGACGGTATCGAAACCCAGCATCTCAAATAGGGCGTCATAGAGCGGGCGCAAATAGGGGTCTACTTTCTGGGCAAGATCACCGGGCAGGAAGCCAAGCTTCTCTCCCGCTTCAACCGCCGGACGTACCAGCAGGATACGTTCGATGTCGTTCTTCAATAATGCTTCTACCGCGCAGGCGACGGCCAGATAGGTTTTACCCGTACCGGCCGGGCCAATACCAAAGTTGATATCGTGCTTTTGTACTGCGCGCACATAACGTTGCTGGTTTAAACCCCGTGGTTTGATCGTGCATTTCTTGGTGCGGATCAGGGTAATGCCGCCTTCATCAACACTGTTGTCAACTGTAGCAGCCGCAGGCAAATCACCAGCCAGCGCTTGGGTTTCAACATTATCCAATTGTTCCATAAGCTGTTCGATACCAGAAGTTTGCAGTGCTAAATGCACTTCGTCGGGAGTGAGTTCGGTTTTTTCGGTCGTTAGATAAAGTTTGCGTAGCAGTTCGGCACCAGCGCGGATTTTTGAAGTGGGACCGGTAAGTTCAAACTCGCTACCACGATTGCGGATTTCTATTTCGAGGCGTTCTTCAATCTGGCGCAAATGCTGGCCGAGAAGACCGCAGAGACTGGCAAGGCGACGACTATCACTGGGTTCCAGCGTTAACGACTGGGTGGCGATTTCCGGAGGGGTTATAACCTGGGTGTTCAAAGTAATTAGTAAGCTCTTTTTACGAAGGAAAAGTAAGACTAAACCATTCAGCGAGAGGGATAAAGCCTAAATTGCAGATGAATTTAACCTGAATAACCACGCTACTTTGTGATGTTTTCTAGATAGTCCGGCTAAGCTGTTGTATTTACTATCGTTTTGGTTTTCAACGTGGTGATGGATAACAAGGGATGAAAATTACCCCTTGTGCCTTAAATACCAAGCATTTGCGCTATGACTTTACTTGCAAATTGTTAACGACAGCTTTTACATCATTATGTTTAGCGGCGATTGCTTGCGCCAAGGCCTTTTGTTCTGCAGTATCTACTTTACCTGATAAGGTAACCTGGCCGTTAAGGGTATCAACGGCAATGTCCAGGCCTTTTATGTTTTTGGAAGCAAGCAGTTCGGTTTTGATGGCGGCAGTGGTGGTCGCATCGTCAACATATTGAACGAAACTGCGTTTTTGTGGCGTCGCAGTATTGGCTGCTGGAGTGGGTTTTTGCACCACTTTCAGATTGTTGGCTACGGTATCAATGCCCTCCACGCCCAGCGCAATATTGCCCGCGAGTTCCTTATCGATATCAGAGTAAACCACACCTTCCAGCGTGGCTATGTTGTTGTCTACGTTGATGTCGATGTCATAAGGACTGAGATATTTATTTAGGTTGATTGCCGTTCCCAATTTGCTTTCAATCCAGCCATCTTTAAATGCTGCTTTACTGTCTTTCCAGGTTTGTTTGCTATCTTGTTTAAAATCAGCCCAAAACTCTTCCGAAGATTTTTTCTCCGCATAGGTTGCGGTGGCAGAAGTTGTGTTGCTAGCGTCTGCTGAAGCGGTCATTGAGGCGGTCAACGCAAGCACAGTGAATGGAATTGAAATTAGTTTCAGGGATAACGTCTTCATAGTGCTCTCCTTCTGGTTGGTCTTTTAGCCCGCTGCATCTATTGCGGACAGCAATTTCTTAACAACCCTATTTTAATAACATTAATGCTTAAAAATAGATTTTCTAAAAGCGCTCGCTACTTACTGTCAGATACATACTAAATGTATAACTGATCCCATTGATATCGTGCGGATTTCATGCCAGTCAGCGAAAAACCGCAGTAAGTCGCTTTACTATTGGCTGCTTCAGATTTCTTATCCGTAAATCATTTTTATTGCGATAAAAATAAAACCACGTTGCTTGAAATAACTACAAAAGTTGTAAATTTTTAGATGAGCAGGGTGTAAATAGGGCGATTTACCTGCTGTTCCATAGTGATTTTCATAAGAAATAGCAGCTGGTATGAATATGGCAGGAAGTGGGTAATCAAATACAGGTTACAAGGATTAAAAATGAATAGCCCATTAATTATCCGTACAATAACTGACCGAAAGGAAAGTACTATCGCATTGGCATTAAATATTCTGGTGATAATTGCTGTGCTCTACACAATGTACTTTTGTCGCACTTTATTGCTGCCTGTGTTTGTAGCTGCATTTATTGCATTATTCTCAAGTCCGTTAGTGCGGTATATCGCACGTTGCGGTGTGCCGCAGCCGGTTGCAGCAGCATTTGTAGTTGCATTTTTAATTTTTGCACTCGGCTCTTCTTTTGTCTTATTAGTGGAGCCTGCTGCACAATGGCTCGATAGTTTGCCTGCTCTGGGCGATAAGCTTACAGTGCAAATGAATGTCTTGTCCGATAGGTTTAATATGCTGCGCTCGCAAATGATTAGTGATGCGGATGGACAAAATAATGCGGTTGCCAGCGCATTGGAAACAGTATTTTTCTCGGCATTTTCGGTGGTTGCAGGTACTACGGCGATGTTTTTAGTGCAGGTTTTCGCTGTATTTGTTATCACCTATTTTTTTCTGGTTTACGGCGATAATTTGATGCGAAATTTTGTACGTACCCAGTCATCATTTTCAGAAAAAAAGAAGGCCGTTATTATCTTTCAGGCAGTGCGCGATGATATATCCCGCTACGTATTATTGATGTTTATTATCAATATAGGATTAGGGGGCGCGACATTTTGTGCGATGGCCGCACTTGGGGTAGAGGATCCATTGTTGTGGGGCGTACTGGCAGCTATTTTGAACTTTGCTCCCTATGTTGGTCCCTTGGTGCTAACAATTATTCTCACCGGGGTCGGCTTGGTCGAATTCGAATCCCTGGCGCAAGCATTGATGATCCCAGGTGCATTTTTGGTGTTGAATTTTATTGAGTCACAGTTTGTAACGCCGCAGTTATTAGGACAACGCTTTAACTTAAATCCGCTATTAGTGGTGCTCTGGATGTTCGCATGGGGTTGGGTGTGGGGCGTAATTGGATTACTGATTGCGATCCCGTTGCTTGTCTGTTTTAAAATACTCTCATCACAACTGGATTTGATTGGTGGCTGGATCAATATTCTCGACGGCGATACTACGACTAGCAAAATTGATAATACTAAATCGGGGGTGTAAGGATTTCCCTCTTTTGCAATCTTTGCAAATTTCCCTCTGTTTTATTTTCTCCATTCACATCATTAGTCGTATGACTTGGGAAATATCAAGGTCTTTTACGGCTTAATTTCCTCCAGATTAACGTTCTTTGAGGATATTGATCCGATTTGATAAGGCTTTTCGGTTGTTTCATTGATTAACAGAATAAATTGAAAGTTGGCATGTTCATTGAGTGTATTTAATTGAAAAAGCAGTTAATTGATCAAGCAATTAAGAAGGAGAATCCTATGCTCTATTATTCCCTGGTATTTTTTGTCGTTGCCATTATTGCCGGTCTTCTGGGTTTTGGTGGCATTGCCGGTGCAGCATCAGGTATAGCGCAAATTTTGTTCTTTGTGTTTATCGTGCTGTTTGTCTTGTCGCTTATCTTTGGCAGACGTCGTCTATAGTATTCAGGTGGTCGCAGTTTTTACTGATGCGTTGTTAATTTGGAAATTTTATTCAATAAACGAGAGGAAACATCATGGCTACTCAAACTTCAGTGAACAATGAAAACGGTAAGGTTGACGATATTACAATGGCTGAGGCAATTGCCCAGTTCAAGGAAGCAACTTCCAGTATTTATGATGCTGTAGGTTCAATTGGATCGGCGACCGCGGCTAACGCCAAAGTACGTTTGAACGAAGGCAAAGCTCGTGCAATTGAACTGGAAGAGCAGGCGGAGGAAGCAGTTCGCGCCCGTCCGCTGGCAACAGTGGGTATTGCGTTTGCGGCTGGTTGGTTGGTGTCTTATTTATTGCATCGTCGCCCATAGGCGCTTGACCATGAATATCGATAACTCTACCAAGGCTCCTCCTGAAGCTACCCGGCTTCAGGAGGATATATTTGAGAGTAGTCCTTCGGCTAATAACTCAGCGCAAGGTAAAAGCCCGAGCTGGTCAGACGATATGCAGGAGACCCTTAAACTTGGTGATCAGTTTGTCACCTTTTTAGGGGGTATTATTGATTTGGCACGTATGGAAGCGTTGTTGGCGATCCGTACTTTCCCCAAAGTGTTGATGCTCTGGTTATTGATAATGCCAGTCATATTGCTGACATGGGTTTCTTTCTCGGTGTTGGCTGGTTGGGGTGTATATGCGCTAACCGGAGAGCTTGGTTGGGGTATCTTTACGGTTTTTTTCCAGCAGCTTTTGCTCTTGCTGGTCTGTCGTTGGTTGTTTATAAAATACCGCGTGCTAATGACCTTGCCACATACACGCGTGCAAATTGATAATTTTGTACGGAGCGTACAACATGGATTTAGCCACCAGAGTGAAACTAAAGAATAGCGAGTTGTTGGTGCAAGGTGTCGCTCTGCAACAACAGCTAGGGGCGCGGGTAGAAGTGCCGGGTGTAAGATCGTTTCTGGTTACATTTGTCGTTGCTCCCTTCCTTATTGGCGCGGCCATTCGGCTTTTGCCGGGAGATGCGGGAGTAACGGCGCGATATCTTGTTCGTATAATTTTTCCGGAGCTCCGGCTTTGGGCATTATTTTAAGTTAACCCCCCCCAATTAGTGAAATCTATCGCTAAGTTCTTTATAGATGCTGCTTTCTGCTCTCCGACTGATGCTAGAATGAGGCTCGATATTAGCTAGCTCTCACGCATGAGGATTTGGATTGTGGCTGAAGTCTTATTAGTTGATGACGATAAGCGGTTTTTGGAAGCGACTGTACAATTATTAGGGTTATTGGGTCACCGCGTAACTGCCGCTGATTCGGTAGCTGAAGCACGTGAATTGGTGAGTAAAAACCAATACACTCATATGATTCTTGATTTGATTATGCCTGATGGCAGTGGTTTACATCTCCTTGAGGCTTTACCTCCGAAAAGCAACACAAAAATTACGCTTATCACCGGGCACCCCTCGATTAAATCCATTGTTAAGAATTTATACGGCTCGAATATTAGTTACCTCATCAAGCCGATTGATTTACAACAATTGGAATCCTTATTTGAAGATAAAAAATCACTCGCCGCAGAGCAATCCTCTTCAGTCAAATTGCATTTTAACAATTTGGTCGGTGAATCCGAACCTATGCAACGCGTTTATGAAATGATTGAGCGTGTCGCGACGACCAAAGCGAATGTTATGCTCATGGGTGAAAGCGGCGTTGGTAAAGAGATGGCCGCCGCTGCCATTCACTATGCCAGCCAGGTTGAAGGTGATTTTGTTGCAGCCAACTGTGGTGCTTTTTCGCGTGAATTGATTAATAGCGAATTATTCGGGCATGAGAAGGGCGCATTTACCGGGGCGACTTATCGTAAAGCCGGTGTTTTTGAGCAGGCAAATAAAGGCACGCTGTTTCTTGATGAAATTACCGAAATGCCAATCGATCTGCAAACCAATTTATTGCGTGTGCTCGAGACACAAAAAATTACCCGTTTGGGTGCGACCAGCAGTGTTGATATAGAGGGGCGTGTGGTGTCCGCAACCAACCGCACGGAGCAGGATCTTGCACAGCAAGGTTGTCTGCGTGAGGATTTGTATTTTCGCCTGGCGGTATTCCCCATTCATATTCCACCGCTGCGTACACGTAAAAGCGATATTCCATTGTTAGTCCAACACTTTTTAAGTGGGTTTAACCTGGAGTATGGCGGCGATATTGATGTTAGTGAAGCAACTCTGCAACGTTTAATGGAATACGATTGGCCGGGTAATGTGCGCGAATTGCGTCATGTTATCCATCGCGCTTACATTATGGCTGACCAGGATCAAAACTTGTTGGTACTGCCGGAGAAACTGTCATCGCCTTTCTCTAAAGTGACACCACAAGCATCGGCTGGTATTCGCGTCGGCAAAACGGTTGAAGAGGTTGAGCGCGAGCTGATTGCTTCGACGCTTGAACACTTTGGTGGCGATAAACGACAGACTGCCGAGATGCTCGGGATCAGTTTAAAAACTCTTTACAACCGTCTGAATAGCTACGGCGATGTTGAAATATAGGATCTGGAAATGGATGGTGAAAAAAATCGGTTTGTACATGATTTGCGCAACCCGCTCAATACAATTTCAATCAATGCAGAATTAGGAAAGCTCACACTGGAGCGCACAGGTGATGTACGTAAAGCGATTGCTGTGTTTGAAACGATTCTCGCAGAATGTCGCCAATGCAGTACTATTTTGGACAGCTTGAAAAACACACGCTTTGTTCGTACAGATGAGGACAATGATCAGTGAGCGATGCTCCACCCGCCCATGATAATACGCTGGATAAGTTTAGTATCAATAAACTCCCGAATTATGTATGGGTGATGGTGTTGGCTGCTGCCATTACTTTTTTTGCAGTGAGTGCTGTTCTTGCTTATCGTTCAATTAATGTCATTACTGCAAATAACATCAGTATTAACAACACACTGCAAGCGATTAATTTCATCAAGGATTTGAATCGGGAACTGGCAGCGGCAGAGTCCAGTCAAAGGGGATACCTGTTAACGGAAGATCCCGAGTATCTGCAACCCTACCATCAGACTCTCGCTGTAGTGGATGATTTGCTTAATAAACTTGAGGATGCCACTGCCTATTCTCCCCGGCAAAAAGATCGATTTAAATTGCTTCATTCATATGTCACCAGAAAAATTGGTGAAATGCAGCGTATAGTTGCGTTAACCAACAGGGAAGAAGTGCGCGCAGCAATTCGTCAAATCAAAACAGACGAAGGCTTGGAGTTAATGCGGTCTATTTCCCAACTTATAGAGGAGATGGAGGGCGATGAATTCATATTATTAGAAAGTAATAAAAAGGTTGCTGCAGAAAATCGCAGTTTTATTCTTATTGCCTTTTTATTTGCTAACGGCGTAGGCCTTTTTCTATCACTGGGTGTTTTTTTTATTTGGTATCGCAATTCCACGCGCTTTGCAGATCTTAATACGGCACTCTCCCAGGCTAATGCAGAGTTAGAAGAGAAGGTCGGCGTGCGTACCCAGGCATTGCTGCAATATTCGGAGGAGTTGCAGCGCAGTAATCGGGAATTGGAAGAGTTTGCGTTTGTCGCATCCCACGACTTGCAGGAGCCTTTGCGCAAAATCCGCGCCTTTGGAGATCGGTTGCAGCAAAAATGTGGTAATGAGCTTGGGGAGGCGGGTACAGGTTATGTAACGCGAATGCAGGCCGCATCAGAGCGAATGTCTATCCTGATTGATGATTTATTAAGCTTTTCCCGTGTGACCACGAAACAACGGCCGTTTGTTAGTGTCGATTTAAATGTAGTGATGCACCGTGTTCTGGATGATTTGGATTTTGCTATTGAAGAACAAAATGCCCAGGTTCATATCGATCCTCTGCCGGTGATTGATGCAGATGCATCGCAAATAGCCCAGGTTTTCATGAATCTGATTGTGAACAGTTTAAAATTTCATCAGAAAGATGATCGTCCCAGAGTGACCGTCACTTGTGAGACCAATGTGGCGTCGCCGTTTGATGATGATGAGCGGATCTGGTGTTGTTTGCGGTTTGCTGATCAGGGAATCGGATTTGAGACACAGTACGCTGAACGGGTTTTCAGCTTATTCCAACGGTTGCATGGACGCGACGAATATTCCGGAACTGGTATAGGTTTGGCATTGTGTCGCAAAATTGTTGAGCGGCACGGTGGTATGATTACGGCCCAAAGCGAACCTGGTGCTGGAGCGGTTTTCACGATTTATCTTCCCATGGCTCAAGCGGTAATTGAACCTCTGACCAACCTTCTGGCGGATGCTCCATAGCAAGATGATGTCGTTACACCGGCACATTCTAAGGATGTAGTTATGAATCTTCCCAATAAGACCCTCATTATCCTCATGGCTGATGACGACGCAGATGATCGTCTTTTAGCGCAAGAGGCTATGCATGAAAGCCGCGTTGTAAACGATCTATACTTTGTTGAAGATGGGGTGCAATTATTAAGCTATTTGCGTGGTGATGGTCATTTCCATGACCGTACGCTTTACCCCATGCCCGGGTTGATCTTGCTCGATTTGAATATGCCGAAAATGGACGGGCGTGAAGCGCTTGCGCAGCTTAAAGCTGATCCGAGGCTGCGACGTATTCCGGTGGTTATCCTGACCACATCCAAAGCAGAAGAAGACAAAATGAAAGGTTACGATTTGGGGGCAGCGTCCTACATAACGAAACCCGTCACTTTCGATGCGTTGGTTGAGTTGATGCGAACCCTGGGCAAGTATTGGGTGCAGTTTGTAGAGTTACCATAATGTGTAGTTACCTTAGCTTGTAGAGTTACCCTAAACGTTAGGCAGGCGCTTTATCACATGCATAATGTAAAGTTGTTGATTATTGATGATGACGAGGAAGATTTTTTTCTCGTCCAGGATTTACTGGCGGATATCAGCCAAACCTGCATTTTGGATTGGGCTTCGACCTATGAGGCTGGTCAACAACTATTGCGGGAAGATAGACACGACCTGTGTTTGATGGATTACAGGCTCGGTGCGCATGATGGTATCGAATTATTAAAGTTTGCACATGAAGTCGGTTTTTCCGGGCCGGTTATTTTACTCACCGGTATGCACCAAATTGAAGTTGACCGACAGGCACTGCATGCCGGTGCGGTTGATTATCTTGTCAAATCCAAATTGAGTGCAGAACAACTTGCGCGCTCTATACGCTACGCACTTGCGCGGCGCGAAGTGGAGCGCGAGCGTGTTGAACGTTTGAAGGCGGAGGCAGAGAATCGCTCCAAGAGCGAATTCCTCGCCCATTTGAGCCATGAGTTGCGTACACCGCTATCCGCGATTTTGGGTTTTACTGAATTATTATTGAATAAAAATAACGATCCCGAAAATTCGGCCCATTTGCGCATTGTTCATCGCAACGGCAAACATTTATTGGGTTTGCTGAACGATATCCTCGATCTCTCCAAAATCGAAGCGGGAAAATTGGAATTGGAGAAACAAGCCATTTCATTGTCCGAGTTTCTCACCGATATTTATTTTTTAATGCAGGGCGCTGCGCTGGATAAAAACCTGCAATTGAATGTGGAGGCTCCCCAGCCGCTCCCCATTACTCTGTTCACTGATCCTATGCGTTTGCGGCAGATTTTGTTAAACCTGATGGGGAATGCAATCAAGTTTACCAATCAGGGTGACGTCACGTTAAAGATCGATTGGGTCAATGAAGATCAGCGCGAAAAAATTCGCTTTAGCGTAAAAGATACGGGTATTGGCATCTGCAGCGAAACCTTGCAGGTTATTTTTGAGCCTTTTGTCCAATCCAAAAATGCGCAGGTACATCCCCGTGCCGGTACTGGTTTGGGGCTCACCATTAGTAAAGAATTAGTGGAACGTTTGGGTGGCAACATCCAGGTGAGTAGTGAAGAAGGCAAGGGCAGCGAATTTACATTTACGATGGATGTTGAAGATTTTGAGCGCACCGATACAGAAATGTTGCGTTTGAATTTTGCTTCAGGTCCGAAAATGGCAGTTGAAGTTCCACATCTTTCCGGACGTGTATTGGTGGTGGATGACCTACGCGATATTCGCCTGTTGATTGGCCATTTTGTTCAGCTCACGGGTATCGATGTTATCTATGCAAAAGACGGTGCCGATGCAATACGCATAGTCAATGCGGATAAAGATCTGGGCAAAATATTCGATGTGATATTGATGGATATTCATATGCCGGTAATGGATGGGCATGAGGCAGCGCGGCAATTGCGAGCGCAAGGTGTTACCCAGCCGCTTGTCGCATTGACCGCAGCGCATATGAAAGGCGATATGGATCGCTGCTTTGAATCAGGTTTTACCGCGTATTTGGGTAAACCGCTTGATCAAGCGCGGCTTTACGAATGCCTTGCGCGCTTTTTACCGACGACTTCGGGTACTCCGCCCTTATCGGCGAAGGTAAAGACATTGATCGTTGTAGAGGACGATGCAGATGCATTAGCTGCTATGGAAGGTCTGTTGACCTTATTAGGTTGGCAGGTCATCGGGGCACAAAATGCTGCTGCTGCTTTGCGTGGCATAAGAGAACACAACCCGCATACTGTGCTAATTGATTTGAATTTGCCTGATATGAACGGTTATGTGTGTGCCGCGCAGATTCATGAGTCCTACCCCGATGTGCGGATTATCATCGCCAGCGGTGAAGACGTTGATCGGCAGCGTGCAGCCGATGCCGGCGTAACGGCCAGTTTGCTTAAGCCGGTTTCGCTTGCGCAATTGGAATCGGTCCTGCAATAGACTGATTCTTCCAACCAGTCTTGCAATTTAATGGCAAAAAGATGTGTAAATTCTGCAAAATACATCCCGTATTTTAGTTTTCCTCCTTCCACTTTCACTCGCGCGCCACGTAAATGCTGCTTTACGCGAAATTGGCACGTTATCCGCTATATAGTTCATGCCGATATGAAAATAGATAAGGAGTTAAAGATGGACTTGATGAAACGTTTATTTCTTATGGTATTTTTAGTTTTACCTCTGGCTGCCTGTGATTCCAATGATGGTCCTGCCGAGAAGGTTGGCAAAAATGTGGATGAAGCTACGGATAAGGCTCGCGATACTTTGGATGATGCTGCGGACGAACTTAAGGATGGGGTTGAGGATGCTTGTGAAAAAGTGTCTGATAAGAACTGCTAGTTTTTAATAACTCGGTTCAAGGAAATAGAAAATCCCGCGTTGTGAACTGCAGCGTGGGATTTTTTTTGCCCATTATTTATTTAATCCAATCAGCATCTAACTCGGAGCTTAATAACGTTCCGCGCAAGGAATTGGTGAGCGCTTCTTCAATTAGTATATCGGCGAACTTGCCAATTAAATCGGCATTATCAGAGCGAAAATTCACTACGCGATTGTTCTCGGTACGACCGCAGAGTTGACCCGGATCTTTTTTGGAATAACCAGTCACCAGAATACGTTCGGTATTGCCCACCATCCGCCGACTGATTGCCAGTGCTTGTTGGGTCAAACGGTCTTGCAAAATAGCGAGGCGATGTTTTTTCACTTCTTCCGGTGTGTCATCCGGAAAATCTGCCGCCGGTGTGCCGGGGCGTGCGCTGTAAATAAAACTATATGACGTATCAAAATCCATATCCTGGATCAGTTTTATCGTTGCTTCAAAATCGGCATCGGTTTCGCCGGGGAAGCCGATAATAAAATCGGACGAGAAGCTGATATTCGGACGATTCTTTTTAATACGACGAAGCTTGGATTTGTATTCCAGTGCCGTATGGCCGCGCTTCATCGCCATCAGAATACGATCCGAACCACTTTGTACCGGCAAGTGCAAATGACTCACCAATTCAGGTACCTGGTTGTAGACCTCAATCAACGCATCAGTAAATTCAACTGGATGCGAGGTAGTGAAGCGAATGCGGTCGATACCATCAATCGCCGCTATATAAGTAATCAGTTCAGCCAAATCAATCACGGTGCCGTCAGCCGCATCGCCGCGATAGGCATTCACGTTTTGCCCAAGTAGATTCACTTCGCGCACACCTTGTCCTGCGAGGTGGATAATTTCAGCCATAACATCGTCAACCGGACGACTGACTTCTTCGCCGCGAGTATAGGGCACCACGCAGAAAGTACAGTATTTGGAACAGCCCTCCATAATCGACACAAACGCGCTGACGCCATCGGCATCCGGCTGCGGCAGGCGATCGAACTTTTCAATCTCGGGAAAGCTGATATCCACAACGACAACGCCATTATTCTTTTTGGTTTCCATCATTTCCGGCAGGCGATGCAAGGTTTGCGGGCCAAAAATCAGATCGACATAGGGCGCGCGCTTGGCGATAGCTGCACCTTCCTGGCTGGCGACACAACCGCCTACGCCGATAACCAGATCCGGGTTCTTCTTCTTGAGTTTTTTCCAGCGGCCTAATTCATGGAACAGGCGCTCTTGCGCTTTCTCACGGATGGAACAGGTGTTGATAAGGATGACATCGGCATCTTCCGGATCTTCCGTCGGCACCATATTATGCGATTCACCCAGCAAATCCTTCATGCGCGATGAATCATACTCATTCATCTGGCAGCCATGGGTTTTGATATAGAGCTTTTTAATAGGCGCTTCTGTGGTGGTGGACATCGAACTACTACCTGCTTGGAATGACGCTAACAAATGCGCGTGCTTGCTAAACGGTTGATAAAGCTGTTGATCGAAAAACGCGCAGAAAAAGAAGGCGCGCATTATAGCTATCTTATGGTGCAAAGCCTATAGAAAAGCCCTTGGCTTTCGCCGGTCGATGAATTAGCCTGCCGGACTTTATTATTCGGAACGGCGACTTGTTATGAACGAACTCCTGGTAAAAGTAGCTGATTACTATATTCCTTTCCTGTTACTGGTGACCTTGGGGGTCGGAACCCTTGAAATAATGCGGGGATATCGCTGGTTTTGGGTCAAATTATTCGCGTCGGCGATTTTGGTGTTCAGCGTGATGTTGCTGGATTACTACTTAAAGCTGTGGGCGGCCCTCGGGTTGGATTATTCAACCCACACTGCCTTGGCGCTGGCCTTGGTGATATTTGTCGGCACCGGTTTGCAATCGCGCTTGGGCTGGGTGTGTTTGGTGGGCAGTTTGCTGGCCTATATGGAACTGATGTTCTATCTCGGTTATCACAGCTGGGGCGATATGGGCCTGACAGTGGTGGTGATTGGTGCGGGAATAACCATACTTTATCGTCTGTTACCGAAACGTAAGGCTGCCGATGCGTAGCGTGATACCATGCGCGCCCGGTTTAATCCGTTACCCTTAAATTGCGTACCGCCCTTAGTTGGATATCACAGGTAAAACATGAAAAAGACGTTCAAGCTCCACATCGAAGGTAAAAACAGCGACCGCGTGTTGGAGGCCATCAAACACGACGTGCGTAAATACGTTAAACGCGAGCGCCGTAAAACCCTGCCTAAAGGCGTCGATTATTGGGCGTTTGATTGCAAGTTTGGCGTGACGTCAGAAGCTGCCGAAGTGGTACGTTTGGGCGAACTCACCCAAAAGATGGATGAAGTCGCAACCGCCGGTGGCGATAGCTTCTATGTAGAGATCCTTGCTGCCCACGGCATTCGCAAACCGCGTGAAGAAGGCGATGACAGCATTGATGACGATGAAGATTTGAATGATTGATACCAGCTTCTGTGTTACCGCATACTTTAGGAAAAATAAGGATATCTTTTATGGAGTTACATTTACCATATTCACATACGTATTATTTCGGCTCGCAAAGCTACCGCAAATGAAACTAAACAGTATGAGGGGTGATTTTATGCGCGATGAATACGATTTTAGTAAAGGTGAGCGTGGCGGATTTTATCGTCCAGATGCCAAAGTACATTTGCCTTTGTACTTGGATGACGATGTGCAACAAGCACTGGTGAAATTGGCGGCCGCAAAAGGCAAAGATTATTCTGTTTTTGTAAATGATTTGCTTAAGAAAGATATTGAACGGATTCAGTTCGCAAGCTGAACGCAATAAATCATCACCATAAAAAAGCCGCCCCCGATGGCTCGGGGGCGGCTTTTTTATGCCTGCGATTTGCTACTTTATTTCTTTTTAGGGCGGGTCGATAAACCTAATTTGCTTGCCGGGCGCGCATCTTTGGCGCCGCTTATACGGGTCGGTTTTGTCGCCGCTGTGCGGCCGCTGCTTGTGCTGCTTTTGCCTGCGGCTTTACCGCTGCCAGTTGCGCCTCTACCAGATTTGGCAAAGCCCGATTTTTTAGGATCGCCCGCGCGGGATTTACCGGTCGGTTTGGCAGCCAATTTCAGCAGACCGCTTTTAGGTTTGGTAACGACTTTAACGACCTGTTCGGTCACATCAAAGCCTTTGATTTTCTCGCGTTTGATTTTGGTGCCGATCACTTCTTCGATCAGTGAAATTTTGTGTTCTTCCGCTGGCGTCACCAACGAAATCGCCACGCCTTTTTTACCGGCGCGGCCAGTGCGGCCCACGCGGTGAACATAATCTTCGGTAAAGAACGGCAAGTCGAGGTTGACGACATAGTCCAGTCCCTGAATATCCAAACCGCGTGCGGCCACTTCAGTTGCGACCAGCACTTGCAGCTTGCCATCCTTAAAATCTTGCAGCGCACGGCGGCGCGAGCCTTGGGTTTTTTCGCTGTGGATCACCGCAGAATCGATTTTATCGACCTTCAGCGCCTTGATTAGATTCTCCGCCTCTTCACGGGTACTGCTGAACACCATTACCTGATACCAGTTCTGGCTGCGCAACAAATGAATGAAGAGCTCGTATTTGCGATCGCTGTCTACCGGGTAAAGCACATGGTCAACCGTCTCTGCTACCGAATTGCGTTTGCTCACCGTAATCAGGGTAGGGCGATTCATTGCCTGTTTGGACAGGTTGGTCACTAACGGCGAGCTGGTCGCCGAGAAGAACAGGGTTTGGTGTTTGCGGGTGATACTGGTGAGGATCGCATGCATATCGATCACAAAACCCATATCCAGCATACGGTCGGCTTCGTCCAACACCACAAAATCCACTTTGGCGAGACTGACGTTTTCCAGTTCGATGTGCTCTTTAAGGCGACCGGGCGTCGCGACCAGAATATCCACACCCGCGCGCAACTTGGCGCCCTGGCTGGTGACTTTCACTCCACCGTAAATACTGGCGATTTTAAACGGTGTGAATTGCGCGAATTCTTGCATTGCTTTAGCGATTTGTTCTACCAGTTCGCGGGTAGGCGCCAGGATAAGCGTGCGCACAAAACCGGCTTCGGTGGCCTTGGGTTTTTCCAGCATTTGCTGCAATACCGGCAGGCTGTAAGCAGCAGTTTTGCCGGTGCCGGTTTGCGCGGTGGTGAGCAGGTCGATACCGCGGCGCGCGGCGGGGATAGCTTGTTCCTGAACCGGGGTCAGGGTTTTGTAGCCAATCACTTTAATGGCGCGGAGCAATTCTGGCGCGAGGCCAAGGGAAGCGAAATTCATAAGCAAATCGACAGGGAGAGCTGAAAGGGCGCGCAGTATACCGTTTATTCACTGATTCAGGCTAACCGCCTGTTCAGCAATTCAAGCCAACCACCGTCCGCTCAGGGCAATCACTTTATAACCAAAAGGCCTTTTTTGCGCCATACCAAGACTAAATCCATCTTTTGTAAAATAGTAAGCTATGTATATTATATATCTAACTGCTTATGAGGATGGTTTATGAGTTCTTCCAGTTCCACTCCCGATGCGCTAGCCACTAAATGGCCAGCGATAAAACCTGAAGATGAAAGTCTGGGCTTTTTGCTATCGGACAATTTACGCCTGACCCGGCGTATTGCGGCGCGCTATTTCGAGCGCTACAACCTGACCCTCGCCCAGACGCGCGCCTTGCTCGGCGTATTTCGTTGGCAGGGGATTCGCCAGGTCGATTTGGCGGACTTTATGGAAATCCAACCGATTAGCCTTGCGCGATTACTGGATCAGTTGGCAGGAAATGGATGGATAGAGCGCAGGCCAGACCCAAAAGATCGCCGCGCTTTCCAACTGTATTTGACACCAGCGGCAGCGCCCATCGTTAAGTTGATTCAAGAGGCATCCTGCGAGTTTCAATCTTTCGCGCTTGCCGGTTTTACCCCGGAACAACAAACGGCTTTGTTCCTTGGGTTAAACAAGTTGCGCGAAAACCTCACGTCTCTAAGTAAAGAAGACTTGAGTAGAAAAGAGTTAAAAGTTCCTGCTAGCCAGGAGTCATCAGAGGTAAATGAGAAATGAGCGAAGCTAAATCATCACGTCGTTTGATTCTGTTAGTCGTGATTCCCGCAGTTGCCGCCGTATTGGGGTTATTGATTTATCTGGCGGGCGGTCGTTATGCGACTACCGATAACGCCTACACCAAGGCCGATGTCGTCAATATTCGCCCGCGTGTTGCCGGTGCAGTTGCCGAGCGTTTGGTCGCTGAAAACGAGCATGTAAAAGCCGGCCAATTGCTATTGGTGCTGGATGCCAAACCCTACGAAGTAGCATTGGCCAAAGCCGAAGCCAAACAGGGTGAAGTACGCACCACGCTTGCGTCACTTTATGCCAGCTACCACGAAAAGCAATCCGAGCTGCAACTGGCCATCGCCAATCGTGATTACGCCGCTAACGAGCAGCATCGCCAGGCCGATTTGGCCGCGCGCAAGTTAGTCGCCAAGGCTGCCTATGACGAGGTGACTCATACTCGTCGTATTAATGACCAACACGTCGTAACCCTTGAACGCGATCTGACGCGCATCGCCGAATCCCTCGGTGGTGATGCCGAAGCGCCTCTGGAGCAGCATCCAAGTTATCGCGCTGCGAAAGCCGAAGTTGAGCAGGCGCAGTTAAATCTGGATTACACCCGCATCACCGCGCCGAAAGACGGCATTGTTACCAAACCGCCGGAAGTCGGTGAATTTTTAGCGGTAGGCGGTTCGGCTATGTCTTTGGTGGCGAGCGATAACCTCTGGGTTGAAGCCAATTTTATCGAGACAGATTTGACCCATGTGCGCATCGGCCAAACCGTAAAAGTGCGTGTGGATACCTATCCCGATGTGACATGGGAAGGTGTTGTGCAAAGTATCAGTCCGGCGACCGGTGCCGAGTTTTCAGTGATCCCGGCGCAAAACGCCACCGGCAACTGGGTGAAGATCGCCCAACGTGTACCCGTGCGTATCAGCATCAAACCCAATAAAAATGCGCCGGCATTGCAGGCGGGTTTGAGTACCGGGATTGAAATCGATACCGGCTACAAGCGCTCGCTGTTGGGTATTTCTATCTAGTCCGTTCGCCGGGTAAGCCAACCTCGGGTAAGCCCGCCTGTGGAGTATTTTTGTGTCACAGACAACGATTGATCAAGCTGCTGGAGATCCAGTTCCAGCAGCTCCAGCTGCCCCCACGAATCAAAGAATGGGAGCCAATAATCGCGCACTGATTACCGCCTCGGTGATGCTGGCGACGATTATCCAGGCGCTGGATACCACCATCGCCAACGTTGCCTTGCCTCATATGCAAGGCAGTATGTCAGCGACTCAGGACCAGATCTCCTGGGTGTTGACCTCTTATATTGTAGCGGCGGCAATTTTCCTGCCGTTGACCGGTTTCCTATCGGATCGCTTCGGGCGCAAGCGCTTGATGCTCTGGTCTATTGCCGGGTTTACCATCACCTCCATGCTCTGTGGCGCAGCGCAAAACCTGCCGCAAGTGGTGACGTTCCGTCTCTTACAGGGCATATTCGGCGCCGCCCTGGTGCCGCTGTCCCAATCGATTTTGCTCGATACCTATCCCAAGGAGAAACACAGCCAGGCGATGGCGGTGTGGGGAATGGGCGTAGTACTTGGGCCAATCCTCGGGCCAACTCTTGGAGGATTATTGACCGAGCATTACAGTTGGCGCTGGGTGTTTTATATCAATGTACCTTTGGGGATTCTTGCACTCCTCGGCGTGATGGCATCCGTTAAAGAAACGGCGATCAATAAAACCCGCCATTTCGACCTGCTCGGTTTTGCCTTCCTGAGTTTGGGCATAGGCGCGCTACAGATGATGCTCGACCGCGGCGAAAGCCAGAATTGGTTCCATAGCCCGGAAATTATTGCCGAATGTATTTTGATGGGGCTGGGCTTTTACTGGTTTATCACCCATATATTTACCTATCGTCAGCCGTTTATCGAACCGGCGATATTTAAGGATCGCAATTTTTCCATCGGCCTGATTTTCATGTTTGTAGTCGGCATTATTTTGCTCGCGACTATGGCGCTGCTGCCGCCATTCCTGCACAACCTGATGGGTTATCCGGTAGTGGATGTCGGGTTAGTGATGGCGCCGCGTGGTATGGGGGTGATGTTCTCGATGGTGATCGTGGGCCGTATCGCCGGCAAGGTTGATCCGCGCTACCAGGTATTTTTTGGCTTGTTACTGACGATTATCTCGCTGTGGGAAATGACCCTGTTCACCACCAGCATTACCAGTTGGGACATTATTCGTACCAGCGTTGTGCAAGGTATTGGTCTGGGCTTTATCTTTGTGCCGCTGTCGGCGATTGCCTTCGCGAGTCTGGAAGGACGGTTCCGCAACGAGGGTACAGCGCTGTTTAGCCTGACCCGTAATATCGGCAGCAGTATCGGTATCTCGGTGGTGATGGCGGAATTGCAACAGAATATCCAGAAAAATCACGCCGCTTTTGCGGATTACATCACTCCCTATAATCAGGCATTGGCAAAAGTGGGAGAAACCGGCCATTGGGATATCAATACCACCCAGGGCTTGATGGCGATCAACAATGAAGTTCAGCGGCAGGCAGCCACCTTGGCTTACTTGCAGGATTTCCAGTTGATGATGTGGGTAACTATCGCGGCCTTGCCATTACTGTTATTGCTCAAAGCGCCGCAGAAAGGTGCTGCGCCGCCGCCAGAGATGGCAGGGGACTAAACGGTTAATGCGAAAGACCGGGGGAGTAATAACGCAATTGACTAATAGCGCTGTATGAAAATCAGGCACGCGGGGCGAGAATAGCGAACTTGTGCTATTCTGCGCGACCTTTGCGAATCAGTGCAAAGGCACGGCGTCCCGCTGCTTACCGAGTTGTTACCAAGAGCGAAAAGCATCAAGAGAGAGTTATGGCTGTTAAACCCGTTTACAAAGTGATATTCCTCAACCAATCCCAGGTTTACGAAGTATTTTGCTCCGCAATTTACCAGAGCGAAATGTACGGCTTTATCGAAATTGAAGAGTTTGTCTTTGGCGAGCGCAGCGGTCTGTTGATTGATCCCGCCGAAGAAAAACTGAAAACCGAATTCGCCGGTGTAAAACGCTCTTACATTCCGATGCACTCGATTGTGCGTATCGATGAAGTAGAAAAAGAAGGCCCCGCTAAAATCAGCGAGATTAAAGGCGGCAGCGATAAAATTGCCCAATTCCCCTACGGCGGATTTGTTCCCAACCCCCAATCCAGTGAATAACTGAGGGGCGAATAGTTTTAATTTCCCCACTACACTTGCTCAATAACATTATTGAGCAAGTGTCATGTCCCAACCGCGATATCTCCCTGACGATGCTTTCCTCGTCACTGATCTCTTTTTAGCGACTGATCTCTTTCTGGCAATTGACCAGGGCGGTCAAAGCACGCGCGTCGCAATTTACACCGCAACAGGCGAACAACGCTGTAGTTTTGCTGCCGCCTGCGCAACCACACATCGCAAGGCAGAAAATACCGCCACTGATTTTATCGAGCAAGACGGTGAAGAAATTCTCGCCGGTATTCGCGCTTGCCTGCAAAAAATCCAGCAGCATCTTGGGGGTGACGTAAAACATATTAAAGCCGCCGGTTTTGCCGGGCAGGGCTCTTCGCTGTTATGTTGGAACAATCAAACCGGCGAAGCGCTTACGCCGGTCTTGAGCTGGCAAGATATTCGCGGTGAATCCTATCTGCATAATATGTCGCTCACGCACCAGCAAACCCAGCAACTGACCGGTTTGCGTTTATCGCCGCACTACGGTGCAACCAAAATGCGCTGGTGCTTGGAGCAGGATGAAAAAGTCGCGCAGGCAAAAGCCGATAACTGTCTCAGTATCGGTCCCATCGTCAGTTATATTTTCCGACATTTGTTAATAGCAAACGATAAAAAATCCCTTGTCGATCCCGGTCACGCCCAGCGCACACTACTGTGGAATTTAGCGCGCAACGAATGGGATCAAACGCTGCTGGGTGCTTTCCAAATTCCGCGCGATGTTTTGCCGCAGTGCCTCCATCACAATAGCCACTTCGGCAATGTGCAATTAGGCGATTGCATCATTCCATTCACTGCGAGCGCCCGCGATCAAGGTGCATCACTTTTTGCGCGTGGTTTACCGGAGCCAGATGCCTGCTACATCAATATCGGCACCGGCGCGTTTATCCAGCGCCTGAGTGAAAATTTAAATGCACCGGAAGGATTGTTGGTAAGCCCTCTGTGGTTGCCAGAAAATGTGAAAGACAAAAAATATTACGCATGGGAAGCAACCGTAAACGGTGCAGCAGCGGCGATCAGTTTTATCCAGCAACACACCGGCTTGGCGGTTACCCCGCAAGAAATAGATCATGCACTTGAATTAAATCCCACTCGAGATTGTTATTTCCTCAACGCCGTCGGTGGCCTAAGCGCTCCTTATTGGCGAACTGATTTACAATCGCGCTTCAGCGAAAATTTATCCGCAGAAGAAAAAATTCTCGCCTGGATTGAATCCGTCATTTTCCAAATTGTTATCAACGTGCAATTAATGAATCAATCCGGCACTACTAAAAAAATAATTATCAGCGGCGGATTCAGTAAGGCCGATGCCGTCTGCCAAAAAATTGCTGACCTCACGCGAACCAAAGTCCACCGCAGCGATAACGCCGACGCAACCGTACAAGGCGCCGCCTGCATGGCCGCCGGGTTACCGCAAAGCTGGAATCCTGCATTGCATGAAGATGTATTCACCCCGCGCCAAAATCCGCAGTTATTGCAGCGCTTCACCAAGTGGCAATCAGCAATACAACAGTGGATCACGTAGGGGCGCCGCTTTGATTTTTAATGGATTAACCCGTAGGGGCGCTGCTTGCTGCGCCCATTTCATTTAATAAAAACAGGGCGCAGCAGGCAGCGCCCCTACATGTTTGATATTTGGGCGCGGCACATTATCAATGTTACCAATGCGCCCATTGCGCATCATGTAATAAGCTGTAATATTGCTTGGCACATTAATCCGCATAGTCTTTGTCGCCGTACCGTTTGATAAAGTGTTTTATTTAAGAGAGTTCACGTACGCATATCTACATTAATTACAATAACAATATGGAGCTTTTATGGAAAAATCCACGGTTCAGCAGCGTTATCGATTCATCGAATTAATCGCCTATTGGGAAGGGCGAGTCAATGCTAAGGATCTGGAAAATTATTTTAATCAAAGCCGTCAGCAAAGTAGTCAGGACATCAACAACTATAAACTGGCTGCACCTACTAATTTGCATTACGATGCATCCCTCAAGGCCAATATTCCTTCCGCCCATTTTTTCCCGCTTTATATTTCTACAGAGGCAGAAGAATATCTTCATTGGTTCCACACGGGCCAATTTGTTGAACAAAAGATTCATGCTCATTCGCAAAGTCTGAATATTCCCTCCCGGAAAATTTCTCCCGAAACTATGCGTGGATTAGTCGCTGCGATGCGCCATCAAAAACGTATCGAGGTAGATTATGTTTCCCTCAATAATCCTAATCGCGAAGGGCGCATTATTGCTCCCCACAATTTTGTAAATACCGGACTGCGTTGGCATTTGCGCGCGTGGTGTGAAAAATCCGAACAGTATCGCGATTTTGTCCTCAGCCGCTTTCGCGGTGTACCTGAAATACTTGATAAAACCCATCACTCTGCAAAACAGGATATCGGTTGGAATACCCAAGTCACCATTATCCTTCAGCCTGACCAACGACTATCTCCTGCAAAACGTGAAGTATTGGAAAATGACTATCAAATGCAAAATGGTCAACTGCACATCACCACTAAAGGTTGTCTAGTCCAGTATTTATTACGCGAAATGCAAGTCAGCACCAAAATGCTGGACGGTACTCCCGAAGCGCAACAATTAGTATGTGTAAACCTGCCTGACATAAAACAATGGTTGTTTGAGGGATAACGTCCTGTAATTGAATTTAACCTGCAAAGTTTGTTTACCTGTGTTTTTGTGCAGGGTTGTGGAATTTTAAAATGGCCGTAAATTGCTAAAGTATTAATCGAAACAGGTGTTGCGTGATGGATGATTTATCGCCTTCGGATTTAAAAGCAATTCTGCACTCCAAACGTGCCAATCTGTACTATTTGGAACATTGTAGAGTCATGCAGAAAGATGGTCGCGTGCTCTACCTGCAAGAAGCTAAACACGAAAACCAGTACTGGAATATCCCCATAGCCAACACCACGGTTTTATTGCTGGGTACAGGCACCTCCATCACCCAAGCTGCTGTCCGGATGTTGGCGCAGGCAGGGGTATTATTTGGTTTTTCCGGTGGCGGTGGTACGCCACTGTATATGGCTAATGAAATTGAATGGCTTACACCACAAAGCGAATACCGCCCAACGCAATATTTACAAGGCTGGTTATCCTTTTGGTTTGATGATGCGCAACGCTTCCAAGCTGCAAAACATATCCAAATGGCACGGATAGATTTTTTAAACACTGTTTGGCAAAAAGATAAAGATCTGAAAGCAGAAGGGTTCAATGCAACAGAGGGAGAGATTCAGCAAGCCTTGCAGAATTACAGCCAACGGATAGATGCCGTACAAAAATCCGCCGATATCTTATTAACCGAGGCGCAGCTTACAAAAGCACTCTATAAATATGGAGCTCGTTTAACCAAGCACGATGGCTTCTCTCGTGAACGCGAGGGGTTGGATAAAGCTAATGCATTTTTAAACCACGGCAATTATTTGGCTTATGGTTTGGCTGCCTGCACCTTGTGGGTGTTGGGTATTCCGCATGGGTTTGCAGTTATGCATGGCAAAACACGCCGTGGTGCTTTGGTGTTTGATGTAGCTGATTTAATAAAAGACGCTATTGTTTTGCCTTGGGCATTTATCTGTGCCAAAGAAAAGGCCACCGAACAAGAATTTCGGCAGCAATGTCTACAATCGTTTACTAATCATAAAGCTTTGGATTTTATGTTCGATCAAGTCAAAGCAATCGCTTTGCGTGGCGAGTCTGAAGAGGGTGAATCGCTATGATGGTCACCTTTGTTTCGCAATGCCAAAAAAACTCCTTGAAAAAGACGCGCAGGGTGTTGGATGCGTTCGCGGACAGAATTGGCGATAACACATGGCAAACGGTGATAACCGAAGACGGCTTAATCACCGTTAAAAAAATGCTGCGCCAAACCGCGAGTAAAAATACCGCAGTAACCTGCCATTGGATACGTAGCCGTTCGCGTAGTGAGTTGTTGTGGGTGGTGGGAAATAAAAATCAATTTGATGAAGTGGGTAGGGTGCCGGTGAATAGTACGGAAGATGAGATAAAAACAGATGAGACAAAGATGATGATAGAAAAAGCATTTGCAAATACTAAACAACAGCCTTTGGATCAGCATTTGTTTGCTGTGGGCTATGTGGCTTATAGTTTGATAAGACATCTGTTAGATGATGATAAGTTAGCGATTGCTGCATTTGTTGCTGGTGGTTTGCATGATATTGGAAAGCTTGATCCTGCATTTCAATCGTGGCTGGAAGGGATGTTGAATAAAAGTTCGACAAACGAGCTTCCTGAAGATGGTCTGCATATAGACAAAGGGAAATTTACTTTTGAAGATCATGCTCGCCATAATGAAATATCGTTATTTTTTTATCATTTGTTAGATGATGAAAATTTTAAAGGAATTAATGGAAGAAATAAAAATTTAATAAGACATGTGATTTATTGGCACCATGCAAAGCCTATCCGAAAAAATGAGTTTACTTCCTTGGATTTTATCTATAAGAAACTTAATAAAAGTTTGGGGGCTGGCAAACTAAAGGACTTATTTTCAAATGTGCATTCTGTAATCAATTCAGTTAATTCTCTTGCAGTACAATACGAAGAAGATAAGTTGCAATTATCTGGTTTTCTGAAAACTGTCGATGATGACAAGATTTACGACTTAACAAAGATTAAATTGCCTGAGTACAAGTCTTATTCTTTAAGTAATGAAGAGGTGGGTGATTATGTTTCTAACGTGAATGAAAATGCTAAGCAAAGCATTGCAAGAGCTGCCGTAATTTCGGCGGACAGATTAGTATCAGCGCTAACTAAAGAACAATTGGCTAATCATATAGAACAGTGCACCTTGGAAATTTTGCTAAATGCAGTAGTGAATAAAGAAAGCGATTTGATAAGTCATATTCAGCAATGTTTACAGGGCTTTGATTCTTCTTACCCTAATAGTGACCGTAATGTGCAACAGCGTGAAGCTGCTAAAAAGCTAGTAGGTGTGAGTGGCGTTGCTGTGCTAAATGGTCCTGCTGGTTGCGGGAAAACTAAAATTGCATTGGAATGGGCCAGTAATTCGCAGGTTAAAAAAATAATCTGGGTGTGCCCTCGTGTGCAAGTGTGCGAAGGGTTGTATAACGATTTGACGTCAAATGAATACCTACCTAATGCAAAAATTGAAATCTACACAAGTGAATTTAAAACAATTAAACAATCAGGTATCGAAATCCCCACGCTAGAAGGTCAAGAGTTTTCAGGTGATGTGGTGTTAACAACTATAGATCAAGTAATTAATTCGCTTATTACGCACCGCAATGTGACTAGCCTTGTGGATTTTATGTCTACACATGTGGTTTTTGATGAATATCATGAATATATCAATATGCCTGCGTTTAATTTGCTCTTTGCAGAGTTGGTGCAATGTAAGAAGTTGCAGGGTAATACCGCAAAAGCATTGTTGGTGTCTGCCACGCCAAACTATTTTTTCTTGGAACACTTGCTGGAAATTGAGGGTGAAGATGTGGTTGGCATTGATAGTTTTAATCACCGAGATTACCAAATAACTTTTAAAACATTTGATGAAGCTAAGCTAGATGCTGAAAATCCATTATTTGCATTGCAACCCAGTAACACTATTGTTATCAGCAATACCGCCACTACAGCACAAATGAGCTTCATTGGTAATCAAGAAAAAGAAAATTCCGTATTATTTCACTCAAAATTTAAGAAGTCCGATAAGGCTGTACTGTTTACTAATATATTCGAGGCATTCAAACAAAAAGGTAGCCGTGTTTATGATGTGTTGCGCAGTGGCCCTGTAGTGCAAGCTTCACTTAATATTACTTGTAAAAATATGGTGACAGAGTTCACTCATGCTGAAAATTGGCTGCAGCGTCTAGGCAGGCTAGATAGATTTGGGGAGAATGAATCGGTTAATCAGTATGTTATTGCAGTGCCGCAAACATTGGCGGATGGTAAGCGAACGGGTGCTTGCGCCAGGTTTTTAAGTGGACTTAATAGTTTGCATAGTGCAATTGCATGGTATGATTTTTTGAAGTTAAATATAACTGAGAAAACAATTACTATTGCCCAACTGTATCAGCTTTATGAGGAATTTTATGCGAGTATTTCGGGGAAAAAATCTGTTGAAAGCGATTTGCTTTCCTCCCTTAAAAAAAGTGTGCAAGTCATTGAGGCTAAGGTGCATGACCCTATATCATTTCCTAAAAGTAAGCCCAAGAGTAATAAAAACAAAATCAGCAAATCATCATTGCGGGGCGATAGCCGTTATGTGCAAATGGCTGTATGCGAGGTATTAGAAAGTGGCAGTTTTAATTTTCTACCTGAATATGCTTGTAATGAAATAGATGATGCATACACTATGGCTGTAAATGAAATTGAAGGCTATGATCCGGCAGGCGACAAAAACCTGATTAGTTATATGTACCAGAAACATCATAAAATTCTCAGTGCTAAGGGTCAGAAAAAACATACGCAAGCGCATAAATCCTTTCTACTTAAAAATGAAGCTATTGATCCGGAATACCCAATATATGTCAGTTACACTCAGCAAGATTTAGATTTGTGTAACGACATCCCCCATTCACATGCTATTTATTATGCTGTGAGTAAAAAACAGCCAATTGGCGCAATTTCAATTAACAAACTAAATAACCAATCTGTCAATGAGGAATAAGACATGGAAAAAGTAACCGGTATTAAAAGCGTAGATTTTAAAATTAAAGCACTTGGTCATGGTGTGGTGAATTGGAATGGACCAACAACTATGCAAAGCGAGGGGCGAATTATTGATAATCATACAATGCCAAAATTGCGTGGTTATACAAATTTAACAGGTAAGGAAAGTGAAAAAGGCTATAAGCTTAAAAAAGACCCTGCTGATATTAACTTTAAAGAAACCCCCCTTTACATAAGCCAAAACTGCATTAGGCATCATCTGTTTAGGGATCAAGCTTTTGATATGCATTATGCCAGTGATAAGAATTTGCAAATGGTGCTTTCTTCTATTACTGGTTTAATTCGCGGTTATGTAATTCCTTCGAGTCAATGCAAGCGTACAAGCCCATTATTACTTGAGGATTTTGTTGATCAGTTGGGGAATGGTAACTTTGAACAATTAGGACGATCGGGTTCAAAAGAAAAAGAACTTAATAAAAAAGGTGAGGAGTCAAGTAATTCATTTTTTTCAAAAACCACTTTTGGTAATACGGAATACATTTCCTACGGCTCAATTAGTGTTGAGCAATTACAATTCATTTCATTAGATAAAAAGTTTGACCGTGCTGCAATAGTTGTTAAAGAAGGCCAAGGCGAAAAAATCGCTGAAGAAGTTACTGATTTTATTAAATCTCTTAATCCACAATTAAATCCACAGGCTACTTTTCATACTAATTTTGTTCGCAAGGGCACTATTTTTGAAGAAGGTGAAGTGGGTGTTTTATTGAATGATGACGCTATCAAGGCATTGGTTGAGCATACACTTGAGCGAATTTCAGAGCTATCCATTCGTCAGGCTAAAGGCTATATGTATGTAGACGAGGTTTTAGTTGACTATAACGATAGTAACAAAATGATGCGTATCAAACGAGATGAGTCTGAAATATCGGAGCAGCCTGAGTCAATGTTTGCCGTGTATTTTTATGCTAAGTAGAGGTGTTCAATGAAGATTTCAATTGAATACGAGGCGTCTTGGCGAAACTCATTTTTAGATGGTGATAATAATAGCCCACTACCGAAAGGTGGAAGAAAGTTTGTTGCTGCCAGCTCTAATCTTAATGACAGAGAGAGACGTGATAGTTTCAAAGAGGTTAGTCTGTCAAAACAAACTGTATTAGGGGTTCTTTCTCGATTAATTGGTGACCAAAGAAAACTTTATCAATCGCGGATGAGTGATAGTTATTTTTTTAAAGAATTTGAAGATCGGATAAGCTTTATAGACAAGCCTTTAATTTCTAATGAAATTGTATTTATAAGAAATATGACTGGAAGTTTTGACCGTGAGTCTTACACAGGAGTAATTAATACTGACCATTGGTTATTTAACTCTCAATATTCCAGCGAATTATGGAGCCTAGTATTTTTGGAGCCTCGATTTTTGCTAGATTTCATTAAAAACGATAGCCAATTTTGTTCTCATAAAAATTTTGATCCTAGAACAATTGTTGATCGTTTTAATAACTTCAAATCTGTTTCAATTGGAAAGTTAGTTGATATTGATGTAAATGAAAATAGTGTCTTGGATGCAATTAAAGTATTGAATGATGATAAGGTTAATTCACAACTAAAATACATTTTCCCTACAATGAAAAAGACATTTTCTGATATTGAATACATAAAATCAGATAAAGTTGATTTTAGAGCACTTTATTGTTCGGCTCTATATTTAAAGTTTCTGAGATTAAACAGCACTGGAACAAAGATAATTGGAAATATCAAAGGATTTTCTGTTGCTGGAATAACGCCTAAAGATTTTATGAGTTGTTTTTCTCAAGGAAAGAAAATCGTATATGGAAATCCATATCTCAAGAAAGAAAAAATAAAAGGTCAGGGTGAAGTCACTTCTATGCTTACCAAAGCCAGTGGCCAACTCGAAATAACTATTGATGTTGAAGCAGAGAAAGCGCAGGAAATAAAAAACCTTATCGACAATGCTGGTGTATCCGCATTTTACTTAGGGAAAAAGGGTTTGGCTTATGTTTCTAAAATTCGCATTTAGGAGAAAGCAATGGATTATTACATAGACATAGAGCTAAAACCTGATGCCGAGATGCGGGTAAATGTTCTGCTAAATAAGGCGTATACCAAGCTTCATAAAGCTTTATTTGATTCCAATAGTGAGTCAATTGGTGTCAGTTTTCCGGCTTATAAGGCTACTCTCGGCGCGATGATTCGTGTGCATGGTAGTGCTGGTGATTTAGAGGAATTACAATCGTTGAATTGGTTGGGTGGTTTGAGTGGTTATTGTGCTGTAAGCGAACCGAAAAAAGTGCCAAGTGATGCGTTGCATCGTGTTGTATCGCGTAAACAAAGCAATATGACACAAGCAAAGCTTAACCGTTTAATCAAACGTGGTAGCATAAAACTAGAAGAAGTTAAAAATTATCGAGCAAAAATGTATGCGGTAGGTTTGGATGAGCCTTATTTGGAGTTGGAGAGCACATCTAATGGCAACAAACATCGTAGATATATTCAATTCGGTGAACTAAAAGCAGAGCCGAGTTCCGGCGCCTTTGATTTTTTTGGATTGTCTAAAAGTGCCACCATCCCCTGGTTTTAATTACCTTTAATAAAAAGTGGCTTAGCCAATCGGTGACAATTTGTCACCGATTGGCTATTTTGCTTCTTGATGCCAATACTGTTTTTATATACAGCATTGGCTTCGCAAGTAATTAACCAAGGGATGAAGCGATGAGCAGCCAGTTACAGGTATTAGAGCAAGAAATAGGCACATCACAAGCCAACGGCATCGAGTACATTTGTATTACGGATATTGCGCGATACAAAAATCCAGACAGGACGGGTGCTGTTATTGGAAACTGGATGCGTAATCGCAATACCATCGAGTTTTTGGGGATTTGGGAGCAACTCAATAACGTCGATTCTAAACTCATCGAATTCGATGAGTTTAGAAAGCAAGCAGGGCTGAACAGCTTTACCCTCACTCCTACACAATGGGTTGAATCTACGAACGCGATTGGTCTTATCTCCAAAGCGGGGCGCTACGGCGGCACCTACGCCCAAAAGGATATAGCCTTCGAGTTTGCCAGTTGGATTTCAGTTGAGTTCAAGTTATATCTCATCAAAGAATTTCAACGCTTGAAAGAGCAGGAGTTTGTTCAGCTGGGGTGGGACATTCGTCGTAACCTTGCCAAAGTAAATTATCAAATTCATACCGATGCGATTAAAGAAAATCTAATTCCCGATACGCTAACCAAGCAGCAAATCAATGCTGTTTATGCATCGGAGGCGGATTTATTAAATATGGCGTTGTTTGGTGTTACCGCTAAACAGTGGCGAGATCAGAATCCTGCCATGAAAGGAAATATGCGGGATTATGCCAATATCCATCAGCTGGTTTGTTTGGCAAATTTGGAGTCAATGAATGCACATTACATTGCGGAGGGCTTAACCCAATCTGAGAGGTTACCTAAATTGAATGCTTTGGCGATATCGCAAATGAAGGTGTTATTGAAAAGTGTCTCTCTAAATACCATGAAAACCACTCGGTAATTACCATCTTTCAGACCATTAAAAATAACCCTTCAAAAAACCTTTTTTAAATCAAATAGTTAAAGAGTCTCAAAAAATAATGGTAAAAATGGGTTATTGGGTATAACTCTTTGTTGCATAAGTATTTTTTGCAGTTAGACTATTATTCACTGCCGCACAGGCAGCTTAGAAAGTTTTAATGTCTTGCGTAAGTGCGCCATAGACATTCACTGCCGCACAGGCAGCTTAGAAAAGTCAACTGCCCCAACGGCTGATGGCTGGGAAATTCACTGCCGCACAGGCAGCTTAGAAAAACATCGCCCTGTAATGATGTGCGCGCAGCCGATTCACTGCCGCACAGGCAGCTTAGAAAGTAAACACCTCGCTGATCGCTGGCGAAGTTGAATTCACTGCCGCACAGGCAGCTTAGAAATTATAGGTACAGCAATTGGAATCTTGGGGATTATTCACTGCCGCACAGGCAGCTTAGAAAATTTGTATGGTGTATTTTCCATCATCCCGTCCATTCACTGCCGCACAGGCAGCTTAGAAAACGAAAAGACAAGGAGAGAGCCAGCGTTTATTATTCACTGCCGCACAGGCAGCTTAGAAATGCCGGAAACACTATTTACAATTGAATCAATTATTCACTGCCGCACAGGCAGCTTAGAAAATGGTAATCGTAAGGTGAAAGGCTCAAGTCCAATTCACTGCCGCACAGGCAGCTTAGAAAAACTGGATCTTGGTCGGTTAACAAGGTGGATGATTCACTGCCGCACAGGCAGCTTAGAAAGATTCTTTACGAGCTCGTTCCGATCTCGAATCATTCACTGCCGCACAGGCAGCTTAGAAAGTTTATCGGCCTTAGTGCCACGCCGTACAGCAATTCACTGCCGCACAGGCAGCTTAGAAAAGAAGCCGCTATTTTGGTTGTGGAAAGTTAAAATTCACTGCCGCACAGGCAGCTTAGAAAGTCCTGTGCTTGCCACTTGCGATTGCGTAGCGATTCACTGCCGCACAGGCAGCTTAGAAAACAGATCGAAAAGCAGTTGGGCAAGAAGAACTATTCACTGCCGCACAGGCAGCTTAGAAAGGTATCCCGCAATACGTCAAACATTATCGGGAATTCACTGCCGCACAGGCAGCTTAGAAAGTGAGTCAGGATACATTGGACTGGTGGAAGAAATTCACTGCCGCACAGGCAGCTTAGAAAGTTGGCAGACAGTGGCGAATGGGGCGGCGTTGATTCACTGCCGCACAGGCAGCTTAGAAAAAACAAGAGCGCGCTGCTTATTCCAAGGCTCGATTCACTGCCGCACAGGCAGCTTAGAAATTATTGAGCAGCTCGAAATATTGAACGCCGAAATTCACTGCCGCACAGGCAGCTTAGAAACGCAATTACCCCGCTCGGCGCTATTATTGCCAATTCACTGCCGCACAGGCAGCTTAGAAATGGAGAGTACTGCGCGAATTAAATCTACAGCCATTCACTGCCGCACAGGCAGCTTAGAAAGGTTGGTTGTTGCTGAAACTCTATCATTGCTGATTCACTGCCGCACAGGCAGCTTAGAAAATCGCGCACGCTAATAGCGGTTTTAGTAGAGGATTCACTGCCGCACAGGCAGCTTAGAAAAGCGGAATTTTGCGGCTCTCGCTGCCCTCACTATTCACTGCCGCACAGGCAGCTTAGAAAATATTGTTTTCGCTGCCTGCTTTTATTCCCACATTCACTGCCGCACAGGCAGCTTAGAAAGTGATAGACAATAGCGAGTACCTGGGGTTCTAATTCACTGCCGCACAGGCAGCTTAGAAAAATATGGATCGGTAACGGTGCCGCAGTGAATAATTCACTGCCGCACAGGCAGCTTAGAAAATATCGAGCCAAAGCCCACAGAATGGGTTCGCATTCACTGCCGCACAGGCAGCTTAGAAAGATTTTGCACTCGGAAAGAACCATGCCTTCAGATTCACTGCCGCACAGGCAGCTTAGAAAAATAATTCAACGCGTAGAGGCAGTGTCAGAAAATTCACTGCCGCACAGGCAGCTTAGAAATTAATACTGTCTGCCAACTCTTCAATTGTTTGATTCACTGCCGCACAGGCAGCTTAGAAAATTCGGCAACATCATAATGGCAAGTTACAGCCATTCACTGCCGCACAGGCAGCTTAGAAAATACAGAGCAGCCTGAGCTGCCATCCAGTTCCATTCACTGCCGCACAGGCAGCTTAGAAAGGATTTAGGCCCGTGGATTGGGATGTTAAAGAATTCACTGCCGCACAGGCAGCTTAGAAAAATTCAGTACGAGTTTCAGCGATGGCGGTAGCATTCACTGCCGCACAGGCAGCTTAGAAATAAATTGAATGCAGATATAAAAGCAATTAACGATTCACTGCCGCACAGGCAGCTTAGAAAAGTGCTACCGGTGACCGGTCAGCGGCCAGTGCATTCACTGCCGCACAGGCAGCTTAGAAAAGCAATTAGAGGCGGAAGAAACTCAACGTGACATTCACTGCCGCACAGGCAGCTTAGAAATCCACGCAGCAATCGTATGGGTCCAGATAGCGATTCACTGCCGCACAGGCAGCTTAGAAAATTAATCGTACTAACTCATCCCAAGTGAAATCATTCACTGCCGCACAGGCAGCTTAGAAATCGGCAAGAGCGGGGCACACGCTATTACCGCAATTCACTGCCGCACAGGCAGCTTAGAAAATTTCAGACAAGGCCAATGACCGCAACCCTGAATTCACTGCCGCACAGGCAGCTTAGAAATCTACAAGAGCATTCCCGATAGAACCATAAAGATTCACTGCCGCACAGGCAGCTTAGAAATAAGTTTTGTAAACGTAGAGTATTCATAACTAATTCACTGCCGCACAGGCAGCTTAGAAAGTCAATTTGTATTGTTCCGCTGCCAGGAGAGGATTCACTGCCGCACAGGCAGCTTAGAAAATGAAGGCGATGACAAAGAGGATTACAGTCAGATTCACTGCCGCACAGGCAGCTTAGAAAAGACTCAATGATCGATGGTATGACGCGCGACTATTCACTGCCGCACAGGCAGCTTAGAAATCTTGTTGCCCAGTTGTTAACGGTCTGACGAGATTCACTGCCGCACAGGCAGCTTAGAAATTATTATAAGTGGCTGGCAGTGCGCTTGAAATATTCACTGCCGCACAGGCAGCTTAGAAATAGTGCATGACACAAGGTAAGCGTATTGGATTATTCACTGCCGCACAGGCAGCTTAGAAATTGCTTCACTCCACTGATGGCTGCTAGTTGCTATTCACTGCCGCACAGGCAGCTTAGAAAACATCAGCAGCCGCCACCCAGTTGCGCTGACTATTCACTGCCGCACAGGCAGCTTAGAAAAATACTGTTTGGGGATGACAAGAAAGGATTATATTCACTGCCGCACAGGCAGCTTAGAAAGAGGTAATCAGCTCCACATTCAATTTTACCCTATTCACTGCCGCACAGGCAGCTTAGAAATCAGTGTGGTATTTATACACTTGTCCAATTGTATTCACTGCCGCACAGGCAGCTTAGAAAATCACCAGTACTCAACCAGTACGGGTTGATGTATTCACTGCCGCACAGGCAGCTTAGAAATCAAGTAGACCGGTAGCGGCTTCAATAAGTCCATTCACTGCCGCACAGGCAGCTTAGAAAAACATTCGCCATCTTCATTACACGGAAGTTTGATTCACTGCCGCACAGGCAGCTTAGAAAGCTGGAACAGATTTAACAACGTAGTTCATTAAATTCACTGCCGCACAGGCAGCTTAGAAAAGAAGGTATGCACGATGTTTACGCAGCCCCAGATTCACTGCCGCACAGGCAGCTTAGAAATGAGAGTGTCCCTGTCCATCAACCTGGGTTATATTCACTGCCGCACAGGCAGCTTAGAAAACTACTTTACTGATTCCGGGCTTCAACAAGCTATTCACTGCCGTGCAGGCAGCTAAGAAAACGTCAATCGCAAGTGCTGTTATTGCGCGCTCATTCACTGCCGTGCAGGCAGCTAAGAAATTTGAGGCAGTAGCCGCGATCCTGTGTGCACAATTCACTGCCGTGCAGGCAGCTAAGAAAGAACGGAGAGAAGGGATTGAATAGAGTGATAAATTCACTGCCGTGCAAGCAGCTAAGAAATACTACGGCATCAGTACGCAGTGCAGCGCCGAATTCACTGCCTGCAGGCAGCTAAGAAAATGACGACACTCCATGCTCGCAATACCGGTTCATTCACTGCCGTGCAGGCAGCTAAGAAATTGTATAGAGCCCAATACTCAATAGGGGAGAGTAGTAGTGGGTTTAAAAATTGAAGCAGGGAGAGCATGAGACACTATGTGAAATTACCCCTCAATGCTAAGCAAGCTCAAGTGATAATAATGTCCGATTATTTGAATACCGATTATTTGAATACCGATTATTTGAATACCGATTATTTATTATAATAGGGCTAAAGAGCAAGCAGTAGATCCTGATTTCCAATTTCCACTCTTGACCGAAGCTGTCACCATCAAACATCAAGGCAGTCACCCGACCGCCTCTCAAAAAAACCTACCTAATCTTCCTCTTACAAAACTCCTGCATTCGATACATCAATTCCGCCAAGCCACACACAGCTTGCGCTGGTAATTCAATGTCCTGATTAAGATGACCTAAAAGCGATTCCACCAAACATATTTGGTCACGCAATTGAATATCATTGTTGTGGAGGTTTTCTTTTTGGATGTCGCGGCCGATGGTTTCTAAGTGATTGCCATCGGGCGAGTGAATTTCTACGCAGCTTTGTTGATAAAAAGCGTTTTGAAAGGGATTGAGAGTGACGACGCAATTGGAGTCGGTGCCAGGCACCAGAGGGGTAATATTATCCATAATAGTATCTCTGTGTTGAGTTGTTTATCGTGCCTCCATGAGGTTGCAATTCATGGAGGCGGACTGGACAAGGTTGCAACCACCGGCCTCAACAACACCGGCCCGCCCGAGGGCGGCCTCATCCAGCCGCCATAACGTAGGCGTAGCTGTACGAGGACACAAAACACTAAGGAAGTGTCGTGTGCCTGTTGAGAATTACCGGGGGTTGCAATCCCGACAGCGGATTTTGCCGCTGCGCGAGCAGATTAGTGGAAGAGGGTAGGACTGTCAATTTGATGAAATAGTGAGCGCAATTCCAACTGTTATGTGGTTGCACAAATCAATTGTAGGGGCGCTGCTTGCTGCGCCCAGTCTTTTTTGTTTGGTCATTTTCTTTTATATGGTAGATAGGGCGCAGCAAGCGGCGCCCCTACATGAAAAAATCTTGGTGGTGCAAGGTTTTTTCGTTATTTGCTAGACGGATTTTTCGACTTCATTTTTCGGGCAGCAAAAATACCAATCAGGGCAGATATAAGAAGTGCAGATGTTAAAGGTTCGGGAACAGAGGTGTGTTTTACGGAGAATCTGGGAAACTCAGGAATATCATTTGGATATTCGCCTTGATAGTCTCCGTAGAATCCGGCTTCGATATCAATGACCGCGTCATAACCTGATCTGCTGTACTGTAAATTATCCACGACCAGACCCATAGAGTCCGTATCGCCACCGGAGTAAATAAATGCACGTGCTGTAGTGCTATTTGGCAAATTGTTATTCACAAAATCAACTATTAAATTCCATTCTGTGTATATGTGCCCCTCATATTTATATGCTAAGAACCAGAACGTACTGTGTTCAATAGTATTTGTTTCGAAAACCCCGGAAGACCTGACATTTGTTGCTACATTGTTAATTCTCTTTTCTATTACTTCCAATTCATTCATTGAACCAAAGTCAATGTCGGGAATGACAAAGCTGATTTCAAATTGGAACGTCTCGCCTGAATAAAGATCAAGATATAGTGGAGTGCCATCTTGAAGCTGGGACTTTTCGCCGGTCCATTGCATCACTGCTGTTTCATAAGTAAGTAACATATGTGCAGAGGCGCTTTGCATAAAAGCAAGCAGAAACAGTGCGGATAGCGTGGATAAAAGATATTTACTGATTTTCATTTTTCAATCCTTAAATGGTAGTGAAAAAGCGGGAGGTAGCAGGGATAACAATAGGTAACACGAACTATCTGATGGTGAAATTAACTTATTCTTTTAATTCTTCTGCGGGTAAAAACTATAAGGCTCAAGCCAGTTAACAGCAGCCCCATTGAAATGGGTTCCGGTACGGACACTTTTTCAATAGTTAATTGACTATCATAATTTGCGAAGTGAACATCCGTATTTAATATCCACTCCATGTCATGTCTTTTATAAACCCAGTTGTCCCAATAATACAAAAAATTAGCGCTGCCGCTGCTGACTCCGGATCCGTCTGGATTTAATTCAATTAAGCCGCCCACCGAAAATGATCCGCCGCTTGCTGTACCGTTTACCAGGGGCGCGCTATCAATAACATCAAATGTCAGGCTCCATGAGGTGTACAAAGGAATATCGGGTATGAGTTCAAACCGGCTTTTAGTCACTAGCGGAGAACCAAATATGCTGGAGGTATTTATATTGGTAATCACGTTATCGAAAATTAAATGTGTTGGCTCTGTAGCGGAAAATTCCGGGATAATAAAATCAACATTGAAACTAATGGTTTGATCGATAAAGAAATCTCCGTAATAGACATAATCTTCATCCCCAAAGCGGAGTTCTTCGCTCTGCCATGTGAGGTCGGTGCTGTTGTAACTAACCTTCAAATAAGCAAATGCGCTGGAAGCCCATGCAGCACAAAGAATAAAAATAAGATGTTTAGCAAATACGGAATAGAATCCTGACACTTTCATAATCGACTCCTTCTCGCTTGTGATGGATTGAAGACGCATGGAGATCATGCTACTGGCGCAAAGTAGCAGCCTCTGAAGGGATTTAGTAGTGTCCGATAGTTCATTTGGTAGTTCATTGCAATTCAATCAAAACCATTTGGCGTGTAACTCAATATTTGATAAGTAGCTGTTATTCCTTCCATATGTTTTTATGTGCAATCAACATCCCTTGATACTTCTTATTATTCTTAGCCTTCTGCCATACCTCATAAAAAATTTCCGCGCTGCGAGCTTTTTCTTCATCAATCACTTTGGGTAATGTTTTTCTGCCGTGTGCACCGCTTTGGCCTTTTTTATCTTCGGGGACGGGGCCGTCGTATTTTTTGCCGCTCTTGTGGTTGGCGTAGCGGCGACTGCGGGTGTAGCCCATTTGCAGGAATTTTCTGGCCATATCGGCGCCGACAAAATCATCGGCTTTTAAATATTCTTTAAACAGCGTATAAATTTTTTGCGCGGATTTTTTAGCTAATGCAGGTGTTTTGAATTTCCAGTGCGGAAGTATTTCGCTTTTGTAGGGTTCGACCAATAAAACCCCTTGCTCACCAATTCCTGTTCGATAAAGCTCCGGGTGATGGCGAAGATTCAGGTTTTTATAACAGAGCGAATAATCAAATTTTGCGAAGGGCATTTTCCATCTCTTAATTCGAATTTTGGGAAGCTGGGCGATATGGCGCGTCGGCCTACAAGTAGCATCATTGTAATGTTGCACATTTACCTTGGCAGTTTGATTCCGTACAAAACTATTAGGTTTGGCGCCGGTAGTCGGTGTATAGGTAGGTTGTTTACCGCACGGTTCATTAGTTGATGTAGGTATAAGGTGGACAGGTATATGTTGCATTCGCAACGGTCACTTTTTAACGCCATTTAAGTGAGGTTATTATGGACTCTATTAACAAAAATCAGACAGAACACAACCATGAAGATTTAAACGGTGCTGCAGCGGTTGAAAAAATCAAACACATCATTGATAAAGCGGAAAGTTGCTTTTTTAGTACTGTTGTTGCAGTTGCTGGCTCTTGCGGTACGCGCCCCATGGGTGTGCAGAAGGTAGATGACGAAGGAAACCTGTGGTTTTTGAGTGCGAGTGATAGTCATAAAAATCAGGAGATCGCGATAAATCCTGATGTTACTTTGCATTTCCAAGGCTCTGCACATTCCGATTTCTTGGTATTAAAAGGCAGTGCTACTGCGTCGCGAGATCAAAATAAAATCAAGGAATTATGGCAGCCTATCTTCAAGACTTGGTTTACCGAAGGTGAAGATGATCCACGTATTTCCGTTGTTAAATTTACTCCAATCGAAGGCTACTATTGGGATACCAAACACGGCTTCGCGGTAGCTGGCATTAAAATGGTTGTAGGTGCGCTCACGGGTAAAACATTAGATGATTCGATTGAAGGAAAAGTGAGAGTGTAAATCGACTATTCTACTCACACATCTGAATGGGTCTATTCAGGCTTTATGAGCTTGAATGGATTTTTTTTGTTTCATTACTCTTTAAAATTTTATGAGGAGAGTTGATATGACTACACAAGCAAAAAATACAATTTGCCTTTGGTATGATGGCGATGCTGAGGAAGCGGCGCGCTTTTATGCTGCAACATTTCCTAATTCTTCGGTGGATGCAGTAAATCTTGCGCCGGGAGATTATCCGTCCGGGAAAGAAGGCGATGTGTTAACGGTGGAGTTTACAGTATTGGGAATTCCATGCATTGGGCTTAATGGTGGCGATACCTTCAAGCACAGTGAAGCATTCTCGTTTCAGATCGCAACCGTTGACCAGGCCGAAACAGATCGCTATTGGAATGCGATTGTGAACAACGGTGGAGTGGAGAGCGAATGCGGCTGGTGCAAAGATAAGTGGGGTTTATCTTGGCAGATCACTCCCGAAGTACTCAGCAAAGGCGTAACCGATCCCGATCCCGCCGTTGCCAAACGCGTGTTCAACGTAATGATGACAATGAAAAAAATCGACGTTGCTAAAATTGAGGCGGCGTTGCGCGGGTAAATCGCGAGCGAATGTCGAATATATAAATTGTAGGGGCGCTGCTTGCTGCGCCCTGGTTTTTAATTTATCTGGTAACTTGTGCACTAAATCAAATCGGGCGCAGCAAGCGGCGCCCCTACGGATTGGATATTCCCGTAGGGGATATTTAGATACCGCCAATAATTCAAAGGAGTGAGATATGAAATACAATCTGGATGTGCATCATCGCCGTTCAATCCGTTTTAAAAATTATGACTACTCACAAGCAGGTGCTTATTTCATAACACTGTGTATACAAAACCGGGAATGCTTGTTGGGCGGCATTATCGATAGAAAGATGCAATTTTCACCTGTTGGTGAAAATGTGTGTTTGCAATGGACTAATTTGCCGCAACGTTTCTCCGGTTTGGAATTAGATGTATTTGTCGTAATGCCCAATCATTTTCACGCAATTATTTCCATCAATCCCGCATCTCATGCCACATCCGACACCACGACCGTAGGGGCGCCGCTTGCTGCGCCCTGCTTTACACCAAACGAAAAGGGCGCAGCAAGCAGCGCCCCTACAATTGGGAGGATGTTACGCGCGTTTAAATCTATCTCCGCCATTGAAGGAAATAAATTACTGAATAGATCTAACCAACCGTTTTGGCAGCGCAATTATTGGGAGCGTGTTATCCGCGATGAAAAGGAATTAATGATTTTACGTCAATATATCTTGAATAATCCGGCTCAGTGGGAATTGGATTCACTATACGAGCCCACCACGTAACGGGGATCTTGCCGGTTTATACCAACATGTAGGGGCGCCGCTTGCTGCGCCCTGCTTTACACCAAACGAAGCAGCGCCCCTACGGTACGGCAAATGGCATAAACGTCGAGCCGTCGAACATTTTTACATCCCTGTTCTATACTTCCCTCTGTCTTTTATGCGGAAGTGCAAGAATGAAATATGACATTGTCGTCATTGGGGCAGGAATCCAAGGGGTTGGTGTTGCGCAAGCAGCGGCAGCGGCTGGGTATTCGGTATTAGTGGTCGAGCAAACTGCACCGGCGGCAGGTACGTCGAGCAAGTCATCCAAGTTGATCCATGGCGGTTTGCGTTATCTGGAGACGGCGCAATTTGGTCTGGTGCGTGAAAGCTTGCACGAGCGGGCGCTACTGTTGCGCCTCGCACCCGAGCTGGTGAAGTTGCAGCCGCTCCATATTCCTATCTATGAAGATTCAACCCGTTCCCCGCTGACCATTCGCGCCGGCCTTAGTTTGTATTCGCTGTTGGCGGGATTAAACAAAGACTCGCTGTTTACCCAATTGGGGCGTGATCATTGGTCATCATTGACAGGACTGCGGCAGGACAACCTTAAGGCCGTTTTCCGCTATTACGAAGCTCAAACCGATGATGCAGCCTTGACTCGTTCGGTGCTGCAATCGGCGGTGATATTGGGGGCAGATTTGCTGATGCCGGCGCGTTTTGTCGGCGCCGAGCGCAACGGGCAATGTTGCAAGGTGGATATCGAAACGGACAAGGGCCACGAATCAATCAGTTGCCGCGTATTGGTTAATTGCGCCGGACCTTGGGCTGGCGATGTTTTAGCGCACATCACACCGGCTGTGTCATCGCCTTCAATTGAGCTGGTGCAGGGTAGCCATCTGTTGTTGCCGCCGGTATTGGATCAATATTTTTATCTGGAAGCGCCCAAGGATAAACGCGCTGTGTTCGTCCTCCCCTGGGAGGGGCGCTTGCTGGTCGGCACTACCGAGAAAGTCTACCGGGGCGCACCCGGGCAGGCGGCTTGTTCGCCGGAAGAACGGGATTATCTGCTGGCGACCTTGCGCCATTACTTCCCGCACCTTGATCTCCCGGTTGCGGATAAGGTAGAAACATTTGCCGGTTTGCGTGTGCTACCCCGGAGCGATAAAAATGCCTTTGCACGTCCGCGTGAAGTGATGTTTGCAGTGGATGACGAAGCTCGCCCACGGGTGTTATCGATTATGGGGGGCAAATTGACTACTTATCGCGCAACCGCACAGGAAGCCATGTTGCGCCTGGCGCCGTCATTGCCGACGAAAGAGCGGCGTGCGGACACGGCGCTGGTCAGCTTGATTCCGGTACATTGACTTCTGCGTCATTGATTGATGGTGGGAATTGATCCGGCGCAATATTTTTAGCGGATGCCATTGGTATCCGCGCTTTGCTGCCGCTAAAATGGCGCCCGTTTTCCATCTCACTCTTCCGGGCTAATGCCTTCCTTGCCAGCGGTTTCCGCTAAGGAACTCTTGTGAACTTTACCGGTGCGCACATTCTTTCCATCAAACAATTTGAACGTGCTGACATCCAGCGCGTTTTCGACGTGGCCGACTCCATGGAACCCTATGCCTTGCGCCGCAAGGTGACGCGGGTGTTGGAGGGAGCGATTCTGGGCAATATGTTTTTCGAGCCGAGCACGCGTACACGGGTGAGTTTTGGTTCTGCGTTTAATCTTCTGGGTGGCAACGTGCGCGAGACCACCGGTTTTGAAAGCTCATCGCTGACCAAAGGCGAGTCGCTGTTCGATACGGCGCGGGTGCTTTCCGGTTACAGCGACGTTATTTGTATGCGCCATCCGCAAGCGGGGTCGGTTGCTGAGTTTGCCGAAGGCAGCCGGGTGCCGGTACTGAATGGCGGCGATGGCGCCAACGAACATCCGACCCAGGCGCTGTTGGATTTGTACACCATCCGCAAAGAACTGCGCTCCAAAAATCGCACTATTGATGGTTTGCGTATCGCCATGATCGGTGATTTAAAACACGGCCGCACGGTGCATTCGCTGTGCAAACTTTTATGCGTGTTCGACAATATCAGCGTTACGCTGGTATCACCTAAAGAATTGGCGATGCCGGAGTACATCGTTGAAGATCTGCGTAATGCCGGCCACATAGTGGCAATCACCGATGATTTAACCGCGAGTATTTCCCATATCGATATTGCTTACTCAACCCGCATTCAGGAAGAGCGTTTTACCAGCAGAGAAGAGGCGGATCAATATCGCGGTCGCTTCCGCTTGAACCAATCTATTTACACCCAATTCTGCGAACCCAATACCGTCATCATGCATCCGCTGCCGCGCGATTCGCGCGCCGATGCGAATGAGTTGGATAATGATTTGAATGCAAATCCAAACCTCGCCATTTTCCGCCAAACCGATAATGGTGTATTAGTGCGTATGGCATTATTTGCGTTGGTGCTGGATGTGGCAGATCAAGTGGAAAAATTTTCGCGCGACGTGAATTGGTATAATTCATTGCGCTCGAATTAATTGTTGGCGATTAAATAAAAAATCCGCGTAAACATTGTTTACGCGGATTTTTTATTTGTGCAATGAGGAAGGAAGTTAGTGAATAAGCTGAATGATTTTATTCAGCAGGGCAGGTCCGCCGAGGGTTTTGTCAAAACCGGCTTTGATACCGAGTTCTTTTACTTGTGCCAATTGGTTTTCATCAGGCAGGTCGCTGACTTGCGCAAGCGTAATCCCGGCAGTTTTTGATGTGCGCGCCAAAATTTTACACAATTCAATACCAACGTCGGTGTTCAATAAAGTGTTGCCGAGTAGAATTAAATCCGGGTGCAGATCAACTGCCAGTTCCAGACATTCTTTGTGCGATTCAGCGGTTAGCAAATTGAAATGTGGTTGCAAGAGCGCACTGAAGTGGCGAATCAATTCCTGGTTCGAATCGGCTAATAGCAGGGTCTTGTGTGTAGCAACTTCATCAACCCAACTGCGATTGCGTCCCGCGCGTTTGGCCTTATAAAGCGCGCGGTCGGCATTTTTAATTAACTCTTCCAAGTCGTGTCCGGTCGTACGCAAACAGGTTGCGCCACCAATACTGGCAGTAACCAAATTGCTGGAGGGCGATACATCGTGACGCATCTGGATATTTTCAATGGCTTCGCTGATCGCCTGGGCAACACGCATTGCACCTTTTGCATCGGTTTCCGGCAGCAGCACAATAAATTCCTCGCCACCGTAGCGGCCTAAAATATCCGCGCTGCGGTGCAAGCAACTTTTAATTGCTTGGGTGACTTTCTTCAAGCAGGCATCACCCGCCGGGTGGCCGTAGTGATCGTTAAACAATTTGAAATGGTCAACGTCGATCATCAACGCACTAATCGGTTGTTGATGGCGTTTGGCCAATGACCATTGTTGCTGTGCTAATTCATTAAAGGTGCGGCGGTTGTAAATATGGGTAAGGCTGTCGAGTTGGCTTAACGCTTCCAATTCTGAATTGAGACGATGGAGTTGATCGCGCATTTCGGCGATGCGTTCCATTGCGCGAATTTTCGCCTTAATGATCATAAAGCTGACAGGTTTGATCAAATAATCATCCCCGCCCGCTTCGATACCTTCGCGATAATTTTCATCTTCGTTTAATCCGGTGACGAAAATAATCGGGATCCAGTGGCCGGCAAGCCATTCGCGAATCAGACGGGTGGTTTCAAAACCATTCAGGCCCGGCATTTCCACATCCATAATGATCATATCGACTGGCGTGTTTTCCAGCAGTTGCAGTGCCTCTTCACCGCTGCGCGCAAGCAAAGGTTCGTGACCGGCGTCAATGATGTAATTGCGCATGGCGAAACGGAGGGTTGCACTGTCTTCAACCAGAAGAATTTTCATAGCGTTAGCGCGAATGGCATGTAATCGATAGGGACAAAAATGAGTGTAGCCGTTTTTATTACTTTTGTAGCTTATGGCGTGCGGCGCAGTTTAAGCAGCGAAAGTCGATGAGTCGAATAGATACCTGTATAAACGGTGGTTTTTTGTCCATATCGGCGTATAAGTCACACTTTGCCATCGGTATTTTTCAATTTTATGGCTGGTGATCAACATAGAGCCATTTATTGAAAACTTTTTTGAATTGCGACGCTTCATGGTGTTGCTGCAGCTTTCCGTTGTGGTGAAACAGCGCAATGAACTCCACAATGCCCTCGCTGTCAGTTGCTTGGCCTTGTTTGGTTGAGAGGATTTGCAACCCCAGCCATTCACAGCTTTCAGCCCAAACGCGAATATCCGCTTTCGATGAGCGGATGCGTTGCTCGGGACTCCAGGTTTCCCACAGATAATCAATCGCCAGTACTACATGGGCGCTGTAGCGTGAGCGCATTAGTTGCTCGGCCGTTGCAGGGTTCAGTTTGCCCTCAATATAGGGTAAGCAGCAATTGCGTAACCATTTTTGAGAGCCGCATGGGCAGGGTGCATCGGCGTCAGATAGCAGCGTTTTTGGTGGCATTTTGTGGCTCTTTTCGGTATTTTGTGCGCCTATTTTCGCTGGGTGCGGCCATTTAGCCAAGCCCATAGCGCCACCCGGGTCGACAATCCTGAATTTCAGTTTTGTGCTCGATTTTTGTGCCAGACTTAACGGCTATTGATGCCAGACCTAACGCTACAGTTGATCTTCGAGTGATGACCTCCCGCCATGAATGAATTTGATGATATCCGCCCCTACCGCGATGATGAAGTGCGCCCGACATTGGATCGCATGTTGGCCGATCCGGAATTGGTCGATGCAGTAACCCGTCTTAGATTTCCGTCGTTGCACGGCTGGTTGGGATGGTTATTAAAACCGGTGGTGCGCGCCAAGCTGATGCAACAGCTTTCGGGCATAAGCGATGTAAAGGGGTTTCAGGACGTCGTTGAGAAATACATGGCGGCGATGATCACGACCCGTGTCAAAGCGCTGACCTCATCAGGTTTGGAAAAGCTGGATAAAAATACGGCGTATTTATTTATCAGCAACCACCGCGATATCGCGATGGACCCGGCATTTGTTAACTGGGTTCTTTATCACAACGACAGTAATACGCTGCGTATTGCGATTGGTGACAATTTGCTTACCAAACCTTTTGCGTCGGATTTAATGCGCTTGAATAAAAGTTTTATCGTTAATCGTTCGGCCAAAGCGCCGCGTGAAAAATTAAAGGCCGCTAAATATTTATCGAGTTATATCTACCACTCAATTTGCAATGAGCACTCCAGCATCTGGATTGCACAGCGTGAAGGCCGTGCAAAAGATGGTTGCGACAAAACCAATTCTGCGGTGCTGGGAATGATTGCGCTCAATAAACCCAAAACCGAAGCGCTTGCCGATTATATTCGCCAGTTGCGCATAGTTCCGGTTTCTATTTCCTACGAGCTTGATCCTTGTGATGCTGCCAAAGCGCGCGAATTGTATTTGCAGCGCACCGAAGGCAGTTATCAAAAAGAAGAGCATGAAGATGTAAAAAGTATTGCAATGGGCATTGCGGGTAATAAAGGCAATGTGCATTTGGCATTCGGTGATGTCCTGGACGGTAACTATGAAGATACCGATGAGTTAGTCGCCGCCCTGGACCACCAAATCCTGTGCAACTATGTATTGCATGCGACCAATTGCTTCGCCTACGAAATTCTGCACGGCAAAGTACCTGCGGTTAACTACGGTGCCAAAAACCAGCCTTATAATCCTGCGCAATTAGTTGCCGAAAAAGCAGAGTTTGAGGCTCGCATGCAAACCATTCCTGAAGAGCAGCGCAGCATTGCTTTGGCGATCTACGCGAATCCGGTAGTGAGTAAACTTGCTGAATGCTAACTGATGCGCTTAAAAAACAGATTCAAGGTGCTTACAGCCAGTTTTTGGAAAACAAAGGTTTAAAATCCCGTTACGGCCAAAAATTGATGATTGCCGAAATTGCCAAGACCCTTGGCAGTATCGAGCTGGATGACGAAAACCACCGTGAAATTGTAGAGCGCGCCGGCGGTCATATTTGTGTTGTTGAAGCGGGTACAGGTACGGGAAAAACCATCGCGTATCTGTTACCTGCCATCGTTATGGCTAAAGCGCTGGGTAAAAAGCTGGTGGTATCGACCGCTACTGTTGCGCTGCAAGAGCAAATTGTTAATAAAGACCTGCCTGAATTGCATCGCAATAGTGGTTTATCGTTTTCGTTTACCCTGGCGAAAGGCCGGGGGCGCTATTTGTGTTTGAGCAAGCTTGATAATGTGATTGCGGAATACGAAAGCGGCATCAATCCAACCCGTGCGCTTTATGAAGATGAATTCCCCAGCGTTTCCGCGCAGGGGATTAAACTTTACCAATCGATGATGGACGCGCTTGCGGGTAATAAATGGAATGGCGAGCGCGATACCTGGCCGCAAGCGCTGGAGCAAAACGAATGGCAAATTATTACCACGGATCATCGTCAATGCACCGGGCGCCGTTGTTCAAACGTGACGGCATGCAGCTTTTTTAAAGCGCGGGATTCCATGCACTCCGTCGATTGCATTGTTACCAATCACGATTTGGTGCTTGCCGATTTGGCCTTGGGTGGCGGCGCGATATTACCCGCACCGGAAGATACGATTTATGTCTTCGACGAAGGCCATCACCTGCCGCAAAAAGCGCTCAATCACTTTGCTCATCACAGCCGCATGCTCTCCACCAGCAAATGGTTGGATCAATGCAATAAATCCCTCGGTGCGATGCTCGGTGTTATCAGTGGGGCAGGCAATGTAGATCGTTACGGTGAGCAATTGCCCGCTGCGTTAATCGATTGCAAGCAGCGCCTGGATCAGTTGTATCCCGTATTTGAACAGCTCGCCCAATCCATCGCCTTTGATGATCGCCAATCCCACTACCGTTTTGATAATGGTGTAGTGCCGCAGGATTTAATAATTCCCTGCGTTGAACTCTACAAAGGGTTTGATCGCCTGGGTGAATTGCTCAAAAAAATGTGCGATGAAATAAACGAGGCGATGGAAGATGCGCATTGTCCGGTACCCAAAGTGGATTTGGAAAATCATTATCCCATCCTCGGTACCTGGCAAGCGCGTGCCGATGCAAACCGCGATTTGTGGGCGAGTTTCGCAACACCCGATACGCCGTCATCTGTACCTAAAGCGCGTTGGTTAACCCCAGTGGATGCGGGTGGCAATATGGATCTTGAGGTTTGCTCCAGCCCGATACTCGCATCCAAAACATTGGAATACAGTTTGTGGGAAAAAGCCTGCGGTGCCGTGATTACTTCGGCAACCTTAACGGCGCTGGGAAATTTTCACCGTTTTCAAATGCGTGCAGGAACTCCCAACGATTCGCACTATCAAGTTGTGCCAAGCCCATTTAATTTCCAACAGGCAACCCTGGAAATTCCCGCTACCGCGGTTGAAGCAACCAATGCCGATGTGCATACCCTCGCGATTATTGATGACTTACCCAATTTGATTGATCCGGATGCCGGCACTCTGGTGCTTTTTTCATCGCGCAAACAAATGCTCGATGTATTTGAAGGTATGCCGCAAGACCTGCGCGATATCATTTTAGTGCAGGGCGATAATTCCAAACAGGAAATGTTGGTACAGCATAAAAAAAGTCTCGATGAAGGGCGAGGCAGTGTGCTGTTTGGCCTGGCGAGTTTTTCTGAAGGTGTGGATTTGCCCGGTAAATATTGTACGCATGTAATTATTGCCAAATTACCTTTTGCTGTGCCGGATGATCCTATCGAAGCAGCTTTGTCTGAATGGGTTGAGGCGCGCGGCGGTAATGCGTTTATGGAAATTACTGTGCCTGATGCATCGCTCAAATTAATCCAGGCTTGTGGGCGATTGTTGCGTACTGAAACAGATACGGGAAAGATAAGTTTGCTGGATCGCCGGATTATTACCAAGCGTTATGGTAAGGCGATTTTGAATTCGTTGCCGCCGTTTACGCAGGCAATTCATAAATAAAAAATGTGTTGGACATGGCTGCCCAACCTACGGAGCGCTCTGTAGGTTGGGCAGCCATGCCCAACATTGAATAAATGAGATGTTCTATGAACAATATCCACATCACCGCCGCCGAAATCTTAATGGATATCGAGAAAGAATTGCGCGAGCTACAGCTGTGGGATATTGAAATGATTTCTGCAGAAGCCCTGGCCAGCGAACAACCCTTCGCCGTTGATACTATGACATTTCCCCAATGGCTACAGTTTATTTTTTTGCCGCGCCTGTATTTTATGATCGAACAACAAATGCAACTGCCGAATAATTGCGGTGTTGCACCCATGGCAGAACAATATTTTTCTGTGCTCAGCCTGAACTCTTCACTATTGATTGATCATTTGAAAAGAATAGATACTCTGCTAACAGAGCAGTAGGCATAGGGCTGGAAATCCTATGTCCTCCAGCACATCTTATTTTAATAATTTCCCCAGCTCTTTCAATTCCACATTGGCTTTAATTTCCTTCGCTACCAATCCTGCAATTGCCTCCGCGCCATTCTTTTGGAAATGGGTTCCGTCCGGTGCCTGGATACTTCCTGCAACACCATTGGCATAAAAACTATTGATGACGGGATCAACTACTAACCAATAGTTTTTCCAGCCATCCTTTGCCAAGCTATTTGCAAATTTAATACTGGCCTCTTCCAGATCAATAAGTGGGACTGCGTTGGCGGTAGCGGTGTTGAGAATTGTTTGGGTGTAATCGCCAACAAATAAATAACGCCGTTGCGGGTTTTGACTGATGAAATGGCTGTGTACAACCGGTGTGGTTTGTTGCCCTTGCGCATTTTTAATCCGCGCAGTAGGCGTAAACAAAATTGGGATTGCATTGTGTTGTCGCGCAATTTTTATATATCGTTCCAGCGAGTGTTGAAACGATAGTTCTTGCTGCTCGCCTGGAAATTGTGGTTGTCCTTCAGGATTATTGGGATAAGTGCAAAGGTTATTAACGTCAGCCGCCCCGCGCAATTCTCTGCTGGAATCGCAGTTCTGATCGTTGTGGCCGTGATTAATAAAGACATAGTCGCCTGCCTGGATTAGCGGTTCCATCTGTGCAAACCAACGGCCATTATAAAAATCGCGCGAGCTACGGCCTGCACGCGAACCTACAATTACAGCTACACCGCTGTCTGTTTTGAATTGCGCGGCAAGTGCTTGCCCCCACCCCATACGGGGAAAGCGCAATTGCTCATAAACAGCGGATGTTGAATCACCTACAATAAAAATGCGTTTGGATGCTGTTTGAATTTCTTGTAACTCTTGTTGCGCACGGCTCAGGTTAAAAGTTTCATAGGCGCCATTTGGAAGAAGACCGGTAATAGGGCGAAAACTGATATCGGTTAATGTTGTATGACCGGTCTCACCGGTATTGTTATCGTAATTGCGGTTATGGTGGATCAGGGAAAAAAGTATGGTGACTTTATCATTTGGATTTATTGGATAAGTCGCAGGATCAAAATGCACCAGGTCACTGACGCCCGATAATTGCAGCGCTTGTGCAAAGCCTTCCCGAACTTCACCGCGTGCAGTTTCGATTTGGTTGGTGATGCTTGATGAAACTTTTCCGCTGTTAACCCACTGCTGCGGGCCAATAAAACCTTGGGTAACAGCGACATCGGATGCAATGCGGTCAGTGAGTGGGTTGATATTGCCAACCTGTTGTTTAATATCATTAGTCTTTTCAATTACCGCTGCCATACAGATGGGGCGCAAGGTTGAGTTCTTAATACAATCTTCTGCTTTTCCATCAGCTACTACAGAAAGCAGTAGTGGGAATTTAATTCCGTTCAGTGGTAATTGGTATCGGCCCTCTGCATCTGTGATCGTCTGTAATTGTTTACCATTTGAATCAATTAATTGAATCTGGGCATTAGCCAAGGGTTTCTGCTCGAATGCCAAGCCGGTGAGTTGCATTGACGGAGAAACATGTTGGCAGCCAACCAATGTTGCGAGGAGCGTTGCTGCCAGTGTTGTTATAGGGGCAGTGAATTTTATGTTATTAATACAGGTGGTATTGTTCATGGGTTTTCCTAAAGATATTGCTGATATTACTCAAATGGTAACAGTCGGCTAACCTTGGTTCAGATGCGCAATATTACTGCGCACCCCAGCCTGCCTTCAAGCTCTCCCACATTTCTTCAAAATGCTTCTGCTCGTGTTCGCGTAAGGCGTCATATTGTGCCTTGCCTAAATTTGCCCGTGCGGTAGCTAAATAATTATCCTGATAATCTTGTAAGGCTTCATAGGTCTTTTCGATTAAAAAAGACTTTTCCTCTGCTGATGCTTTATTAATGGTTTGGCCTGTAGTTTCCAAATAACGGGTGAGTTCCTGCTTTTGTTCCAATTTGCTGAGTAAAAGCGTTTCGCGTTTATCCGCGGGAATAGGAATGTCGGCTTGTACTTGGTCAAAAAAATTATTCATTTGATATTGTTCGTAAGCAGAATCTTTGAGCAAGTCATAGGTTTTTCTGTCTTCCGTTGAGTGCAGCAGAAGCGTAATCTGGCGATCAATTTCCAGCAGGCTTTCCTGTTGTTTACGGATTGCCTCTTCGGTATCCGCTTGCGATGAGTAATAGCCAATACTGCTTGCACCTAAAATTTGCTCGCGTTGCAATAATAAATCCTGCAGCTCATTACGTGCATGGCCAGCCAATGCCAGTTTTGACATCAGCAGTGCGTATTTTTTTTCCAATGTACGGTTCAGGTTTTCTTGCTGGATACTGGCAAATTCATTCATTTTGGTTGATGGCGTGATTGGATTTGCAGCAGTGGTTTTGTTTGCAGAAGGTAATGCATTTTGCCCGAAGCTAATAAAATCTTGCAGGCCATCAATTTTCTTCTGATAGGTGGCGTGTTCTTGTTGCAGGCGATTATCAAAATCCGTTTGTTGTTGCACAAGTTGCTGATGCAAGGTCTGGTTATCCAGATAAAGCACGCCATAGCGAATGCCAAGCAGAATGAGTGCGGCGGCGAGAAAAATGCTGAGAAGTTTCATCTTTACCTCCGTAAATACGGATCATTATTATGAATTGAGGTAAATCTGACCGAGGTATTACCGACATGGTCTAACTAATAATTATGGATTGTGCTGTCGCCAATCATTATAAGTCAGGATTAGATTACATTTTCCCCGTGGCTTCAAGCCCTCAGGGTGATAATCGGAACACCCCGCGCAGGCTTGTGAGAAATTCCGCATTATTTGAGTATGTATTCACCGATGCAACCGGATTCAGCCGCTCAACGGTGCTGCCGCAATGATAGTGTGAATCCTCCTTCAGATAAGTAGATGGACAATTCAGGTATCTTAATAAAGGATAAGGTGGAAATGATGGTGTGAGTTATTTTGTGGAAGGATAGATGCTGATTTTTTATAAAATCTTACTCCACAGTAAATCCCGATGTCACTGGGATTTACTTTATATTTAATAGTGGTTTCTAACGTCGCTTATATTTTTTTCGTTCTTCTCCAAAAAATACCCATAAGTCCCGTTAACAGCAGTAAAAATATTGAGGGCTCGGGCACTGCTCTCGTTTCAAATGTCAGATTATCGATTTGTGGTCCGGTGCGTAAGCCAAAAAATGAATAAATATACATTCCTGTAATACCTTCAGAAGCATTAATCGATACAAGTTCACCCGGTATATAAGGTGTGCTGTTTTCTTCAGTGCCTTGCCATCCTGAACTTGTATGGGTGAATAAATAACCATTTACACCATAGATGTCCATATATGACGCTTCCACTTCCAAAGAAGCATGAATGTTAAAACTCACAAAGTTTGGCAGGGCGCCTGTAAATTCCAGCGATATTCCGTTTAAACCCCAGACAATATTCTGGTTAGTGCCATCTGGTAATGTTCCCCCAATTAACCAGCTACTGGATCCATTAAAAATCAGTCCTTGTGACTCATATTCGTTACTGAGTGTGTGACCGCAAAAACAACCGGTAAATGGCTCGGATGGACGTGCAGCAATATCATCAAAATCAATGAACACTGCGTGAGCATTGGTCGATACCATCCCGAGGAGCAGTATGGAAACTGATGATAGTCCGAAAATATTTTTTATCTGCCTTGCAAACATAACCGTCTCCTTCAGATTAATTTAAGTTAACAAAAAGCGCGTGACGGATATTGCCAAAACAATCCGCATTTGGCTTTTTGCGTATAAAAATATTAAAAATTAAAGCGTAACCAGTCCCGCTCTCATCATTCCTTCATCTGTATTGCTCGGTGCATCTGCATAAATCAGAATGCCTGAAGGGAATATCATCAAGAAATAATAGGAAGAGGAAGGTGGGATACTAATACGATTTTAAAAAGAACGTGCAGTTTTGCGGTTTTAGATGCCGGGAATATTGTTTTATGAAAATGGCTCATCAATAAGCAAAACTTATTGATGAGCTTAACATTTAATTGCACTAGTTATTAGTGATATCGAATAGGGCTTTTAGATGAGTTGGTTACATGCGTTCCATTACTTGTATGCCTAACAAATCCAATCCTTGCTCAATGGTTCTCGCAACCAAATGACACAAGCGTAAACGGCTATCGCGGATTTCCGGTTCAACACCTTCTTTCAAAATTGGACAAGCTTCATAGAAGGTCATGTAAAGGCTGGCGATTTCGTACAAGTAGGTACAGAGCAGATGTGGCATTGCCTCGCGTGCTACTTGATCTAACACCTCACTAAATTGCAGTAATTTGATGGCGAGAGTTTTTTCCTGCTCTGTTCCGATCACAATGGCATTTTGCAATGATTCAGGTGCGATACCGGCTTTGCGGAAAATACTTTGCACGCGGGTGTATGCGTATTGCAAATAGGGCGCGGTGTTGCCTTCAAAGCTGAGCATGGATTCCCAGCTGAATACGTAATCGTTGGTGCGGGTTTTACACAGGTCGGCATATTTCACCGAGCCGATGCCAACCTTGCGGCCAATCTCTGCGACTTCATCGCTGGTTAATTCGGAATTTTTTTCGCTTACTAATGTGGTCGCGCGTTCAACTGCTTCGACTAATAGCTCGGCAAGTTTAACGGTACCGCCGGTGCGGGTTTTAAAGGGTTTACCATCGCTACCCATCATGGTGCCAAACGCCAGGTGTTCAAGGCTTACGGATTCACCTACAAATTTTGCTTTGCGTGAAAGTGTAAACACTTGCTGCATATGCAGTGATTGGCGTGCATCGATAAAATACATAATGCGATTGGCATTCAAGGTTTTTACACGATAGCGCAACGCTGCCAAATCGGTTGTCGCATACAAAAAACCGCCGCCTTGCTTCTGGATAATGACAGGTGATGGATTGCCTTCTTTGTCGGCCAATTCTTGCAAGAATACCACTTGAGCTCCGTCACTTTCTATTGCGAGGCCTTGGTCCTGTAATTCTTTTACCAGCGGTGCCAAATCGTTATTGTAAAAACTTTCACCGCGCACATCGGTATCTTTCAATGTGACATTCAGTTGTTGGTAAATTTCGCTGCTGTGGTGCAGTGAAATAGTTTTGAATTGTTCCCACAGTTTTAACATTTGCGTATCGCCGGATTGCAAGCGTACTACGTAATCGCGCGCTTTATTGGCGAAGGCTTCATCATCGTCAAAATGTTTCTTGGCCTGTTGGTAAAATACTTCCAAATCTTTGAGTGCCATAGCTTCATCGCCTTTGGCTCCCAATTGCTCTTCCAATTCGGCAATCAACATACCGAATTGCGTGCCCCAATCGCCTACATGGTTTTGACGGATGACATTGTGCCCCTGAAATTCCAACAGGCGGGCGAGTGAGTCGCCGATGATGGTGGAGCGCAGGTGGCCGACGTGCATTTCTTTGGCGAGATTGGGACCTGAATAATCGATTACCACATTTTGCGGCGCAGCGACTTGTTCAACGTGCAGGCGTGCGTCAGTTTGCGCTTTTGCAATCTGCTCGCCCAGCCATTCGGGTTTAAGGTCGATATTGATAAAACCCGGACCGGCGATTTCTACTTTTTCGGCAATTCCATCTAGATCCAGCGCCATGACAATCTTGCCTGCCAGCTCGCGTGGATTGGTGCCCATTGCTTTAGCGGCGCCCATGGCACAGTTGGCTTGATAATCGCCAAAACCGGCTTTTTTACCAGGGGCAATCAGGGCGGGCAGCCCAGCAGGCACACCCACGGCGGCCATGGCGTTGAGGACTTTCTGGTTCAGTAATTCGCGGATATTCATAGGGTAAATTCGGTCGCTGCAGCTAAATACGGGAGGTGGCGAATTGTACCCGCCGGGGGTGGGTGATGCCATCTTTTATGGCTGGTCGCCCCGCTTGTGATGGTCGTCTGCGCAGGGGCAGGTGATTTGTCTATACTCAGTCCACTTATGTCCAACAAGGATTCGACAATGATAGCCAGCCCCATTCCCCAAGTAGTTGCCCGGCTCGATAACCGGGTGCTGACCCTGAGTATGAATCGCCCCGACCGTAAAAATGCGCTCTCGCTCGCGATGTACGCGGCGTTGGCCGATTTGATCGCCAGCGCTGATACCGATGCGGAGGTACGTGTACTGGTGCTCACCGGCACTGACGAGTTTTTTACCAGCGGTAATGATCTGCTGGATTTTATGAATGATCCGGAGATTCATGATAAACATCCGGTAGTGCGTTTTATGAACGCTTTGCGGGATTGTGGTAAACCCGTGGTGGCGATTGTGCGTGGTCATGCGGTGGGGATAGGTACTACCTTGCTATTGCACTGCGATCTTGTTTACGCCGCTGATGATGCGCGGTTGCAATTGCCCTTTGTTAATTTGGGTTTGTGTCCGGAATATGCGAGCAGTTATTTGGTGCCGCGTTTGGTCGGCCAACAAAAAGCGGCAGAATTATTTTTATTAGGTGAACCTTTCTCCGGTGCAGACGCGGCGAATCTTGGCTTGGTTACCAAAGCGTTACCTTGGGATGAATTAACCGATTACGCACGTGCAAAAATTCAACGGCTTGCCCAGCAACCTCCTGCTGCGGTACGCCGTTCCAAAGCATTGTTGCGCGCGGGAACCACATCAGCCGTGGATGCTTCATTGCAGGCGGAATATGCGGGTTTTGCTGAAGGCTTGGGCTCGGAAGAATGTAAAGAATCGGTGACTGCTTTTTTTGAAAAGCGTGCACCGGATTTTTCACGGTTTTAATTTGGAAACATATTATGAGTACACCTTTTGATTTTCAGAATAAGAATGTCCTTGTTGTTGGTGGCACCAGCGGTATCAATCGCGGTATCGCGGAAACCTTTGCCAAAGCAGGTGCACGTGTTGCGGTAGTGAGTCGCGCGCAGGAAAAGGTGGATGATACGATTCAATCGCTAAAAAAATTCGGTGCAGCTGACGCACGCGGGTTTGCCGCAGATGTACGTGAACCTGAAGCGATTAAAACCGGCGTGGCAGACATTGCGGCGGCTTGGGGAAAGTTTGATGTTGTCGTTTCCGGTGCAGCGGGAAATTTTCCGGCACTGGCGACGGGAATGTCGGCCAACGGATTTCGCTCGGTAATTGAAATTGATTTGCTCGGCACTTTTCATGTGATGCAAGCGGTTTACCCGCATCTGCAAAAACCCGGTGCATCTATTATTAATATTTCTGCACCGCAAGCCATAATTCCAATGGCCGGGCAAAGCCATGTATGTGCGGCTAAAGCCGGTGTGGATATGATTACCCGCACCTTGTGTTTGGAGTGGGGCGTTGAAGGCGTCCGTATCAATTCGATTATTCCGGGGCCGATTGATAATACCGAAGGCATGACGCGTTTGGCTCCTACTGAAGGTATGCGTGTAGCAGTTACCAAATCCGTGCCGCTGCAACGTATGGGTTCAACCGATGATATCGCCAATGCCTGTTTATTTTTGGCTTCAGATTTTGCGAGCTATATCACCGGTGCCGTAATTCCGGTTGATGGCGGTTGGGCGCAGGGTGGTGCAGCTGTGGTCGGTGCGGGTTTGGCAGAGATGTTAAAGTCGATGCCGGCAAAAAAATAGTTTGAGGCATCGACACGGCTGTAAAAATACCCCGCTGTGCGGGGTATTTTTTATCAGGGCTTGATACGAATCAAAAACATTTTCGGCCAGTTTTTTCCTGTCACCCAGAAAGCATGCCGCTTCTCATCCCACGCGATGCCGTTCAATACTTGCTCACTATTATCAAGTTTCAGTTTTTGTTTTAGTCCTGACAAATTAACTTCCCCTATTATTTTTCCGGTCGCAGGATCTATTTTGAGAATGCGGTCGTCGTACCAAATGTTGGCCCAAATAAATCCTTGCGCAAATTCCAATTCGTTCAAGCGTGAAACAGCGGTGTTTGCATCCGTTACTTTTAGTGTCTTGGTAACTGAAAAATCGCTTGGGTTATGAAAATATAAAGTATCGCTGCCATCGCTGCGGATCAGCTGTTTGTCATCGCTGGTCAACCCCCAGCCTTCGCCTTTGTAGGTGAGGCTTTTTTGATAGGTAAGCGTACTTTTGTCGTAGATCAGCAGGGTTTGTTCTTGCCAGGTTAGCAAATACAGTTTGTTATCCAGTAGTGCCAGGCCCTCGGCAAAATAACGGGCGGGTACGCTTTGCTTTTGCGTGAAGGGAGCTGATAGCTTTGCCCAGGTGCCGGTGGGTTCGGCAATGGGGTAGCTCACCAATAATGATTTATCGTAAAGCCCGCTGCTCTCATAAAAATAATCGCCGTCGACTAATAAACCCTGGGTAAACAGTGTCGGTTTATGGGTGCGTTCGGCCAGTATTTCAAAAGAAATCGGCGCGGCAGCCTGTACCGATGCTGGTAGCAGGTTCGCTATAAACAGTAAGCTGGTGCACAATAGTGCGCAAAGAAACTGGTTCACTCAGTCAATCCATCTTTATTGTAGAAAGGCTCTAATCATGAAGCGTTTGCGTTCGTTTGTCAGCATTACCTTGCTCGGTGGATTTATGGTAATCCTGCCGATTGCGATATTCCTGTGGCTGGTGGAATGGCTGTTGGGGTTAGTGCGCGCGATGATCCAACCGTTGAGCCATTGGTTGATCGAACAAACGGCGTTCACCAATATTATGGCCGATGTACTCGGCGTACTCCTGCTGTTGACCGGCTGTTTTATGATCGGCCTGTTTATTAAAACCACCGTAGGCGGCTGGGTTCACGATCAATTGGATGCCTGGCTGACCCGCCTTGCACCCGGCTACAAAACTATCCGCGAAGTGGTGTCGCAATTGTTGGGAGGCGAGGGAAATACGTCGCTGCTCAAGGGTGAGGTGTGTCGTGCTTATTTGATGGGGCGTGCAGCAGGTGTATCGGTGACGGCGATAATCACAGCCAAGCATTCCAACGGTGATTACACGGTCTATGCGCCTACTGCGCCCATACCTACCTCAGGTTTTGTGTATCACTTATCGGCCGAGTGCGTAGATTTGCTGCCGCATGTGAGTGTGGAAGAGGCGATGCGTACGGTGATTGCCTGCGGTAGCGGCTCGCAGGTTATTTCTGAAATTCCCCAACCAGCTTTAACCGGTAGAAAATAAAAAAGGCCATTGCTGGCCTCTTTATTAGGTTTATTTGGTTATTGGATTCAATTGGATTGCTTTATCTTTATTTAAAGCGCTCAGGATTTCTTCTTGGGCGATTTTGTCTTCGCTGCCTTGGCAGGTTTGGGTTCATCGGCAGCTGCTTTTTCCGCCTTGGTGGGTTTTGCCGGTTTATCGCCGCGGGTAGATATAAGGGATACTTCTACTGGTGGTAACCGCGGTGACTCGCCTCGCTCACGGCTTTCCACATAATTCAACGCATCGGTAACAGCCTGACTGACTTTGCGTTCGATCTCGACCATATCCTGCGGAGACATAAAAAACGTCATATCCACATCGTAGCGGATATAGCGCGGCGGCAGACGATTTAATGCCACACAGGCTACATCAGCGAGGAAATCCCGGTCGCCCTGTTGGACCCTCTCACTTTGGTCATGTACCTCCTGCACTACCAGGCGCTCGTAGTAATTGTGCAGAAAATCCACTTCATCGTCCAAAACATAAGTGCGGTTGGTCAGCATGGCATTACCTCTTTTCATGGAATGCATAGGAGTATAGACAATTGCTGGAAAAGCACCGCGCTATTGCCGAAACAATAACGTCTTAGCGTTTGTTTTTAATCAGATCGCGGATTAAAAACCGTGCAGGGTTTAAGGCGTTGGCTAATTCGCGTGCTAGTGGTTGGATTTCCTGATTAATGTGCGCCGCAAGTAATTCTGCGCATAAGGGTGTGTAGGCCAGGCCGCGTGAGCCATGGCCGATATTAATAAATAAACCTTGGTGATAACTTCCCGACTTTAAAATTGCCGCTCGTGCATTTTTTCGCAAAGGGGAAAAATCCTCCAGCATCACCTGCTCATCCGGAACTGCACCCACTAAAGGCAAGTAGTCGGGCAGGGTGCAGCGGAAGGCAACGCGGCCTTGCAGGTTCTCTACTTCCAATTGTTCCCATTCGTTCGCCAGTTCCGGCATGGGCGCATGCAAGTTGTGGAGGTTGGTGCGATGGTCTTCCGCACGAACATCGGGGCTTTCATCTTTCAAATTAAAGGTGGCACCCGTGCAATGCAGACCATTAACCGCTGGGCCAATATAACCCTCACTGCAAACCAGCGTTTTTAATTCTTTGCTCTGAATAGTTTCAGGGAGATAAGTGATTTGCCCGCGAATTGATTTGATAGGTAAATGCGCTGTGAGTGCGAGATTTTTTGCATCCTGCGCATTGGCAATAATCACAACAGGCGCGCGCAAATTCAGATCATTATTGATTTGCCAAACATCCGCTGTTCTTTCCAGCGTTAATACTTCGCAATTGGTAATAACGTCAATAGCAGGATGGTCTGTCAAATGTTCGCAAAGCCGGCGAGGGTTAATCCAGCCAGCGCGTGGGAAATATAACGCGCTGTGGTTCAGTGTTATCCCGGCAATCTCGCTCGCCTGTGCGGCTGATAAAAATTGTACCAAAGCATGCGCATGGGAAAATTTTTTGCGCAATTGTTCGTGTAGCTGTTGTTCTGATCCGCTGTGCGCTAATTGCAACACACCACAGGCTTCACCTATTGCTTTCCAGCGCGAGTGATAAAACTGCTGTGCAAACTGCAACGCATGTAAATTAAATTCTGCTTGCGCTTCATTTTTGGGTGATAGCTTTGCGTAAAGCACGCCCTGCGGATTGCCTGAGGCTTCTTGCGCAAGTGCTGCATGGCGTTCTACTAATGTGATTTTCCAGCCTCGCTCTGCCAGCGCGCGTGCACTGGTGCAGCCGGCCAATCCACCACCGATAATGCAGGCGTGCTTTTCCGTTGGAATAATAGCGGCGCTATTGATTGTCCAGGGAACGGGGTAGGGTGAATAACTGCGATATTGCGAGAGCTCTTCAGTCTCTGCGATTGGCGCTTGTGTCATGCGCGCTTTTACCATCTCGCGCTTGCGGCCAAAACCCGGTACTTTTTGAATTGCAAATCCAGCGTGTTTTAATCCCTGTTTAACAATACCGGCTGCGCTGAAGGTTGCAGCTGTAGTATCGCAATAACTGAGCTGGCGAATTGCAGTAAATAATTCGTTGCTCCACATTTGTGGATTTTTAGACGGAGCAAATCCATCTAAAAACCAGGCATCCACTTTTGCGCAGTAGTGTGCAAATGCCGGGTGCGAGGTGGCTAGCAGTTGCGCGAAACCTGCAGCGCCATCATCAATAATCAAAGTGAGTTGGATGCGGTTGTCCATAAAGCCCAACCGATGAAAACCTTTACCCACAAATACCGGATAAGCGTTGATTAGTTCCGTCGCCAGTTCATTAAGTTCAGGCCAGAGCGCCAGGGCTCTTTGTAAATCAGCTTTTGTCAGCGGGAATTTTTCCACACTGACAAAATGTAATTGCGCGCTGGCCGGTGCTGCGGTTAACCACAGCTGCCACGCGGCTAAAAAATTTAAGCCGGAACCAAAGCCGGTCTCCGCAATAGTGAAATGCTCGCCCGCTGTTAATGCCTGCCAACGTTCGGCGAGTTGATTGTGTTGCAAAAACACATGGCGCGTTTCTTCCAGCCCATTTGCACTGGAGAAATACACATCGCCAAATACACTGGAAACCGGTTGACCATCTTCATCCCATTGCAATTGGGCGTGGTCGACAGAAGGTGAATCACTCACAGCCAAATTCTTGCAATACTTGCGCACACCATTGTTGGATGCGTGCATCGCTTAATTGAAATTCATTTTCATCGTCAAGCGCGAGGCCGACAAAATAATTTTCATCGGGTGTCAGCGCTTTGGATGCATCGAATTGATAACCCGCACGTGGCCAATAACCGCAGGGTGTTGCACCGCGATGCACAAGTTTACTGTGCAAATAACCCATCGCATCCAGAAACCATTCGGGATAACCAATTTGGTCACCCAATCCGTAGATGGCAATTTTTTTGCCGCTGAAATCCAATGTATCCAGTTCATCCCACACTTCCTCCCAATTTTCCTGCAACTCGCCGTAGTCCCATGTGGGGATACCAAAAATCAGGTAATCGTAAAATTGGGTCTGGATTAAAGGTGTGTCGGCGATATTAAAAAAATCCACTCGCTCTTCTCCGATTGCCTTGCGGATTTTTTCGCCGGCCATTTCGGTATAACAAGTGGAGCTGCCGTAAAACAGCCCGATGGTTGTTGTGTCGGTCATAATCGGTACTTATATTCGGGTAATTATATTAAGCAGTTAAATATCAGAGCAGTTAAAAACCAATGGCGTTAAAGCAGTGCCGCCCATTGTTGCACCCATTCGCGGGACATGGCGTCTTCGTCATCACCAGTGCAGGCATCCAACACCAATGGCTCACCAACACGTACGGCGCCAAGATCTTCAAAGGCGGCATCAAGCATTTTTCCACCTTCATTGAAAGTGCTGTAGCTACTATCACCCAGATTGACCACGCCATAGCGGCGACCTGCAATGCGCGGGTAATCGCGGGTCAGGTGCAGATAAAGTGGTTGGATGTTGTCCGGCAGCTCGCCCGAACCGGTGTTGGAATGGCACAGCAGGATAACTTCGTCCGGGTCGCGCGCCAGATCTTCAGCGCGCGCATAGGTATTCGTACTCACTTCATGTCCGAGTTTGCGCAGCTCTTCGCTCAATATCTCGGCTACTTGTTCGGCGCCGCCATACACAGTGCCGACAAAAATCTGGATCTTGCTCATAACATCTTCTCTATACGGGCGATATATATCGGCTCCTAAAGCGCGCCAGCATACCCCAATTGGCGCCAGGCTTCATAAACCATCACTGCGACGGCATTGGATAAATTCATGCTTCTACTATTAGGTGCCATCGGGATGCGCAGCACATGAGACCTTGGGAGCGATTCGCGAATGCTGGCTGGCAGGCCGCGCGTCTCCGGGCCGAATAATAAATAGTCACCCGACTGGAAGCTGGCCCCACTGTGGCATTGAGTACCTTTGGTGCTCAGGGCGAATATTCGCACTGGTTTTTCGTCAGCCAGAAATTGCTCCCAACTGCTGTGCAGGCGCAAATCCTGTATTTCCGCGTAATCCATTCCGGCGCGATTTACGCTCTTTTCATCCAATTTAAAACCTAATGGTTCGATCAAATGGAGCTGGCAGCCAGTATTTGCCGCCAACCGAATGATATTTCCGGTGTTAGGTGGGATTTCCGGCTCAAAAAGAACTATGTGCAGCATTTGGCTTTTTGCACCTTTATGGTCTATGTTTTTGGTTAACGGTTATGTTTCTGGCGTCAATTATAAGCAAGAGTTATTAGCTGTTCTGCAAAATATTTTTCGCTCGCTACAAATCTGTAGCAACGGAATTATCTCAGAAACCCGGATTCGAGAGTCCAGATTTGAAACAGCTTGTTGAAAAAGTAACTGGCGTTTTGCGCGGCGGGAAGCGTCAAAATGAAATTGTCGGTGTGGACTTCGGTTCCGCAGGAGTCGCTTTCGCTCATATTCGCCGTCCTGCGACCCAGCAACCTTATCTGGTGAGCTGCGACTTTTTGCCTGCTGAACCCGGTATCGATATCGCTGACCTGTTACGTGCCCGCCTGATTAAATTGGGATTAGCGGGTGCTCCCTGCAATCTGGTTATGAGTGCCGGTAACTATCAATTAATTTTAGGTGAGGCGCCAAAAGTGCCCGCAGAGGAATTAGCCGAAGCATTGCGCTGGCGGATTAAAGACCTGGTGCAGTTCCCGATTGCAGAAGCGGTTATCGATGCTTTTCTACTGCCGGAAGATAGCGCGCGCGGCACCAGCCGCATGGCATATGCCGTTGCTACCCAGCGCAAAAATATTGAATCCCTCGTCGCTTCAACCAAATTCGCCGGTCTTACGCTGAAAAATATTGATATTCCCGAATTAGTACTGCGCAATCTTGCTGAGACATGCTGCGACACCAAACGTGGCGTCGCCATAGTGAAGTTGCAACAAGGTGGTGGCAGCCTGCAAATTATTCGCGATGGCAATTTATATTTATCGCGTCAATTTTCGCTGTCCTATAACGCTGGTCTATTAGACGATTTACCCGGCGAAGCTCTCGTACTTGAACTGCAGCGCTCGCTGGATTATTTCGAGCGGCAAATGCGCCAGGTTCCGCCGAGCCACATTTATCTCTGCGGTGAAAATGTCACTGCCGATAAACTGACCCCCGAAATCCGTAACGCCTTGGCTGTCACCATAAATGTATTGGATATCAGCGCGGGTGTGCAAATTGATGAGTCAATTCCCGAGCATGTTCTTTCATTATCATTGCACGCAATAGGTGCCGCATTGCGCCAAGATCAAGTGGGGCAGGGTTGATATGCAGCAAATCAACTTATATTTACCGGAATTCCAACCCAATCGCGAACCGCTGCGCAGTGTGCAAATGTTGTGGGGCTTGGGTTTATTTATTGTGGTTTTGATCATTGTCAGTGTACTGAGCGCGAGTGCCAATCGTGAGCGAGAAGTGGCTTTGGCGCAAAGCCGTGCACAGTTGCAAGAATTAAAGGAAAAAATTACCCAATTGGAGCAACAGCGCCCACGCAATAACCTGGCGGAGTTGGATGGGCAAATTGTGCAATTAACCCAGGAGCTGGACCGTCGCGAACAAATTTTTAATATCATCGCCAATAAAAATTTGGGTAACAACACCGGCTTTTCTGCCCATCTGCAAGCCTTGGGGCGGCAGTCGTTGGATACGCTAAGCCTCGCGGTTTTTTCGCTGCAACAGGGCGGTAATTATGCCGAGTTTGCAGGCAAAACGCGCGCGGCCGATCAAATTCCCCTGTATATCCAGCGTTTGCGGAGCGAACCTGTCTTTGCCCAGGCTGCGTTTGGCGTATTGGATATTGAGCCGGTAAAAAATAACCAGGGATTGTTTGATTTCTCGCTCGCCAGACAAGCAGCGGCAACCGGCAGTGAGCCAGAAACAAAAACCGCAGTGCAGACATTGCTTGAATTAAATAAACAAGGGCGAGGTGCACGTTAATGCCACCGGCAATTACCGATATGTTGGAAAAGATCGACAGCCGTGTGTTGCGCGAGCGCGTGCTGATATTTCTTACATTGTTAGCACTGATTTTTCTGGTGTGGAATTTTCTGGTGCAAGCCAAATTTGATCGCGAGCGCAATGCTTTACAAGCGGAAGCCGTAAAAGTTGCCGGTGAACAAAAAACACTGGAAACACAAATCAGCACGTTGGCGATGGCAATGGCGAGCGATCCGGCTATCGCCAAAACCAACGAGATTCGCACTCTCAACGCCCGTATTTCCGAAGTGGAAGCGCGTTTGTCCGGTTTATCCCAAGGGTTAATCAGCGCGGAGCAACTGCCTAAAGTGTTGGAGGAAGTCCTGTTGCGCACTGCCATTGTAAAACTCTTGCAGGTGCGCACACTGGCCGCCACTGAATTGCAACTGGTTGCAGCAACGCCCGATGTAAAAAACTCAGGAGCAACAGCCACAGGGGGAACCGGCGTTTATAAACACAGTGTATTGATTCGTGTTGCAGGAAGCTATTCGCAATTAATCCAATTGATGACTGAAATAGAAGCACTGCAATGGAAGTTTTATTGGGAATCTTTGGATTACACCGTCAAGCAATATCCGAATGCGGAGATTGATATCCGTGTATTTACCTTGAGTTCAGAGGAGGGACTGTTAGGTGTATAAAATCATCGCAAGTTCCTTCTGTGTATTGTTATTCAGTGCTTACGCCCTGGCGAATGAAACCGGGGCACTTGATGTGCGTGACCCGACCACGCCTTTAGGGCATGTTGCAACCAGCGCAACCAATAATAGTGTGCAGCAATTTACCTTGAATTCCATTTTAATCAGTCCACAGCGTAAATTGGCCATTATTAATGGCAATACCCTGCGTGAAGGGCAAACAGTGCCCGGAACGGGCAATGTGAAAGTACAACAAATTTCAACGCAGATAGTTGTGCTGCAACAGGCCGGCCAAACCCGGGTGTTGAGGCTATCCCCTAACATTGTGAAACGGCATTAATCGATTGAACAAAATAACCGAGGCAGTGACGAATGTTCACCAACCCTAAAAAAATATCCTGTTTTATGCTGACAGCATTCATGTTGAGTGCATGCAGTTCAACGAATACCAGTGATAAACGTCTGGCTACTGAAACTGCAATGGATCAAATTGTTGAACAACAACGCGAACAAAACGCCGCCGCTAAAACTGTGCCGCCGGAAGTGAATAAAGCACTGCTTGACAATCAATCTATAGCTTCAAATAGTTCGACAAAAAACAATTATGAGCGCTTTGATGTTTCTGTACGTAATGTACCTGCCAAAGATTTTTTTCTTGGTCTGGTAAATGGTACTGGTGTTAACGTAGTTGTACACCCGGCAGTGGATGGCACTGTGACGCTTGATCTAAAAAATGTAACTGTGGATGAAGTGTTACGTGTTACGCGCGATATCTATGGTTATGAATTTAAAAGGGATCGTGGCATTTATACTATCTATGCCAATGCTATGCGTACGGAAGTGTTCCAAATTAATTATCTCGATGTGCAGCGGGTTGGTGTCTCAGACACCAGTGTAATGATTGGCCGTTCACCGACATCTAATAGCAATTCCAATTCCGGTGGAAATAGCAATGGTGCTGATGAGAATTCCAATCTGCTGGGGATGATTGAAAACGCAGAGCAGCAAAGTGGCGGGAATGGTAGTGCCACATTATCACCAGGATCACGCGTACAAACGTTGAATCGTACTGATTTTTGGAACTCCATTAAAAAAACTCTGGTTTCCATTATTGGTGGCGAAAGTGAAAATCGTTCTGTCATGATCACGCCGCAGGCTGGCATGGTGGTAGTCAAAGCGATGCCGCATGAATTAAGTGCAGTACGTGATTTCCTGGAGCGTTCACAGTTAAGTATCAAGCGCCAAGTAATTTTGGAAGCAAAAATTTTAGAAGTCCGTTTGAATCAAGGTTTTGAAGCGGGTGTTAATTGGGGGGCGATTAGCGGACAGATAACAGCCACCAAAAACATTCAAGATGGGTTTCCTATCAATACCGATGGCTCAACCGCGTTGGTCGGCGAGTTTCGTCCAACGGTTGATCCCTTACTCTATGGAAATAATATCGGCAGTACAGTAGCGGGTTTAATTCAGGTGACAGACATAACCAAGCTGCTATCTTTATTGGAAACTCAAGGTGCTGTTCAAGTACTTTCCAGTCCCCGCATATCTACCGTTAACAATCAAAAAGCAGTCATCCGTGTTGGCTCGGATGAATATTTTGTAACAGGTATTTCCAGTAACACGACATCGAATGCGGCATCGATAACCAGCACTCCGAATATTGAATTGTCACCTTTCTTTAGCGGTATTTCCTTGGATGTCACACCACAAATATCGGAAAACGGTGAAGTGGTTTTACATATTCATCCGGTGGTGAGTAACGTTCAGGATCAACAAAAGGTTTTCACTGTTGGCGACGAGGAGTTTGCCTTACCTTTGGCATTGCGCGGTATACGTGAGTCTGACAGCATCGTAAAAGCTGCCAATGGTCAAGTAATTGTCTTGGGTGGTTTGATGACGGAATACAACGACAATGCAAATGGAAAGCGCCCTTTGTTAGGGGATATTCCCGTCGTAAACGCATTATTTAGATCAAAACGTAAGATGAGTTCAAAGACAGAGCTGGTTATTTTGCTGCGCCCTATAGTAGTGGACGATAGTTCTTGGGACGCGCAGCTCAAGGAGGCGCAAAGTAATATGCAGCAGATGGGCAATGCTTACAGAAACCCCTAATGGCTGCCAATTGTGTACAGAAACAGATAGCAAGCAGGTTACTGCTGGCATGAGAGGCTTCCCATGTATCGTCAACACTTTGGATTGAAGGAGCATCCTTTTTCATTAACGCCCGACACACAATTTTATTTCAGCAGTCAAAGTCATCGCGAAGTATTAAGTACGTTGTTGTTGGCTTTGCGCCATAGCGAAGGATTTATAAAAATTGTAGGTGAAGTAGGCACTGGAAAAACACTGCTGAGCCGAAAATTGTTGGCCAGTCTTGGTGATAACTTTATCACTGCCTATATACCTAATCCCTTTCTTACACCTGACGAACTCAAGTGGTTTTTAGCTGAAGAAATCGGCATCGCTTATTCGCCAGAAATTCCCTCATACCAATTATTAAAAGATATTAACCTGCGTCTGGTTGAGCTTGCGCAGCAAAAGCGACAAGTTGTATTAGTGGTCGATGAAGCCCAGGCAATGCCGCGTGAGACGATAGAGGCCTTGCGTTTGCTCACTAATTTGGAGACCGAAAAAAGCAAATTGCTGCAGGTCGTATTGTTTGGGCAGCCGGAACTGGATGAGTTACTGGATCGCCCGGATCTACGCCAGCTTAAGCAGCGAATTGTATTTTCAGAATATTTACAAACTATTCCTAAAACCAGTTTACCCGATTATCTCGCATACCGTTTAAGTTCAGCGGGGTATCGCGGTGCCTCTTTATTTTCACATTCCGCTATTGGACTTTTGTATAAAGCCTCCGGCGGTGTTCCGCGACTTATTAATGTTATGGCACACAAGGCTATGCTTGCGGCCTATGGGCAAGCCGCTGGGCGTGTCAATCGCAACCATATGGTACGGGCAATTTCCGATACCGCCGAAAGCCGCTCATTGGGACGTTGGCTGGCACGCCGTGATTATTGGTTGTGGCCGATGTTAGCTGCAAGTGCAGCTGCCGGGATTGTGTTTACCCCGGGATTGTTGGGGAGTATTTAATGAGTTTACTTAATGACATGTTGCGGGATTTGTCGCATCAACAAAAAGCGAGTGAGACTGTTTGTGTAGCCCGGCAAGAAGAGTTGGATTTTAATGCGCAGGAACCGCGCGAATTATTTTACAACACTAGTACAGCAAAACCTTTGCCGCGTACGCTGGTGCCAACTCTCGTAGTATTTTTGTTGGTATTGTCAGTATTAGGTTTGTGGAAATTGGATTTTTTTGCTCAACCAGGAACATATACGGATGCTCTTGCGAATTCTGTTGTTGAACCTGTTGTTCTTTTCAGCTCAATCGCAACTAGCCAGCCAGTAGTTCAAGAAAAACCAGCGGTATTAAATTCAGACTCAGTTTCCACTAATCAATTAAATAATCAGGTTGGAGTGGATTTGGGAGAGCGTATCTCGGCATTGGAGTCGGCCATAACCAATTTATCGATGGTGGTAGCAAATGCAAGCCACAATGCAGATACCGAGATTGTTGATAACGTTGAAGCGACTGAGCATGAAGTAACAACGTTAAAGTTGAACGCTCAAGCTGCGGATCAATGGGTTGAAGATGAGATGGCAACGGAGACAGTTGCTGCAGGAGAGCCGTCATCAGTAAGTATTAAGGAACCGTTTGGTCAGCTCATAGCCGAGCAGGGTGAATCCCGACTTTCTATATCACCTAATACTAAATGGAAGGATGAGCAGCAGGCGGAACAAGCCATGCTGTTAGTGGCGCAAGGGCAAACTGATGTCGCTGTAGAAAAGCTTCAACAGTTTATTGCTACAGCGGAACAACCACGCGAGTCAATGAAAGCACTTCTCGATATTTTCGTCGGACAGGAAAATATTGGTGCCGCTCACGTATTACTGGAACAAGCTACCTATTTATCGGTTGTAGATAAAACTTTTTATTCAGCCAAGGTTGCTGTTGCTCAACAACAGGATGCACAAGCAATTCTTTTGCTGGAAGCCCATTTACAGGACGCTGGGAAAAATGAAAATTACCGCGCTCTATTAGCAAGTTTATACCAGCGTACCGGTTTGCATTTAGAAGCGGCGAATCACTATCGTCGTTTGCTGAGTGTGTTCGGCGATAAGCCTGCTTATTGGCTGGGCTTTGCTTTATCGCAGGATGCGCTCAACCAACCGCAGGTGGCTGCACAAGCTTTCCAGCGTGTAAATCAATATGCAGATTTGCAGCCACAAGTTCGCACGTATGTCCAGCAGCGTATTGCTGCGTTGCAGCAATAATCACGGAACAGTATCAACCGGTTAAATAGTTATGATGAACACATTTTCGCAAAAACGTATTCGTATTGGCGATTTGCTTGTCGAGAAGAATATAATTTCCGAGTCGCAATTACAGCATGCGCTACAGGAACAAAAGCAGACCGGGCGCAAGCTGGGTGCTACCTTGGTCGAATTGGGTTATGTTGAGGAAAACGCATTACTCAGTCTATTATCCGCGCAGCTCAATATTCCTTTCGTTGAATTAAAGCAATTTCGCTTTGACCGTGAATTGGTCCAAAAACTACCCGAAACCAGCGCACGCCGTTATCGTGTGATGTTATTGCGCGAGGATTTTGATGGTCTGTTATTGGGCATGGCAGATCCCACTGATATTTTCTGCCTGGATGAATTGCAGCGCATATTACAGAAAAACCTCAAGCCGGCAGTGGTTCGCGAATCAGAGCTGCTGGATATTCTTGATATCGCTTATACGCGCGCAAGTGAAATTGCCACGCTCGCGGGTGAATTGGATGAGGAACTGCAAGAGTCGGCATTGGATCTGGCGGATTTCGCGGCAGATGCAACCGATAGCGAAGCGCCGGTAGTAAAACTCCTGCAAAAAATATTTGAAGAAGCAATCAACACCAAAGCGTCGGATATTCATATCGAACCAGATGAAAAAGTGTTACGTATTCGCAATCGTATCGATGGTGTATTACTTGAGCAAGTAATGAATGAAAAACGTATTGCCTCTGCATTAGTGGTGCGACTGAAATTAATGTCAGGCATGGATATTTCGGAAAAGCGTTTGCCTCAAGATGGTCGCTTTAATTTGAAAGTAAAGCACCACAATATCGATGTGCGTATCTCTACCATGCCAGTTCAATTCGGTGAATCAGTAGTTATGCGTTTGCTTGATCAAACCGATGGTGTGCGCCCATTAAATAATGTAGGTATGCCGCCACATTTAATTGATCGCTTCCGCAAAGCTATTACTCGTCCACACGGTTTGGTGTTAGTAACTGGCCCTACCGGTAGCGGGAAAACAACTACACTGTATGGTGCACTTTCGGAATTAAATAAACCCGAGAAAAAAATCATTACGGTAGAAGATCCGGTTGAATACCGTTTGCCACGTATTAGTCAGGTTCAACTCCATGAAAAAATCGGGTTAAATTTTGCTAATGTTTTGCGTGCGACTTTGCGGCAAGACCCGGATATTTTATTGGTAGGCGAGATCCGCGATGCCGAGTCTGCCGAAATTGCGCTGCGTGCATCCATGACCGGTCATATGGTGCTATCGACATTACATACCAACGATGCAGTGACATCTGCTTTACGTTTAATGGATATCGGTGTTGATGGTTACCTGGTGGCAACGGCGCTTAAAGCAATTGTTGCGCAACGATTGATCCGTCGGATTTGCACCAGTTGTATTCAATCTTACACGCCTGATGCAAATGAACAGCAATTGTTGGCAGCAATAGGAAAGGAGCGTGATTTTAGCAGCGTTCCGTTTAAACAAGGTGCTGGATGTCCCCATTGTCACAATACGGGTTATCGCGGACGGATCGGTATTTTTGAAATGCTTGAATTAAATCAAGCAATGGCAGAGGCACTGCGTATGAATGATATTAATGGTTTTACGCGCGCGGCAAACGAAGTTCCCAATTTTGTCACCCTTAGCGAGGCTGCCTTGGGTTATGCAATTGATGGTTTGACTACACTTGAAGAGGTAATGAGTATTTCGGCACAGGTTGACGAAATTTAATTCGTTGCAATAGATGATGAGTAAATACTGACTATGGCACTTTATGAATTCAAAGGTCGTAATGTTGAAGGCCGTTTAATTAGTGGGCAGTTGGATGCATCCAGTCAGGATGCGGCGGTTAACCAATTGCTGGGACGCGGCGTCACGCCCGTCGAAATCAAAGAATTCATCGAACAGTTGAGCTTATCCGAGCGTTTCGCGCGTGCCACTAATCGTGGGCGTGTAGAAGCAGTGGAACTGATTATGTTTTGCCGCCAAATGCATACCATTACCCGTGCCGGCATTCCTTTGGTGAAAGGATTGCGTGGTTTGGCCGCATCCTTGCGTAATTATACCTTCCAGCAAGCACTGAATGATATTGTTGAGCGTTTGGAAGCCGGGGTTGAGTTATCGAATGCTATGCGCGCTCACCCTAAAATTTTCAATAATTTATTCGTCAGTCTCGTCAATGTCGGAGAAAATTCCGGCCGTTTGGATTTAGTGTTTAAGCAATTGAGCGACTATATGGAGCGAGATCTGAATACGATTAAAAGTATTAAGACAGCATTACGTTATCCATCCTTTGTGTTGATTGCAATCTCAATTGCCATTGTCATTATTAATATAAAAGTGATTCCTGCTTTTGCTGGTATGTTTTCCAAATTTGGTGCGCAATTACCTTTGCCAACGCGAATACTCATTGGCATCTCTGATTTTTTTGTCAATTACTGGGTGTATTTATTAGTTGCAGTTGCTGCTTTGGTTGCGTGGACATATCACTACATAAGAACACCTGAAGGAAGCAGGGTGTGGGGGCGTAAGAAGCTTCGCCTGATGGTGATTGGCGATATTATCGAACGCGCGTCCCTTGCTCGCTACGCTCGATCATTTGGTTTGATGCTCAATGCAGGTTTGCCGCTTTCCACTGCATTGGAGTTAAGCGCACGCGCCGTGGATAACCCTTATCTCGGCGATAAAATCCGCGGTATTCGCGCTGGTGTAGAGCGTGGTGAAGGATTATTCCAAACTCATTTAGTCAGCGGTATGTTTACACCATTGGTATTGCAAATGATTTCAGTAGGGGAGGAGAGTGGTCAGGTAGATGCGTTGCTGGCTGAAGTGGCTGCTTTTTATGAAAGCGAAGTGGAATACGATGTAAAACAGTTAAGCGATAGAATTGAGCCGATTATGATTGTGATTATGGCCGGTTTTGTCACTGTGCTTGCCTTGGGTATTTTTCTGCCCATGTGGGATATGTACAGCATTCAAAAGTGAGGCGCTTTTGATCCAGACTTACCACCATGGGCGATTCGAGTTTTTTGTGGTGATGATCGTTATCGCGATTGTCGCGCTTGCCGCATTTGGCCGTTATTCCTTAATGGCAGAGGATGCGCGAATTTTACGTATGGAAATTATATCTCACCACTTTATGACTGGCGCTGCCAACAGCAGGGTTCAGTTAATAATAGAGAAAGTGTCCAACCAAAATGGACCAATACAGCAGCTCGATATTGGCGGGCAAGCGCTCTATTTTTCTCCGCAAGGCTGGCCAGCCTCCATTTTCGGACCAGTTACCAATAACTATCAACCTACGGATGATGATTGCTATCAATTGTGGCAACTACTATTACAAAACCCTTCACCTATAGCAAAAGGCGAAGGAGGGGATAGTAGCAGGGATTATCGTTCATTTGCGCAGCCCAATAGCTGCCGCTATGAAACTACTGATCGACGTGCCTATTTTGATTATTACCCTCTGGATGGCAGGTTAATCTTTATATCAGCGGGGCATTAATCCTTTAACATTAATTAACTTATAAACTGGCATTCTTGATAGCTTTGACTATATTCGATTTAACTAAATGCGTTTTTGTTCGCAGGCACTGTAAGTGTTAGCGATGCATTAAAGCGGTAGCGTGGCTCTGTCGTATTGAGCCAGGTATATATTGTTTCACTATTTTCTTTTTATTGGTGCGGAGCTTTGTTTATGAAACAGCAATCTGGTTTTACGTTGATTGAATTAATTGCGGTAATTGTGATTCTCGGGATTTTGGCGGCGACAGCCATTCCGAAATTTGTGGACTTGTCGGCTGCGGCGGAAGATGCTGCGGTAAAAGGCGTGGCAGGTGCATTGGCAAGTGCATCGGCCCTGAATCATGCAAATAATATTGCTAATGATGCAGGTCTTACAATAACTTCTCCGTTAGTTCCAGTAGCTTCATGTCCTGATGTGGCAAATGCACTTGATGGAGGCTTACCCAATCCTGTTGGATCTTATGTTATTACACCCACAACCGCTATTGCAGAAAAAGCCTCAGAAGTGTGTACAGTTACTTACAAAGGTAAAACTGCCAATTTTACCGCCTACGGGGTTACTCCATAATTTTGCAATTCGAAACCATGAAAATTCATGAAAAAAACGCACAGAGGCTTTACATTAATTGAACTAGTTACTGTAATGATTCTGGTAGGTGTTTTATCGATTACGCTTTTTAGTCGGTTAGGTTCAGTTGGAACTACTTCCGTGCAGTCAGGCCGCGATGATCTCATCGCGGCCTTATTTTTTGCGCAGCAACAGGCCATGATGCGACCGAATATTACTCTAGTAGTTGCCTCTAATTCGATCAGCGTCAATGAAAATGGAGCGCCTATTTCTGTATCAAGTACACATTATCCTCTAGCCATGCCTGCCGGTGTTACCCTCACACCTGTCAATCTTGCTTACGATAAATTAGGCAGAACAACACCAACTGATATTACGCTGACTGGGTCAGGTAATAGCAGTGGTGTTTCCGCGAAGGTCAGAGTAGATGCGAGTGGTTATGCCTTTGCCAACTAATTCATTCAAACAAAAACTCTGCATTCAATTGGGTGTTAGTCTGATTGAGATGGTTGTATTTATTGTGGTAGTAAGTATTGCTTTGCTTGCGCTGGTGGGTGTTTATCGGCAGGCCACAATTAATAATGTTGATCCTATTGTGCGTGTGCGAGCGCTGGAGGCTGCGCAATCAAAACTCGATGAAATTCTTTCATTGAAATATGCTGAAAATACACCAACCGGCGGTGTTCCCGCATGCGCTGCTTGTGATGATACTCCCGATGCCAATATGAATGATGTTGATGATTACCGGGGTTGGAGTGACGCTCCTTATCCCGGTTATAATCGCAGTGTTACCGTAACAACCAATAACAATATTAAATTGATTACGGTGAGTGTAACCACGCCAACCGGTGAAACCATTTTATTGTCCGCTGAACGAGCCAATTTTTAATGAAAAATTGCCTGTGTAAAAATAGGGAAGTTTCAATAAAAATGACCGTTATCCAATCTGGTTTTACCTTGATTGAATTAATTACGGTGATGGTACTGCTCGCTATTCTTGCCACTATCGGCACAGGGTTTGTTGTAAAAACGACCGAGGCCTACCAGAGCACCCAGACCCGCGCATTGCTGGTTAATACTGCACGGCAGGCATTGGAACGGATGTCAAGGCAATTGCGCGGTGCTTTGCCTTATTCTGTGCGTACGACTAACGGTGGCCGCTGTATTGAGTTTATGCCTATAGCCGCAGGCGGAAATTATTTTACTCCCGTTCCTGATGAAGTAAATCTTGCGGCACCCAGTCAAACTATTAATGCCTCACCTGTGAATATTGACTTCGGGTCGCCTGTGTATGTCACCATAGGTGCTATGAGTCCCGAAGAAATTTATAACACTAATGCCTCCCGAGCAAGATATTTAAGCGGAGCAATTACGTTGGATACTGAAAAACAATGGAAACGTAATTCTATCAACAAGCGCTATTATTTGCTTGATAATCCTCAGGCGTTTTGTGTGGTTGGCACTGAATTACATTTTTATCAAGGCCTGGCGATTTCCGAAAATGATGTTTCCGTGGGGGCAGGTGCCAGCATAATTGCGCGCAATGTTTCTGCGACAACTCCATTTTCATTGCAGATGGGTAGTGAAAATCGCAATACTCGAATTAATATTTCATTAGATTTTTCCAATGGTGGCGAGTCGGTTACTTTTACCCAGGGAGTATTGATCCGCAATGTTCCCTAATTTCGTATATAGAAATAACAACCGGTATCAGCGCGGTTTTTTGCTGCCGCTCGCACTATTTATATTGGTAGTGATGGGCGTACTTGCATTGACAATCTCGCGCACCAGTATTCAAACTCAAACCTCCACTGTTCAGGAATTTACTAATATCCAGGCATTTTATGCAGCAGAAAGCGGTGCGCAGCGTGGAATGCAGGCGTTATTTTTATCAACCACTGCTCGCCAAGTGACAGACCAAACTTGTGCCAATATGGCGATCAACCATAATTTTGCTGGCGTAAGTGGCCTGCAAATTTGTACAGTCAGGGTAACCTGTATTTGTCTTTATCAAGACGGCAGTGCGTGTGTCCATGGAAATGCCGCTAATTATTTGCTTACATCTGCGCCGGGTGTAACGAAAAGCTTTTATACGTTGAGAAGTAATGGTACCTGCGGACAAGACCAATATCGCGCCGAGCGAATCATTGAAGTTGGTGCTTATCGGGAGCAGGAATAAATGCAAATAATATTTCATTTTTTCCATTATCCAATCTGTAAAAAAATACACTGGCTGTTTGTCTTTTTATTAATTGGATTTTGCTGTGCATCCAATGCGGCCACTTACAATCTTTCTACCGGTTCCTATCCCCCTTGCACTGGCGGCAGCGGTTGGAGCGTGAGTGGAACAACATACACCTGTGGCGGTGATGGCCGTGTGACATTAGCGGCCGGCGATGTCCTTACATCTAACACCAACATTACTATTTCTGCCAACAACGGTTTTTCGCTGAATAACAATACTATTGGTTCTTCTGCGAATCGGATTAATCTGGTTTCCACTTATGGGGCCTATAACGCATCAGCGACTACTACTATCTGGGGCAATATTACTAGCGACGGTGTTATTACTCTGGCAGGAACTACTGTTAATGGCACAGTCACTACCAACGGTAATATCAACCTCGCTGGTGGCGGAGTGACGGGATTGGTCAGGAGTAGCGGTAATACCATCACGACTAACGGTACTAATTTAAGTGGTGGTGCAACAGCGCAATCCGGTATGTCAATTACCGGCGGTACATTGGCCGGTAATTTTGTCATGACATCGGGTAATGCGATGACCTTGACAGGTGTAGTCATGACCAGCGGCAGTATTTCAGGCGCGAATAGAGTGACGATCCAGGGAGGCAGTGTATTGGGTTCAGCATCTTCTACCGTGAATGTCAGCACTACCAGCAATGAAATTAATGTTAACAATTCTATTGTCTATGGCAATTTAACAGCCGCCAGTAGTTCAACGGTAAATGTAACTAATGGCGCTACTATTTATGGAACATGTTTACCTAACTCAACTCCTGCAAATGCCTGTGGTGCTACACCTCCACCGCCGATGAATTGCCCTGCGGGAATATCCAGCGGTATCACCGGCAATTATTACAACAACATTAGTCTCACTGAACCTTCAACTGCATCGCGTTCTGATGCTCCGATTGATTTCAATTGGGGTGCCGCTGCACCTGGGCCAAACGGTATCAATGCCGATAACTTTTCTGTGCGCTGGACGGGTTATGTGCGGGTAACCCAGTCAGGTAATTATCGTTTCCAAACGGTATCTGATGATGGCGTGCGTTTATATGTGAATGGCAATTTGGTGATTGATCGTTGGAATAATCACTCAGCAACAACGGATACCACCGCCGATATCCTTTTAGTTGCCGGTAACGCCTATACCATTGTGCTGGAGTATTACGAAAGCGGTGGTGATGCAGTCATACGGTTGCATTGGCGTTTGCCCGGCGCAACTTCTTATGTAGCGATTCCCGGTGGGCCATTACCTACCATGGGAGCGGGTTTATATGAGTGTACACCTGTTGTCGTCCCGCCAATCAGTTCGTGCCCAACCAATTTGTCGGCAGGGATTACCGGTAATTATTTTAACAACCAAACGTTAACCGCACCGATAACAGCAACCCGTCTTGATGGTCCGATTAATTTTGATTGGGGAACCGGTGCCCCTGGGCCAGCAGGGATTGGTGATAATAATTTTTCAGTCCGTTGGAGTGGTTATTTACGTGTTACACAATCCGGTGTTTATCGTTTTCAAACGAATTCTGATGATGGTGTGCGTTTAACTGTAAATGGAGATTTAATAATTAACCAATGGAATGATCATTCAGTGGCGACACATACCAGTGCAGCCGTGAATTTAATGGGAGGAAATAATTATCCAATCACTATGGAATTTTATGAAAATGCTGGTTCTGCAGTAGCACAATTACTTTGGCAAACACCGGGCAGTAGTGCCTACACAGTTATTCCGAGGGGATCGACGCCAATATCAAATGCTGGTCTTTATGATTGTGTAACAACACCAGGGAGTTATTTGATTACTAATAATGCGCAAGGTATTACTTGTGCTGCGGAACCTGTAACAGTGATTGCACGGAATACCGCTGGTGTTGTTTACAATCCTCCCAGTGGCACAGTGGTAATATTAAGCACTACACCTGCCACAGGTGCTTGGGTGGGAGGGAATACCTATGTTTTCAGTGGCAACGAATCCAGTTTTACAAAATATTTGCAACAGACAACACCCTCCGTGTTAAGGATTGATGCCAACAGCGCAACGGCGACAGGTACATCCAATATAACTTTTGTTGATACAGTTTTAAGGATCGCGCTTAATTCTGCGCTTGCAAATATTCCTACCCAGGTTGCTGGTGTAAACGGTAATGCAATTGCCAAAGTAATCAGTACCAATCCAAAAACGGGTGTGTGTGAAGCAAAAGTGACCTCACGCACATTGCCTGTTGGATTGGCGTTCACTTGTAACAATCCCATCACATGTGTGGCAGGACAATCATTTACAGTCAACGGTTCGCCGATTACACCGAATAATAATGCTGCTCCTGTGACATACAGCAATATTAATTTGTCATTTAATGCCAATGCGGAAGCACCGATGACCATCAATTACTCTGATGTTGGTCAGGTGACAGTGCACGGTCGTTTAACGATTCCTGCATCGGGTGTTGATCCGGCATTAACGTTGTCGGGTAGTAGCAATCCATTTGTGGTAAAGCCTCATACGTTAGCTGTGAGTAGTATTACTAATTTATCCGATATTCCAACACCACAAACGACTAACAGTGGTAATGGATTTATCGTAGCGGGTGAAAAATTTAAAGTGTCTGTACAGGCGCGCAATGCGAATGGTGCCATTACGCCGAATTTCGGAAATGAAACTGCATCAGAAAAAGATGCGATTTCTTTGACCGCATCGACTTTGGTTCATCCTGTAGGAGGCACATTAAGCGCGTTAATTAACACGGGCAGTTTTGCTGTTGCAACCCCGGCGGGAACTTATGTCAATGCTGGCATTCAATGGGATCAGGCAGGTAGCATTCGAGTTATGCCAGCGTTAAGTGATAACGATTATTTATCAGCAGGTAATATTGCCAACTTTAGCGATGGCAATATTGTTGCGGGACGTTTTTATCCCCATCATTTCACATTGATTGATCCTACGCTTACAAATGTTAGTTGCAGCGTATTTTCCTACATGCAACAGCCACTGAACTTGAGTTACTCGATAGAGGCCAGAGGTCTTGCAAATAATAAATTAACTAATTACATCCCGGCTTATGGGGCTATGCCAACGATTAATTACGTAACAGAAAATGCAGATTCTGGTACAAATTTATCACGCTTCTCAGATAGTGCAACCCATACATGGGCTGCCGGTGCGTTATCGATTAATTCAACTACAGCTACTTTTAGTCGCCTTCTTCCTGGCCAAATTCCTGATGGTCCTTATGCAAGTCTTCAGGTGGGTTTGCAATTAACTGATACTTTTGATGCGCGCAGTTTGCAAAATTTAGATATGAATGCAGCTTCAACAGGTATTTGCAGTGGATCATCGTGTACTGCAATTAAGTTGGGATCGACATTCAATATGCGGTACGGCCGTTTACGCCTGGATGATGCATTTGGTCCAGAAACCGCTGCATTGCCTGTTAATTTTTTGACGGAGTATTGGATTACAACAAACACTACTACCGGAGAGGGGCGTTTTATAAGAAATGGTAGCGATAGTTGCACGACTATTGATCGCATTTATGTTAAGTACAGTCATATCGACGGAACAAGTCTATCACCCGGGGTTTTTGTAATGCCATTGAGTGGTGGTCAAACTACGGGCACCTATCCATTTGGCTTACCAACAAACAATTATATTTCTTTTAGTGGCGGTGATGCGGGACATTTTTTTACCGCCCCTACCAATAGTGCGCAAGGTCAATTTAATGTAGATATAAATTTAACTGAATATCCCTGGCTGCGATTTGATTGGAATCAAGATGGTAATTATTCGGATACCAGTTTGCCCACTGCGCGCTTTGGCTTCGGTAGCTACCGCGGTCATGACCGTGTAATCTATTGGCGTGAAAAATTTCAATAGTCATACCGAGACGATGTACCTATGGAAATGACCATTACCACCCCGAGTTTATTATTCCCGGCAATTTCATTATTGATGCTGGCCTACACCAATCGCTTTGTGGTACTGACCAATGTTATCCGGCAGTTAAGCAATCTTGAAGATGCACATTCAAAAGATGTGGTCGTGCGCCAAATAGATAATTTGCGTTTGCGGGTACAGGTCATTCGCCAAATGCAGGCTTACGGTGTGCTCTCATTTGTGTTATGTACTATGTCAATGTTTTCGTTATTACTGGGGTGGCACCTGACCGGACAATTTTTGTTTGCGGTTAGCCTGTTGCTGTTGGTGGTGTCATTAACCTTTTCGTTTTACGAAGTTAATATTTCAACCAAGGCAATTAATATCGAGTTGGAAAAATTTGATGCAAAGTTGCTGGAAAAAAATAAGCAGCCTTAAGCTGCTTATTTTCCATCTGAGTTATTATTCGAGGTCTGGTGGAGTTCTATGCATAAGGCTTTTCGGTCGATGATTCCAACCTGATATCCACTGCCAGTTCATCGGCAATTTTATCCAAATAGTCATAAAGCTCGTTCATATCGACTGATTTGGGTACCTCAATAATCCCGGTTGCTTCGAACAGGGGCTCTCCGGACCAAGGCATACTCGAACATGCCGTTTCCAGCTCACCCATGTTAATATGGCGGGCAGCAAAGGCTTGGGCAATTTCCCGTACAATCCCCGGTCTGTCATTACCCACAACGCTGAAGTTAAATTCGCGGCATTCCGGCTTGCTGGTGCTAACGGCGTTTTCGACAACAATTTTAAAGCCCTTGCTCGCCAGCTCATTCAGGGCAGTGCGCAATTCGTTCTGATGGGCATCGGCTACCGCCACTTGAAGGATTCCAGCAAATTTTCCGGCAAGTTGTGCCATGCGGCTTTCAAGCCAGTTGCCATGGTGTTCGCTAATGGTTTGTGCGAGTTGTTCAACAACACCGGGGCGATCATCGCAGAGAACAGTTAAAACCAGTTGTGTATTCACGGTGATTCCTTATTGTTAGGTAAATATGTTGCCAGATTGGATGAAGTGAAGATTACTCTGCTTGTCGCAACTGGACAAGACGGCTATTGCACCATAGGTTAGTTTCCTCAGAAACAGGTAGAAAGAAAGCAGATGATTATTCCTTTTGAACAATTATCGAGTGGTGCGTTACAGGGATTAATTGAAGAGTTTATTACCCGAGAGGGTACAGATTACGGTATGGAAGAAGTATCACTCAGTACTAAAGTTGAACAGGTTAAACAGCAATTAAAACGCCGTGAAATTGTGGTGGTATTTGATACTGCTACCGAATCTGTAAGTATCTTATCGCGCCGTGATGCTGAACTCCTGGAGCAATAATGCTCCTTTATATTCATGATGCTATTAGCTTAATGAGAAAACTGTGAATCATTTATTTTTACATTGTCGTGCCGGTTTCGAAAAAGAGTGTGCGGCAGAAATTACTGACTTGGCCGGTGAATTGGGCATTTATGGTTATAGCAAAACCAAAGATAGCAGTGCCTATGTAGTCTTTATCACGCACGAACCGAATGGTGCTGATTTGATTGCCAAGCAATTGCGCTTTACCAAATTTATCTTTGCTCGCCAATGGTTTGTAAGCGCGGGATTGATTGAGGATTTACCAGTCACTGATCGTGTATCGCCATTATTGGCAGTCGCTGAAGCGCTTCCGCGAACCCGTGAGTTGGTCATTGAAACTATTGATACTAATGAAGGTAAAGAGCTTTCCGGTTTAAGTAAAAAATTTACTGCACCGTTTGAAAAGGCACTTAAGGCAAACAAATTATTTCAACCGGGCAGTAATATGCGGTTACACCTGGTTTTTATTTCAGGTACACAAGCTTACCTGGGTGTTATCCCCAATTACAACTCGTCACCTTGGCCGATGGGAATTGCCCGGTTGCGTTTACCGAAGGAAGCGCCCAGCCGTGCAACGCTGAAATTGGAAGAAGCCTGGCATCACTTTATTCCGGCTGATGACTGGGATAAACGTTTAGCGTCCGGTATGCGAGCGGTGGATCTTGGTGCTGCACCGGGCGGCTGGACCTGGCAGCTGGTACAGCGCGGAATGTATGTTGAAGCAGTAGATAATGGCCCGATGGATAAAAACTTGCTGGAGACTGGTCAGGTATTGCACATTTTGACCGATGGTTTTTTGTACGAACCGAAAAAACCGGTGCAGTGGTTGGTGTGCGATATTGTTGATAAACCTGCGCGCGTGACCAGCATGATCATTCGATGGTTTACCAAGGCTAATTGTCGCGAAGCTATATTTAATTTGAAATTACCGATGAAGCAACGCTACATGGAAGTAAAAAAATGCGAAGAGCGTATCCGTACGGAATTGGAGAAGGCTGGCTTTAAAGTTGATATTCAATTCAAGCAGTTGTATCACGATAGGGAAGAAGTTACCGGTCATCTGCGCGTACATTAAGCCCGAAAATACAGTAAGTGGGCAAATATAGCCAGAAAGAACTATTGGCCGCGTGCCAATAGTTCACTTGATGTACTGAAAGAAAATTTTTAGCGAAGGATCAGTGATAGGACGTACGATCGTTTTGATCTGCCGCAGTATGTGCAAGTACCCATTCTGTGAGTAGTACCCAGTCTTCGATAAGCGTGCGCATTAGCACCATATGACTTGGCGGCAAATCAGGTTGCTTTAATGCGTCTTCTCCAATTGCGGTCAAAACAGATACTATTTTTCCAATAGTGTGGGCTTTTAATGAGGCCAATACCTCAGCATTGAGAAGCATTTCACCTGTATAGGCAGACTGCAAATCTTCATAGGATACCGTGGCAGTATTATCAATAGTTTGTTTAACAGCGTGCGCCAGCAGCGGATGATTATTTCGCAATAGGCGAAATGTAAGTTCCAAGGCTTGGCGACTAAAAAAGTCGGTGGGCATATAATCGCTTAATATTTTCCGAGACATCGAACAATGTTCCTCGGTGGTTAAGTACTCTCCTGGACGTTTTCCATTGACCTAAGAATAGCAATCGGTTGGCTATTTGCCGAAGAGTTTATAGACGATTTAAAACTATGAATTTAACAATTGATAAAAGTTTGGATACTTCCGGCCTGCTATGCCCGGAACCGGTGATGATGCTACACAAAATTATGCGCGAAGCTGCTAGCGGGAATGTTATTGAGATGGTCGCAACTGATCCCTCTACTGTACGTGACGTTCCCAAATTTTGTTTGTTTCTTGGCCACGAGTTGATCGAGCAAAAACAAACAGAAACTCATTATTTTTATTATATTCGTAAAAGTTAGAAAAATATTTTTTGCTACGTTTTGTTATAGAATTGGTTTTATTTCGACCATAACAAATAACGCCGCTAGTGCGGCGTTATTTGTTAGGTGGAACACTTGAATAAAATTACTGTATGCCATCTACCAGTAGCGAAATTGCAGCCATCGCCTCAGGATCTTCCGCTTTAATTTTGTTCGCAATTTGATGTTGGAAAAAATAGCGGAATGATTCACTGGCTTGTGCTTCGTACAAAGAGTCATCACCGGGTAAAACCGGGGTGCTGATCACTTTGGCCGGATCACTGATCATTGCATAGACACTGCCGTCAAAATGCAGGCTCCAGCTAACGACTTCAACCAGTGACAATCGCTTGCTATCGGGTATAGCTAATACAGCGTGAGTACCTATTGTATCGGGAAGTTCCTGGATTACATCATCGCCGCTCTCGCACAGGACTTCGTAATACTCAGCAGCAGTTTCCAGTTCGATCACCTTGTGCATCGGGGCCTCAAAGAAGAGCTCATCAATACCCGGATCGTAATATCCCTCCCAGTGGCCATTCAGCGGGTCGCACAGGTCAGGGCAGGGGACTATATCGTTTAGCCATGGAACCAGGCCAACAACTTCGCCATTAGAGCGCAGGCCCCAGCAAAGGATTTTAAGGCTATAGAGTTTTTCGGAGCTGGTATCGTTGGAGTAGAGCATTTCCAATCCGTCCAATTCAGGTGCGAGACGGATAAAGCGCTCTTCATGAAGGGCTGAATAGGTTTTCCTGGTGAAGAGATCAACCACATTATCCATGTTGTGGCCAGTGTGCGAGGTCTTCATAATACCACCCCCTAAAGTGAGGCAGGATCTGATTCAGGAATCAGCTGCCGAACAATGGTTTTAACGTCACCATCACTATATAAAGTATATGCTAAATACCCAAAGCACAACTGCTATGGGCAACTTTTTTATTCCATAGGTTTCTCTGGCGACAACTTTTATCGCTGATTCAATCTATAGGAGCCTTTTTTCGGGAATAAGCGAGTGGTTATGAGAATTATTGCGGATGAGAACATCCCTCTGGTAAATGAGTTTTTCGGTCATTTGGGAGACATTGTGTGTTTGCCTGGCCGCAATATGACTGCTGCTGCTGTGCGCGATGCCGATGCCCTGATTGTACGCTCGGTAACCAAGGTTAACCCATTGTTGTTGGCCGGAAGCAGGGTGAAATTTGTAGGTACCTGTACTATCGGTGTTGATCATCTGGACCAGGATTATCTTGATACAAATAACATCCGCTGGTCGAGCGCACCTGGTTGCAATGCCAATTCGGTGGTCGAATATGTGTATGCAGCGCTTTGTCATTTGGATATCAACTGGCTGCCAGTAAAGTTTGGCATTATTGGCTGCGGCAACGTGGGTGGTTTGCTTTACAAGCGACTTAAAGCACAAGGCGTTGATGTGCGTTGCTATGACCCTAATCTGACGCTCGCGCAAAACCCTGATCTGGTTTCGCTCAATGAGGTGTTGGCCTGCGACATTATCAGTATGCATACGCCGCTCGTTACTACCGGCCCGCATCCGAGCTTTCATTTGTTCGGACGCAAGCAATTACTGCAGTTAAAAAGTGGGGCAGTGCTAATTAACTGTGGTCGAGGAGCGGTTATCGACAATCAAGCGTTGCTGGATGTTTTAAATGAGCGCAACGATTTAAATATCGTATTGGATGTATGGGAACCTGAACCGGATATTTCATTAGAGCTACTCAACAAAGTATTGTTGGGAAGCCCGCATATTGCTGGTTATAGTTATGATGGGAAATTAAACGGTACAGAAATGATTTACCAGGCACTCTGCCGCCATCTTGATAGAACACCGCTCGCATCACTTGACGTATTAGTTCCGTCGCTTGCTAATAATGAATTGCGAATTGATACCAATATTCATCAATCCGGCGATATTTTCCAAATCGTAAAATCGCTGATCAAGCAGGTCTATGACATTGCCGCTGACGATTCGCGCTTGCGTGCACAGGCCTCCCAAGCGCTTGCAGGCAATGTAATTTTTGGCGAAGGTTTTGATGGATTGCGTAAACACTATCCTAAACGCCGCGAATTCCATAACTATCAAGTGCATTTGGATAATATCAGCGCTGCGGATAAACAATGGCTGCAAGTGTTAGGGTTTCACTGTGTTTAAACTTGGTTTAATCGTTAATCCTTATGCCGGTCTTGGCGGTAGCGTTGGATTGAAAGGCTCTGATGGCGATGCAATTCGCACTGAAGCAATTGCTCGTGGCGCAGAACCGCGAGCATTGCAACGCATGGAACGTGCACTGCAAATTATCAGCAGTTTTAAAGATCAGGTTGAGATATTGTGTTTTGCAGGAGATATGGGTGAAGCCAGCGCACGTGCCGCAGGTTTTATTATGCATGTTATTGGTGAGGCGCAGCAGCAACCAAGCAGTGCGCTGGACACTTGTGCAGCAGCCACAACCCTAATGCAACAAAATGTGGATTTAATATTATTTGCCGGTGGCGATGGTACTGCGCGTTTGATAGCCGATGTGGTGGGCAAAAGCCAGCCGGTATTAGGTGTACCTTGTGGAGTAAAAATGCATTCCGGTGTGTATGCCAATGCGCCGGAAGCAGCGGGTGAAATTCTCAAACAACTATTAACCGGGACACTGGTAAATATTGTCGAGCGCGATGTAAAGGATATTGATGAGGACGCTTTTCGTAATGGCCAGGTGCGCGCCCGACTTTACGGCACATTAATGGTGCCGGAAGACTCACAATTTTTGCAGCAAGTAAAAAACGCAGGCACCGAGCGTGATGAATTAGCTCAGCTGGATGTTGCTCATGAAATGATTGACCAATTACAACCCGACACTCTTTATTTAGTTGGGCCGGGTTCAACAACCCATCTTTTTTTACATGAGCTGGGATTGGAAGGAAGTTTGTTGGGGGTAGATTTATTATTGGATAATGAATTAATTGCTGCTGATGTGAGTGCCACACAAATTATTGCATACCTGAATCATTTTTCTGGTCCGGTAAAAATGATTATTACAGCAATTGGTGGTCAAGGGCATATTCTCGGCCGTGGCAACCAACAATTTACGCCTGCAATTTTGCGGCGTGTCGGCAAAGACAATATTTATATTATTGCCGCGCGTGGAAAAATCCTGGCGCTAAACGGCCGCCCGCTTTTAGTCGATACTAATGATCCTGAGCTGGATATTGCATTCGGCGGCTATCGCCCTGTGATTACCGGTTATCGCGAAACCATTATGTATCCTGTAGGTTATTCAGCAGAAGGCAAGCATTAATGCAGGTTATTGTTGATCGTCTTGAATTGCTCGCCAAAGAAGTTCATACCCAAACTGAAATTGATAGTCACCGTGTGTTTCACGGTCGCGGTCGTACTTTTCCGGCGTTGGAATTTGTGACGATTGATTTTTTCCAACCCGCGCTCCTGGTAACGCTTTTTTTTGAACCACCAGCATCGTGGCTGGATGAATTGATTTCGCGCACTGAGCCGCTATTTAAATTCACTTCAACAGTAATGGTAGTTCAGCGTCGCTATTTGCCCGGTGCACCAAGTGAAATTGTGTGGGGGACATTACCTGATTCTATCTATGCCCGTCGGGGAAAATCGTTATTTAATTTGCATTTGACGCAGCAGCAAAATTCAGGTTTCTTTTTGGATATTGAATCGGGCCGGATGTGGATTGAACAGCATGCGGCAGGTAAGCGAGTGCTTAATCTGTTTGCGTATACCTGTACTTTTTCAGTAGTTGCTATAGCGGCTGGAGCAGAGAAGGTTGTCAATGTCGATATGAGTAGCGCTGCGCTAAACCTTGGGCGAGCTAACCACCAGCTTAATAATCTGGCAAAAAATAAAAGTGAATATGTGGCAGAAAATATCCTGAAATCCTGGAGCCGCGTTAAAAAGCCCGGGCCATATGATCTGGTTATTATCGACCCACCGTCTTACCAAAAAGGCAGTTTTATCGCGGCAAAAGATTACGCCAAGGTAATTCGCCGTTTGCCGGAGTTGATGCCTACAGGTGGCTTGGTGTTGGCCTGTTTAAATGCGCCGGAATTAAGTGAAGGGTTTTTAAAACAACAATTTGTTGAGCAATGTCCACAGGCAGAATTTGTTGAACGCGTAATACCCCATGCTGATTTTCCGGATGTAGATCCGGAGCAGCAATTGAAACTCTTGGTTTATCAGCTTCCTGCCGGTTTAGCCGGAACATAAAAAACCCGGCGCAAGGCTGGGTTTTTTATAGATCGGCGCAAAATTACTGTGAGTAGCGCGATAAAAAATCGCCGAAGCGGGTAATCGCTTTGGTCAAATCATCTTCACGCGGTAAAAACACGATGCGGAAGTGATCGCGATCCGGCCAGTTAAATGCCGTACCTTGTACCAGCAATACTTTTTCCTGCAGTAAGAAATCCAGGATCATTTGTTGATCATCTTTAATTTTGTACATGTTCAAATCCAGTTTTGGGAACAGATACAAAGCGCCTTTGGGCTTTACACAAGATAGGCCGGGAATTTCTGCAATCGCTTTTAGTGCGGTATCGCGTTGGTCGCGCAAACGGCCGCCGGGAATAATCAGCTCGTTGATACTTTGATACCCGCCCAGCGCCGTTTGTACTGCATACATAGCGGGTACGTTGGCGCAGAGGCGCATAGATGAGAGCATCTCCAAACCTTCAATGTAACTGCGTGCGCGATGCTTGGCTCCGCTGATTACCATCCAGCCAGAACGGAAACCCGCCAAACGGTATGCCTTGGAAAGACCATTGAAGCTAACGCAAAGCACATCCTGCGCAAGGAGGCCCATGGGGATGAATTCTGCATCGTCATACAGGATTTTGCTGTAAATCTCGTCAGCAAAGATAATCAGGTTGTGGCGACGTGCGAGTTCAACAATCGCTTCGAGTAACTCGCGGCTGTATACCGCACCCGTAGGGTTGTTGGGATTGATCACCACAATGCCGCGGGTTTTATCGCTGATTTTGCTTTCGATATCAGCCAGGTCAGGAAACCAGTCAGCTTGCTCATCACACAGATAATGGCGGGCTTTACCGCCAGCAAGGTTTACCGCAGCGGTCCAGAGTGGATAGTCGGGGGCGGGCACCAGAATTTCATCGCCGTTATTCAGCAGTGCCTGCATGGCCATCACGATTAGCTCGCTGGCGCCGTTTCCGAGAATAATATCCTCAATTTCCACGCCTGGAATCTGCAGGCGCTGGCACTCGTGCATGATCGCTTTACGCGCTGCAAACAAGCCTTTGGATGCGGTATAGCCCTCGGCATTGGCGAGGTTATGAATGACATCCTGGATGATTTCATCCGGTGCCGAGAATCCGAATGGGGCAGGGTTGCCAATATTCAGTTTCAGAATTCGGTGGCCTTCTTCTTCGAGGCGATTAGCATGCTCCAATACCGGGCCGCGTATGTCGTAACAGACTCCGTTGAGTTTGTCAGATTTCTTAATCGGGTTCATTTGCAGTAAGATGCCTTGATTGCGGTCGCGCGTGATTGCGGTTGAAAACACTCGAATAATCGACCTTAACTAGTTGATCTGTCAAGGAAATCCTTATGGCTGATAACGAAAATCTGACTGACGCCGAATGGCGGGAAAAATTAACCCCTGAGCAGTACCGGATTTGCCGTGAAAAGGGCACTGAGCGCCCCTTTACTGGTGAGTATTGGCAGGAGTTTAGCGCGGGTAATTATCGCTGCCGCTGTTGCGGCGAACTCTTGTTTGATGCCGATACCAAGTTTGATGCAGGCTGTGGTTGGCCAAGCTTTTATGCACCTACGAGCAAAACAGCGATTCGTGAGCATATGGATACCAGCCACGGCATGTTCCGTACAGAAGTCTTGTGCCGAAAATGTGACTGCCATCTCGGGCATGTATTTACCGATGGACCTGCACCAACCGGGCTGCGTTACTGCATTAACTCTGCTTCGATTTCGTTTACACCCGAAGAAAAATAAATCCGGAGCCGGAGCGGCAAGCCCGGCTTTAACTTTCACTTTATTTGCACTATTGATCCAAAAGGTTCGATTTTGTAAACAAGTGTTAAATTCACATTATTGTTGCTATGGAACTTTATCCTGCGAATTAATTGATTCTTAATAACACTTATTTAGATAATTTTGGTAACCATTCATCGCCATAGAAATAGACAACTATAAACGGGCGAAAACCTACTCCAGGGAGAACTTCATGAAATTAACCCGCCATTTATTGAGCGGTCTGTGTGTACTTACGTGTGCATCTATTGTGCATGCCCAAGCGCCGGCAAACGCGCCGGTTGAAGTTATTATCCAGCCTGCAAGTATAAAAAATATTACTACCAGCATAGAGGCGCTGGGTACTCTGCGCGCCAATGAATCTATCACGCTAACGTCTAATGTGACAAAAAAAGTTACGCGCATTAATTTTGAAGATGGTCAACGGGTCGCTAAAGGCGATGTGTTAGTTGAGACCACCAGCGTCGAAGAATCTGCGCTGCTGCAAGAGGCGCGCTTTAATGCTGATGAAGCGAAGAAACAGCTTGATCGTGTCACTGCCTTGGTAAAAAACGGTGCAGCCTCTGAATCGTTATTGGATCAACGCGTTCGCGAATATGAATCGGCGCGTGCCCGTTACAACGCAACTGAATCCCGCTTGAAAGACCTCGTCATTTTGGCGCCCTTCAACGGTGTAGTGGGTTTGCGTAATGTCAGTGTCGGTGCACTGGTATCGCCTGGTGATCCGATCACCACATTGAATGACGACAGCAAAATGAAGCTCGACTTTACTGTGCCTGCTGTTTATTTGCGCAGCCTGGTAGTGGGATTACCTATAGTGGCGGAGAGTCGTGATTTGGGTGGCAAAGTATTCCAGGGTGAAGTTTTCAGTATTGATAACCAAATAGATGAAGTAACCCGCGCGATTAAGGTGCGTGCATTGCTGAACAATAAAAACCATGAATTAAAACAAGGCATGTTGATGAAAGTGGATTTAAAAGCAGGTGCCCGTGATGCCATTGTTATTTCTGAATCCGCTTTAGTACCGCTAGGTAGCAACAATTTTATTTTCCTGCTTAAGAAAGAGCAAAACGGTTTTATTGTAGAGCGTAAACAAATTGTAATTGGCGAGCGTCTTACCGGTGCGGTAGAGGTTCTCAGTGGTTTGGCAGCTGGCGATAAAGTTGTTACCCACGGCCTGCAAAAAATCCGTTCCGGGCAGCAAGTGAAAGTTCTTTCAGAAGAAAAGCCGGTTACCGAACATATTGGTAAGCCCACGCATTTATCTGATCTGTTACCCAAGAAAAAACAGTGAGGATAAACTGCAATGAAGTTATCTGATATTTCTATCAAACGACCGGTCTTTGCATCGGTCATTTCGCTATTATTAATTGCATTCGGGTTGGTTGCATTTGAACGGTTAACGCTGCGCGAATATCCGAATATTGATCCCCCGGTTGTTTCAATCCGCACCAATTATCCCGGTGCGGCCGCCAGCATTGTAGAAACCCGCATTACCAAAGTAATTGAAGACAGAATTTCCGGCGTGGAGGGAATCCGTTTTATCGAATCGTCGGCTGAAAATGGTGTTTCGAATATTGTGGTACAGTTTGATACTGGCCATGATATGGATTCCGCTGCAAATGACATTCGCGACCGCGTGAATGGTGTGCTCGATAATTTGCCTGATGAGGCAGATCCACCCGAAGTACAAAAAGTCAGCTCCGATGAAGACGTTATTCTCTGGTTTAATTTAACCGGCGAGAATATGACTATCCCCCAATTAACCGATTATGCGCAGCGATATCTTGTGGATCGTTTTTCTGTCATAGATGGCATCGCCCGTGTGCGCATTGGCGGAGAGCAGCGCTACGCAATGCGTGTCTGGCTTGACCGACGTGAACTTGCAGCGCGCAACCTCACGGTTAACGATGTTGAGACCGCCTTGCGTGCTGAAAACGTCGAGCTGCCTGCGGGAAGCATTGAATCGCTTGAGCGTCAATTTACGGTGCGTATGGCGCGTACCTATCGAACGGTGGATCAATTCAATCAACTGGTAGTCAAGCGCGGTGGTGATGGACACTTGATTCGCCTGGGTGATATTGCAAAAGTGGAAAAAGGCACCGAGGAAGATCGTAATTTATTTCGCGGTAATGGTATTACGCAAGTCGGTATTGGTATCGTAAAACAATCGACGGCGAATACGATTGATGTTGCACGTGGCTCCAAAGCAGAGCGCGACAGAATTAATGAAATTTTACCTAAAGGGATGAAGCTGGAAGATAGTTTCGATAGCTCGGTTTTTGTCGAACGTGCGATTCACGAAGTTTATATCACCCTTGGGATCGCTATAGTTCTGGTGGTGTTGGTGATATATGTTTTTCTCGGCAGCGTACGCGCAATGTTGGTACCTGCCGTCGCAGTTCCTGTTTCCATCATTGCAACTTTTACAGTGCTTGCCATCATGGGGTTCTCCGTCAATATGCTGACTTTATTGGCGCTGGTTCTGGCAATCGGTTTGGTGGTTGATGATGCTATTGTGGTGTTGGAAAACATCATGCGGCACATGGAGGAAAAAGGAAAAACACCATTGCTTGCTGCCTATGATGGAACCCGCGAAGTAGGCTTCGCCGTTATTGCCACAACATTGGTATTAATTGCGATTTTTGTTCCTATCGTATTTTTGAAGGGCGACATCGGGCGATTATTTTCCGAATTTGCTATCACCATGGCCGCCGCCGTTGGATTCTCTGCGCTGATAGCATTAACTCTTTCACCTATGCTCGCCTCCAAGGTGCTGGTGAAAAATACCAATAGAAATCGCTTTCTGGAAAAAATAAATGATGGTATGGGACGTTTGCGTATCCACTATAAACACGGAATCCGCTGGTGTTTGGGACGCTCCAAAATACTCGTTGCCGCATTTGCAATATTATTGTTGAGTTCTTTTTTCCTGTCGCAATTGATTCCCTCTGAATATGCACCGCCGGAAGATCGCGGCAACTTTAACGTGATGGTTAATGGACCTGAAGGGGCAAGCTACGCCTATATGGAAGAGTACATGACTGAGATTGAAAACCGTTTGATGAAATACGTTCATAACGGCGAAATTTCGCGCATGATGGTGCGTGCCCCTCGTTCGTTTGGTGCCGTAGAGAGCTTTAACAGCGGTATGGTAATTGTGGTGATGAATGACTGGGGAGTGCGCCGTAATTCTTTTGATGTGATGAGCGATATTCGCGCCGATTTAAAAGACTTGCCCGGTGTAACAACTTCCGTTGTGATGCGGCAGGGATTTGGCTCTCAAGCGCAAAAGCCGGTGCAGTTTGTATTGGGCGGCGGTACTTATGAAGAGCTTGCCCAGTGGCGGGATATTTTGCTGGAAAAACTGGAACAAAATAATCCAGGTTTAATTGGTATTGATTGGGACTACAAAGAAACCAAGCCGCAAGTTGAAGTGATTATTGATACTAACCGCGCAGCCGATCTCGGTGTGAGTGTCAGTAATATTGGGCGCACTTTGGAGGCAATGCTGGGTTCGCGTCGCGTAACGACTTACATTGATGACGGTGAAGAGTACGACATTATCCTGCAAGGTGAGCGCGATGAGCAGCGCACCACAACCAGCTTGCAGAATATGTACGTGCGCTCTGAGCGCAGTGGGGAGCTGATTCCATTGTCCAATTTGGTGACGTTAAAAGAAATTGCTGATGCAAGCCGTCTCAACCGCTACAACCGTATGCGCTCATTAACCATTGAAGCTAACCTTACTGAAAACCTGGCACTGGGCGAAGCCCTGAGTCACATGAATGGATTGGTGCGCGAGCATTTGCCCGGTACTGCGGTGGTGGATTACAAGGGGTTATCACGGGATTTCCAAACAGCGGGAAGCTCGGTGATGTTTATTTTCCTGCTCGGAATTTTGATTACCTTTTTAGTATTAGCTGCGCAATTTGAAAGTTATGTGCATCCCTTTGTAATTATGCTGACGGTGCCATTGGCGATATTGGGGGGCATGCTCGGGCTTTATTTAACGGGCAGTAGCTTTAATCTCTATTCGCAGATTGGTTTGATTATGCTGATCGGGCTTGCGGCGAAAAACGGTATTCTTATCGTAGAATTTGCCAATCAATTGCGTGATCGCGGTGTAGAGTTTACCGAGGCATTATTAGAGGCATCATCAGCGCGTTTGCGTCCAATTTTAATGACCAGCCTCACTGCTGTAGCAGGTGCTATTCCGTTGGTGATTTCATCGGGTGCCGGTGCGGAAACACGCTTTGTAATTGGTATCGTGGTGATCTCGGGCGTGATAGTGGCGACTGCTTTGACGCTATTCCTGGTTCCAGTCGCCTACAGTCTGCTTGCCCGTAATACCGGTTCGCCAGGTGATGTCGAGCGTAATTTGCTACAAGACCAAGCGCGTTATAGTGGTCTTGACGATGAATAATATTTGAGCCATCCGTTGATAAGGTGTACCTCCTGTTGGGGACACCTTATTTTGCTAATATTTATTAATAATAAAAGTTCAGCCATATTTTTGGTTATTAACCGGTATTCCTATTTATTCACTTAACAATAAAGGTGTAGCGACTAACCGCGTTACAAATTGGTATGGGAATGTTCCTCGCTGTATTAATATCTTGTACCGTTTTTTTACTTGCCTGCACATCACCCTCAAAAACTCTATCTGATGCCGTGGTGTGGGATATCAATTCCTTAAGCTGGATTGGTGGTAGCCATGTCGATGTTACAGGTAATCCCCGTATTATTAATTCGAGAAATAGAAACGCAGTACATTTTGATGGCGACGGCGACCGTTTGCTGGTAGATGCCAATCCCTTGGGCGATGCGACAGAATTTACCATCGAAATTATTTTTAATCCGGCAGATGCTTATCCGAACAATCTGGAACCACGTTTCCTCCATATTGAGTCGCCGGATAATCCGAACCGTCGCATCACAATTGAGCTGCGCTTGAATAATAAAAAGCAATGGTATCTGGATGCTTATATCAAATCGGAAAAATCGCAATGCACTTTAATCGATCCCACAAAAGTCCATCCTGTAGGTCAATGGGCTCATGCGGCGATCACTTACAAGAATCGTGAATTTATTTCTTTTGTGAATGGCAAACAGGAATTGGCAGGGCAGGTAGATTATTTGCCGATTGCAGACAATGCTAAAACCTCAATTGGTGCGCGAATGAACCAGGTGCATTGGTTTAAGGGTGATATTTTGCAGGTGCGAATTAGCCCAAGAGTATTGTTGCCGTCAGATTTTTTGAGCGTTCCTACTCCTTAGTTATTTTATGATGTTGCCTTGCATATAATATTGGCCCTCGATGAGGGCCATTTTTTTGCCCGGAATAATTAATGATTGTGCGATGGGTGCTTCTGATTTTTTGCGTAATCAGGATCGACATCAGCAGGATGGATTGCATCGCTTACTGATGTGTCTGCTTTGAATAATAGCTGGCTGGAAGCAACCCAACCCTTATTGCCGTGTGCTTGCAATACATAATGGCCATCAGGCGTGTCCACGCCTCCGACAGTTAATTTTTCGCCGCGGGTAAAACTCACATTGTATTTTTGCCCATCATCTCCTTGTATATGGCCATACCAACTAATGCTGTTGTAATCGTGCTTTTCAACTCTATCAATTGTGACTTTATAATCTTTTCCATTTTGATCGACGCGTACATTGACCTGGTCACCCGGAACCAGGGTTTCAATTTTTAAACTATCAAGCTCAATGAATTGACGTCCGTCATTAAATTCTGCCTGCTCCAATGGCAGCTCGCGTGGAATATTATCAGTAGGTGACCAACTGTCAGCGCGATTGACAGCAGCGGCAACTTCTTGCGGTGAAAACTCCTGGTTTGGCCTGCGCTGTTTCATTGTGGCAAGGCGTTCATCCAATTCAGGTGTGCTGGTAAAGGTAGTACTTGAGGATGCTACGTTTGACACTGATACCTCGTTATTTTTTGCCAGCTCATTTGGGTCAGAAACTGTAGCGCCGGTACTTTCATTACGTGCGGTTTGGATTTGCTGCTGTTGCATATTAGTTTCTATTGCGGGGCGTGAGAAAAAATAGACACCACCCAACACAATGCCACTGATAGCCAAGGTTGTTAACCAAAAGCGTTGTTGAGTTTGCATAGGAAATATCTCTGATTATTATTTTGAATATAGTAATGTGAAGATGACGCATCCTTGCGTGTACGCTACGTGACGATATCAGCGTTTAATCCGAATCCAGTTCAGGTTCCAGCCACCCACTTTTGCAAATATACCAAAGTTGTATGTGCCTGCATTGATGTGTACTGTGTGGCTGATGGTGGTCCAATTCTGCCAGCCACCGGTTGATGGGATAGCCAATTCACCGAGAAGAATTCCGCCACCGTTTAAATCCGCTGACAAACGTCCACCGCCAGGACTCGCTACGCGATACTCAATGGTGTAAGTCCCACTGGTCGGAATGGTGATGTTGTTGTAAGCCATCCAATCATTGGTATCGATCCAGCCAACGTTTAGACCGCCACCGGTGTCAGTTGTAGCTTCAGTCTGTACACCGTTATTGGCAAAATAGTTTTCTGCCTGGATCAAGGTATTGAATCCGCCGGTTGTGGACACAACAATCGAGCTGGCAGTATCGTTAAAACCATCGCTTACCAGGCAGTTGACATCAGCAGTTTTGGTGATTGAGTTACCGGTGAAATTATCGTTTTGGTAAAGCGTAACGCTGTAGCCCGCTTGTACACGCAACGACGAAATATCATCGTTCATAATTCCGCGTGATTGTAATTGTCCGAGGTTATAGCTGCCGACGCCAAGGCCTACGTTATAGCCACCGTAGTTGCAATGCTGCGCAACTTGAACCGGGCCAGAAGAACCTGCGGTTGGTCTGAAACCAGCTATTTCGTCGCGCACATTGTGGATAGCCAAGGCGCCATAGGCTTCATTGGTTTGGCCCACCGGGATGCCACAGGGAAGCCCACGGCAGGTCAGGTTGGGATTGGAGAAACGGTTTACGCGGGTGGTGTTGAATACACCTTCGTACGCCATGATATCAACGAAGACATTATCCACACCGTAACCAACACCATAACGGAAACGTGCGCCGGATTGATCACCTTGTTTGCGCGAATGGTTGAGTCCCATGTTGTGGCCAAGTTCATGTGCCATCACAATTGGGCCGCAACCTGGCGCTGTTACGTTCCAGGTCCAGTTTTTATCTACGGCTACATAGCCGACGCCGCAAGCGCCTTTTTGGTGAAGCTGCGATACAAAGTCAGCGCCCAGTTGGTCGCGCAGTGCGATGGCGGCATTGTTGAGGCGTAGGTTGCCCAGTACAGCGCCCATATCGGCACCGGCTTGTTCCATTTCGCGTACACCGACCAGACGTAGCTGCACATCAATCTGGCTATCGGCATAGGCCGCATTCATTTGGTTAACCCAGCTGTTCATAGCTGTTTGCGGATCACCGCTAAAATAATTTTTAGTGTAGTTATCGTACAGCACTAGCAGATCTACAGTAGCGGCCTGCGCGACGCTGGTAAATGCGCAGCTGGTTACGCTGACCAGTAAGAATTTTCTGGCCGACTTTTTGAGTTGAGTAAAATTGGCGCGATCAAAGTTCATTGCATTTCCTCTCAATTATTATGTGATGTGCTATCAATGCGAAGTGAATTCAATTTCCCAATCGCCCATTGATTGGTGAAATTGACCTAATGCCTGCATGAAATGCTTTTTTATCGAGTTATTAACTGCAAAAACGAAAAAATCATGCAGGGCAATGATGCAAAGTTAACATTCATTGAAAAACAGCCATTGCAACCTGCATCACAGCTTTTAAAAAGTGCCAGTTAATAAATAAAGTGGGAATTTGGGGCGGCAGGTGTGACTTTTTTCTCTCGATTGCCACTTTGTTAAGTGGAACGAAAATGTGATTTTTATGTATATCAGTTGCTGGCATCGCTAATTTTTACAGCAATTAGTTTTGTTCGATGTAAAAGTTTTTTTCGTGAACAGCATCAGAACTGATTCCAGTTTGTAAAATCCACTGGCCCAATAACTGGAAAAATAAGTTCGACTTTAGGTTTGTCGCGCAAAAGGTTATGACGTAGATATCAAGAGAGAAGTAATGGGGCAGGGAAGATGATGAATGCAGCGATTGTTTGGGAAGCGAGCCGCGGCTCCGGAGTTACCCGAGAGCTGCAGCTGATATTGGTTAGGCGTTCACGTTTGCTTTCAGGAAACCCACAATATCGTTTATCGGTATTTCCTGCTTTTCGGTAGCGCGGCGACCTTTATATTCGATGCTACCCGCTTCCAATCCGCGATCACCAACAACGATGCGATGTGGAATGCCCATCAAGTCAGTATCGGCGAGCATAGTGCCGAGGCGCGCCTTGTCTTCATCCATCAACAACACATCAAATCCTGCCTCTTGTAACTGTGCGTAAAGTTCTTCGCACTTGGCAGCAACGGCTGGCGATTTGCTCATATTGATCGGCACAATCGCAATATGGAATGGCGCGATTGAATCAGCCCAGATAATGCCGTTCTCATCAAAGTTCTGCTCAATTGCCGAGGCAACCACACGCGTAACCCCAATTCCGTAACAGCCCATAATCATAGTTTGCTCTTTGCCGTTTACATCCAGCACTTTGGCCTTCATGGCTTCGGAATATTTGGTGCCCAGTTGGAAAATATGGCCGACTTCAATCCCACGTTTGATTTCCAGGATGCCTTTGCCACAAGGGCTGGGGTCGCCAGCCACCACATTGCGGATATCGGCAACCAGCGGCGCGGCTACATCGCGATCCCAATTAACACCGGTCAGGTGGAAGCCATCTTTATTCGCGCCGCAGACAAAATCAGCGAGATGTGCTGCAGAATGGTCGACAATCACCGCAATCTTCAAACCAACCGGGCCGATAGAGCCAAGACCAACGCCTAGCTCAGCTTTGATTCGTGCCTCAGGTGCTAGTGTTAGCGGAGAAGCAATACCAGTTAATTTTTCCGCTTTGATTTCATTCAGCTCATGATCGCCACGCAATACCAGCGCTACCAATGGCTGGGTTTTGTCTTCGCGTACCTGGCCCAAAACGATCAGGGTTTTCACAGTTTGCTGTGGACTGACGTTAAGGAACTCGCTCACTTCATTTATGGTGTGCTTGCCCGGGGTCGCCACTTCTTGCATAACATGTTGCGCTGCAGGGCGTGGTGTTGACGGGGGCAGGGCTTCGGCTTTTTCGATATTAGCGGCGTAGTTGCTGGCGCTGCTGAAGGCGATATCATCTTCGCCACTTTCAGCCAATACATGGAACTCGTGGGAAAAAGCACCACCGATAGAGCCGGTATCGGCCAATACGGGGCGGAACTGTAAGCCTAACCGGGTAAAGATGCTGCAATAGGTTGCATGCATTACATCGTAAGTTTCTTGCAAAGACTCAGTGCTGGTATGGAAGGAGTAGGCGTCCTTCATAATAAATTCGCGCGAGCGCATTACACCGAAACGTGGGCGGATCTCATCGCGGAATTTGGTTTGTATCTGGTAAAAATTTGCCGGCAACTGTTTGTAACTTCTGATCTCATTGCGAATTAAATCAGTGATAACTTCTTCGTGGGTTGGACCAAGGCAGAAAGGGCGGTCGTGACGGTCAGTCATGCGTAGCAATTCCGGGCCGTATTGCTGCCAGCGACCGGATTCTTCCCATAATTCGGCAGGTTGTACTACCGGCATCAATACTTCCATGGCACCGGATTTATTCATCTCTTCGCGTACAATTTTTTCGACTTTACGCAGGACGCGCAAACCCAGGGGAAGCCAGTTATAGAGGCCGGAAGCCATTTTGCGGATCATACCCGCACGCAGCATCAATTGATGGCTGATAACTTCCGCATCGGAAGGTGTTTCTTTAAGTGTGGCAATTAAAAATCGACTCGAACGCATAGTTATGACTTCTTGGTAGCTATAATGGGTTTCAAAGCCGCTTATTCTACGGCGGTTGACGATATTGGTATAGCGCCTCAAGTGCTGTGTGGTCTATCTTGTGTTAAATAAAGTTTGTTGAATAAAAGCCTGTTAAATTAAAGGAAGGCAATCATGTTTGAACTTCACCCTCGTCTCGCGCAGGATTCCATCGTTATCGGTGAATTCGATTTATCTCTTTTGTTATTGAGCCGGGATGCCAATTATCCCTGGTGCATTTTGGTGCCCCAGCGGGAGGATATATTTGAAATCCATCACCTGAGTGAAGAGGAACAGCTGCAATTAATCCGCGAGTCCTGTCGGTTATCGGAAGTTATGACCAGTGTGTTTGATGCCGATAAAATGAATGTAGCGGCACTAGGCAACGTGGTGCGTCAGCTCCATGTTCATCACATCGCGCGGTTTACGGATGATCCCGCTTGGCCGCAACCGATTTGGGGTAAATTGCCTGGTAAAGAATATGGCGCTGACGAATTTTCCGAGAGAATCAAGCGTTTACAAAATGCATTGGTAGGGGAAGGGTTTAGTATTCTTTGATGAGGTTATTCACGTCGTCAAAAGCAAAAAACCCCGCTATTGCGGGGCTTTTTATGAAAGCATATTCACGATTTATATAGCGAATTCTTTCAATTTTTTCAGCGGACGTACTTTTACAGATGTGCTCGCTGGTTTTGCTTTGAAAGTCACTTCTTCTTTAGTGAAAGGATTGATGCCCTTACGCGCTTTGGTAGCTGGCTTTTTCACAGTAGTGATTTTCAGCAGGCCAGGCAGAACGAATTCACCTACGCCTTTTTTCTTGATGTGACCTTCGATCACATTGGTCAGTTCGTCCAATACCGCTTGGACCTGCTTTTTGCTCAGTTCGGTAGCGTCAGCAATTTGTTGCAGCACTTGGGTTTTGTTCTGACGTTCAGTGATTGCTTTTACAACTGTTGGAGCAACTTTAGCAACTGGTGCCTTTTTAGCAGCGGCTTTTGGTGCGGGCGCTTTTTTAGCAGCAGCTTTTGGTGCGACTTTAGGGGCAGCTTTAGTAGCAGGTGCTTTTTTAGCTGGAGCAGCTTTTGGGGCAGCAGGTTTTTTGGCAGCGGCCATATTGATTTCCTTCTATTTATTGATGAAGAGTGGGTATGTTTATCTTGTGAACAAAGATGCTCGTGTAGTAATAACCTATAATACCAACGTGAATTGCAGGTTCTGGTTGATCCCGGCAATACCCGTACAACAACGTGTATAACAAAAAGTACTGCATTTATAGGCTTACACAGCCGTAAACGCGGATTGACGCTATATATATAGGATAAAAAAGTAATCGGCAACAAAAAACATGCTGTTTTTCCGGTAAAAACTGCTTTTTTTGCGGGTTGTGATACTTGGCAACAGATTTGCCTGCTGGGATGTATGCTTTATTTATGATATTCAGTTGTGAAGATTAGACGTGAGAGTTAGATATAGGATTAGGTAAAAGAGTTTAGATGTGAAGCAACTGAAACTCAGGCTCAAGTTCACCGTATTGCCAAAGGTAATTGAACTCTTCGCGTAATGACTTGATCTCACTTGCCGCTGCAAGGTTGAAAAAACCGCGATGTACCGCATCATCATTTTTATAAAGTAACTTATCCATATCACCCAGCATATAGCCCATATCTTTATTGTCAGGTTCAACCGTCATTTTGCGCACGATAATTTTGGACGATAGCCGCTGTGCGAGACGAACAAGTGGATGTCCAGTCTCGATAGCTGGTTTGGTATTTTTAATGAGAATCTGTACATGGGTATTGCGACTGCTGCGCGCAAAATCGGATAACTGTTGAACAAAATCCGGTGTTGCATATATCAATGTATCCAGTTCGCGGGTGAGGATAGCAATTGAAAGACGGCTTTGTGCAACCAATTGCTCACTGTGCGCACGAAAATCGGCAACGCCATCCAGCAGCCACAAGTCCTTACTTGCCGATGATTGTTCAGCCATCCTGTTGCTCCTCTAAGCCAAATACATGCTGATATGGGGGATGCCTGCATCCATAAACTCATCCCCTTGTGCGACAAATCCTAATGTTTCATAAAAGCGGCGGCGATCAATTTGTGCGTGTAAATAGATATTACTTCCCGGCACATTTTTTTTGCAAAAGTCGATAATGAAACACATCAATTCGTGGCCTAAACCTTGGCCGCGAAACGGTTTGCGAATGGCAACACGGCCAATATGGCAGAAGGATTGTCCGTCAGTTTCTTCGTGCAATAACCGCGCACAGCCCAACGCTTCATCGGCGGGGGAGAACACTAAAAAATGTATTGCCTGCCCGTCCAGTCCATCCCACTCATCTGCCGCTGAAACATGTTGTTCCTGCATAAATACTTCCGTACGGATTTTTACCAGATCCGTTTGATGATTTTGCCAGTGGGTAGGATGAATTGTATGGTGCATGGTTTTATTCATCGACTAACAGTGTTTCCTGGTTTATCAGTTGAGTAATGGCTGCGCGATTTAGTGGATCTTGCACCAACTCTTTTAGTTCGCGCCAATTAATCTCAACTTCTTTACACACAAGCTCTGCCAGTTCGCGCGAACAGCAAATCGCTTCACCATCGGCAAATAACAAAGTGCCCTTGGCATCGCTGTGGAAAGCGAGGCGGGCTGACGGATGGCGCCATAACAAGTCACCATCGGCCAATGCGGATTGCCATTCATCTGCATCAATATCCATCGGCTCTTCGTCGGTATGATCCAAATATTTGCGTTCGGTCATAAACTTGCCGAACCAATGTGCGATATTTTCTGCCGTTAAATGTTGCTGCAAAATTTTCTGTACTTGTGCGATTGCCTCGGTTCCAATTTCACCGGGATTGTTTTGCAGCTTTAAATCCGGATCGCTAAAACGTAGATCATCAACTATAGACAGTGCAACCTCTTGTCCGACTTCCGCAATGATATCGGCATGACTTGGCGCGCGGAAACCGATTGAGTAAGTCATGCAGTCATCACCTTGGGCGTTGCCCCAATGGGCAATGCCGGGCGGGATGTACAACATATCGCCGGGTTCAACGACCCATTCATCAGTCGTATGGAACTCGCGCAGGATTTTTAAACGGGTACCTTCCACGCGCGGTGAATTGTTGTCGCACATCTGGCCGATTTTCCAGTGGCGCTTACCCAAGCCTTGCAGTAAAAACACATCGTAGTAGTCAAAGTGGGGGCCGACACCACCTTGGTCCGGTGCGTAGCTAATCATGATGTCGTCCAGGCGCCAGTTGGGAATAAAACGAAATGCATCCAGCATTTGGTTCACTTCCGGCACATACTGGTCTGCTGCCTGAACTAGTAATGTCCAATGACTTTCCGGTAATATTTCAAAGGTTTTTTCATCAAAAGGTCCATTGCGTAATTCCCAAGGTGTCTCACCTTTTTCTAACACGATGCGCGATTCGACTTCTTCTTCCAATGCCAAACCCGCCAACTCATCAGGCGAGATTGGTGATTCAAAACCGGGGAAAGCGTTGCGAATAAGTAGTGGTTTTTTTTGCCAATAATCACGCAGAAATTCTTCAATCGGCATATCGCCAAGATGAGTGAGTGGTGTAGTCATACTTTTACCTTGTCAAATCAATTTTTTGCTTCGTAGGTTGGGCAACCATGCCCAACATAATTATTTCAAAATTAAGATTGTGCCCAATTCATTTTTTGGGCATGGTTGCCCAACCTACGAATAAATACATCTCAAAAATAAAGGGCTCTTGAAGAGCCCTTTATTTTTCACAGGTTAAATCGCTTTGGCTTGATCTACCGCATTACCAATATAATTGGCGGGCGTTAAATCGCGCATGTTCTGTTTGGCGTGTTCGGGAATATCCAATGTCTCTACGAAAGCAGCAAGCACTTCGCGGTTGATGGTTTGACCGCGGGTCAGTGCTTTCAATTTTTCATAAGGCTCAGCAACATTGTAACGGCGCATAATCGTTTGGATTGGCTCGGCTAATACTTCCCATGAATTATTCAAATCTTCCGCAAGCCGCGCGCGGTTGATTTCCAGCTTACTCATGCCTTTTAAGGTTGATGCGTAAGCAATCATGCCATAGCCAAAACCAACACCCATATTGCGTAATACGGTTGAGTCAGTCAGGTCGCGCTGCCAGCGGGAAATTGGCAATTTTTGCGCGAGATGAGTAAAAATGGCATTGGCAATGCCGAGGTTACCTTCCGAGTTTTCAAAATCAATCGGGTTAACTTTATGCGGCATAGTAGATGAACCGACTTCGCCCGCAATGGTTTTCTGCTTGAAGTAACCGAGGGAAATGTAACCCCAGATATCGCGGTCAAAATCGATCACGATAGTGTTGAAACGTGCAATCGCATCAAACAATTCTGCGATGTAATCGTGCGGTTCGATTTGGGTGGTGTAGGGGTTCCAATTCAAATCCAGGCTTTCAACAAATTCCTGGGCATTGGTTTGCCAATCCACATCAGGATAGGCAGACAAGTGCGCGTTGTAATTGCCTACCGCGCCGTTAATTTTGCCAAGTAATTCAACTTCTTTAACGGTTTTTAATTGGCGACGCAAACGTGCAACCACGTTTGCCATTTCTTTGCCCACGGTAGTGGGTGATGCGGTCTGGCCGTGCGTGCGCGAGAGCATGGCATCTTCGGCGTAATCATGGGCCAGTTTGGCGATGCCATCGACGATAGCTTCGGCATCTTTCAGGAATACTTTGCGACCTTCACGCAACATAAGTGCGTGAGAAAGGTTGTTAATATCTTCTGATGTACAAGCGAAATGCACAAACTCCAGTACTGCTTCAAGTTCGGCATTGCCGGCAAATTTATTTTTAAGGAAATACTCAACCGCTTTTACATCATGGTTAGTGGTGCGCTCGATATCTTTGATTGCCTGTGCATCAGCTTCGTTAAAGTTGGTCACAATGTCATCGAGGACTTTATTGGTCGCGGCGCTAAAGGCAGGTACTTCGGGAATGCCTGTGTGGCGGCTCAACTGCTGCAGCCAACGGACTTCAACTTCTACACGAAAACGAATCAAACCAAATTCGCTGAAGATGCTGCGCAGTGCAATAGTTTTGTTTCCGTAGCGACCATCTACCGGAGAGACGGCATTAAGCGCGGAAAGAGTGTTAAAGGTATTGTCCATTGTGATTCTCGTTTAAAGATTAAATTTAACAATAAAAGCGAATTCAAAGTGCGGCGATACGATGAATGAATTACATCCGGCGCAATAAATTATCTACCTGTTCTGCAATGTGCTTGCGATAAAACAGTAGCTGTAGACGGTTGCCGCCAACTTGTCGCCATAAAATGGCCGAGCGCACCGAGGCGAGCAGCAGGGCACGGATCTGGTTGGCGATACGTTGTTGTTGCAAGTAATTGTAGTCGCCATTCACTTGAATACGAAAACGGAAGGTGCTCAGGGTTTCGGTATAAAGCGTGCCTAAATTAGCGATGACATTTTCGTGTGTAGACGAAAAATGCTGTGCTTGTTGTGCTACCTGTTCCAGGCGGCTACCGATAACACCGAGCATATCGCGACGGCCTGCAAGTTTTTTCTGCAAATGTAAGACACCTAAACCATAGCGCAGTGCATCGCGATGTTTTTGTGAATTAGGTCGTAAGAGTTCACGCATCACTTCCAAGCCGGTACGCAGGTTTTCCAGATTATCACCGTATACCGCAAGGGTACTCGCAGGATTTAAATCAAGCATGCTTTCTATACTGCATTTATAGGCATCGGGCGGGACATGGCCAGTTTTGGCAACTTGTTCAACCAGGGCGGTTGCTTGAAATACGCCTGCAAGGGCGATGGTAATATCTTGCCAGTTTTTGCTCACGCGAAACTCTCTCAGCTACTTGGGATAGGGTTCTATCAATCTTTAATGGTTATCGGTGGATTCGATAACCGCGCCACCGAGGCAGACATCATCACTGTAAAACACCACTGACTGGCCGGGAGTCACTGCGCGCTGGGGCTGCTCAAAAGTCACATCCAGGGTGCCATTGACCAATAGGGTTACCATACATACCTGATCAGGTTGGCGATAACGGGTTTTGGCCTTACAGGTAAAGGTAGATGAGGGCGGGGTACCATTAATCCAATGGGCCTGCTGGGCGATTAAATGATTGGTATATAGAAGAGGGTGGTCTGTGCCCTGTACGACAAATAACACGTTGCGTGTCAGGTCTTTTTGTGCGACGAACCAGGGTTCCTCATTAGCGCCTTTTACGCCGCCAATCCCAAGGCCCTGACGTTGGCCGATAGTGTGATACATAAGGCCCATATGTTCGCCGATAACGTTGCCATCCGGCGTTTGGATCTCGCCTGGCTGTGCAGGCAGGTATTGCTGCAAGAAGTCTTTAAAGCGGCGCTCACCGATAAAACAAATCCCGGTGCTGTCCTTTTTGTTGTGGGTAACAAGGCCATGTTCTTCCGCAATCCGGCGCACCTCGGGCTTTTCCAGCTCGCCTACAGGAAACAGGGATTTCGCGAATTCAGCCTCGCCCACCGCGTGCAAGAAGTAACTTTGGTCTTTGTTGGGATCGAGCCCCTTTAATAGATGCGCATGACCATCGCGGTCGGTGCGGCGCACATAGTGGCCGGTGGCAATTAACCCGCCGCCCAACACACGGGCGTATTCCATAAAGACTTTGAACTTGATTTCGCGGTTGCAGAGGATATCCGGGTTGGGTGTGCGGCCGGCTTTGTACTCCGCAAGGAAATGCTCGAATACGTTATCCCAGTATTCAGACGCAAAATTGGCGGTATGTAGTTTGATACCGATACGCTCGCAGACCATTTCAGCATCAGCCAGATCGGTTTTGGCTGTACAGTACTCAGTGCCGTCGTCTTCATCCCAGTTCTTCATGAACAGGCCTTCGACCTGATAACCCTGCTGTTTGAGCAGGAGGGCAGAGACTGAGGAATCAACACCGCCGGACATTCCAACGATCACTTTTTGGCCCGGGCCTATAGATGAGTCTGAGACGGGGGCGGGAATAGCATCTGACATAAGGCGTAACTGCTGGGAAAGGAGAAAGGCGGGCATTTTACCCGCCCCAGCCCATCACTGCCACCTTAGCCGGCAGTATCGCCAACAACATGGAGCGGAAAGCGGCGTCCGGAGAGGTATTCCTCGATGATTTGCAGCGTCATGGGACTGCGCAACTGGTCTTTGCGGGCGAGCAATTCCTCATAGGTCAACCAGACTGCTTCGATAATGCCGGTATCCAACTGGCGGGCTTGGTCATGGCTCACAGGTTCACCGATAAAGGTCGTCCGCAAATAGGTGATACCGTTGCCCGGTGCGGTGTAAAGATTAACACCAACCACTCCGGTCAACGCTACGGTCCAACCGGTTTCTTCCAATGTTTCGCGAATAGCTGCGGCTTTTAAAGTTTCATTGGGGTCCAGATGTCCGGCAGGTTGGTTGTAAACTTTTTTCCCGTCGGCTTCTTCGTACACCATTAAAAAGCGATTATCACGTTCAATAATCGTAGCGACGGTTACATGCGGTGCCCAGGTCATAAACAATCCTTAGTGAGTTCAAAGTTGCAAATGCTAGCAGACTTGGTTGCTGGTTCGGCTAATTTCGCGGGTTGATTTTTCGCAGGTTCTTTGATTGAATCCATTTCGATCCGGGATGGATTCAATTACTACAAATAGCAGGGAAGATTATGACAACTACCGCACTAATTTTTTATCCCAAGCCCTATGTTGGCTTTAATAAGACCCAATTGCTCGAACGCCAATTGGCAGCAGCCGGCGTAATTGGGTCGAAACTCAAATCCACTTCTGTTTTCTCTATGGGGCCAAATTTTCGCCAATTTATTCCCAAAGTTGACTCTATCTATAAATTCCAGTACGGGATGATTCGTATCCAAATTCTGGCTGTGGGCGTCTGGGCTACAGCAACTGGTAACCTTAAAGTTGATGAATATTCAAATGTCGTTTTGGTAGAAGGCGACACGATTGATCATCCTCTCGATAGATATATTCCATTTTGTGAGTTGCTCTTTTGCATAACGGGAGACGAATATCAGGTTGGTGTGGTCTACGAGCCGTTTCGTGGAGGCACAGCTGAGATGCGTGAAAATTACCTGTTTGATATGCACACAGCTTGATGATTGATTCTTTAGTCTTGTAACACTCCTGTGTTTTCACCATTACTGACATCTCTTGTCGCGCATCGGTGGACAATAGCCCTTATCGTTGAATGATGAATGTCATAACTTTGTGTTATGCCTAACAATTCGTTGGACAATGATCAAAAAGAGAATATTATTTGCCGACCGACCAGATGGTCGGCTGGTTTTCTCTGACAACCAGACGCAAGCTGCACATTTACACTTTGTGACAACTTGTTATTTTTGGTTTTACATATGGCTGTGCAACAATTCTTGGGCCGAAAAATGCCGAAGTTATGGTTGGGATACCGTCGATTTATCGTCTTCCCTCCGCATGTCTTGTCCAGTCCTGGTAGTGATCTCTTTTTTCTCCTCTCAATGGTTCCTCATCTATGAACAATGCGAAATCAATCGGCGTTGCTGTGGCAAGCCTTATAGGAATTGTGTTGATTGTTGGCGGTATTAAAGGCGGCCAGATTTTCACTATGGTGAAGGCTGGGGAAAACACCCCTCCACCCACCGAGACCGTCAGTACCTTTAAAGCGGAAGTTCAGAAATGGCCCAACAGTTACACTGCTATGGGTACCGTTGAGGCATCAGAGGGGATTCGAATTACTGCCGAAGTTGCGGGCAAAGTAAAAGAAATTCGCTTCAAGTCTGGTGAGCAAGTTGAAAAAGGTACCATTATCCTGATTCAGGAATCGAGTAATGAACAGGCGCAGTTGAGTGCTGCCGAGGCGCGGTTACGCTTGGCCAAATCCAATCATGAGCGTTTGGTTGAGCTGCGCAAACGCAATACGGTTTCACAAAGTGAACTGGATACTGCAATTCAACAAATGGAATCAGCAATAGGCGATGTTGGTGATTTAAAAGCCACCCTCGATAAAAAACAAGTGCGTGCACCTTTTGATGGTCGTTTGGGCATTCGTCAGGTTGACCTCGGCCAAGACTTGCAAGTGGGTGGTGAAATCGTGTCCCTGCAAGCTACCAATAGCGTGCGCGTGAATTTCCCGGTTCCACAGTTCTGGTTGGTACAAATGACTCGCGGTCTGCCGGTGGAAGTGAGTGTGGGTGATGGTTCTGCTGCAACCATTAGCGGTCAGATTACTGCAATTGGTGCGGAAATCAGTTCTGTGACCCGCAATGCCATTGTGCAATCTTATTTGGAAAACGACAAAAGCCAATTGATTCCCGGCATGGCGGTTGAAACAAAAGTAACCCTGTCTGATCCGCAAGAAGTTCTCGCTGTGCCGAGCACCGCTGTTATTTACGCTCCTTTCGGTGATACCGTTTTTGTTATCGAGAAAGACCAAAAAGCAAACACTTATAAAGCACGTCAGCAATTTGTGCGTTTAGGTAAAGCACGTGGCGATTTTGTAGAAATTGTTGATGGTTTAAAAGCAGGTGATGTGGTTGCCAGTGCAGGTGCATTTAAATTGTTAAATGGCCAAGCGGTGACGATTGGCAAATTACCCACTCCGGAATACAAGCTTGAACCGACTCCTGCTGATAGCTAATTCGTTTTGTCCGCTCGCTTCTATTTTTTTGCGGAACGAGTTATGAACACCAGACGATTTACTCCATAAGCCAAAAAGTCCATGAGTCTAACTTATGAAATTTACCGATATTTTTATTAAGCGGCCGGTACTCGCCATAGTGGTGAGTCTGCTTATTTTAATCCTGGGAATTCAGGCAGGCAGTAACCTGACTGTGCGCCAATATCCCCGCAGCGATATTTCCGTCATTATCATTAACACCGTTTATGTCGGTGCTAACGCTGAATTAGTGCGCGGATTTATTACTACACCGATTGAGCGCGCAATTGCATCTGCTGGCGGTATTGATTACATCGAATCGCAAAGTGCAATGGGTATGTCTACCGTCACTGCGCACTTGCGTTTGAACTACGACCCGCTGAAAGCCATGACTGAAATTTCAGCCAAGGTAAATCAGGTGCGTGGTGATTTGCCACCTGAAGCAGAAGTGCCTGCGATTCGTATTGAAGCGGCGGATTCACAATTTGCGGCGGCATATATCAGTTTCAGTTCGGAAATTCTTGAACAAAACCAAATCACTGATTTTTTAACCCGCTCGATACAGCCGCGCTTAACAGCTGTTGCAGGTGTACAAAAAGCGGATGTTTTGGGTGGTAGAACGTTTGCGATGCGTATTTGGTTAAAGCCTGAGCGCATGGCCGCATTGAATGTAACGCCAGTACAAGTGCGCGCTGCATTAGCCGCAAACAATGTGCAGGCCGCAGTAGGGCAGACCCGCGGTTCATACACGCAAGTAAACTTGCGCGCCGATACAGATTTAAAAAGTGTTGATGAATTCAAGCAATTAATTATTCGAAATTCTGCCGACGGGATTATTCGCCTGAGTGATATTGCCGATATTGCGTTGGGGGCAGAAAACTACGATACAGTGGTTAACTACTCCGGTGACACTGCAGTTTTCATGGGGGTATGGGTTGCACCTAATGCAAATGCCCTGGATGTAATGAAAGCTGTCAATAAAGAAATGGAGGCAATTAAAGCCGAACTGCCGACCGGTTTGTCGGGAACGGTTGCCTATGACTCTACTGAATATATTGATGCTGCTATCCATGAGGTAATTAAAACCCTCACTGAAACGCTGTTGATTATTGTGATCGTGATCTTCCTGTTTTTGGGCTTCAGTCGCTCGGTTATTATTCCGGTATTGGCAATTCCACTTTCACTGGTGGGCGCGCTGTTTATTATGCAGGTCTGCGGTTTCTCACTGAACTTACTGACGTTACTCTCTATCGTGCTCTGTGTGGGCTTGGTAGTGGATGACGCGATCGTAATGGTGGAAAACATCGAGCGCCACATTCAAGACGGGATGAAACCATTTCAAGCCGCAATCGTTTCTGCCCGTGAATTGGCCGGCCCGATTTTGGCGATGACCGTCACACTGGCGTCGGTGTATATCCCGATCGGTTTGCAAGGTGGCTTGATCGGTTCGTTATTCCGTGAATTTGCGATTACGCTTGCCGGGGCAGTGACTATTTCGGCCATTGTGGCTATTACTTTGTCACCCATGTTGGGTTCGCGCATGTTAAAACCGCACACCGGTTTAAAAGCTCCGCTGGAAAAACCCTTCGAGCGTTTCCGCACCTGGTACGGTGAGAAACTGCAAATCAGTTTGCAGAACCGTATAGGCGTTTATATTTTCTGGATCGGCATCACCCTATTGTGTTTCCCGTTATACAACATGTCTCCCAAAGAATTGGCGCCAACCGAAGATCAGGGTGTTATTTTCGGGATTGTTGATGCACAGGCTAACTCAACGGTCGATCAATCATCGCATTACGGAAAGCAAGTTAACGAAGCCTTTATGGCGATTCCGGAAACCGACTTTACCTTCCAACTGACAATGCCAACGGGCGGCTTCTCTGGTTTGGTTACCAAGCCATGGGCCGATCGTGATCGCGATGTTTTCCAAATGATGCCGGATGTGCAACAGAAATTGTCCGAGATTGCCGGTGTGAAAATTCTGCCAATTACACCTCCGGCATTGCCAGGTGGTGGTCAGTTCCCGGTGGAAATTGTGCTGGCATCTACTGCGGACATCAAAGAGATTTATGATTACGCACTGAAAGTGCAGGAAATCATGGTCAAGTCTGGCCTGTTTTATTTCCAGACACTGGATGTAAAAGTGGATCAGCCGGATTACAAGCTCAGTATTGATCGCGAGAAGGTCGCGGACCTTGGATTGGATCTGCAAACTGTGACCAATGATGTAGGCACATTATTAGGTGGTGGTTACGTCAACCGCTTCAATATGGCTGGACAAAGCTACAAAGTGATTCCGCAAGTTAAGCGTGTAGAGCGTTTAAATCCGGATGATTTGGCGAGCCTTTATGTGACCGGGCCTGATGGAAACTTGATTCGTCTTGATCAGGTTGCCAGTATCAGTCACACCACAGAGCCGCGTACGATCAACCGTATGCAGCAGTTGAACGCGGTAAAAATCAGTGGTGTTCCCGGTGTTCCATTGGGGCAAGCCCTGGCTCATGTTGAAGCTGAAGCGCGTAAAATTTTGCCGAAGAGTTACACCATCGATTACACCGGTGAATCGCGTCAGTTAATTCGCGAAGGGAATACTTTTTTGCCAGCGTTCCTGATGGCAATTATGATGATTTTCCTGGTGTTGGCAGCCCAGTACAACAGCTTCCGTGATCCGCTGGTTATTCTTGCCGGTTCGGTACCTTTGGCGATGTTTGGTGCGCTCTTGTTCACCTTCCTCAAGATACCTATGCCGATTCCATTCTTTACCAATGGATTTACCAGCACCTTGAATATTTATTCACAGGTAGGTTTGGTAACGTTGATGGGATTGATTGCCCGCAACGGCATTTTGGTAGTGGAGTTCGCCAACAAATTGCAGGAGCAAGGGATGGCCAAACTCGAAGCAATTCGCGAGGCTTCATCATTGCGTTTACGTCCGGTAATGATGACCAGTGTGGCGACTATTGCTGGCCATACACCGCTGATATTTGCGTCCGGTGCAGGTGCTGAAGCGCGTAATGCGATTGGGATCGTATTGGTGTTGGGTATGACCATTGGTACGTTCTTTACCTTGTTTGTTTTGCCATCGGTGTACATGTTGCTGGCGAAAGATCACCAGCATGATCGTGAAGAGCTGGAACAGTTGGCAGAAGCAAACTAACTCGACCAGTAACAAAAAAGGGTGCCATTTGGCACCCTTTTTTGTTAGGGTGCGCCGCATTGATCCACCATGGCATCATGTGCTGTGGTTTATTGTTTTAAGAGGATATTCCTGTGTCTGTTATCACCCACGCCATTGTTGAAGCGCAGCTTGCCAAGATTGTTGAACCTACGTTGGGACGCGATCTGTTTAGCATGCATTGTGTTGAATCCATTACGATTCTCGGCAATAAAGTCAGCCTTAAATTACGGTTGGGTTATCCGGCAAACTCGGTAAGCGTTCCTTTGGCTCAATCGATTAACCAAGCACTGAGCGAATTGCCGGGTGTTGATCAAGTCTCAGTCGATATCCAATGGGAAGTTCCTTCCAGTGCCGCTGCAAATTCGCAACAGGCTATTCCACACGTTAAAAACATTATTGCTGTCGCATCGGGCAAGGGTGGTGTGGGCAAATCGACAACGGCAGTTAACCTTGCGCTGGCATTAGCTGCAGAAGGCGCCCGTGTCGGTATCCTTGATGCGGATATCTACGGCCCAAGCCAGCCTCAAATGCTGGGCGTGGGGCAGCGTCGCCCGGAAATTGTAGGGCAGCAAGGCCAGCAACAAATGGTGCCGATCAGCGCCCATGGTATCCAGTCGATTTCCATGGGGTATTTAGTGACTGAAGAAACCCCGGTGATGTGGCGCGGCCCTATGGTTAGTGGCGCATTGCAGCAATTGTTAATGCAAACCCGCTGGGACAATCTGGACTATTTGATCATCGATATGCCGCCAGGTACCGGTGATATCCAAATCACCCTTGCGCAAAAAGTCCCTGTAACCGGTTCTGTCATTGTGACCACACCGCAAGATATTGCGCTGCTCGACGCCAAAAAAGGTATTGAGATGTTCCGCAAAGTGAATGTGCCGGTGTTAGGTGTGGTAGAAAATATGGCGATCCATATTTGCTCCAACTGCGGTCATGAAGAACATATTTTTGGCGCGGGCGGTGGCGAGCGTATTGCGCGTGATTACCAAACCGAACTGCTTGGTTCATTACCGCTGAATTTATCGATTCGCGAAAATGCGGATAATGGTAAGCCCTCAGTGGCTGCGGATCCCGAATCAGCAATCAGCCAAAAATACCGCGCAATTGCACGCAAGCTGAGCGCTAATGTGTGGCTCTATAATCTTGATAACCAGACATTACCGGACATTGAAATTTCTGACGATTAATAGCTTTTCATTCGACAACAAAAAGCCCTCGATGAGAGCTTTTTACCGGTTACTTCGGTGTATAAGAGTGCCCAGATAGCCCGGTAAAGGCCGCAGTGAAAAATAGTTTCACCTGTGCCAGTGGAGGTCAGATGTATTAGCCAGGCTTCATTAGGCCCGCACGCGATTTGGCCTCATCGGCCATCTCATGTAGAATGCGCGCCTCGCTTTTTCTTGCCTTTTTAACAGGCGCAACCTCTTAGAATTCGCACCTATTATGGAAATCAATCCCTTATTAAATGCCCTTAAAGACCTTGCTGAGCGCACCAATGTGCTTAGGGGGTATCTTTGACTACGATCTTAAAAAAGAACGCCTGGCAGAGGTTGAGCTCGACCTTGGTGAGCCAAGCGTATGGGATAACCCGGAGCGCGCCCAGGCATTAGGCCGTGAGCGTTCATCACTGGAGATGGTGGTAAAAACCATCGATGATCTGGATACCGGCGTGCGCGATTCGCGCGAGTTGCTCGAGATGGCCGTGGAAGAAGATGACGAGTCCATGGTTGCCGATGTACAAGCGGAATTGGATCGCCTCGACAAACAATTGGGTGTATTGGAATTCCGCCGCATGTTTTCGGGCGAGACAGACGCGAACAATGCGTATCTTGATATCCAGTCCGGTTCAGGCGGTACCGAAGCACAGGATTGGGCTGAAATCGTTTTGCGTATGTATTTGCGCTGGGGTGAAGCCAAAGGTTTTAAAGTGACCCTGGAGGAATTGTCCGCCGGTGATGTTGCTGGTATCAAAAGTGCCACCATTTATTTTGAAGGCGAATATGCTTTCGGTTGGTTGCGTACCGAAACCGGTGTTCACCGTTTAGTGCGTAAATCGCCATTCGATTCCGGCAACCGTCGCCACACTTCATTTTGTTCGGTATTTGTCTCGCCGGAAATTGATGACAATATCGAAATAGAAATCAATCCGGCAGATTTGCGCATCGATACCTATCGTGCGAGCGGTGCCGGTGGTCAGCACATCAACAAAACTGACTCTGCTGTACGTATTACGCATATTCCAACCAACATTGTGGTGCAGTGCCAGAACGAGCGTTCGCAACATGCCAACCGCGATAAGGCGTACAAAATGCTGCGTGCAAAAATGTACGAGCAGGAAATGCAGAAGCGGAACGCAGAAAAACAAGCGATGGAAGATAATAAGTCTGACATCGGTTGGGGCAGCCAGATTCGCTCTTATGTATTGGATGATTCGCGCATTAAAGACCTGCGCACCGGCGTGCAAACCTCAAATACCCAAGCAGTATTGGATGGCGATCTCGACCAATTTATTGTCGAAAGCTTGAAGGCCGGTTTGTAATGTAGGGGCAGCCGCTTGCTGCGCCCAAGAATATTTTTAATGTAGGGGCGCCGCTTGCTGCGCCTTAATGTTTAACAACAGGGCGCGGCAAGCAGCGCCCCTACAAAACAGTGAAGACTATGAGCAACGAAATCAATTCAGCACAGCCAGATGCACAAGTGCATGACGAAAACAAATTGATCGCAGAGCGCCGTCAAAAGCTGTCTGCGATTCGCGAAAAGGGCAATGCATTCCCTAATGATTTCCGTCGCGGCGACAAGAGCGTTGATCTGCAAAAACAATTCAGTGAAAAAACCAAAGAAGAATTGGAAGCGCTGAATCATGTAGTCAGTGTTGCCGGTCGTATCATGGCAAAACGCGGCCCTTTTATGGTTGTGCAGGATGGTGAAGGCTCAATCCAGTTGTATGCAGATAAAGCAGCGCAAGAGGTTATTAAAGACAAATGGGGTTTGTGGGATATCGGCGATATCGTCGGTGTGAAAGGTGCGCTGCATAAATCAGGTAAAGGTGATTTGTACGTTAATTTGGAGGAGTATCAACTGCTTACCAAATCCTTGCGTCCGCTGCCGGATAAATACCACGGTCTGAGCGATCAGGAAATTCGCTATCGCCAGCGCTATGTGGATCTGATTGTGAACCCGGAAGTGCGCGATACTTTCCGCTTGCGTTCACAATGCATCAGTTTTATCCGCAATTACATGATCGGTTGTGGTTTTATGGAAGTGGAAACGCCAATGCTGCATGTGATTCCCGGCGGTGCATCAGCCAAGCCATTTATTACGCACCACAACGCACTTGATATGGAAATGTTCCTGCGTATCGCGCCGGAGTTGTATTTGAAGCGTTTGGTAGTAGGTGGATTTGAACGCGTATTTGAAATTAACCGTAACTTCCGCAACGAGGGTGTTTCCACTCGTCACAATCCGGAATTCACTATGATGGAATTCTATCAAGCCTACGCTGATTACAAAGACTTGATGGATTTGACTGAGGATTTGTTGCGCAAACTGTGCGTTGACGTTACTGGCGGCACTACACTGAAATATCAAACCAGTGAATATGATTTTGGTAAGCCTTTTGCACGCTTGTCAGTATTCGATTCGGTATTGCAGTACAACCCGCAAATCACACGCGAGCAATTAAGCACTATTGAAGGTGCGACTAAAGCAGCAAAAGATTTGGGTATCGAGGTTAAAGATTCCTATGGCTTGGGTAAAATCCATATCGAAATCTTTGAAGAAACTGTTGAGCATAAACTTGATCAACCCACTTTCATCACCGAGTACCCAATAGAAGTGTCACCACTGGCACGTCGCAACGATGACAACCCGGCGGTTACTGACCGTTTTGAATTCTTTATCGGTGGTCGTGAGTTAGCGAATGGTTTCTCTGAGTTGAACGATGCGGAAGACCAGGCTGAACGCTTTATGCAGCAAGTGCGCGAAAAAGATGCAGGCGATGATGAAGCCATGCACTACGATGCCGATTTTGTGCGCGCACTGGAATACGGCCTGCCACCGACAGCAGGCGAGGGGATTGGTATTGATCGCTTGATCATGTTGTTCGCCAATGCACCGTCGATTCGCGATGTATTGTTGTTTCCGCACATGCGTCCGGAATAACAGTGAAACAGAAAATAGCGCCTTCAAGGCGCTATTTTTTTGTCTGTACTATTCTATGCTTTAATGCGATTTTTTCGGATAAAAAATATTGGTTCACATTTTGACATTTTTTATAGCGTCAAAATGGTAGTTGGTTCGTGTTTTTATACGACAAACGCTTGCATTGCACAAAAGATATACTTATTCTCCTTCCCAGTCGCTTGTCTTGATGTAAGTTGTTCTCCCGCCTGTACCAGAAATTTCCCTCGATATTGATGTCGCTTTTACTGTACCGGATTCTGTGTATTTGCAAATGACAACGTTGACAATCGCTGACTGACGAATATTGGTGTTGCGTAGCAACTAACGACGGTGAGAAAGGTTTGTTGTTATTCGTCAGTCATTCATCCTTAACTAACGATAATTAAATAGGTAACGTCGATGAAAAAAATAATCTCGCTGGGAGCACTACTTAGTGTGTCCTTGCTGTCAACTGAAGTGTTGGCAGTAAATTGTTCTGGTTTGGCGCAATGGAATAGTGCCAGTGTTTATACCCAAGGGAACAAGGTCCAGCATTTGAACCGCGGCTATACCGCTAATTATTGGACGCAGGCTAACAACCCGACCACTTCCTCAGGTCAATGGGCGCATTGGACTGACAATGGTGCTTGTGATGGTGCGACTTCCAGTGTTGCTCCAAGCTCAGTGGCACCGAGCAGTTCACGTTCGTCGACCCCGAGTTCAATAGCGCCGAGCAGTGTTTCTTCTTCGTCCGTTGGTAGCGTGGGTTCTTGTCCGGCCTTTGTTGCGGGCACTAATTACGCGGCTGGTGCTGTGGTAACTAATGCTGGTGGCGCTTACACCTGCCAGGTTCCAGGTTGGTGTGCATCAACAGCTACCTGGGCCTATGCACCTGGTACCGGTACTTACTGGCAACAAGCCTGGACTGCTGGCGGCAACTGCCCTGGTACTAGTACTTCCAGTGTTAGTACATCACGCTCCAGTTCCAGCAGCTTGGTACCTTCCTCCAGTTCATCCAGTGTTAGCACATCACGCTCCAGCGTTTCATCTGGAAGCAGTAGTTCGGTTGTGACTAATAACGGTAGGGATTTGGTGGGTTATTGGGAAAACTGGCATTGGCCGTTGGAAGTACCAGCGACAATTCCTAATTACACGGTATTGAATATTTCATTCCCATCAATCAACGCAAATGGTTCACTCTATCTCGGTAATGACGGTGGAGTTCAAAACAATCCAACCGCAGCACAAATTACTGCAGCAAAAGCCGCGGGCAAAAAAGTATTGCTGTCGATCGGTGGAGCTAATGCGACTTTTGTGCTGAATAACCAGACACATGAAGATAATTTTGTAAATTCTTTCATCGCGATTAAAGATCAATTTGGTTTGGACGGTATTGATATCGATACCGAAAAAGGCTTGCATACCAATCCAAACGCGCAAATCAGCCAAACCAGCCCACAATATTCTGCGGATTATCTGGTGCGTGCGATCAAACGTTTGAAAGCGCGTTATGGTACGAGCTTCCTGTTGACCATGGCTCCTGAAACTGCGCACACCATTGGCGCTAACCTTCCAAATAACTGGTTGGGTCAATACAATTGGGGTGTTTATTTGCCATTGATGAATGCACTGCGTGACGATATCAGTTGGGTCCAAATGCAGTACTACAACACCGGTTCCATGCCTGGCAAAAATGGCCAGTTCTATAATGCTTCGACTCAAGACGGTTTGGTAGCTTGGACGGAGGCATTAATTGAAGGCTTCCCAGTTGGTAGCACTGGGGTAAATTATCTGGGCCTGCCTGCTAACAAAGTTGTGATTGGTTTGCCTGCATCTACTTCACCATCTGCAGCGGGTAGCGGTTATACCAACCCTACTGTTGTGAAAGCAGCAATACGTTGTTTGCGTTCCGGTGATTGCGGTAGCGGTTACAAACCAGCAAAAACCTATCCTGATCTGCGTGGTGTTATGGCGTGGTCTACTTGGGAAGATTATTTAACGGGTTATGCTTTCTCAAATGCTATTAAAGCATGTGCGTTGAATAACCAATGTAATTGATAGCGTTAGACCTTGAATAAAAAATCCCCACTTGCCGCTAGGCCAGTGGGGATTTTTTTCGATTGCAATATATTTTTATTTACTATTTAAACTGCATTTCTTTTGGCAGTTCAATCGTGACAGGTTGTTTAGTATTAGGGCAAACAAATTCCAGGCGATAAGCCAGTAGCTGCAAACCGGCGCTGGCTTTTGTGCCATAAAGTCTATCGCCCACAATCGGGTGGCCAATATTGGCGAGGTGGCGACGAATCTGGTGTTTGCGGCCGGTTTCGATATGCACATCCAATAAGGTTTTATTATTTTCTACGCGCATTTTTTTGATGTGGGTAATTGCCGATTTACCATCCAGTTCATAATCCAGTGTCATACCGTTTGCCGGTATGTCGCAATCGTCGACTACCCAAGCCTGATAAAATTTGCAAATATCACGCGCCTGGAACAAAGTAGATAATTTTGCGGCACTTTGGCTGTCGTGTGCGAGGATAATCAACCCTTGCGCATCGGCATCAAGGCGATGCACTAAAAAACATTCCCGCTGCCGTTGCCCTTGATTGGGTTGGCCATTCACTTCAACCCACCGTAAAATGCTACAGTGATCACCCCATTGTGAACCTTGCGAAAGCATACCGGCGGGTTTGAACCAGATACTGTAATTACCTGCATCGTAAATCAAATTGGCGCTTTCAGGTTTGCGCGAGAGTACCTGCTCATCGTAAAAAAACTGGATCCTTGAGCCTTTATGCAAAACCTTGGTTGCGCGACGCAGACGCAATGTTTTGCCCTTCAGTGTCCACCAGACGGCGCCTTTATTCATTGCATCCTTAATGCGTTGCTTGGATAGCCCCGTGCCTTCTGCCAACAAATCCAATGCGGTTTGTTCGGCTTGGGTAACGGTGAATTCGAATTTTTGCGGTATTTCAAATGAAGTATCGGACATTATTTAGCTTTGATTAAGTGAGAAAATTGTGGCAGTGAAGGCAACTATTTATAAAGCGAACCTGAGCTTGTCGGATATGGATCGCAATGTGTTTGGCGATTTTAACCTGACTATCGCTTTGCATCCCTCCGAAACAGTCGAGCGCATGATGGTGCGCATTCTAGCCTTTTGTTATCGCGCTGCGGAAAATTTAACCTTTACCAAGGGCCTCTCGTCGATGGAAGAGCCGGATTTATGGTTGAAGCACGACAACGGCACTATCCTCGAGTGGATCGAAGTAGGGCAGCCGGCACCGGATCGGTTAAAAAAGGCATCAGGCCAGTCGCAATCGGTGAAGGTATTTAGCTATGGCCGTGGTATGGATGTGTGGTGGAAAACCAACAGCGCCGCCATTCGTGCGCTGCCTAAGGTGAATATCCATCATTTTGCGGCAGATGAATTGCAGTCACTCACAGCACTGGCCGACAAAACTATGAACCTCACCGTCACTATTACCGAATCAATCGCTTATGTTTCTACTGCAACCGATAATGTAACGGTTAGTTTGCGTGAAATGGAGTAACTCGAATGAATAGTCCTTTGTTATCAATCGTCGACATTACGCTCGACAATGCGCAACAATTTTTAATTGATGAATCATTTAATCGTCCGATCGTGATCGATTTTTGGGCAGATTGGTGTGGCCCATGCAAAAATTTAATGCCCATTTTGGAAAAGCTCGCTACCGAATATGCGGGTGCATTTTTGCTTGCCAAAGTAAATGCAGATGACCAGCAAATGATTTCATCGCAATTTGGTGTGCGCAGTTTGCCGACGGTAATGATTATGCAAAATGGCCAGCCGGTTGACGGTTTCACTGGCGCTTTACCGGAAGTTCAAGTGCGTGAAGTGTTGGCCAAGTATTTGCCTAAACCTTGGGAGGCTCCGCTTGCGCAGGCACAAGCGCTGATGGCACAGGGAAATTTTGCTGATGCATTACCACTGTTGCGTCAGGCATATGATGCCTCGCAGCAACTGGCAAGTATTGCGTTACTGATGGCGCAATCGCATGTGGAACTTAACCGGCTTGATAACGCAGAAGCTTTATTGGCGACGATCAAAATGGCTGATCAAGATGCGCACTATGAGCAATTAATCGCGAAAATTGCGTTGCAAAAACAGGCAGCTAAAACACCGGAGCTTGCAGCGTTGGAAGAAGCTTATGCTAAATCGCCACAGGATTTAACTGTACGTTATCAACTTGCGCTTCAATATTATCAAGAGACGCAATATAGACCGGCGCTTGAACACTTGTTGGAAATCATTCGCACTGAGCGCAATTTTGCCGAGGGTGAGACACGTAAAACATTTACTGTGATTATTGCAGCACTAGGCAAAGGTGATCCTTTGGCAATTGAGTTTCAGCGCAAGTTATTTACTTTGCTTTACTAGGCTTTACCTCGCGGCAAATGGTTGCTGCCATCAAAAGTGGGTACACTGGTACACCTGTAAAAAAACCGTAACAAGTGAGCCCCATGCCGTGTTCGCCATGAGAGTTTGCTGCAATCACGGTCACCTTGCTGCTAGAGGATTATGATAGACAATGAGTAAACGCTATTCCCTGATCGCATTCCTGGCCATATCTGTGGCTTTGTTCGGGTGTGGCAAGTCCAAACAGGTTGAGCAACTGCCAGTATTTTGTAAGCAGGATGGTTCACATCTGTTTATCAAGCAGGGCAACCTCCGCATGGAGATTATGCCGAAGGTGGGGGCTCGTGTTTCTTCGCTGAAATTTAATAATCACGAAATCCTGGTAGGCATTGCCGATGTCGACAAGATTACCGATTGGGGCACTGTGTTTTGGTCAAGTCCGCAAGCGGAATGGAGCTGGCCTCCTATTGATACACTGGACAGCAAACCTTACACGCTAAGTTCCGACACTGACCGTTTGGTGTTGACCAGCGGTATCGATAAAAAAACCGGTTACCAATTCACCAAGACTTATATTCCTTCGGGCGATGACCGGATTGCAGTTACCTATCGCATCACCAATTACAGCGACCATGAAAAAAGTGTTGCGCCGCTTGAGGTGACCCGTTTACCTACGTCCGGTAGTTTGTTTTATCCGCGCGGCGATGGAGAACCTATCAGCGGGATTTTTTACCCGCTCGATGCGCAAACTATTGATGAATTGACCTGGTATCAGTACGACGCTAAAAAGATTCGTACTGATCATCACAAGCTTATGCAAGACGGTAGAGAAGGCTGGTTTGCCTATGTTGATAAAGGCTATTTACTGGTAAAAGAGTTTACCGATAGCCCGCCAGCGGCAATCGCCAACGGTGAGCGCGAGATCGAAATATTTGCCCATGTCGAGCATATTTTTATCGAGATGAAGCAGCAGGGCGCATCGGTTTTGCTGGCACCGGGCGAGTATCTGGATTGGACTGTGGTGTGGCATGTTAAGAAATTACCAGACGAGTTAGCAAATACGCTTGAGCCGCATGCGCTCGCTGATTATGTGCGCAGTTTGTTGTAAATGAATTGGTATCACCGATAAAAAAATCGCCGTTTAGCGGCGATTTTTTTTGGTTTTCAAACGGCGGATGCGATCAGCTTCTTCTTTTTCGATGCGCTTTTTTTCGTCGTCTGCTTTTGCAGCCGTTACTTCCTGTTGCGTCATTTCCGGCGTTTCCCAGCTGATCGGTCCGAGTAGGCCTGCACGCAATTCGGTAATTAATATTGACGATACTTTCTGGATTTCTACACCACCGCCTTTGCGGGTGCAGCCGCGTTTTATGCCGATGGCATCCAGCAGTTCCAAATCTGATTCAGGCAATTCATCCAGCCCATAGCGTTTTTTCAATGCATCCGGATAAGCTTTGAGTAAATACTCGGCGGCGTAGAGGGCGATATCAGCGTAATCAAACACGGTATCTTTGATCGCACCGGTAATCGCCAGACGATAACCGCAGGAGGGTGGCGATAATTTTGGCCACAAAAATCCCGGCGTATCGGTCAACAAGATGCCGTTTTCCAATTTGATTTTTTGTTGCGCTTTGGTCACGCCGGCTTCGTTACCGGTTTTTGCAATGACACGTCCGGCAAGCGTATTAATGATGGTTGATTTGCCGACATTGGGAATGCCCATAATCATGGCACGCGCCGGACGCAATTCGCGCTGGCGCTCACCGACCAGGCTGGTGCAGACGTTCAAAAGGTTGCGGATTTGCTCAGGACGTTGCTGGCTTACAGGAAGGGCTTTTACACCAGCTTCCTGCTCCATCTTTTCAACCCACATAGCGGTAATTGCAGGGTCAGCCAAATCGGCTTTGTTCAATAATTTAATCAGCGGAGTATCGCCACGCAAACTTGGCACCAGCGGGTTTTCGCTGGAAAAAGGAATGCGTGCGTCTATGACTTCGATGACCACATCCACATGGGGCATAACTTCCGCAATTTCTTTGCGGGCCTTGTGCATATGGCCGGGGAACCAGTTAATTGTTGACATGATGTGCTCTGGGGGATTTTTAAAACGTATCCAGTCGTTCACTGGAATCAAAGTGGTGCAGCAATAAGCATTCGTCGTCGGTTTCACCTTCGCAAATAGCCACAGAAATCGGGGCGATTACTGCGCCGTAGGCGGCGTCCTGGTAGAGCGCAGCACTTAACTCCTGCCAGAGTTGCGCCGGAAACTCGGTGAAAAAATTGAAGCTTAAATAGAGTTTTCCTTTTTCTTCAATTGCATCTACCTCAGGTGATCGAATGACGCGAACCCGTTGCAGGAATTGGTCGCGGTCAAATTCGCGGCTATGTTTGGGCTGTATTTGAATGCTAATGCATTGCATTGGGCAGATCCTCGGGTGCAATTGCGGGCGATTATACAGAAAGCGCACACTGACCACCCTTAAATAAGTCAGTTAATAAACGGCCGAACTGGTGGTTAAAAAGCATTAATCCGCTTTCTCCCCATGTTGGACGTAACCGGTTTCAGCTATGATGCGCGCTTGTCCCTCCCTGCGGTATTGAGTGTGTCCTCTCCCTTATTTCGTCCGATTGCACTGGGTTTATACCTGTTGTTTTTTACCGCTGGTGTTGTCGGTGCTTTAGTGTTGCCGACCTTTAGCCTGTTTCTCGCCAAAGAAATTGCGGTGCGGCCGTTACTGGTCGGTTTGGCATTCGCGGGGATTGCATTGGCGAGCATTGCCTACAACCATTGGATCGGGCATTGGTCCGATAAACTTGCTGACCGACGTCCGCTGGTCGCTTTTTGTTGCTTGCTCGGTACTGTGGCCTGCGTGATTTTTGCGCTATCGCGCAATTATTGGTTGGTGGCATTTACAGCGATTTTCTTACTCAGTTTGTCGATGGTTTCATTCTCGCAAATCATGGCCTACAGCCTGGATTACGCCGAGGCAGAAATTCCTGTCGAGCGCATTCCATTGTTTAACGCGATCATGCGTGCGCAAATTGCTTTCGCCTGGGTTGCGGGTCCGCCAGCCGGATTCTTATTGGCGACCTATTTCGGTTTTGATGTGAGCTATGGTATCGCCGCGGTTTTATATGTGCTTGTCGCGTTGGCGAGCTTTAAATTATTACCGCGCCTGCCCAAGAAAAATAAACCGGTAAATCCTGCCGGTGAACAGCTTGGGTTACCGGCACTATCACCAGGCGTTAAGCAGTCACTCTGGCTGTGTGCGATTGCATTTTCATTGTTGTGGGGTGTGAATAATGCCTATCTCATCAGTTTGCCAATCCATTTGAAAGATAACTTGCATTTGGAAGCACAATGGATGGGCTGGGTGATGGGCACTACGGCAGCCTTGGAAGTGCCTTTTATGTTATTGGCCGGGCATTATGCCAGCCGTTTTCGTTTGATCAGTTTGATTCGCTGCGCTGGTGTGGCAGCGTTGCTTTTGTACGTCGGTGTGTATTTTGCGACTGAACTTTGGCATTTATTTGTGCTGCAAATCTTTAACGCAATTTTTATCGGTGTATTAGCAGGCTTAGGTATTTCGGTCATTCAGGATTTAATGCCTGGGCGGTCAGGCGGCGCCTCCGCGCTCTACACCAACACCACTCACGTGGGCAATTTGCTGAGTAGTCTAATGGTAGGGCTAGTGGCGGATTATTACGGTTATCACCAGGTATTTTTGGTGAATATAGTGCTGGTATTTATCGCGATATGGGCATTCGGCAAAGTAAAAACATCGCGTGAACTGGCGGCGACAACGAGGTGAGTTAGCGACTAATTAATCGCTACCGATTTAATCTTCATCTTCATTCAATAACTTTTCCAAATCTTCCACGCTCATCGCAAACAGGCGATGGCGCAGTTCGCGCTCAATCTGCGGCATCATACTGAGCATCACTTCTTCTACCAAATACTGGCGTGGCTTGTTAGTTTTATGCGCAATATTTTTGGTGGAACTGATAATTTTTTTCGCAGTTTCGTATTCAAACAACGGCGGCGGATTATTGCCGTGCAGGCGCTCGCGAATATGCTGGGGCAAAAATGGATTTTCACCACTGGCTTTGGCAAGCGTGCGCTGCGATTGGTGTGCGGTTGAATGAGTATCGCTGGTCAGATGCGATGCGAAGCCCGGTTTTTTGGTGTCTTGCGATGAAGGTGCGATTCCCTGTTCATGTACAGCCGAAACCTTCTGCTGTAATTGTTGGGCAATACTGGTCTCGCTACGTGTTATGCGGTCTTCGGATGAAGTAGATACTTTGAGCGGATTTAGCTCATCAAATAAAAAACCTTGCCCCGGCAAAACGGATTCGTGTCGGGAAAACAGAGTTGGTGATTCGGAATGGAATTCTTCATTGAGAATTTCATCCTCATCTTCCATATCCTGCAGAATCGGAATGTCATCCTCTTCCAGTAATAATCCCTTTATTGATTCCAGCTCCTGCAATATTTCGGCTTTGGTCTTATTCGCATTGGCCATGATGCATACCTGACAATCGTATTATTTGTGTGTTCGTATCACAACTTTCGAGTTTCAATCGGATAGCCGCGGCTTTTGTAAAAGCTGAAGCGCTCCCGACTGGATTGCAAACTCTGTTGTTCCTGAATCACCACTTCACTCAAGCGCTCAAAGCGACTGAAGTAGGGCGGGGTGGTCTTGCTCAAGTTAAGCAATAAACCTTGATGATCGCCAGCGTCCGGAGTGAAGGTAATTTCCACGGGGGCGGGTTTGTCGCCATTGATCAGCTGGTGTGGGATAAAACTTTCCGGCTTGAACGTCCAGAGCAACTCATCGAATGCGTGAGCGTCCGTTTCATCGTCCATGGCAACCAATACACGCACGCCCAAACGCTGCACTTTGTCGATCAAGCGGCAGGCAAACAACCACCGGGCATCACTGGTTGCTTCCGGCAAAATATAAAAATCAACTTGCGTCACGATCAAACCTGATCCAGCAGGTATTGCACCAGCAGACCGACCGGCCGGCCAGTCGCACCTTTGGCACCGCCGGAGCGCCATGCGGTACCGGCAATATCCAGATGTGCCCAGGCAAATTTCCTGGCAAAGCGCGACAGGAAGCAGGCCGCCGTTACGCTGCCCGCTTCGCGGCCGCCGATATTGGCGATATCGGCAAAATTGCTATCGAGTTGTTTTTGGTAATCGTCCCAAAGCGGTAATTGCCAGGCGCGGTCAGCTGATTCTTCACCCGCTTTCAGCAGGGATTTGGCGAGATCGTCGTTATTGCTGAACAAACCGGTTGCGTGGTTACCCAGCGCGATTACACAGGCACCGGTCAGGGTGGCGATATCGACTACAGCCTTAGGCTTGAAGCGCTCGGTGTAGGTGAGTGCATCGCAGAGCACCAGGCGGCCTTCGGCGTCAGTATTGAGGATTTCAATTGTTTGGCCGGACATGGAAGTCACAATATCGCCGGGTTTGGTGGCATTGCCATTGGGCATATTCTCCGTAGCGGCAATCACGCCAACCACATTGATCGGCAGTTGTAAGTCCAGCAGAGTCTGGAAGGTGCCCAAGACGCTTGCAGCGCCGCACATATCATATTTCATTTCATCCATGGCTGCGCCGGGTTTCAGGCTGATACCGCCAGTATCAAAGGTAATCCCTTTGCCAACCAATGCGATGGGAGCCTGTTTTTTGTTGCCGCCTTTGTATTCCAGCACGATTAATTTGGCTGGCTGGTCGCTACCGGCAGCGACCGATAGGAAAGAACCCATGCCCAATTCTTTCAGCTGTTTTTCTTCGAGTATGTTGACGCTCAATTTTGCCTGTTTGTGGGCGAGGCGTTTGGCTTCGCTGGCAAGGTAAGTCGGAGTACAAATATTGCCCGGCAAATCGCCCAGTTCGCGTGCCAGATTAACGCCTTTGGTAATCGCTTGACCGAGTAGCAGGCCTTTAGTTGCGCCGGCAATTTGCGCCTTGGTTGCACCAAAAATAACTTTTTTCAGTTGCAGGCTGAGTTCGGCGGGTTTGCTTTTCAGTTTATCCGCACGATAATCCAGCAGGCTCAGGCTTTCTGCGACCAGACGTGCCTGCCATTCAGTGCTGTGCTGATCGACACTGACTTCTGCCAATGCCAATGTAATTTCGGTACAGGTTGTCGGACGCAATGCATCGGCGATTTTTTGCACGGCGCGGCGATAGTTGTCAGCGCTTACGTGACCGTCTTTAGTCGCACCAAAACCCAATACCAGCAGGCGTTCTGCAGCGATGCCCTGCGGATTCAGCAACAGCAAACTCTGGCCTGCTTTCCCCTGAAAGCCTTCGCGCTTGAGCAGTACTTCCAACTGCTGCGCATCGGCGCTGTTAATAGCGCTTGCGGACGGCGAGAGTTTTACACCTTCATAGCTGGCGACGACCAAACATTGGGTCGCTTGCTTGATGGGCTCGATCGCTTTGGCAGAGAATTGGATCAGGCTGGATTTGATAGTCGCAGGTTTGGCAGATTTTGCAGAGGCTTTGGCGGCGGTCATAGAAAGTCCTTGGTAAAAAAGGAGGAAAATTCGCTCAAGACAAATCGGGCGCGGTGCGTGATAATGCCATAATTCGCGCAGGGCATGGCGGCAAAATTCGGTGAAAATCGGAACCTTGTCGCTTAACGCAAGTCACTAGTTACACCTGCGCTGCGTATCTATAGATGTTGGCGGTAAAGCTGGATAAATTTTGTACATGCCAGTCGCTAATATCGAATGACAGGATTATCACTTTGATTATTTTTCGTTATCTCTCCCGGGATTTGTTAGTCACCAGTTTGGCGGTGAGCGCGATTTTGCTCACCATCTTCCTCTCGGGGAAATTCAGCAATTACCTCGACGATGCCGCGCAAGGCAAACTCGCGGTTGATGTGCTCTTCACCATCATCGCCTACCGCATGCCCAATCTTCTCGAACTGATTTTACCGCTCGGATTTTATTTGGCGATTTTGCTCGCGTATGGGCGAATGTATATCGAAAGCGAAATGGTCGTTTTATCGGCAACCGGAATGAGCCAGTGGCAATTGGTGAGGATTACACTGGTGCCTGCTGCATTTGTCGCGCTTATTGTGGCGGCATTTAGTTTTTGGTTGAGTCCCTTGGGGGCGCAGCTCACCGAGCAAACACTCGCGGAGCAGCGCAACCGCAGCGAATTTGAAAGCTTGCAGGAAGGGCGTTTCCAAGCCATAGGGCAGGGGCGCATCATGACTTATGTTGAGCGAGTAAGTGACAACAACAAACGTTTGGAAAAGGTATTTGTTGCACAGCAGGATGGCCAAACCAATTCCAGTATTGTGGTAGCTGAAACCGGTGAGCAAGCCTATATCCCGGATTATGGCCAACGTTATCTGGTATTGCATAACGGCCATCGCTATGAAGGTATTCCAGGAACGAGAGAATTTAAAATTACCCGCTTTAACGAGTGGGGGCGCTACTTACCTCCCACAACCAGTGAAGCGGAATTTGAAAGCGAAGCGGACGGTAAAACGACCGCTCAATTATTGCGGGCAAATGATTTGGAAAGTAAAGCTGCATTGCAATGGCGTATTTCTATGCCGCTCATGGTGTTGATTGCGACTTTACTTGCTGTGCCGCTGAGTAAAACCAACCCTCGCCAAGGGCGCTATTTAAAAATGTTGCCTGCCATTTTGATTTATATTTTTTATCTCGTCTTTCTGATTAATGCGCGCGGTGCTATTGCAAAGGGTGATCTACCTGTGTGGTTAGGTGTTTGGGTTGTACATATACCATTTTTGGTTATTGCATTATTGATGTTGAATTGGCAGGCGTTATTGCACTCGCGTTCCAAATCGACGAGGGCTGCCCATGCGTAAAATTACCAACTATATATCGCGCACGGTTTTTCTCGCCATCGCCCTGACATTGCTGGTCTTTATTGCTCTGGATTTTATTTTCGGTTTGATTAGCCAACTGGAAAAAGTAACCCAGACATACACCGCACCGGAAGCATTTTATTATATGGTACTCACCGTACCGCGCCGTTTGTACGATTTAATTCCTTACGCTTGCTTGATTGGATGCCTTGCCGGCCTTGGTCTGCTAGCCAGTACTAGCGAATTAACTATCGTGCGGTCTGCCGGTGTATCGGTAAAACGTATTGCCTGGATTGCTTTGCGTCCCGCTTTGGTGTTCATTGCTATCGCATTACTGTTGGGTGAATTTGTTGCGCCCTACACCGAACAAATGGCCGACAACCGTCGGCATTTTCTAAAGTACAACATCACCCAGCAGGCGCCGCAAAAAGTGTGGAATCGTGAAGGCAATGAATTTATGTATGTCAGCGCGGTGCTACCCAACGGGGTTATTTACGGTCTAACACGTTACAAGTTTAACGACCAACACCAATTGGAATCGGCCAGTTTTACCAAAGAAGCGGTTTATCAGGATGGTTATTGGGAGGAAAAAGATATCTCAATTACCGTGTTGAATGACGATGCTGTGCAGAATGAATTAGTGGCAACGCGTCGTTGGGAAACACCGTTAACACCGCAGTTGTTCAATATTCTTGTGCTTGCACCAGAAGATATTTCCATGCGCAACCTGCATTACTATACCAATTATCTGGAAGCGCAAAATCTTAAAGCGAGCAATTACAGCTTGGCCTTCTGGCAAAAACTTTTGCAGCCAATCGCAACAGCTGCTCTTGTATTAATTGCTATCTCATTTGTCTTTGGTCCATTGCGTAGTGTAACAATGGGGCAGCGGATTTTTACCGGTGTGGTATTTGGTATTTGCTTTTTGTTACTACAAAAACTGCTCGGTCCATCCAGCTTGGTATTTGGATTCCCGCCGCTAATCGCAGTACTAATTCCAATCGTATTGTGTATCGCATTAGGAATTTATTTGCTCAACAGGGCGAGATAAAACCGATTATTTTTTTACTTCTTTTACAAGCAGCAATGTCCGTGTTTTGCTGATTTTATCATGCAATGTTTGGCGTTCGGGGTTGGTGTACATCAGCCAATAGCCGATGCCTAACAGACAGAGCGAAAATGGAGCGCAGAGAAAGCGAATAATACATTGCGTATAGCTTGGGCAATTGAGGTCGTCATTATTGACGACTTTCATTCGCCAGGTTTTCATTCCCAGTGTTTGCCCTGATTTATGCCAAAAATAACAAAAGAAGTAGCCGATCGTTATTATCCAGCCGACAAAAACGACTACACCGAATGCTCCCCAAGTGATGCGTTCTCCTGTTGCAGGCACTCCTTTAATGGCTACGTTAATCCCGGTCATAATTGCACCATATAAAATGCTGATAGCCATGAGTAGCAAGCTGTCGTACACCATCGCTGCAAATCGGCGCAGCAACCCGGGAGTTGAGTATTCGATTGTTGTTGTATCCATGACGGGTAATTTCACACTCTGAAATGCAGCGCCCAAGGCGTAGTGGCGGTAACGATTTGACCAAGGCCAATGAATCCCTGGCCTTGTAAAGGCAATTCTTCCCGGCGCAAATAAATCGGCGCCTGCTCATCAACATATACGTAGGTGCCATTGGTTGAATGATCGACCAATACATATTTGCCGCGACGAAATTCAATGTGGCAGTGTTCACGCGAGGCAAACTCAGTTTCGATCAGCAGTTGTGATTTGTGCGGGTCGCGCCCGATCTGAAAAGGGGTTTGTTCCGGTAACAAGCCGATGGTGCGGTCATTCAACACCAATTCTAATTGAAATTTATCAACGAAACGGGTGACATCGTGAATGGGCATTACCATCGTAGCGCGGTTGTCTTTCCCCGAGTGCTCCCACTCCAGGCGATAGATCAACGTCTTCTCGGTTTCGCCTTTAATGTTGATGCGATCAAACATTTGGCAATCGTGGCGCAAGGTGCTTCCAAGCACATCTACAACGGATTGTGTGAGTACAATCTGATTGGCGCGGGCAATGCGCGCAACACACGCGGCATCGTTAACCCTATCGCCAAAAACATCATTGGTGGTAATTAGTACCTCGCCATAAGCGATTCCGATGCGTATCCCTAAATCCTTGAGGCGAGGTTCTTTAATGCTGCGTTGTTGAATGGCAATGGCGGTTTCGCAGGCCTGATTGACCTCCGTAAAACGCGCCATAATTTCATCGCCGATTGTTTTAACCAGCGTTCCTTCGTGAACAATGGTCAGTGCTGTCATAAAATGCACAGCTTCATCAATAATCGCTTTGGCTTCTTCGTTGCCCACCCGCTTATACAGCGCCGAACTTCCGGAGACGTCGGCAAACATAATGGCTTGGTGTTGGCTGTGTTGGCTCATGTTATCCGATGACGTTCAGGCGGCTTAATGGGGGCACATGATAAGCGCTTTAGCTAAACGTTGAAACATTACTTTTCAGGCTATAGGCACGAGGAATAAGCAACTACTGTATAAATTGCTAGTACTGTTTGCGCATACAGTTTTTTCGTGTATGCTATCACCAACAAAGTGTGGAGTTAGCCTTACCGCATGGCAAAAATAGATAGTTAAAAGATTTCATAAACTGTTTTCATTATTTTATGTTGAGGTGTCAGATGGATGCGAATAAAGAGAAAGCGCTGCAGGCCGCATTAAGCCAAATCGAACGTCAATTTGGTAAGGGTACTGTGATGCGTATGGGCGACAAAGAACAAGTCGCCATTCCTGCAATTTCTACTGGTTCTCTTGGCCTTGATGTCGCTTTGGGAATTGGCGGTCTGCCTAAAGGCCGTATCATCGAAATTTATGGCCCTGAATCTTCCGGTAAAACAACCCTCACTTTGCAAGTGATCGCAGAAGCCCAGCGCGCTGGCGGCACTTGTGCATTTATTGATGCTGAACATGCGCTTGATCCTATTTACGCTTCTAAATTGGGTGTTAATGTTGAAGATTTGATTATTTCCCAGCCGGATACAGGCGAGCAAGCATTGGAGGTAACCGATATGTTGGTGCGCTCCGGTGCTGTTGATGTATTGGTTGTAGATTCGGTGGCGGCTTTGACTCCGCGCGCGGAAATCGAAGGTGAGATGGGGGATCACCACGTAGGTTTGCAGGCTCGTCTGATGTCGCAAGCGTTACGTAAAATTACCGGTAATATCAAAAATGCCAACTGTTTGGTGATCTTCATCAACCAAATTCGGATGAAGATTGGCGTGATGTTTGGTAACCCCGAAACAACAACTGGTGGTAATGCACTTAAATTCTATGCCTCGGTGCGCTTGGATATCCGTCGCATCGGCGCTGTAAAAGAAGGTGAAGAGGTTATCGGTTCTGAAACCCGTGTGAAAGTGGTAAAAAACAAGGTTGCACCTCCTTTCAAGCAAGCTGAGTTCCAAATTCTTTATGGTTCAGGTATTAACCGTATGGGGGAGATTGTCGATTACGGTGTGAAGCTGGGGCTTATTGATAAGGCGGGTGCCTGGTATAGCTACCAAGGGAACAAAATTGGTCAAGGTAAAAACAATGTAATGAAGTTTTTGCAAGAGAATCCGGTTATCTCCAAAGAGTTAGAGCACAAAGTAAGAACGGAACTCCTTGCAACTCCAGCACTCTCACTTAGTCCAGGCGGCAATAATGAAGTGACTGAAGATGCAGAAATCTAGTTACCTTTAAAAGATAAAAAAAGCCTTCGTTATCCTATTGGTAGCGGAGGCTTTTATGGTTAAGCGCAATTGCTTGCATCCGCTAACGCCGCTCACTATGCTGTATGTATTAATGTGAAATGCAGTTTGAATTTCACATAAAATCAAGGGGATGGTAATTAAGTTAAAGTAGTGTCCCTTTAATCAAATTAATGTGAATTGGTGGGGTGGATAATGAAACGGTTTGGTTGGTTTTTGGTTGTGATGAGTGCATTGATATTCTCTGGTTGCACCACCCAGCCGCAGGTAGAGACAGATCATCAGGCAAATTTTGATTTTTCATCGTTGAAGACATTTCAGGTTGCTGAAACAAAGCAGGATGCTAAGGAAAATATTCTGATATCGCCTTTCACATTAAGCCATATTCATTCTGCTTTGGAAGGTGAGCTAACTAAGCGTTATCAGAATGCAGCATCAGGTGCGAAACCAGACTTCATCGTGAACTACCATGTCGTAATTGAAGAAAAAATTGACCCTCGCAGTTATAACGATATCTATGGTTACGGATATTTTGGACGTGCTTATCGCTATCCCTATCCCTCGCCATTCTTTTACGGGCCTGGTGCTGGTTTGCGCGTATACAATCAAGGTAGCCTGATCATTGATATCGTTGATGCTAAAACCGAAAAACCAATTTGGCGTGGCGTTTCCGAAAAACGACTGAGTCGCGGTATGGCTCCCCAACAACAGCGTCAGGTGTTAAGCCAAGCGGTGAGCGAAGTTATCGCCCAATTTCCTCCGGTTAAGTAAGATTGAGATATGATTTTAAATGGCCGCTGATGCGGCCATTTTTATTGGAGTTCAGTTCATGCAGCAAGAGCAGCCCAAACTATCTGATATTCGCTTCAGCGCTATGAGTTTATTGGCCATGCGTGAGCATTCTGCAAAGGAGTTAAAAAATAAGCTGGAGCGCAAATTTGAGAATCCTGAACTCGTTGAAAGCGCAATCGTCGGGCTAATTGAGCAGAATCTACAATCAGATGAACGATTTACCCAAGCGTTTGTAACCATGAGACGGCGGCAGGGTAAAGGACCGCTAGTCATTAAGATGGAATTGCGCGAAAAAGGGGTGCCGGCGGAGTTGATTGCGCAATTTATCGACGATTCGGATGAGCGTTGGTGCGAGCTGGCATATGAGGTCAGGGATAAAAAGTTTCGTGGCTCGGCTCCCTCTGATCAGCGCGAACGAGCGAAACAGATACGCTTTTTACAATCTCGCGGTTTTTCCAGTCATCATATCCAAGCTGTATTTAAGCCCATAACCAATGAAGATTGGTAAAGATAAGCTCCATTTCGTCACCAACTTCCAATTTTTCCCGGTGAGGGTATTCCCGCTTGAGATCTTGCGCCCTAAGGTGGACGAGCTTTTCATTGAGCCGAAAAGGCCTTTCTGTTACTCTGGCGCCCCGTCCTGAACGATAAATCCCCCTGCCTCGCAACGAGTGCTGCTGTTGGCATTTATCTCCAATCCGCTCCGCATTTTTCACAGTAATCAGGTTTTACATGACGCGCTATATATTCGTAACTGGTGGTGTTGTTTCCTCATTGGGCAAAGGCATCGCCTCGGCTTCCCTGGCGGCTATCCTCGAGGCTCGCGGCCTCAAAGTCACCATTATGAAGCTCGACCCCTATATCAACGTAGATCCGGGTACTATGAGCCCCTTCCAGCATGGTGAGGTGTTTGTTACGGAAGATGGCGCCGAGACAGACCTGGATTTAGGGCACTACGAGCGTTTTATCCGTACCAAAATGACTCGGCGCAACAACTTCACTACCGGTCGTGTTTACGAGACTGTATTGCGCAAAGAGCGCCGCGGTGATTATTTGGGCGGTACCGTACAGGTTATTCCGCATATCACCGATGAAATCAAACGCCGCATTCTTGAAGGTGGTCGCGACGTAGATGTTGCGCTGGTAGAAATTGGCGGCACGGTAGGTGATATCGAATCCCAACCGTTCCTCGAAGCTGTGCGCCAATTGAAAGTAGAAATGGGTTCGCGTGCGTTGCTAATGCATTTGACATTGGTGCCTTACATCGCCACTGCTGGCGAAACCAAAACCAAACCTACCCAGCATTCGGTAAAAGAGTTGCGCTCAATTGGTTTGCAACCTGACATTTTACTGTGTCGCTCAGAGCGACTGGTTGACGAAGATTCCCGTCGCAAGATTTCATTATTTACCAACGTGGCAGAACGCGCCGTTGTGCCGCTTCCTGATGCGGACACTATTTATTCAATCCCACGCTTGTTACAAAGTTACGGCCTTGATCAAATCGTTGTCGAGTTGTTGGGGCTGCAATGTCCTGTCGCTGATTTGAGTGAATGGGATAAAGTTGTAGAAGGAAAACTGAATCCGGTTAACGCAATCACTATTTCCATGGTCGGTAAATACATGGAGTTGCTGGATGCTTACAAATCATTGATTGAAGCCTTGACCCACGCCGGAATCCATACACATACCAAAGTAAACATTAACTATATTGATGCCGAGCGTGTGGAAAACGAAGGTGTAGGAATTCTAAAAGATGCCGATGCGATTTTGGTTCCAGGCGGTTTTGGCGAGCGCGGTGTAGAAGGCAAGTTAATGGCAGTGCAATATGCACGTGAAAATAAAGTACCTTATCTCGGAATTTGTTTGGGCATGCAATCCGTTGTTATCGAGTTTGCCCGCAACGTCCTGGGATTGAAGGGTGCCAATTCTACTGAATTTGATCGCAACTCTCCGCATCCGGTAATTGGTTTGATTACTGAATGGATCACATCTGACGGTGAGGTGGAGAAGCGCGATGAATCTTCTGATCTCGGTGGCACTATGCGTTTGGGTGCACAAGAGTGCCGGTTGGTTTCAGGCTCAAATGTACGTAAAGTCTATGGTGCTGATGTCATTGTTGAACGTCATCGCCATCGCTATGAAGTTAACAACAATTATGTTGATCAATTGCAAAAAGCAGGTTTGAAAATCGGTGGTTGGTCTGCTGATGATACCTTAGTTGAAATGGTAGAAATTCCTGATCATCCGTGGTTTGTAGCCTGTCAATTCCACCCGGAATTTACGTCTACACCGCGTGATGGGCATCCTTTGTTCACCGCATTCGTGAAGGCTGCGCTGGCAAATAAAAAGTAGTGTAGGGGCGCAATTGATTGCGCCCTTTTCACGTAGGCTGGTTACTGATTCTAAAATTATTCTGAAAGGAATACATGTGTCTCAACAAATAGTAAAAATTGGCAATCTCACTGTGGGAAATTCATTGCCGTTTGTATTGTTCGGCGGTATGAATGTGCTTGAGTCGCGCGATATGGCAATGCAAGTTGCAGAGGCCTATGTGCAAGTAACCCAAAAATTAGGTATTCCCTACGTTTTTAAAGCCTCTTTTGATAAGGCTAATCGTTCTTCCATTCACTCCTATCGCGGTCCGGGCATGGAAGAAGGGTTAAAGATTTTTCAGGAAATCAAACAAACATTTAATATTCCTGTCATCACTGATGTACATGAAATTGACCAATGCCAGCCTGTAGCTGAAATTTGCGATGTTATCCAGTTGCCCGCATTTCTCGCTCGTCAAACAGATTTGGTGGTTGCCATGGCCAAAACTGGCGCAGTGATTAATATCAAAAAGCCCCAGTTTTTAAGCCCCGGCCAAATGAAAAACATCGTTGAAAAGTTTGGTGAATGTGGCAACGATAAAATTATCCTTTGCGATCGTGGTACCAATTTTGGTTACGATAATCTGGTAGTCGATATGCTTGGCTTCCGCACTATGCGTGAAGTGAGTGGTAATGCTCCGGTGATTTTTGATGTAACGCATTCATTGCAATTTCGTGAATCAAAAGATAGCGCTTCCGGCGGTCGCCGCCATCAGGTTGCTGAATTGGCGCGTGCCGGCATGGCGGTCGGTTTGGCAGGTCTGTTTTTAGAGGCACATCCAGATCCGAATAATGCCAAATGCGATGGTCCAAGTGCTTTACCGCTCGATAAATTGCAACCATTTTTGCAACAGATGAAAACGATTGATGATGTGGTGAAAAATTTTCCACCACTCGATATTCAGTAATTAAACGCATTTTTTGTAAAACATATTTTTTGTAGAAACACACTCTGGAGAAAACGAATGACCAAGATTGTTGATATCAAAGCGTTTGAAATTTTGGATAGCCGTGGCAACCCAACGGTAATGGCCGAGGTGATTTTGGATGATGGTTCCGTAGGTTCGGCAACTGCTCCGTCAGGCGCCTCTACTGGTTCACGCGAAGCGTTGGAATTGCGCGATGGCGATAAGTCCCGCTATTTAGGCAAAGGTGTCCTGAAGGCTGTTAACAATATCAACACAACTATTAAAAATTTGGTAGTAGGTTTTGATTCGCTTGATCAACGCGCTCTTGATAATGCAATGATCAAAGCGGATGGCACCGATTTCAAAACCGTATTGGGCGCGAACGCTATTTTGGCTGTGTCCTTGGCAAATGCTAAAGCTGCTGCGATCTCCAAAAAAGTTCCGCTTTATGCACACATTGCAGATTTGAACGGCACTCCAGGTAAATACTCTATGCCAGTTCCGATGATGAACATCATCAACGGTGGTGAGCACGCTGACAACAACGTAGATATTCAGGAGTTTATGGTTCAGCCTGTAGGCGCCAAAACTTTTGCTGAAGCTTTGCGCGTTGGTGCCGAGATTTTCCACACCCTGAAAAAAATCCTGCACGACAAGGGCTTGAGCACTTCAGTAGGTGACGAAGGTGGTTTCGCACCAAACCTTCCGTCTAACGAAGACGCGCTGAAAATTATCGCTGAAGCTGTCGAGAAGGCTGGTTATAAATTGGGTGACAACGTAACCCTCGCTTTGGACTGCGCTTCAACTGAATTCTATAAAGATGGCAAATATGATTTGGCTGGTGAAGGGCGTGTATTCACCACCAATGAATTCTCTGACTATCTGGCGGATTTGGCTGCCAAATACCCAATTATTTCTATCGAAGATGGTAAAGACGAAAGCGATTGGGCAGGTTGGGCAGATTTGACGCAAAAGATCGGCCATAAAATCCAATTGGTTGGTGATGACCTGTTCGTAACCAATACCAAGATTTTGAAAGAAGGTATCGAGAAGAAAATCGCTAACTCTATTCTGATCAAATTCAACCAAATCGGTTCTTTGTCAGAAACTCTGGATGCGATCAAAATGGCGCAAGATGCAGGTTATACTGCAGTAATCTCTCACCGTTCAGGTGAAACTGAAGATACCACTATCGCCGACTTGGCTGTAGCAACTGCTGCTGGTCAAATCAAAACGGGTTCTCTATGCCGTTCAGACCGCGTTTCCAAATATAACCGCCTGCTGCGTATTGAAGCAGAATTGGGCGCTGCTGCTCCTTACAAAGGTCGTGCAGAATTCAAGTCGTAAGATGATAGTGAAAACAAAGGTCGAATATTCGGCCTTTGTTTTTAATGATAATAAAATTGTTATTAATGTTAAAAAGACCGCACGAATGTTATGAAATGGTTGCTGGGTGTACTGATAATATTGCTTGCCGCACTGCAATACCGTTTGTGGGTCGGTGATGGCAGCTTGGCCCAAGCGCATCGTTTGGAAGCCGATATCAAACTACAGCAAGCAGAAAATGATCGTATGCGCGAACGCAATCGCATTCTGGATGTAGAAGTAGAAGAATTAAAATCTGGTCTCGATACAATCGAAGAGCGCGCGCGCAATGATATCGGCCTGATCAAAAAAGATGAAACTTTTTTCATGATTTTGGATGAAGAACAGTAGTTTCCAATGACTACATTTATTAACTGTCCAATTTCGAAAATATCCTCATGAGTCATTCAAGTCCCTCTCAAACTCCCGCTTATTGGATCGTTGTACCCGCCGCAGGTGTAGGTGCACGAATGGGCAGTACTTTTCCTAAACAGTATTTACCGCTTGCGGGAAAAACAGTTATTGAATATACATTGGAGCGATTGCTCGCCTTGCCCAATGTTGCAGGCGTATACCTGGTATTAAGTGCTGGGGATCGTTATTGGGATGATTTAACTCTGGCACAAGATAAGCGCATTCGTCGCATTGATGGTGGTAATGAGCGCTGTGAGTCTGTATTGAATGCACTTGCACACCTGCAAAAAACGGCATCACCTGATGATTGGGTTCTTGTACATGATGCGGCTCGTCCTTGTGTGCATGAACACAGTGTTTTGAAGTTGATCGATGAAGTAAAGAATCATCCGGTTGGCGGGATTCTAGGTGTGCCGGTAAGCGATACATTGAAACAGGTTAATAGCTCGATAATACAATCAACAGCAGATCGCCAATTTTTATGGCAGGCGCAGACGCCGCAAATGTTTCGAATGGGTTTGCTGCATAATTGTTTACGCAAAGCTCTGGCAGACGGAAAAGTAATTACTGATGAGTCGTCGGCCCTGGAGTGTTATGGTTATCAACCTCTAATGGTCCAGGGACGAAGCGATAATATTAAAATTACACGCCCGGAAGATTTGGCAATTGCTGCAATTCTCTTGCAACAACAAGCTTAATCCATTTATTTTTTCATTATTTATTATCTATATAGTTACGGAATTCAAATATGTCTATGCGTATCGGTCATGGTTATGATGTCCATGCTTTTGGTCCTGGTGACAAAATTGTCATTGGTGGCGTTGTTATTCCGCATCATCACGGTTTGATAGCGCATTCTGATGGCGATGTGCTTTTGCATGCACTGTGTGATGCTTTACTTGGAGCTGCAGCCTTGGGCGATATAGGCAAACACTTTCCCGATACCGACATGCAATATCGTAATGCAGATAGCCGCTCATTGTTGCGCATGGTTTATGCAAAAGTAGTGCAGCTTGGCTGGAAGCTCGCTAATGCCGATCTAACGATAGTGGCACAGGCACCACGCATGGCTAATTATATCTCATACATGGTCGAAGCGATTGCTGCTGACCTGCAAGTGAAAATAAATCAAATTAATGTTAAAGCAACCACAACAGAGCGTCTTGGATTTACTGGGCGTGAAGAAGGCATTTCCTGTTATGCCGTCGTTCTGCTGGAAAAAGCATAAATAAATTTATTGAATAGGGATTTTCATGCCGGTAATTTACTCCGATTTTCGCTCGCCCTGGTGGATGCTGAATGGTGATTTGCAAACGCAATTGCCAGTTCTATTGCGTCGAATCAATTTGGTGGCACAGCCATTAGTTATTCCAACTGCTGATGGGGATGAACTGAGTGCAAGTATATATTTTTCTGCCGATAAGCCTCAAAAAACGCTATTAATTCTTTCGCATGGATTGGAGGGAAGCAATAAGCAGCATTACATATTGGGTATGGCAAAAACAGCACTGGCGTCTGGTGTCGCTGGTGTGGATGTCGACGTGCTCGCATGGAATTTGCGCGGTTGCGGACAACCTGAAAACAAAACCGAGAAGTTATATTTTGCAGGATCGTCACAGGATTTTGATTCAGTAGTTAGTTGGGCTGAACGCAATGGTTACACGGATATTTATCTTGCTGCTTATTCATTAGGTGGGAATATCGTTCTTAAATGGTTAGGGGAGCAGGGCGCTCATGCGTGTGTGCGTGGAATTAAAGCTGTGTGTGCCGCATCTGTCCCTATAGATTTAAAAGCATGTGTAACCACTTTGGATCGTTGGCAAAACATCGCCTATCGCATTTATTTTGTGACCAGTATGAAATGGCGCTTGAAGCGTAAAGCATTGCGATTTTTTGGAAATGTTGATTTATCTCGTTATGGGCAGGTCAACAGTTTTTATTCATATGATGAAATATATTCTGCTCCGCTGAATGGTTATGCAAATGCGGCAGAGCTTCATACGGCAGCGAGTGCCAAGGCTTTTCTCGATAAGATCGAAGTACCTTGCTTGTTGGTAACGGCAAAAAATGATCCTTTCCTCAATGCAGATTGCATTCCGCAGGCCCTGGCAGAGCAGCATCCATTACTAACATTGGAGATTGCCAGTTCTGGTGGACATGTTGGTTTTTTAAGTAATCGCCTTGAGTGGTGGCTGGATACACGGTTTTTGAATTTTTTTAAATCACTTTCATAATGCAGGCACTGTTTTGACAGAGTTTTCTTTGGATTTTCCTCGGGCTTATGGTCCGTTAACCGCATCCGCTATTTTTCGTGCGCAACCTGAAGACTTTCAAGTTGATGAAAATTTAGGGTATGTCCCTTCCGGTTCCGGTGAGCATGTTTTTTTACATATCTGTAAACGAGGTGAAAACACCGCATGGGTCGCAAGCAAGATTGCCGAACTTGCCAATGTAAATGTAACTGATGTGGGGTATTGCGGACGCAAGGATCGACATGCGGTAACCGCACAATGGTTTAGTGTTTATCTTCCCAAAGCACCCGAACCAGAGTGGGGATTGTTAAATACAGAATCCATTCAACTTTTATCAGTATCACGACATCAGCACAAATTGCGTCGAGGCGAGCATCAACAGAATAGCTTTGTGATTCGTTTGCGCAATGTGCAAGTAGAAAATCGTGATTTATTACAGCAAAAAATCGAGTCAATTTTTGTACTGGGCGTACCTAATTATTTTGGTGAGCAGCGATTCGGGTTAGGTGGAAATAATCTCAATGAAGCGGATGCTATTCTTGTGGGTGGAAAGCGCTATCGCGATAAACAAAAGCGAGGGTTGATGTTATCTGCTGCCCGTTCCTATTTATTTAACCAAGTGCTGGCAGCGCGCATCCTGGCCAATAATTGGACCAGCTTACTTGCTGGCGAAATAAGCTCGCAGCCTTCCGGTCCTCTATGGGGACGCGGACGTCCATTGGTTTCGGCTGATTTACTCGAGTTGGAACACATTGCGTTGGCAGATTGGGCGAGTTGGTGTGATGGTTTGGAGCATGCGGGTTTATCGCAAGAGCGTCGCGCATTGCAGTTATTGCCTCGTAACTCTGCATATTCATGGGTTAATGATGATTTGATTTTGCAATTTTCATTGGATGCCGGTGAGTTTGCTACAGCGGTTCTACGCGAAATCGCAGTATTGCAGCAGTATCAGGCAGATGAGGTACCGCTTGATTTGGCGTAGCGGGAAACCTGGTGACGCTATGCTATAGTTGCTACTTTGGTTGTTTGAGTGCCATTCGGGCCGTTAGTTTTTTATTTTTAGCACAATGATAGAAACAGGAGAAAATCTGAATGACTAACTTATTGATGCAAGGTGTAGGTATGACCTCGCTACGCACCCGTGAGCGTCTCATTCAGCGTTTGCGTGACCAGGGAGTGACTAACATGCGTGTATTGGATGTGTTACTCAACACTCCACGGCATATTTTTCTTGATGAAGCTCTTGCTCACCGCGCTTATGAAGATACTGCTCTTCCTATCGGTCATGGCCAAACTATATCCCAGCCTTATATTGTTGCGCGAATGACCGAAATATTGCTTGGTGCAGCGGGTGGGAAGTTGAATAAGGTGCTGGAAGTAGGCACAGGCTCTGGTTACCAAACCAGTGTTTTGGCGCAATTGATTCCCCATGTCTATAGTGTGGAGCGTATAAAACCGCTGCAGGATAAGGCGCGTGATCGTCTACGCCAAATGGGATTGCGCAATGTCCAATTGCGCCATGCTGACGGTGGCTTTGGTTGGCCAGAAGCGGGGCCTTATGATGGTATTTTGAGCACTGCGGCACCCCAAGCCGTTCCCGATGAACTATTAAAGCAACTTGCTCCGGGTGGTGTATTAGTCATTCCAGTCGGTGGGCGAGAACAACAGTTGTATTTAATTATCCGTGACGGTGAGATGGATAATTTTGTTACCCGAATAATCGAGCCTGTTAAATTTGTTCCTTTCCTTTCAGGCACTTCGCGTTAATACTTAATCTTAAATCTAGAACTTGTTGATTTAAGATGTGTCTGTAATCAAGAAGTATCAATTTTGGTTTAGAAAAGTGCGCAATCATTGATTGGATCAATGTTTTTATCTTTTTAAAACCCCTTTTTGTGCATTTTTTTATAAAAATATTAGATAATTTTAAAATAAATTTCTAATATTTAGTTCTAAATCGTATAAGAGAGATCAAAAAACAACCATAGCTCTTGAGTGATTCCATGCCGGAAGCGTCATCTGATTACCAGCTTAAAGTGTTTTGGGTGTTCAAAATATTGATCGCTCTTGTGGTCCTTGCTTCCTGTGCTTCTCATTCACCAGCGCCTGTCTACGATAAGTCCCAGAGTTTTGCCAACCGGCCGAAAACCCACATTGTAGCGCCCGGAGATACTTTGTTTTCAATTGCATGGCGATACGGTTTAAAGTATGAAGCGCTCGCCAAATATAACGGAATTAGTGCTCCTTACATTATTCGCCCATCACAAGTTATTCGCCTGGATATGATAGGGAATACTTCAGCTACTTCCTATAGCCAGCCTGGTAACAGAACAAACGGTACTAATCCAACGCAGGGTGCGGCAGTGGCATCTATGCCTAAAAACAATGTTGATCGTAAAGAAAATAAAACAGCCATGCCCGCCCAAACTAATAAAAATTCTGCCAGTTGGAGTGCACCACAATGGCACTGGCCAGTGAAAGGAGTCGTACTGTCATCATTTCAGGGCAACAATGGTTTAAATAAGGGTATTGATCTTGGGGGCAAATTGGGAGAGCCTGTGCTTGCTGCAGCGGCTGGACAGGTTGTTTATTCTGGCACTGGCCTGCGTGGATACGGCAAGTTACTTATCGTTAAGCACAATGAAATTTTCCTTAGCGCCTACGCCCATAATGATAGGTTGTTAGTAAAAGAAGGTGATTTCGTTAAAGCTGGGCAAATAATTGCCGATATGGGTTCGAGTGGTACCGATAGAGTAAAGCTTCACTTTGAAATTCGCCGCGATGGTACTCCAGTAGATCCTCTGAAGTTTCTGCCGCGACGCTAACTAAAGTGTCACACTCATGAGTTACAAAAGGTGCTTGTGAGTAATATCTCCAAACATATGGCATCTATGTTAGAGGTACAGCTTGGGCGAGCTGGATGACTTATAAAAAAAGCCAACCGGTTAAATAAAAATTGATTAAGGGGCTGAAAAATGACTTTACAAAATAGGGATTCAACCACATTTGATCGCGATGATGCATTCATCGCACCGGATGGCGAATTGGATGATGCAGAGCTGCTGTTGGCTGAAGAAGATGATGAATTGCCCAAACCTTCTTCGTTAAATGTAAGCGAACGAATTATCGATGATAAGTATAATAAAACGCTTGATGCTACCCAAATTTATCTTAATGAAATCGGATTTTCCCCCCTGCTAAGTGCAGAAGAAGAAGTCTTTTTTGCACGTAAGGCTTTAAAAGGTGATGAGGCCGCGCGCAAGCGCATGATCGAAAGTAACCTTCGTCTCGTTGTAAAAATATCCCGCCGTTATGTGAATCGTGGTTTGGCTCTGCTCGATTTAATCGAAGAAGGCAACCTCGGGTTGATTCGTGCGGTTGAAAAATTCGATCCGGAACGCGGTTTCCGTTTCTCAACCTATGCGACTTGGTGGATCCGTCAGACCATTGAGCGCGCAATTATGAATCAAACGCGCACTATTCGTTTGCCGATTCACGTGGTCAAGGAATTGAATATTTATCTGCGCGCAGCTCGTGAGCTTTCGCAGAAGTTGGATCACGAACCGACTCCGGAAGAAATTGCCAACCTGTTGGAAAAACCTGTTGCTGATGTTGAGCATATGCTTAGCTTGAATGAGCGTGTTACTTCAATTGATGCGCCCATTGGTAATTCATCTGATCGTGCGATTGTTGATACTATTGCTGATACTCAGGTTTCTGATCCTGCTGCACTTTTACAAGATGCAGACCTGACCACCAGCCTTGATCATTGGTTGGATGAGCTAACCGAAAAACAGCGCGAAGTATTGGCGCGTCGTTTTGGTCTGCGTGGTTATGAGGTCAGCACATTGGAGGAAGTGGGGCTTGAGATTGGTTTGACGCGCGAGCGCGTACGTCAAATTCAAGTAGAGGCATTAAAGCGTTTGCGCGATATTATGGAAAAACAAGGTTTGGATAGTGCCGCTTTGTTTAGTGCGTAATATCTCCAAGCTAAAAAGTCTCGAATAAAAAGGCGACATAGTCGCCTTTTTATTGTGTTGAAATTATCTGTTGTGCCCATCAGTCTTTTAATCTGAATGCTTTTAAAGCAGGAGCGACATCGCTGCTTCCATTTCCTCGCTCAGGTCTTCTGATTCTGCGACGTGCATGTCGGGGTCGAGGCCCAATCGTTCAAATGCCTTCACTTTTGAGCAATCAATTTTCGCCATAGGTGAATCTGTACCCAGATAACTTTGCAGCATGGCGACGGTAACAATATCACCGTAATCTGCTTTCGGGCTTTGACGGGAAAAGTCGATGTGCTGGGTTGGAATGTGAGCCAGCTCATCGGGGAAGCCCCAGGTTTTCAGGATGATGTCGCCAATAGGGCCATGCAATTCATCGATCACAGCATCCAGTGTGAAACTGTCTTTGAGTAGTGCAGGGTGATCTTCAGCGTAGGTGAGAATAGGCAGCACGCCGATTTTGTGAACGAGACCCGCCAAAGTTGCCTGGTCTGGGCGCAAGCGCGTGTAGTGCTTGCACAGTACATGGCTGATACCTGCTACCTCGCTCGAACGGCTCCATACTTCCCGCATGCGCATATCGACCAAGTCCGACGTAGCCTGGAACATTTGCTCCATTGCGAGACCGGTTGCGATATTGCAAGTGTACTGAATTCCAAGGCGCATCAACGCCGTGCGCAGGTCTTCTATAGCGCGACTGGCGCGCAGCAGGGGGCTGTTGGCCACACGAATAATACGCGCGCTCAAGGCGGCATCATTGCCAATTACAGCGGTTAATTTATCGATGTCAGCCTCGGGATCATCAGCAACTTCGCGTACTTTCAATGCCACTTCAGGCAAGGTAGGCAGAACAAGTTGGTCTTTATTGATCGCGGTAATAATTTCCTGGCGAACTTTTTCAGCAATGGGGTTCATTCGAGATCCTGCTACGGCACTATTCGGTTTTGTCATCTGCTGTAGGTATAGCATAGGGGAGTGGTAGATGTTTTAAATTTTCCGGACTTGTTTCCAGTTTTACCTGATCTAATTGTTCGTCCAGAAGCGATGCCAGAATTTCAATTTGATTATCAGATGCAAATGCAGCGGCAACCAAATGCCCGCAGACTTGTTGTGTTGCTGCATTTACCAGTGCGGCTCCGAATGGAGGCAACTGGTTGCCGTTTAAACTAAAGCGGTACATATGGCGTTTTAGTTTCCCGCGATAATGCAGGCGCGCCACAATTTCCTGGCCGGTGTAGCAACCTTTTCGGAAGTTGATACCGTTAACCAATTGGTAATTAATTTCTTGCGGAGTAAATAGTTCAAAAGTATCAGGATATATGTCAGTAATACCTGAGCGAATATCGAGTAAATTCCACTCGTTTTCATCTTCGATTTTTATATTACTTGCCAGTGTATGTTGGAATACCTCGGCATCCGCTAATTTTATCCAGCATTCAAAACGATTTTGCTCCAATCGAATCAGGATATTCCCGTCTTTTTGTGTCCAGCCATCGTTAGCTACCGGCAGTTCATCAAAAAAGTTAAGCGCAGCTTGGTTGGCGTGTTCACCAAACAAGCCAAACGGTTGGTAGGTGTTGCTGCCGTCATGCAATTTTGCTTTGGAGAAAACGATATATTTGCCGAATGAGGTTTTTGCTTTTTCCAACATTGCCGCCGGAATTCGTAAGGCAATTGTTTCCAGATCTATTTGTAAGGCGCGAAAGGTGAGCAGGATACGCCCCTTGGGATTGCATTGTGCTCCAATACGGGTAACCGGCGCACTTAATTCACGCAGGTCGCAGGTAACCTGGCCTTGCAAAAACTTACCGGCATCGGGACCTTTTACCAGCAGCAGCGCGCGCTGCTGGAGTTTTACCAGTTGTGTTGATTGGCTTTCCAGAGAGTTGTTAAGGGTCATAACGACTTATACCGCTTATCCAGGTTGAGTTTTTGATGCCGTGAGTGGCTGAGCCAACATGCATGGGCAAGGTGATAGTGTTCTCATCATACCGTTTTTTGTGGATGAGCTCATTGGCAGTTATTACATTTTGGACTATATATAGCCAATACAGCCTAATCCTTACACCGAATAGCTATAAATCCGGAATTGGCTGGTTGTAAAATCCCGTGTACGTTAGTAGAAAAATAACGCTTGATAAAGTACTACATGTTAATCATCGGGCCTGACACCCGGAATATATGCTCATGGTAAAACCTTCGTGACTTACCGGCATTACCCTGCCATCCGCCGTAGCGGCTTCTATAAGCTTTTCCTCTGCTGTTCGCTGACAGTAGTGGTTATGTATGCCTATGAATTTATGCCCGCGAAAAAAATGCTGGCAGTGCCATCCCCAAGTATTCCTCATTACATTTATTCCGATACCAACTCAATTGGTGAATCCATGGTTTATTGGACCGACTTTGATGGGCTCGGGTGGGAGTGCAATATTGAGGACGACGGAAAAGCCCACGGCTGTGGATTTAATATTTATCTTGGCAGTGGTGTGGGCTCCAATGGAATAGATTTGTCCAGTTATAAAACCATCAACGTTGATTTGGATTATATGGGCAATGAACAGCGCGTGCGATTTTACCTGCGCAATTACGAGCCCGGTTTTTCCGATATTAACGATATACAAACGGCGAAATTCAATAATGTGTATGTGCCGATTAATTTTCTCGATGATCATTTAGTGCTGAGTTTGTCGGAGTTTTCCGTTGCAGAATGGTGGGTGGCGCAATATAAAGTGCCACGTGAAAATTCATTGCCCAGGTTTGGCAACGTCGTCGCATTCGGTATTGATATCAATTATCCCGGCATACCGGGGAAGCAAAGCTTCAAGCTCAAGAAAGTAGAATTTGTCGGTGAGTGGATTTCACGTGAAGACTGGTATCTTGGCATCCTTGTTTTTTGGCTGAGCATTATTATGGTGGTCGGTGCGATTAGCTTGGCGCGCCTGACTAAGGAGATCCGTCTGGAGCATCAACGTATCGAGCGTCTGGCTGACCAGAATTCACTGCTAGCCCAAGAGACGGATAAATATAAAAAACTGTCGATGGTGGATACCTTGACCGGTGTGCTTAACCGGCAGGGGCTCGCTGAATACATCGATCAGTATTTTCCCGAACATACCAATCAAATTGTTTCCATGGTGATTATTGATATTGATCACTTTAAGAAAATAAACGATTCACTCGGGCACGACGGCGGTGACCTGGTGCTCAAACAGGTCACCGGGCTAATAAAGTCCCATACTCGACAAAGCGATCAAATTGCGCGCTGGGGTGGTGAGGAATTCATATTGGTATTGCCGGATACACAACTGGATGATGCTTATCGTATTGCTGAAGAGATGCGGGCATTGGTCGCAACAGCCAATTTTGACCAATTCCCGGAGCTGCATGTCACCATCAGTTTGGGTGTAGGTACTACCGATGGACAAACTCCATTTCACCAATTGTTCCGTCGGGTCGATATTGCGCTGTATCAAGCCAAAGCCCAAGGGCGGGACCGAGTGGTGAAGGTGGATATCTAGTGCGAGCCTTTCGTTGATCGCTCGTTTATAATGCGTCCCTCATAAAGTGTTCAGCAGGTAGTAGTGTGGAGATTAATCGTTTGTTCTGGGGTAGTCGACGCGGGATGTTGGAATTGGATTTAGTGTTGATGCCATTTATGGAAAATATCTACCCGGCATTGGAGCAGGCTGACAAAGAGCGTTATTGGTTATTATTGGAAGAGCAGGATCAGGATTTATTTGCCTGGTTTTTGCGCAGGGAGAATCCTGCTAACCCCGAACTACAACGGATTGTGGATATTATTCGTGCAAATACCGGTCTTCAAAAAGGCAGTTGATCGCGTCGCCGACAAAGCAGTTGACGAGCCTGATTTTCCATCCTCCTTAAAGCCGCTACCATCATTGAAGGCGGTTCAGATCAATACTTCGCGTCAGCGTTCAATTCTGTATTGCTGTAGTTATTTTGCGTTTGCGATAAGCCTGTTGTTTGTCTTTTATCCATACGTGGGCGAGCAATATGCATGGATACTTGGGGCGATTGTTTCCCTTTACGGTTTGTGGATGCTGCTGCGCAGGGAAATGGCGAATGAATTAACCGGCTCACTCGGATTTGCGGATAACCAATGGTTTTTCGAGCAAGCGGGCACCCGATATCAACGTGAGCTGGTGGGTGAGGTTTTATGTTGGCCCTGGATAATTATTCTGCCGTTCCGCGAAACGACTGATAGAAAAGTGCATAGTTTATTGCTATTCAACGATGCGCTCAGCAAGGAAGATAATGCTCGCTTGCGTGCCTGGCTGCGCGCGTGCCTTGCTCCTGGGGGGTAGCGGGCGATTGGATTACACCTCTTTACTAACGATCACATCTTGCCCGGCAAAATTGGTGGGCACTACGATCGTATCGCGCGCAATGGATGATTTTTCCGGATAATCCAGCGAGAAATGCAGGCCGCGGCTTTCTTTGCGCTCATGCGCGGAACGGATAATCAATTCGGCAACAATGGCAAGGTTGCGCAGCTCAATAAGATCGCTGCTGATTTTGTAATTGCTGTAATACTCGGCGATTTCTTTTTGCAGCAGCTTGATACGATGGGTCGCGCGTTCAAGGCGTTTGTGGGTGCGCACAATCCCAACGTAATCCCACATAAAACGGCGCAACTCATCCCAGTTGTGTGAGATTACTACGTCCTCATCTGAATCGCGAACGCGTGAAGCATCCCATTGTGGAGATAATTCAGGTGGCTGGATTTTTTCCAGTTTCGCCAAAATATGTTGCGCAGCCGACTGGGCGTAGACAATACATTCCAACAAGGAATTACTTGCCATACGGTTGGCGCCATGCAAACCGGTGAAGGAGGTTTCACCAATCGCGTAGAGATGCTGTAGATCCGTTTGTCCATTGCTATCGACAACCACACCGCCGCAAGTGTAATGCGCAGCAGGAACAACGGGGATGGCTTCTTTGGTAATATCAATCCCAAATTCCAGGCAGCGTGCTTTCACAGTAGGGAAGTGCTCGCTAATGAATTCTTCCGACTTGTGGCTGATATCCAGATAAACACAGTCGCAACCCAGTCGTTTGATTTCATGGTCAATTGCGCGCGCTACTATATCACGCGGCGCCAATTCTTCCCGTTCGTCAAACCGTGGCATAAAGCGTTCGCCGCTTGGCAGGCGCAAATAAGCACCTTCGCCACGCAGGGCTTCAGTAATCAGAAAGTTTTTTGCACGCGGATGATATAAACAGGTTGGATGGAATTGGTTGAACTCCATATTGGCCACGCGACAGCCAGCACGCCATGCCATGGCAATCCCGTCGCCACTCGCGCTATCCGGGTTGCTGCTATAGAGGTAAACCTTGCTCGCTCCGCCAGTCGCCAATACCACGACCTTGGCCTGGAATACATGTACTGCATCGTTATTGCTATCCAATACGTAAGCGCCGGTGCAGCGCAATTTGCGCGAATCAGCGTCCGCTTGGGAGATAAGGTTTACCGCAACATGATGCTCGAATATATCAATATTGGGTTGTTGCTGGACTTGATCAATCAGGGTTGAGTGCACGGCTTGGCCGGTCGCATCGGCGCTATGAATAATTCGTCTGTGGCTATGACCGCCTTCCTTCGTTAGATGGTAATCGCCATTGCTATTTTCTTTGGTGAAATTGACCCCTTGGTCAATAAGCCATTGGATTGAGTCTTTGCTGCGCTCAACAGTAAAGCGCACGGCATCTTCATGGCATAACCCGGCACCGGCAATAAGTGTGTCAGCCACATGGGCATCAATTGAATCCTGATCATCAAGTACCGCAGCAATTCCGCCCTGTGCGAACCAGGTAGAGCCTTGGTTGATTTCATTTTTGCTCAGCACGGCAACCCGCGCTTGTTGGGCTAAACTTAGCGCCAGAGTGAGGCCGGCAGCGCCAGAGCCAATGACCAGAACATCATATTGATAGTGTTTCTTCATGCAAATAAAACCCGGTTCACAATAGGATCGCCTGAAAAGCGGGCGAGAGTTGACGCAGTATAACAAGCCCGCACGGGTTTTTACGAAGTAAACAGCCATAGGGGCAAATACCCCGTATAATCGCCCATGAACTTTTTTGGCATGATTTTGTCTATGAGCCGGCCATCTTTAATAGGCAAGGGTTTATAAAACACCGGCTCTCACAGCTAAAATGTGGCAGCAAACTTAAAGTTGGTTTAGTAAAGTCAGCTTTCAGCAAGAGTTGATCATTGTTGAAATGCTGACGCAGATTTGCCCTGTAACCAAAAGGTTGGGGCGCTTGGGGGTTTAAAGAATGACAGCGCAACTAGCGCCTGATGTTGATCAGCAACTGGTCGAGCGAGTTCAAAAAGGCGATAAACGCGCGTTTGATTTGCTAGTGATTAAATACCAGCACAAAGTATTGGCGGTGATTAGCCGGTTTATCCGCGATCATGCCGAGGCTCAAGATGTAGCCCAGGAAGCTTTTATCAAGGCTTATCGCGCGCTACCCAATTTTCGCGGGGATAGTGCGTTTTACACCTGGATTTATCGTATTGCTATTAATACTGCCAAGAACCACATAGTTGCGCGTAACCGTCGTCCGCCGACCAGCGATGTAGAAATCGAAGATGCAGAGTTTTTTGACGGCAACGACGGTATGCATGAATTGAACACACCCGAGCACAATGTATTATGCGAAGAACTTGAAGATACGATTGCCCAGGCGTTTCGCGATTTACCGGATGATCTGCGCACAGCGGTGACCCTGCGGGAAATTGATGGCCTGAGTTACGAGGAAATAGCTGAAGTGATGGAATGCCCGGTGGGCACTGTGCGCTCGCGTATTTTCCGCGCCCGTGAGGCCATTGATAAGCGTATCAAGCCTTTGATCGAAGATATTTAAGCCGGCGTGGTTCAGAAAATTGCAAGCAAAAAAAGGGTTTTTGAAAAACTTGCACAATTTTTTGTAATTCCTTGAACCAATTGTCTATCGTTTAGTCATAGAAAGCAGCTGGAACAGATAGTTAATTATCTGAAGCCAAGCCAAACATTAACGTATTTATTAATAATAGTTTTTGCACAGAGGCATCAGCGAGAATGACAGAGCAAATCCAATCACCAGTGCTTGCCGAATCCTTGTCAGCACTCATGGATAACCAGGCATCTGAGTTAGAACTGCAACGATTGCTAAAAGCACTTGATGCAGATCCGCAACTCAAGTCCACTTGGTCCCGTTACCAGATTGCGAGTGCTGGTATTAAAGGTGATGTGCCGCTACTGGCTTCCAGCGATTTCGCCTCTCGTGTCAGCGCAGCGATTGATGCTGAAGAAACTTATTCACAACAGCCGCAAGTTGCTGCCCAACAAAATACCGGTTCCGCAGTTGCTGGTAATGTAATCGCCATGCCGTTGCGCTGGTGGCAACAAGCCGGCCGTGTTGCTGTTGCTGCTTCAGTTGCCGGTGCGTTGATTGTTGGTGTGCAGCAATATCAGTCGGTTGCGCCACAATCTGTAGCGGTGGCTGCTAATACAACAGCAGGTATTCCGGTTGCTGTAACTGAAACCAAAGCAGCTAATTTGCCATCAGGTATCAATGCTCCGGCACTGTCAGCACGTACTGTTGCAGTGCAGAGTGGTTATGAATCCCGTCCGCAAGAAAGTCGCCGGGTAATGTATGTTCCGCGTCAAGAAGCTACACCGGTATACAACGAAGATATCAGTACTTACCTGAATCAGCTTATCCAGGAGCACACCGATAATGCGTCGCTCAATAGCGGTCAGGGTATGTTGCCTTACACGCGCGTGATTCTTGTTGAAGAGGAATAGTTTGCCGGATTTATTGCATTAACAGGTGGAGCAGTTATGCTGCTCCCTTGATCCACTCGCCCACGAGTTCAGAATGTTAATTCTCCCCTCTATTCGTACTTTCCTGCTGTTCTCCCCGCTATTATTTTCGTTTCATTTGCAGGCACAGGAAACAGTTGCTTCCGTATCAGGCCAAGCTGTATCGAGCCAGGTTTTACCCGGTACAGCCACGCAATCACCTGAAGTTGCAAAGCTACTGCAGAAAATGGCGAATATTCCCCACACGTTAAATTATCAGGGGTCATTTACTTACCAACATAAAGATAATCCAACCCTTCAAAGTTTCCGGATTATCCATTGGGTGGAGAATGGGGTAGAGCACGAGCGTCTGCAGCATTTGAATGGCCCCGAACGCGAATTCTTGCGTACCGGCAAGGCGATAGGTTGTGAATCTTTGGGTGACCAATTATTGCAAGGAAAAATCAGCCAACTCGGTGCCAATCTTGCGCGTATGGATCAGCTTTATAAGTTTGAGATTCGTGGTCCTGAGCGAGTTGCCGGGCGCGATGCAACGGCGCTGTTAGCATTGCCATTGGATAATTTCCGTCACAGCTCATTGCTGACTATCGATAACGAAACCGGTTTGGTACTTAAATCCTGGTTGGTTGATGAATCTGCGCGTCCACTGGAGCGCTACCAGTTTATCGATCTCGACCTCAGCCCCGATGTTGCAAGCCTGCAGCGCTTACCGGCTGCCAAATTGCAGCGGTCGGCGGCAGCGCAGGTAACCGAATGTAATCCTTCCGGACTTAAGCAGCCAGAACATTGGCGCCTGGCGTGGGTACCTTCCGGGTTCGCATTTGTCGGTCAGCGCAAGGTGCGCGAAAAGATTGATATGCTGATGTACACCGATGGTCTTACTACCTTCTCTGTTTTTATTGAGCAAGAGGCGGGTGCGATACCCGAGGGTGTTGCCCAACGCGGTGCGACTCTGGTGGTTATGGATTCGTTGGCTTACCAGGGTAAAAATTACCGGATCACTGTGGTGGGAGAAATACCGATCGTCAGCGCTCAAAAAATTGCGCAGAATATAGGGGGGATTTAATCCCCCTTTTCTTTTCCGCGTCTTTACATTTTATCGTTTCAGGTTGCCACATGATTCTCGAAACTGGCCGCATAGCCGCAATAGAAACCGAAGGTGTCTGGGTTGAAACCATCCGGAAGTCCGCCTGTGGTTCCTGCAAGGCGGAAAAAGGATGCGGACAGAGTTTGATGAACAAGTGGGATGGTCATAGCGCCTATATATGGGTGCTATTGGAAGGGCGTGATCCTGCAGATTACCAGTTGGGCGATGAAGTCCGGATTGGTATTCCCGAGGAGGTTATCGCGAAAGGTGCGATGCTGGTTTATATGGTGCCGCTGCTTACGCTCGTAATCGCTACTGCCTTGTCGCATCATCAATTTGCCCACGAGGGCATTACCACACTCAGTGGTTTTGCGGGTTTATTGTTGGGTGGATTGATTGTCCGCTGGCATTCATGGCGGACGCGTTTGGATAGTAACCTGCAACCAGTATTGGTCGACGATAGAGTGCCTTTGCATTTTTATCAGCCGGCAGGGCAGCATTAATATGTTGCGCATCAATTCGGCGATCACTATTCCCCTGAGCGAAATTGAGTGCAACGCTATGCGTGCGCAAGGCGCCGGCGGGCAAAATGTCAACAAGGTGTCGAGTGCGATACATTTGCGTTTTGATATCCCTAATTCGTCGTTGAATGAATTTTGCAAGGAGCGCCTTTTGGCGCTGGGCGATAGCCGCATCACCAATGATGGTGTGCTGGTGATCAAAGCCCAACGTTTTCGTACACAAGAGCAAAATCGTGAAGACGCTCTGGCACGGCTGCAAGAAGTTATTCTCGGCGCGATTAAAATTGAAAAAGCACGCCGTGCAACCAAACCTACCTACTCATCCAAACAGCGTCGTATGGATTCAAAAACACAGCGCGGTTCGATTAAGTCAGCGCGGCAAAAAGTATCCTTTGATTAATCGCTTTTTAATCTTCCCTGATAATTTTTTACTGCTAGGTCACCAGACCGCGTAACGGAGAACTTTTGGTGGCGATCTCTTGTTCAATCGTTTCTTGCCAAAGCTGCTGTTGCAGTTCGCCAATATTTTCGCCACCACCTTGCATAAGCCAGTTAACTAACGCTTTGGCGACATCGGGAAAGTGGCGTGGATGCGTGGGTGGTTTTAACGGTAACCATTGTTTCAAGGTTTCAACGTCGAATTTTTTTGCGGTAAAACCGTAGCCTAACTTCTCCAGCGCCAGGGCATTGGATTTTTGTTCCATTTGTCCTGCAACTGGCTGCACCAATATTTTTTTACCAAGGTGAATTGCCTCACTCGGCAATTCAAAACCTGCACTGCAAATAACCCCTTCACAGCGATGTAAATCCACTTGAAAACCTTCGCGTGAAAAAGGACGGATATGTATATGGCCTTCGTCGTAAGCTTCCGGTACAGGTTGGTAAACAAAAAAGTCGTAATCCGGAAATGCGCGCAATTGCGGCACTATATCGTCCAATCCTGCAAATGGCAGATAAACCAAATAATGCTTGGGTGTGGAGATGTTGGTGTAGTGCGAGGTTTCTACCAGGGGCGGTAAAATTGGCTGGTTAAAGTGATGCCAATGCAATCCGATGGGTTGGGTAACGGGAGCAAAATTGCGCATAAACCAATCTACAGCAATATTGCTGTCCTCTTTCGGGATATCGTAGTAAAAAGCATTTTGGTGCGATATGCCGATTACTTTTTTCCCGGCGCGTTTTGCTGCCCAGGCAGAGACGGGTTCAAAGTCGTTAATAATAAAATCGTAACCTTCGACATTGACTTTTTTGATGTCTTTATACAGTTGGACCACATTGGAGGTTAGCGCCGTTTTTACGTATAACACTTTTCCACTTTGTGTGGCAAAGGTGAGACCGCGATAGGTTTGGAAATCACCAAACGCTTCCATATCAAAAAATTTTTCGCGTTCACGTCCGGAAAAAACCCAATCGACTTGTGCACCAACATCGGCAAATGCTTTTGCCATAATGCGCGCGCGCGTTGTGTGGCCATTGCCCGTACCTTGAACTCCGTACAATATTTTCATGCAGTTTTGCCCAGTTGATGAAGAAAATAATTCAGAAAAAATTCACGCGTTAATGCAGCGAAATAATCAAAGAATGTAAGTAGATTCCCCAGAATGCGCAGGCGCTTCCGAGCAGTGCCCCTGCTACCAGATCAGTCGGGTAGTGCACACCGAGCAATACGCGGCTCATGCCAATCGCGCTGGCCCAGATAAAACAGGGAATCGCAAATAATGGATAAAAATTAAAAATCAAACAGGCAAACAAAAATGCCGCTGCAGTATGACCGGAAGGAAAACTGAATTGGTCAGATGGTGTAATCCAGGCTTGATAGGTAGTTATTTTTGCTGCAGGACGATCCCGCTTGATGAGGTTTTTCAATAATAGATACAAACTCACATCAAATACGTACGCAATAATTCCCGCCCAAAAAAAGTGTGGGCCGACAATCGGTTCAAAGGCGAGTAAGCAGAGGGCGACAAGTAAATAAAGCGGGCCGTCTCCGGTTTGTGAAATAAATCTTACCGAACGACGATATTGAAAACGTTTTGTCACATGCACCCACAAGAATGCAAGGGTGTCCAAATGGTGGACGCGCTGTAGAAATGTGTTCATGATTCACCGCCGTTGTATGTAAGTTGCAGATGAAATCGAACTGGCGATAACAGGCCTGCCAGCGTCCGCTTATTATTAGCATCGCTCTGTGACTATTCTGTGAACGCTCAATGAAGGTGGAATGACAAAACGTGGAGATGATGAATGGGTAAGCCAGGCAAAACCGGGTTAGGGCGCGTGATTGATGCGTTTGGATATTCCATGAAAGGGTTGGCCGCGAGCTGGAAGTATGAAGCGGCTTTCAGGCAGGAAGTTGCCCTGGCGGTAGTGTTAATACCGACTGCATTTTGGTTGGCGCAAACTCATATAGAGCTGATCTTATTGATTAGCAGTGTGTTTTGGGTATTGATGGCGGAATTGGCTAATTCGTCAGTGGAGGCAGTTGTAGATCGCACCGGCTCCGAGCACCACGATTTGTCCGGTCGTGCCAAAGACATTGGCTCTGCTTTGGTATTTGTCAGTCTGGTGTTGCTTGCGATGGTGTGGGGAATAGTGGCTTTTAACCGGTTTTGGTAATAACAACAAGTTTAGTTAAACATGTTTTGACAAAGCCCTGATCTATCAGGGCTTTTTTTCTGGCTGTTACAAGAGCGATAAAACACGATTTGTAGATTGCTAAGCCTATATATTTACGGTAAATTAGCTTCGATGTATAATTATCATATTTATATGTCCACATAAAAAGAGCTACCTAGTAAAAGCTATGAAAGAATCATTTTCGGTCAATGAGCATCCGCATCGCCGCTATAACCCGCTGTTGGGAGAATGGCTACTAATTTCCCCGCATCGTACCAGGCGTCCATGGCAGGGGCAGCAAGAACAAAATCAATGGCCGGAAAGCCCTGCCCATGATTCGACCTGCTACTTATGTGCAGGCAATGTGCGTGCAGGGGGTCAGATTAATCCTCCCTACAAAACGACATTCGTCTTTACCAACGACTTTGCCGCATTGATGCCGGAAGTCCCGGAAGCGCCAGCAGGTGGTGATTTATTATTCCAAATTCAGGCGGAACATGGCACCAGTCGTGTTATCTGCTTTTCTGCCGATCACAGTAAAAGCCTGCCGTTGTTAAGTGATGAAGAAATGAAGGCTGTTATCGACACCTGGATGGCAGAAGCAGCTAATCTGGGCAAGGAATACGCGAGTGTCCAGATCTTCGAGAACAAGGGCGCCGTAATGGGCTGTTCCAATCTGCATCCTCATGGGCAAATCTGGGCGCAATCGCAATTGCCCACATTGGTTAGTAAAGAGGATGAGCAGCAGCGTCTGTATCACAACCGGCATGCCATTCCACTGTTGCTCGACTATGCGCAGAAAGAGTCTGCCGCTGGTGAGCGGGTCGTAGTGGAGAACGATCATTGGTTGGTGGTCGTACCATTTTGGGCTGCCTGGCCCTACGAGACTTTGTTGTTACCCAAGCAGCAAGTCGCGCGAATTACAGAACTCACTGATGCGCAGCAGCAGAGTCTTGCGACTATTTTGCGCGATATAACCGCGCGATACGACAACCTGTTCGAGTGCTCATTCCCGTACTCCATGGGTTGGCACGGCGCACCTTTTATGTCCGATGACACCGCGTATTGGCAATTGCATGCCCACTTTTATCCGCCGCTGTTGCGCAGCGCCAGTGTGCGTAAATTTATGGTTGGTTATGAGATGTTGGCCGAGCCGCAACGCGATTTGTCGCCTGAACAGGCCGCCGAGCGTTTACGCCAACAAAGTCCTGTCCATTTTCGATTGAGGTAATACGAGCGTGAAGACTCTCTCTGATGCTCGTGTGAGCGAATTATTTGAAGCCTATTTTGGCACTGTTCCGACAGCCGTAGTAAGGGCGCCCGGCCGGGTAAACCTGATTGGTGAGCACACGGATTACAACGGCGGTTTTGTATTGCCAGCGGCAATTAACTATCACACTTATATCGCTTTTGCGCCGCGCGCTGATCGCAGCCTGCACCTGGTCGCTTATAACTTCGATAATGAAGTTGCCAGCGTTGATATAGATATGCCCCAAGAGCAGGATTCTGCTGCAACCTGGAGCAACTACGTACGTGGTGTCGTGCAGGAAATGCGCAAGCAAGGTTTTAAACTGGTTGGCGGCGATTTATACATTGCGGGCGATCTGCACTCAGGCGCGGGCTTGAGTAGTTCGGCATCATTGGAAATGGCATTGATTCGCGCGCTCACTTCATTGAGCGGTGAAGTGGTTGAGCCTACGCAAGCAGCCTTGATGGGACAGGCGGCAGAAAATCATTTTGTCGGCTGCAACTGCGGCATTATGGATCAGCTTATTTCCGCGCGCGGCCAGGAACATGCTGCATTGCTGATCGATTGCCAGGATTTAACTACCCGTGCCGTACCGGTGCCAGCAGATTGGGAAATTCTGATTGTGCACAGCGGCGTTAAGCGCGGCCTTGTGGACAGTGAATACAACCAGCGTCGTCAACAATGTGAGCAAGTGGCAGCTTTCTTTGGGCAGCAATCGCTGCGTGGTGTCGGGTTAGAGCAGTTACTCGCTGCAAAAAGCCGGCTTGACGATTTGAGTTTCCGTCGTGCTCGCCATGTGTTGACTGAAAACCAGCGCACGCTGGACGCAGCTGAAGCGCTGTCAAATAGTGATCTGGCGGCCTTGGCCAAGGTAATGAAAGAGTCGCATATCTCTATGGGCGATGACTTTAGTATCACCGTTCCTGCAATTGATACCCTGGTAGAAATTCTTACTGCGGCGGGCGAGGGCAAGGCGGGAGTGCGTATGACCGGTGGTGGATTCGGTGGCTGTGTTGTAGCAGTTGCGCCTGCGGAGGTTATCCCGCAATTATCTGCTGCAGTTGACGCTCATTATTACGCTAAAACCGGTTGCACACCAACCTTGATTCGCGCCAAAGCCAGCGCCGGCGCATTTTCCTGATTTCCCTTTCTTTTCCACGTAGGGGCGCTGCTTGCTACGCCCTGATTGTTTGATTTGCGTGGTGGGACAAATATTGTCTCTATCTTGTTATTTCTTGGGCGCGGCAAGAGGCGCCCCTCTATTTCGTTATTGGGCGCAGCAAGCGGCGCCCCTACAAGCCGCATCGACGTTTATCAATGCTGTGTTTTGCCTGTGCTATCCGCGTCACTTAAAAAGGCCAGATAATCGTCGGCAATGCTGCGTTCCTCTGTGCGGCGCTCAGTGGATTTGCGGCGTTTGCGGTGGTAAATGTCCAATGGCATGTTTTTGCAGGGGTCACGATCAAGCCTGCGATCATTACCTTTGCGGCGATCAAAGAAAAACTTGTGGTCACTCATAGTTGCTACATCTTCTTTCAGTCTGTTTATCGCTTATCCTTGGGTTTAAATGATAACTGGTTGCTCCAAGTCAACACAGTGTAGATCTTTGCCGTTAAAATGCGGTAAGTTTTTTTGCATAAACGGGTGTGTATAAATAGTCATCGTCTATCTATATGATCCTGATGTCATGCGTTGTTGAGATCCATTGGTGAACATATGAATCCTGTTGACAGTCGTCATCCCATTGAAAACCGCCCTATCGAAAATCGAATTGTAACCAAGCTTGGTGCCGAATTCGCACCTGCCCATTTGGACGTGATTAACGAAAGCCATATGCATTCGGTCGCCCCGGGATCTGAAACCCACTTCAAGGTGGTGTTAGTGTCTGCGCAGTTTGCAGGTAAGCGACAAGTTCAGCGGCATCAAGCCATATATGCCTGCCTGGCTGCCGAGCTGCAGTCGGGTGTCCATGCCTTGGCCTTACATACGTTTAGCCCGGAAGAGTGGCAAGCAAGTGGGCAATTCCCCGCGTCCCCCCAATGTCTCGGCGGTAGCAAACACGACCATCAATAAGTGCTGGTTGTGCAAAAACTAAACGCCTATAATGCGCGCCCTGCGCGATTCGCTTACCTTTTGACTACGTAAATCTGATTACTGATAAACCCTTAAGTGATGCTTATGAACCAAATTGTTGTTGCTGCCCTGTACAAATTTGTCAAATTACCTGATTACGAAATCCTGGTTCCACGCTTGAAAGAGCTATGTGACCATTTGGGAATCAAGGGAACCTTGTTGTTGGCAGAGGAGGGCATCAATGGAACTGTCTCGGGATCGCGCGAAGGGATCGATAGCCTGGTGGCATTTTTGCGTGATGATGGCCGCTTCGCTAATTTGAGTTACAAAGAATCCTTTTATGATGAGCAGCCTTTCTATCGGATGAAGGTCAAGCTTAAAAAAGAAATCGTTACCATGGGCGTCAATGGCATAGATCCGCAACAAATTGTGGGTACTTATGTTAAGCCCCGGGATTGGAATGCGCTGATCAGTGATCCGGATGTGGTGGTGGTTGATACGCGCAATTCTTATGAATACGAGATAGGTACATTCGAGCGCGCTATAGATCCCAAAACGGAAACCTTCCGCGAGTTCCCCGCATACGTCAAAGAAAATCTTGATCCTGCCAAGCATAAAAAAGTCGCCATGTTTTGCACCGGCGGTATTCGCTGCGAAAAATCCACTGCTTATTTAAAAGAGCAAGGCTTTGACGAGGTTTACCATTTGGAAGGCGGCATCCTCAAATATCTGGAAGAAGTACCGGAACAAGAAAGTTTGTGGCGCGGTGAATGTTTTGTATTCGATAACCGTGTAGCGGTAAATCATAAACTGGAAAAAGGTGTTTACGATCAATGCCACGGTTGCCGTTATCCGATTACCGAGGCCGATAAACAATCCGGGCAATATATGCTGGGCGTGTGTTGTCCGCGCTGCTTTGACAAGCTGACTCCTGAACAAACCACACGTTTTGCAGAGCGGCAGAAACAAATTGAATTGGCCAGGCAGCGCAATCAGGCACACATAGGGGTCTTGCCACCGGAGCGCCAATTGCGCCGTACACAAAAGCTTGAACATCGTGAAGAACAGCGTCGACTTTCGCTGAATGCCAGCGCGGGAACCAAGCGCGCATAATTATTAACAGATACTTATTTAAATGTAACTACATAGCATTTAGCTATTTTGTCACACAATTACTTTATGTTTTAATGCCAGCTTCCATTAATAAATATCAGTGATATCTATGAATTTTGATGATTGGACAGCCGATTTGGCTACAGGCACGGCGACTCACGCTAGTGGGTTCAACATTCGTATTGAAGGGAATCCCAAAGATCCTTCTGAAGTGTTTCCCGGCAAGTTTCCGGATGGATTGAGTTTTGGTGACCAGGCTCGCCTGTTGCGTTCCGGGTTGGAGTTCCTGGCAAAATCCGGTGGTAGTGCACCTAAATCCTGGCAGTCCAGTCCAGTACAAGATGCAAAAACAGAAGCGATTAAAGCGCGTGAAGAGTTAGCCAAGCGTTTTGCTGATCGCCCCGATAAACCGCAGCGTTCGGTGCTTTCGTTGAAAAAGAATTCCTGACAGCGATAAAAATAGCGGGTGTGATTTAACCTCCAGTTAAAAAGCCTCATAAAAAAACCGGCATTTAATATGCCGGTTTTTTTTATGGGAATTTAGTGTTGCGATGGCCTGTGAATATCAGCCAAAAAATCCTGCCGGATTCTTTGTCATCGCCACACTCACAATATAAACAAAAATGATTAATGCGCTCACCCACAATAATTTACGTGCGGTCGGGTTAGGCACTTTGAATGCTGCAACACCCAAGCCGATATAAACAATTAGTCCGATGATTTTCGCCACCAGCCATGGTTGACTGCCAGGCGACATACTTAAATGGACTGCCAGCACAATGCCGCTGAGTAACAAAATAGTACTAATGACATGCGGAAGTATTTTAACCCACTTTTTGGTGAGCATACTGGAATTCATAAACAGCCAGAGTCCACGCACAAAAAAGGCGAGTAACGATAAAAAAACAAAAGTGAGATGAATATGTTTAAGGGCTAGGTACACGGTATTTTCCTTCTTGTAGAAGTGAGTTGTTATGGTCTTGCAATGAACTCTTTTTACGCAGCATCCAGTGCTTTTCCAACAAGCCCGAGCATGGCTTCAGAGAGCGGCAACTTTAGCGCTGCTTCATGGCCTTTGGGCGACATCTTGTTCCAGGTTTTTTGAATAATATCGATCAGCTTTGCTTCCTCGTGTTTGGTGGCAAAATCTTCGAGATAAAACTCGATAAAGACCAGGCACACGACATCTTCCAGTGTTTGAACTTCTTCATCGCGTTTCAAGCTGCGTTTGAGCAGTAAATCTTTTACGCGCGCAATAATGGTTTCGTCATAACCTTGTTCAGCCATAATTTCACCAGCGATATCGCCATGTAGCTGTGCCAGATCTAACCGCCATTTTTTGTAACCATTCCTATCCATCGGATAATCACTGCGCGGGCTTTTCCAGCGGCAAATATGTTGGCTGCGGGTTGCCAATTGCAAGGCTTCAGAAGGGGCATCACAAAACTTGTGCAGTTGCGCGCTCATGCGCTGCGCATAAATCCATTCTTTGGCAACAGGTTTGCCATCAACGATTTCAGTGTTGGGATCTTGCAAGTTTGCTGCATCGAATGCAGCGAGGGTTTTTTCCAATCGGACAGGGTTGGTCATTCATCATTACTCATTTGGTCTAGTTACCTGTTTCGCCATTGGCGATATTGCGTAACTGATCCATATTTTTAATCAGGATTTCTTTTTTATCTACCACAATCACATCTTGTTTTTGCAGACGGGTAAAAATACGGCTCACAGTTTCAATCGTCAGCCCCAAATAATTGCCGATATCCGTACGCGACATAGGTAAGCGGAAGGCATTGGCTGATAATTGGCGGCGGCTATTGCGGCTGGAGATACTGAGTAGCAGCGCAGCGATTCGCTCCTCCGCACTGCTTTTGCTGAGCAGGGTGATAATTTGTTGGTCCTGCGTAATTTCCCGGCTCATCAGTTGGAAAAAATGACGTTGCAGATTGGGGATTTGCAAGCTCAATTCTTCCATGCGATTAAATGGAATTTCACACACAGAGGCAGTTTCCAGCGCGATTACCGAATTGGTATAGCAGCTATCGGCGATACCATCCATACCCACAACCTCACCGGGCAAATAAAATCCGGTGACTTGCTCCTCACCACTATCGCTCAACGTTATGGCCTTTACCGCGCCGGAGCGAATGGCATAAACCGAATCAAAGGGATCATTGGCGCGATACAGGTAGTCGCCTTTTTGCAGGGGTTTGCCGCGTTGGATGATGTGATTGAGCCGATCAATATCATCAATATGCAAGCTGATAGGCAGGCAAATGGTGTTTAATCTGCAATTGCCGCAGCTCACTTTTTTATCATGGGCGCAATTGGCATCCTGCGTTTTGACGATAGTTTGATTGAGAGTCATGGGCAGACACCTTAAGGAAACAGCTATCCCTGATGGGGATGGTGGGGTGAAGCTTTATATAAATAGTTTAATGAAGCGATTGTTGCAGCTTTGATAGGGACGGTAAATAGTTGATTTGGGCTCAAGTAAGTAGGTGGCAAAATATCTCTCACTTACTAGATAGATGACTGTTATTGAGTGATTTCCGGTTGCTTGAGATGTGGAATATAAAAAAGGGCTGACGAACCAGCCCGAAGGAGATTAACCGGTGACCCGGTTAAGTGAAAGAGGGTGAATAAGTAGCCAGATTGTATGGCTGTATCTTATCCAGCTGTACCGGTTTACGGGAGTGACAAATTGCCGCATGCTGCATCCGTTATAACTAAAGTCGCTTATTCGTTAGCCAATAGGCTCTTTACATGGCAGTGGCGGCGGAATATATTTGGTCTGCTGGTCTGTTCGCAGCATTATTTATGGTAAGTCACCTCGTTGTTCTAGCAGTCATCTATTAGCACCTCGGTTTGTTCTACATAAGTAACACCTGAATCCGCCAGCGAAGCTCCACTTGGGGTATTCATTTAATTATTTATAAAAAGACAACGAGGTTTATATGGCTAGAAGTACTGGTACTGTTAAATGGTTTAACGAATCTAAAGGTTTTGGCTTTATTGCTAGCGAAGCTGGTCAAGATGTGTTCGTTCACTACAGCGCTATCACTGGTTCAGGTTTTAAAACCCTGGCTGAAGGCCAAAAAGTAGAATTTGACGTTAAGCCTGGCCAGAAAGGTCCGCAAGCTGAAAACGTCATTGGTCTCTAATTCTGGTTGATATAACCGGTAGTGACAGAAAACCGCCTAAAGGCGGTTTTTTATTGCCATCGTTTTTGAAAAACCGCCCCAAAACCTGATTAACGAAAAAATAGTTGAATAATTGTTCTACATGCAGATTTACCCCAAGGTTGTCTAGCTGTTACTGGTTGCTGCGTTTGAAATATAATTGTCATGTGGATTAATCCATAGGGCACTCCTTTCGATTTGGCCCACAGCGGCTTTGAGCTGGTTCTTTAGCCAGTTCTCGCAGGTTTGCTCAATGCAATGGCAGGGACGGGTTTGTTGCATTCACTTTTCTCGTTAATCAAGTGGATTACTTATGTTAGATATGTTCACTGGGCTCAGTTTTGTCATGGGCCTCAGCCTGTTTTTTGCCTTGTTATTTGTGTTGGCCTACGAGTTTATTAACGGCTTCCACGATACTGCCAATGCAGTGGCAACCGTGATCTACACCAAGGCAATGTCTCCTTACACGGCGGTTATCGCATCGGGCATTTTTAACTTTCTCGGTGTGATTCTTGGCGGTCTGGGTGTGGCATATGCGATTGTGCATTTGTTGCCGGTCGATATGCTGCTCAACATCACGTCCGTCCATGGGATGGTATTGGTGTTTTCCCTTTTGGCAGCTGCGATTATTTGGAATCTCGGCACCTGGTATTTCGGTATTCCTGCATCCAGTTCGCACACCTTGATTGGCTCTCTGTTAGGTGTATGCCTTGCCAATGCGCTGCTTACCGGAATTCCAATCAGTGAAGGCGTCAACGTTAAAAAAGCCATCGATATCATGCTTTCGCTTTTAATTTCACCGCTAGTGGGCTTCGGTGTTGCAGCATTGGTTCTGCTGCTGCTGAAGCGCATCTTCACCGGTCCCAAAATTCATAAAACCCCGCAAGAACGCGAAAAGATCGATGGTAAAAAACATCCACCATTCTGGACTCGCGTAACCCTGGTTGCTTCAGCAATGGGAGTTAGTTTTGTGCACGGTTCCAACGATGGCCAAAAAGGTATCGGCCTGATTATGTTGGTGTTAATTGGTCTTACACCGGCGCAGTTCGTACTTAATCTTGATAGCAGTACTTATGAAATTGAGCGCACCCGCGATGCAGCGGTGCATTTGCAAACGCTTTATCGCGAAAATAAAGCGAGTCTTTCTGATCTGATGGAGATAGACAAAGCGCAAACAGAAATTTCACCCGGCGAGTTCAAATGCAATGCTAAAGATGCAATGCCGGTTATCAGTGCATTGAACAGTAAATTAAAAGGGATTAATCATTACGGTAATTTGAGTCTTGATGACCGCCGCGATGTACGCCGTTTGCTGTTGTGTATTGATGACACCGCGAAAAAGGCATCCAAAGTGAATGGCCTCTCAAACAAAGATAAACAAGATCTCGGCAATCTGCGTAAAGACCTCACCGCGACTACTGAATATGCACCTTTCTGGGTAATTATCGCTGTGGCTCTGGCGTTAGGTTTGGGCACTATGATGGGGTGGAAACGTATCGTTTATACCGTGGGTGAAAAAATTGGTAAAACCGGCATGACTTACTCGCAAGGTATGTCGGCGCAAATTACCGCTGCTACCGCGATTGGTGTTGCCAGTGTGACGGGTATGCCGGTATCTACCACTCACGTACTATCGTCTGCTGTTGCAGGCACCATGGTTGCCAACCGTTCCGGTTTGCAGTTTGGCACTGTTAGAACCATCCTGCTTGCCTGGGTATTTACTTTGCCCGCTACCATTCTGCTTTCGGGTGGTTTGTTCTACATAGGTACTTTGTTTATTTAAGCGAGTTTGCTCAACGTATTTGTATTGCCGCTACAATGATCTTCTCCAGTGCTGTAATTTTTAAAGCTCGTTCCCGGTATATCGGGTATGAGCTTTAAAATTCTTCCAGTATTTCCCTTCAGTTTGTTGTCCCAGCCTTTACATGGTCATTGCTTAATTCCGTGTGATACATTCACATCATTCATGCGTTTCGTTTATTGGCATATTCCTGGATGTCGCTTGCCTTGGATGTTGTGAAATTTAAGTATTGAGCATCGATCCCGTAACTGCGAGGGCCGGGCTTAAATTTGTTCCCGGTTTCCAATTGAATACGCACCCTGCATTGGATCTACTGATTATTCCTGGCGGTGTTGTCACCGCTGAGATGGAAAAGCCTTATGTTCATGATTGGATCAGTCGTACTGCAAATTCCACTCAAATTACTGCTTCCGTCTGCACTGGCGCTTTTCTGCTTGCCAAAGCAGGCTTGCTTACCACACACAAGGTGACTACGCATTGGGAGGATCAGGTTGATTTGAAAAATGCATTTCCCGCGTTGGATGTTATCAGTGGTGTGCGTTGGGTTGATGAGGGCGCGATTGTAACGTCGGCAGGAATATCAGCAGGTATCGACATGAGCCTGCATCTTGTTGCGCGCCTTGCTGGTATTACTGTGGCCGAGCGGACAGCAAAGCAAATGGAGTTTGAGTGGACTCGTAACGGTTTAACGACAGAGGAGAATTAGTTGTCGTTATTGCCTCAATCCCAATCGTTTGATTCTTGACGCTGAGGTTCTGGGCTTCAGTTTTAATAGCGACTGCGACATCATCACAATCATATTTTCTACCGCTGTGAACATAGTGAATTAATGATGTAATATTTCGCTTCACGCATGTTGCCGCAGGAAAGATTGCTGTACTTGCTGCATCCGGAATCAGGAGAACAAATGAAACATCCAATGGAACAACAATATAAGCGCTTCCGCAATTTCGTTTTTGGCTTGTGCATACTGGCGGCGGCTTTGCTATTGCTGACTACCATGAAAAACATCATCAACAGCCTCGCCGCTGAAACCTGGGAGGTACATCAAGGTACAGTGATTAATGGCAGTGAAGGTATGGGCGGCTTCATCACTCCATATGGCTCGATGAGTCGCTGGATGGAGTACACATACGAAATCGACGGTCGTGAATACCGCAATACAACGATAGGCTATGGCATAAATAAACCTGCTTCGGTTTTGAAGGCCGGAGATACGGTTAAGGTATATGTAGATCCCGATAACAAAGCCACATCAGTAATAGCTGTTGGCCTTGCGAAAGGACATATCATTGGTTTGCTATTTTCAGTGGGGTTTATTGCACTGGGGTTTTATTTATGGCGAAGAATTTAACGTGCCGCTTGGCATGGCGATAAGATAAAAAATGGATATTACTTATGTAGGTCGATATAAGCTCATTTTTGATGCCGAGAAATTTTCTGTCCAGTGTTCTCTTGGAACTAATAAGTTCTCTGGTCTAGCCACCTCCAATTTACCGAAACTTTATGTTGCTAGTGTCGATAACAATCCAATTTATGTTGGCATTACGAAGCAATCAGTTCGTAATAGGCTTCGCTTTGGTTGGAGTGCGAAGGGAGATGGTGGATACTACGGCTATGCTTGGCGTCATAAATTCACTGCAGTAAATCTCGATGTCTGGTGCCACACAAATCCTGCTATTGAACGAAGCTGTAGAGATATAGAAACGGTAGAGGCCGAACTGGTTTACCTTATTCGTCAAGCTGGTCAATGGCCATTGTTCCAAACAGAAATCCATTTTCATCCATCAAACGATGTGCATCGCATAGTTGCGGCTCAAATTGGTAAAATGTATGGCCTGGTGCCCTGACAATTAATTTAAGCTCAGATTAAAAAATAAATTATATTGCTTGCTGAACCGTATAAAAATTTACAGCTTTTTAAGCTTTTTTTACATTATTTCAATAAACATCCCAAAAGTGACCAAATAAAGCGCTGTCTTTATCGGGAAGCTTTCCATTGAGCTTAATAAGTTTTTATATCTCTGCAATTGATCTTTGTAAGTCTCAGTTTCGCGCGCAATAAATTTATCCATGGTTTGTCCGGCCTCCAGTTCGCTGCTTTTATAATCCACAATCCAACGGATACCATCGGCAATGAAGGTACGATCGATGATGGATTCTTGCACATCTTGTTTGTCTTTTTGCATCAGCGATAGTTCGCAGGCGCTTTGTTCGTGGTCACTGTTGAGCAGCCAGCGGCCTTGTTCGCTGCTGAGTGTGGCGGAGATAGTAGTTGCGACTTTTTGTTGTGCGCGGGTCAGGTTTTCACCGCTCCAGCCGAGTTGTTGTAGCTGAATTTTCCAAAAATGTTGTTGCCGGTTAATAAATTCTGCTGGTGTGATGCAAGTAGAATTGGTGACCAGTTTGTTTTCTACTATTGCTTGTAATGCGCGGTGAATCACCGTGCCAGTATGGCGGGCGAGGCGGGCATTGGTAGTTTCTACTTCGGGAATATTGAGTGGGTTGTCGTCCTTACTCATGCTGAATTCGTGGCCGCGATAGTCTTTCAGTAAAGTTACATCGGTAAGTGTTGGTGCTTGCCACTGTGCTGGCAGGCGTAAGATATGTTGTAAACCGGGTTTTGTATTTTCGATATTGGATAGTTCATTGCGGCTTGAATAATTCCCGCTATTAACAAGTATTACGTTTTCTTTTACAAAAGGCCAAATGCTGTGCAGCAACGATACTTTCGCGGGTGCTTCAAGTTCATCCTCTTTGGTTCTGATACAGGCAAGTAAATGCAAACGTTTAATGGCGCGGGTGCAGCCAACATACAAAAGCCGTGTTGCTTCAAAAGCCTGTTGTTTGTCCGCTTCGCGACGCATAAAAGTATAGAGGCCGTCTTCCTCTTTGCCAGTGGCCGCAAGTGAGCCGAGTAACAATTGTTTTTCACCTTGGTGACTAATGCGTTCTTGCCATAGCAATAATTGTTTGTCGTCTTTGCGGGCACTGCGGTCAAGCCCCGGAATTATAACGGTATCAAATTCCAACCCTTTGGATTTGTGGATGGTCATTACTTGCAGTTTTGGATCGGCATCAGCGTGCGGTGCAGCAAATAATCGCTCAATGGCATTATTAAATATTTGCCAGTCGCGAATGCTGCCACCTTGTTGATGTTTGTCGAGCAGTGCGAAAAAGCTATTGATATTGTTTTGATCATTAGTATCAAGCAAGGTTGCAGGGCCGCCCAATGCAAACCAGATTCCTTCAACCCATTGACGTAGTGGTTTGCGATAGCGTTCTTGTAAGGCTTGTTCAAGAATGGGTACAACACGTGCGAGAATCGTTTTTCCATTTTCACTCAATTTACTTATCTGATCGTGCAAACGCAACTGTGGCCAGATAACGGCAAATGCTGTGTCATTAATACGCGGATTTTGTTCGGCAAGATCGAAGGTCGAAATTTTATGTAAGTCATTATTATCCAGGCCGCACCAAGGCGCACGCAGTAATGACAGCCATGCAATGCGATCAGATGGATTTAATAGTGCGCGAGTGAGTGAAAGTAAATCCATAATCGCCATACGGCTGGCGAGGCGATCAATTTCAGTGGCTTGGTAATGTAATCCTGCGGAAGTTAATGCCGGTAAAATGTGTGCAAGGTGATTGCGCGTACGCACCAGAATGGCAATGCTGCCATTGGGATTGTCGCGGCGCGCTTGTTGTACCAGTTCGACGACTTTTTCCGCTTCTTGTTGCTGGGCGTTTAGGCGGGATGGAATTTCTTCTTCTATATCATCGTTATTTCTGTTGTCCGTATGCTTAATTTCGGATGGATAAATACATGCGTAAAAACTGACTGCATCACCGTCAACGGCTGGTTTAAACGCGACCGAAGGTGAATAACATACCGCTCCACGGCTGATATCGTCTTGTAGTGGAAATGCGTTTTGGAAAATATCGTTTACCCAATTGACTACACCGGCCTGTGAACGAAAATTTACCCGCAAATCCAGCGCCGTTAAATCAACGGAGCCTATACCTTGTTGACGCGCATCCAAAAATAAACCCACATTGGCGTTGCGGAAGCCATAGCAGGATTGCATTCCGTCGCCCACGATAAATAATGTGCGACCATCGCCAGCTTGCCAACCGCTGGTGAGTTTACGCAAAAGTTCAAGCTGTGGGCTGGCAGTGTCCTGGAATTCGTCTACCAGAATGTGGCGAATGCGATAATCCAGTTGCAATGCCAAATCTGTTGGCGAATCTTCATCACCTAATGCTAGTAGTGCAGCTTGGCTAATGGCAGTGTAGTCAGTTGCGCTTTGTTGCTTGAAGACGATAGTCAATTGGGCAACAAGGATCGGCAAAATACTGGTGAGGCTGTCGAGCAATTGCCATTGGCTGTCAGCATAATATGCCGATGGTAATGAGCGAACTTCTTGTAATAATTGTTCTGCTTCGGGTGCTGTATCAGTAATCGCCGCGATGAGTTCGCTAAAACGATTTTTTAATTCAGCATTTTCTTTGCCCGCTGGAAAGCCTTCCGCTTTGGTGAGGCGCGCGCGCCAGGTGCCGCTATTGGTTAATAATAAATCGACAAGTGCGAGCCAATGATTAAGCGATTCAGGTTCAGCTTGGGGTAGGACACTAATGCCACGCAATTCGTGAATGCGATTTTTGTGCTCACCTTTTTCTTGCAAGTCCGCTGCAACCCTTTCTTGTAAATTCGTTGCGGCACGATCAGCAATATTGCATAGCTCACTGCTGTGGATGAGCAATGCTGTTTCGACCTGATCAAGATGTTCGCAAACCACATCGCGTAATACATGTTCAAGATATGCTCGCGCATCTTCATGGCGTGCTTGTAATAGTACGCCGAGCCATTGTTCGCGCTTGGCGAGCAAGCTGATTAATAAATTCTCCACTGCTTGCAGGTTATTATCCAAATGGCGCAACAAGCGGGTTAATTCATCGCGCAGTGGCGACTCCTGTTCGAGCAATTTAAATAGTTCACGCACCGCCAAGCGATAGGTTTGGTCGGCATCTTCCAAGGTGTCTGGCTGCGCGCCTATACCGCTAGCGAGCGGTAGTTGTTTGGTGATAGAGCGACACAAACTATCGATGGTTTGCACGCGTAAACGTTGCGGGCTTTGCAATAAATTCCATTGCAGTTCACGATCTCGCTGCAATACACGCTGTGCAAGTTGCCAGGTGCGTTGTGCATGGGGATCTTGCGGTTCCGGTTGATCTGCGGCTTGCCACAGCGCATGCATAATCCTATCTTGCATTTCGCCAGCAGCTTTGCGTGTAAAGGTAATCGCCAGTACTTCTTCCGGTTCGTCGCAATAAGCGAGCAGAGTTAATACACGTTGGGTGAGCAATCCGGTTTTTCCTGAACCGGCGGGTGCGGAAACGGCAAAAGAAGTTTGCGGATCGAGTGCATCAATACGGACCTGTTGATCGATTGGTTGTGTTGTTGGTTGTATTTGATTAATTGTCATGGATTACACCGCTCCCTGCATGCGACGAATGAAGGCATCAAGCGCATCTTTTTCCAGCAAGCGATTCAATGGAAGTAAGTCTTCAGCGTATTGCGCAGCGGCAGGACTTTTTATGTCGACACGCACATCGCCCTGGATAAAATCAGCTGCCAGTTGGTGTAAGTGCATTTGCCAATCTTGTAATTGTTGTTCCCACGATTGCTTGCCGGAAAAAATACCGTCATGTTGAATGCTTAATTCACCAGTGCCGATCCATTTCATTGCCTTCGCATTAATTTGCGCAAAGGTGATTGCGGCAACGTGATTGGTGGCAGTTACCGCATAGAGCGGTAATTGTGGCTCATCCATACGTTCACCCAACCAGCTTTGTAATTTCGGTTGGCCAGTTTTGTAATCAATCAAAATCAGTTCGCCATTTTCCAGCTGATCAATACGGTCTATTCGAAGGCGCAAAGGCAATCCTGCAAATTCGAGTATGACCTCCTGTTCTATCGCAACTACAGAAAAAGCAGGACGCGTTTTCTCTTGTGCAAGCCACTCCGCAATCAAGTGTGTGAGCCGCTCTTGTTCAAGTTGTGCGTAAAACACACCGATACTGGTGCCGCGCTTTTGTTTAAGCGAATCCACCGCAATTTGTACTGTTTGGCTGATCAATGCGGTTAATGCGGCTTCATCCAACGCGAGCAAATTATGCTGGTCTTTGAGTTCGCGCCAAATCATGGCAAGTGCGTCGTGTAATAAGTTACCTCGTTCGATGGCAGAAAAACCGGCGACGGGTTCGTCAATACCGGTTGCGCCTAAGCGCAAACGAGCGAAAGCATTAAACGGGCAGGCGGCTTGTTCTTTAAAGATATTAGCTCCGCCGCGAACCGGTTCCTCTCCGATAATTAATTGCGGTGCCTGCGCGGTGTTAACTATTTCCAGAGTATTAGTTGCCGCCATTGAGCGGTAATTTTCTGCGCTGATACTTTCTGTTGTTCCAATCAAACTATCGATTAATGTCAACGGTAAATGGCGAATTAATGCGCTTGGGTTAAGTTCGCTATCCTCATCACTGTGTGCAGAACTAAAGACAACGATTGGAGCGCATTGGCGATAGTGATCGGTGAGTGCGCGCGCAAATTGCAATTCACGCTCAGCGCTGGCATGCGGCATTTTTTGCGTACGTTGTAAATTACCGGGAAGTAATGGGTTGGGCGCAGGTACGGGTGGCCATTGGCGATGATGTAAGCCCATCACCCAGCAATGGCTGAATTGCAAGCCGGCACCTTCCAATGCGCCGAGAATTTGAATCGGCGAGTTCGGTGTTTGTGCCTGGAACGGTGTTTTTCCCGCAATGTTGCGCAATTGCTGGATCGCGCCTGTGTAGCCAAATTGAATGCCTGTGCCATCGAGCTGGAGAAAGTTTTCCAGTACCTGATTCCAGAGCGTTAATTGCTGGTACTCCTGGCTATCCAATCGCCTTGTACCCGGCCAGCCAAGCAGCTGCAAATGTTGTTGGAAAAAGTCACACCAGTATTGTGCAGAGTGATTGCCGAAACTCTGGCGACGATAATTTTCCAGCTGCACTAAACGTGTTGCAAGATTGGCATCGCTTTCATGCTCGTTTTGAATGGGGCTTAATTTGCGCGACAGCTTTTGACAGTGATAACGCAGATCGCTCAGGCTGATGGTAAATTTTCCCAGTTTGCGTAATGTCTGGATCAGGTGTGTGCGCAAAACCAATTCTTTATCGGCATCACCAAAAAACGGGGAGAGGAGTAAATTACAAATCGCTTCCAAATCCCAGGATGATTTTTGCAGCTCTAATAAATCCAGCGTAGCCATAATAATTGGTGTGGTGCCGAGTGGTATACCGGCAGAAAAGTTAAATGGCAGTGTGTAGCGCGGGTGATCGGGTAACGCCGCCAGTGGTTCAAATACTTCTACAAAAATGCGCTCGACCTGATCGCGGCATTGGCCGAGATTAGGCACGATAATGCCAATCATCGCCGTTGGATGCTGCTCCAGTTGTTGTTTACTCCAGAGGGCAGATACGCGGATTTCCGCTTCGCTATTTTGTGTTTCAGTGCGGATTAATTGTGTTTGCGGATTATCCGGTTTGATATTGGTTAATTCATGGCAGGCGCGGTTAATTACATCCTGGTGTTGCGGAGGGATGTCATCAAAACCGGTGAGATGAATGATCGCCTCTTGTGCAATCTGCCCATTTTTAAATGCATCGATCAGAATTTGATTGGCCATTTCCTGGGTAATAAATCCTGACTGCGCTAAACGCGCACGGAATTCACCCAGCCAGGTGAGCCAGCAATAGGTATTGCTTTGATTGCTCAGCAAAGGCTCCGCAGCACGCACTTGTTCTTCGGTCAATTGCCAGAGTTCAAGGTTACGCAGGGCGCTATCGGCCGCTTGTGCCAGTGGTTCCGGTTGCAGCAGCGCGGCTGCGAGTGATGATTCGCCAATGATTTTTTCCCATAAGGTTTGGCGCTGCAGGTTGTTGATAATCCGCTGCGCAGCAGGCGCGTAAGCGCGGCGTTGCAACAGTTCCCAATTCAATCCGATCCATTGGCTGAGCGAATAAATGCGCGGGCTTGGCCAGACACTGTTTTTACCTTGTTGCTGTTGGCCATAGGCGCGCAGCATGTGATTGCGCAAGCGATTGTTGGCGGTGATGATCAGCTCGCCGGATGTTATGGCAGGGAGATAGGAATCAATATTGAAATAGGTATCAATCATGATGATTTTTCAGTAGCCGGGAATAGTGCGGCATTATGGCATCGTGACTGCATCGACAACAGGAGTTTAGGGTTGAGGAAACTTGCCGCTGTTGCCTTCTGTGCAGGGAGTGAGCATCTGCATAAATTTTGGTTATAAGCCATTGTCACATAAGGATTTAGCCCCGGCTTTGGCTTGTTTGGCCTTATGAAACATGTTACTTTTCCGACCCACAATAAAGAACAGCTTGGACGCAGCGCGTTATTCCCATCCACCTCCATCAGTGGCTGGCCCAAAGGGACTGGATCAATAAGCCGAACAGGCAAACTTATCTGGCAGGTAAGTATCAGGCAAATAAGGTCAATACAATTCAGGTGAGAGTGTCATCTGTGCATTATTTTTACGCTTCCAAAAGTGGTGCGAAGAAAGTGCGACTATGATTCCCTTTGTATTCCATAACTATAAACAAGTGACCCTATGAACCAGCAAATTATTGGTAACTACCGGTGGACGATTTGTGCCCTCCTGTTTTTTGCTACCACAGTTAACTACCTCGACCGTCAAGTTCTCAGCCTTTTAGCGCCGGCACTCTCCCAGGAGTTTGGCTGGTCTAACAGCGACTACGCCAATATCACAGCGGTATTCCAATTCGTTTACGCCATCTCCATGCTTTTTGCTGGTCGTGTTATCGACAAGCTCGGTACTAAATTGGGTTACATAGTCGCGATTGTTATCTGGTCCATCGGCGCTATCATGCATGCCTATGCAGTGCCTATCGGCCACCTCACGAATAATGTATTGGCGATTGCCGGTATAGCGGCAATTCCGGTGTCGATTATCGGTTTTATGATTTCCCGCGCAGTGTTGGCGATAGGTGAGGCGGGTAACTTTCCTGCCGCTATCAAAGCGACTGCTGAATACTTCCCTAAAAAAGAGCGCTCGTTTGCGACCGGCATTTTTAACTCGGGCGCTAACGTCGGTGCGATCCTCGCTCCGTTAACCGTGCCCTGGATTGCAGTCAACTGGGGCTGGCAAACCGCGTTTATCGTGATTGGTGCCATCGGCTTTGTGTGGATGGTGCTGTGGCAAATTTATTACGAAATCCCGACTAAACAAAAACGTTTGCGTCAATCAGAGCTGGATTACATCAACACCAATCCAGGCGAGGCGTCAGCAGCTCCTGTTGAGGGCGAACTTAAAACTTCCTGGTTTAAATTGTTGGGATATCGCCAAACCTGGGCATTTGCCTTCGGTAAATTTATGACCGACGGCGTGTGGTGGTTCTTCCTGTTTTGGTTGCCGAAATATTTGGGCGAACAATACGGATTGACCGGCACTCAATTGATGTTACCGTTAACTGTGCTCTACAGCTTGACCATGATTGGCAGTATTGGCGGCGGTTGGTTCCCGACTTACTTTATGAACAAAGGTTACAACGCTTACGACGGTCGTATGCGTGCGATGTTTGTTATCGCCTTGTTCCCACTGGTAGTGTTGTTGGCCCAGCCATTAGGCCACTACGGCTTCTGGGTGCCGGTAATTTTAATCGGCATAGGCGCGTCGGCGCACCAGGCGTGGTCAGCGAATATTTTCACTACCGTATCGGATATGTTCCCGAAAAAAGCAGTGGGTTCTGTAGTGGGAATTGGTGGTATGGCTGGCGGTATGGGCGGTGTATTCCTGTCCAAAACCGGTGGCTGGTTATTTGACTACTACGGTGCGCAAGGAAATATTTATACCGGCTACGCGATTATGTTTGCGGTCTGTGCGGTTGCTTATTTACTTGCCTGGGGCGTGATGAAAACCCTGGTGCCCAAGTACAAACCGATTACTGATCTGTAATGATCTGCAATTAGATACGATGTAGAAAGCCCCACTGTTTTGCAGTGGGGCTTTTTTTATTGTTTAAATATTTAAATAGGCCTGCTGATAAATCCCGAACCCGGTTAGTGCCGGCGCAAGTTGTTCTGCCGCCGTTGTTGCTTTGGTAAATACAGCAATATGGTCAGGCATATAACCTTCTGCTGACCCTACACTATCGGCGAGTAAATACTCCACCCGCCGCGCGATAGCGGTTCCCGAATCGATCAACCTAATTTGTTCCGGCAGGTGTTTTGCCAGCTCATCTTTCAGTAATGGAAAATGGGTGCAGGCCAAGACCAGTACATCCATTTTTTCTGCTTGATCGGCTTGCATTAATTTCCGCGCGATTCTGCCTATTGCATCCAAATCGATCGCTTCTCCGCGCAATTTTTGCTCGGCGGTTTGCACCAGTTCGCTGCTGCCCAATGCAATAACCTGGCAGTTAGTCGCGTATTCGCGGATTAATTCGTGCGTATAAGGGCGCGCAACTGTAGCGGGTGTGGCCAGCAGGCCGATAACACCGGACTTGCTCATCACTGCGGCCGGTTTGATGGCTGGTACTACGCCAACTATCGGCAAGCTCAACTTGCTGCGCAAATGGGGCAGGGTAAGGGTGCTGGCAGTATTGCAGGCAATAACGAGGATATCGGCTGGATAGCGCAGCAAAAGCTCGCTGATTACTTGATCAACCCGCGCAATCAATTCCGCCTCACCTTTGGTGCCGTAAGGAAAAAAGGCATTATCCGACGCATATACCAGCGGATTCAGCGGCAAACGCTGTTGGATTTCGCGGGCGACGCTCAGCCCGCCGACGCCGGAATCGAATACCAGAATGCGCGGGACAGGAGATGATAGGGTGGAATTTGTCATTGTATGGGTCAAATCAATGGCCTGGGTGGGGCGATATATTGCTAAAATGGCCGCGATTTTAACGGTCGTGGCCGATAAAGCCTAGCCGCGTTTTACATTCTGGAGTTTTCTTGTGAATCCATCGGTATTGACCCTTATCGCCGCCTTGATTGGCTTGGTTGTCGGCGCTTTTATAGTCTATTGGATTATTGGCCGCCGCCTTGACCAAGCTGTTATTGCTAAAACCCACGAGTTTGAATCGCTCCAGCAGCAATTGCAGCACGGTCATGCGTTGCGCGAGTCAGCGCTCCAAAGTGAGGTTGGGCAGCTCAAGTTGCAGTTGATCGAGGTAAAGGCATTACTCCAATCAACTCAGCAGCAGTCACAGGACTTGCAGCAAGCGTTGGGTGATTCCCGGCAAGACGCCGCCGGTCTGCGTGAGAAAACCCGTCACTTTGACGACCTGCAACAACAATCCCTGCGCAAAGATGAACAGCTGGGCTTACTCGCAAAAGAAACTACCGAACTCAAAACCCGGCTGGAGCAAGAGCGTAAAAACTTCGCCGAGCAGTTAGCGCTGCTGCAAAATGCAAAAGTGGAACTGGCGAAAGAATTTGAAAACATCGCCAACAAAATTTTCGACAACAAACAGCAGCAATTTAATTTGAATAGCAAAAGTTTGCTTGATAACACCCTTGACCCGCTGAAGTTGCAGCTCACCGAATTCCGTAAAAAAGTGGAAGATGTATACGAAAAGGAAAATGCCGATCGTAACCGTTTGTCAGGGCAGGTCGTTGAGTTGCAAAAGCAGGCGCAAAAAATTGGCGAGGACGCCGTTAATCTGGCGCAAGCGCTCAAAGGAAATAGCAAGGCCCAAGGTAATTGGGGTGAAGTGGTGCTTGAGCGTTTGCTTGAAGAGTCAGGTTTACAGAAAGGCCGTGAATACGATATCCAAGTAAATTTTACCAGCAGTGATGGTTCGCGTTTAATGCCGGACGTGATTATCCATTTGCCCGAAAATAAAGACATTGTGATCGATGCAAAATGCTCACTGGTTGATTACGAAAAATTCTGTAGTTCTGATGATGAAACCGAGCGAAAATTTTATCTCAATGCCCATGTCAATTCGCTGCGCAGCCACATTAAAAGTTTGAGTATTAAAGATTACGAAAAGTTGGATGGCATCAAAGCGTTGGATTTTGTTTTTATCTTTATTCCGATAGAAGCTGCTTTTATGTTTGCATTGCAGCATGAACCGGGGTTGTACCGCGAAGCTTATGATCGCCATATTATTCTGGTAAGCCCAACTACCTTGTTGGCAACCTTGCGCACGGTAGAAAATATATGGCGTTATGAAAAGCAAAATAAAAACGCTGAGCGAATTGCGAAAGAGGCGGGTGCGCTTCATGATCAATTTGTTCTGTTACTTGAATCGCTGGATGCCGTGGGTAACTCACTTAACAAGGCGCAGGAATCTTATAGTAAGGCGCGTGATCGTTTGCAGCATGGCCGTGGTAATTTGGTGAAACGTGTAGATGATATCCGCCGACTAGGCGCAAAAACAAAAAAAACTATCGCAGGTCATTTGTTGGAGGATGCAGGCGCAGAGCCTGAACCGGAAGAACTTTTTTTGGATTCGGATCAATGAGTATAGGGGTAAACGCGAGTGATTTTAGTTGCCGTGCGATGCAATTGAGTGATTTGGCAGAAGTAATTCGTATCCAGGCTGAAGCCTATGTTGATGAGATTTTGGAAACGGCCGAGGTAATCCAGGCGCGCTTCCAACAAGTACCCGATACATCCTGGGTTGTTGAACGCGCAGGAAAAGTTTGCGGCTATTTAGTGGGATATCAGTCGGCATTAGGTGAGGTGACACCTTGGGGCAGTGAGTTTGCCCACAAACAGGAATCAACTGCACTTTATTTGCATGATCTCGCGATCAGTAAATCTGCGCTTGGTTGCGGCTTGGGTCCGATGTTGGTGAGTCATGCGTTAGCAGAGGCTCGGCAACGTGCGCTACGTAATGCTGCATTGGTTTCCGTGCAGAATTCCAAATCCTTTTGGCAGAAATTGGGTTTTAACGAATGTGTTCAGCTGGACGAGCTGCAGCAGAATAATCTTGCGTCATATTCCGGCCCTGCGATTTATATGACGCGCGAGCTTGCTCGTTAATGTTTTATCTTTTTATTTCTTCTGCAGTACTACACCGCATTCAACGTGATGGGTGTAAGGGAACTGATCGAAAATGGCAAATGCCTTAATGCTGTGGGTCTGGGTGATAGTGGTTAAATTGTCACGCAGGGTATCGGGGTTGCAGGAAATATAAAGGATATTGTCAAAGCGCTGGGCAATACTGGTGGTGTGCGGATCAAGTCCGGCACGCGGCGGATCTACAAAAATTGTGGAGAAATTGTAATCGGCCAAATTGACATGGCGTAAACGATTAAACTCCCGCACACCTTCCATCGCTTGCGAAAACTCTTCACTCGACATGCGTGCAATTTGGATGTTATCAATTTTGTTTGCTGCAATATTAAATTGGGCAGATTCCACCGACGTTTTTGAAACTTCTGTTGCCAATACTTTGGCAAAATTTTGTGCGAGCGGCAGAGTGAAATTGCCATTGCCACAGTAAAGCTCCAGTAAATCTCCACTAAACCCCTTACTGTTTTCTACCGCCCAGCTAAGCATAGCTTCGCAAATGGTCGCATTTGGTTGGGTAAAGCTGGCTTCTACTTGTTGATAGGAATAATCGCGCCCGGCTACTTGCAAGCGCTCAATCACATGGTCGCGCTCGACTAATAAACGTTGTTTGCGGCTGCGTCCTACAATATCAATTCCCAATTGTTGTTTCAGTATTTGTGCACGGGCGATCCATTCATCATTCAATGCTTTATGGTAAATCAGGGTTACCAAAGCTTCACCACTTTGAGTGGTTAAAAAATCAACTTGATAAAGTTTGTGTCGCAATAATTCGTCGCTGTTAATTTCTACCAATAAGCGCGGCATTAACTCGTTCATCAATACCGAACCGATAGGAAATTCATGAATGGGGTAGGGACGTTTGAATTCATCCTGGGTGAACATCACATATTCGGTGCGTTCTTGCTGATGCCATACGCGAAACTCGGCACGCATACGGTAGTGCTTTTCGGGTGAAGGAAAAACAGTAATGTCTGGCAGGGAGAATTCAGCAAAATCTTGTTGGATTTTTGTGAGCTTTGCTGATAGCTGGGCTTGATAACTGGCAGTAGAAAAATCGTTGGGTATCATACTGGTGCTCATGGATAAAGAATCGAGCCTCGTTTAAGCGAGGCTCGTAATTACCCATTATAACTTTTTCGAAGTGCATTTGCCCCATTCGCAGGTGAGGACTTCAGTTACTTTTTCAGCGCAGAAGTTTGCGTAGGCCTCATTTGGCCATTGATTGGTGATGCTTAGAGTATAAGCAGCGGGACAGCTGTTTTCATGGGCTTTGGCAATGGTGTAATAGGTCGCACCCGGTGTTGTGCCGATAAGTCCGGCCGCAAGCTGGGGAACATCAACGACGTTGATATCCAGGGGTAGGTGTTTAAGCAACTCGCTCGTATAAGGGGCAATGGTGGGTATGTTTGCCAGTGGTAAATTGCTGCCGCTGATTTGCGCAATTCTAAACTTGCAGGTTTTTTGTTTATTCACCGGGCTGCGCTGGGTCAATGCGAGTTCGTTAATTGCGCGCGTGCGTGCTTCCCGGGCAAGACGAATTGCCGCAGGCGCTAATGTTTTGCCATCATAATTAAAGGTATTATTGGCGTGTCGCTGGCTGTAATAGCTATCGGCGGCAGCGATTAGTTTTGAGTTTTCATTGAGCCAATCTTGTTGTATATCGATCACATCAAGCTCAATGTCTCCGCCTAATTCCGAGCAGGTTGAAAATAATGTGGAGTGGTAAACCGCTTCACTTAACACCTGTGTCGCAGCAGTTTCCATATTGTTATCCTGCGGAGTAACAGGTTGGGTTCCACAACCACTGATAAACAGCGCACTGCATGCAGCAACGTGCAAATATTTTTGGTTGATCATTATTATTCCTCGGCAACGATGATTTTATTTATAGGTAATGATTACTGCAACGGCAACTGGATAATAAAATTACTGCCTTTGCCCGGCGCAGTTTTAACATCAATCGTTCCCTGGTGACGCTCGGTGATAATGAAATAAGAAACAGATAATCCCAAGCCGGTTCCCGAGCCTAATTCCTTGGTAGTAAAAAAAGGCTCAAAGATGTGTTGGCGGATAGTATCGGTCATCCCGGGGCCATTGTCCTGAACCTCGATCACAAGATGATGCTCTTGTGCATAGGTTTTAATCCAAATTGCAGGTTGTTCAATCCCGCTGTTTGCGAGCGCCTGTTTTGCATTGCGCAACAGGTTGAGTAGCACTTGTTGAAGTTCTGGTGCTGATGCATGCAGTGGCGGTAATGCATCTGCAAATTCAGTGATTATCTGTAGCGAGTGATCATTGTGCACCTTGGGATAGCTGCTGCGATTGAGCGCAATCGTTTGTTCAATCAAATGTTTGATATCGACCAAACTGGTTTTGCGTTGGGAGTTGTGTGAAAACTCCAGCATATTGCGCACGATGGTCGCTGAGCGCTCGCCCGCTTCACGAATAGAGTCGAGCATTTGGGGAATTTCACGGGCCTTCAAGTAATTATTAACTTGTTGGAAGTCGATGTCGAGTTCCTGCGCACGGGTCTGGTTAACCGGAAAATTGGTATCAGTGCGTCGGGTAATATTCTGCACATTTTGGAGGATCACGCTCAGGGGATTATTAATTTCATGGGCAATTCCTGCAGCGACCTCGCCTAATGAATACATCTTTTCATTTTGAATCATCAGGTTTTCGATAGTCACTTTTAACGTGACATCATCAACACGGATAACGGCTCCTTGTTGCGTGCTGGAAATTAACGGGTAAATGGTAATTTCAAAATAACGTTTTTGTTCTTCTTCACTGTGAGTATGTTGTATTGCATGCGGTTCACCATTGCGGATGGAATTTTTGATCGCGCTAAGCGTGACAGGGAAGAGCGGCAACAAATCAATAATTTTTCGGCCGAGCGCATCATTGGAAAAAATTTCAAAGGTGTTTTCAGCGGCGGCATTCCAATGGGTTACTTCGCCTGAGGCAGTGACTCCAATAATAATCGACGGCATTGAGTTGATCATGCTTTGTAAATAAAGCTTGGTCTCGCGTAGCTGCCGTCCGGTCTGCTCGTGTCGCGCGACTTCATCGATTAATAAGTTATTGGTCGTGTATAAACTTTCGGTGCGCTCGCGGATTTTTTCTTCCAATGCTTTTTGCGATTCCTTTAATGCTTTGCGCGCGCGCTTATTGCTCAGGCGACTGCGCTGCAGGCCGATGATTAACAGGGTCTGCAGTACCAGTAACAGTATGACGATCATGCCCATCCAGGGAGCTGGGTCGCTGTGCGGTAAACTGGTGATGATGGGTTGTGCAATCATAAGTTTGAATTGGTCTTGAATGGCTTACCGGTAATCTACTCTTTGCTCTTAAATATATCGACTCGAATTCAGCATAGGATATTCGATCAGGTTGTTTCCTGTTCGCCAATGCTGTCTTTTTATGCAGTGTTGCCGACCTTTTAGGCAATTTGGAAAAAGTTTAAATGTTTAGACAAAAAATGTTTGACAGCCATCCCAGATTAGATAGAATGCGCACCTCTCAACGAGGGGCGGTTAGCTCAGTTGGTAGAGCAATGCCCTTACAAGGCATGGGTCACAAGTTCGAGTCTTGTACCGCCCACCATATTTTGAGCTCTCATGAACAAGGGCAAACAAACAAAATGATGGTGTTGAGAAAGCATGCGGACCGGTAGTTCAGTCGGTTAGAATGCCGGCCTGTCACGCCGGAGGTCGCGGGTTCGAGTCCCGTCCGGTCCGCCACTATTTAAGAAGCCCGCACTTGTGCGGGTTTTTTTATTGCCTGCAATATTTTCCCTATGCCTACTGCCGCGGCTTACCTATATCTTCATCTTCGGGTATGAGCTAATAAAAAATAGTTATACATAATATTGTCATCTTCTGTTGGTAATTTGGGTTTCGAGGAGTAAAGTCCCTGAACGGTCAAATTATTTGGCTGTTTCTGATAGGGCTGTATGCCTCATCTTAAATTTCCATAAAGGAGTGACAAACTGATGCAAGACTATATTGAAGACCTGTTGGATGTTCTGTACGACGATGCCGACGATGAAGTTACTGAGGATTACTCAGATATTTGACCCGGGCTGCCGCAGCATTTTGCTGCAAGGCTCGTGGTAATCCACCTCTTCCCCCCTGTTTTCCTTCCTTTTTCATAACCCTTTTTGTACTTTCTCTTCTGTCTATAACTGGTTGTTTTTGACGACTGGATGAATACGGCTCGTTTTCGTCGAATAGGCCGCAAATCTGCGCAAAAGTCACTGTTCACGGTAGTTGTTCACGTTTTCACGGTAGTTGCTTTCTTATACTGCAAGTAATCTTCCGCTTGGTTTGAGACGACTGCCTATGCCAAATTCCCCCGCAGAGCAACTTGAGGCGGTCTTCTTGTTTCAGGAAGAACAGATTTCCCGCGAGTTACTCTACCCCGAATTTGAAGCCATCCTTGATGGTTTTATCCCTGTCCCCGATTTTGCCAATAGATCGGCTAAAGCCGCCTATGTGCAAGTAAACCATTCCCTATGTATCACCGGTATAGTCTTTTTTCTATTGGGATTCGATTCAAAAGGTATGGTTGACCGCCGTTGGAATGTGCCTCTTCGCCAATTGCTTGAATCTGCTGGTTCCGGGCCCGATATGGGCGCGGGAGCCATTCGTCTGGCCTGCTATTCCCAATGTCCTGTTGCATGGCACCAGAAAAATTTGTGGGACCCGCTAATGCAGCGTGGTAAGAATAGTTTTGTCGCCATGCGCAAGGCGGTTAAGGCTAATCGCTTGGGTTTGATTGTTAAGCTGCCAGTGCTACAAGAGCAGAAACCAACTGCTCCTGCTCAGGTCGCCAGGTCGGTGCAGGATGCAGAGCGCGAGCAGGCTGCAATAGAGCAAAAGCTCCATGAGCATTACACCCAGGAACTGCGCGACAAAATGGCGTTGCTGATAAAAGAGCAGCGCTTGCGCATTGCGACATTAATGAATCAACATCAGGCAAAGTTTCATGGTGTGCAACATGAGCATCAGCAGCGATTATTGACCTATCAACAAAAACACCAGCAATACGAGCAACAAAATAAAGAGTTGGCTGAGCGCAACCGCAATCTTAAAGATACGCTTGATGTACAAGCGACCAAAATTGAGGGGATGAGAGAGTATTTTGCGCATAAGCTCAAGGCTGCACAGCAAGATGAGTCTTCTCAGGTGCAAGTGCTACAGGAAAATTTTGCACTGGAATTGGATGCAAAAATCCGCGCGGCGACCGCTGAGTTACGCGAGATGCTGGATATGCGCGAAGTGGAATTGTTTTATCGCCATCAAAATGAAAGTGCGTTGAAAGAGGAAATTGTTAATCTCAAGCGCGAAAATCAGCAGCTCCTGAAAAATAGCGGCGATCAGTTGCTTGGGCGTTTAACCAAGGCTGGCGTTAACCTGGTGGTGTTTTTGCCGGGCCTGGGCGAGATCGCTATAGCGCTGGATGATATAGGTCGTTATCTCGAAGATCCCCAAGCTTACGCCGCGGATAAAGCGAGCGTAAGTGAAGCAATTTATATCGCTTGGCTAGAGCACCATAAAAGTCCTTGTTGCAACGCTGTCGACCCGCGCGGCCATATTTGTGGCAGAAGCATCGCCGCCATTGAAACTCCGTTAGAATTCCACCCGGGTGAAAGTGATCGCTGTTCACAGCATCAAGCGGTGGCTTACCAATTGGTGGCAGAGCGACGTTAAAGCCCGGCCTTGGAGAATGTTAAAGATAAATGTTGGTAAAGGCTGTCGGGTGTGGTGTTGATTGATTCTGCAGATAGTTTATTGGATGTTGCAAGCAGGGTTCCTTTGCAAAGGATAGAACTCAAGGCACTAGCCGGTGTAGGAATAGAATTGTTGGTACGCCGCGATGATTTGATTGATCAGCAATTATCGGGCAATAAGTTTTACAAATTGTTTTTTAATCTACGTGCCGCGCGCGAGCAGGGATTCTCCCGATTGTTGAGTTTTGGTGGCGCTTATTCCAATCATTTGCATGCGCTGGCGGCGGCCGGTAATCGCTACGGATTTAATACGCTGGGCGTAGTGCGGGGCGAACGACCAGTACAACTGAGTCCAACACTGAGTGATGCAGAAGCTTGGGGAATGCAGCTTGTATTTGTGAGTCGTGCGGATTATCGCGCTAAAACCAGCATGGAATTGATTGCTGATTTGCAGGCGCGTTACGGTGATTTTTATCTGATTCCTGAAGGTGGCGCAAATGTGGCCGGCGCACAGGGGATGCAAGTGGCAGGACAGGCGCTAGAGCGGCAGTTGAAAGGTGACTATACTGCGGTGTGTATGGCCTGTGGTACCGGAACCAGTCTGGCGGGATTGGCGGCTGGAATTGATAGCACTAAACCGGCGATGGGGTTTTCGGTGTTGAAAGGTGAGGGTAATTTGGGTGTTACGATTGCCGCTACCTATCGCGGGCTTCGCACTTCTGAATTTGCTGAAAACTGGCGTTTGCTATCGGGATTTGATGCCGGCGGTTACGGTAAAAAGCATCCTGATTATTTGTCGCGCTTTTGGAAAGATTTTGAGGCCGAATCAGGTATAGCACTTGATCCGGTTTACACCGTAAAACTGTTTTGGGGAATTGTTTCCCTTGCCCGGCAAGGTTATTGGTCGCGCGGCGCGCGGATTATTGCAATTCACTCCGGCGGGCTACAAGGGCGACGTGGTTTTAGTTGCTCATAAATAATTACCGCAACGTAAGTGGGTGTCTTAAGTTGTCGCTTTCACTTTGAAGGATGTTGTTATGCAAGCTCAAAAAACTGCTACATCGCCAACTACTGCACAAGTGTCGCCAGTTGAATTCGACTTGAATTTAACGCGCACCCTTGTGCCGTTAAAAGACATGAGTGAAAGTCATTTGCTGGCCTTGTTGGATGATGCAGTGGTGGAAGCGGTTTGTGCAGGACAGACTCTTTTTACTGCTGGCAGTTACGACGCACAACATGTTTATCTTCTTCATGGTGATGTATCCCTCGTAGTTGAGGACGGTAGCCACACTCGCATCAAGGGCCGCTCCTCATTATTTCCCATTGCACATCAACAGCCACGCCAGTACACGGCTATCGCTGAAACGGATTGCAGTGTATTGCGAATTGACAGCGAGCGGCTGGATAAAATGTTGACCTGGAGTCAGGTGGCTGATTATCTCCAATTGATTATTTCGCGTGAGCGTGACCTTGATGAAGATGTTGATTGGATGATGGTTGTGTTGAAATCCAATTTATTTTTTAAGGTCCCGCCATTAAACGTTGAGCAGATTTTTTCGCGTCTCACTCCACAAGTTGTTTACGCTGGCGATGTGATTATTCGCCAGGGGGAAATGGGCGATCAGTGTTATTTCATCAAAGAGGGCGAGGCTGATGTCACTCGTCACAATGACAACAAGCGGCAGCACCTCGCGACTATCGGCGTCGGTCGCTGTTTTGGTGAAGATGCATTGGTGAATGAAACCGTGCGTAATGCAACGGTCATGATGCGCACTGATGGTGTGCTGATGCGTTTGGAAAAGCAGGATTTTTATCGTCTGCTTAAAGAGCCCACTGTGGCAACTCTTGCACTGGGTGAGTTAGAAGATAATATTGCCAAGGGTGTTGTTGCCGTTGATGTGCGCAGTGAAGAAGAATATAGCGAGGTGCACCTGCCGAAGGCAGTCAATATTCCTTTGAATATTCTCTCAATCAAATCGCGCTTGCTTGCCAAAGATAAACTCTATATTTTTTATTGCGATACAGGACGTCGTAGCCGGGCTGCCGCGCATTTATTGGCGCAACATGGTTATCGCACACTTGCGTTAGAAAATTGCCCACAATTATTTACCCAAGCCGGGGCGCAGCAGTTTTTAAAAGACACTAATAATTATGTATTGCGTGATGGTTTAGCGGTGCTGGGGCAAGGCTAGTTTTTGGCCAATCATCAGGCACCACAAAATCGCGCGATGATTCTCGCCAGATAATAGTGTTGTCCGCTAATTTTTGTTCCGTCATGGCCGCTAATAATAGCGGCCTTTTCATTTCACCAATTTGCTTTTGCAATTGTCTCGCTAAATCTGTTCCTTTAATTAATTCGTTAGTATCAATGCTGTGTGCCGGTGATAACCAACGCTGCCGTTCCAGAATAATCCAGTGAATCTCCATGTGCTCATTGAGATAGGGCAAAAAATCCTGCAGGTGCCACCAATATCCATTGCCATGATTTTCCTGGCTATATTCCGGATGAAAATTATTTGCTGCGGGTGAAAATAAATAGCCCTGTAGGCACAAGCCGGTTTTCCAATTGAATGCGTCGGGATACAAACTATCTAACTGCACTATTGCTCCCGATGTCTGATGTAAAGGCAATTGGTGTTGGGCCAAATGCGCAAGTTTTAAATCCAAACGATCATGACTGCTCGGGCCAATCCAATTATTCCAATTGAGTGCCTCTTGCGCATTATTTGTGTTGCACAAATAAAATTTCACCGCAGTTTCTATATGCCAATAGTCGTTGTTGTTACGGCATAAAAAATCAAACGCACCAAGTGTGATGCCATTACGGTCTACTTGCAGATTGTGGTGTAGCAGTTCCCACTCCGGTTGTTGCGAAAAATAAAAGTGCCAGAGTGTTTCGTAGTAGATGCCAAGCCGGGTACTTTTTACTTGTGCAATTTGGGCGAGTAATCCATCGGGTTTTTGGTCAAGTGTGCTGAGCCACGCCCAATGTTGATCGTTGCCGATAGGAAATATGACGGCCTCTGTACCTGGCAATTCGCGCATTATAGGAGAGCTGAAGCAGCACCAGGCCAAGTCGCGCACAGCTTGATGTTGCAGTGCGTGTACCCGTGATTGGAAGGAGGTATATATCGAATTTGGCATAAATTTAAGCCTTGGCTGATCTGGAGGCTATAATAGCTCAAAGAGCCTGACTATTATTTATCCATGCCTCACTATATTCATTTTCCATAACCGCTCACTCAGTGAAATTTTATGACTCATTTTTCAACCATTGGCCTGATTGGTCATCTCAATAACGAGCGTGCGGTCTATTCCATCAAGCGATTAATTCGTTTTTTGCAGGCGCGCCACAAAGCCTTTGTGCTGGAAGCTGAGACAGCTGCATTAATTACCGATGCCTCAATGGTGGCGGCTGCACAGCAAATCATGGATATGGAAGCACTCGGGCAAGTGTGTGATCTGGTTATTGTAGTGGGCGGCGATGGCAGTCTGCTGCGCGGTGCGCGCGCATTGGCCAAATACGATGTGCCACTATTGGGTGTTAACCGTGGTCGCCTCGGCTTCTTGACTGACATCACTCCCGAAAATATTGAAAACAAGGTTGATGAGGTTTTGTCGGGTAAATTTAAGTCCGAACAGCGTTTTTTGCTGGATATGGAGGTTAAGCGTCAGGGGCAGGTTATAGCTACAGCTGATGCCCTAAATGACGTGGTATTGCACCCGGGCCAATTTATTCACATGCTGCAATTTGAAATTTCGGTCGATGGCGTATTTGTAACCAGCCAACGTTCCGATGGTGTGATTGTCTCCACGCCGACGGGTTCAACAGCCTATTCGCTCAGTGGTGGCGGCCCGATTCTGCATCCCACGCTGGATGCCATTGTACTGGTACCCATGAACCCCCATACCTTGAGCAGCCGTCCGATTGTCGTGGCGGGCGATAGTGCCATCAGTATTGTAGTGGGTGAGCATAACCGCGCCGAACCTATGGTCACTTGTGATGGTCATTCCCATGTGGATGTACAAACCGGCGATGAGATTTGTATCCGTAAAAAGCCCCATCGATTGAAACTGCTGCATCCGCTGGATTACAACTTTTATGAACGTTGCCGCTCTAAATTGGGGTGGGGTGGCCATTTGCTGAAGGAGTAATATGATCGAGTCCTCGTCAGGCGTAGCCCGATTCAAGCCTCAGATTGGTGAGGCGAGCGGTTATGATTTGATCGGTGATGTACACGGTTGCGCCCAAACACTGGAGCGGTTGCTACAATTGCTCGGCTATCAAAAAAGTGGCGGCGTATATCGTCATCGTGATCGACAAGCCATTTTTCTCGGCGATGTTGTTGACCGCGGTCCGCGTATCCGCGAAGCCTTACATTTGGTGCGCGATATGGTGGAAAAGGGCAGTGCGCAGTTGGTCATGGGTAATCATGAGTTCAATGCAATTACCTATTCGACACCCACGGCGACAATTGGCGAGTATTTGCGGCCACACACACCCGCTAACGTCCGGCAAGCGACAGAAACATTGGAACAATTTGCCAATTATTCTCAGGAATGGCAGTCGTTTTTACGCTGGTTTGTGGAGTTGCCGCTGTTCCTGGAGATCCAACATCCTCATACCCAACAAATATTCCGCGCGGTACACGCCTGTTGGGACCAGCAATTGATCGATCTGCACCGTGCAACCTACGGCGATGGACACATTGATTGGCAATTTATCAATCGCTCCGTTCAAAAAGGTAGCCTGGAGGCCAGAACCAAGCAGCGGTTGACAGGCGGTGTTGATATACCGCTACCGGAAGGCGAGACGATGACCTCCTCCGATGGTTACATCCGCCATGCCTTCCGCACGAAATTCTGGGGACACACCGCGCGCACTTATGGGCAGTTATTGTTCCAGCCAGATCCCATTCCAGAGCACATAGCTCGCGCCGAAATCTCGGATGAGCATCGCGCGCAAATGGTTTATTACGATAAATCCTTGCCCCCGCTGTTTATTGGCCATTATTGGCTCAAAGGCCAACCGCGCCCGCTCGCGCCCAATCTTGCTTGCCTGGATTACAGCGCAGTTAAATACGGGCGATTGGTGGCGTACCGCATGGACGGTGAGGCACAATTGCGGCCAGATAAATTTGTGTGGGTCTATGTCGATCCTTAACGATTACTTTTTTCTACTGGATACTCATCATTGAACTGGATTACCGTAAAAAATTTTCCACTTGACCAGGATTTAAGCGCGCTTGCCAATTATTTGCACCACCGCGGGCTACAACATCGAATCACCGAGGAAAATGGCCAGCAATGCCTGGCTGTGCTCGATGCCGCCGTAATTCCCGCTTTGCAAGATTTCCTTAATCAATATGCGCAAGGTCAAATTGAATTGCAGCCTGCAACAATTAATGCGCAGGCTCTGCAGGCAGGGCCTGGATTATTTGAGCAGGCGACAATGGCTCCGGTCGTTATTAGCCTGATTATTTTGAGTGGCTTGGGAGCATTGGTGGCAGGCACGCCACTGGAAAGTTATTTTTCCTTTGCCAGTTTCAACACTGCCGGCGTTGATCCATTAACGGGTTTGTTTGCCAGCGGTGAAATATGGCGGCTACTCACGCCGGCATTTTTGCATTTTGGTATTTTCCATGTGTTGTTCAATAGTTTGTGGATGTGGGATTTAGGCCGACGCCTTGAGTTTCTCATGGGGCATTGGCACTTCCTCCTGTTTTTTGCCGTTACGGCGATAGCCGCAAATATTGTCCAGTACTGGTGGAGCGGCAGCGTGAATTTTGGTGGTATGTCCGGTGTTGTTTATGCCGTGGTGGGTTTTATTGCGGTGCGTCAACGTTTGGTGCCACATCCACTGGTTGCAGTACCATCGGCATTGATTGGTTTTATGCTGGTTTGGTTAGTGTTATGTATGACTGGTGTAGTGGATTATTTTATTTCCGGTTCTGTTGCGAATGCGGCACATGTAGGCGGTTTAATTGCCGGCGTAATTTATGCGCTGCTTACCAAAAACTTATATCAGCGCTAATAGTTTGCGCTCCAGCAGTTGAGTGAATGATTTATGGATCTGCAACAATTACTTTCCAGTCTTACGCCGGAAATTTACCAAAATCTAAAGCGCGCCGTTGAGTTGGGCAAATGGCCTGATGGTAATCGATTGTCAGTTGAGCAGCGTCAATTGTGCATGCAGGCGGTGATTGCTTACGAGCATAAAAATCTTCCGCCCGAGCAACATACTGGCTATATCCCACCGGAGCCGCACGCCTATTGTGGTGATGACGATCATGACCATGAGCCGCACGATAAACCGATCAAGTGGGTTGAATAAACTTTAAGGATTTCATTATGACTGCTGTTGAACAATCATTACCTGCCAAAAATCAACCCAAAACAATTTACCTGAAAGATTATCAAGTTCCCGATTATCTCATTAAAACGACAGATTTGCGTTTTGAAATTTACGATGGTGAAACTATCGTAAGTGCGATGTTGCATTTATACCGCAATCCGGCCGCACAAGTTCCCGCGACACAATTGACTCTGCATGGTGCTGATCTGGAATTAATTTCAATCGCGCTTGATGGAAAACAACTCACCGACAGTGATTATGAGTTTGGCGAAGAAAACCTGACTATTTTTGATACGCCTGCTGAATTCAAGCTGCTGAGTATCACAAAAATCAAACCTGAGTCGAACACATCATTAGAAGGCTTATATCGCTCGCGCACTATGTATTGCACCCAGTGCGAAGCCGAGGGTTTCCGCAAGATTACTTACTATCTTGATCGTCCGGATGTAATGAGCGAATTTACCACGACGGTGGTTGCCGATAAAAAATATCCGGTGCTCTTATCCAACGGCAACTTGATTGATCAGGGCAATGCAGAAAATAATCGTCACTATGCTACCTGGCACGATCCTTTTAAAAAACCGGCTTACCTTTTTGCATTAGTGGCTGGCGAACTTGCGCATATTGAAGACAGTTTTACCACTTGTTCCGGGCGCGAAGTTGCGCTGAAAATTTTTGTAGAGCCCAAAGATCTGGATAAGTGCAATCACGCTATGACGTCGCTTAAAAATTCCATGCGTTGGGATGAAGAAGTCTACGGCCGTGAATACGATCTCAATATTTTTATGATCGTTGCGGTCGATGATTTCAATATGGGTGCGATGGAAAATAAAGGTTTGAACATCTTTAATACATCTTGCGTGCTGGCAAAGCCGGAAACGACTACCGATGCTGGATTTCAAAGGGTAGAAGGCGTAGTTGCACACGAATATTTCCACAACTGGAGCGGCAACCGTGTCACCTGTCGCGACTGGTTCCAATTGAGTTTGAAAGAAGGTTTTACGGTTTATCGCGATTCAGAATTCTCTGCCGATATGGGATCTCGCACTGTGAAGCGGGTTGAAGATGTGACTCTGCTGCGCACGCTACAGTTCGCAGAAGATGCCGGCCCGATGGCGCATCCGATCCGCCCTGAGTCCTACATCGAAATTTCCAACTTCTACACCATGACTGTATATGAAAAAGGTGCGGAAATAATCCGTATGTTGGCGACCTTACTTGGCAAAGACGATTTCCGTAAAGGCACTGACTTGTATTTCGATCGTCACGATGGGCAGGCAGTGACTACGGAGGATTTTGTTGCAGCGCTCGCCGATGCTTCCGGGCGCGACCTCACGCAATTTAAAAATTGGTATTCACAGGCAGGCACTCCACGTTTGCAAGTAACCGATTTTTACAATGAAGAGGCGCAAGAATATTCGCTTACCATTAAACAATCCTGCCCGCCAACGCCTGAATGTCAGGAGAAGTTGCCGTTTCATATTCCTATCGCACTGGGGCTTTTGGGAAGTGCAGGGGACTTACCGCTCTATCTGAAAGATGCAGAGCCGGATTTTGAAACCGGTGATAATACCCATACTGTATTGGAGCTAACTGGTGCAGAGCAAACGTTTGTATTCCAACGTGTGCAAGAAAAGCCGGTGCCGAGTTTGCTACGCGGTTTTTCTGCTCCGGTGAAATTGCATTTTGATTACAATCGTGATGATTTGATTGTGTTGATGAGCCGCGATAGCGATGGTTTTAATCGTTGGGAGGCAAGTCAACAATTAGGTTTGCAAGCTATCCATCATGCGATGGCCGCGTATCAACGTGGAGAAAATCTGGTAAGTTTGCAACTCGACGCCGACCTGGTGGCTGCATATCGCAGCGTGCTGCAAGACGATAGCCTTGATAAAGCCATGGTGGCTTATATGCTCAGTCTGCCATCAGAAGCCTATTTGAGCGAGTTGGCTGAGTTGGTTGATGTTGAGGCAATCCACTATAGCCGCATGGCTGTACGCAAAGTGATTGCACGGGAACTGCGTGATGATTTTGTGCGGATTTACAATGCGTATGATCACCGGCAATCCTATACCGCAACAGCGGATGCAATTGCTGGGCGTAGTTTAAAAAATGTTGCGCTAGGGTATTTAATGTTGTTGGGCGAAGACGATTTAATTCGTGCTTGCGAACAACAATACCGCGAGGCAAACAACATGACTGATGTGATGGCAGCGCTAACGCAATTGGTAAACACCGATGCTCCGTTAGCACAGCAGTTGGCTGAAACAGCGTTAGCCGACTTTTACCAGCGTTGGCAGCATGAATCGTTAGTGGTGAACCAATGGCTCAGCGTGCAGGCAACCTGTGTATTACCTGAGACATTGAAAAAAGTAAAAGCATTACAAGCGCATATGGCCTACGATGGAAAAAATCCCAATAAAATTCGCGCGCTTGTAGCGGCCTTTGGCAACAGCAATGCGATTAATTTTCACGCTGATGCAGGTGCTGGTTACCGATTCCTGGCCGATCAAATTATTTTACTTAACACTCAAAACCCGCAAATTGCATCGCGGTTGTTGACACCGTTAACCAAGTGGAAAAAGTACAATGTAGAACGCCAAGCGTTGATGAAAGCCGAGCTGGAAAGAATTATAGCTGAGCCAAATCTTTCCAAAGATGTATTTGAAGTTGTCAGTAAAAGTTTGATCTAGGAGAAATAGTCGTTCATAAAGGGCGGGTGAAGCTTGATTCATCCGCCTTTTTTATTGCGTAAAAGTTTATTACCCACCAAAAAATTCCTCCTGTATTCCTTATCGTTCAACACTTCGGTAAATCCTGTTCACTCTGTTTCTGCTCGCTAAATGATCGAGTAGCTGCGGCTGGCATGAATGTTGATTGATATACCTAAAATATTGCTGATAAGTAAAAGTACGCGATAAGTTGCGCCCCTTTTTGTTGCATTGATGGCAATAATAATTATGACCGCACTGATTATGTGCGCATTTTTGCTCGGTTATTTTTGCAGGGTGGGGTTGGAGGTTGTGAGATGGTGCGTTTTTTGGGGCAAGCGGTAGGCGCCGTAAAGTCGTGGGTTCTGCTAGTCGCTATTTTCTGTAATTTATTGTTGGTAGCGAGTGCTATTTTATATGGCAGTAATAGTTACTGGTTGCTGATGCCTCTGGCATTAGTGGTGATTCTAATACTCGGTATTATTGGTGGCGTAACCAGAGATGTTCGTGGAATCAAACGGTATTTGCTGGCGGTAAATAAAAATGAAGTGATCGATTGGAATCACTCGGTTGTCGGGCCTCTTAATGGTTTGCACGATGTATTTATCGAGGTATTTAAATCGCGGCAGAGGCGCAATGCAGAATATAGAGATGCTGTGAAAGAAATGGGGCATTCGTCATTTGAGTTGGCAGCAAATGCGAAAGAAGTTTCAAAAAGTGCTTCCTATCAATCAAGTGCCACCACATCGAGTGTGGCGGCAATTACGGAAATCAGCCATAGCATTGATGATATCAGTAGTCGAATTGCATCGGCTCGCGATGCAGCCACTAAAGCGTGTGACTATAGTAAAAATGGAGGAAATGCGTTAGCGGAAGCTAGCCGGGAAGCAAGTGCAGTGGCGAATCTCGCGCGTGAAACTGAGGCGCGCGTCAGCCAGTTGGGAACGCTCATGCAAAATGTTACCGCTATGTCACAGATTATTAGTGATATTGCCGGGCAGACCAACTTGCTTGCATTAAATGCAGCGATAGAGGCTGCGCGGGCAGGAGAACATGGGCGGGGTTTTGCGGTGGTGGCGGATGAAGTGCGTGCATTGGCTGTGCGCAGTAAAGGGTCTGCCAGTGAGATATCAACCAATATTGCGCGCGTGCAGGAGAGTATGCAGCAAGTATTGGTAAGCATGACTAACGTTGTAGAAAAAACAGATAAGTCATTACAAGGTGTATTCAGTGCTGATGAATCTTTAAAAGCAATTTTAACAACAACTGAGGATGTTTTTGAATTGATCGATGAGATCGCCGTCGCTGCAGGGCAGCAAAGTGTTGCAGCGCGCGAAATTTCAAAACACATAGAAACGGTAGCGGATTTGGCGAATCAAAATAGTTTTCGCGCCGGTCAAGCTGCCGAAATTGCCGACCACTTGCATAAATTGACTCATCAATCGGAGTAGCGCTATGGAAACTCCTGTTTCGCTAATGATAATTTTATTGGTTTTTCCTGTGGGTTTTTTACTGTTTTTGATGGCTTCTTTGAGCCAAAAAAAACGTTACGCCACTTTACAGTTCACCCAGGGAATTGAATATATAAAGTTGTTACGTGGCTTGTTAACCCTTGTGCAGCAACATCGTGGACTGACAACCGGTTTTATTAACGGTAATCGCGCAGTTAAAGCTGATATTGAAACGTTGGCAATAAAAATCAAATGCACTATGGACGATGTTGAAGCCGCAGGCAGCTGGATGAGAGATAACATTAAATGGTCAAGTTTAGCCGACCATTGGACTCGCTTGGGGATGATTTATTTACAGGGTGATGCGGATAAAAACTTTAAGCAGCATAATATTTTAATTGCCAATCTTTTGTATCTGATTGATGACGTGGCGGATGTACATCACCTTTCAAAAATAACCGGCGAGGCTATGGATACTGATTGGCGCTACCTGTTGTCAATTGCAGAGTACATCGGGCAGGCAAGGGCGCTGGGTACCGGCGTGGCAACAAAAGGTGAGTGCTCCAGCGTATTGCGTATTCAGCTCAATCACTTGCGCAATAAAATTGCATCCAGCGTAGATTCGTCCTGGCCTGATAAATCCCGCACAGAAATCCAACAGTTGCTGCGCTGTATTGAAACGCAGCTTGTTATAGATCGGCCAAGTATTCAGGCGGGAGATTATTTTACCTTGGCAACCCGTTGTATTGAGCATGTATTGGATCAATTTGATCGACAAATTGATCGCTTGCAGTACTACCGCAATTGATCATTAAAACAATGATCAATTGGTTTTATAGAGTGGTTCCAGGCTGTCACCGCTGTTAGCAGATTTACGTTTGCTCATGCGTAAGTTGGCAAGAAGCTGCAACAGGATATCCGTATCAGGTGCTGATGCATGGGTGCTGAAAATCGCTTCATCCAATCTGCGTAATTCGTCGCTCAAGGCCGGTTGCCGGGCATGGTCTGCAACTGCTTGCAGGCTGCTTATGGTGGAGTCTTTCCAGTAAGCTTGTGCCCATACAATTAATGCCTTGCGCAATCCGGCCAGTTCTTGCTCTGATAGCGCGCGCTTGAAGTTATTCCAGGCCTCATTTTCATTTTGGTTGAGTTCATTTTTTTCGTTGCGCTTGGCGTTATCAATTTCTGATAGTGCTCGTTTGGTTTGCAAGAAACGCACAGCAAAGAAAACGGCAATAATTAAGCTAAGAATGTTGGTGATGTACAACCAAACCGGAATTTTTTCCTGAATAACAGTTTGTGGTGTTTGGGTAGGAAGTAGATCGTTGGTGTTTGCAGTAACATCGGCTGCTGTTTCTGTATTGCCCACCGACGCTGCGGGAACTTGGGTCATATCGCCAAGGCCAACGGTTAAGTGAGCCGGGGGCAGGGTGGCGGTACGTAAACTATTGGATTTTGTATCCCACCAACTCACTTTAACTTCTGGCAAAGTAAAGTGCCCTGCTTTGGTCGGTACTATAGCGACTGTCTCAACACGTGTGCCCACAACGCCATTTGCTGATTTTTGATCGTCGTTTTGCGCTTGGTCATTGTAAAAAGTCAGGCCATCGATTGCGGCAAATTGTAACGGGTTGATTTGCCCTGCAGTGAGGCCATCAGCTTTAATTGTGATGCTGCGTGTGATTGGCTCACCAATTTTTAGTGAGTCGATACTTGTGCTCCAGTGTTCACTCAGACTGACATTGTTAGCGGGCAGCCAATCACCAGAGGCGACACTCACTGGTGCTGGTAAAATATTCAAGCGTTGTTCGTCGGTGCGCAAACGTAAAATATTATTTTGATTGTTGCCATAAAACCTGTCCCATAAATCGCGTTGACCTGCTGCGAGCGAGACTTGATACAACATACTTGGAATAACCAATTCACCACTTTGTTGTGGGAAGAGTGCGTAACGTGTTTCTACTACCGCACCAGGGCGTCCGTTAATTTTTGTTTGGTATTGTTTTTCATCCAGCTGTACCACTAATGCATCTTTTACTTGCAGTGGTTGCAGGTCTATTCCGTTCAAACCGATAGTTGTGTACAGGCGCAGGGTTACAATAATTTGCTCCTGCACATAGCTGGTATCCTTACTGGTTTCAATTTCCACTGTGACATTATTATCTGTATTTTTGGGTGATTTGCTTTTGCCTTCGATGGTCATTTCAATGGCGTCACTAATAGCACCGTCAATCGTAAAAGAAGGGATCAATGATTTACCGATACGTTTCGGGGCTAATGCAATTTTCCATTCAGTGGAGGCCTCCATGCTGCCATTGATAATGCGCATTTGCGTACCGCTTTGTGTATTTAAAATATCAAAATCTTTGCGCAGCAGTTCGTAATCAGGGCTGGCATTAACTTGTTTGTCATAGCGGAGTGTGAGGGTAAAGGTTTCCTCCAGGCCAAGAGTGTCCCGATCAACACTGGCGGTGAGATTGCCTGCATATACGTGTAATCCTGTGACCATTAACAAAAATCCGACCGCGCGGCCGAGTTGTTTTTGTAAATTTAATGAAGCCTGTTTCATCATACTCTTCCATTGCAATATTGAGCGAATTGCTGATCTATTTAATTTCGGATCTGGTTGCGGACCTATCGAATTCAATGTTTTTGCTACCAGCGATTTTCGGCTCCATTCTTTGGAGGTTCCCAATCACCATTCATGATGTCCTGGTTGCGTTTGTAATGCTCGTAATTGAATTTATTGCGCAGCAAGCCGCCCGGATCATCAGGAATGCGGCGCAGCCACTGTTCCATTGCCTGACGCTCTTCGTCAGTCAGGTCGTCATCTTTTGGCTCACCTGCCTGCATTTGCTGCATGCTTTCTTCAGCAGCCTCTTGTTCTTCTTGCTCTCGTTGGGCAGCTTCAGCGGCTTTTTGCTCCTCGGATTTTTCCTGCTGCTTATCTTGATCCTCCGGGGATTGCTGCTGATCTTGTGAATCGTTTTGTTCGTTATCTGATTGCTGTTGATCCTGGTTCTGCTGGTTATTTTGATCCTGCTGTTGCTGCTGGTCGCTTTTGTCTTGTTGTTGATCTTTATTCTGATCATTTTGTTGATCGTTATTTCCTTGATCTTGCTTTTGGTCGCCGTCCTTTTCTTCGTCTTGCTTATCCTGGTCCTGCTTGTCTTGATCCTGATTCTGGTTTTGTTGTTCTTTTTGCTCTTTGATCAAATCCTCAACGAGCTTGCGGTTTTTCTTTGCATCTTCGAGATCAGGATTGAGTTTGAGTGCCTCGTCATAGGCCTTGATCGCATCGGGCAATTTGCTTCCTTTGGCAAGTGCATTGCCGCGATTGTAATGAGCATCGGCAGTATTGGAGTGGGCAAAGTTTTTCGCGGCTTCTGCATAATCGCCGGCGCGGTATTGCGCGCTGGCTTTCCATTCCGGAGCATTGAATTGCTGCGCGGCTTCGGCGGCTTGATTCTCTTGTAGTTTTTCGTAGGCTTGCTGGTTTTTGTTTTTCCATAAATCATCCCAGCCAAATGCATAGCTTTTGCCGGGCGTTAATCCGATTAACGGGATTATGAATAAGCAGAGTAAAACCCCGCGGCGGAAACAGTAGAGAGCAATAGGTAGTATTAGTAGCACCAGCCAATGGCCACGGTCATACCAGCTGTCAAAATCACGATCTACCCGTTGGGTTTCTTCTTTTTGTGGTGCAGGTAAATCGATTAGGTAATCAATATCGCTTGCTGTATTTGCCATGGTGCGATAACGACCGCGAGTTTGGCTGGCGAGATTTTGCAGATCGCCTGCATCCAGTTGTGTGGTAACGATATTACGATTGCTGTCGCGTACAAATCCACCTTTACCTCCAGGAATTGGAGTGGGCGTTGAGCTACCTACGCCGAGAATGGATAAGCGATATTGACTTTCGCGATTCATAATCTCGACAACATTACTGCGTGCATCAGCATCTACACCATCGGTAATTAATAACAAATCACCTTGGGTGATATTGGCATCTTTTAATAGCTTTATCGCGCGGCTCACCGCTTCTTCAGTATTGCTCCCTTGCGCGGGCATAATGTTTGGGTGCAATGCGGGAATAATATTGTTAATGGTCTCGGTATCATCTGTTAGTGGCGTAACAACATGCACATCACCTGCATATACCAGCAATGCAGTTTGGCCATCTTTACGCGTACGCAGCAAGTCGGCAATTTTTAACCGTGCGCGCACCAAGCGTGAGGGTTTGATATCCTCACTCATCATTGAGGGTGATAGATCGAGCATTAACACTAATGCTTGTTGATTTTTTTCTACCGCGACCGGGCGTTTTTCCCAGCTTGGACCTGCGAGTGCGAGGCAGCTAATAATCCACGCGATCAAGAGCGCAAATAATTGCCAGGGCTTGATGCGAGTGGTTTGGCCGTCGAGAAGATATTGCAATAATTCCGGCGCAACCATTTGTTGCCACTGGCGTGCGTTATGTTTTTGATACCACAGCAACAGCGCGATGATGACCACAGGGACAATTGCAATTAACCACCAGGGACGCAAAAAATGAAATTGGCTGATAAGTAAATCCATAGCAGACATTATTTAGCCTCCGCCCCGGTTGTTACTGTTTGGGTGGTTCGCCCTTGCCAAATGTGGATGCAAGCAAAGGTGAGGCTGAGAAAAAATGCTAACGCTAGTGGCCAGTAAAATAATGTTGCGACAGGACGAAACGTTTCGGCCTCAATTTCAATTGCTTCAAGTCGATCCAATTCGCGATGGATTTCATCGAGTTCTTCCAGATTGCGCGCACGGAAATATTTGCCGCCGGTTTTTTCGGCGATCGCAATCATAGTGGGTTCGTCGAGATCCGCCGAGGGGTTAACTGTACGTGATCCAAAAATGCCGGGTACTTCCATTGAATCAGCACCAAAAGCAATGGTGTAAATTTTTATACCGGCTTTTTGTGCAAGCTCGGTGGCTTTGTCGGGCGCTAGAACGCCCGCAGTATTAGCGCCATCGGTGAGCACAACCAATACTCTGCTAGCATTGGGGCGGTCACGCAGGCGTTTCACCGCGAGACCAATCGCATCGCCAATAGCTGTTTCACGTCCGGCAAAACCAATTTGTGCTTCTTGTAAAAGTTGATTTACGGTATTGCGGTCGTAGGTTAATGGCGCTTGCAAATAAGCTTGGGCACCGAACAGAATTAGACCCAGGCGATCAGTTGTGCGGCGCGTAACAAAATCACCAATTACTTTTTTCACCGCCATCAAGCGTGTGATACGGCGGCCATTGGCGACCATATCGGTCTGTTCCATACTGCCGGAAATATCGACGGCCATTAATAAATCGCGACCGCTGGAGGGCATGCTGGTGGGTTCACCTACCCATTGGGGATTGGTTGCAGCAAGTAAACAACCAAGCCAGATTACCCAGAGCGATAATAATTTTGCCGGGCGCTTACCAATGCCCAAACGATTTTGTTGTTCCAATTGGCTTGCGTGTTGATAAAAAGGCACGCGCAATGCGGCTTCGATCCGTTTTTTCGGTGCAATAAATCCCATCAGGAGCGGGAGTGGGGCGAGCAGAAGTAGCCAGGGCCATTGCATTTCAAACATGGTTGGCCTCCGTGACTGGGTTTACTTTTTTTGCCACGGGAATTTTTTGACGATGATTGCGGTGTAGGGTGATCCAGGCGGCACTGATCCGTTGCAGGCCAAGCGCATCGATTTGTGGATTTTTTTGGTAAATACTGTGCAGCAGGTTTTGCCCTAATTCGCCGGAGAATTTTTCATCGAGCGCGGGACAAACGGCATCTAACCAATTCAACCATTCAATACCTTTGATACTGGCGTTGAAGCTGCGTGGATAGGCAGTCAACGCGGTGCGGCGCAATAACACACTCAACGCTTGTAAATAGGTGGCTGCATCTTGCGATTCGTTATAGCGCGAGTAAATTGCATCAAGCTCTTGCAGCGCAATAATACGGTAGTGATTTTGCTGCTTGCGATGACGCCAGATGAAAAAACCAATGATGATCAGAACGAGTAGTGCGAGCAAGATCCACCAGCCGGGCGCAAGTGGCCACCAGCTTACGCCATCAGGTAAATGGATATCGGCTAATTGATCCAGTGGAGATGAGGTTGGTTGCATAGTCTGCTTTATATTCGTGAATAGTGTGCGTTTAATGTTAAAAGGGTTGGCTATTTTTTTCGACCAAAGGCTTTGCGCAAACCATCCTGGATATCATCTTGTGTGGCATAGCTGAGCAGTGGAATACGCAGGCGCTTACAAATGTTGGTGAGCAGATTCAATTGTTGGTCAAATTGGTTTTTGTACGCTTGTTGGAATGCTTTTTCATTCGCTGCTAATTGCAATCGCTCGCGACCATTACTAATTGTCAGCGGTGAGTTGCTAATGAGTTGACGTTCCAATTGATCGTAAACGTGAATCAAGGTCACATCGGTATGCCGCGCCAATTCAAATAATTGTTGTTCCGCGCTCGTGGTCATATCGTGGAAATCACTGATGATAAACAGCGCGCAACCCGGTTTCGCGATACGTCTGGCATCAGACAGCATGCCCTCTAATGAGTTGGCATTTTTTAGCTTGCCTGACGGAAGCGGAGCAGGTGCGGGCGTGATAGGTGATGTTAAGCGGTGATTGTAATCTTGCAATTGATGCAACAATTCCAGCACTGCATGTTTGCTGCGGCGTGGACGTACATCGCGTTGATTATAATCGCCAAACACCAGCGCGCCCAAACGATCGCCATTGGCTAGTGCGGCCCAACCGAGCAGCGCTGCTATATGTGCAGCAAGTACCGATTTAAAACAACGTGTGCTGCCAAAAAATAACGGTGAGCGCTGATCGACCAGCATAAATACCGGACGCTCGCGCTCTTCGCGAAAAATTTTGGTATGGGCAACCTGGGTGCGCGCGGTGACTCGCCAATCAATCGAGCGAATATCATCACCCGGTTGGTAAAGCCGGACTTCTTCAAAATCCATTCCGCGACCGCGAAAGCGTGTGCGTTCGCCACCAGACAATAGACTGCGCGCAGGTTGGTGCGCAAAAAGTTTTAAATCCTGCGCAGAAAATCGACAGCGCAATAACGCGGCAAGTTCGGTATAAGCGCCGCGTGGATTCAGGTCTTGCTGCAATAAATTGCTCATGGCAGTGCGTCCGCTTAGCTCAATGGCACAGCGGCCAGCAATTTATCAATCGCGTGATTGGGCGTAGTACCGGTGGCTTCCGCTTCAAAACTTAAAATCAAACGATGGCGCAATACGTCGTGGACTACTGCCTGAACATCGTCAGGGCTGACGAAATCGCGGCCATTTAACCAGGCGTGGGCGCGAGCACAGCGGTCCAGTGCAATAGTGGCACGCGGGCTTGCACCGTATTCAATCAGGTCCGCGAGTTCTGCGGAGTATTGGGTCGGGCGGCGAGTGGCGTTAATCAAATGAACAATGTAGTCCTCAACACTGTCTGCCATATGGATTGCGAGAATCTCTTTGCGTGCAGCGTCGATGGTGGCTTGGGTGATGATGTCTGGTTGGGCTGCGGTTACCGATGCGGCCTCATTGCGCGCAAGCTGCAAAATGCGGCGTTCTGCATCGATACTCGGATAATCCACGACGATATGAAGCAGGAATCGGTCGAGCTGTGCTTCCGGTAATGGATAGGTACCTTCCTGTTCGATGGGGTTTTGTGTTGCCATCACCATAAACAAAGCGGGCAGTGGGTAGGTTTTACTGCCGACACTCACCTGGCGCTCGGCCATGGCTTCAAGCAATGCCGATTGTACCTTGGCTGGAGCCCGGTTGATCTCGTCGGCAAGTACCAGGTTGTGGAAAATCGGGCCTGGCTGGAATTCAAAACGGTTTTGCTCGGGGCGATAAATATCGGTACCGGTTACGTCGGATGGCAAAAGATCCGGAGTGAACTGAATGCGGTGAAAGTTGCCTTCTATTGCTTGGGACAGCGTTTTGATCGCCTTGGTTTTGGCGAGGCCAGGCGCACCTTCCACCAGCAAGTGGCCATCGGCAAGCAAGGCAATCAATAGGCGTTGGGTCAAATGTTCCTGGCCGATAATTTGGTCATTAAGCCAGGTGTTAAGTGATTGGATCTGTTGATAAGCCTGCATGGACGTTGAATACCTTTTCGCTGATGTGGGTAGCAATTGTGGGTTGATTCAAGGCCGGTGAGCCAGTGCGGCATCATCCAGCGCGACAAAAGTGCTCGATAGACTGCGCAAGGTGGTGACGGTTCCCTGCGATTTCAACTATTTAGCTGAATTTTTCGACTAACCTTAATGAATATCGGGTCCACCTATGACAGGAGTTCAGATTGTGAATAGCCCATTGGTAAGCCAGCACACGCTGGTGGAGTTTTTGGACGAATTTAATCTCTACAGCGCGACCAAATTGACTGGCAAAGAGTTGGACTCTGTCCAGCGATTGGCAAAAAAGTTTTTTAATTATTACCCGCTAGAGGAATTGGTTGGACGGCGCTTGAGCGATGTGTTTGGCAGTCTCTACCAATGGTGGCAATTTATCCAGCATTACGATCCTGAAACTCCCAAGGTGCGCTTGTTTAATCCCGCTCTGGCGGAGGACGGTTGGGTTTGTCCCCACACGGCGCTGGTGGTGTTGCAAAAAGACATGCCTTTTTTGGTGGATTCTATTCGCATCGAATTAAACCGGCGCAATATTGCGATCTATACGATCAAGAGTACGGTGCTTAATCTGGTACGCGATACCCACCATCAACTGATTGAGTTAATTGACGGTGAAAATGGGCAAGCGGTACAGCAACAGGCGGACGAAAAAAGTAGCGACGCGCTGATTGTGATGGAAATCAGCGTCCATACTGACCAAAAAGAGTTGGCCGATATTTGCCTGAGCTTGCACAGTATTTTGGCCGATGTCGAGCGTGTTGTTGATGATTATCAACTCATGCGTGCTGCGGCACTGGGTGCCGAGCAAAACCTTAATTTCGCAAATGAGGCTCTCGCCGCTGCAGATATCCAGCAGACCAAGGCGTTTATGCATTGGCTAACGGAAGATAAGTTCACGTTTCTCGGCTATGCCGCCTATGAATTTAAAGAAGTTGATGGCAAAAAAGTTCTCTATGAAATCCCGGACCAGCGATTAGGTATTTTCACGCTGCGAGAGGGGTCGGGCAGTGAAGTGAATTCTTTAGCGCTGGACTCCTTTAATGAAGGTATGGCGCGCTTCCATCTAGTACCGCAAGTTATCACTTTTTCAAAGTCATCGACCCGTGCACGTGTTCATCGCTATGCCTACTCGGATTACGTCATCGTCAAACGGTTTAATCCGCAGGGTGAGGTTATTGGCGAGGTGCGTTTTCTCGGGCTTTACACCTCTGCAGTGTATTTGATGAGTCCTTTTAATATTCCGCTTATCGCCACTAAAGTCGCTAAAGTTTTTGCGCGCAGTGGCCTTGATGAGTCAGGCCACGATGGAAAAAATTTACGGCAATTGCTCGAAACATTCCCGCGCAATGAACTGTTTTTAAGCAGCAGCACCGAGTTATACGAAACCTTGATGGGTGTGGCACAAATTAATGAGCGTTCTATGGTGCGCTTGTTTATGCGGCGCGATCTATTTGGAAAATTTATTAATTTTATTATCTATGTACCGCGGGATTACTTTTCTACCAAGGTTCGTTTGGCGATCCAGAAATTAATTGGTAGCGCAATAGGCTCGCACGAAAGCGAGTTTACCACCTATTTCTCTGAATCCATTCTTGCACGGGTTTATCTGGTCTTTAAAGTTGATAGCAGTGTGCCGGTGCAGGTTGATGTGGCAACCCTGCAAGCCGGTATTGTCAATATTACCCGGTCATGGGAAGACTATTTACATACGGCATTGATGGAGGTTCATGGCGAGGAAGCGAGCGCCCGGCTGCTGCGAGAATATCGCGACGCGTTTTCCACTGCCTATCAAGAACAATATGATGCGCGCACGGCGGTGCAGGATATAGTCTCAATTAATGAATTATTTAATGGCACATCGCAAAGCGAATCCTCTGCTGCGCAAAATATTGCTCTCAGTATGTACCACTCGCGCGCGATTGAGCAGGGCGCGTTTGTGCAATTCAAGATTTTCCATCGCGCTACTACGCTGGCGTTATCGGATGTGATTCCAGTATTGGAAAACCTTGGTTTTCGCGTGGTAAGCGAAAGTACTTACGATATCAAAACCCGCTCCGGTCAACTGTTTTGGCTGCACGATTTTAAACTTGCGCATCAGTTTTCTGGCAGCATCGATTTGTCGACGCTTAAAGATAAATTTATTACTGCTTTTGCAGCGATCTGGCGCGGTCAGGCTGACAGTGATGCGTTCAATACGTTAATTACCACAGCCGGATTGCACTGGCGCGAAGTCGTCATTTTGCGTGCTTATTCTGGCTATATGCACCAAACGCTATTCCCTTTTAGTGCCAGCTATATGGCAGTCGCTTTGGCAAACCAGGCGGCGATTACCCACAAATTGGTTGAACTGTTTAGTTTAAAATTTGATCCGGATCTGGTGGATGAAAAAACAGCGGAGCGAATCGCTAATTTGCAAAGCGACATCCTCGCGCGGTTGGATGCGGTACAAAATTTAAATGATGACCGTATTATTCGCCGCTTTCTCGCACTGATCGATAACACGTTACGTACCAATTTTTATCAGGTGGATGAGCAGGGGGAAGCAAAACCTTATTTATCGCTTAAGTTTTCTCCGCGTAAATTGCCGGATATTCCCGCTCCACGCCCGATGTTTGAAATTTTTGTTTATTCTCCGCGTATGGAGGGCCTGCATTTACGTACCAGTAAAGTGGCGCGTGGCGGATTGCGTTGGTCTGACCGCTTGCAGGATTATCGCACTGAAATTTTGGGCTTGGTAAAAGCGCAGCAAGTTAAAAATGCGGTAATAGTTCCCAGCGGTGCCAAAGGTGGTTTTGTATGCAAAAAAATGCCGGCTAATGCGAATCGCGAGCAGCAGTTGCAGGAGGGAATCGTCTGCTACCAGTGGTTAATTCGCGGCTTACTGGACTTAACCGATAATTTTGTCGAAGGTAATATTCGTCCCCCCGTGAGGGTGGTGCGTTACGACGATGATGATCCTTATCTTGTAGTGGCAGCCGATAAAGGCACAGCCAGTTTTTCCGATATCGCCAATGCTATCTCCACTGAATACAACCATTGGTTGGGCGATGCTTTTGCGTCGGGTGGTAGTCAGGGTTACGATCACAAAGGAATGGGAATTACCGCGCGCGGGGCCTGGATTTCTGTGCAGCGTCACTTCCGCGAAAAAAATATTGATGTACAAACCCAACCGGTGACTGTGCTGGGTATTGGCGATATGGCTGGCGATGTATTTGGCAATGGTATGTTGCTATCGCAGGCAATCAAACTGGTGGCGGCGTTTAATCACCAACATATTTTTATTGACCCTGATCCTGATCCTGCAAAGAGTTTTAGCGAGCGGCAGCGCCTATTTACTACGCCGAAAACGACTTGGGATGATTATGATAAAGCGTTGATCAGTGAGGGTGGAGGAATATTTAATCGCAGCGCAAAATCTATCGCCATCTCAACACAAATGCGCAGTCGGTTTGGATTGGATGCTGCCTCCCTCACGCCCACCGAATTAATTAATGCGTTGCTAAAATCGCCCGTTGATTTAATTTGGAATGGCGGTATTGGTACTTATGTTAAGGCCAGCAGCGAAGCCCATGCCGATGCGGGTGATAAAGCCAATGATAGTTTGCGGGTGAATGGTGATGAGCTGCGCTGCAAGGTATTTGGCGAAGGTGGCAATTTGGGGATGACTCAACGTGGCCGTATTGAATACTGTTTAAATGGCGGTGCATGTAATACCGATTTTATCGACAACGCCGGTGGTGTCGATTGCTCCGACCACGAAGTCAATATTAAAATTTTGTTAAACGAAATTGTTGTCAATGGTGATTTAACTCAAAAACAGCGCAACCAATTATTGGTTGATATGACGGAAAATGTAGCGCAATTAGTGCTTCATAATAATACGCGGCAAACCCAGGCGATCAGTGTGGCGCAGTTCGATGCATTACAACGCAGCGCGGAATATCGCCGCTTTATGAATGCACTGCAAGCGGCGGGACGCCTTGATCGTAAGTTGGAATTCCTGCCAAATGATGAGGTATTGCTTGAGCGGCAAACTCACGGTAAAGCGCTTACTCGCCCCGAGTTGTCGATTTTGATTTCCTACGCCAAGGCCGTGTTAAAAGAGGATCTGGCAAAGACAACGATTGTCGATGACGATTATCTTGCCCGATTTATTGAAACCGCATTTCCCAATAAAATTGCGCAATTGTTTCCATTGGCTTTGCGCAACCATCGCTTGCGCCGCGAAATAGTTGCCACTCAAATTGCCAACGATATGGTAAATACCATGGGCATCAGTTTTGCCCAGCGGCTGATGGAGTCCACCGGTGCAAGCGCTGGCGATGTAGCAAAAGCCTATGTCATCGCCCGTGATATTTATGCCATGCCGGAATTTTTGGCTGCATTGGATACAGCAGGTACAACAGTGCCGGCAGAGCGGCAGTTGCAGCTTATCAGTATGATGATGCGTAAAATTCGCCGCGCTGCACGCTGGTTCTTGCGTAATCGCCGCAGCTATTTAAATCCGGCGAGCGAAGTTGAGTTGTTTGCGTCAGGCCTGAAGAAAATTAATGAAAACTTACCGCAACTATTGGTCGGTGATGCCTTGACCGAGTGGCAGGATGCGGTGCAGAAATTACGCGCATTTGGGTTGTCCGATAATTTGGTTAGCTGTATCACGCGCCCGGCGGATTTATATTCCGGATTGAGCGTAGTGGAAGCAGCACGCATTGCCAATCAGGATATTGAACAGCTGGCGCGTATTTATTTTGCGCTGGGTAATTATTTGAGTTTGCCCTGGTTCTCAAACCAGATTTCCAATTTGCCGGTCGATAATTTTTGGCAAGCAATGGCACGCGAGACTTATTTGGGCGATTTGGAGTCGCAATTGCGCAGCTTGAGTGTATCCTTGATTCGATTTATGGATAAGAATTTGCCGTTGGATGAATTAATCCAGCGCTGGAGTAGCCAGCATCAATTATTGATTGCGCGTTGGAAATCAATGATCAACGAACTGCAGGCAGTGAGTGGTACTGATTTCGCGATGGTTGCGGTTGCACTGCGCGACTTATTGGATCTGGCCCAAGCGAGCCAGCATTGTGAAGCGTTGGATGAATATCCTTCGCCAGAATAAAACCGAGAGAGTGAATTTTTGAAAAGTATTATCGTAAACCTGTCGATCTCCACAGAGGAATTCCAACGGTTATATGAGGGCAGCGTTAAAACTGTCTTCGCCCACAGTATTGATGGCCGCAGCATTCGCTTTCCTGCGGGGATCTTGCGGCCATTTGTTTTGCACAATGGTATCCGCGGTACCTTTCAAATCGATTTTGATGACGAGAATCGCTTTCAGTCCATCCAACGATTGGCGTGATAAGCTGAGGTTTGGGGTGCTTTGACCTCGCTAATCCAGTATCCTTGCGGCCTTGTTTATTGCTATGCCCAATCGCTATTCCAGTTAACGTCCACGAGCCTGCTATGTATCAAACAATTCGCGATCTTTTATTCCGCCTTGATGCCGAAACATCCCATGAACTTAGCCTGGATGTCTTGGGTGCAGCCGAGCGCTTGCACGTTCTTGGTTTATTTTCACCCAGTATCCCAAGCAGTCCGGTGAATGTAATGGGATTGACCTTTGACAACCCTGTCGGGTTGGCGGCTGGGTTGGATAAAAATGGCGATTATTTCAATGCGCTGGGTGCTTTGGGTTTTGGCTTTGTAGAGATCGGTACTATCACTCCACGTCCGCAATCAGGTAACCCGCAACCGCGGTTGTTTCGTATCCCGGAAGCCCACGCCATCATTAACCGCATGGGATTTAACAATAAAGGTGTTGACCATTTGGTCGCGCAGGTGCAGAAGCGCCGCTATAAAGGTGTGCTGGGAATCAACATCGGTAAAAATGCTACTACGCCGGTGGAAAATGCGGTGGATGATTACCTGATCTGTTTGCGCAAGGTTTATGAGCACGCCGATTACATCACCGTCAATATTTCATCGCCTAATACTCCTGGCCTGCGCAACCTGCAGTTTGGTGATTCACTTTCCCAGCTGTTGTCTCCGCTCAAAAAAGAACAGGGCTTATTGCAACAAGCGACTGGTCGTTATGTGCCCATCGCAGTAAAAATTGCCCCGGATATGGATGACAGCGAAATCGCGCAGGTCGCCGGCGTGTTATTGCAGGAAGGTATGGATGGCGTCATAGCCACCAATACCACTATTACCCGAGTTGGCGTTGAAGTTTACGAGAATGGCAGCGAGACCGGTGGATTGAGCGGCCTGCCGGTGCGCGACAAGAGTACCTATGTAATCCGCACACTCAATTCCTGTTTGGGCGGCAAATTGCCGATTATCGGTGTAGGCGGAATTTTTGATGAAGCCAGTGCAGCCGATAAGATTCGCGCCGGTGCGAGCCTGGTGCAGGTGTATAGCGGTTTTATCTATGAAGGCCCGAGCCTGATTGGCCGTGCCTCTGCCGGGATTGCCAGCTATCAAAAAGGGCTTTAACCGCGCCCAAAAACGACGAAGCCCGCAAGAGCGGGCTTATAGAATCAAAAAATGATTTGGTTGGTAAATTCTGTTGGTCTTACTTGAAGTTTAGCCACTCATGGCCATGGGTTGGATATTGTTTACTTTTTGAACCTGTGCCAAACGACTATAGCCGTCCCACTGATCGATGCGCGATTCGCGCCAGCCATTAAGCCACTGTTGGCGAGCCTGGCCGGTCTCATGGGGACAAAGGCTTTTAGAGCGCCCATCAATACCTGCTTGATACCCTTTAACGAATGCGCGTTCTGTTTGGTCACGTTTTTGACGTTTCATCAGTTATTGCACCTCTATATTGTGGTTTATCGATAGAGTGTTGCCTATCGACGGAAGCGGTCTTGCGGTCTTTCACTTACATGTCTGACTGGTTTTTACAATCTCCTTGGTTTTTTACAGGTTGGGTGAGTACACCAGATTTAACGGATGTCGTGAACGATTAAATTTTTATACATATGCCGTTCTATATGGCATATCGGCCTAGCAGATGTATTTGACAATTTAATGACGCTCACCTTGTTTTAGTCAGGTGACGTTCAGGAAAGTTCAGTTTGGAAACGCACAATGACGCATCAATATTTCGCCACTTGCCCTAAAGGCTTGGAAGGCTTGCTGTACACAGAGTTGCAAACCCTTGGCGCAGAAGACCTGCGCGAGACAGTCGCAGGTATTTACTTCTCGGGCGATATCGCGATGGCTTATCGCGCTTGTCTGTGGTCCCGCTTGGCTAACAAGGTGTTATTGCCCCTTGCCAGTTTTGAAGCCAATAGCCAGGAAGAACTCTATGATGGCGTGCGCGAACTGCGCTGGGAGGAGCATCTAAGCCCGAACGGCAGCTTGCTGGTGGATTTTATCGGCACCAACGATGCGATCCGCAACACCCAATTTGGCGCTGTAAAAGTGAAGGATGCGATAGTCGATTGTTTGCGCGATTTCAGCGGCGAACGTCCTTCGGTCGCCAAGCGCGATCCCGACTTGCGCGTGAATGTGCGCCTGTCCAAAAATAAAGTGATTGTCAGTATCGATCTCTCGGGCGACAGCCTGCATCGTCGTGGCTACCGTGTGAAGCAGGGTAGTGCGCCCATGAAAGAAAACCTGGCGGCCGGCATTTTGATTCGCGCTGGTTGGCCGGAGATAGCCGCACAAGGCGGCGCCTTGCTCGACCCTATGTGTGGTTCCGGCACCATATTAGTCGAGGCGGCATTAATTGCGGCTGATATCGCACCTGGTTTATTGCGCGGCAGTTTTGGTTTTGAGCGATGGCTAAACCATCGCAACGATATTTGGCTGGATTTACGTGAAGAAGCTTTTGCACGTAAAAAAGCCGGACTCGAACGCGAGAACCTGCCGGAAATTCGCGGTTATGATGCCGATGTAAAAGTGATTCGTGCTGCAGAAGATAATATCGTCAGCGCCGGGCTGGATCATTGGTTGCGTGTGAGCCGCAAAGAGTTGGCTGATTTCGTTAAACCCACGCACAACAAATCAATGGAATTTGGCTTGGTCATCAGCAACCCACCTTACGGTGAGCGGCTCGGTGAAATTGAATCGTTAAAATTATTGTATGCACATTTAGGTGAACGTTTGCGCAATGAGTTTCAAGGCTGGCGTGCGGCTGTGTTTACCGGCAATCCCGAACTTGGTAAACAAATGGGATTGCGGGTGGATAAAAAATACAAATTTTTTAACGGTACTATCGCAAGCGAATTGTTGATGTTCAACATTAGCAGTGAAGCTTTTGTACAAAGTCGCGTTGAGCAAGATGCACGCTTCAGTAAAGACAATGAAGAGCGCAAAGAAGCCGAGCAACGTGTAAAAGTAGAAAACAAAAAAGAGCAAGCTGCTGCGCTATCCAATGGCGCGCAGATGTTAGTAAATCGCCTGCAAAAAAATCTCAAGCAGTTAGAGAAGTGGGCGAAGAAAAATGATATCAGCTGCTATCGTTTATACGATGCAGATATGCCTGAATATTCTGCCGCAATTGATATCTATCGCGGCCAGACCCAACCTAATCGTGCGCCGCAACTTTATGCCCATGTGCAAGAGTACGCAGCGCCAAAATCGATTGATGAAGATCGTGCTGCGCAGCGTTTTGCGGAAATCGAAATGGCAGTGCCTTTTGCATTGGATCTTCTTGTTTCAAACATTAGCTACAAGCAACGTCGTCGCAACAAAGGTTCCAGCCAATACGAAAAAATCAGCGAACGCCCAACGGGTGATGTGTTTAGTGTGCAGGAAGGTCGAGCAAAACTTCACATTAATATGTGGCAATATTTGGATACGGGTTTGTTCCTTGATCATCGCCCTGTGCGTTTGATGATTGCAGACCTTGCCAAAGACAAACGCTTTTTAAATTTGTTTTGCTACACCGCCACCGCCAGTGTACACGCGGCTATGGCGGGTGCGCGCTACACCGTGAGTGTGGATATGTCCAATACCTATCTCAACTGGGCGCGCAAGAATTATGCGTTGAATGGTTTAAGTGAATCGCGCAACCGACTGGAACAGGCGGATTGTTTAAAATGGTTGGAAGATAATGACCAACAATTTGATTTGATTTTGCTCGACCCGCCGAGTTTCTCCAATTCCAAGCGGATGGAAGATGTATTGGATGTACAGCGGGATCATGTCGGTATGATCAACAATGCCATGCGCTCCCTGGCAGAAGGCGGCACATTAATTTTTTCTAATAATCTGCGCAGTTTTAAATTGGATACTGACGCGCTGAGCGGTTTTACTATCAAGGATATTAGTGCGCGCACAATTGATGAAGATTTTAAACGCAACCCTAAAATCCACCAGTGTTGGTTGATTACGCATTAGGGCTAAGGGATGTATTGCCATCATATTCAAAACGGCCTATATTCATTATTGTTAAATATGAATATGGGGGCAGTGATGGCTACCACAAGCCTTAGTTTGGGTGATCATTGGGAGGCATTTATAAAAAATGAAATCTCCAGTGGTCGTTATGGTTCTGCGAGTGAGGTGGTGCGCGATGCGTTGCGGACCTTGGAAGAGAGAAAGCAAAAGCTTGAGGCGCTAAGAGCCCATCTTTCCCAAAGTGTACGACAAGCTGACCAAGGCCAGTTTGTTGAAAACTTTTCTATGGATAACCTGATCGAGGAATTGGATAAGGACACCTAATGACGAATTATCGGGTAACTCCCCTTGCCAGGGATGACTTAAAAAGTATTGGTCGTTATACGGAGCAAAAATGGGGTAGGGCACAGGCAATAAATATCTCAAACAGCTTGAATTGCGTTTTGAATGGCTTGCAGAAAATCCTCGGCTGGGTAGAAACAGATTCGATATAGGCGAAAGTTTTTATTCATTTCCTCAAGCAGAGCATGTTGTCTTTTATCGCTTCAGAGCGGAAATCGTTGAAATCATCGGCGTGTTACATCAGGAAATGGATGTCTTGAATTATTTTTCTGAATACTAATAACAAGCTTTTGGGGTGAAGGACGATGAAAATACCAGCCTATTTTTTTGTTGTTATGTCTTGTGCAATTCATCCTGCTTACGCTGATCAATTTTGTTTTGCCTTTGCCGAAACTTATTACAAACAAGTCTATTGCCAGTTACAGGCAAAGGCGCAGGTTAAAAACTTGCCGCCGTTTCATCAATTCAAAAAGAACAATGAGCATGTGCAATACTCGTTGTTAAAACGACCAGCGGAGCGCAATGCCATTAAACTGCCTCCACCGGTGAAAAAGGTTGCGGTAGTCCCTTCCATTTCCAATACCTTACCCGCTCCTCGTAGTATCAGTGAGCTACCGGTTGCATCTCCACCTGATATCAAGCGTGATATTGTTACATCGTTACAGGCGGATTCATCATGTGAGTTGATTGGCCACCAAATTCGTTGTGTCGATTCGATCTATGAGTTGCTGGGTAACAAAGCCAATCATCGCCTTGCTGCCAAGGTGCTCGACTCTCACAACACTATGGCTTTGCCAAAGGTCGGGGTTGGCTCGGCCAGTTTAGCGGCAGCTTATGAAAAATACATCGGAAAAATGTGCGAGATTGGTCTTTGTGGTGTAACGATGACTTATAAAAAATTCGACTATCTTTATCAGGATTTACAAACGAAAGGATTGGATTTCTCGCAGCGTTTTGAAACCATGTTTGGCTTTCTCAAGAAAGATAAGGCTGCTATGGCAGTGAGCGAGTCATTTAGTGTGCCTGCAGCGTTAAGTCTGATTGATTGTGGTGAATTGGGCAGCCGTTATTACGTTTGCGACTATCAAGGCAGAAATTATATTTTTGAACAGCAATGATAATAAATGATGGGTACATCCACCTACCCTACGAAAGCGATTGCAATATCTGTATTGTGGTGAATATCTAAATAATTGGATGAAGCCATGACATTCAAAAAATAAATTTTACACCTGACGAAGAAGACACTATGAAGTGCAGGATCGCTTGGATATTTCCTTTGATGTTATAAGGCATACACCAATAAAAATGGCGCCCTTGCAGCGCCATTTTTATTTGCGTCATGAATCTGCAATTAAGCGCGAGACTTATATTCGCCAGTGCGAGTGTCAATGATGATCTTTTGACCGATCTCAACGAACGCAGCAACTTGCAATTCGGTGCCGTTAAGCAGTTTTGCAGTTTTCATCACTTTGCCAGAGGTGTCACCACGTACTGCTGGCTCGGTGTAAGCTACTTCACGGGTGATGGCGTTAGGTGGAGTTACAGAAATAACTTTACCTTCGTAGAATACTGCATCACATACGTCTTCCATGCCGTCTTCGATCCATGGCAGCAGGTCGCCCAACTCTTCTGCAGTTACTTCGTATTGGTTGAATTCCGGGTCCATAAATACGTACATTGGATCTGCGTAGTAAGAATAGGTTACTTCTTTACGATCCAATTGGATGTCTTCGAATTTGTCGTCTGCACGGTAAACAGTTTCAGTATTCATACCGTTCAGCAGGTTTTTCAGCTTCATTTTAACAACGGCAGAGTTACGTCCAGATTTGTTGTATTCCGCTTTTTGAACAACCCAGGGTGAGCCGTCGATCATCAGAACGTTGCCAGCGCGGCATTCTTGAGCATTTTTCATGGTAAATCCCAGTTTGCAATGGTTAACGAATAAAGAGGGAAGCCTTGGTTCGCATAGCGCGCGGGCTTAAAAGCCCCCAGGAGTCCCGGGTTTGAAATCGGCGCGCTACTATACAGTTCTTTGTTGTTTTTCTGTAGTGCTTTTTTAGGCTTGCCGACCAGCACAGAAATCAACAAGCTGGCTAGCCAAATCGGGTTGTTGTGTCAGTAAATCGCACCAATCCCGGCTGTGTTGCTGCCATTTTGGTAATTGGGTGAATACCGCCTGCCAGCTCTCCTGAATCTCGCCATTTTGGTTCCATGCCAGCCATAAAGCGCGGATTGCGGCATTGGTTAATCTGTTGTCAGAAGCGTCTGAAACACCGGTATAGGTATCGAGAAAAGCGGAAAGCTTACTGATATGGGCATCCTCATCCTGCGGATAGATATGCCAGATTAGCGGCTTGGCAGCCCATTGCGCCCTTACAAAAGAGTCTTCGCCGCGGACAAAATTGATGTCGCATGCCCAGAGTAAGTAGTCATATTCGATCTGGGTAATAAAAGGAATGACCTGCAAGCACAGGTTCCCGTCTTTGTAGATATCACCGCTAACCAGATTCTTCCCCAATGACAGGTTAATGCTTGTCAGGATCTTTCCGGCGGGTACCAGGCAATGGATTGGAATACTCGATTTACTCCAAATCTTCAGCAGCTCGGCGATTGCCGGATTTTCGTATGCGAAAAGTGAGATTAGTAGCGCACCGGCTTGTCGAATGATGCCGAGTTGCTCCAGCCAGTGATCAGGCTCAAATTGACCGCGCTCGCGTAAGAGCGATTTTTCCCGGAGCAGGCCACCGGTGCGGGGGCTAAATCCCGGGAAAAAAAACGTTTTGCGTAGCCCGGTGGTCGGGTGGGTGGACGGCATGCGATGGCAATCTTCAACCCAACTTTCCGCACTCAGGTATTCGAGGTTGATCCAAACCGGTTCTACTTCCGCTGCTTTTTTCGCTGCCATGTTGAGCAGGTAGGGCGTGGGGATATCGCAAGCAAAGGCTTCAATGACGACATCAGCTATCTGTATGTTTGGCGGGAACCCAGCGCTCCAGCGGCGAACCTCAACTCCGGCCAGTTCCTGGCTGTCGATATTTTGCGCAGTGGGCCAAATACGTGCGAGCGAATCCAGGTCATCTACCCACAGGCGCACGCATTGGCCGTGATCCAATACCAACTGTCGGGCCAATCGCCAGCAGACACCGATATCGCCGAAGTTGTCGATAACGCGGCAAAAAATATCCCAGGTTTTCATGGACGCAAATTCGTGTGAAGAGTCAAAAGAGGGTAGTATTATGCGCAAAATTTTATTTGGCAGGTGAATATTTATGGCATCCCTTCAGGATCAACTTCTTAAAGCGGGTTTGATCGACGCTAAAAAAGCCAAGCAGGCAAATAAAGAAAAGCGTAAAGAAACCAACGTAGCGCGGCGCTCCAGTGAAGAAGCAGTTGATGAAATAAAGCAATCAGCTGAGCAGGCGCGATTGGAAAAAGCGGAGCGCGATCGTGAATTGAATCGCCAGCGCGACCTTGAGTTGCAGCAAAAAGCTATTGCCGCGCAAATCAAGCAGCTTATTGAAAACCACCGCCAATCCAAAGCGGCTGGCAATGGTGATGTGGAATATAATTTCACCGATGGCAAACTTATCAAGAAGATGCGCGTATCGCCACTAGTGCTGGAGCAAATCGTGCGCGGCGTTTTAGCGGTGGTGAAATTGGGCGAAGGGTACGAGTTGGTGCCGCGTATCGTTGCCGATAAAATTGCCCAGCGCGATGAGAAATTTATCGTAGTTGCTAACACCAAAAGTGATAACAAGGCGGATGAAGATGATCCCTATAAAGATTATGTCATCCCCGATGATCTGATGTGGTAAGACTAAAATTTAAAAACGGATTAGCTTGCGAAAATTTCTGCTAATCCGTTTTTAATAAAATCAAAACTCTCCTAAGAATCCACCCGACTGACGTGTCCATAAATGTGCGTATATGCCATTTTTGGCGATCAGTTCGCTATGGGTTCCCTGTTCGATAATTTGGCCTTTATCCAATACGATCAAACGATCCAGTGCGGCGATGGTGGACAAACGGTGTGCAATCGCAATGACAGTTTTGCCTTGCATTAACCAGTTCAGATTAGTTTGAATTGCGGCTTCTACTTCCGAATCCAATGCTGACGTTGCTTCATCCATAATGAGAATCGGGGCATTTTTTATCAGTACGCGCGCAATCGCGATGCGCTGGCGCTGGCCTCCTGATAACTTCACGCCGCGTTCGCCTACATGGGCATCGTAACCTTTGCGGCCTTCATTATCGGTGAGGCTCATAATAAAGTCATGAGCCTCGGCTTGTTGTGCCGCACGGATCATTTCTTCTTCGGTGGCATCCGGTTTTCCGTAGAGCAAATTATCGCGGATCGAACGATGCAGCAGGGATGTGTCCTGAGTAACCATACCAATCTGCGCACGCAAGCTTTCCTGCTTGATATCAACAATATTCTGGTTGTCGATTAATATAGTTCCGGCATCAACGTCATAAAAACGCAAAAGCAGATTCACAAGTGTAGATTTTCCTGCACCTGAGCGGCCTACCAGGCCAATTTTTTCACCGGCATTAATATGCAGATCAAAGTTTTGCAGCAAGCCATCATCTTTGCCATAGTTGAAACGCACTGATTTAAAATCGATAGTGCTTTGTTTGATGAGTAGCGGCGGTGCATCAGGCTTATCCTGCACGTCGCGAGGAATAGTTAAGGTATTCAAACCATCGCGTGCAGTACCGATGTTTTCAAACAGAGCGGATACTTCCCACATAATCCACTGCGCCATGCCGTTCAAACGCAAAACCAAACCAACCGCTGCGGCAATCGCACCGGTAGTGATAGCAGCGCTTGACCAGAGCCACAGCGACATTGCTGCAATAGCAAAAATCAGGAGTGCATTAATCAGCCATACACCTGTGCCTAACAAGGTAGCAAGACGCATTTGCGGGTGGACAGTCGATAAAAAATACTCCATGCCTTTTTTGGCATAATCAGCCTCGCGATTGGAGTGCGAAAACAATTTCACTGTAGAAATGTTGGTGTAGGTATCAACGAGACGGCCGGTCATATCGGAACGCGCATGGGCTTGTGCCGAGGAGATTTTTGCAAGGCGGGGCAAGAAATAATAAAGCAGTCCGGCATAGGCAAAGAACCACATCATCAGCGGGATTGCCAAACGCCAATCGAGTGACGCGGACAGCACAAGAATACCGGTGAAATACACCAACACGTATAACAAAACATCAAGGAGTTTCATGATGGTTTCGCGCACTGCCAATGCGGTTTGCATTACCTTGGTTGCAATACGACCGGCGAACTCATCCTGATAAAACTGGTAGCTTTGCCCGAGCAAGTAACGGTGCGCTTGCCACCGGATGCGCATGGGAAAATTTCCCAGCAGGGTTTGATGCATCAGCAGCGAGTGAAGCAACACTGATACCGGCAACGCAAGCAGCAGGATAAATCCCATCCAGATCAATTGGTCGTGGGATTCAGCCCAAAATGTTTGCGGTGAGTGTTTATTGAGCGAATCGACGAGCTCGCCCAAAAATCCAAATAAAGAAACTTCCATAACGGCGATCAAGCCGGTGAAAATCGCCATGCCCACGAGATACAATTCCGCGCCCCGGCTATAGTGCCGGCAGAAGGCATAAAGGGTTTTCGGGGGGGCGGTAGGGGCTTGTGGCGGAAAGGGCTTAATCAGGCTTTCAAAATAACGAAACATAGTAGGGATCGCTGGGTGGTGGTCGCTGGCTAATTCTGAGCGGCCATTGTAGCAGCTCAAACAGGATTATTGGCGTAACCAAGTGTTAAGGCAGAATGATAAACTGTCGCCTGGTATCTAGTGCGTCTCTGCCAATAAATGGCAGTAATTATTTCTGGTTGAGTAGAACTTTATGAAAAATACCTTGGTTGTCTTTGCTGCCGGTTGTGTTGGTGGTCTGGTGATGTGCATTGTGATGTGGTTATTTTCCCGCTATGGGATTACTCAATCCTTGAATGTACAACTGGCTGGTTCAATATCACCTCATTGGATGTATCCACGTATTGTGTGGAGTGGACTATGGGGCTTGTTATTTTTATTACCTATTTTTGCCAGCAGCTTGTTCGCGCGCAGTTTTGTGATCGCGTTAATTCCTACTTTGATCCAATTGTTTGTATTTTATCCCTTCTATGAAGGCAAGGGCATTGCCGGTTTATCGCTCGGTCTGTTAACGCCCTTTTTAGTATTCTTTTTCTTTTGGGTTTGGTCGTTTGTAACAGCGGTTACCTTGCGTGTCTCCTGATGATGTGGATGCTGTTAATGAATAAATTATTTCGCTATTGCATTGCCGGTATTATGTTGGTGTTATGCACCTCAACAAATGCGCAGTTGTTACCTGATAATAGAAGTCTGAATGCCCAGTCAGTACAGCGTTGGATGCAAACCAATCGCGATATTGAACCATTTGTACAAGTGGTTGACTCTATGAATGCGACCGAAGTCGAACTCAAAGCATTTGACGCGCTATCTCCTGCGGAGCAGGACAAGAAAATCGACGCGCTACTGAAATCCAAAAATCTCCTCGATACCGCAAATCAGGTTACGCGGCAGCATGGCTGGAAATCGGTTGGTGAATATATGCGCCTGAGTTCAACGCTGGGCAATGCGATAGCGGCGTATTTTTTGTTTGGCGATTTGGGTAAAGTCACCAAAGAGCAGGCGCAACAATTAAAAGAAAAAGCTGATCCGGCAGTGCTGGCAGTACCCGGAAGTGATATTGATTTTGTCAAACGAAATGAAAAGGTATTGCAGAAATATATCCAGGCTTATGGAGCAGGCCGCTAGTCGTTATCGGATATAAAAAAGGCGGATTCAAATATCCGCCTTTTTTATTACCTGAAGTTAAGCCTGGCGAGAACCGCCGCTCAAACTTAAATACACTAATGTTTGATTGAGCAGCTGATAGGCTACTTCACCAAAGGTAATAGGGCCGGTCAAGTCGCGTGTCTTCTTGCCTTCGAGTTCAGAGTAAAGGTAGTTCAGGATACAGTTGCACGAAAAGGAAATTCCCTCACTTGCTGAAGCCGATAATTCTTTATTAAAACTATCAATGTAATTTTCAACCGGCTTGGCAAAGCGATAACTGATATCTGCAAATACCGGAGCATAGAGATCTACTTTATTATTCGCTTCGTCAACTTGCTGAATACTGACGTTAATGAGTACACCTGAGTAATTTGCTACCAAAGGCAGGCGGGTGTCGACTTTAGCGTATTTGATGTAATCCGCCAGGTTTGCTGTTTCGCCATTAATCGTGCATTCGCCCGCACTAAAGCCGGTATTTTTAAATTTAATTTCCGGTCCATCGCCTTGGGTGAACAAGTTGACGATATTGATATTTGCTAATTGATTGGCTGGCAAAGGTATGTGCATTGCCACCGCTTGCTGATCAAACAACATTCCTCTGGCGGGACCAAAACCCACCTTGGCGCTGCAGCTACCGATATCGTCAAGGTGAACACCGGAAATCCATCCGATGATCGGTGAGAAATACATATTGGGATAATCCGGAGCATTTTGTGCATAGGATAAATGTACTTCAGACATCGCCGGCAGTATCACAATACTGAAACCATGCTCTGGCGCTTCCTGTGCAATGCGAGTAATTGAGTTCCCATCGTAAAGTGTGATTCTCGGTGCATTGCTGGGTTGTACACCTTCAATCGTATTTACAAAAATCTGTTCGCGATCTACTTTCCCCCCTTCTGCAGTCATAAAGTAAGGAATGGTTCCGGCGATCCAATTGCCAGAGGGAAGATCGGTTAATACTGATTCATCAGCGGCAATAACCAAATACTCGCCTTTGTTTATTTTTTCGATGAGTTGTACGCGGTTTATAAGTGCACTGCGGATACTGATATCGGCGTCTTGAGCCATGCAAGATCTCCTGGTCGATCTAATAAATGTTAATAGCTATTGCTTAAAACCATGCGAAGTTCTTGTTGCATAAACCGTTGGTTATGTTTGATAAAGTCCCTTACCCGACGCACTGCATTGAGCTCCACGACTGGATCGGGATTCATGAGAATCTGTGAGCGAAGATTGGAAAGCAAGAGCTTATAGGCAATATGTGAGCTTGGGATAAAGGCATCATCCTTCAGCATACGCTTCCAAATTTCATTGCGTTCGTCCGGCAAGGAAAACTGGTTTTCCTCCGGGGCATTCATCAATTTATTAATTAATATCAATTCTTTTTTCAGGCTGCGGGCATTCTTGCGGAAAAACTCGCGCAGTGAATTCAATGCAAAGATGCGGGCATTATTGTCATCGGAATTTTGAAAGGCATGGCGCAACCGTACCAGAAACAAATTCAGTGGCATATTGGTAGAACCGAGGTCGATCTTACCGGTCACCATTTTTAACCAAATGCTGTTCTTCAAGGCTGGCAGGACTAATTTGGTAGCGACATTCCGCCTTTCTTCAACGGATTGTTTCTTCATCGAGAGAGAACATATTTGGCCAATCTCGGCGTCCAGCGTGTTGATATGGGAAATGAAAAACTTCCGTAGTTCATTCACTGAGTCAGAAAGTTTCACTTCAATTTTGGGATCAATCATACTCAACTTCAGTTTTGACAGTATGAGTTTCAATGGAAACAATTGGGTTTTAAGGTGAAATTTATCGTAAATCATGTTTTCCCAAACAGGGTCAGATTCACAGGGTAGGCAAGTGGCCAAACGATAGGACTCTGGCGTTTTTTCAATATCACTTAAAATCTCATCGACAAGCGATTGATCAATGCGCTGCATATTGGCGATTGCATCAGGCGCAACTCCTCGGATATGGGCCAGTGCAACTTCCTGACGCAACTGATGTGTGTAATTACGGTTTGGATCGCCCAAAAAGTTCGGTTGGAGAAGTGAATCCCGACTGATGCCTGCACCGGATAAACTGCGATCATAGAAGGATGACACAATGTGGCAGCTATAGTAACCAATCCTGCTATGAAGCCACCGCTTGGCTAGTCCTGTGTCGACAATCTTATTATTTTCCGTTTCATTGCCCTTTGAGAAAAAGGAGAAACGGGATTTTTCTATCTGATACGTGAGCGTTATTTGAATTATTTTATTCTTTTCATCGATGTTCACATCCTGTACCGACCAGGGCGCATTAATTTCCAGAATGGCCTCGAAATAATGTTTGGGTTGTTTAACCACTTGCTTCTCCTTTGGTTGTCAACTGTCAAAAATTAAACTTTTACTTCGACAAAACCTCAGATCAAAGTACTTTCTACTATTTGTCGCCACTCATTAATACGGGAAATGGTTAGTCAAGGATTGCTTCTACTGCTTATCAAAGTCTTCTGTATAACGATAAAAAAATCGTTATACAGAATCGTATAACGAGACATAGTTTGGTTAATAAATGTTAACGGGCGCAGATTATGACCATCCCGATATTTATTTAATAGGTGTTTTTCAAGCAAACGAAAAAATATGGCGCATAGATTTTTATTTTGGCTTGCCAATTATCATTGGTATAAAAAGTGATCTGATAATTTTTAAGGTGTTATTAATATTATTAAAGATGAGTAGATGTTTTGTATGGTAAAAATGATTAGTTTTAGACGATAAATAGCAATTTTTTTAATATTATTTTTTTATGCGAGATGGTTCGCGAAAACAGGTATTCATTATTTCCTTGAATAAATGATTGTGAAATCTTTCAACTGCATTGCGAAAACCAAGGTGTATACCGGCTGATGAAATAATTTTTAAGGATTAAATTATGCAGTTCATTAAGGCGTTATTGAATGGCGATTTTTTTCAACGTAGCAGGCAGGTTGGTGCGCCGGTATCCGGTAAGTTAAGGGTCGGCATTATAGGTACGGGAAAAATAGGGACAGATTTATTAGTAAAAGTGCTGCGCTCGCCATGGATGGATTGTGTTGTGTTCACTGGTAGAAATTTGCAATCCCTCGGGATGCGCTATGCGGCAGACTTGGGTGTTAATGTATCGGAACAAGGAATAAACGCATTTTTTGAGTCGCGAAATCGTTGCGATATCGTTTTCGATGCAACCTCGGCAGCAAACCATATTGAGCATGCGCAGATTTTTGATGAACTGGGCATACTTGCAATCGATATGACTCCTTCGCAGATAGGTGAATGTTGTGTTCCCGCGCTCGGCATGGATGAGGTGTTGGGAAATAACAATATCAGCATGATTTCATGCGGTGGACAATCATCAATTCCTGTTGCCAATGTGCTCGCAAGAACAATCCCTGATGTTAAAAAAATAGAGGTTAAGTCTATTGTGTCCGCGAATTCTATTGGCCCGGGAACATTGGCTAATCTGGATGAGTATTACCACAACACTAAAGCAGGTTTAAGGAAATATACGGGATTAACTGATTTTTCTGTGGAGCTGCTGGTTGATGATGTGAACTTGGAAACCCGTATGTTAACGAGTGTGACGGCGTATTGTGATTGTCAGAATCCAGGTGAGTTGCATGCGCAGCTCGAAATAATGCTGCGTAAAATCCAACAATATGTGCCGGGATATAAATTGGACGCAGAGCCTGTTGTCGTTGATGGTGGCATCAGAATTGATTTGAGCGTGGAAGGGCTTGGTGATTATTTGCCTAAATATGCAGGAAACCTCGACATAATCAATTGTGCGGCTATCGCTGTTGCCGAACACTATGCACAGGCAGTAATCGCGCAGCAGACCAAAACTCCAATGGTTCGTCATCACAGAAATTTGCAGCTGGAGTTTTGATTTATATGTTCACAAGATTTATAAACACCTGAGCCGCTATTGGTGCATAACACGGCTTTATGGTTAGTTAGTATTAAAAATAAAAAAGCAGGCATTAATGCCTGCTTTTTCACACTTCAACTGCAATTACTACTCTGCGGCCAGTACACCTGCACGGTAATCCTGGATAGCTTGTTCAATTTCATCGGTAGTATTCATCACAAAAGGGCCGTATTGCACAATTGGCTCTTTTAATGGTTTACCGGATATCACCAGAAAGCGAGTATCCGCACTGACTGCCTGTACGCTAAGCTGGTCACCTTTGCCAAGCAAACCGGCGTTGCCTTTGGTGAGTTTGCGTTTGTCTTCACCAATTACAATATCGCCTTCATATACATACAAAAATGTATTGTGATCTTCCGGTAGCGCATGATGAAATTCTGCATGCTCGGGTAAATGTACATCCCAATAAATGGCTTCAGTAGTTAATCCTTGAATGGGGCCGCTAATAATTCTTCCATTCACAAACGCACTATTGGCAATTACCTTGATACTGCCACCATTGGGCAGTGCAGCAACCGGAATTTCTGCCGCTGGAATATCGCGGTAATTCGCGGGTTTCATTTTTTCTGCAGCAGGTAAATTCAGCCACAGTTGAAAGCCACGCATCAGTCCATGTTCTTGCTGCGGCATTTCTGAGTGGATGATTCCGCGACCAGCGGTCATCCATTGCACATCACCATTGCGTAAATGACCTTTGTTACCCATATGATCTTCATGCAGCATATGGCCTTCGAGCATATAGGTCACAGTTTCAAAACCGCGGTGTGGATGCGCTGGAAAACCTGCAATGTAATCATCAGCACTGTTGCTTCCAAATTCATCGAGCATCAAAAACGGATCAAAGCGCGCATGTTGATGTTGGCCAAGACTGCGTTTTATGCGCACACCAGCACCGTCGCTGGTGTCGCGGCCTTGCAATATTTGCTGTAACTGGCGTTGCATAAAATTTACTCCTGCAGGTTAAAAGTAGTTGTTGCTAAGTGCCGGGACCGATGATTAGGCCGCAACACCCTGTGCAATTTCAGCTTTTGCAGCGGCAAATGCCTGATCTTTCTGGCCCATGTTAAGGCCTTCTGCATAAATGAAATGCACATCTTTCAAGCCGATAAAATTCAAAAAGGTTGTCAGAAATGAGCTTTGTGTATCACTTGGCTGACCTTTGTAGACACCGCCACGAGCAGCGATGATGTAGACAGGTTTGTCAGTAAGCAAACCAACCGGGCCAGTTTCGGTGTACTTGAAGGTAACGCCGGCACGAGCGATGTGATCGAAATAGGCCTTGAGTGTTGATGGCACCCCGAAGTTATACAGCGGTACACCGATCACGATTACATCAGCCGCTTCTATCTCTGCGATAATTTTATCGGAGTAATCCAACACCGCTTGTTGCTCCTGAGTGCGACCTTCTGCCGGGCTGAATAACGCCTGCACTCGCGTTGCGTCCAAATGCGGTACATCTTCTTTCGCAAAATCACGTACTACAACATTTCCCGCAGGATTTTGCGCTTTCCAGTTCTGTACGAACTCCTGGCTTAATACGCTGGAGTTGCCGTTATCGCCAAACAAACTGCTATTAATTTGTAAAAGAGTAGCCATATTCAATTCCTCATCATTTTGGTGGCTTGATTGCCTGTGTCCATTAAATGATTTGACGAGCGAATGATAAATAGCGATATTTAGTGGTATATGATCGAATAATTGGATTGTTTGCAGATTAATTATCGGACTAAGGTGTTATGGCTCAAGAAGAAATGCTACCGCCAACAGCGGCGGGTACGACTGAAAACAAGGTCACCCTGGAGCAGTGGCGGGCGTTGCTGGCGGTTATTGATGCGGGTGGCTACGCCAAGGCCGCCGAGTTACTTAATAAAAGCCAGTCGGCGGTTTCTTACGCGATATCCCAATTGGAGACGGCCTTGGGAGTAAAGGTTTTCCAGCTGCAGGGGCGTAAAGCTGTGGCGTCTCCAGCGGGAGAGCTTTTGTATCGGCGGGCGAAACAGTTACTTGAGCAGGCCGAGCGCTTGGAGAAATCGGCCGGTTGTCTATCGGTGCATGTCGAGCCGCTGGTAAAGATCGCCGCCGATATTATTATCCCACCGGCGCGAGTGCTGCAGTGCCTCGCTATTTTTGCCCGGGATTTTCCCGATACGCGGGTCGAGATATTTGAATCGGTATTGAGTGGTACAGAAGATGCGCTCTTGCAGCGACAGGTGGATCTGGCTATTGGCGGGCGAGTGCCGACCGGCTTTATGGGCGAGAAGTTGGTAACGGTGACAATGCATGGTGTGTCCAGCGCTGATCATCCATTGCAGCAGCTTGGTCGACCTGTCAATGCTGAGGATATGCGGCAACACCGTCAAATTATTGTGCGCGATTCAGGCCAATATCGCCGTCGCACCGAGGGTTGGCAAGAGGCTGATCAACGCTGGACGGTGAGCCATATTAAAACTTCATTGGATGCGATCCGTATGGGCTTGGGTTACGCCTGGATTCCGGATGCTTACACGCATGAAGATATTGCTGCGGGTCGTTTGAAATATTTGCCGGTAGAGATTGGGGCGGAGCGGGAAGTGACAACCTATTTGACCTTTGCAGATCGTGATTTTGCAGGACCTGCGACGCGTCATTTAGCGGACATTCTAAAAAAACATTTACCGCAAATGTGTAATGCTGAAAGTTAAATAAGTGGAAGAAACCTTCTACGCAACCACCCACACAACTACCAGTTGATGTGGGCGAGATGGACATTTAGTTTTATTTAAATTCTGCCCAAATAGGGCAGTGGTCTGATGGTTTCTCCATGCCGCGAATATCGTAATCAATTCCCGATGCAATGCACTTGTCCAGCAAGTTTTCGCTCACCAGAATCAAATCAATTCGCAGGCCGCGCTTGGGGTTATCTTCAAAGCCGCCACTGCGGTAATCAAACCAACTAAATAAATCGCTCGCCTCCGGGTAATGAGAGCGGTAGCTATCTTTTAAACCCAGTGAGAGCAGTTCATTAAGCCATTCGCGCTCTTCCGGTAAAAAGCTGCACTTGCCGGTACGCAACCAGCGTTTACGATTGTCTTCGCCGATGCCGATATCAATGTCCTGATGGGAAATGTTCATGTCGCCCATTAAGATAATTTGTTTGCCTGCGTGTTCCGCATTTTTTATATAGCCGATCAAATCGGCATAAAATTTTCGTTTGGCGGGAAATTTAACTGCGTGGTCACGACTCTCGCCTTGGGGAAAATAACCATTAAGCAAAATTACTTCGCCGATTGGTGTATCAAAAACACCGCCGATAAAGCGCCGCTGAGCGCTTTCTTCGTCGCCAGGAAAACCTTTAATTACTTTTTTAAATGGATATTTCGACAATATTGCCACGCCGTAGTGCGTTTTTTGGCCAAAATATTCGACGTGATAGCCCATTGCCTGAATGGTGTCGAGCGGGAAGTCGGGATCGTTTACTTTGGTTTCCTGTAAGCCAATAAAATCCGGGTTATGTTTTGCAATCACTGCTTCCAATTGATGCAGGCGTGTGCGGATGCTGTTTACATTAAACGAAATAGCTTTCATATACGGCTCTATGATGAAAAAACACCTGAGCATTACTGATCAGGTGTTTTGAGTTGCAATAAACAAAGTTTTAAAAAGTTACTGTTTGGCGACTTTTGCCTCAGGTGATAATTGTTTGATAAAGTCCGCCAGGATATGACCCGCTTCCATCAGATAAGGGTCTTCTTTTGGTTTAATTTCTTTATCTGCCTCTTTAGGTGGTGAATCTTCGTTCTCGTCACCACCATTAGCTTTCTTCAGTGCGGCGTAGTCAGCATAAGGTTTTTCGCCTTTCGTTACGCGGCGTTGGTTTTCCATATCCAATGCGCGTTTTTCCATTTGCTTTTGCTCTTCCTGACGAGTTACCAGGCGGAGTGAAACTTCTTTTTTCGCTGCTGCTTCTTTGTACATCGCACTTTGTTTATTCAAGAAAATAAAGTCCGGATCTTTAGCCATTCGCTCTTGGTGATAAGTCTCAATAGTCGGCAAGTACTTGCTGATGGTGTAATAATTTTGATGCGGTGCCGGATGGATACGATCCCACGGCAATACATTGTCATAACTGCTTTCACCGATTTCATCGGGGTCTAACAAACTGGGTAATTGGACATCGGGTATAACACCGCGGTGTTGCGTACTGTCACCAGAGATGCGATAAAATTTTGCTTCAGTAATTTTCAAGCGGCCATGTTTTAATTCGACCAGATTTTGTACTGAGCCTTTACCAAAAGTGGTTGAACCAATAATAATTCCACGACCGTAATCCTGAATAGCGCCGGCAAAAATTTCTGATGCCGATGCGCTCAAACGATTGATTAACACTGCAATAGGTGCACGATACATCGCAGGCTGGTAGGCGCGATAATTGCGTGAAATCGTGTTGTCGCTTTGGCGAATTTGCACCACAGGACCCGGATCAACAAACAGGTCAGTCAACATCGCCGCTTCGGGTAAAGAGCCACCGCCGTTATCGCGCAAGTCGATGATCACACCGTCAACTTTTTCTTTGTTATTTAGTTCATTAAGCAGGTTGTAAACGTCGCGAGTAGTGCTCTTATAGTTGGGATCACCTTTTTGGTAGGCTTCAAAATTCATATAAAAGGTGGGGATATCAATAACACCAATCTTGATTGTTCTGTCGCCATCTTGTACTTCAAAAACGGCTTTTTTTGCTGCTTGATCTTCAAGCTTTACCGTCTCACGTTTAATCGTAATTTTTTTGTTTGTAGTAATAGTTGGATCAGCTGGCATTACTTCCAGGCGCACCAATGTACCTTTTGGTCCCCGGATCAATTTTACGACCTCATCAAGGCGCCAGCCGACGACATCCACAAATTCACCTTCTGCACCCTGGGCAATCGAAACAATTTTATCATTAGGTTTTAACTGGCCTTGTTTTGCTGCAGGGCCGCCTGCAACCAGGCTGCTGACTTTGGTGTAATCCTCATCACTTTGTAAAACAGCACCGATACCTTGCAGCTCGAGCGACATGCTGATGTCAAAGTTTTCTGCATTTTCCGGCGATAAATAATTGGTGTGTGGATCGTAAAGCATGGTGAGTGAATTCATCATCACGCTAAATGCTTCTTCCGCTGTCTGTTGTTTGAGGCGGCGCAGCTGGTTAGCGTAACGTTTGCGCAAAATGGTTTTACTTTCGTCAAGCTTTTTGCCGGACAACATCGAATTGAGCAAATTGGATTTCAGATACTGATGCCAAAGCTTATCCGCAGCTGCCTGATTGGTTGGCCAAGGGGCTTTTTCCCGGTCGATAACGATGGACTCTTCCACATCAAAATCGAATGTGGTTTTTGGATCATCAAGGGTTTTAACAACGGATTCGAGACGAGTAATCATTCGCTCGTTAAAACGATTAAAGATGAGAAAGCTGTTGTCCAATTTGCCTTTCTTATAGTCGTCGTCAAACGTCTTGCGATACTTTTCAAATTCGGCAATATCGGATTGGAGAAAGAAGTTTTTCGCGCTATCCAGTGACTTAAGATATTCATCAAAATAGCGGGATGAAAGAGCGTCGTTAAAGTCCTGATCCCGGTAGTGTTCGGTATCGAGCTTCTGGACGAGATCGATGACCGCTTTACCTTGTTCCGGTGTGGGCTTAAGAACCGCAATTTTGTCGGCAAGGCTTAGCGACGAAATGCTTAAAAGCAGGCTAAACAGAGTGAATTTCAGCGATCTCACAACAACAATTTGCATAAAGTGCATCTCAAAAAAGTCAAAAACGCGTGCTTGGTTCGCGTTGAGGTCTGGCAGTCTCAGTGGTTTGATCATATTAGCCCGCGCCTGAGGAGGCTTGGGGGTTGTAACAAGGCTACTATAGCGGAATTAAACCACTTAGGGCAGGCAGAAAAGCGTCCTTCCTACTCGCTTTTTCAGCTTGCAAGTGAATTGTGATTCTGATTTTCCGCAAAAGTTTCTAAATGAGTTACCTGCGTGTTGTTTTCGCTGGATATGTTCGTTGAAGCAGTGGATAGTTTATCCGGTTGGCCCCGCAGAGAAACGCGTCATCCAGTATATGGTAGAGCTCGGGGGAGGGTTGTTATTACTGTAATGCTGCAATTTCAACTGCGGTATTTTCGGTATTTCATATATTTCGGTTTTTGATTGTTGGCTAATTAACAGGTGGTGCTGCAATCAAACATCATGCGCATAAAATCGGCTTGATCAGCATGGGTAACGCGGGTGGGAACGACATTAGTTACCTGGCGCTGCTCCCATTTATAATCGTATCGGGTAAAAACCAGTTCGCCGTTGGCGGTCTCATCCGCACTCACCACCATACTCTGGTGGGGAGAGGTTTCCAGGATATCCAGCAGTTCACGGATGGTTGTCTCAATCCGCTTTTTCCCTAATAGCTCATGCATACCTTTGTGGCTTACGAATATGTAATCGCAGCCCAACATTGTGCTTAGGCTAAGGACAAATTCGCCGCGCTGAACTGCTTCGGCCACATCAAAACTGTGTGTCTTATGCAGTTGTATTACCGATTGTTGGAATGGACGGTTGAGTGCCATGTGTACTCCGCAGCTGGGGGAATGATTATTCTTGTTGCGTCCGGCAGATGGCTGTCCTGACGATCAGAATTTAACAGTCAGGGTGTTAAAAGGCCATAGCTATGCGACAAATAACGTCGATAAATTTGACACTTTATGCGTGAGCTGGCTCTCAAAAAAGAATAAAAAAAGCGGCCAATGGCCGCTTTTTATTTTTATATCAAGTAGTTGAAACTAATACTTAATCTTTACACTAAGCATTGGTGCGATTTAGCAACGCCTCTTTGATAGTGTCGCGCATCTTGCGCAGGGTTATTTCGGTTGTTTCCCAGTCGATACAAGCATCAGTCACTGATACGCCGTATTTCAGGTCGCACAAGTTGGTTGGAATACTTTGGTTGCCTGCACCAATATTACTTTCTACCATCAAGCCAATAATGGATTTGTTGCCCTCAACAATCTGGTTTGCGACATTTTCCATGACCAGCGTTTGCAGTTCGTGGTTTTTGTTGGAGTTGGCATGGCTGCAGTCCACCATGATATTAGGGACAACCTTGGCCTTGGCCAATTCTTGCTCACATACTGCAACACTGACCGAATCATAATTCGGCTTGCCATTACCCCCACGCAACACCACATGACCGTAGCTGTTGCCGCGCGTATGAATAATCGCAACCTGGCCTTCGGTGTTGATTCCAAGAAAACGGTGTGGCTTGGATACTGATTGAAGTGCGTTGATAGCCACAGTCAGGCCACCATCGGTACCATTTTTAAAGCCTACTGCAGAAGATAGTCCGCTTGCCATTTCACGGTGTGTCTGGGACTCGGTGGTGCGCGCCCCAATAGCCGACCAACTGATTAAATCGTGCAGGTATTGGGGAGAAATCGGGTCAAGCGCTTCGGTAGCTGCAGGTAATCCCATTTCCGAAATATCGAGCAACAGTTGGCGACCGATGTGTAAACCTTCTTCGATTTTGAAGGAATCGTCCAGATGAGGGTCGTTAATTAAACCTTTCCAACCTACTGTTGTACGGGGCTTTTCGAAGTAAACACGCATAACCACATAAATGGAGTCACTGACTTCATCTGCTAATTTTTTCAGGCGTTGAGCGTAGTCTTTGGCGGCGGCAACATCATGGATAGAGCAGGGGCCGATTACCACAAAAATACGATGGTCCTTACGATCCAGAATATTACGGACAACTTCGCGGCCCTGGGTAACAACCTCGCGAGCCTTTTCAGTCAGCGGAATTTTTTTCTTAAGTTCTGCCGGGGAAATCAGCAGTTCTTGCGAGACCACATTCAGGTCATCGACTTGGGTACTGGTCATGAGTTTATTTCCTAAAAAGATCAAATCGTAGGTCATTGTATCGAAAATTGTTCAATATGTGGGATAAAATATTAATAAGCTGGATAAATAAAGACTATTTCTATACTTTTGGCGAGTTTTTGAGATGGACTGTTCAGTTGTCTTCAATAATGACGAAGTTTTATCTTATTCTTCCTAAATACAGCCTGGTTTTTAGAATTTTTATCCTTTGTGTATCCGAATGTATAGGCGAGCACAGGTTAAAAATTGATCATTGTTACGGGGGGGACTGCTAGGCATGAGAACTCATGGTTGTTATGGTGCAATTGCTAAAGTTAAAGCGTGAACATTTAAAGGGTGATCCTAAGCAGATGAACATAAAAATTGCCGTGCTCCTCCTGTTGATAACCCTGCTACCAGCCACCGTAATGGCAGCGGAGGCTCAACGCACAGCTCTTGTTTTGGGTGGTGGTGGCGCGCGTGGTGCCGCGCATATTGGTGTGCTTGAGGTGCTGGAGCGTGAACGTATCCCGGTTGACTGTATAGTAGGTACCAGTATGGGCGGGTTAGTGGCCGGCTCTTATGCGGCAGGGCTTTCGCCAAAAGAGATGCGCGAGAAACTTTCCAAGGCGGATTGGACCGATATGTTCCTCGATGTGGCTGATTACTCCCAATTGAGTTATCGCAAGAAGAAAGTAAGTCGGCGCTATCTTGCTGGAACTGAATTGGGTTTGACCAAGCGAGGTATGCAAATTCAACCGGGTGTGGTTGCCGGTGAAAAAATAAAACTCTTTTTTAATCAATTGGTGGATGCCGACCTGGGTGAGCGCGAAATTCAGGAGTTGGCTATGCCGCTGGCGATTGTGGCGACCGATATTGGCACTGGCGAACGCGTGATTTTGCGTAAGGGCAGTCTGACCCAAGCGATGCGCTCCAGTATGTCAGTGCCCGGATTGATGGCACCGGTGGAGCATCAAAACCGTAAACTGGTTGATGGTGGTTTGGTCGATAACTTGCCCATTGGCATTGCGCGCGATTTATGTCAGGCAGACAGGGTGATTGCCGTTAATGTGGGCTCGCCATTGCGACCTGCTGATAGCGTTGGTTCGCTGCTGAGCGTTACCTCGCAGATGATTGGAATTTTGACCAAGCAAAATGTAGAGCGCTCACTTGCAAGCCTTACTGGCAATGACATTTACATTGCTCCTGAGCTGGGTAATATCAGAGCTACTGATTTTGCTCGTTATGAAGAGGCTGCTGATATTGGACGGGCGGCCGCCGAGCGGCAGTTGTTTGCGTTGCGTTCTTTATCCGTCGATGAACAAACTTATACTGCGCAGAAATATAAAAATAGTGAGGTGCGCAAACGGGAAATTTATATCGACAAAATTGAAATCTCCCCCTTAGAGCGTGTTCACCCCGAGTATGTTGCTCGGCAAATCGAGCAGGAAGAGGGCGCATTACTCAATCGTGTTAAATTAGAGCGGGATTTGATTCGTACCTACGGTGATGGTTACTACGATAATGTGGATTATCGGGTAATACGACGCGATAAAAAAAACATCCTGGAAATTACTGCCAAGGAAAAAAATTGGAGTTCGGATTATCTCACTTTCGGTTTTTCCATTGAAAATGAATATCGCCAGGGTTCTGATTTTAGTTTGCGCAGTGCCTATCGCAATACCTGGATGAATCCTTATGGCGGTGAATTTTTTGCCGCTGTTGATATAGGTAATGAATCATCGGTTGAGCTTGATTATTACCAGCCGCTTGATTATCGGCATAAATTTTTTATCGAACCGCGTTATTTTAAAGGTACTGAACATATAGGTATCTTTTTAGACGATACTGAATTGGCCGAGTATGAATTGGACACGTCTTATACCGAATTGCTGGTGGGAACTAATTTAGGCGTGTATGGGCAATCGACATTTGGCTGGCGTGAATATCATATGAAAGGCGCTGCTGATGTCAGCGCGGTTACTTTACCCGATATCAATCAGCGTTATGGAGGCATGTTATTTTCCATTAATTTGGATCGACGCAATCGCATCTATTTCCCCTCGCATGGTTGGCGTGGTGATATAACCGTTTTTGATTCGCGTCAGGAAGGTTACAGGAAGTTGTCTGTAGATCTGGAAGGATCTTTCAAGGTTGATGATTTTGTTTTTGGTGCACGGACTGCCTATATCGCATCATTGGAAGGAGAGTTACCTTTTTATGATACGGTTATGTTGGGTGGGTTCCTGAATTTATCCGGTTATGCTACTAACCAGATTTTGGGCGATGATGCTCTTTATGCTCACCTGCGGACGGAGCGTATTATCGGGCGTATGCCGTTGGGTTTGAATGGCGATTTACGTTTGGGCTTTGGCGTGGAAGCTGCAAAATTACAAACTATCTATACCATGTCTGAAGTCGATGATTGGCTTAATTCGGGAGTGGTTTATCTCGGTGGCGAAACACCGTTTGGACCTTTGTATCTTGGTTATGGTTTCACGTTTAGCGGTAACTATAATCTCTACTTTAAATTAGGTGCTTTTTAAATTTCTTTTGTTCAAACAGATCATCCTTTATAAGGATGATCTGTTTGAACAAAGATTAAAAATGAAATACTGCTGCGATATACGGGCCTTTTAAATCCAGATTGGTATTGACATCATCTTCGTCATCAATATTGATGGTGAGTACGCGATAACCTACTTCAACACCCAAATCCAGTGCTGAATCAAACATATAGGCAATTTTTGCGCTGTAGTCACTCAGGTCGTTGCCATCGTAACTAATATAATTACCTTCAAATCCTGCTGAAAAACCAGTAAAGGGTAAATCAAACTGCGCTTTTCCGTAAATCAAAGGAATGGCCGCATCAATATCTACTTGCTCGGAAACGTTTAGTGCGGTTGAGTTTGCTTTCAAATAACCGGAATATTTTCGTAGTGTTACACCGAGATCCAAATTAACCCAATTATCCAATAGTTCGTAATAAAGCGTTGCATCGGTATAGCTTAAATCAAAATCAGTTGTGACTTGCGTGCCAGCTGGGTAAACGATGTCACCAATACTGAAGTTTTTCCCCAGTGTACTGGTCTGATTGCTAGTAATGTCGTTGTATTGCACTTTAATATTGGGCAGCACTGGTATTGGATGCTCAATAGCGATGTAGTAAAAAGTATTGTTATCTTTATCCATTCCCAAATCTTTTGCGGACGTTGCAGGTTTGCCCGCATCGCCGCTGTATTCTGTCTGCCAGGTTCCTGCTCCAGCGTAAATTCCAAATATGGTATCTGCATTTGCATGGCATGCCACAGTAAATGCCAATGTGCTAATTGAGAGTTTAAGAAGCGGTGAAAATAATTTCATAACAAGATCCTGTTCTATGTTGGGAAAACTGGCCGTAGTCTATCCAAGCGGTAGTGACAATTGTGCGGAATGGAGAAAAAAATGACTAAAAATTTAGCGTTCGGTTGTTAATTGTTCATCTTGGGTATTTTTTAGTAGGTCCAGAAAGACACGTGCAGCATTGTTGAGGCTGCGTTGGCTGTGATGAATGTAACCCAGTGGGCGCATGATCGGCGGGTGATCAACATCCAAAATATGTAAATCGTTGTCGATAATTCGCCTTGGTAAAACACCCCATCCGAGTCCAATGCTCAGCAGCATTTTAATCGTGTCAAGATGATTCGAGACCATGCCGATATCGAGTGGTAAAAACTGCTGATCGAATAACGTTTTTATCAGTTGGGTAGTGTAAGTGTTGGTATCCGGCATGATCGTTTGGTGTTGGCTTAAATCGGCCAACTGAAGATGCGGTTGCGTTGCAAGTGCATGGGTGGGCGCGACGACGAAGTGGAGTTGGTCGTGCCAGAGGGTTTCGCTTTGGAGGCGTGCGTCCTGTTGAAGCGCGAGCGTAATAATGGCGATATCGAATCTGCCTTGGAGTATTTCATGATAAGCCTGCTCCGAATCAAGAAAGTGTAAGTCCAGTTTTACCTGGGGGTACCGCTTTGAAAAGTCTCGTAAATAGGGCGGTAAATAATGCAACCCTACGTGGTGACTGGTGGCGATACTCAGTTTGCCCTGAATATCGCCTTGTAAATCTGCAATCGCCCGTTGGGTAGCAGCGACCTCTCCTAAAATTAACTTGGCTTTGCTTAACAGTAGCTGACCGGCTTGGGTTAACGCGACCTGTCTGCCAATCCGGTCAAATAGAGAGGCTTTTAATTGCTCCTCCAGCAAGGCTATACGCTTACTGATCGCCGGTTGGGTCAGGTGTAGGCGCTCGGCTGCTGCGGAAAAAGAGCCATGTTCAGCAATAGCGACAAAAGCATGTAGATGTTGGGTATCCATTGCTCTATTTTTAGAGTATTCCTTTTTGGAATGCAATATATAAAAAAGATAAATTTGTTTTATGGGTTGGCTGGACGTAAGATCACCCTCATTGATTTGTATCTCAGGCAGGCGCTGATCTGCCGTTCAATACCGTGTAAGCCGATACTTTGGAGATTTACCATGTCCGCTAAAACGCTTTACGACAAACTTTGGGATGCCCATCTCGTTCGCGAAAGTGACGACGGCTCAGCCCTCATTTATATAGACCGGCATATTGTCCACGAAGTGACCTCACCGCAGGCGTTTGACGGCTTGCGTTTGGCTGGACGCAAGCCTTGGCGTGTGGATTCGATCCTTGCGACGCCGGATCACAATGTTCCGACAACGCAGAAAGAGCGCGCGCACGGCGTGCAGGGGATCGAGGATCCGGTATCTTTGATTCAGGTGCAGACACTTGATGACAACTGCGATGAGTTCGGTATCGTCGAATTCAAGATCAATGATCATCGCCAGGGCATTGTTCACGTAGTAGGGCCGGAAACAGGTGCCTGTTTGCCCGGTATGACCGTAGTGTGCGGTGACTCCCACACTGCGACTAACGGTGCTTTGGGTGCCTTGGCTCATGGTATCGGCACCAGTGAAGTGGAGCATGTGATGGCGACCCAATGTTTGGTTGCCAAAAAAATGAAGAACATGTTGATTAAAGTGGATGGCAAGCTTGGCTTGGGCGTCACGCCAAAAGATGTTGTACTTGCGATTATTGCCAGGATCGGCACTGCCGGCGGTACCGGTTATGCGATGGAGTTCGGTGGCCAGGTATTCCGTGACATGAGCATGGAAGGGCGCATGACTGTTTGCAATATGGCAATTGAAGCGGGCGCGCGCGCCGGTATGGTTGCGGTAGACCAAACCACTATCGACTATGTAAAAGGCAGAACTTACGCACCTAAAGGTGATTTGTGGGAACGCGCCATCGTTGCGTGGCGTGATTATGTTAGTGACGAGGGCGCGCACTTTGATGCGGTGGTTGAGCTTAATGGCGCTGACATCAAGCCGCAAGTGAGCTGGGGTACATCACCGGAGATGGTTGTTTCGGTTGAGGATAAGGTGCCGGACCCCGCGCAGGAAACCGATCCGGTCAAACGCGAAGGTATGATGCGCGCCTTGCAATATATGGGGTTGCAGGCAAATCAGCCGATCACTTCTATTTATGTTGACCGGGTGTTTATTGGTTCTTGTACCAATTCGCGCATTGAAGATATTCGGGCCGCAGCTGACGTAGTAAAGGGGCGCACTAAAGCCTCATCGGTAAAAGAGGCGATTGTGGTTCCCGGCTCTGGCGCGGTAAAAGCGCAGGCCGAAGCGGAGGGGTTGGACAAGATTTTTATCGAAGCCGGTTTGGAGTGGCGTGAGCCTGGGTGTTCAATGTGCCTTGCGATGAACGCTGACAAATTGGGTAATGGTGAGCACTGTGCATCTACGTCGAACCGCAATTTTGAGGGGCGTCAAGGGTATGGTGGCCGTACTCATTTGGTAAGTCCTGCGATGGCGGCAGCGGCAGCGATTGCCGGTCATTTTGTCGATGTGCGCACGTTTAATACTTTTAATAACAACTAATCGGGGAGCAAACCATGAAAAGTTTTACCGTTTTGCAAGGCGTTGCTGCTCCTATGGACCGTGCCAACGTCGATACCGATATGATCATTCCCAAGCAGTTTTTGAAGTCGATCAAGCGCACTGGCTTTGGCAAAAATTTGTTTGATGAATTGCGTTATTTGGACGAGGGGCAGCCCGATCAGGATTGTTCCGGACGCCCATTGAATCAGGAGTTTCCACTGAATTTTCCGCGTTACCAAGGTGCTACCATCTTGTTGTCGCGTGAGAATTTTGGTTGTGGCTCCAGTCGTGAGCATGCCCCATGGGCTTTGGATGACTACGGCTTTCGTTGTGTCATCGCCCCAAGTTTTGCGGACATTTTTTACAACAACTGTTTTAAAAATGGTTTGTTGCCGATTATTTTAAGCGATGCAATTGTTGATAAGCTTTTCAATGAGATGTATGCCAGTGAGGGTTATCAATTAACAATTGATTTGCCTGCCCAAGTTGTCAAGACTCCAAGCGGTGAAAGCTTCGTGTTTGAGGTCGATAATTTCCGTAAGCACTGCTTGTTGAATGGTTTCGATGATATTGGCTTAACGCTTGAACATGCTGACGCTATCCGCGCATATGAAGCCAAAAAGCGCGTAGAAGCTCCCTGGTTATTTGACGTAGTGAAATAAATATTTCTTAAATTGGAGTGTCTTGTGGGTAAGCATATTTTAATTCTGGAAGGCGATGGTATAGGTCCGGAAATTGTTAAAGAAGCGCGTAAAGTGCTGGATGTAGTTAATGCCAAATTCGATCTGGGTTTAACCTTTGAAAACGAATTGATGGGGGGCTGTGCGATTGATGTTCACGGTGTTCCTTTGGCGGATTCCACGCTTGAGCGCGCACGTCAGGCGGATGCGATTTTGTTGGGGGCGGTTGGTGGTCCCAAGTGGGACAAGCTTGATCGTTCAATTCGCCCTGAAAAAGGTCTGCTGAAAATCCGCTCGCAATTGGGTTTGTATGCGAATCTGCGCCCGGCGTTGCTGTATCCACAATTGGTGGATGCATCTTCGCTGAAGCCGGAGGTGGTTTCCGGTCTGGATATTTTGATCGTACGCGAATTGGCTGGCGGTATTTATTTTGGCGAGCCGCGCGGTATTCGTGTGTTGGAAAACGGCGAGCGCGAAGGTTACAACACCTATAAATATTCCGAGAGCGAGATTATCCGTATCGGTCGCACTGCTTTTGAAATGGCGCGCAAGCGTAATCGCAAGGTGTGTTCGGTCGATAAAGCAAACGTGCTTGAAGCCACTATGTTGTGGCGTGAGGTAATGGATACCTTACATAAAGAGTATCCGGACGTAGAGCTGTCGCATATGTACGTCGATAACGCTGCGATGCAACTGGTTCGCGCACCAAAACAGTTTGATGTGTTGGTGACTGGTAACATGTTTGGTGATATTTTGTCCGATGCTGCTGCTATGTTGACAGGTTCAATCGGTATGCTGCCGTCGGCATCTTTGGATAAAGAGGGTCGTGGCATGTATGAGCCGTGTCATGGTTCTGCGCCGGATATCGCCGGGCAGGGCATTGCTAACCCGCTCGCGACTGTTTTGTCGGTATCGATGATGTTGCGTTATTCACTCGGATATCCGCAGGTTGCAGACGCAATTGAAGTGGCGGTCGGTAAGGTGTTGGATCAAGGGTTCCGCACGGCGGATATTTATACTGAAGGTACGACCAAAGTATCTACCTCGCAAATGGGTGACGCTGTGGTTGCAGCGCTAGCCTGATTATCATTAGCGTATGAATTGTTAAGAGAGACAGAAATGAAAGTAGGTTTTGTAGGTTGGCGCGGTATGGTGGGCTCCGTATTGATGGAGCGTATGCAATCAGAAAATGATTTTGCTGATATCGAGCCAGTATTTTTCACCACCTCTAATATTGGTGGTGCTGCACCAGCGGTAGCTGCTGGTTTGCCCGCATTGAAAGATGCGTATTCTGTAGATGATCTCAAGCAACTGGATGTGATTGTGACCTGTCAGGGCGGCGATTACACCAATGAAATTTTCCCGAAATTGCGCTCCTCCGGTTGGAATGGCTACTGGATTGACGCAGCTTCCAGCCTGCGTATGGAAGACGATGCTGTCATTATTCTTGATCCGGTTAACCAGGGTGTTATCGATGCAGGCCTAAAGAAGGGTATTAAGAACTTCATCGGTGGCAACTGCACTAACTCCATTATGTTGATGGGCGTAGGTGGGTTGTTCCATGCTGGTTTGGTGGATTGGGTTAGTTCTATGACTTATCAGGCAGCTTCGGGCGGTGGTGCTAATCACATGCGTGAATTGTTGAAAGGCATGGGTGTAATTCATAACGCTGTATCTGACGAGCTGGCGACACCTGCTTCTGCCATTTTGGATATCGACAGAAAAGTGGCTAGTACCATTCGTAATGACGTGCCGCGCGAATTCTTTCCAGCGCCTCTGGCTGGTGGTTTGATTCCCTGGATCGATAAGCAATTGGATAATGGTCAGTCGAAAGAGGAGTGGAAAGGTCAGGCTGAAGTTAACAAAATTTTGGGGAATGCCGACACAATCCCGGTGGATGGTTTGTGTGTGCGCATTGGTGCTATGCGCTGCCATAGTTTGGCTTTGACCATTAAACTCAAAAAAGACCTTCCGCTTGCTGAGATAGAATCCATTATCAAATCAGGCAATGATTGGGTGAAGTTTGTGCCAAACGATCGCAGTATCACCGAACAGGAGTTGACCCCCGCCTCCATTACTGGTGGTCTTAAGATTGGAGTGGGTCGAGTACGCAAGCTGAATATGGGGCCAGAGTATGTCTCCGCATTTGTGATTGGCGATCAATTGTTATGGGGTGCTGCAGAGCCGTTGCGTCGTATGCTGCGTATCCTCAAAGAAGCAAAATAAGCATTTTCTGACTTCTTTACCAAGGCGAAAATTAAACCCCAAGACTGGAACCAGTCTTGGGGTTTTTGCTTTTTATAACCATTTGAGGAGTAAATAAGGATTTAAATGTCAGTCATTTTTCACATTTTTGCAAAATCATCTGCTCAAATTATCAAAAAAAGCTCTTTGTGAAGGCTTTGTCAAGACCCCGAGTATTGATAAAAAGCTATTTATAATGAATACTTACGAACGATACTGAAGATTCATTCGAGGTTTTATACCTCATCAACATGGCAATTAACCCAAGTGTAATGCCGTGTTAATCAACTAAAATGTCTGGCTAATCATGTGCAATTCAGCCGTGGAATAATAAAAGGATAGCGCTATGCGTCTTCGTCAGTTGGTTTTAGCCTGTGGTCTTACTTCCTTTGTGTTGTCGCCCTACGCGAGCGCATTGGGGTTGGGTGAGGTTAAGCTCAAGTCAACGCTGAATCAGCCGCTGGAGGCCGAGGTCAAGTTGCTTGATACGCGCGATCTCACTGCCGAGCAAGTTCTGGTTGCTCTGGCGTCTCCTGCTGATTTCGAACGCAATGGCGTAGATCGTCTCTATTTCTACACCGAGCTTCAATTCCGGGTAGATTTTGAGGCATCCGATGGCCCCAAAGTCATTATTACCTCGCGCAATCCGGTTCGCGAACCTTACTTGAATTTCTTGATTGAAGCGCGTTGGACTGCCGGTCGCTTATTGCGTGAATATACATTGTTGATGGACTTGCCTACTTTTGATGAGGGAAGCGCTACGCGTGCTGCTCCTACAGCAGCCACCAGCACCGCAATCCAGCAATCGAGAACAACCACCGCGCCAACAGCGACACCCAGAGCAACTACAGCACCTGCCTATACTAGCGAGCCCAGGCAGGCAGCACCTGTTTCTCGCAAGGCCAGTTTAAGTGGCAATGAATACGAAGTGCGCAACAATGACACTCTCTGGGAAATCGCCCAGCGCGCGCGTCCCGATGCGAGTGTATCTGTCCATCAAAGCATGATGGCGCTTTATCGCGCTAATCCAAACGCATTTATCAATGGCAATATCAATAGATTACGTCGTGGCCAGGTGTTGCGTATTCCCGATGCTACTGAGATGAGTTCGCTCGGCAAATCAGAGGCAGTAAGTCAATTTACGCAAGTTTCCGGTGATACTGAGCAAGGTGCACAATTAAATGCATCTCGCCGCACAACCGCGAGCCGGACTGAGTCGACTGAAATTAGCGGGCGCGTGAAACTGGCTGCACCAGCTGCCGGTACTAAAGGTAGTGGCCAAGGCAGTGGAGCAAATACTGGTGCCGGTAATGCATTAGAATCCGAACTTGCTGGTACTTTGGAGGAGCTGGATAAATCCAGGGCAGAAAACACCGAGCTGAGTTCGCGTGTAAAAGATCTTGAAGCGCAGATTCAAACAATGGAGCGCCTGGTTGCTGTTAGCAATGAAAAATTACGTGCGCTACAGGTTGCATCAGGCCAGGCAGCCGATGGAGTAGCGTCTGCTAAAGCGGCAGCTGCATCTTCAACTGCACCAGCGTCCGCCACTGAGCCTGTACCCGCACCAGTGGCAACAGTAACCACATCCACGGCTGCTTCCAGCGTAGCGGCAGTTGCACCACCTGCAACCACTCCAACACCCGCACCCGCAAAGAAAGTAACACCTCCACCCGCGCCGGAACCTACTTTGGTTGATACGGCAGTAGAGAATGCTCCCTGGATTGGACTTGGTGTGCTGGGTTTGCTCGGTGCAGGATATTTTGCATATCGCCGTCGCAAGCAGGCTGAAGAGCAGCAAGCTGAAGAAAATGAAGATGTATTTACCATGGATGATTCTGCTGGTGCCTACGATGAGCCGGTAGATGATGTAAGTCATTTTAATGAGATTAATGAAACCTCATTGTTTGAAGAGCAAAACGAAACCACGGTTGCCGAAACTGGTGACGTAGTGGGCGAGGCCGATATTTATATCGCCTATGGCAAGCTGGATCAGGCAGAGGAAATGCTGGTCAACGCTTTGCAGAAAGACCCCAACTCAACTGACATTCGCATGAAGCTGCTTGAAGTTTATGCGCAACAACAAAATGCCTCGGCGTTTGATAAGCATTACGCTGCGCTCCTGCCATTGGCTGGTGGGGTATTGCTGGCACGCGCTTCAGAGTTGCGTGAGGGAATTTCCGGTGCTGGTGAGTTTGATCCGGTTAGCGCACCAAGCGAATCAAATGTCGATGCGGACCTGAATCAGTTTTCGTTGGATGATTTCAATCTTGATGACGATTTGACTACCGGGGCTCCGGTAGCGGCGGCCACTGGAGATGAAACCGGTAGTTTTGACTTTGATCTTGATTTGGATGATGACGAAACCAATTTGGGATCATCGGTTGTTGATACCTTGCCGGAAGAAACTGCGAATGATTTTGAACTGGACTTTGAAGATAATTTAGCGGCTGCGTCCGAAGCTGACGATTTGTCCGAGCTGTCGTTGGCGCTTGATGGTCTTGACAGCGAGACACTTCCACAGGATGTAGAAGTTAAAGCGCCATCGATTGAAGATGAGTTTAATTTTGATCTGGATGATGATCTTGAGTTGGATGACTCTGCGCCAGAAGAAAATACCTTGGTGACCACAGAGCCTGAATCACTGGATGTGTCAGCAGATGATTTCAATCTGGACATGAACGTCGATGATGTTGACCTCGCTGCGCTCGATCATGAAATGGAAAGTCTTGATGTCGACTTTGATGAAGATGACGAGTTGCTTACTGAAAAGAGTGCCATAAATGAGTTCGAACTCGATTTGGATGGTGGCTTTGAGCTTGCAGATGCTGAACCTTTGGCGAATGATTTATCCACTTCCAACCTCAGTTTGACCGATGACCTGGATAAAGCGAGTGACGTCGAAAGTTTTGATCTCGATGAGGATCTGGCTGACCTCAATCTTGATGATTCAGCTGTGGCGGTGGATAGCAGTGAAGCGTTAGCAGAGTTGGATGCTGATGAACTGCCAGACTTTGATCTGGAAGATGATGGTTTTGATCTTGCAGCGCTTGAAGATGACCTTGACGAACTCAGTGAATCAACCGAGGTTGCGAGCAATGAGGTTGCCGCAGCGGATGCAACTATTGATTTGGAGTTGCACGATGAAATTCCGGCACCAGTAGACGCTTCAGTTCAGGAGCCTGCACTGGTTGATACTGACGATGATCATGAAGAAGATTTGTTTGCGCAGGCGCTGTCTGATTTCTCGGGCGAATCTGATGGTATCGATTTGAATGAATTTTCCAGTGACGAAGCCGCTTTGGCTGATTTGTCCGATGACGATATGGATGCAGAATTGGATTTTCTCGCGGATGCTGATGAAGCTGCAACCAAACTTGATCTTGCTCGTGCCTACATCGATATGGGAGATACCGAAGGTGCAAAAGATATCCTCTCTGAAGTAATCGGTGAAGGTAATGACGATCAGCGCAAAGAAGCTAACGAGTTGCTCGGTCGTATAGGTTAATTTCTGCTTATTAAAAAAGCCTTGCATCCAGGTGCAAGGCTTTTTTATTTTGTGTGTTCCGGTTTTTGTTTGATGGTCCATTGCCGATGAGTCAACACTACGTTCCTACCTCCAAGTCCTATTCCCGCAATGGCGAAGTGGTGGCCGATACCATTTGGCCGGAGGGTATGCATCGTATTGCGTTGGGTATTGAGTATAAAGGGACCGATTATCACGGTTTTCAGATTCAGCCGAATGGCGTTAAGACTGTGCAGCAAGCGCTTGAAAAGGCGCTATCGATTATCGCGGACGAACCGGTCAGCCTTGTATGTGCAGGACGAACGGACGCCGGTGTGCATGCAACCAATCAAGTAATTCATTTTGATACCTTATCTGTAAGACCGGAAAAGGCTTGGTTACGCGGTACTCGCCCGCATTTGCCGGATTCCGTCAGTATCCGTTGGGTGCGCGAAGTGGTCCCGCAATTTCATGCGCGTTTTAGTGCGCTCAATCGTACCTATCGTTACTTGATAACGGATGCCAAAACTCCCTCTGGTTTACTTCACGATCAGGTTACCTGGTCATCCCGACCTTTGAATGTAGATGAGATGCGTGAGGCGGCGAGTCATTTGGTAGGACAGCATGATTTCACCTCTTTTCGTGCAACCCAGTGCCAGGCCAAAAGTCCTGTGCGCCGGATTGAATACCTGCACCTTGTTCGGCGTGGCGATCTAATTGTGCTGGAGGTGCAGGCCAATGCGTTTTTGCATCATATGGTACGCAATATTGTCGGCGTTCTAATGGCTGTCGGGGCTGGCGATAAACCGGCAAGTTGGGTAGCAGAGGTTTTAGCAGCACAGGATCGTAGTGCGGGTGGTGTTACTGCCAAGCCATTCGGTCTTTATCTCGTCGGTGTTGATTATCCCGACCAGTTCGGCTTGCCCGTCAGTGCGCCGGGGCCGCTGTTTTTTGCTGAATCGCTAGGCGGTTTTGTATCTAAAGGTTGAATCTGAAGCAGCAGTTTTGCGGCTTTTCACTATAAGTTCTGTTATTATCCCCGCCTAATTTTTGATGCATTTCCCTTTTTTAATGCTCATTTGAATGTGAGTGATTTGCCGTTGGAGAGTCTGAGCTTGTCTCGAACGCGAGTAAAAATTTGCGGTATTACCAGTGTTGATGATGCGCAAGCGGTCGTCGATGCGGGAGCTGATGCTTTGGGGTTAGTATTTTACGCTGCCAGTCCTCGCGCGGTCACGATTGAAAAGGCACGTGAAATTGCATTTGCTGCAGGTCCTTTTACAGTCGTTACCGGTTTATTTGTAGATGCTGATCCTGAGTTTGTGGCAGCGGTGTTGGCGCAAGTGCCGCTGCAATTGTTGCAATTTCATGGCGATGAAACTACTGACTATTGCGAATCGTTTCAGCGTCCTTATATGAAAGCGATCCGGATGCGACCAGAATTGGATGTTGCTGCTGCAATCGCTCGCTATCCAAATGCATCGGGAATTCTATTGGATGCGTATCGACCTGGTGTGCCCGGTGGAACCGGCGAAACATTTGACTGGGCGCGTGTTCCAAAATCGCCTGCCAAGCCGATTGTGCTTGCAGGAGGTCTAACCCCTGTGAACGTTGCTGATGCTATCAATGCAACCCGTGTGTATGGGGTGGATGTGAGCGGTGGTGTAGAATCGGTGCCCGGTAAAAAAGATCACGGCAAAATAATGTCTTTTATCAATAACGCTCGGCTTGTTGTGTTTTAAATGCAGATCCAGGCCAGCTTCTTACAGGTGATTAAACGGTGAGCAATACTGAGCAGTATTCCGGCATTGATTACAGTGCTTTTCCCGATACCGAAGGTCACTTCGGCCCTTACGGTGGTCGCTTTGTTTCCGAGACATTGATATATGCTCTCGATGAACTTCAATCCATCTACTCTAATTTGAAAGATGATCCCGGCTTTCAGGCTGAGTTTGACAAAGACATGGCTCACTACGTTGGCCGTCCGTCACCCTTATATCTTGCTGAGCGCTGGACCCGCGAACTCGGCGGTGCGCAGATTTATCTGAAGCGTGAAGATCTTAATCACACCGGCGCACATAAAGTTAACAATACTATTGGCCAGGCATTGCTTGCGAAATTCACCGGTAAATCCCGTGTGATTGCGGAAACCGGCGCAGGTCAGCACGGTGTTGCCACCGCTACTGTCGCTGCGCGTTTAGGTTTGAAATGCCGCGTTTATATGGGTGCTGAAGATGTGAAGCGTCAGGCGCTCAATGTATACCGGATGAAATTGCTGGGTGCAGAAGTGTTCCCGGTGACCTCAGGTTCACGCACGTTAAAAGATGCGATGAACGAAGCCATGCGCGATTGGGCCACTAATGTGGATGATACTTTTTACATTATCGGTACCGTTGCAGGTCCACACCCCTATCCGCAATTAGTGCGCGATTTCCAATCAATCATAGGTCGCGAAGCTCGTCAGCAATGTCTGGCGCAAGCCGGTCGCTTGCCGGATGCATTGGTAGCCTGTGTTGGCGGCGGCTCTAACGCCATCGGTTTATTCCATCCATTCCTTACTGATGAGTCGGTGAAAATGTATGGTGTTGAAGCGGGTGGCTTGGGTATCGAAACCGGTAGACATGCTGCACCATTGAACAAAGGTATCCCTGGTGTATTGCATGGCAATCGCACTTATTTGATGGAAGATGAAAATGGCCAGATCATTGAAACCCATTCGGTTTCAGCTGGTTTGGATTATCCCGGCGTTGGTCCTGAGCATTCCTGGTTGAAGGATATCGGTCGCGTGAATTATGTTGCGATCAATGATGACGAGGCCTTGGCTGCGTTCCGTAAGGTTACCAAAACCGAAGGGATTATGCCGGCATTGGAGTCCAGCCATGCATTGGCCTATGTAGAAAAATTGGCGCCGACCATGGGTAAAGATCAAATTATTATTGCCAACCTTTCCGGTCGTGGTGATAAAGATATTTTGACCGTTGCAGGATTGGATGGCATCACCGTCTAATTTTAATAAATCCAAACGGGCATTTAAAGAATCGCTGCTGCGGCGGCAGATATAATCAGGAATTGTCGATGAGTCGTATTTCCCAGCATTTGAGCCAGTCCAAAGCGGCAGGCAAAAAAATATTAGTGGCTTATGTGGTCAATGGTGACCCTTATCCGCAAGCGACATTACCAACGTTACATGCGTTGGTAGAGCAGGGTGCTGATGTGATTGAGTTGGGCGTGCCTTTTTCTGATCCTATGGCTGAAGGGCCAGTCATTCAAAAAGGGCATGAACGTGCGCTTGGGCATAATATTAGTTTGCGCGGCACTCTTGAAATCATTAAACAGTTTCGCGCTACTAATAACACTACGCCGATTGTGCTGATGGGTTATGCCAATCCGGTCGAACGTTTTGGTTATGCAGAGTTTGCAAAAGCTGCCGCAGAAGCGGGTGTTGATGGTTTGCTGACCGTAGATCTTCCGCCTGAAGAAGTTGTGTTGTTGAAACGTGAGCTTGATGCGCATGGTTTGGATAATATTTTCCTGCTTGCGCCAACCACGACAGTAGATCGCGCGAAAAAGATTGCCGCCTATGCTAGCGGTTTTCTTTACTACGTTTCACTCAAAGGTGTGACCGGTGCAGGTCATTTGGATGTGGATGCGGTAAAAGAAAAGCTGGACAGTTTTGGCCAGTTAACAAATTTACCTGTGTGCGTTGGTTTTGGAATTAAAGATCCGGCAACCGCAAAAGCAGTTGCTGTATTGGCTGACGGCGTGGTTGTAGGTAGCGTGTTGGTCGATAAAATGGGCAGCATGGCTGATAAAAGCGCTGATGAAATTGCAGCTGCCGTCGGCGATATTGCCGGTAGTATTCGCGCAGCTATAGATTCTATTTAATCGTTAAAAAAAATTCTGGTTGCTCGCATGGGCGAGCAACCCATTCCATTAAATTGAAATAGAGTACAGAGAAGCGACCATGAGTTGGTTAGATAAAATTATTCCGAGTATTTCCCGCACTGATACCAAACGCAGTACTAAAGTGCCGGAAGGCTTGTGGGAAAAGTGTCCTAAATGCGACGCGGTTTTATATAAGCCGGAAATGGAAAAAACGCTCGATGTGTGTCCCAAATGTGATCATCACATGCGTGTTGGTGCAAGAGCGCGTCTGAATATGTTTTTGGACCCGCAAAATCGTCAGGAGTTGGCTGCAGATGTGGAACCAGTTGATCGCCTGAAGTTTAAAGATATTAAAAAATACAAAGACCGTTTAACGGCTGCGCAAAAAGAAACCGGCGAAAAAGATGCGTTGGTTGCGATGCGTGGTGAATTAAAAGGCATGCCAATCGTTGCTGTTGCATTTGAATTTGCATTCCACGGTGGCTCGATGGGCTATGTAGTAGGTGAGCGTTTTACACGTGCTGCAACCATCGCGCTGAAAGAAAATATTCCTTTCGTTTGTTTCTCCGCTACTGGCGGCGCACGTATGCAGGAAGCATTGATCTCATTAATGCAAATGGCGAAAACCAGTGCTGTTATTGAACGCTTGAAAATGCAAGGTACGCCTTACATTTCTGTGATGACCGATCCGGTTTACGGCGGTGTTTCTGCCAGTCTTGCATTGCTTGGTGATTTGAATATCTGTGAGCCGGGTTCACGTGCCGGTTTTGCTGGCCCCAGTATTATCGAGCAAACTATTCGCCAGAAATTACCGAAAGGTTTCCAACGTGCGGAATTTTTGTTGGAGCACGGCGCTATCGATATGATTATCCATCGCCGTGATATGCGCGATAAGTTGGCATCGTTGTTAGCGAAATTTACACGCAAAGCTGCTGTGTAATTGCCTTCCTCCTATTAATTCTATGCACTTAAATTCGCTACCCGCCTGGTTGGATTGGTTGGAAAAAAACCATCCAACCGAAATTGATCTTGGTCTTGCGCGAATCACTTGTGTTGCACAGCGGATGGGTTTGTTAACGCCGTCGGCAAAAGTGATTACCGTTGCTGGCACTAACGGCAAAGGTTCCTGTGTAACGGCTACTGCAGCACTGCTTGGTGCGGCGGGTCATTCTGTCGGTGTCTACACATCCCCGCATTTACTTCATTACAACGAGCGAATTGTCGTTAACGGCAATCCTGTTGCTGATGATGAAATTTGCTCGGCATTTGACGCTATTTTTAATGCCTGCCAGCAAATGACTGCTGATTATCCGCAACCTGTTAGCCTGACCTATTTTGAATACGGTACTTTAGCTGCGCTGGAAGTTTTTCGTCGTCGTCAAGTAACGGCGATGGTGTTGGAGGTTGGACTCGGCGGCCGTCTGGATGCAATTAATATTATTAATGCCGATATTGCTGTTATTACCAGCATCGCGCTCGATCATATAGATTGGCTGGGCGATAATCGTGAAGTGATCGGTTATGAGAAAGCGGGCATTATGCGTGCCGGTAAACCCGCAGTTTGCGCCGATTTTTCACCACCCCAATCACTGCTTGATCATGCACAAAAACTGTCAGCATCACTGCATTTAATTACGCGTGATTTTGGTTACGACGTTGCCGATGATGATTCCACCTGGAGTTGGTGGAATAACGGTGTGACTTTTTCAGCACAACCACTTCCCCAATTACCTGTGCCGAGTCTTGCAGCGGCGTTGCAAGTAGCTTCTATTCTCGGTTTGGATCTATTGAAGCTGGATGCCTTTGCACGCATCGCGGCATTGCGTATTCCCGGGCGTTTCCAGTCTGTACACTGGCGCGAGCGACAAGTCATTCTTGATGTGGCCCATAATCCGGCGGCGACCGCTTATCTTGTCGAACGTTTGGCTAAGGCTATCACTCCCGGTACGAAAATCCATGGCATAGTGGCGATGATGGCGGATAAGGATCGTGCGCAAAGCCTGGAAAATCTCAAGGGGCGGGTTAACAGTTGGTATATAGCAGATTTATCATTTATCCCGCGCGCAGCAAGCGTTGAACAATTGCGTCAGAGTTTGGTCGATTTGGGGCAGGACTGTGAATTTTCCGGCTCAGTCGCTGACTGTTTGCAGGCGGCCTACGAAAATTCTGCGCCAGGTGACTGCATTCTTGTGTTTGGATCTTTTTATACTGTTGCCGCAGGTTTGCAAGTATTAGGCACGCCGTCATTGTGATGGGTTTTCATTGTGATGCATTTTTATAACAGGTTTTAATGCAGAGGTTTTAGGTGAGAGAATCCGTAAAGCATCGATTGATTGGCGCAGCAGTACTTGCAGCGATTGCCGTACTTTTCTTGCCCAGCTTTTTTAAGGATCGCCAGCAATACCAGGTCGATACCAGTTCGCACATTCCCGGTCGTCCCAGTATTACTGCCGTTGATTTCAATGAGCCCAAGCGGCCCGACGGAATTGAATCGGCGCCAGCTCCTGAAACTATGTTTGTACCGGATGAAAGCGATGCTGCATCGTTGACCCAAATCCCTCCTGCAGAACAAGTTGCCACAGTTGCCGAGGTAGCGTCGCCAGTTAGTGTCGCTTCTTCCAACGTGGAGTCCAGCGTTGCACCGGTTCCTGAATTTCCTTTAAATGCCCAGGGTTTACCGGATACCTGGGTGATTCAGGTGGCCAGCCTCAGTGCGCAGGAGGGTGCTAATAAACTGCGTGACCAATTGCAGGCAGAAGGTCATAAAGCCTATGTGCGTGCAGTCCCGGGCGCCAATACGACTATTTATCGGGTATTTATTGGCCCTAAACAGGACAAGGCGCAGGCTATTGCGATTAAAACTCAATTGGACAAGCGCCTGAAAGTGAATTCCCTTGTTTTACCCTTCAAACCCTAAAGCCATAATCCTGCGCCTCTGCTAGAATGCGCGCCTCTGTAAACCACTCATCAATGATTTTGGAGCGGGCGAGCGAATGAACTGGGCTGATTGGGCCATTATCGGGATTTTTTCCTTGTCCTGTTTTATCGGCTTGATTCGTGGTTTTGTGCGTGAAGCCCTTTCACTCGTTATCTGGGTTGCGGCAGTCTTGGTAGCTAAAGTCTTTGGCGGCCAGCTTGAAATTCTGCTGGTCGACCAAATTGAATCACCCTCTGTGCGCATAATGACGGCCTACGCCGTTTTGTTTGTCGCTACTCTATTGCTCGGCGCCATGCTGAGTTACCTCATTGGCGCTCTGGTGCGTGCCACTGGTATATCCGGCACAGATCGTCTCCTGGGAATGGTTTTTGGTGCGGCGCGCGCGTTTATTATCGTGATGGCGCTATTGATTCTTTTGCCCGGTTTTATTCCGGTCAATGAAGATGAGTGGTGGCGACAGTCACAATTAATTCCTCATTTCCTTGCTTGTGAGGAGTGGGTCAGGGCTGCTTATGACCAGTTCAGCCAGTGGTTAATGGCACTGTTCGGCAGTGTTGAAAGTGGCCAAAAAGTTTAAAGTTGTTAACAGTTATTGAGGCAATCTTATGTGCGGCATTGTAGGTATTGTGGGTAAGCGCGATGTGAATGTTCAGCTTTACGATGCGTTGACCATCTTGCAGCACCGCGGTCAGGATGCCGCCGGTATGGTCACCTGCGAAAATGGACGCATGAGCCAGCAGAAGGCCAATGGTTTGGTGCAGGATGTGTTTAGAACGCGTCATATGCAACGCTTGCTCGGGACCATGGGGATCGGGCACGTTCGCTATCCAACCGCAGGTAGCTCAGGCCCGGCATTGGCCCAGCCTTTCTATGTTAACTCACCTTACGGTATTGCCCTTGCGCACAACGGCAACCTGACCAACGCCGATAAGCTCAATGAAGATATTTTCAAAACTGATTTGCGTCATGTTAATACTGATTCGGATTCAGAAGTACTGCTCAATGTGTTTGCCCATGAGTTGCAGCTGCAAGGCAAACTCAACCCGACAGCTGACGATATGTTTGCCGCGGTTGCCGGTGTCCATAATCGCGTGACCGGCGGTTACGCGGTAGTAGCGTTGATCGCCAATTACGGATTGGTTGCTTTCCGCGATCCAAACGGTATTCGCCCGTTAGTGTACGGCAAGCGTCACTCGGAAGAGGGCGGTGTTGAATATATGGTTGCGTCCGAAAGTGTCGCGCTTGATGTGCTCGGTTTTGAATTGATCGGCGATGTTGCGCCGGGCGAAGCAATCTATATCACTGAAGAGGGTGAATTAAATCGTCGCCAATGCGCCAAATCACCGCGTTTGACCCCGTGTATTTTTGAGCATGTGTATTTTGCGCGTCCGGATTCAATTATGGACGGTATTTCGGTGTACAAAGCGCGGTTGCGTCAAGGCGAAAAATTGGCCGAAAAAATCCTGCGTGAACGTCCGGATCATGACATCGATGTGGTTATTCCTATTCCGGATACCAGTCGTGTAGCGGGGCAGGCTCTGGCGCAAAAGTTGGGCGTAAAATTCCGCGAGGGTTTGGTAAAAAACCGTTACATCGGGCGCACATTCATCATGCCCGGGCAGCAACAACGTAAAAAATCAGTGCGTCAAAAATTGAATCCTATCGAATTGGAATTCAGAGATAAAATTGTATTGTTAGTGGATGACTCCATCGTGCGCGGTACCACTTGCCAGCAAATTATCCAGATGGTGCGTGATGTCGGTGCCAGGAAAGTGTATTTCGCTTCAGCAGCGCCAGCGGTGAAATATCCCAATGTATACGGCATCGATATGCCAACAACGACAGAATTGATTGCAAGTGGTCGTAGTGAAGAGGAAGTGTGTGAAGAAATCGGCGCTGACTGGCTGATATATCAAGATCTGGAAGATCTGATTGCCGCATCCGCTGAAGGCAACAGCAAAGTAACTGAATTTGATTGCGCCGTATTTAACGGCGAATACTGTGCTGGCGATGTCACTCCGGAATATTTGGAGAAAGTCGCAGCAGCGCGCAACGATAATGCTAAGTCCGGCAAAAAATCCGTTAAACAAATGGAATTGCCGATTGGTTTACACAACGGTGCGGCGCGCGGATAAATTAGTGAGTTGATGAGTGTATGGAAAATTTTGACGAACCTTTAGCCGAAGATCCGCTATTCGGCGCAGCGCTGGATACACTCGCGATTCGCGCCGGGCAATCGCGCTCACACGAAGGTGAGCATAGCGAAGCGTTGTTCCTGACTTCCAGTTATGTTTTCGCTAACGCGCAAGAAGCTGCTGACCGTTTTTCCGGTGAGCAGCCGGGCAATGTTTACTCCCGTTATACCAACCCCACTGTGCGTATGTTCGAAGAGCGCATCGCTGCACTTGAAGGTGCAGAATCTGCAGTTGGAACGTCATCAGGCATGGCTGCAATTTTGTCGACCTGCATTGCACTATTGAAATCCGGTGATCACATTTTGTGTTCGCGCAGTGTATTTGGTACAACGACCGTGCTCTTCACCAAATTTTTACAAAAATTCGGTGTGACCACGACTTTTGTTAATCCAACGGATTTTGCTCAGTGGGAAGCAGGGTTCACTGCCAATACCAAATTGGTTTTTGTTGAGACTCCATCAAATCCCTTGTGCGATGTAATTGATATTCAACGCTTGGCAGATTTAACCCACTCTCGCGGTGCGTTATTGGCGGTCGATAATTGTTTCTGCACACCGGCACTGCAAAAACCACTGGAATTTGGTGCGGATTTAATTATTCATTCGGCTACCAAATACATTGATGGTCAAGGTCGTTGCCTCGGTGGTGTCGTCGCTGGCGCAAAAAAATATGTAGACGAAGTACTCGGCTTTATTCGTAGCGCTGGCCCAACCATGAGTCCATTTAACGGATGGGTATTTTTAAAAGGGCTTGAGACGCTACGTCTGCGGATGGAAGCCCATTCACGCAATGCGTTGGAATTGGCACAGTGGCTCAATGCACATCCTAACGTAGAAAAAGTATTTTATGCCGGCTTACCAAGTCATGTTGGTTATGAGTTGGCGGCAAGGCAGCAAACCGCTTTTGGTGGTGTTTTATCGTTCCGTGTGAAAGGTGGAAGAGACGAGGCCTGGAAGGTTATCGACGCAACACGCATCATGTCGCTCACTGCTAATTTAGGCGATACCAAAACCACCATCGTCCATCCGGCAACCACTACACATGGCCGTTTGTCGCCGGAACAAAAAGCTGACGCCGGCATTACCGAAAACCTGATTCGTATTGCCGTTGGTTTGGAAGATATCGGTGATTTAAAAGCCGATCTCGCACGCGGTTTAGGCCAATAATCCGCAGCAAACAGGGCAAGTCACAAAAAAGTCATTTTTGGGTCTTGTCCTGGCGGATTCACCTTGGTAAAGTGCGCGCCTCTTCAGGACTATAGCTCAGTTGGTTAGAGCACCACCTTGACATGGTGGGGGTCAGCAGTTCGAGTCTGCTTAGTCCTACCAACATCTTTAAAAAAGCCGCTTTTTAGCGGCTTTTTTATTGCCTGAATTTTCTCCCTCTTTTTATACCCTTGAATTCTTTAACGCTTGCCCCATCTAGTGCACATCTCCGCCATTCCCGGCGGTTGTTAATTGTTCCCACCTTTGTGTATGTACCCAGGAGTTAGAAAATGACCGTTGATGCCCGCAAAGAAACCCGTGGCTTCCAGACTGAAGCTAAGCAATTGCTGCATTTGATGATTCACTCGTTATATTCAAACAAGGAAATTTTCCTGCGTGAGTTGGTATCCAATGCGTCGGATGCGGCTGATAAATTACGTTTTGAGGCTGTATCGAATGGCGATTTATACGAAGGTGATACGGAGTTAAAAATCCGTATCAGTTTCGATAAGGATGCGAAAACACTGACCATCAGCGACAACGGCATAGGAATGTCGCGCGATGAGGTGATCGAGAATCTGGGAACCATTGCTAAATCCGGTACTGCGCAGTTTATGCAAAAGTTGTCGGGCGACCAGAAAAAAGATGCGCAATTGATTGGTCAGTTCGGTGTCGGTTTTTATTCTGCTTTTATTGTTGCCGATAAAGTAGTTGTGACAACTCGTCGCGCCGGTGCGGCGGTTAATGAAGCTGTGCGTTGGGAATGTTCAGGTGACGCAGAGTTTACCGTAGAGTCAGTGGAAAAAGCCGATCGCGGTATGAGTGTTGAATTGCATTTAAAAGATGATGCGTTGGAGTTTGCGGATCATTGGCGTTTGCGTTCCATCATCAAAAAATATTCTGACCATATCGCGATTCCGGTAGTAATGAAAAAACAAACTCCGGCGGGTGAAGATGCAGCAAGTACAGAACCGGAAGATGAAGTTATCAACACCGCAACTGCACTTTGGACTCGTTCACGTTCTGATGTGACCGATGAGGAATACAAAGAATTTTACAAGCATATTAGCCATGACTTTACTGATCCATTGAGCTGGAGCCATAACCGCGTAGAGGGTAATCTGGATTACACCAGTATGTTGTTCATCCCGGCGCGCGCGCCGTACGATTTGTACAATCGCGATGCATCGCGTGGTTTGAAACTGTATGTGCAACGTACCTTTATTATGGATGACGCTGAACAATTCCTGCCACTGTATCTGCGTTTTATCAAAGGGGTAGTAGACTCTAACGATTTGAGTTTGAATGTCTCCCGCGAAATCCTGCAAAAAGACCCTAACATCGATAGCATGCGTTCGGCCTTGACCAAGCGTGTATTGGATATGCTGGCGAAACTGGCAAAAAGTGAACCGGACAATTACAGCATTTTCTGGAAAGAGTTTGGCCAGGTCATTAAGGAAGGTCCGGCAGAAGATTTTGCTAACCGCGAAAAAATTGCCAAGTTGTTGCGTTTTGCTTCAACGCACACTGATACCGCCGAGCAGAACCAATCGCTTGACGACTATGTTGCGCGGATGAAAGAAGGGCAGGAGAAAATTTATTATATCGCCGCTGAAAATTTCAACACCGCAAAAAGCAGCCCGCATCTCGAGGTTTTCCGCAAGAAGGGTATTGAAGTATTGTTGTTGAGTGACCGCGTTGATGAATGGCTAATGAGTCATTTGGCCGAGTTTGATGGCAAATCATTGCAAGATGTGGGTAAAGGTGAGCTTGATTTAGGCAAGCTTGATAGCGAAGAGGAAAAGCAGGCGCAAGAGAAAGTGGCTGAAGCCTTGAAGCCTTTGTTGGAGCGCGCCAAAACGGCACTGGAGAATCAAGTATCTGAAGTGCGTATTACGCACCGTCTGACAGATTCTCCTGCTTGTGTGGTCGTGGGTGATCATGACATGGGAGCACAGATGCGTCGTATCCTCGAAGCAGCAGGACAAAAAGTGCCTGAGTCCAAGCCTATTTTTGAACTGAACCCTGAGCATCCATTGGTGAAAAAATTGGAGCAGGAAACGAGTGATGAACGCTTCGGCGATTTGGCGCATATCCTGTTTGATCAAGCTAATCTTGCGGAAGGCGCGCAGTTGCAGGATCCGGCAGCTTATGTGCAGCGTCTTAACAAATTGCTGTTAGAGCTTAGCCACTAATATCGGCCATTTTTACAGCTGTTATTAAAAATGACCTTGTCTGAGCGATCCTGTCTACACTCAGGCAAGGTCATTTTTTTACTGATAATGCAGTTGCCAGCGATTTAATTCCTCATGAATTAACCGGGAGGATTTTATGGAATATAAAGAGATTAGCTTGCCTGCTGCAAAATCGATTGCATTGGTAGCCCATGACAATAGAAAAAAAGATTTGTTGGCATGGTGTAAAAAGCATCGCGCCAATTTAAGTGCCCATACGCTGTTTGCCACCGGCACCACCGGCACCTTAATAGAAAACGAAACGGGTTTGCCAATTGCCAAGCTTATCTCTGGCCCATTGGGTGGCGATCAGCAGGTAGGTGCTTTAATCAGTGAAGGCAAGCTTGATATGTTGATCTTTTTTTGGGATCCGTTTGAGCCTATGCCACACGATCCTGATGTAAAAGCGTTATTGCGCATTGCCGCAGTGTGGAACATCCCGATTGCGTGCAACCAAAGTTCGGCTGATTTTATGGTGTCATCGCCGCTGTTCAACAATGAATCGCAGCACTGGGTGCCTGATTACGCTGCCTATATGGCGAAGCGTGCAATAACTGTATAAGCAATGTCGATGCTTGCTGGTTAATGAGGGTTTGATTGATATTTGATATATGAAGAAATAATGAAAACTCCCGATGCCTGATATGGAAAATTTTAAGGAAACTATTTTTATATTTGCAAACCAGTAAATTTGGGCAAATAAGCGACAAAAAACTCACCTCTTATTTCCAAGTTTTGTTAATATCTGTAAGCACGGGGTTTTTGGTTCTATTAACCCGGTTGTGGATAGCTGCTAGCCTGCTGTGCTGGCGATCAACGGATGAAGCAAACCGAGCAAATAACAATAAGCATCAAGGCTGTAGAGGTGTTTCATATGGCAGATCGTGAAATGGGCACTGTTAAATGGTTTAACAACGTGCGTGGATACGGTTTCATAACCAGAGGAGAAGGAGGCGAGGATATTTTTGTCCATTATCGAAATATCCGTGCGGAAGGTTACCGCTCATTAGCTGAAGGTCAAAATGTCGAGTTTCAGTTACAACAAGGTGATAAGGGCTTGCAAGCAGAAGATGTAGTTTTGCTGGGCTGATGTAAACTTCACTCGCAGTGTTACATAAAAACACCGGCAATTGCCGGTGTTTTTATTTCAGGATCAACACAAGTGCCGGCGTATTATTGAGCGGTCACCGGAGCAGTCGTGATGCGTGGATAAGGTGTGACCTGAATAATAATGCCTACTATGGGGTGATCAATGTAATGGATTTCACTGCTGCGCATATCGCGCTCTTGCTGCAGCAAAATAATATTGCGGGTAACAAATGCATTGCCCGTTGCTGTCGATGGGCTGTTACCTAACTGCTGCGCCTTATCATTTTCAAGCGCTTGCTCTAACTCCATTTCAGACTCTGTTGATAAGGCGTTAACTGATGTGGCGAGCTTATTCGGTGGCAATGGAATTTCCGGCCACTGTTGGATAATTTCTTGCCCGGTATTATTCTCAAATTGTGTAAACCATAAATTGGTTTGCAATTCCAAATAGGTAGCGACACTTAACTGGATGCTGCCTTCTAATGATTGATGTTTACCAAATGTTTGGCCGCCGTTAATGAGAATGGCTTTTGCGTTATTTTTGTTGGTAATGATTTGGCGCCATGCATTATGGAATAACACTTCAGAGCGGCCACTGCGTTGCAATTTCTGCGCTTGCGCATTCAACATCCGCTCGCTAGCGGGTAAGGCATAAAATTGTTCTTTAGTGGAATCAATCCCGGTGCCAGAACTTTTTAGTTCGACCCAATTTGCCGGATAGCGCAATTTGATATTGCTTGGCCAATGTTCCTGGCCTGCATTATCTTTGCGCGCAAACACGATCATTTCAACCTGATACCAACCTTCATGGTTATTGAACATAGTGTTGCTGGCTGGTTGGGCGCTTGCATTTGTAATACCAAACAAGGTGCCGACCGTTAATAGAATAATAGTGCGCATTACATGCGACTCCCTCAACAATAAAAAAGCGGGCGATTGTTTGATAAGCATAATGATTTCCTGAATGATATCCGGACATTAAAAATGTATTTTGTAATTTAAATTTTTGGATTTAAATACCTAAGCAAATCTGTCACTGCCTGGATGCGCTTTTCTGTTGTATCCAAATCCATCGCGAATTTCAGTTGGTTGGCGCCTTCCAATTTATAAACACGTGGTTGGCTTTGTACCAATTTAACAATAAGTAGTGGATCAACGCGGGTATCGCTCGCAAATTCCACTTTGCCGCCGCGATTATTTGCTTCCAGTTTGGTAATGCCAATCGCTTCTGCGCTCAATTTAATTTGTGTTACGCGGAACAGGTTTTTAATTTGCTCCGGTAAGAGACCGAAGCGATCAATCATTTCAACCTGCAAATCCCGCAACGATTCTTCGCTATCTGCATTCGCAAGGCGTTTGTACATCACCAGGCGCGTATGTACGTCCGGCAGGTAATCTGCTGGAATTAATGCTGGAATACGCAGGTTGATTTCTATTGCTTCGCTAAGTGCTTTTTCCAGATCTGCTTGTTTACCCTGGCGGATGGCTTTTACCGCACGATCCAGCATATCCATATAAAGTGAGAAGCCAATCGTCTGTATCTGGCCGCTTTGTTCTTCGCCCAATAATTCTCCGGCGCCGCGGATTTCCATATCGTAAGTGGCAAGGGTAAAGCCAGCCCCCAAATCTTCAGCGGCGCTGATGGCTTCAAGTCGTTTGTGCGCATCGTCAGTCATTGCACGGCGATCAGGAGTTAATAAATACGCGTAGGCTTGGTGGTGTGAGCGACCCACGCGGCCGCGCAATTGGTGCAGTTGCGCGAGACCAAACTTATCGGCGCGATTGATAATAATGGTATTGGCACTAGGTATATCGATACCGGTTTCAATAATGGTAGTACATACCATAATGTTAAAACGTTTGTGATAAAAATCTGACATGACTCGTTCAAGGTCGCGCTCGCGCATCTGGCCGTGGCCTACACCGATGCGTGCTTCCGGGATCAGTTCCTGTAAATCACGCGCGACTTTTTCGATAGTATCGACTTCGTTATGCAGATAATAAACCTGACCGCCACGCAATATTTCCCGCAGGATTGCTTCTTTAATAGTCGCTTCATCATAAGTTCGTACGAAGGTTTTTACGGAGAGCCGGCGTGCCGGCGGGGTGGCGATAATCGATAAATCGCGAATGCCGGCCATCGACATATTCAGCGTACGCGGAATTGGCGTGGCAGTCAGGGTGAGGATATCGATCTCGGCACGCAGGGCTTTGATCTGGTCTTTTTGCCGTACGCCAAAGCGGTGTTCTTCATCAATAATTAATAACCCGAGATCTTTAAATTTGATATCGGGTGATAAAAGTTTATGGGTGCCTACAACAATATCTACTTTGCCTTCGGTTAATCGCTCCAGTACTTGGTTGATTTCTTTCGTGGTGCGGAAGCGGGAGAGCACTTCAATTGTGATCGGCCAGTCCGCAAATCTATCTTTTAAAGACTCATAGTGTTGTTGTGCAAGCAGGGTAGTAGGAGCAAGTATCACCACTTGTTTGCCACCATGGGCAGCAATAAATGCCGCGCGCATGGCGACTTCGGTTTTACCGAAGCCAACGTCGCCACATACGAGGCGATCCATTGGTTTGCGTGAGAGCATATCCTCAATAACGGCTTCAATTGCACGTTGTTGATCAGCGGTTTCCTCAAACGGAAAACTTGCTGCAAATGCATCGTAAGCCGTTTTGGGATCAGGAAAAGCATGGCCTTTACGTGCAGCGCGGCGCGCATAAACTTCAAGCAGTTCTGCAGCGGTATCGCGAATTTGTTCAGCAGCTTTGCGTCGCGCCTTTTGCCAGGACTCACTACCAAGTCGATGTAAGGGTGCTAAATTATCTTCAGCTCCACCGTAGCGACTGATTAAATGCAGGCTGGTGACAGGAACATAAAGTTTGGCTTCGTCCGCGTATTCCAGGGTTAAAAATTCATTGGTTTGATTGTCGATAGTGATGGTCTCCAAACCGCGATAGCGGCCGACACCGTGATCAATATGGACAACCGATGCTCCAATCTTTAATTCAGTCAGGTTTTTTACTATCAGGTCAGCATTGTCTTGCGTTTGTTTGCGTCGACGTTGCTGTTGAATCCGCTCGCCAAACAATTGTGATTCAGAAATCAAGGCAATTTTGGGATTGGTTTGTAGCAGTCCTTGTTCCAAAGGCGCGACTGTAATCGCAAGCTTTTCACTTTGGGTAAGAAACTCTCCCCAACTATTGACCGTTGCAGGTCGAATCCTGATGCGGCTAAGTAGTTCTAATAGCGTTTCGCGGCGGCCGGCAGACTCCGCGCAAAATAATACGCGGCCATCAAACTCCATTAAGAAGGATTGGATCGCTATCAATGGGTTTTCGGCCTGCGCGCGAATGGGTAGCGATGGCGTAGCGGTGGTAGCAAAATTGTAATTGCCTGCCTTATCGTCCAATGTGTTGGCTTCAATAAATGTTCGGCCGTAGCTTTTCAAGTGACCGAAAAACTCATCAATCGCCAGATAGATATCGCGTGGCGCGAGCAGCGGGCGTAAAGGATCTACACGGCGACTTTCATAGCGGCGCAACAACTCGACCCAAAAATTTTCGGCCGATTTTTCAATATCACCCAGCGCATACACTTGCGTGTTTTGCGGGAGATAATCAAATAGTGTACTGCAGCTTTCAAAGAATAACGGTAAGTAATATTCGATACCAGGCGGCGAGATCCCGGCGCTGACATCCTGGAAAATCGGGCAGGCTTTGTGGTTTACATCGAAGCGTTCCAGCCACTGTTGTTTGAATAAACTGATACCGCTTTTATTGAGTGGAAATTCTTTTGCTGGCAATAGTTGGATTTTTTCGACCTTATCGATTGTCATTTGTGTTTCGGGGTCGAAGGTGCGCAGGCTTTCAATTTCATCATCAAACAGATCAATGCGATAGGGCGTGTTGCTACCCATCGGAAATATATCCATGAGTGAGCCGCGCACAGCAAACTCGCCATGTTCGTAAACAGTATCGACACAGTGATAACCGGCTCGTTCAAGATTGGAGCGTAACTGGCTGGTATCTATTTTTTCGCCAACGGCCACCATCAAACTATTGCCGACAAGATAGGTTTGCGGCATGAGGCGTTGCAGTAGGGTTGTGACGGGTACAACCAAAATACCTTGTTTGACGTTGGGTAATTTATAGAGTGTGCTTAGCCGCTCGGAAATGATGTCCTGATGCGGTGAGATAGTGTCGTATGGGAGTGTTTCCCAATCTGCTAAATGTAAAACGGCCAGATGTTCCTGGTCTTTTGCAAAAAAAGATAATTCACCTTCAAGGCGAATCGCGGTGCTGGTGTCTGCGGTTACCACCAGGCTCAGCCCGTTATGCGCTAGTGCTGCATTAACAATAGCGAGTGATTGCGCACTGCCATGCAATTGTCCCCATGATTGTTTATTGCCGGGACGATTCGATAGGGGAGGTGTAGCGGGTGACTGTAAAACCATAGAAAACCTGAGTCGCTATTTAAAAGAGAAATGGTGAATACGCGTTACGGCTGTAGATGTGAACATCAAGGGAATGGAATCGTTCAACAGCTTATCGATAAACCGGTGAGTGCCGACTGGGCGATTTGCGTTTTCATTGGCCGGATTTGTATCGCTTTATTCGGCGGACATTGTACCTGTCCGGGGGAAAGGCTCTAGTATGAAATCGCAGAAATAAAATAAATGCGGTTATTAATTAAGCGGTTTTTCATTGTGAACGAAAATTTTTTGCAGTAAGTGCTTCAAATACCTGAAACTTTTTTGTAATCGAGGTTTGAGTCTGGTTCGATAGTTGCTACAATGCGGTGCGTTTCCATAAGCGGTTTTCAAAACACTTTGGCAGTGCAGGCATTTTTGGGCACGGGATGCGAATTATTACGACGGAATTTACGCCTTTTTTGCACACCGTTTATTGTTATCCATAGAGAATGCCGGCCGATTTCAATTCGCCTCAATTTTTTATAAGTCTTTTTGTCGAGCATGCCTGGTTAATGACGACATCATAAACTTTGCATTCTACTATCGCAATAAGATTAATTATCATCTGCGTATTATTTGCATTTTGCGTGATTCGCTGTGGGAGATTACTTGATGTCAATTGACACCATTGCGCATAACTGGTCCTTCGCTATTTATATCTTTGGCGTTCTTTTTGTCTGTGTATTTATGCTTGCTATTCCCGTTCTTATGGGGGGGCGCAGTAAGGGCAGGGCTAAAACCGAGCCATTTGAATCCGGTATTGTCTCTGTAGGTGGCGCACGCCTACGTCTCTCGGCGAAATTTTATTTGGTCGCCATGTTTTTTGTGATTTTCGATATTGAAGCATTGTTCCTTTTCGCCTGGTCTGTATCGGTACGTGAAAGCGGTTGGGCTGGCTTTATCGAAGTAGTCATTTTTGTTTCTGTTCTTCTCGTCGGTCTTTTTTACATCTGGCGCATTGGTGCGCTCGACTGGTCATCTGAAGCGCGTCGTCGTCGTATTAACGATGCGGCTAAAGCTAAAACTGACGTTACTGCAAACTCCAATTAAGTTACCAAGCATCCTGAGGTTTTCCTGATGGACTATACCCTGACGCGTATTGATTCTGACAATTCAGAAGTTCGCTACCCTGAACAACCCCGGGAGCGGGTAAGTGATCCACTGGAAGATCAGGTTCACAAAAATATTTACTTGGGCAAGCTGGAGGATATGGTCCACGGCGCTGTCAACTGGGGGCGTAAAAATTCTCTCTGGCCCTACAACTTCGGTTTATCCTGCTGCTATGTGGAAATGGCGACTGCTTTTACCGCACCTCATGACTTGGCGCGCTTCGGTGCAGAAGTAATTCGTGCATCGCCCCGTCAGGCTGACTTGATGGTGGTAGCAGGTACCTGCTTTATGAAGATGGCTCCTGTTGTTCAGCGCCTGTATGACCAAATGCTCGAACCCAAGTGGGTTATATCCATGGGCTCCTGCGCGAACTCGGGTGGCATGTACGATATTTACTCCGTTGTGCAGGGCGTTGATAAGTTTCTCCCGGTTGATCTGTATATCCCGGGCTGTCCTCCACGTCCCGAAGCTTTTTTGCAAGGTTTGATGTTGTTGCAGGAATCGATTGGCAAAGAGCGTCGCCCATTGACTTGGGTCGGCGGTGACCAGGGCGTATATCGTCCGGTAATGCCGGCACAGCGGGATGTTAAACAGGCGGAGCGTATCCAGGTAGTAAACCTGCGCGAGCCTGATGGCGTATAACCTGCCGGTTTGCGTCTTCCTTCAAAGAATTTTAATTTTAGTGATGAGCTGATAGATGGCTGAGAATGCGACTCTAGATACTGCTTTGCCTCCGGTAGTGAGCGAACTGTTTGCTGAATTTGGTGAGGGAACCTTTGTGGTTCAGCCGACCAAAGATGACGTTCCTACACTTTGGGTAACGCGCGATAAGGTGGTTGAGGTATTGCGTTTTCTGCGCGATTTACCGAAGCCTTATTCAATGCTGTATGACCTGAGTGCGATGGATGAGCGTTTACGTACTCATCGCTACGGTTTGCCAGCGTCGGATTTTACCGTTTTCTATCATCTGCTCTCGATTGAGCGCAACAGCGATGTGCGTATCAAGGTTGCTCTCTCTTCTGATAGTTTGAGTGTCCCCAGCGTTATCAAAATCTGGCCCAACGCCAACTGGTATGAGCGTGAAGTTTGGGATTTATTTGGCATTGAGTTTGATGGCCATCCATTGCTGGTACGCATCATGCTGCCGCGTACCTGGAAAGGGCATCCTCTGCGCAAGGATTATCCTGCGCGTGCGACTGAATTCGATCCGTTTATGCTGAACGCTGCAAAGCAGGAAGCTGAACAGGAAGGCTTGCGTTTCAACCCCGAAGAGTGGGGCATGAAGCGCGGTACCAAGGATGAGGACTTCATGTTCCTCAACCTCGGTCCTAACCACCCGAGTGCGCACGGTGCTTTCCGTATTGTGTTGCAATTGGATGGTGAAGAAATTCTCGATTGTGTTCCGGATATTGGTTATCACCACCGCGGCGCGGAAAAAATGGGTGAGCGTCAATCCTGGCACAGTTTCATTCCTTACACCGACCGTATCGATTACCTCGGTGGAGTAATGAACAACCTGCCTTACGTATTGGCAGTGGAAAAACTTGCCGGTATCAAAGTGCCGTCACGTGTTGAAACCATCCGTGTGATGATGGCTGAATTTTTCCGTATTACCAGTCACTTATTGTTCCTGGGTACCTACATCCAGGACGTTGGCGGTATGACGCCAATCTTCTTCATGTTTACCGACCGTATGAAAGCTTACGATGTAATCGAGGCTATAACCGGCGGGCGTATGCATCCGGCTTGGTACCGTATCGGCGGTGTTGCCCACGATCTTCCAAACGGCTGGCAAAAACTGGTGCGTGATTTTGTTGAGTGGATGCCTAAACGTCTTGCCGAATACGAAAAAGCTGCAATCAGAAACAGCGTTTTAAAATCACGTACTATCGGTATCGCCCAGTACAACTCCAAAGAAGCTATTGAGTGGGGTGTAACGGGTCCGGGTTTGCGTGCAACCGGTATTGATTTTGACCTGCGTAAAGCGCGTCCTTATTCCGGTTATCAGAATTTTGATTTTGATGTTCCCCTTGCCCACAATGGTGATGCTTACGACCGCTGTCTGGTTCGCGTTGAAGAAATGCGTCAGAGCTTGCGTATCATCAAACAATGTTTGGACAACATGCCTGAAGGTCCATACAAGGCCGATCATCCATTGACTTGTCCGCCGCCGAAAGAAAAAACCTTGCAGCACATCGAGACCTTGATCACTCACTTCCTGAGTGTTTCCTGGGGGCCGATCATGCCAGCAGGTGAGGCGAGTCAGTTGATCGAGGCAACCAAAGGCATCAATAGTTATTATCTGACCAGTGACAACTCCACCATGAGTTATCGCACCCGTATCCGTACACCGAGTTTTGCGCATTTGCAGCAAATGCCCTCGGTGATTAACGGCAGTATGATTCCCGATTTGATTGCTTACCTGGCCAGTATCGATTTTGTAATGGCCGATGTTGACCGCTAATTATCAAAGTAAACCAATATGATTATTTGTACTGACAATGATTCTTTTAAGGCTGATAGTCGTCCCAATGTCGAGCCTTATATCCTGGCCGATGAAGACCGTGCTGAAATTGAGCACCACATTCATCACTACGATGATGCGCGCGCTGCTTCTATTGATGCATTGAAAGTGATCCAGCGTCGCCATGGCTGGGTGCCTGACGGCGCTATTCAACCAGTGGCAGATTTGCTTGGAATTTCCGCGCCGGATCTCGAAGGTGTAGCGACATTTTATAGTTTGATTTTCCGTCGTCCTGTTGGCCGTAACGTTATCAAAGTCTGCGATAGCATCGCCTGTCATTTGAACGATTTTGAAGTCGTCCAAGATGCAATTATCAAGCACATTAATGTTGGCCTTGGTGAAACAACAGCAGATGATCGTTACACGCTCATCCCGATTTGCTGTTTGGGTACTTGCGATAAAGCGCCGGCCATCATGATCAATGATGACACCCACACCAATCTGACTCCCGAGCAAATTCCGGCACTGTTGGAGAAATATGTATGACAGCCCTTTCCAACCTTGGCGAAATTAAACCGCTGACGTATCGCATTGTTGATAACAAGCCGGTAGTCGATATCAAAGAATATGAAGCACTGGATGGTTATTTGTCAGTGCGCACAGCAATTCCTGCAATGTCGCCTGCTGATGTTCAGGCAGCAGTAAAAGATGCAAACCTGCGTGGCCGCGGCGGCGCAGGTTTCCCAGCGGGCATTAAGTGGGGTTTGATTCCCATGGGGCCAGACGCCGGTGCAAAATATCTCGTCTGTAATGCGGACGAAATGGAGCCTGGAACTTTTAAAGATCGTTTGCTAATGGAATGTCTGCCGCATCAATTAGTGGAAGGCATGATCATCGCGGCTTACGCGATCCAGGCAAAACGCGCTTACATCTTTTTGCGCGGTGAATATGTTCTTGCTGCAAAACATTTGAATGAAGCAATTGAGCAAGCCAACGCAAAAGGCTATCTCGGTGAAAACATTTTAGGTTCTGGCTGGAGTCTCGATATGCATGTGCATACCGGGGCAGGGCGTTATATCTGTGGTGAAGAAACCGCATTGATCAACTCGCTTGAAGGCCGTCGCGCCAATCCAAGAGCCAAACCGCCGTTCCCGCAAATTGCCGGTCTATGGGGTCGGCCAACTATCGTTAACAACGTGGAAACCCTGAGCAATTTATCGCACATCATCAACCGTGGTGCGGATTGGTTTAAAGGTTTGTCCCAAGGCAAAAGCCCCGATGGCGGTACCAAGATTTATGGTGCTTCCGGCAAGGTGAAAAATCCGGGTTTATGGGAGTTGCCAATCGGCACTACTGCACGCGAAATCATTTATGAACACGCTGGCGGTATGCGCGATGGCTTGGAGTTGAAAGCCTGGTTGCCCGGCGGTGCGTCTACCGACTTCCTCACTCCTGATCATCTGGATCTGGCGATGGACTTTGACACCATTATGAAAGCAGGCAGCCGTATGGGTACTGGCTTGGTGATGGTTGTTGATCACACCCAGAGCATGGTATCTGCGGTGCGCAACCTCGAACAGTTCTTTGCGCGTGAATCTTGCGGTTGGTGTACTCCTTGCCGCGATGGTTTGCCTTGGTCTGTAAAAATGCTATTGGCGATTGAGCGCGGTGAGGGTAAGCCGGAATATCTGGATATCCTGCAGCAACTTACTCGTCAGTTGGGCCCAGGTAAAACATTCTGCGCACATGCGCCGGGTGCGATGGAGCCACTGCAAAGTGCATTGAAATATTTCCGTTCCGAATTTGAACAAGGTATAGCCCCGGCAATTGCTGCGGCTAATGCGTAAAGGCTCAGTCATGGCTACGATTCACGTTGATGGTAAACAATTAGAAGTTAACGGCGCAGACAACCTGTTGCAGGCGTGTTTGTCGTTAGGCTTGGACATTCCCTACTTCTGCTGGCACCCGGCGCTAGGCAGTGTTGGGGCGTGTCGCCAATGCGCAGTTAAACAATATGCTAATGCTGACGATAAACGCGGCCGCTTAGTGATGTCGTGTATGACTCCGGCAACCGATAACACTTTCATTTCGATTGATGATGAAGAGGCGAAAGAGTTTCGCGCTAGCGTTGTTGAATGGTTGATGACTAACCATCCGCACGATTGCCCGGTGTGTGAAGAGGGCGGTCACTGTCACTTGCAAGATATGACAGTAATGACCGGTCACGATTCACGTCGCTATGATTTCACCAAGCGCACCCACCTTAATCAGGAATTGGGTTCGTTTATCAGCCATGAAATGAACCGCTGTATCGCATGTTATCGCTGTGTGCGTTATTACAACGATTACGCTGATGGTTCAGATCTGGGCGTGTACGGTGCACATGACAACGTTTATTTCGGTCGTGTTGAAAGCGGTACCTTGGAAAGCGAGTTCTCTGGCAACCTGGTAGAAGTTTGCCCTACCGGTGTCTTCACCGACAAAACCCACTCCGAGCGTTACAACCGTAAGTGGGATATGCAGTTTGCTCCGAGCGTATGCCAGGGTTGTTCAGTCGGCTGTAACATCAGCCCCGGTGAGCGCTACGGTGAATTGCGCCGTATCGAAAACCGTTACAACGGTTCTATCAACCATTATTTCCTGTGTGACAAAGGCCGTTTTGGTTATGGTTATGTCAATAACAAAGATCGCCCACGTGTTCCACTGTTGCGTGCAACTAACGGCCTTGGTGCAACTACTTTGGATGGTGCATTGGACTGGGCAATTGCCGCGCTTAAAAACTCCAAAAAAGTAGTGGGTATTGGTTCACCGCGTGCAAGCATTGAGACCAATTACGCGTTGCGTTCATTGGTTGGTGCAGAAAACTTCAGCGCTGGTTTTGAAGTTGCTGAGCAGGCGCGTGTTGAATTAGTGCTGGATATTCTGCAAAACAGTGGTTTGCACACTCCGCCAGTACGTGACCTCGAAAACAAAGATGCTGTATTTATTCTGGGTGAAGATTTAACCCAAACCGCAGCGCGTATTGCGCTGGCATTGCGTCAGGCAGTGAAAGGCAAAGCCTATGAAATGGCTGCCGAAAAACGCGTATCCGAATGGGCTGCTGAGGCAATTAAAAATATTGGCCAACACGCCAAGAGTCCATTGTTTATCGCCAGCTTTGAAGCAACTCGTCTGGATGATGCAGCAACTGAAACCTATCGTGCACCTGTAGAAAGTATTGCGCGTCTTGGTTTTGCAGTAGCAAATATTATCGACAGCAATGCACCTGCTGCGAATGATTTGAGCGATGCTGAGCGTGCACTTGCACAAACCATCGCTGATGCATTGCTCGCTGCAAAAGCACCATTGGTTGTGTCTGGTACTTCTGCAGGTTCAGAGGCTGTTATAAAAGCCGCTGCAAACATTGCGCTTGCATTGAAAACTCGTGAGAAGGCAGTTGCAATTACATTAGTTGTACCGGAAGTGAATAGCTTGGGTGCTGCTTACCTCAGCAATAAATCAATGGGCGGCAAATCAGTGATTGATGCATTGACTGCATTGAAAGATGGCACTGCTGATACAGTGGTTATCGCTGAAAATGATTTGTATCGTCGCGCGCCGAAAGAGCTGGTTGATGCAGCATTATCTGCAGCGAAATCTGTGATCGTTCTCGATCACCAAGTGACTGCGGTACAAGAAAAAGCACACCTCGTATTATCCGGTGCAAGCTTTGCGGAGGCGGACGGTACGGTGATTAACTGTGAAGGTCGTGCACAACGTTTCTTCCAGGTTTATGACCCGGCATTTTATGATGCGAAAATTCAGGTAAAAGAAGGCTGGCGTTGGTTACATGCTATCCATACTGCGGTTGACAATAAACCTTTCTCATGGACCCAGTTAGATGAAGTAATTGATGCGATTGTTACTGATATTCCTGTGCTCGCTGAAATTCGCGATGCGGCACCAAATGCTGATTTCCGTATTAAAGGTTTGAAGCTGGCGCGTGAGCCACGTCGTTATTCCGGCCGTACTGCAATGCGCGCAAATATCAGCGTTCATGAGCCGCGTGCATCACAAGATACCGACTCAGCATTAGTGCACTCGATGGAAGGTTATGTTGGTCCAGAGAATCCAGCTGCGCTGACATCATTTGCATGGGCTCCGGGTTGGAACTCTCCGCAAGCCTGGAACAAATTCCAGGATGAAGTTGGCGGGCATTCACGTAAAGGTGATGCGGGCAAACGCTTGATCGAAGCAAATGCCAATGCCAGCTTCAATTACTTCAGCGATGTTCCTGCTGTTTTTGTTCCATCCGATAGCAAACTGCGTGTTGCGCCTCTCTACCATATGTTTGGTAGCGAAGAGATGACTTCAAAAGCAGCCGTTGTTGCGGAAAGGATACCCGCTCCTTATGTGGCAATTTCTGTCGCTGATGCCGAACGTATCGGTATCAAAGACAATTCGACAGTCATTGTGCGCATCGTTAACAACAATCTGCGCCTGCCTGTAAAAGTCAGTTCAACGCTTGCAACTGGCAGCTTGGGTTTGCCGGTTGGCCTGAAAGGTATTCCAACATTCGTTGGTGAAACCTGGGCGCAAGTTATGCAGGAGGCTGTGTAATGTTTGATTGGATTACCCCGGATCTGGCTAACATTTTCTTCACCGTTTTCCAGGGCGTCGTCATTCTGTTGGTAACTGTGTTACTCGCCGCTTACCTTAGTTTGATTGAGCGTAAATTACTTGCATGGTGGCAGGATCGTTACGGTCCCAATCGTGTTGGTCCTTTTGGTATGTTCCAGATTGTGGCCGACATGTTCAAAATGTTTTTTAAAGAAGACTGGACTCCGCCATTTGCCGATAAATTAACGTTCCGCCTTGCGCCAGCAATCGCTATGGGAACTATTTTGCTGTCAATGGCAGTAGTTCCGGTAACCCCAACTTGGGGTGTGATTGATTTAAATATCGGCCTGTTGTTTTTCTTTGGTATGGCGGGCCTTGCTGTTTACTCGGTAATGTTTGGTGCATGGTCATCCAATAACAAATACGCGTTGCTTGGTGGCATGCGCGCCGCCGCACAAACGGTAAGTTACGAAGTATTTATGGGATTGGCACTGATGGGTGTTGTAGCGCAAGCGGGATCATTCAGCTTGCGTGACATTGTTGAGGCACAGTCCAACCTTTGGAATATCATTCCGCAATTCTTTGGTTTCTGCACATTCCTTATTGCCGGTATTGCGATAACTCACCGTCATCCATTCGACCAACCGGAGGCTGAACAAGAATTGGCTGATGGTTATCACATCGAATACTCAGGTATGAAGTGGGGGATGTTCTTTGTTGCAGAGTACATTGGTGTGGTAGTAGTTTCTGCAATGATCGTGACGCTGTTTTTCGGTGGTTGGCAACCTTTGCCTTATCTTGAATTCATTCCACCATTCATTTGGTTTGCGGTAAAAACAGCATTCTTTATCATGTTGTTTGTACTGGTGCGTGGCTCCTTGATGCGTCCTCGTTATGACCACGTAATGAAATTCAGCTGGTTGGTTTGTCTGCCTCTGACATTGATCAACTTACTTGTAACCGGCGCTGTTGTGCTGCTGAATCAGGGCTAAGGTAAATTATTATGGTGAAAAAAATAATCTCCCTTGTAAAAGGCGCTGGTACTCAGGTGCGCAGTGTGGCGATGGTTTTCAGCCACGGTTTCCGTAAGCGTGACACCATCCAATATCCGGAAGAAAAAGTATATCTACCGCCGCGCTATCGCGGGCGTATTGTGCTGACTCGTGATCCGGACGGTGAGGAGCGTTGCGTAGCCTGTAACCTTTGTGCGGTTGCCTGTCCTGTTGGTTGTATCTCGTTGCAAAAAGCGGAAACCGAGGATAGCCGCTGGTATCCCGAGTTTTTCCGTATCAATTTCTCGCGTTGTATTTTCTGCGGGATGTGCGAAGAAGCTTGTCCGACAACTGCAATTCAATTGACTCCGGATTTTGAAATGGCGGAATACAACCGTCAGGATCTGGTATATGAGAAAGAGCATTTGTTAATTTCCGGCCCGGGTAAAAATCCGGATTACAACTTTTATCGTGTTTCCGGTATGGCGATTGCGGGCAAGCCGAAAGGTGCTGCGCAAAATGAAGCCAAGCCTATTGATGTAAAAAGTTTGTTGCCTTAATTCCGGTCCGATTGAAGAGAAGAGACATTCGATGGAAATTGCATTTTACATTGCCGCCGCAATCGCGATTTATTCAACCTTGCGTGTAATCATTAACACCAATCCGGTTCATGCACTGTTGAGCCTGATTGTGTCGCTGTTAGCGGTTGCTGCCATATTCTTTATGCTGGGTTCTCCTTTTGCCGGTGCGCTTGAAATTATCGTGTATGCCGGTGCCATTATGGTGCTGTTCGTATTCGTGGTGATGATGCTCAACGTAGGTCCGGCAGTAGCTATGCAGGAGCGCGCCTGGTTAACACCGAAAAGCTGGATTGTGCCGGGGATTCTTGCAGCAATTCTTTTAGCCGAGATGCTTTTCCTGTTGCGCGATGGTACCTGGAGTCAAGCTGGCCACACATTGGTGGATGCAAAACAGGTGGGTGTTTCCCTGTTTGGTCCATATCTGTTGGTGGTTGAACTTGCCTCATTGCTACTGCTGGCGGCACTGGTTTCTGCGTACCATTTAGGTAAGCGCGAAGACTGATACAGTCGAAAACAATTTAAAAATGAAGCTGTCCGGCTCCCCGTTGGCGGAATACCGGATAAATGGCAAAGCGCGTTGCGCGTAATCGAAAAAGGTGTGCGTAAATGATAGCAATACCTATGGAGCAGGGCCTTGCGGTAGCGGGTGTGCTCTTTGTACTGGGGCTGGTTGGGGTGATGGTTCGCCGCAACATTCTATTTTTGTTGATGTGCCTTGAAGTAATGATGAATGCCGCCGCCTTGGCATTTGTTGTTGCTGGTAGCCGCTGGGGTATGCCTGATGGACAAGTCATGTTCATTCTGATTCTTACCTTGGCTGCAGCTGAAGCAAGTATCGGTTTGGCGATAGTGTTGCAATTTTATCGTCGCCATCATTCCCTGGATATTGACGTTGCGAGTGAGATGCGCGGATGAATTTTCTCTACTTAACATTCCTGTTTCCCGCAATCGGCTTTTTACTATTAGCTACATTGCGCACCCGTCTTTCTGAAAATGTGGCCGCTGCTATCGGTGTCGGCTCTTTGGGGCTTTCAGCCTTAACGACTGTTTATGTCGGGATCGATTTTTTAAATAACGTAGAGCAGGGCGGCAAATACGTACAAACACTTTGGTCGTGGATGCAGGTTGGTGATTTTGACGCGAGCTTCGGTCTGCATTTGGATGGCCTGTCCTTAACAATGCTGGGTGTAATCACCGGTGTCGGCTTCTTCATCCATCTGTTTGCCTCTTGGTACATGCGCGGTGAAGCAGGTTACGAGCGTTTTTTCTCTTACATGAACCTCTTCGTTGCCAGCATGGTATTGCTGGTATTGGGCGATAACCTTGCGCTCTTGTATCTGGGTTGGGAAGGTGTAGGCCTGTGTAGTTATCTATTGATTGGTTTCTATTATTCAGACCGCGCAAACGGCGAGGCTGCCATCAAAGCATTTACTGTTACCCGTGTGGGCGACGTGTTTATGGCGATCGGTATTTTTATTATTTTCCAACAACTGGGCACTTTGGATATCCAGGAAATCCTGGTTCTGGCTCCGCAAAAGTGGAGTGAAGGCGACCCGATGGTTGTTGCTGCTTCGTTGATGCTATTGGGTGGTGCAGTAGGTAAATCTGCACAATTGCCACTCCAAACATGGCTGGCAGATGCGATGGCGGGCCCAACACCGGTTTCTGCCTTGATCCATGCCGCAACAATGGTAACCGCAGGTGTTTACTTGATTGCTCGTACCCACACCGTATTTGAGCTGGCTCCGGATGTATTGTTGCTGGTGGGTGTAGTGGGAGCAGTTACCTTGTTGATCGCTGGTTTCTCGGCGTTGGTGCAAACCGATATCAAACGCGTACTCGCCTATTCCACTATGAGCCAGATCGGCTATATGTTCCTTGCGCTGGGCGTTAGCGCTTGGGATGCTGCGATATTCCATCTGATGACTCACGCATTCTTTAAAGCCTTATTGTTCCTTTCCGCTGGTGCAGTCATTATTGCGTGTCACCACGAGCAAAATATTTTCAAGATGGGCGGCCTCTGGAAAAAGATTCCATTTGTTTACGCCTGCTTCCTGGTGGGTGGCGGCGCTCTTGCGGCCTTCCCATTCCTGACCGTCGGCTTCTTCAGTAAAGATGCAATCTTGTTGCAAGCATATGCAAGTGGGCATACCAATTTGTTCTGGGCTGGATTGGTGGGGGCATTGTTCACCTCTATCTATACCTTCCGCCTGATCTTTATTGTTTTCCACGGCGAAGAGAAAACCCATGCACATGCGATCCACGGTATCTCCTATTGGCTGCCGCTTGGCGTGCTGTTGGTGCTTTCGACTTTCGTAGGCGCATTGATTCATCAACCGCTGGAAGGCGTGTTGCCTGAGTTCACTTCTCCAATACTGGAAGAGTCCAAGCATTTCGTTGAAATACTCGCTATCGGTACTGGCTTGATCGGTTTGGCATTGGCATTCGTCTTCTTCTGGGGCGAGCGCCGCATCGCCAAAGCTATTGCAGAAAGCGGATTGGGTCGTTTGTTGTCACCAATATTGCGCGATGGCTGTGGTTTTGATTGGTTATACAACTGGTTGTTCGTAAAACCTTATCTGTTTATCGCGGCCATCAATCGCCACGATGTCATTGGCAAATTGTTTGATTTGATCCCGTCACTGGCAAAACTGGGTAACAGCGCGATGAGCGTGACCGAAAACGGTCGCGTGCGCTGGTACGCCACCAGTATTGCGTTGGGTGCGGTGTTAGTGCTGGGCGCTGTCCTGGTTTTACAAGTTACTTTTACTCATTAAGAAGGATAAGCCAGACCATGACTCTTTCGGCACTGATCCTGATCCCGTTTGTTGGCGGCTTTTTGTGCTGGCTAAGCGAGCGATTAGGCGCAGGCGTCCCACGGTGGATTGCCCTTATTAGTATGTTTCTTGTGCTCGCCATAGGTGTAAATCTGTGGCTTACCGGTGATTACACCAGTATTACTGGTACCGGTGGGCTTAATTGGCAAGTTGAAGAACAGTATTCCTGGATTCCCATTTTAGGAGTCAGTATCCATTTCGGCCTGGATGGTTTGTCACTGGTGATGGTATTGCTCACCGGTTTGCTGGGTGTGGTTGCAGTTGGTTGCTCGTGGAAAGAAATTAAAACCAATATCGGCGCATTCCACATGAATTTGCTGTGGAGCTTGGCCGGTGTTCTCGGCGTATTCCTCGCACTGGATATGATGTTGTTTTTCTTCTTCTGGGAAATGATGTTGATTCCGGTCTATTTCCTGATTGCGCTCTGGGGGCATTCTGCTCATAACGGTACGGTACGTGTTAAGGCAGCAACTAAATTCTTCATCTACACCCAGGTGGGTGGATTGGTGATGCTGGTTGGTATCCTTGCCCTGGTATTTGTTAACTTCAATGCGACCCAGCAGCTCAGTTTTGATTATGAGACCCTGCTTGGCGCGCACAAACTAATGAGTTCGGAAGTACAGTTTGCGCTGATGATGTGTTTCTTCATTGGCTTCGCGGTTAAGTTGCCTATTGTTCCTGTGCATGCATGGTTGCCGGATGCACACGCCGAAGCCCCGACTGCAGGTAGCGTTGACCTCGCCGGTATCCTCTTGAAAACGGCGGGTTACGGTATGTTGCGTTTTACCTTGCCATTCTTCCCGGATGCTTCGCAGGAATTTGCCAATACCGCAATGTTGCTTGGTGTGGTGGGTATTTTCTATGGCGCTTTTCTGGCATTCGTTCAAACTGATATCAAACGCTTGATCGCATACACCAGTATTTCCCATATGGGCTTTGTACTGATCGGTATTTACTCCGGCAATTTGTTAACGCTGCAAGGCTTAGTGATACAAATGCTGGCTCATGGTTTGTGTGCCGGCGGCCTGTTTATTCTTGCTGGTCAACTGTACGAGCGCACTGGTACCCGTGATATGCGTGAAATGGGCGGCCTCTGGGCAAGATTTACTTATTTGCCGCCGCTGTTAATGTTCTTCGCTGCTGCGTTACTGGGTATTCCGGGAACAGCCAACTTTATTGGTGAATTCCTGATTTTGCTAGGTGCTTTCAAAGTAGTCCCAGTGATCACTATTGTTGCGACGGCGAGCTTGGTATTGGCTGGTGTTTACTCGCTGATCCTGATTCATCGCACTTTGTTTGGCCAACCCTCTTCAGAACAAAGATTCGCAGATCTGTCCGCCCGTGAAATCGGTCTGGTAGTGTCTCTTGCGTTAATTCTATTGGTAGTTGGTTTCTATCCACAACCGCTACTGAATGTGTCTGTGGATGCGATGACTTTTATCCAGCAAACCTATGCACCGGCAGATGTTTCAGTACCTCTGCCAATTGGGGGCTCAGCGTCCCCAGTCGCTCCATGAGGTCACTATGAATTTAACATTCGAATCTTTTTTACCTTTAGCTCCGGTTGTTTTACTGAGTCTTACTGCTGTATTGGTAATGTTGGCTGTTTCCATCAAACGTAACCATGCAGTTAGTTATTGGATAACTATTGTCGGTCAGGTAGCAGCATTAGTTTCTATTTTTGCGCTAAATGGCTTTGCCGCAGATCGCATTGCAACGCCGGTAACCGATTTGATCCTGATCGACGGTTATGCATTCTTCTACAGTGCGCTGGTCATTTTTGCCTCCTTGGTTTGCACTGTGTTCCTGCGCTATTTCCTCGAGAGTTACGGCAACAACAAAGAAGAAGTTTACATGTTGTTGTTGATCGCCGCGGTTGGCGGAATAGTGCTGGTATCCAGCAGCCATATGGCCGGTTTCTTTATCGGTTTGGAGTTGTTGTCGGTGCCTGTATACGGCATGGTCGCTTACACTCATGAGCGCAGCCGTTCACTGGAAGCCGGCGTTAAATACTTGATATTGTCTGCAGCGGCTTCGGCATTCATGCTGTTTGGTATGGCATTGGTATATGCGCAGACCGGCACAATGTTGTTTGCAAACCTTGGCGAACGATTTGCCGAGCATGGTGGATATCTGGCTGGCTTCGGCGTTGCCATGATTGTTATTGCCATGTGTTTCAAATTGTCTCTTGCACCATTCCATCTCTGGACTCCGGATGTGTACCAAGGTGCGCCAGCTCCAGTAGGTGCATTTTTGGCTACCGCCAGCAAGTTAGCGATTGTTGCTATCCTGATTCGCTTTTTAGGCCAGGTGCCTGTTGAACTGACCAGTGTGCTGCAGCCGGTACTTGCCGTGATTGCTGTAATCTCAATCGCAGTGGGTAACTTCCTGGCGCTGACTCAAACCAACCTGAAGCGTATGTTGGCTTATTCATCTATTGCTCATATGGGCTATTTGCTGATTGCTTTAATTGCAGGTAATTCAATTGATGTTGAAAGCGCAAACGTTTATCTGCTGACTTATGTGGTTACCAGTCTGGCGGCCTTCGGGATTATTAGTGCATTGTCCCATGGTGGTAATGCTTTGGATGCAGAAGAGGTTAATCATTACCGTGGTTTGTTCTGGCGTAATCCTGCATTGGCAGTGGCGATGACTTTTGTGATGTTGTCCCTGGCTGGAATTCCACTGACTGCTGGTTTTATCGGTAAGTTTTATATCTTTATGACTGGTGTAACCACTGGTAGTTGGATTTTACTCGCGGCCTTGATCGTCGGTAGCGGTTTGGGGCTTTATTATTATTTGCGTGTGATGATTGCTCTATATGATCGCAACACAAATACAGGGCAAGATAGTTTGCCAATTGGTCGCACCAGTACGGCTATTGTGATTCTTCTGGTTGTCTTGATATTGTGGTTGGGTGTGTATCCTCAGCCCGCACTTGAATTCATCAATACCCTGCACTAAGTGCGGTGAACAGGCTCCTGCAAAGGGGCCTGTTTTGTTTTGGCCTGCCATAATTTTCTGCAATGCATTATCAACTTCTCATCGGGCGCCTTATCAACCTGGTCGAATATTGATTTCTATCCATAGATTAATTAGTCCGTAAATTTAATTCGAAAACGGAATGCTTGTTGCTAAACTAAACATGCACCAACATTGTTAAATGAGGGGAATAAATTGACTGGTCGTAAAAAATCGGCAGACCACAGCTACGATCTTTTGGTTATCGGCTCCGGGCCTTCAGGTGAGAGCGCTGCGATAGCTGCATCGAAAGTCGGCAAGCGTGTTGCAGTGATCGAGAATAGAACACTGGTGGGCGGAAGTTGTGCGCATAAGGGGACAATTCCTTCCAAATCCCTGCGTCATGTTGTTAAGCAAATCATCCAATTCAAAAGTAACAGCTTATTCCGTGAGATAGGCGACAGTCGCCGTCTGACTTTCCCCCGTGTATTGCAATCCGCTGCCAAAGTGATTCCCAAGCAAGTCGAATTACACACCAGTTTTTATGTCCGTAATCGCGTAGATGTCCATATTGGTGAAGCATCTTTTATTGATGCCAACACGGTGAATCTTATATTGCCGGATAGCGGTATCGAAACTATTTATGCCGAGACGATTGTTATCGCCACTGGCTCTCGCCCTTATCGTCCTGCGGATGTTGATTTCACTCATCCCCGTATTTACGACAGTGATACGATTTTGGAAATGCAACACACACCGCGCCATATCATTGTTTACGGTGCAGGCGTAATCGGTTGCGAATATGCGTCTATTTTTTCCGGATTGGGAATGCGCGTTGATTTAATCAACAATCGCGAACATCTATTGTCTTTCCTTGATGATGAAATTTCCGATGCGCTGAGTTATCACCTGCGTGACAGTGGTGTAACGGTTCGTCACGGGGAAGAGTATGAGGCAATCGAAGCTAGCGATTGCAGCGTTACATTATTTTTAAAATCGGGCAAACGATTGAAAGCAGATGCCATTTTGTGGTGTAACGGCCGCAGTGGTAATACTGATGGGTTGAACCTGAACGTTGCCGGTTTAACCGCTGACCATCGCGGTAATTTAAAGGTGGATAATTCTTATCGTACAGAAGTGCCGAACATCTATGCTGTGGGCGATGTAATCGGTTGGCCGAGTTTGGCGAGCGCATCCTATGGCCAGGGGCGCGCGGTTTCCGGTGGAATTTATGGCGATGAATGCAAACTGGTGCAAGATGTTCCAACCGGCATTTATACCTTGCCGGAGATCAGTTCAGTAGGTAAAACAGAAACTGAATTGACCCAAGCTAAAGTGCCTTACGAAGTGGGGCGCGCATTATTTAAAAATACTGCGCGCGGCCAAATCAGTGGTGATGATGTGGGTATGCTTAAATTGTTATTCCACGTCGATACGCTGGAGATCCTTGGGGTACATTGTTTTGGTGCTGAAGCGGCAGAAATTGTGCACATTGGCCAAGCGATTATGGCGCAGAAAGGCGAGGGCAATAATATTTATTATTTCCTCAATAATATCTTTAATTATCCCACCATGGCCGAGGCATATCGCATTGCTGCGCTTGATGGTGTAAATCGTATTAGCCGACGATAGTTCAGATTGGACGTAAATTTATTAGGGCGCGATGTAATCGCGCCCTGTTTATTTCTGCTTTTTATTCTTGTTTATTGCTCTGTGCTTTGATTATTGCTCTCTGTTGGGGATGCTTTAGGCTGAAAGTTTCTTACGCAGTGAATCACGATGTTGCTATCAAAATATACCGTGAACTCCTGATAACGCCAACGGGAAATCGGTGGCTGGCCTTTTGCCGGTACTTCCTCCAATGCTTCCCCGAATAAACTTTTGACTCGCTCTTTACTCATGCCTTTGGTGGGCATGTCTACGGCGGGTTGGGTTTTTGCTTGCTCGCCAACCGGAATACGGATTTCCTCTGCAACAGAACAATTAACTTGAATTGCTGTTGCCAGAAGACCGGCTATGGATGTAGAGAGAAATGTCCGAAACATAATTACCTTGCGTTATTCATGTAGATAATAAAATTACTGCAGATACTGCTGGCTTTTCCGACGCTCAGCCATTTGTGCCCGCATAATTTGTTGGCCAATTAATTGTTGCTGGCTATCGCTGACTCGATGGAATTTTGCCGCAATCTGGTATTCGCCGGTGTTACTGGGTTCACAGCGAATGATTTTGGCAAACAGTACCAGTCCGGCATTGCTCGGTAAAAAAATCAACCGCAGGGCAATGAATCTGTTGGCTTCCACTGCACGGGAACTGCCAAAGGCAATTCCGCCCTCGCTCAGGTTTACCTGTTTAATGGTTTTTGATGGTGGCAAGGGCTTCGAGTCTGTCATTAACTGCTGACTGATAATGTCGATTTTGCGATTGAGGTTATGCAGATATTCACCCAAGGCACGACTGGTTTCCTTGATCTGGTGGAAGAGGTGGGCATTGTCGTTATCGATTTTACGCAATTCCGCAAACAGCTTTAATGAGGCTGTATTGGGAAATTGTAATTCCGCAGCAGCGGTATTTGCGGTTATCTCCTCAACCTCTTTAAATTCCAGGGCGATACTTTCATCAATACGAAAGTAACTACGGCGTTCACTCATGAGTAAGGTTCCGAAAATTGTGATGCAGTAAACATAGCACAAGCTGATCTGACCGTTCAGGTTTTAGATGGACGCCGCGTTGTTTTACTTGGGTTAACGGTCGGTTTTGCTTGAGCTAACGAGGCCAATTGGGTTTAATGCGCCCATGCTAAAAAACATCCCGCTTTATATCGGCCTGCGCTATACCCGCGCCAAGCGTCGAAACCAGTTCATATCCTTTATCAGCGCCTTTTCCCTGGTGGGCATGGCACTTGGGGTTATGGCATTGATTATAGTGTTGTCCGTAATGAACGGTTTTGACCGCGAAATGAAAGAGCGCATTCTCAGTGTGATTCCCCACGGTTTTGTTGATCAACTCCCGGCGGTCAAAGATTGGCAAGCGCTGTCGGCACAAGTTGACTCTCACCCTCAGGTAGTTGCGTCCGCCCCCTATATCGCCAGCAGCGCTATGGTGAGTTATTCCGGTGGTGTTGAGGCAATCGAGTTGCACGGTGTTTTACCGGAGGCGGAAGCCAGGGTGTCGGTGGTCGATCAACGTATGATTGTCGGTTCTATGGCGCAACTGCAACCGGGTGAATATGGGATTGTCATGGGGCGATTATTGGCCAGTCGGTTAATGCTTGCGCCTGGCGATAAAATCCGTATTACCTCTCCTGAGATCAACATTACTCCTCTGGGCGCATTTACCCGCTCACGTAGTTTTACTCTCGTTGGCGTCTTTGACGTGGGTGCGCAAGTCGATAGCACTTTGGCATTAATTCATCTGCAAGATGCGCAAAAGTTTTTGCGTCAACCCGGTGTGCAAGGGCTGCATGTAAAAACAACCAATATGTTTGATGCGGCAAAAGTGATGGGTGAATTGCGTAGCCAACTGGGCAGTGAGTATCGCGTTAAGGACTGGAGCCAAACCCAAGGCAGCTTATTCCAGGCAGTGAAGATGGAGAAAATTGTCGTAGGGTCGCTGTTGATGATTATCATCGCCGTGGCCGCATTTAATATTGTTTCCAGCCTGGTATTGATGGTTGCTGACAAGCGTTCTGATATTGCAGTGCTGCGCACCATGGGTGTCAGTGCACGGCAAGTGATGGCAATTTTTATTGTGCAGGGTAGTGCAGTTGGTTTTTTTGGAACCTTCATCGGCACGGTTATCGGCTGTATTGTCGCGTTGTTGCTAACACCGATTATGAGTGGAATTGAAACTTTGTTCGGTTTGCGGGTGTTTGATCCAGATGTGTATTTTATCAGCCAGCTACCCTCAGTATTGCTATGGCAGGATGTAATATTTATCTCCGGTGTTGCATTACTGCTGAGTTTTTTTGCAACGCTCTATCCGGCTTATCGTGCTGCGCAAATTGAGCCTGCGGAGGCGCTGCGCTATGAGTAAATATATGTTCCTGGTAAATATGATTTGTTGCGTTAGTCCTAAAGGTTTCGTGCTATGAATGAATCCGCTCCGGTTTTAATTTGCCAACAGGTGAGCAAAAGTTATCGCCAAGGCTCGCTTGCGGTTGATGTGTTACGCAACGTTAATTTTCAGATCAATGCACGTGAACGTGTTGCGATTGTTGGAGCCTCCGGTTCAGGCAAATCGACGCTGTTGAATATTCTCGGTGGTTTGGATGTGCCTGATTCCGGCGATGTCAGCGTTGCAGGCGAGCGTCTCTCGCACTTGAGCGCAGATGCACGCGGCCGTTTGCGGAATCGCAGTTTAGGATTTGTTTATCAGTTCCATCACTTGTTGCCGGAATTTACTGCGTTGGAAAATGTGAGCATGCCGTTATTAATCGGCAAGCAGCCCATTGCAATTGCGAAGCAGCGCGCACTTGAATTATTAGCTCGCGTGGGGCTTGCCAAACGTGTCGATCATAAACCCTCAGAGTTATCCGGCGGCGAACGCCAGCGTGTTGCGATTGCACGAGCGCTTGTCACTAATCCTGCGTGTGTGTTGATGGATGAACCAACGGGCAATCTCGATAGCCACGCTGCCGATTCGATCCAGGCATTAATGTTGGAGTTGAACCAATCAATCGGCACCAGCTTTGTAGTTGTGACCCACGATCCGCGATTGGCTGCACGTATGGATCGCACGCTTACGCTGATAGACGGCGTACTTGTCGGAGCAGAGGCTAATTGATGCTTAGCCGCTATATTTTTCTGGTTGGAACCCGCTATGGTATTTCTCACCGCCATAGCCATTTAGTCTCATTTATTTCGCGCTTATCCACTGCAGGTTTGATCATTGGTGTGGCTCTGCTGATTCTGGTCATGTCGATTATGAATGGCTTTGATAAAGAACTGCGCGAAAATATTCTCGGCGTTATGCCACAGGCAGCAATCTATCATCGCCATGCAATCGAGCGACCCGAGCAATTGATTGCTGAGCTTAAAAAGCACCCGCAAGTATTGGCAGCATCGCCTTTTGTACAATTACAGGGTTTGCTCAGCTATCAAAAACGCGTCGCACCCATCAATATTTTTGGTATTGATGCTGCGCAAGAACATACAACCTCCAAACTGCCGCAATTTTTACCCGAAGGTACGCTTGAAAAATTAGTAAGTAATGACGCGGCGATTATTATTGGGCGCGGTGTTGCTGAAAAGCTTAACGTACAAGTGACAGACACTATCAGTTTAATTATTCCTGTTGAAGGCAATGCCGCACCGCAAATTAAAATCGTCCATGTGCTGGCAATTCTTGATACTCATACTGATATTGACAATGGTTTGGCACTGATGGCAATTGAAGCCGCAGCAGAACTGTCGGGTTATCCCGGGCAGATAACGGGAGTCCGCTTAAAGGTCGATGATCTTTTCGCTGCGCCGCAAGTTGTGCGCGATATTATGCAGACACTGCCGGCAGATTATTATGGCTCAAGCTGGATGCGCACTCACGGCGGTGTTTATCAATCGATCCAGATGTCCAAAAATATGGTCGGTATGCTGCTGTTTTTAATTATCGCAATTGCCGCTTTTAATCTGGTTTCTACATTGATCATGGTAGTGGTGGATAAGCAGGGCGATATTGCAATACTGCGTACCATGGGCGCATCTACGATAGAGATTATGGCCATTTTTATGGTGCAGGGAGGGTTGATCGGATTGATTGGTACATCGATTGGCTTAGTACTTGGCGTGACCTTATCTTATTTTGTTACACCGCTCGTGCAAATTATTGAGCGTACTTTTGGTGTCCAGTTTTTGCATTCTGATGTTTATCCCATTACGTATTTGCCATCAGAATTAGTTGTTAGTGATATTGCTAAAGTTGTTGTTACAGCGTTGCTGATTAGTTTTTTTGTCAGCCTGTATCCGGCGTGGAGAGCAAGTAAGATTCAGCCGGCAGATGCGCTTCGCTATGAGTAGTAATCAGTCCTTCAAATTAACATTTTGCTCAATAAAAAGGCCCGCACGTTGCGGGTTTTTTATTATTCATTTTTTTCAGCTGCTTTTTCGGCGCGTTCCTTTTTACGTTTGTTCCAGTTGTGAGCCACGTTCCAGCGCCAATAAAATTGCATAACAAAATAACCTAGCGCACCAAAGAAAAGGCCTGTTAATACTGAGCCCGCCAAAAGCGGTTTCCATAAGTGACCAAACTCATTAGCTAACCAATCCCAACTCAATTCGGGTTGAATCATTAACGGTTGCGACTGTAAAAAAAAGCTACCGACTTGATAAGTAATAAAAAAGAAAAACGGCATGGTGAATGGGTTCGTAATCCATGTCAGTGCTACCGTAATAGGAAGGTTGCAGCGGAATAACAACGCGGCACCTGCTGCTGCAGGCATTTGGCCCGGAATGGGCAGGAGTGCAATAAAAAGTCCCCAGAAAAATGCGACAGATACAGAGTGGCGATTCAAATGAAATAAGTTGGGGTCATGCAACAAGTGCCCCAAAAATTGCAAGGCCGGATTGCTTTTGATTGCTGCGGGTGTGGGAATAAATCGTTTTAGTAGATTACGCGCCATACTTAAACCAGAGTACCGCTAAAAATGAGTGCGCATTATGCCTTTAATTATTTGCCAAGACTATGCGGTTGTTATCTTGGGCATTGCGAGGCAGAATTGCCGTAACCCGCAGGATGTCATAATCTGCGCGTCAATTTGATGATAAATGGAATGTCAGGCAAGTAGCTTCGCTGCTGCTGACGATAAAGGACTATCCCATGCCCCTCGTATTATTGCTTTTTTCCGCTGGTGTTATTGCGATCAGCTTTTTCTCTTATTTACCTCCCATTTGGAGCTTGTTCGGGCTCTTACCGCTGTTAGCGGTGTGTTGGCGTTGGCCCGCGCTTCGTTATGGGCTTGCCTTGGTATCCGGATTGGCCTGGGGAATTTATTCAGGTCATGGTTTGCTCGCAATACAGCTCGCCGATGAGATGGTCGGTAAAGACTTGGTTGTCACTGGCCGGATTCAGGACTTGCCTGAGCACGATGGCCGTCGATTGCGTTTTAATTTGCGCGTTGAGTCAGCCAGCACAACATCCGGGCAACCACTTTCTGTTGATCAGTTTCCGCCGAAACTTCAATTGAGTTGGTATCAGTACCAGCGTAATGGTGCCGCCAGTGCGTTGCCGTCCATGATGATTGGCGATACATGGCAATTGCGCGTTCGTCTCAAGCGACCGCGAGGATTTGTAAATCCAGCCGGTTTCGATTATCAGGGCTGGTTGTTACGGCAAGGTATTGGTGCTACCGGTTACGTTCTGGATCATCGTGCCAACCAACAGAAGATGGATTCCGACACAAGCTGGCGATTTGATGATTGGATCAATCGGCAACGCTATCAATTACAGCAGTGGATTGTTGCGCGAAGTGATAGTAGTGAGCGAGGGATTCTTGTTGCATTGTTAATTGGTGATTCATCGTTAGTGGAAAAAAACCAATGGCTGCGTATGCAGCAAACCGGAACGAGCCACCTGATTGCTATTTCAGGATTGCATGTTGGTTTTCTCGCTATTTTTGGTTTTTATGTCGGGCTTTTTCTTGGCAAGTTAATTCAGCTCGCTTGGCATCGTTGTCCCGCATTGGTGATTGCCTGGTGGTCGGCAATTCTTTGTGCGAGTTTTTATTCCGCACTTGCAGGGTTTAATATTCCTACCGTTCGCACATTAATTATGCTCACTGTTTTTTATTTCGCGTGCATTTGGCGACGCAGTATTCACATATCCAATATCTTTTGTTTCGCGCTAGCGTTGGTAGTTATTATCGATCCATTAGCGGCACTCGATATGGGATTTTGGTTATCATTCGGTGCGGTGGCATTGCTACTGATTTATTTTTCGGGACGCATGATTGTTAAAAAAGTGGCTGAGCCTTGGTCAGGGTTTGGTGTGGCAAGTATGTTATATGGTTTTGCGCGCTCGCAGTGGGTAATGTTTATTGGCCTGTTGGTTCCGCTCAGCGTGCTTGTAAATAATATTTCGCTAGTCGCGCCTCTCGCCAATGCCATAGCGATTCCTTTAATCACCTTTCTTGTGGTGCCGCTGTTATTAATCAGTGCAACCTTGCGTGGTTTATCTGAAGGTATAAGTGATTTTTTATTGAATTGCTCGGCATGGGTGATGGAAATCATAAAAATATTTTTGGAATATTTACTCTTATTGGGCGGCTCCTGGTCTAGCCCGATTGTCGCATTCAGTCCTTCATTAACAGTGTTGATAGGAATAAGTTGTCTTATCTTGCTCATGCCCAAAGGGTTATTTCCACGGGTGTTGGGTTGGTGTGGAGTAGTATTGGGATTCATTTTATGTTTTTTTGTGGATCCCCCCAATCAGCCGGATTTAAAACTCACCGTATTAGATGTGGGCCAGGGTACTGCGGTTGTAGTGCAGGTTGGCAAAAAAACATTAGTGTACGACGTTGGTCCAAAATACACTGATAGTTTTGATGCGGGCAGCGGGATAGTTGCACCCTATTTGTATTCGCAGGGAATTGTGCAGGTTGATCGCTTGGTGGTTAGCCATGGTGATATGGATCATGCTGGAGGCATGATGGGGTTGCTGGAAAAAATCTCTGCCGGGCACGTATTGGCTGGAGAGCCGCAAAAAATGAGTGGCGATGTAGATGCGCAAAATTGCCATCAGGTTGCTAGTTGGAATTGGCAATCCGTACATTTTTATTTTTTACAGTTTCCGCAACTGAAGGGCGCTAGCGCAAATAATCATTCATGTGTGTTGCTGATTGAATACGCTGGCCACTACATTTTGCTGCCGGGTGATATTGAAGTTTCGGTAGAAAACCAATTACTGCGCGCGCAGCAACTTCCGCAACAGCTTGATCTTGTGCTGGCGGCTCACCATGGTAGTCGCACATCGTCCGGACTACAGTTCGTCAATCATGCCCGCCCCGAGATAGTGGTTTATTCCGCTGGATATCGCAGCCAGCATGGTCATCCTCACAAGGATGTACGCAAACGTTTCCAGAATGTGAATAGTCGTGAAATCAACACTGCAGAAACGGGTGCTGTAGTTTTTGCATGGTACGAGGGCAAGCTGCAATTGACGCAAGAGTACCGAAAATTGCACCGGCGGTATTGGTATGACTGAGGCGGCGCTACTATCGAGTCTTCGATTAATTGTTTAACACCTGTTGCCGTACTCCTTCACACATTTGTAGTCTATCCTCGTGCCCCCCATGGCAATCCCCCTTTGTTATGGTAATGTACGCCGCAATTCGGGTTGGCACTTAAATGGGCTGCACAATAAGAGGAATATAGCTGTGATTGAGATTTTTTTAGCAGGTGGTATTTTGATGTGGCCGCTACTGGCCTGCTCATTGATTGTGATTGCTATCAGCGCCGAACGTTATTGGACGCTGAATCCTGCCAAAATCGTCCCCAAAACCCTGCTTGCCCAAGTCTGGAGCTGGATTAAAAACAATCAGCTGGACGCCACAAAATTACGTGAACTCAAGCAATCATCGCCCCTTGGTTATATTTTGGCCGCCGGTTTGAGTAACTCCAAACACGGGCGTGATGTGATGAAAGATTCGGTACAGGAAGCTGCCAACAAGGTCATCCACGATTTGGAACGCTATGTCAGTGCCCTTGGAACTATTGCTAACCTTGCGCCTTTACTTGGTTTGTTGGGAACTGTGTTGGGCATGATCGAAATCTTCAACGGCATTCTGTTGCATGGCACTGGTTCAACCAATGTCCTTGCAGGTGGTATTTCCATCGCTCTTTACACAACGGTTGCCGGTCTGGTAGTTGCTATCCCTGCCACTATTGCTCACAAATACTTCCAGCGCCGTATCGACGGCATCGTGGTCAATATGGAAGAAGAGGCAATCAAGTTGATTGATGCACTGCACAGCGAGCGTCGTGTTGACGTAAAGCTGGTTTAATACATCGAGGTTATGCCGTGAAATTTCGTCGACAAGCCCGTCAGGAAGAATTTATCAATTTGACTTCATTGATTGATGTAGTCTTTATCCTGCTGATTTTCTTCATGGTTTCGACCTCTTTTACTAAAGAAAGCCACCTGACGGTCAGTTTGCCTGAGGCGGTAGGTACGCCGCCTGATGAGTTGCCGCAGCAGATCGAGATTTTGATTGCTGCTGATGGTAGTTATGCGATCAATGGTAAAGCCTTGGTAAATGCCAAAATGGAAACCGTGAGATCCGCTTTGGAAAAGACAGCGGAAGGCAATAACAAGACCCCATTGGTGATCACTGCTGACGCTAAAACTCCCCACCAGGCCGTGGTACAGGCGATGGACGCAGCAGGACAGTTGGGTTTTTCCCACTTAAGTATCACCACCCGCCAACCTGAACCTGAAAAAGACTAGCGACTCGGTTACAATCCTTGCCAGCTTCGCCATTATCCATGGACTTTTGTATCGACGATGCAAAAGTCCTTTGTGTTTTTACAGGCAACAATTTGAATTCCCCTAACTCTCAATCGTTGGACAAACAATCCTTGAACAAGCAATCCCAAAACCAGCCACAGCCGTCAAAAGAAGATAGCTGGTTAGCCGCTTGGTACGGTCAGCGCCGCTGGACGTTTTGGCTGCTACCGTTAATGGGATTGTTTGTATTGCTGGCTAACATTCGTCGCTTCTGGCTATTGCGATACGAATCAAAAAAATTGGCAACGCCGGTGATGGTGGTGGGAAATATTTCTGTAGGCGGGACGGGTAAAACTCCGTTACTGATAGCACTGGTCAAATGGCTGCAGCAACAGGGATTTAATCCCGGTGTGATTAGTCGTGGTTACGGCGGCAAAGCACCGCGTTATCCCTATTTGCTGGATGCCTCCAGCTCGGCCGCAGAAGCCGGTGATGAACCGATAACGATTTTTCAGCAAACAGGCTGCGCTGTTTGTGTTGGAGCCGATAGGATTGCATCGGCCAGATTACTGGAAGATGAAGGCTGCGATATTTTATTAAGCGATGATGGCTTGCAGCATTACCGTTTGGGGCGCAATATTGAAATTGCGGTAGTCGATGGTCAGCGTGGTTTGGGCAATGGTTGGCGCTTGCCAGTCGGACCATTGCGCGAACCCGCTTCACGCTTAAAAAATGTTGATTGGGTAGTCGTCAATTCACCCTCTGATCATTTTATCCTACCCGGTATGAAAGATTTATTTTACATTCCCATGCACATAGAACCGCAAGATTTTATTAACCTGCAGTCAGGTGAAAAAATCAATAATGCTCATTTCAATAATATGCACGTCAACGCAGTTGCGGGTATTGGTAATCCGCAGCGTTTTCAACAGACATTGATGGCTTTAGGTGTTCAGTCAACATTGCGAAATTTTTCGGATCACTACGCTTATACACCTGCTGATCTCGTATTTGATAACGATCTTCCGGTGATTATGACCGAGAAAGATGCGGTAAAATGTAAAGCATTTGCGCAATCAAATTGGTTTTATCTGCCGATAAGTGCCAGTTTGCCCGATACATTTTGGCCGGCATTCCAGCAAAAAATACTGCGTATTGTCGAGCAGAAAAAAGCGCCCTTTAAATTTAAATAGAATTTTCTACACGGACTCCCACCATGAGTTTTTATGTCGTTATTCCAGCACGTTACGCTTCCACACGTTTGCCTGCAAAACCCTTGAGGGACATTGCCGGTAAACCAATGATCCGGCACGTATATGAACGCGCTTGTGAGAGTGGGGCAGTACAAGTGATTATTGCTACTGATGATGCCCGTATTGAAGCAGCGGCAACGGCATTTGGTGCGCGCGTTTGTATGACGTCAACGGCACATAATTCAGGTACTGATCGATTGCAGGAAGTAGTAACACAATTGGGTTTGAGTGATACCGATATTGTCGTCAATGTGCAGGGGGATGAACCATTGATTCCCGCTGCAGTGATTAATCAAGTGGCGGAAAATCTGGCGCAAAATCAATTTGCCAGTGTGGCGACCTTAAGTGAACCTATCCACAGTCTGGATGATTTTCGCAATCCAAATATCGTTAAAGTGGTGGCGGATCAAGCGGGTAAAGCGCTGTATTTTAGTCGCGCTCCTATTCCGTGGCCACGTGATCATTTTGCTAAAACTGACGTGAGTGTTCTTTCGGATAATTTTCCGGCGCAGCGTCACATCGGAATTTATGCCTATCGAGTGGCATTGCTCAATCGGTTTATTACCTGGCCGCAAGCTGCGTTGGAGCAGATTGAATCGCTTGAACAGTTGCGTGTGTTAGCCAATGGTGAGGCAATTCATATTGCTGACGCTTGCGTAACGGTCCCTGGCGGTGTTGATACCGAGGCTGATTTATTACGCGTAAAAGCGATTTTGGAAAACTAGAATTATCAGGTGCAAAATGACTAAAGTGTTATTCGTTTGTTTGGGAAATATTTGTCGCTCACCGACGGCTGACGGGATTTTTAATCACTTTGTGGTGCGCGAAAAAATGGATCAAAAAATAATTATTGATTCAGCCGGAACGGGTGACTGGCATGTCGGCAAAGCGCCGGATTCACGCACCGTTGCTGCCGCACGTCAGCGCGGCTACGACTTATCTGTTTTACGTGCACGACAAGTGACGGCGCGCGATTTTGACGAGTTTGACTACGTGTTGGGGATGGATAAATCCAATTTGTTGGATTTACAGCGCATCAAACCATCTACCTATACCGGCCATTTGGGATTGTTTCTGGATTTTGGCACGCGTGGCGACTATTGCGAAGTTCCCGATCCCTACTATGGCGGTCACGACGGTTTTGAGCTTGTACTTGATCTGGTAGAAGACGCCGCACAGGGCTTGTTAAATCATATTCGTAAAAGCGCGCACTAATTAATGGTTGTTTGTTCTAAAAGGTGAATTGGCAGTGCCACTTTTTTTACCCCATTTTAATTTGCAAAAATTCAATACGCTCGCCGTGCCGGCAGTTGCTCAGTATTTTGTCAGCGTAAAAACTGATGATGAGCTGCGCGAAGCTTTAACATTTGCCCGCACCGAAAAATTGCCTCTGCTGTTATTGGGCGGCGGTAGCAATATTGTATTGCGCGACGATTTTCCTGGCCTGGTTATCCACGTTAAAAACCAGGGAAAAGAAATCGTCAGTGAGAATGATGAATTTGTCTGGTTGAAAGTGGCGGCAGGGGAAAACTGGCATCAGCTGGTGGAATATTCTCTCGATAATGCCCTCTACGGTTTGGAAAACCTCTCGTTAATTCCCGGTAGTGTCGGTGCGGCTCCGATCCAGAATATCGGTGCATACGGTATTGAGATCAAAGAGGTGGTGGCGGAGCTGTCGGCGTTGAATATCAGTTCCGGCCTGATGGTGACGTTTACTAATGAGAGCTGCCAATTCGGTTATCGCGACAGTATCTTTAAGCATTCGCTGCGGGATCAATATGTCATCATTTCAGTGACTTTCCAGCTACGTAAGCAGCCGCAGCTGATACTCACTTATCCTGCATTGCGAGCGGCGTTGGCAAATACGCCAGAGCAAGATATTACCCCCGAACAGGTCAGTGCAGCAGTAATCGCTATTCGCCAATCCAAATTACCTGATCCCGGCGATATTCCCAATGCAGGCAGTTTTTTTAAGAATCCGGTAATTGACATTGGGCAGTTCGAACTATTGCAAGCAGAGCATCCCGCGATAGTGTCTTATCGGGTCGATTCCCAACACGTGAAGTTGGCTGCTGGCTGGCTAATAGATCAGGCAGGGTGGCGCGGCAAAGAGTTTGGCGGAGCCGCTGTCCATGCACTACAGGCCCTGGTGCTTACCAATCCGCATAGGTCATCAGGCACAAGTGTATTGGCGTTGGCGGAGCAAATTAGAAACGCTGTATTCGAACAGTTTGGCGTGAACTTGGAAGTGGAGCCGCGTGTTTATCCGTGAGGTGGGCACTCGGGGTATTCATGAAAGGTAATAAAAACAAAACGATAATTAATTTTTGGCATTTAATCTTGCCGAAACAGACGATTAAATAGTGGTAGTTTGTCCCGAGTCTCACTACAATCATTAAAAATGTGCCAGCGTATTTGTGGTAGTTATAACAACAATGTTTTGTATCCGTTTTCGGATTGGGGGCTAGTTTGACAAAGATTCTCGTAGTCGATGATCACGATCTAGTTCGCATGGGGATAGTGCGTATGTTGGCCGATATAGACGGCTATCAAGTGGTTGGGGACGCCAAGAGCGGTGAAGAGGCGGTAACCAAGGCGCGTATTTTAAAGCCTGACGTTGTCTTGATGGATGTAAAAATGCCGGGGATGGGCGGCCTTGAAGCCACCAAGAAACTATTGACCGTGAACCCGGTAATTAAAATCATCGCTGTAACTGCTTGCGATGATGACCTTTACCCAACCCGCCTGATGCAGGCTGGGGCGGTAGGTTATGTCACCAAGGGTGCGGAATTCACCGAGATTACCGATGCGATCAATAAAGTGATCCGCGGCGATCTTTACATGAGTAACAGTATTGCGCAGCAATTGGCCCTTAGGACCTTTTCTGGCGGCAATAGCCAGGAATCGCCGTTTGAGAAGCTGTCCCAGCGTGAGCTGCAAACAGCGATGCTGATTGCCAATGGCCAGAAAGTAAATGATATTGCCAACACATTCTGTGTAAGCCCTAAAACCGTTAACTCCTATCGCTACCGCATCTTCGAGAAACTGGATATTAATAGCGATGTTGAATTAACACTCCTTGCAGTGAAGCACAACCTTCTTGACCCGGAAGCAGTCGTATAAACGACTGCTTCGCTTCCCTATAAATCGATGTTTCCCGATGACGCACGACAGCGCAGATCGTTTTGATCACTCCCGTTTTCTAGCCAACACCACCCAGCAACCGGGCATCTATCAAATGTTTGGTGCGGATGGTGCGATTCTGTATGTCGGCAAAGCCAAGAACCTCAAAGCGCGCCTGTCGAGTTATTTCCGTAAAACCGGTTTGACACCCAAGACCCAGGCCTTGGTGGGGCGGATTGCGCGCGTTGAAGTCACCGTAACTGCAAGTGAAACCGAGGCGCTGATTCTTGAGCAGAATCTGATTAAATCCAATCGCCCACCCTACAATATTTTGCTGCGCGATGATAAATCCTATCCCTACATTTTTATTTCCAGCGGCGAAGATTATCCGCGTATTTCATTTCATCGCGGCGCGAAGAAAAAGCGCGGTGATTATTATGGGCCGTTCCCCAATGTGGGTGCGGTAAAAGAAAGTTTGCATTTTTTGCAAAAAACTTTTCGTGTACGTCAGTGTGAAGACAGTGTATTCAGGAATCGCACGCGGCCCTGTTTGCAGTATCAAATAAAACGGTGCACAGCGCCCTGTGTAGGTTTTATTTCTCCCGAAGATTACAAAACGGATTTGCATCATACAAGCATGTTTCTCACCGGCAATGCCGATAAATTACTCGGTGAATTGGCAGATCAAATGGACAGTGCTGCGCAGCAATTGCAGTTTGAGAAAGCGGCTGCTTATCGCGACCAGATTACCGCGTTGCGTACCGTACAGTCGCAGCAAGTGATAGAAGAAGGTAATGGCGATATTGATGTGATCGCAGCAGAAATGCGTGCGGCTGCAATCTGTGTGCATATACTATTTATCCGGCAAGGGCGTATTCTCGGTAGTCGCAGTTTTTATCCATCATCGACGCTTGCGGAAACGCCGGCAGAAATCCTCGCTGAATTTATTCCGCAATTTTATCTGGCAAGTAGTGGCCGTGAAATTCCCCGCGAATTGATTGTAAGCCAAGCGCTTGAAGAAGCTGACCTTATCAGTTCGGCTTTACAGCAAGCAGCAGGGCGTCAAATATTTATTAATCATCAAGTCCGTAGTCATCGTGCACAGTGGTTGCAAATGGCTACCACAGCAGCGCAACAAAATTTAATTGCCCATATCAATAATAAAAAGAATTCATTGGATCGTTTTGTCGCGCTGCAAGAGGCGCTGGGGTTGGATGAAACACCGCAGCGAATGGAATGCTTTGATATCAGTCACAGCAGTGGTGAATTGACGGTTGCCAGCTGCGTTGTATTTGATACCAACGGCCCGCTGAAATCGGATTATCGCCGGTTTAATATCGATGGCATTACGCCGGGCGATGATTACGCGGCGATGGAGCAGGCGCTCACGCGGCGCTACACGCGCTTGCAAAATGGCGAAGGTAAGTTACCGGATATATTGCTGATTGACGGCGGCAAAGGGCAGTTAGGTAAAGCAATAGAGGTGTTGAACGAGTTAGGTGTACAGGGCGTACAATTGATTGGTGTCGCCAAAGGCTCTACCCGTAAAGCGGGTTTTGAAACCCTTTTCGATGGTGAAAGCGGCGCAGAGATTGTATTGCCTGGCGATTCACCGGCGCTGCATTTGATCCAACATATCCGCGATGAATCCCACCGTTTTGCGATTACTGGCCATAAGCAGCGGCGCGATAAAAAGCGTAAAACCTCGACTCTGGAAGATATTCCTGGTATCGGCGCCAATCGTCGTCGCGACTTGCTACGTCATTTTGGTGGTTTACATGAAGTGCAAAATGCGAGTATTAATGATCTGGCGCGGGTAAATGGGATTAGCCAGCGTTTGGCCGAAGAGATTTACGCGTTTTTTCACAATGACTAGGTACGTCTACTTATACTCAAAAGGTGTTAAAGCCGCGGCGCTGGTGTATTATCGCGCCCGATTGATGACCTACCGAAACTTTTCAAGTTTTCCCGGGATTTGCTTATGACCCTCGCCAACCAGCTCACCTTGATGCGGATTTTTCTTATCCCGCTCTTCGTAGTGGTCTTCTACTTACCCTTTGGCTGGTCACATTTTGTTTCCTCGATGATTTTCAGCGTTGCCGCGATCACCGATTGGGCTGACGGATATGTCGCCCGCAAATACAACCAAAGCACACCTTTCGGCGCCTTCCTCGATCCGGTAGCGGATAAGCTGATGGTCGCTATCGCGCTGCTGTTACTCGTTACCCTGCACCATGATTCTGCCTGGTTCGTCGCTGCTGCGGCGGTGATTGTCGGGCGCGAAATTGTTATCTCTGCGTTGCGCGAATGGATGGCTGAATTAGGGCAGAGGGCTAGTGTGGCGGTATCCAATATTGGCAAGGTCAAAACGACGCTGCAGATGACGGCGATTATTGTGTTGCTGATGAATATCCCGCTATTACTTCCCGTCGGTTTTATTGCACTGGCGGGGGCCGCAGTTTTGACTCTCTGGTCGATGGTGCTTTACTTGCGCGCTGCCTGGCCTTATCTGTTGCCTGAGTCGCCGGATAAATAACGGCTTTTTGATCGACCTGCGCAGCATTTAAACAACTGTCAAAAAACCTTCGCGCGACTTGGATAAAAGACTAGGATTTTCAAAATGAGTCCGCTAGAATTGCGGCCTCTTGAAAAGGCGCGATAGCAAAGCGGTTATGCTCTGGATTGCAAATCCAGCTAGTCCGGTTCGACTCCGGATCGCGCCTCCATTTTTCTTTACGTACCGACGTAAAGGCACTCTGCCCGAGTGGTGAAATCGGTAGACACAACAGATTTAAAATCTGTCGATCTTTTGGTCGTGCCGGTTCAAGTCCGGCCTCGGGCACCATCTTGAAACTCAGTGAAATTCCAGAACGTCTAAAAACCCCGCAGAAATGCGGGTTTTTTTATGGTTTTTTGTCCATGGAAGTCCACCGATATCCTATTGCAGTCCCGCTATTCTGAGGGCATAAATTTCGGGGTACATGAATGTCAACTATTCAAGTTGAGACGCTATACAAGTTGTCAAAATGCGTGGCCAAGCGCAAAGTCCTGGCGTGTATACCTTCAGGATTTATAATGATTGCAACTGCTCCCAATAGTGGCAGCTCAACTTTTTATCAATTCTTGAAATAGCGATTTTAATTGGCGAGGGATAAAGATTAGGAATGGATCTACTAAATATTACTGCTTTTCAAGCAAACGAATCACTTCTTTCAAGAGCTCTTGAAATATAACAGGTTTCTGCATCAGTGAATTATAAGGCGTATCTATGTCTTTTATATGGAAGGCAGCACTCGATAATATAAAAGGAATGTCTTTCCAGCGCGGCTCTTTTTTTAAAGTGCTACATAATTCTGCTCCATTCATAAGCGGCATCATGTAATCAGACAGGATTATGTCCGGAGTCACCGTATCAATCATTTTTAATGCACTCTGACCGTCGTAGGCTGTGCTCACGCGAAACCCGTGGAATTCGAACAACATCGCATAGGTAGTTGTAATATCAGGCTCGTCGTCAACAATCAATATGACGGGTGCGTCATCCGTGGTTTTAATGATAACGTCTTCTTTCATTGTGGCTCATTATTCAGTGCGTTATTTTTAATAATTTCTTGTGCTAATTTTTCCGTCGACACCGAGCGCCCTATAGATATACCATTGTTTGAAATTAGCATGATGTGGTTGGCAGAGTCGTAACCATTTTGTCGCAATTTTAAAACTGCAATTTGGCGATGGTTGATTCCACTAATTTCCACATATTGCAGCAGCATAATATTTTCGTACAAAATTGATGATGGTCCGGAATCAAAATTTTCCGGCATTTTACTACCGAGATATGGCAGTTCCCGGGTGAAAAAACTGGTTACTTGGCGAGATCGCAATTCATTCACAAATGCCGTAAGGAATGAGCGTGCACGTCCAATATGCATAACAATATCAAGCAAACCATCCATCCCATCAACAAGCAGGCGCGATACTTTACGCTCTTCGACATTTTCTAAAACCTGGTGTGCAAGTGCATCTACAGAAATCTCCAGCGGTGGATTCCAAATAATTTGTAATTGCCCATTATCAATAAAGCTGGCCAAGTCAATGTTGACACTACGAGCTTTGGCAATTAAACGGAGCGGTGATTCATAAAAACCAACGATCAAACACTGCTCTCCCAGTTGCAGTCCTTCATAAATAAAATGCAATCCCATGAGTGTTTTACCAACGCCAGGATTACCTAGTAGTTCTGTTGTCGAGCCTTTGTTTACCCCTCCTTTGGTAATGTTGTTCCAACCGGGAATGCCGAAACCGAGTAGTGAATTAGAGGCTGCATCGATGGTTTTATTTACCGTACTAATGGCTTCAAGGCGCGGGTAGACTACTATGCCATCTTCACCAACTTCAAATACATGGCGGCCCAATAAATGTTTGCCGCCGCGAATTTTAAATACTTTTACTTCACGAATAAGCTGCATGCCTTTTTCGTGCTGGCTCAATTCAATCAGGCCATCAACCAGCGTGTTTTCCGAATCTGCAACATTTCCTTCAGTGGGGGATAGCAGGAAAGTTGTGCATTCCATTGAAGAAACCAGCGAGTTCAGCGATAACATAAATTCTGACAAACTAATCGTTGATGGGCTTGAATCACGCACTGATCGAAAGCCATCAATAATCAAAATATCTGCATTATGTTTTGCAAGCATGCTGGTGATCAATTGCAGCAGTCCATCAAGGCCGCCTTTGACTAACTCGTTATAGCCGCCGAACATCAAGATATTCTGCCCGATCAACTGTTCGTCAAAAAATGAAAAATTACTCAGGTGGTTAAGCATCTTGCCGTGCGTTTCAGCGATCAAAGTAAGGATCAAAACCTTCTCGCCTTTAGCTGCATGATCAAAACCAATCTGGCAGGCAAGGGTAGTTTTGCCGCTGCCTGCTAAACCCTGGATAAGATAAAGGCTGTGGCGGGGAAAGCCGCCGCCGAGTACTTCATCAAATCCAGCAACGCCGCTCTTTAAAAGCGATAATCGGTGTTTTGTTTGAGGATTATTTTGCAATTTTTTCATTGTTTTTGTTGTGACATCACGAGGTTATTTGCTTTAAGAACAATCATTTTTACAGGAGTACGAAAACAGTCTATCGTATTAAATGGTTAACTGAGAGTATTAATGATAATGATTTTAGCCATTATCTAGGTATGCAGATTCCATATACAGTCACCAGGCTCGTTCATGTAAGGCTTTACAGGATACCTGATTTGCTTCCAGGCTGAAATATTTACGAGAAAAACCCGTGGTTGCACTTGATAATTACTGCTCAGCTTGGCGGTATGTAATATTCGTCTAATGACTGCTTATGCGTTTTATGACAGGGTAAACAATAAGGCAATCCATTGCAGCACTGCTGCGCTACGCATTTACGTTCGACAGTTTGGGAGAAGCATATAGGCTACTTTCAATTGAAGTAGGACACATAGTTGACCACATTGGAGTTTTCCATGAACACAGATGAGTTCCGTCTCGCTCGATTCTTGGTTGCCCAGGAAAAGTCATACGATGCAGCCTTGCACGAACTTCGTTCAGGTGGAAAGCGCTCGCACTGGATCTGGTATGTGTTCCCTCAGCTTAGAGGCCTTGGGGTCAGCTCCAATTCTGAAACATACGGCTTAATTGGATTAGCTGAGGCTCGCGCATATCTAAGCGACCCAGTCTTGGGCCAACGGCTCCGAGAAGCCATAAAGGCCATGATAGCTCATCGGTCCGTGGATGCAGCTTCAGTACTTGGCGAGCTTGATGCACTAAAGTTCAAATCATGTCTTACATTATTCTCTCTTGCTGATCCTTCCGACCAAATCTTTACCAATGCTCTTGAACACTTTTTCGCTGGAGAGCATGACGTGCGGACAATCGAGCTGCTAAAGCTCCGCGGTGAAGGGTAATGAATTGGAGTATCAAGATTCGGTTCATCTTTATCCTGATAAAGGGGTAGCGTTTGTTCGGTTTAAAAATCCCCTTGATTACCGTTTTACTTGTCAGAAACTCTTAGTGACAGACGCCAAAAGATGAATAAAATTATCATAGTAAGTATAAGTAGTCCCATATCTCCTCCCAGAGTATTTTGCGAATTTTACATTTCAATCTTAACAGTAATCTTTACACGCCAGTTTATTCAATTGTTGATAATATCCCCATCCGACAATGGACTTTTATCTGGTGAGAGTAGTGGGTTCTTTAATTCCTAATTTCTTCCACATTGTCGCGGTAATTTTTTGACTTTTAAATTTTTCTCCAGAGTATGATTCCCATGGGTTATTGCGTAGCTTAGCGAGTCGTTGTCCAAGATTATCAATATTCCAATGGTCTGAACGAACAATCTTTTCTAATTCGCTTCTCGCAATCGGAACTGACATAGACAATCCAGGGCGAGCTCTGACTGAGTAAGCGCACACTGTACTCGCACCGCGAGAATTTCGAAGATAGTCAATGAAAATTTTTCCTATCCGATTTTTTGGGCCCATTTTGGCGACGAACCGATCTGGAATTTGTCGGGCCATAAACTCTGCAATCGATTTTGAAAACTCTTTTACGTAATCCCAACTCGCATCCGGTGTCACTGGAACCAGAATGTGCATTCCTTTACCACCTGTTGTCTTCAAAAATGAAGTCAATTTCAATTCATCCAGTACGGCAAGTGTCAGCTTGGTTGCCTCTACTACACTCCGCCATGGTAAGGATGGATCAGGATCAAGATCGAGTACAAATCTGTCGGGAGCTTCCATATTCGCAGTTGTGGCCCCCCATGTGTGAAATTCAATTGTGTTCATTTGCACGCATCCAATCAACGCCTCAACGCTATCTATCATCATCAGCGGATCATGCTCCGGATCAAATTTCTTGTCTAACCGGGTAATATGTGGAATTCCTCTGTTGTCGGAGTGTTTTTGAAAAAATTGCTGTCCGGCGATACCGTCTGGAGCGCGTAACAGTGACACAGGACGATTTTTCAAATGCGGTAAAATAAATTCCGCTACCTGCTCGTAATAAGCCACAAGATCCAGCTTTTTGCCATTGCTGGTTGCGTCGATAATTCTGCCTGGATTGCTGATAGCGACACCTGCGATTTCAGGCTTGGTGTTATCGGAAAAGGAATTCTTTCGGGATGCAGAAGTTATTTTGTTTCCTTTTGAAGCCTTGACTGTTGATTGCTGAACGCCTTTAGGATCTTTTGGGTGTTCGCGAATAATATCTTTTACCGGTTTATCAGTTCGCAGAGCAATGAACGAGGCTTGTCGTAAAATTCCTTCGCCAGTCCATTCACCAAATTCCACTTCACAGATTAGCTTTGGTTTAATCCAATGTACGCCTCGAGCTTGCAAGCCAGTCAACGTAGTTGATATCGGGGATTGTGATTGCTCTAACGCTTTCATCTTCTTGTGCATGTCGTCCAAGCGATTAGTATCAAAACCAGTGCCGACGCGGCCAACATAAATCAGCTCGGGCGACTTCAGCTCTTTATGCACAGCTAATAAAAGCGCACCAAATTTGCTGCGGCTACCCTGAGGATCGGTGTAGCCTACTATGACAAACTCTTGTCGCAATCTGCATTTTAGTTTGATCCAGTCATCACTGCGCCGGGAAACATAAGGGCTACCAACTCGTTTGCCGATTACACCTTCTAATGACATAGCGCATGCGCTCTGTACAATGCTGCGATGATCAACATCAAATGTATCGGAATAGCGGAGTGGACTTTTTGAAGTGCGAGGGATTATCTTTTTCAATCTTCTTCGACGCTCTTCCATTGGCAATGTGCGTAAATCTTCATTATTTAAATAGGGTGCATCAAATAAATAGAAGATGATATGCTGACTAGTGTCGGTATCAAAAGCATTTTGCAACTCCTGGAAACTTGGTAAACCATTTTCGTTTAGCACGACCACTTCGCCATCAAGCCAGCTATCTCGAAGTTTCAGCGCTTCAATTGCTTTGACCTGGACCGGCATTCGAGCAGTCCAGTCGTTCCCGTTTCGCGTGAACAGGCTTACTTTACCATCCAACACTCTTGCGAGAATTCGATAGCCGTCAAATTTTATTTCATAAATCCAATTACCAATTGGTGGTGGTTCACTAACGAGTGTGGCTAGTTCCGGTGAAAATGTTTCAGGAATGGAAGTGGATTCCGATTTTTTCCTGGAACTTAATTTTTTGTCCGCTATGGTTGGTAATTTTTTGAGGATTTTATCGACCGGTTTAATAGCCGTTTTCTTAAGGGTTTTATTGACAGTCGTTTCTACGCTGAGGTTAACCTTGTTTTTCTTTTTAAGAGAAGAATTTATTTTAGCTTTTCCGTCTCTATCTCCAGGTAATAACTTTCCGGTCAGTATGCTTTCCGGTTGTTCCACCAAAATATCGTAATCTTCAGAGGATCTGGCGACACTATCTCGCTCTTTTATTAAAAGCCAGTGCTCTTTATCGTTGTCTCCTCGCCCGCGAGTTCGGACCAAGGCCCAATCACCAACAAGCTTCTCGCCGATAAGCTTGAATTTTAACTTACCGGATTTGAAAGCAGTGCTGATATCGCCCTGGGGCTCCCAAATGCCTTCATCCCACACAATCATGTCGCCGCCGCCATACTGCCCGTGGGGGATATGTCCTTCAAATTTTGCATAGCTCAAGGGATGGTCTTCGGTTCGGATAGCCATGCGTTTATTTGCGGGATCTAAACTCGGGCCTTTCGGCACCGCCCAACTTTTCAATGTTCCCTCAAGTTCTAAACGAAAATCATAATGCAGTCCCCGTGCTTCATGCTTTTGTACAACAAAACGCAAAGCATGGGGGCCAGGTTTGCGTCGAGGAACTTGTTCCTCAGGCGGTTCCGGAGTGATATCGAAATTACGTTTTCGATTATACTCAGTTGCAGGCAGGGCCATGTCTCACCTCCAGAATTGAAGCACAACACTTATCGTTGTTTATCCACCTTAATCATTTGCTTGAAGCCTTTTTTGGGGCGCGCTTAGGTGTAGTGGCGGCTGACTTTTTTGGCTCTGCCTTGCTGGACGCCAACGAAGCAGATTTTTTCGCCCCCGGTTTTGTCCCGGCGGTTTTTTTAGTTGCAGATTTACTCGGGGTTACCGATGTTTTTCTCTCACTTGGCTTGGAAGTTTTACTACCACCAAGGCTGCGTTTCAGTAGTTCAGTTAAATCGATAATATCAGCACTTTTGCGAGGCTCTTCTCCAACTTCCGTTTCGACATCCTCGATCTTGCCTTCTGCCGCTTTTTTATCAACCAAGGCCATGATTTTTTCCTGAAACGTATCGCGGTATTCTTGTGGATTCCATTTACCTTTCATGTCTGCAACTAATCGCTTTGCCATATCCTTTTCCGCTTTTGAAAGTGTGGCTTTGGTAGTCGCCGGGGTTAACTCAAGTGTGTCGAGGTTTCGCACCTCACTCGGCCAGCGCAACAGAATTAATACTAGCGCTGAGTCGATTGGCATCACCGCTGCTAAATGTTGTTTAGTGTGCAGGATTACACTGGCTAGACCTACTGTCGCAGTTTCTGAAAGTGTTTCGCGCAACAGTGCGTAAACCTTTTCGCCACGTTTGTCCGGCGCCAGATAGTAAGGAGTATCAATATTGGCAAGCGGAATATCGATACTGTTTACAAAAGAAAATATTTCAATAGTTTGCGTGGATTTTGGATGCGCAGATTTTATTTCTTCATCGCTCAATAAAATATATTTACCTTTCTCATGCTGGATTCCCTTTACGATATTTTCCTTTTTAACTTCCTTGCCTGAGACTTTATTTACACGTTTGTATCCCACTCGCTCCATTGTGCGCTTATCGAGCCAGTCGAAATCAATATTTTCTGACGAAGTTGCCGATTGAAGGGCTACCGGAATATGTACCAAACCAAAACTAATTGCGCCTTTCCAAATTGAGCGTGCCATGATTGATACCTGTCAATTAATTAACCTGAAATTAAAGTATCACGCCATCACTGAATATCACTTTACCGAAGCGATTGATGTCTTTGATTTGGTTCAGCATGTTATCGGCAGATATCTCAGCATCCGCTTCAGATGCCAGGTTTGGGGATAGTACCCACAATATTTTCGCTACGCCATTGGGCGCTTTACGCTGATATCCGATGAGCCCCGCATATCCCTGCTCATATCTCATGTTGTCTGTCCAAGCCATGTAATACTGGAATTCTTTAATCATTTTGCGATACCTCCATTCAGTGATTGGCGACGTCAAATGTCACATCAACGAAAAAAGTGTCACCTTCACATAACGATTATTGATACTACTCCAGCATGGATTAGTGAAAATGTACGATTGCACACAGACATCTCCCCCTATTTGGCGAAGAGTAAGGATTTATTTAATCGATATCCACTCTGTTGACGGTCGAGGAAACATTATTAGAGTCAAGTAATTACACTTGATAAAAGCAGTAACTATCAGACAGCGTCTTTGCAAAAAGGCATTTCAAAGCGCCGTATCGAACAGATCTATTCCAGTTGTTTAAATAAAATTTTTTATTTATGCACTGCA
>NZ_JBXAMU010000001.1:1225363-1395824 GCF_058800985.1 Cellvibrio sp. GW822-FHT04B05 | reverse complement strand
GCCGCACCTGCAGTGACGATAGTAACCACCACCGCCACCACAATCATGATGATCATGCCCAACTTGCCACACCCTTTATTCGATTTCGGCGGTGGCAGGATTTCCGGGCTCGGCGTCAGGTCACCGATCACTTCGCCCGCGTTGTACGGCTTGAAGGTGGTGGAATTGTTTTTCAGGGTGTGCTGGGTATTCGGAATCCGTAAATTACGGCCCGCGTCATTGGTACTGAAGCCATCCGTCGGGCCCATGCTCAGGGCGTTGGCTTCGGCAATCACGTACCACAGGGACCCATCACCAAATAGCAGTTGCGCGATCGCACTTAAACTCTCGCCACCGGTGACGGTGTAGGTACCCGGTACACTGCCCGCCGCATACTGGGTGTTGATCGGCCGGGTGTTGGTGCCCTTGTCACCGATGTCCGCGATGCTGCTGCCGTTGAGGTAGTAGTAGTTCTGCGTCTTGACCGCCGTCGTCCCGAAGGCTTTCTCGGCACTGCTGATGATCTGGTTTTCCGCGTTGTAGGCGAAGTACTTGTGGGAGATACCCGTCTTGTCACCCGCCGGATTGCTCTCCTCGATCTGGCTATGGGTCAGCCGGCCACGGTGATCATAGGTATTGATGGTGGTACCGGGTGCTGTCCGAGCCTGGGTGGTCTTGACCGTGATCGATCCCACCTGGCTGCCGCTGAAGGTGTTGGTGTATTCGTAGTAATAGTTGTTGGTGAATTTGTAGGTGTTGGCATCGTAATGCTTGTACTCATAACTGCTGAGTTCACCATGGGCAGTGTACTTGTACGTCGTCTCACCCGACTTGCGACCCAGGTGATCAAACGTATTCTGGGTGATCAGTTGCCCGTCGTCGCGATAGCTGCTGACGGTTTTGCGGCTGTTTTCCACCGTAGTGGTCAGGAAACCGCGCTGGTCATAGATATTGCGCTTGGCTTCGGTGTAGGCACCCACCGTACCCGCTGCCTTGTGGTTGGCGGACGTACCCGCACGGGTGACGGTCGCTTTCGATACGCTCTCCACCAGACCCATGTCGTTGTAACTGGTCAGGGTCTGGTTGAAGTCGCTGATTGGAAAAGCGTGCATGAAATTTTTACTTCTTAAAGAACAAAGCCAGCGCTAGGCTGGCTTTGAATAACAAATGCAAAAACTTATTGCTCATTCCTGAAATCAAAATCCACTGGCGAGCCACCTGAGACATAATGTGCAAGATAACGATCCAAAGTATCTTCCGGATTTTTTAACACATAGAAATCGCCAAAAGCATTATTTCTGACGTGGTAAACCTTATGGTCATTACGCTTTTCATCCAGGAACAATGCATCACCTGCTTCGGTGTAGAGCCAACACGTTAAACGCTCGCTACCAATTTCCTTTTCAAATTTTTTAAAGTCTGATTTTTTAGCATTAGAAATTTTTTGACAGTATTCATCCATCGATAAACGGGAAGGATAATTAAACGGTGTGTTTATCCAACCTATGGGTTTGGTAGGTCTATCCGTTATTACAAACGACCAAAAAAAACGGTAAAGCTCTTTCCATTTTGTAGGCAACATTTTTCTTTCTTCGTCAAATGTTGATCCCTCCGTATCTTGAAACACAAATGTGAGACTAAAAAATAAATTTAAATCTTCTCTCTCTAATACTAAAAAGGCTTGCCAGTTATTCATGTAGTTACGAAAAGCAGCAATTGGCTTTGGCCAATGCGTTTCCATAGCTTTTACTGTAAACGGAAATGCGTCCGTAAATGCCGGAAAAACTTCACTTACATTTTTCCCCAAGCTGTGTCCGATTTCGGGCCAAAGCTTGAGAGATGAAGGCTCCACTAGTTCGGAAGATGAAGTGCAAATCAAGTCATAATCTTTTCTATCTAGCATTAAAAACCACCTGATTGATTAAGTTTTTGATAAATCTTGATTTTGCTTTGAATTTGTTCAGAAATATTATTCTGTAGAAACTCTAGATTTTTTGCATAATCCGTATTCAATTGCTGTCCTTTATATATATCCCAATTTATAGACTTCCCTTTAGAAGCATTAAATGTTGCTGGTAGGGCCTGCAGATTACCAAATTCTCCACCAATGTCCTGGATAATATAAGTCATTTGCTGTTTGGTTAGCGTATTGAAACCCGGTAATTTAGCAATCTCAGCCGTTGGGAAAATATGATCTACAGCTATAGTTTTACCTAAAGGCGCAGCCTTAAAGGTATTGGTCAGAGGATCAAGATAGCCCATGCCTTGGAATCGAGCACTCATTTCTGATGTGACAGTGGTAATCCGTTCATAACCATTCAGCACCGGAACCATGAAACTACTGTTCAAGGTTCCACTCATTGGGCGCCATACAAACTGGGAATTTTTCAAACTATTTAGCGAAAAACTACCTACAGATGCAAATGCTTTTCCAGTGCCGAGGGTCGCAAAACCGCCCGATACAAACCTTAAACTATCTTCACCAATTTCCTGCAAACCGTTTTGACTGAAATAATTCACTGTTCCTGTGTAAGCCGAACCAATCGCACCAGTTGGGTTATCCCATACATAACTCGCCAGATTACTGATACCACTTATCGCTGCACTGCGTACATTGCTGTCACTGGCTAACCCATAAATACCCACAACACCATCTGCAAGATCATACGCAGCATTATTTAATGCGCGTCCCCAAGCACCCAATACTGCTCCAATACCACTTTGCGCATTGTCGATTGTGTAATTGTAGGAGGCTTGGTCTGAGGCCCTTGCACCGGAAAGCCAACTGCTGGCTTTTTCATAGTATGACGTTTCACCGTTCCCCGCAGACCCGCCAAACATGTTGTGTATGTAGAAACGGTTTTCCAATGAAGCCAGAATGCTATCGATCTCATTCATCTGTACCGTCAGGCTTGGGTTGAAATCATAGCGACTAAGATCGAAGTCGTAATTGAACTCAATACCACCCGGCGCACTGCTACTTCCCTTCGCGCGCTCTACTTTCAATTCACTTTGCTGCACCGGCGTCAACTGGCCATCCGCATGACTGACTGCTCCGGCTTCCGGTGCTGTGGTAGTGGCGATAGGTGCATCTTTTTTGGCCGCGGTATCACGCTGGTCAACAACCGGAACTGCTGCTTTCGGTTTATTAAACTGATCCACCAGCCAACTCGCCGAGGAGTTGCCAAAAGCATCTGCTGCTATATTGCCCCAATCCTGTTTACCACCTCGACCTGCTACGCGACTCAATGATGAGGATACGGCTGAACCCCACATATTCCCCGCGAAGTTACCCATGAAACCGTTGGTCAGTCCACCCACACTATCCGTTACATTGTTACCGGTTTTACCGGTGAGACCAGTCGATATCGAGGTAACAGCAAGGTCGGTCCAATTGAAATGGGTTTCCAGGCCGGCGACTTTGTTGGCAGTGTAGCCACCACCATAAGTGGTCACACCTTGGGCAAAGACACCTGCGCCGCTGAGTTGACGGACCGCATTGCCCGCATTCGCATAACCACCTCCAATCCTGACCGCATTACCTGCCTTGTCTACTGCATTAGCACCGAATGCACCTGTACCGGACAAATAACCTGCTGCACCCGCACCAAAACCGGCGGTAAGTCCAGAGGAAAAGGCCGAGCGCAGACTGATGCCATCATTCATTCCCATCATCATCCCTGCCGCCTGACTGGCAAGGCTGCCTACAAATCCGCCCACTGCCGCAGCAGCCATCGCTGTTCCGACAGTGCCCATGGCCGCTGCCATGGTACCGGCAGTCAACGCAAGCCCACTTCCCCCTGCAAGAGCAGCACCCCCGACGGCTGCGGCAGTTGTTGCACCGGTAGCGGTAGCAGCTGCTCCCATCGCCGCCGCTGCCGCACCTGCAGTGACGATAGTAACCACCACCGCCACCACAATCATGATGATCATGCCCAACTTGCCACACCCTTTATTCGACTTCGGCGGTGGCAGGATTTCCGGGCTCGGCGTCAGGTCACCGATCACTTCGCCCGCGTTGTACGGCTTGAAGGTGGTGGAATTGTTTTTCAGGGTGTGCTGGGTATTCGGAATCCGTAAATTACGGCCAGCGTCATTGGCACTGAAGCCATCCGTCGGGCCCATGCTCAGGGCGTTGGCTTCGGCAATCACGTACCACAGGGACCCATCACCGAACAGCAGTTGCGCGATCGCACTTAAACTCTCGCCACCGGTGACGGTGTAGGTACCCGGTACACTGCCCGCCGCATACTGGGTGTTGATCGGCCGGGTGTTGGTACCCTTGTCACCGATGTCCGCGATGCTGCTGCCGTTGAGGTAGTAGTAGTTCTGCGTCTTGACCGCCGTCGTCCCGAAGGCTTTCTCGGCACTGCTGATGATCTGGTTTTCCGCGTTGTAGGCGAAGTACTTGTGGGAGATACCCGTCTTGTCACCCGCCGGATTGCTCTCCTCGATCTGGCTATGGGTCAGCCGGCCACGGTGATCATAGGTATTGATGGTGGTACCGGGTGCCGTCCGAGCCTGGGTGGTCTTGACCATGATCGATCCCACCTGGCTGCCGCTGAAGGTGTTGGTGTATTCGTAGTAATAGTTGTTGGTGAATTTGTAGGTGTTGGCATCGTAATGCTTGTACTCATAACTGCTGAGTTCACCATGGGCAGTGTACTGGTACGTCGTCTCACCCGACTTGCGACCCAGGTGATCAAACGTATTCTGGGTGATCAGTTGCCCGTCGTCGCGATAGCTGCTGACGGTTTTGCGGCTGTTTTCCACCGTAGTGGTCAGGAAACCGCGCTGGTCATAGATATTGCGTTTGGCTTCGGTGTAGGCACCCACCGTACCCGCTGCCTTGTGGTTGGCGGACGTACCCGCACGGGTGACGGTCGCTTTCGATACGCTCTCCACCAGACCCATGTCGTTGTAACTGGTCAGGGTCTGGTTGAACAGGGTGCTGGTGCTGTTGGTCATGCCGTACACCTGGCTGGTTTTCAGCCGCCCTGCTGCGTCGTACTCGTAAGCGATACCGCCGCGCGCATCAACAACCAGGGTTTTGGTGGCAGGGTCGAGTTTGCCGCTGTCCACCAGGACGCGCCCTTCAGCGTCGTATGCGAACAACTGGGTGCTGGCCGTGCCGGTGCCGATCTGGGTGGTAATGGCGCGACGGTTACCCCAGGCGTCATAGCGGTAGCTCAACTCACTCAAGGCCGCCGTCTGCTTGTTGCCCAAACCGGTATTGAAGGTACTGGCCGGTGAGCGGACATTGGTCAGGCGACCCGCTTCATCGTAGCTGTAGTAGGTATTGATAGTACTGTCGGTGCCATGCGTTGTAGTCACACCATAGCTGGTACGGATGGTGTTGTCCGTATTGCCATGGCTTTCCACCGTGCGCAGACCACGGATATCGTACTTGTAGTTCGACTCCACGACGCGCTGTTTGCTGGGGCCGGTATTTTCCTGGTCGTACTTGCGCTTCAACAGCCCGTTTTCGTGGTAATCGTATTCCACAAACGAGGCCGCATTCGCCGCACTTTGCTCGCGCCGCAACTCGCCGAAATCGGTAAAGGTGTTGTTGTAGACACGCGATGCCAACACCTTGTTGTCATCCACCGTTTGTACCGTGAGTTTCGTTACACGGTCCACGGTGTAGTCGGCGTTACTGTAGGTTTGGGTGGTGCCCACCCAGGTATCCAGGTACACCGTGCGCTGGGCGTAAACCGGTGTCTTGTAGTTGATGATGTATTCTTCATTGACGGTTTTGTAATTGGGGATGTTGTAACCAATTAAATGGGCCTCGGTCACGGTGCCGTAAATGGGGGTTTTGTAGGTGCCGGTGAAATAGTTTTCCGTACGCATCGCGTAGATCGGCGTCTTGTAGGTGCCGGTAAAATAACTTTCTGTACGCGTACTGTATTCCGGGATGTTGTAGCCGGTCACATACTGCTCATCGCGCATTTTGTAAATCGGCGTGTTGTAGGTACCCGTGAAATAGTTCTCCGAGCGCATTGCGTAGATCGGGGTTTTGTACTCCTTGATATAGGTAACGGTGCGGGTGCTGTAGACCGGGATTTGATAACCGCTGATGTATTGCTCATCGCGTGTCCGATAGATAGGCGTTTTGTAGGTGCCGGTGAAATAGTTCTCCGACCGCGTCGCATAGATCGGGGTGTTATAGCCAGAAATATAATCCACCGTTCGCGTAGCGTAGACCGGTGTCTGCACACCGTAGGGCCCGGTGTTGTAGTGCGAGATGTATTGTTCCTGGCGCTGGCTCCAGATGGCGGTACTGCCGCGCTGCTCGGTGCTGGTAGTCGTGTAGCCGTAGATGTATTCGACCTGGCGGGTGCCCCAAATCTCGGTGCTGCCGCGCTGCGCTGTGCTGGTGGTGGTGTAACCATCGATGTATTCAACCTGGCGGGTGCCGTACAAAGTGGTGTAATTGGTTGTGCCAGCGGGCAACGACGATACGGTCTGAGTGCCGGATTGATAGGTTTCCTGGCGCTCCGCGTAAATGGCCTCGCTGCCACGCTGTGCCGTAGCAGTAGTGGTGTAACCGTAGACGTATTCCACTTGGCGGGTGCCCCAAATCTCGGTGCTGCCGCGTTGTGCTGTAGTGGTGGTAGTGTATCCGTCGAGGTATTCAACCTGGCGAGTGCCATAAAGCGTCTGGTAATTGCTCACACCATAAGGCACCGCTGACACGGTTTTCCAGCCGGATTGGTATTGCACTTGGCGAGTGTCCCAAATTTCGGTACTGCCCCGCTGGGCAGTGCTGGTGGTAGTGTATCCATACACATACTCTACCTGCCTGTCCGCCCAAATCTCGGTGCTGCCCCGCTGGGCGGTCGTAGTGGTTTGGTATCCGCTGATAATTTCCCGCGTGCGATTCTCGGTAACCGGTGTGTACTCGGTCGTGCCATAGGGCAATTCGGTCACAAATCGCACACCGTCCCTGACCTGCACCTGGCGGGTGCCCATATTGGGAGTACTTCCTTCCTGGGCCGTGGGTGTGGTGGTGTAACCGTAAAGATAGGTTTCCGATCCCATTACCGACTGTAGCGTTTGCTCACCGGTCCTGTGCCCCAGGGCATCATAGGTATACTGGGTCTGGCGGCCACCAATGTCCTGCTTGCGGTCAATCTGCCCAAAGGCATTGAAACGATAATACTCACCTTGGTTAGCAACATTGAATTCGGCGTATTTGTTACCCGCCTGATCATAGACGAAGCGGTTCAGGCTGACCTTCTTGCCTGCAGCCTCGGCCAGGTTATGGCCGTTATAAGCGCGCTCAGTACTGGTAGTGGTAATGTTCACGCCATAGGGCGTTGGTGTCTGGTGCGTAACCACCTGGTCGGTCTGGCGCAGCAGGGATTGCTCAAGCAGTTGGCCTTTTTTGTCGTAGTCATACACTGTAACCGTGCCCACGCCATTGCGCATGCCCACCTTGTTGCCGTGGATATCATAGGCATAGTCCACCGTAACCCCGGTGGCATCCACCGTCCTGGTGATATTGCCAACGCGGTCGAAGTATTGGTATTTCTTCTTGAGTGCAACTTGTGCCACACCATCGACCGTGCCTGAAGCGGTTTGGGTCTCCACCGCCGCACGGCCGAGCAGGTCATAACTCAGGGTGCGATTAACGGCGGCACGGAAACCTTTGTTTTCTTCGGTATAGATCATTACCGACGGGCCGGTTTCACGCACCAGCTGGTTGTCATGGTTGTAAGCCATGGTGCTGGTTTGGTTGGCCGCATCAGTGCGCGAAATGACATTGTTCCAGCGATCATAGTCCTGGCGGATCATCGGATCGACACGGGCACCGGTTTCGGTACCGGTGGAATACGGCAGGCGCTGCACTTGTATGCGGCCTAACAGGTCGTAATAATTTTCGGTGATGCGCGCATTGGAGGTGTTGTTGTCGATGCCCGCCTGCACTTGCCGGGTAAGGTTCCCCTTCAGGTCGTAATAATAATAAGTGTAACCATCATTACTTTGCTTGAGTTTGATGCGGCCGGCGGCATCGTACTCATAGCGGTTAACGATGGCGGATTCCAGGGAACCGGTGCCGGTGCCCCAGACACGCTCCTCACGCAAAACCTCACCAAAGGCATTGTAAACCTGACGCAAACCCGTCTTGTTCGTACCATTGTGATCAAGGGTGACCGTCTGGCGACCGACCGCGTCATATTCAAAGCTGCGTTTTATGGTGTGGCTGTAGGCCAGCGGACCGGTGGAGACAGTGACATCCTGGGTTTGGGTAATGACCCGGCCATTGACATCTACCTTATATTTGATCGAATTGCTTTCTCCATCGACAGACTGAATCTGGTTGCCCACATGGTCGTAGGCAGCTTGTGTGGTGATAGTACCGCCACGTGCATCAACATTGCCCTGGGTCGTGGTGCGCGCATTGCCAAAAATGTCATAGGTAAATTGGATTGTGGCCTGCAGCGTGGTGGCCGGGTTGCGTAATGGATCAAGCCCCGTACCTGCCACCTGTTGTGTTGGGGTAGTTACCTTGGTAACCCGGCCCAACGCGTCATAATCCGTGCGGGTGGCGTTGATACTGGTGGCAGCATCAATTGACTCGGAGGCAGCAACCCGCGCCGCTTCACCGAGCGCATCAAATTGCTTAACCACCTCACCGAACGCGTTGTATACCGAGCGCGACATCACCGCCGAGCCGGTTTTTTCCAGCGACCAATTGCCGTTAACCAACTCCACGTACTTGAGGTTGTCACGGGTGACTGTGAGCGTACGTCCCAAAGCGTCGTAACTAAACACCTGTACCCGGTCTGTGTTGGAGTTCACAAAGGCGGGTTTGGTAGTGGTGCTCAAGGTTGCCGAGGTCAGCTTGTTAGCATGTTCGCGGATGCGCTGGATATTGCCCAGGGCATCGTATTCGGTCGTTGTGCCGTAGAGGACATAGCCAGTCTGTGCATCGTAGCTCTCTACCTGGGCCACCAGTGTCTGGCGTCCCAGGCGGTCGTAATAGATATTGGTTTGTGTTGTGCGGCTCGCGTCCAGACGGTCTTTTTGTACTACAACTTCATTAAAGACGTTGTATTCATAGCTGGTTTCACCCTGGCCGCTGTAATAGAGGTTGCCTGCATCCGCAGGATTTTGCAGGGTGCTGGCATTACCGGATGCATAATTGTTGACCGTGGCCGGCATCAGGGTGTTGAGCTTCCTGCCAATCGCATCATAGTTGTGAGTAATGGTACGTCTGGCGGTATCACCGCTGCTGGCGAGGGTGATTTCAGTCGCGCTCCAATACCCATTGGCTGTTTTGGGAGCCAGTTTGACGGCATCGCTGAAGCGGGTTTGGGTTTTAATATTGCCCTGGTTGTCGTAGGTGGTGCCGGTGACATAACCCAGTGCATCGACATCAAACAACTCGCGGCCGGCCGCGTCATAAGCCTTGTATTGGTAGGCGAAAGTACTTGCGCCGGTGGTGATCTTGTTGCGCACCGCATTACCCAGATTGTCGTAGAGCACTTCGGTAATGCGCTGGAAGCGATCAGGCCGCCCCTCACTGTTTTGGTAGACACGCCCATCGGTGCTGTCATACCAACCGGCAAGGATAGTCTTGGTCTGGCGGCCCGCCTTGTCATATTCATAGGCGGTGGTGCGCTGATCAACCGTGATATCGCTGCCACTTGCGCGCTCGATAATGCCTTCTACCCGGCTGGTGACTTGGCCCAGGGCGTTGTAGTTAATATGGGTTTTGATTTTGCCGGTGTACGGCACATTGTTGCTGGCGGTAACAGTCACCGTGGAGGACAACTGGTCGACCATGCGGTTGGCAGCATCATAACGATATTCAATGATGCGATCAGCGCCGGCGTTGTTGACCACCTGGACGGTAATGCCTTGCACCGAATAATTACCATTGAGCGGGTTGGGTTTGCTGGCGTAACTCTTTTGGAAACGCACATTGCCCGCCACGTCATAGACGTTTTCGGTCAGGTAACCTTCAGCATCAATACTGAAACGTAACCGGTTGGCAGCATCGTACGCGAAGAAGCTGCGACGGGTATTGCCGAGGTTGGTGCTGGTGTCGCCCCAGGCGGTATCACGGTAACCCGCACCCTTCAGGGCGGTAATCATTTCAGCGGCGGTAATCGCCGTACCGGCTTCACTGCCGCTACCGATCGCTGTACTGATCGGTTGATCCAACAGTGTATTGTCATAGCGGCGGGTTTCCACCACATTGCCGTTGCCATCAAAAATGTTTTCGGTCACAACCCATTTGTTGGCATCAACCACCGCAACAGTGAAACGCTCGCGGCCATCCTTGTCACGTACATAGTAGGTGCGGCGGTCAGCGGCGTTATCGCTGATGCTGACACTGGTAACCACATCCCCCCACCCGGCAAGAGTCGCCGGCGCCACGCTATTGCTCAGCGCGCGCGTACCCGCCAAACGTCCATTGGCATCGTACTCGTAACGGATAACCGTGCCGAGGGCGGAGATTTGCATCGTTTTTTCATTAAACTTGTTGTAGACATACCAGGTGCTGTTGCCATTGGCATCGATCACGCGGGTAAGATTACCGGTTTTGTCGTAGCGGTATTCGGTGGTGATATTGAGGATGCCGGGAGCGACAATTTCCCTGGTCTTGCGCCCGATAGCATCGAATTGGTACTCGGTCGCCTGTTCCTCAGCGAAAACAAGGGCCTGACCAATCAGTTTCATGGCCCCACGCCCAACCCGCACGGTATTGCCAGCGTCATCGTAGGTGTAGGCGGTGGTGAGCCGCAGGCCATCCGGATCGCGGATCTCCTGCTTGATACGCCCGTTACGATCGAATGTGTAGGATACTTTTTGTTCCTTGCCTGAACCGAATCCATCAATCACACTGATTTGCCGACCCTGTCCGTCAAATTCGTACCGGGTGCGGATATTCAGCGAGCCATTCGGGTCTACAGACTTGGTCACTAATCGATTGACCGCGTCATATTCAAAGCGCACCAGGTTGTTATTGCCATCGCGGGTTTCATACAAACGCCCGCTGCGGTCATAGGTGTTATCCTGGATTTTGACGCCACCCTGGGTAACCGTCTTGAGCTGGCCATTTTTATTGTAGGTATAAATGGTTTCAACGCCATTGCCATCCCGCACCTTCAGGTTTTGGCCGGTGCGGCTCTTCCAGATAGTCACCTCCACACCTTCCGCGGTGGTCACGGTGGTGCTGCGCTCGGTATCGTTATAACGGTAACTGGTGACCTGTCCCAAGGCATTGGTCACAGTCACCAGCCGGCCAAAGGCGCCATAAGTGGTGGTTTCCACTCGTGACGGATTAGTTTCCGCGTCTTTCACTTTGACGGTGAGACCATTCTCCAGGTATTCGGTGACAGTCAGGTTTAACCGTTCATCATAATGTTTGATCACACGGCCAAAGCCATCGAAAACCACTTCGCTGGTCAGGTTGAGGCCGGCGGTACTGGTCGTGGTAACCGGGTTGTAGGTGTTGATGTTGCTGAAGGTTTTGATGACTTGCCCGAGCGCGTTATATTGCAGGCGTTGCTGGGTTTGCATGCCATTGCCGGTGGGTGTGAAGATATCCACCAGATCACCATATTTGTCATACACGTTGCGCGAGACTTTGCCTTCACCATCAGTGCTGGTCGCCACCAGGCCGAGCAGGTTGTAAGTTGTGGAAACTACCCGGTCATTAGCATCATTCCTGGCAGCGTTGACGCGGGCAACCAAATCGCTGGTAACTGTGCCACCGGTAAGACCGGTTATATCGATACGCGCCGTCAGCACACGTACGCTGATGGCTTGGTCAAAGGCGTTGTACTCGGTGAAGCTGACTTCGCCACGGGCGTTGACGGTATAAGTAAGACGGCCATCCTTGTCATAGTAAAGAAAGGTTTTTTGGCCATTTTGCCCATTCTGATCCCCAGGTCCAAACTCCGCGATACGACGCCCCAGGCGATCGTATTGGTAGCGCTTGCCGGCTTGGTCAATGGCGATATTGTAATCAGGATTGATCGACACGCCCTCACCACTGACCTCGCCCGTCACTTGACCAAAAGCGTTATAGCGGTAAAAGACCTGCGACGCTGCTTCCTGTACATCGCTTACCGATTTGGAGATCAAGCGTCCGGCTGAACTGTAGGAATAGACGGTCGTGACCTGGTCAAGTGCCGACAATTCACTCACTAGCCGGCCATAACGGTCATACCGCTCCCAACCGGATAATTTAGTCGCACCCGCCTTACTCCTGACCTGGTCGAGGGTCTCTTCGGCGCTGACGTTAATGGCAGTAGTGTAATAATGGATATTGTTCTGGACTTGACCGAGAGCAGGATTGCTGACCCCGAATACCTTTTCGGTCAAGAAACCTTGCTCATCTACCATCGCGACCTGACGGCCCTGGGCGTCATAAAAATAATAACTGGCAAGCTTGTTGTTCGCTGCCACGGCACTGCCCTGCAAAGTGGCAAAAGAGTCGGCGGCGGTAAATTGCTTGCCATAGCGAATCTTGCTGACCATGCGCCCGGCAGTGTCATAGACAAACTCCGTCAAGTAACGCTCGGCATTTAGGATGCCGACCTGACGGCCATCCTTATCATAGAAATAGTGGGTCGCACGGCCGCCAACATCGGTTTTAACCAAGCGACCGACGCCATCGTAAGTATTCGTGGTAACACGATCCAGGTTACCAAATTCCTCAGTGATGCTCTTTAAACGTCCATCTTTATAGTAGGCATAACGGGTGCTGCGATCATCGGCATGGGCGACCGCCGAAACCGCTGTTTGGGTGACACTGGTACCATTGAACCAGGTACCGGTATTAACCTTGGTAGCGTAGCGTTTTTCCTCGATGACCCGGCCATTACGATCATAGATGAACTCCGTCACCGCACCCTCGGCATCGACGCTATGGCTTAGGCGTCCAGCTGCGTCATAAAACCTGTAACTGCGTCCGCCCTCGGCATCCTCCACCATGACTTGACGGCCGGCGGCATCGTAAGTATAGGAAGTGATCCGGTTTTGGCCGCTACCAGTTGCATTGATATTGGTAACCCGGCCACGCGCGTCATAAGCGGTAGTGACGGTCAAACCAGCCAGACTATTACTTACCGTTATGACACCTACACCGTAGGTGGTTATCTCGCTGCCCTTGCTGCTGCTCGAACTGGTCACACGGCCCATGCCATCATAACCCAGGCTGGTTATGGTGAGGCTTTGCGGATAGCCGCTTTCCATCCTCTGCCCGATGGTATGGGTAAGGCGGCCATATACGTCGTAGGTGTAGACGGTATAAAGCTCAAAACCATTCAGTATTCCATTACCACTGCTATCGACGTTGGGGTATTCCGTCTTACGGGACAGGTTGCCGCGCACGTCATAGTCATATTTCACCAATTGGGTCTTGACCTTGTCCTGCGTGCCGATCCAGCTGGTGAGCTGGGTTTCACTCAAGCCCTGGTTCATTAACAGTCCGGAAACATTATATTTACCACCTGCATATTGAATGCTGTGGGTCAGTAATCCTCTGGAGTCTTCGTAACGATGCTCGCTCACACGACCTTCGGGGCTGACCGTAAAGCGCAAGCGACCTGCACTGTCATACACAAAGCGGGTTGTCTCGGGATTGGAGGGGGTTGTCAGCGATGCGGTAGCGTAACGGGTTTCGGTGATCAACAGATTGTTGTTATAGGTACGCTCGATGGTATTGCCTAGCGAATCGAACTCCTTAATCTGGTTGCTGTTGGAATCGTAGACGTAGGTAATGATATTGCCTTCACCATCAGTCACCTTAGTGACATTATCGCGCGCGTCGTATTCGTAATCCATCGATTGCACCTTACCATCCACAGCGGTTGAGGCCACCCGTGTCAGGCGCTGTTGGGCATCATAGGTGTAACGCGTCACGCGGTTTGTATTATCGATGACTTCGGTGTAATTACTGCCGTAGTTGAACGTGGTGGTACCCATATGGTCGGTGACCGTCTGGACTTTATAAAGCCCACCGCCGGCATCGATATAGGTGAAACTGACGCTGGTACCATCGTTGTTGCTGACTGTCTTGATTCGTGTGGAATCACCGTGGTAGGTGTAGGTTGTGGTGTAGACATTGCCGTCGGCAATACTGTTATCAAGACTAAGATCCGTACTAACCCTATCCAGGCGACCTTTGTCATCATAGAAATAGTGGACCTGTTGGGTTGCCGTGCCATTCAATGACGGCTTGGTATCTACCCGCGCCAGGCGGTTGCTGGCGTCATAGATCAAGTCCAGTGTCTGGCCCGATATCACATCGGTGATACTTTTGAGGCGATCACCATCAAACACGTAGTTCAAACCATTGCCGCTGGTGTCGCGCGATGTGCTGATCCAGCCGGTGCTGGCTGAATAGGTTTCAGTTGCTTTAGTGGTACCCTCGGTCCATAGCCAGGTGCCGTTGGTGAAAGTGATAGTGTCATCCGCGCCGTCACCATCGGAGGATTTATAGGCCGAGCCATTCCAGGTATAGACCGACTCGTGACCATCTCCGCCAGTGCGGATCACAGTACTGCCTGCAGTGTTCAGCGCGCCTTGCAACACAACCCTCTTCTCGCCCAGCCAGCGCCAGCGGTCTCCATCACCATCGGTGACGTTGCCTTGGGAGTTATAAGTGCGCAAGTGGTGGATATCAGCACCGGTGCCGGATAAGGTTTCATCAAGGAACTGGAGGATTAGGTTGCCGTTAGCCAGATTAACCAGGGAAGAACCGTTGCTAAGCCCGATCTTACCGTCACCGATAATGCCAGCGCCGTTCGCTTGGTGGGCAGTACTGTCAAGTAAGCCGAGTCCTGTGCCTGTAATTATTGCAACCATGTAAATTCGCTCCTGCTACTAAAGAGGTTCCGGAAAACTGATGAAATAAAAGATGGTTCTTATTAGTTAAATCAGTAAAAGCGCGAGGAAATTAAGCGAAAAACCAAACAAAGCAATAATATTGCTTAAATTTAAATTTTTTTGGAAGAAAAACCAAATCGACATGGAATAATGGAAATAACCTGGTAATGCAGAATTAAACCGGAAAAACTTTACTGCGCATAAATGCTTGCTTGGCAGGATTTTTCGCCATCAAGGCCGGGCTGTGCACATAGAATGCATAGGTCTCCGCGAAATCCTCAACAGCATTACGGCCACCGTAAACAGTAGTTGGGGGGGAGGATGGATAGATGCGTGTAGTCCATTCTTTTCTGATGTAGCTACTGATCACACGATGAAAAACGTAATGCCCTATTTCATGGTAAATAATGTGCGGAGCTAATGATTTATCGACAAGGTTAAAAATAATAATGGACTGGAATTCAGGGTAGAAAGCGCCCTTGCAACCCTGATCAATGGGGATATGCAACTGTCTGAGCTCATGTATTGGCTTGTAGAGGATAGTCTGCAACCCTTGTAAATGCGCCTTGGGTAGCACATTGACTAATGCCGCCACTGCATGAGGCGACAAGATATTTTGACGATTAAAGTCTTTGATAACCAAGCAATATCCTAAAAACAGTTGAGAACATAATGCTTGCTAGCGCGCCAAGCAGTCGGTAAAGTTTGCCTATTGTTCACATGTCGAGCAAGCTTTCGAATAAAGAATGACTTTGCTTAGCCTTTTTAAAGTACCCATGATTGAACGCCATGTTACTCACACCGCTAGACCATTAAATTAAATCCAAGTGATAGTTATGGAATATCAGCACACATCAACGGAAAGATTAGATCGCTTTCTCAAATATCTTGAACACACACCCGACAACCTTAACCTTCTGGTTGACGCCATAAATGTTGCCTTGGAGCTTAAACATCCCAAGGCGGAACAACTTATAACCCAGGCACTCCACTATCATCCTGATGCGGCCGAGATTAATGCCCATGCAGGACTGTTGTATTTGCAGCAGGGGAAGCATGAACAAGCACGGAAGCATTTACAGCAGGCTGTTGCGCAGGGGATTGGCGCAGAGGCCGTAATTTACAATTTAGCCTATAGCCAGTATCAGTTGCGCGATTTCGATGCTGCGCTTACATCGCTTGAAGCAACCAATACCCCGCACAAGGAAAGCGCAATTCTAGCCGCGCGCTGTAAGTACAATATGGGTGCCTTGCAAGACGCGGCAGATATTCTTAAGCGGCTTCTTGCAACTGTCGAGAGCGACCAGGAAGCGGAAGGACTGCTTGCCCTCATCCTGTATGACGATGACCAGCAAAGCGAAGCGATTCACTACGCCAACAAATCCCTGAGTCATGACACAGCCTGTTTTGACGGATTACTTGCCCGCGCCAGTGTGGCAACTGTCACCAATGATTTTAATCATGCCTATGCTGATTTTCAGAAAGCAGCAGATATAAATCCACGCTCAGGCCGTGCACTAAGCGGGCTGGCGCAAATTGATTTTTATAATTTCCAATTTGACCTGGCATTGGAAAACCTGCAGCGCGCTGTTGAATGCATGCCAGATCATATAGGCACCTGGCACTTACTGGGATGGACCTGGTTGATGAAGAATGATTTTCAAGCAGCGCTCGGTGCATTCGAAAACTCCTATATTCTGGATCGAGGATTCGGTGAAACACACGGCTGCCTTGCATCGGCCCATGCATTGATGGGCGATAAAATCAAAGCTGAAAAGCATATCAAATTAGCAGAAAAACTCGGCCCGGACGGTTTTGGTTACATGTATGCGAAAATGGTTTTATTGAACCAGTCATCTTGCCATCAGGATGCGCTTGCCTTGTTTGAAAAAGTCAAAGCAACGCATCATTCAAGCCTGGGCACAACACCCCTTGCCTTGATTGAATCAAGACTAAAAGAGCTTTCCTCAAATCAACCACAAAATTAATAGATCAGCAATTCATTGTGGGGCAAGGAGAAATTTATGTTAGATGCACAGGAATATTTACATTTAGCCATTAAATCAAGCCAGGCGGGCTCCCACCAGGCGGCACTGGAACAACTACATCACTGCCTCGCATTGGACCCAGACAATGCCGCCGCAATTTTCCTGTTAGCTGCCGAGCATGCCGAATTGGGCTTGTTTGAGCGCGCTATTGAAGGAATGGAAAAGACCCTATCAATTAATCCCGACCTGGAGCTTGCCAGCTTGCAACTTGCCATGCTGTATTTCCAAAGTGGAGACGAACAAAAAGCACAAGCCCTATGGAACAACCTCGGGAATACCACAAAAGATAAAAGCCTCCACTTGTTTGCCACAGGACTTTCATTGTTATGCAAAAATGAAACGGAACAAGCGATTGCTTTTTTACAGGATGGAGTCCTGGAAAATACGGCAACCCCAGAAATCAATCACTTCATTGGTAATATAATTAAAAATATTTCCAATCTACCAAGCAAATCCACAAATGAACAATCAGAACCAAGCGACAACTTTTACCTGGGCGCATATTCAACCAGCACAATAGGCGATGACTAATGATACGCATAGAGTCTGTTCGACTTACACGCATCTTAAAAAACCTGAGCTCAAAGAAAAATAGCATCCACGAAGAACGAACCACAGCACAACAAACAATTGACAAAAACAATGCAGTCAGCGTGCGTGATCCTGAGGTATTGAAAACACACGTGGCAAACAAGTTAAATACCTTAAAACAGAGGTCAGTAAATTTTATTGAAGAAGCCCCCTTTGTAACGATCCAAGAGATTATGGCCTGGGAGTTTGGTGATCAATTTTTGAATCACCCGGACTTAAATCATATAACTCAATCAATTACCAATGCCATTAAGGACTCACCAAAATTATCTGAACATATGAATAATTTAATTAAAAATCTAACGCTCGACAGCGATTAAAATTGCAACAAAAACTTGCCCCATCATGTTGTTTTTTGCGTCACAGCCTGATAATCTGTGCACACTTTATAATCAGCCAATTTTAAGATTTGGCATGAATGACCTTTAAAACTTACCGACTTTAATAAAAACTGCTTATACATTCCTATAAGTTCGCCCAATTGATGCTGGATAAAACTGGATAATTTTTTACGGAAAAAAATGGATCAGGAAATTGTTCTATTCCTTATTAGCGAAATGCTGAAGACGGCGGCGAAGATTGCTGCCCCTGTGCTTTTTACCAGCCTGGCTGTTGGCCTGTTCGTTAGTGTTATCCAAGTGGTAACACAAATTCAGGAAACAACGCTCACCTTTGTGCCTAAAATGATTGCTGCTGTTTTTGTCATTCTTTTTACTGGCGGGTGGATGTTGAATAGCCTAGTGGAATTTACCAGGCAACTCTTTCGATTCGCGGCCCTACCATGATACCGGAAGCCATAATGCCAATTGCATTGATTGCAGTGAGGTTGCTACCTATCTTTGTAGTCGCACCTGTGGCCCCATTCAAGCGCGCTCCATTGTTGATAAGGATTATTTTGTCAATTTCATTGGCGATTGTGCTGAGCAGTAGCATCAAGCTGGAAACTATTCCATCGTATTTTGGATTAATGATGCTATCAGAATTTATTATTGGCGCATCTCTGGCATTTGGACTCCATGCAGCTAATGCCGCTTTGCACACCATGGGACAATTAATTGATACCCAAATTGGTTTTGCCGCCGCAACCTTGTTCGATCCGGCAACACATCAAGTAACAAGTCCAACCGCAGAATTACTGACATTTGGATTATTGGTAACCTTCCTGCAATTCAATGTGCATCATGATTTATTGTTGGGCTTTGCAAAATTATTGATGGTAATACCGCTTGGCAGTATGCCTGGCTGGAGTGCAGACTGGCTAAAAATCCTCGGGGCATCTTATGTGCTCGCATTCATCATTGTTAGCCCTGTAGTATTCTCTTTGTGGCTAATGGATTTGATGCTTTCTTTCATATCACGCTCCCTGCCCCAAGCCCCCATTTATTTTATAGCCATGCCAATAAAAGTTGCCGTAGGTATTTTTATTCTTGCATGGTTGTTCACTCAGGCGCTGGAACCTTTATTGCGTTTGTTATCCCATTCAATACTTTCATGGAATGGAATGTTCAGGGTGTAAACATGGCTGATGAAATGGATAAAAGTCATGACGCCACTCCATTTAAATTAATGGAGGCGCGCAAAAAAGGACAGGTTGCAAAAAGTATGGAGCTGGTATCTTTCTTCAGTTTATTAGCAATGCTGGCAGTCCTGATTTCTTCTCTTGAGGAAAGCACAGGCTTCATTGGATCGAAAACGGCTTGGTGGCTGCAGAGCGCTTATGAGTCCGCGCGTGAGTCATCCCACCTATGGCAAAACCTCGTTGCCTATAGCAGTGGCCTTGTTCATATAATCCTTTCGATTGTTATTGCAGGGATAATTGCCGCGATTGTTGCAACTATTGCCCACGTAGGACCTATGTTCTCAGGTTTTCCACTAAAACCCGATTTCTCACGACTAAATCCTGCGCAGGGATTCAAAAAAATATTTTCACTCAAGTCGCTTTTTGACCTGTTGCGCCTGGTACTTAAAGTCGTGGTGTTCTGCTGGGTTTTTTATTTGGTAATCGACCACAAAAAGGCAGAATTGTTTTCGCCGAATCACGCGAGCATGGATTATCTGCTGATCAATCTGCGAGATACCATCTTGCTAATAATTTATGCCGCATTAGGTGTTTTTCTAGTATTTGCGATTCTTGACATCTGGTATACCAAAAAACATTTTTCCCGACAGATGCGCATGAGCATGCGCGATATCAAGGATGAGATGAAACGCCATGATGGTGACCCGCAAATCAAGGCAAAGCGCAAACGCGTACTTAGTGAATTACTAAAAAACGCAGCCAATATTCGCAATGTTAAAGAGGCTGATGTAGTAATTACCAACCCAACTCATGTCGCGGTTGCCTTGAAGTACAGACCAGAAATCATGGCCGTTCCAATAGTGATTGCCAAGGGTCAGGGGTTTCTTGCAAAAAGCATAAGATACCAGGCGAGAAAATACGCTGTTCCGATTATTCGCAAGCCTGCTCTTGCGCGCGCACTTTTAAAACAAGTGGAAGTTAAAAATCCTGTTCCGAGCGAATTGCAGCTTAGCGTGGCAGGTGTGTACAGATGGGTGGTATCCATGCCCCGAAATCGGGTGTTTAACAAATGAGAAGTTTGTGGCTTAACCTCAGATCGGGCATGAACGAATTTATTCTCATTGCGGGAATGATTTCCATACTCCTGATTCTCTTTACACCGATTCCTTATACACTGCTTGATTTTTTGCTGTTGTTAAATTTCTGTACATCTCTCCTGATTTTACTGGTGACTTTCTATATTGAAAAACCTCTGAGCTTTTCAACATTTCCTTCTCTACTATTAATGACAACGTTGTTCCGCCTGGCCTTAAATATTTCATCAACGCGTTTAATTTTAGAGGATGGAGAGGCGGGCAAAGTAATCGATGCTGTTGGTAATCAGGTAGTTGGTGGAAATTATATTATTGGTCTTGTCGTATTCCTGATATTGATTGTTGTGCAATTTATTGTTGTGACTAACGGGGCACAGCGTGTCGCCGAAGTGGCAGCAAGATTTATCCTGGACTCTTTGCCAGGCAAACAGATGAGCATTGATGCTGATTTGAACATGGGCATCATTGACCAATCAGAGGCAAAAAAACGTCGCGCTGAACTGGAACGTGAATCCAATTTTTATGGCGCAATGGATGGTGCATCCAAATTCGTTAAGGGCGATGCCATTGCCGGGATAATCATCATCCTCATCAATATTATTGGCGGTTTGATTATCGGCATCGCGCAAAAAGGCATGAGCTGGGGCGAAGCCCTCCATATATACACCTTACTCACTGTTGGCGACGGTATCGTGACGCAGATACCCGCGCTGATTATTGCTGTATCGGCAGGTATAATCATCACCCGTGCGGCCACCGATGCGCGTTTGGCAGAAGAAATCACCAATCAGTTTTCCACTCACCCACGCACATTAATTATAGTTGCCATCGCGCTGCTGGGATTAGGACTAATACCTGGCATTCCCATGTGGCCGGTTATATGTCTGGTCATCATTCTCTGTGCGCTTGCCTGGCTTGCCCACAAGAAAAATGTAACGGCGAGCGCTACGGCAGAGGCTGATAATCTCCCATCGGAGACAAACGAGCAACCGGCTTATGAATCAGTAAAGCCAAAGATATTTGAAATTGGCTTTGGTGTGATGCTGGCCGATCATTATTTAAGCCCTGTGAGCAGTTTTGAAAAACGCGTCCAGTTGATTAAGAAAACATTTGTTGATCGCTATGGGATTGTCTTACCCACGCTCGCCGTGAAAACAGATAAGTCTCTTGCTCCTGATCATTACTCATTGCGTATCGCCGGGGTAGAAGTAGGAAAAGGAAGTATTCGACCGGAAAAAATTCTCGCGATAGATTCAGGCAAGAAAAAAATTACCATTGAAGGCGAACGCACTCGTGAACCCACCTATGGCCTGGAGGCGCTTTGGATTGGAATTGAGGTCCGCGCCCAAGCCCACGCCGCCGGTTACACGTTGGTTGAAGCCGAAACAGTACTAATAACTCATTTGCAAGAATTGTGTCGCAAGAACGCGGCGGATTTTATCTCACGAGCCGAAACAGAGCGTCTTGTCGAAAGTCGTCGGGCAGATCTTGGTTCACTTATAGATGAGTTGATTCCTTCGATTCTGTCTTACTCTGATATCCAACGTGTCTTACAAGCATTAGTGAGCGAACATGTCCCGATCAACAACCTTGAAGCGATCCTTGAAGTTCTGGTAGATGCTGGTCGCACGATAAAGGATGTGGATGTATTAACCGAAAAAGTCAGGAATAAACTTGGAGCTGCAATTTGCAGTGAGCTTAATGATGCCAATGGCGCACTAAATACGATGGTGCTTGCCCCCGACCTGGAAAGAAAATTGGCGAATTCGGCTACCAATACCGATAACAAAATCATAGGATTAAACCCAACCGAGTTAGAAATTCTCGTCACCAAAGTTGCGAAGGAAAGCGAAAGAATGTTAAGTGCCAACCTTAATCCCGTGCTGCTCTGCTCACCTCCGCTGAGGCGCCCACTAAAAGATCTTTTATCACGTGCGTGCCCACAATTGAATGTACTTTCAACTCAGGAAGTCAATCGACACGCAAGCATTATCTCCGCAGGCTTCATTGAACTGGAGCAGGCTTCGTTAACCGCCAGGAGTGCATCGCGATGAATAATTTAATTATCAATCTCTCGCAGATCATGCGTGCGGAAGTGGATTCATTGAATGCCATCGCGCAAAACAGCGCAAATATAAATACAGCGGGCTACAAGAGTATCCGCAGTTCAGTTGTAGATGCACAATTTGCAAATGCACTCCAACCCGCCAATTTCGCAAATAACGTGACATCGCGGGTCGATGCCAGCCGCGGACAAATAAATGCCACTGACCGAGCTCTGGATTTCGCAATCATTAGTGATGGTTGGTTTGGCGTATATCACAAAGACACTTTGGCACTAACTCGCAATGGAAGCTTTACATTGAACGATGACAACGTGCTAACAACGCTTGCGGGTGATCCGGTATTAGGTATCGATGGATTGATTACCCTTTCATCCAGTGATGTGAGTCTGGGGCCAAACGGCACTTTATTAACGGCGTCAGGAGAAAAAATACAACTGGCAATTTACGATGCCAGCGAACAGGATCTGTTGTCGATTGGTGATGGATTGTATTCAGGGCCACAAGCAATTCTCACAGCTGACAATGTCAACATTGTGCAAGGCGCAATAGAGCAATCAAATGTAGATTCAGCCGCGGATATGGTAAGGATGATGGAGACCACCCGGCATATTGAAAGTATGCAACGTGCACTTAATACCTACAACGAGCTACTTAACAGTGGCATTAACCAAATCGGAAAATAACATCAGGAATCCATTATGATAGATGCCTTGCATATTTCAGAAACCGGCTTAAAGTCCACACAAACCTGGCTTGACCATTTGTCAAATAATATTGCTAATATGCATACGCCAGGCTACAAAAAAACCCAGGTTAATTTTCAAGATATAGTTGCCTCACCCACAGCAAGTCAGGCAAACAACGAGATCACATCTACCCGAACATTTTCAGGTTTGGGATCAAAAATATCCGCGCCCACAGTAGATTTCAGTGAGGGTGCATTAAAAGCTACCGGACGCCCCCTGGATATCGCCATTAAAGGCACAGGTCTGTTAGAGGTAGTGCTGAACAATGGTACTTTTGCCTATACACGCCTTGGCAATCTTGAAGTCAATAGCGAGGGATTACTCGCCACTAACGGGGGCCTCGCTCTGAGCGACAGGATTCAGATTCCCGCCGATCTTAAAAAGATAGAAATTAAAAAGGACGGCACCGTGATGGGCATTTTTGCCGACAATAATCCCGCCGCCGAACTTGGTCGCATACAGCTTGCCGATGTTGTCAATCCCAACGCATTCCGCCCTATAGGTGATTCACTCTATCAAGTTAAAGAGGGTACGGACGTTATTCTTCGTATGCCGGGCGAAGATGGCAGTGGTGATATCCAGCAAGGTTTTATTGAAATGTCCAACGTTAATCTTGTGGATGAAATGACCAGTCTTGTGTTAGCACAGCGCGCTTACCAGTTAAATGCACGCCTGATCCAAACGGCAGATCAAATACTCGAAACCATAAATAATTTGCGCAGATAACGACGTGGAAAGCACACTGGTTAGCATTGCACTCTCAAGCACATTATCGTGTGCTACGCCCCTGAGTGTGCCCTGGAGCGAAGGGATGTTGGTGGAATATGACCAATGGCAAATTCCATTTTGTCAAAAATATATGCGGGATTATGCATCGTTACATTTTGAAAAAATCGTAGAAAAGAAAACATCTCCACACATTGCTTTATCTGGTGCCGGAGAGGTAAAGGTGGGACCTATTAAATTTGGCAGAGTACAAGTGGAATGGTATTCCAGATCACTAAACGCAGGCACCACTATTTGGTTGAAGGTCAATGCCAAGCAAGAGGCATGGATATTTACCCGTGCATTACCACCAGAAGGTGATATCACGAACGATAGCGTGCGACGCGAATTGGTGGATGTTGCCCCTTTGGTAAACAACAAAGATATTGTATTGGATAACCCGGTTGGTAAAACCGTGGTGCGACAAACCAGAAAAGGCCAGGTGCTCACCGCCGACATGGTTTCTGAGCCGCCGTTTGTGAAACGCAATGGCAAGGTCACCGTCACAGTGGATGCCGGTTCCTTAAAAATCAGTGCAACAGGAATAGCATTGGAAACCGGTTGGCATCTGGATGATATGGTTTCCGTCAAGGTAGAAAATAGCAACGGTCCGGTTAATGCAAAAATTACAGGAAAAAGCCATGTATTGGTTGAAATATAGTTTGGTATTGGCCTTGGTGCTGCCGTGCGCAGTATTTTCACAGAGCCTGATTGATACGGAGAATTATCAAAGCCTGACGAGTGACAGGCGCTCGTTATTGGTTGGCCAACCCATTGTCATACTTGTTGTTGAATCGACCAGTGCACAATCTACGGCGGGAACAGACGTGAGTAATGCCCTTAAGCTCCAGGCAAATAGTTTTGACAATGTGACTCGCAATTCATTGGGCATAGGAGTCAGCGGTCGAGACGAAGGCAATGGAAAAACTGTGCGCAATGGAACAGCAACGACACGTCTCAGTGCTGTAATCACCGAAACACTTCCAAATGATATGGTGCGTATTGCTGGAGAACACAATTTATTAATCAATGATGAAAACCAGAAAATTATTATTTCCGGCATCGCCAAAATGGATGACATATCAAAAGACAACATTCTGGTTTCAAACCGGATAGCCAATGCATTCATCGAAATACAAGGAGTGGGCGTTATTAATAATGCGCAACGTCAGGGAGTTATTGCTCGGGTCATGTCATGGTTAGGCTTACTATGAAAATGTTATTCCTATTTCTACTGCTGGTACCTGCCCTCGCCTTTGCAAATAATGTGCGTTTGAAAGATTTGGCCAGGATTGAAGGTAATCGTGAAATTGCAATCATCGGTTACGGAATCGTTGTGGGCTTGTCGGGCACGGGAGACTCCGCGCGTAACAAGGCAACGCTGCAATCGCTTGCCAATACATTGAAACGTTTTGGTTTGCTGGTGAATGAAAACGACTTAAGCTCGCGCAATGTTGCGGCAGTTATGGTAACTGCGGAGCTTCCACCATTTAGCGAGCCAGGAGATAAAATTGATTTGCGAATTGCCTCGACAGGCGACGCGCGTAGCTTGGCTGGCGGCACGTTATTACTGACTCCGCTTTACGGTCCCAATCAAAAACTTTATGTCCTGGGTCAGGGAGCGCTTACCGTGGGTGGCTATGATGCGGAGTCTTTTGACAGCTCTATCAGGAAAAATCATGTCACTGTTGGGCAAATAAGCAACGGCGGTTCTGTCGAGCAATCTCCACCGGACTTCGGAGGCCATGCGGGAATAATCAACATTATTTTGAATGAGCCTGATTACACTACCGCCAATCGCGTTGTTAACCAGATTCGCGATGTGATGGGGATCAACAGTGTCTCCGCCACACATCCAGGAAAGATCCGTATAAAACTACCCGACAATACCCAGCCTATGCCATTTCTGGCGAAGCTTGAAAATATAACTATTGCTCCGGATGTGGATGCACGCCTGGTAATCAATGAGCGCACAGGGACTATTGTTGCCGGCCAGAATGTGGTTCTTGGAGAACTGAGTATCGCCCACGGTAATCTCCGCATCGAAATTCAAACACAATATGACGTATCCCAGCCTCAATTGCTGGCACGTCCCGGCCCAGGCGTGGGCACGGCAATTGTCCCAAACACGTCAATCATTGCAACCGAAGAGAGGATAAAGCCCCTGCATTTACCTGCGGGTACAACAGTCGCTCAACTCGTACAGGCGCTGTACGCGATAAAAGTATCAACACGTGACACCATTTCCATATTGACAGCAGCGAAAGCGGCCGGCGCCCTTCATGCTGACTTGATAATACAGTAGGCATATATGATTTCGACTGACATAAGCATAACGATCGCCAGCTGGGCCCTGGATTTGGAAAAGCAGCGAGCATCCTTAAATGCGCTCAACATTGCGAATGCCAATACCAACGGAATTAAAAGAACCGGTAATTTTGATGCATTGATTAACAATATGTCACACGCGGTAACCGCGCAGGACCCCATGGCTATTAACCAAATTGTCGCAACCAAGGTAAATATTAATGAGCAAAACGGGACTGAACCGGTTGCGCTGGATGATGAGGTTATCGCCCTATCGCAGGCCAATGGTCGTTACAAAATTATTGCCGAAGCGCTTTCAAAAAAATATGGCTTGATGGCTTTAGCAATGAGAGGCAAATGATCATGGATCTATCTTCAATTGGAAATATTGCAAGAGCGGGCATGACACTTGAGCGTAACCGGGTGGAGCTGGCATCCATGAAACTTGCTATTGCAAACACCGGCTACGCATCGGCGAGTGAAGCTGCCAATGCAGCTGCAAGACTTGCTGATTCCCCATTCGCAAAGTCATTAGGCGGGCAGTCGCTAGAGACATCGATAAAAACATTGCACGATCCAAGTCATCCCAACGCTAATGCGGCGGGAGACGTATTTTTCGTAAAAATAGATCCCATTCATGAAATGGCGACGCTGGTATCGGCGTTACGTTCTTATGAAGCAAATATCCGGGCATACAACACCAACAGTGAAATGAATCAGGCAGCTTTATCTATAGGAAGTAGTAAATGATCCTCGAACACATCCAAGGTGTACACACCCTCCAACAACCCGACATGAAAACGCTGGAATTCAAGAGCCTTGAGAACAAACCGAACCTTGCTCCATCAATGTTCACGGACTTAATCAAGCATCTGGACAACAACATCAAAGCTTCTGATAACGCTATGCAGAGTTACATTTTGAATCAGGGTATCAGCACACATGAATTGATGATCTCCATGGAGAATGCTAAACACTCCTTGCAGCTGGCCGTGGAAGTCAGAAACAAACTTGTCGAATCCTACGAAAAAATCACGCAAATAAGTATTTGATAGGTACATGTTGATGGCGAACAATTCCGATTTTGGCCTTAATAAACCTGGCCTCATTGCAGGCTTGATTGGGCTATTGGCCTGCGCGGCATTCGGTGTATGGTGGTTGTTACAACCCTCATGGCAACCCATATTAAACTCCACTGACTCGCCCCATAGCCGTGTAGAAATTCGTAATAAATTGATGGAATGGGGTACAGTGTTTAAAGAAGACCCTGCAACCGGCAATATTCTTGTCAAAGACGCTGAGTTACTTGGCTTGCGCGCGAAACTTGGCGCCCAGGGAATTCCGGAAGAGCCCACCCCCGGCCTTGAAATATTCAGCGATGCAGAATATGGCATGTCTGAATTTACTCAGCGGATCAATTATCAGCGCGCAATAGAATCCGAGATTGCGAATACCATCCGTTCGTTCGCCGATGTCAATTCAGCCCGAGTGCATTTAACTATTCCGAAGCAATCGATTTTTCGCGACGAAAAAGCAATACCCAAAGCATCAGTCACTATTAAGCCACGCCCTGGACAGAAGCTAAATTCAAATCAAATAAGTGGTATCGCACAATTAGTGGCTGCTTCGGTCGATGGGCTTGAAGCAAAAAATGTTATTGTCCTTAATAACAATGGGGAGGTTATCTCCTCAAGTCAGGACGATATAAAATCGGAAGTCAAGCAATCCAAATTTGATTTAGAAAATTACTACGCGTCAAAAGCCCGCGAGCTTGTACGTGGAATCACTAATACGGATGACCTTAAAATATCGGTAAACGTTGTTTACAACTTCGACAAAGTAAAGTCTATTCGAGAGCAGGTTCTTCCAAAATCTTCTGGTGAATACGGGCATTTACAAAAAGTAAAACGAAACACCGTAAAAAATAACAATGAAAATACCTCTGACTCGTCAACTACAACCTCTACTGAGGAAGAGTTTTTATTTTCCAAAGAACGTTCCGAGATAGAATATTCACCTGGTGAAATCGAAAAACTCAGTGTAGGTATTGTGATCTTGCGTGAGTTACCACAACAAACTATTGACAGTGTTATTAATGTAGTCAGCTCAGGATTAGGAATGGATTCAGATCGGGGTGACACTATTGCTGTGGTGGCAGTTGCCACTGAAAAAGAGCCCATAAAACAAGATAACTTCATCAGCGAAAATCAGCAAAGTACCGCTGCCACGATAGAAAAAAATGCTTCCACTAATATAGCCAGGCTAAGCGTGAGCGAGCTGATTTTTGGCGTGGCGGTGATTGTAATATTCATTTTATGTATTTTCATTGTAATGATTCGCATGCGTAAAAAACAGAATGCAGAGCGTCCCCGGCTATCGAAACAAGAACAGGAAGCATTGCTAATGGACTTGAAAACCTGGTTATCCAAAACGCTTTGAGGAAAATCTTATGATTAAAGCCATAGCCTTAAAACTGGCATGCATACACCCTGACGACAAGGAGTGGATACTTGGACAATTGTCATCTGCCGAAAAGGCAGCTATTCAACCTTTGCTAAAAGAAATTCAGGCATTGGGATTGGCGAGTGACCCGCTGATAGCAGATACCGCGTTAGCTGAGTTAAAACAAAATGTAATCATAAGCAAGGTGAATAAATACAATGCAACAAACCTTGACAAATTTTGGCAGTGTTTGTTAATGAGTGAAAATAATCAGGAAAGCTTTCAATGGATGCTTAACTCGGAAATTGCGGAAAAATCAGTTACCCCCATGCAAGTTGTTCCCAAAAAATTATTTACCTTAGTACAGGATTGTGCACAAAGAAAAATTTTATGAGCTCATTAATTAAAAATGCCACTGTGGGACAGCAAACCATCATTAGTCTAGGGGGTAAAATAACCTCTCAAACTCCCGCACCTGAAAATAAAGAACCAACACAAGAAATGTTGGCAAAAGAGCTGGCACAGCTTAAACAAAAAGCGATGGAAGACGGTTATAACGATGGGAAAAAAGCCGCTCATGATGAATTAAAAACAATGTCCCAACAATTGCAGCAAAAACAAAATGCTATCGAGGCCTCAGCCAAAGAGCGTAACAAAAAATATGAGCAAGATCTGTTAGCAGTAATCACCGGGCTTAAAAAACATCAGGATGAACTTGAGAATATCTTTGAAGCCCGTTTATTGACCTTAGCATTGACATGCATTTATAAACTTGCCGGCAATAAAGATATTTATAAGGGTATTATTGAAGAAAGTGTGAAACGCTGCTTAAAGCAAGGAACCTATACTGATAAAATTTATATTCGTCTACCTGAGGCAAGCTCCGAACATTTAGAATTCCTGGTAGAGAGTTTAAACGAAAGCTGCGTTGTGGTATTTGAGTCAGACTTGGAGCCCGGCAGATGTTTTGTAAATTCCGCTTACAGCACGGAAGACTTAAGTGTACAGACACAACTAGAACAACTAAAAGAACAACTCTTTGCTGTATGGGATGTGGAAAAGAGTAATGCTTAATATTGATAAGTACATCAATTCCATCCAATCGGCAAAATTGGGACGGAAATCCGGCAGGTTGACAGCCATTTATGAGGGCATGTTAGAAGCTTCCGGTTGTGATGTATTGCAAGGCGAACTCGTAGAAATTATCCAGGCCCGTGGCAGCGCGCGGGTAATTGCCGAAGTTGTTGGTTTGCGCGATAACAGAATATTGTTAATGCCCTTCGGTAATGCCCATGGACTTTGTCTGAATAGCGAAGTATTACCGTTGCAAAAGGTACTCACAGTTCCTGTTGGCCGCTCATTGTTGGGACGGGTTGTTGATCCATTATGCAATCCACTGGATCAAAAAGGCACTTTGGAATTCGACAGCTATCAACCCTCATATTCAGCGCCGATCAATCCTCTTCATCGAGAACCAATAATCCATGCGCTAAATACCGGTGTAAAAGCGATTGATATTTTTACGCCCCTTGGCAGAGGACAACGCATCGGAATCATGGCTGGCAGCGGTGTAGGAAAAAGTACCTTGCTTGGTATGCTGGCCGCCAATACCGATGCAGATGTTGTTGTAATTGCATTGATCGGTGAACGCGGACGAGAAGTGGGTGATTTCATTTACGATTGCCTGGGAGAAAAAGGCCTGCAGCGGGCAGTGGTCGTAGTTGCTCCGGCTGAACAGCCCGCCGTGCTCAGACGACAAGCGGCATTCACCGCAACAACCATCGCGGAATGGTTTAGAAAAGCGAATCAACATGTCTTATTGATTATGGATTCAATAACCCGATTCGCCATGGCCCAACGGGAAATCGGATTATCCACTGGCGAACCTATCGGTGCGCGCGGCTATCCACCATCAGTTTTCTCTTTGCTACCACCTTTGCTCGAAAGAGGTGGAGCACTTAAAAACCAGGGCTCGATCACCTCTTTATTTACAGTATTGGTCGAGGGTGATGATATCAATGAGCCAGTTACTGACCATATGCGCTCGCTATTGGATGGGCACGTTGTCCTGTCGCGCGAGCTGGCTGGACGTAATCATTATCCGGCTATTGACGTTCAACACAGTGTGAGCAGGCTTACCGGAAAATTAATAAAAGATGAAAAGCAAACCATTGTTGCGCAGTTACGCAAAACCCTTGCAATTTATGCCAGTTCCCAGGATATGATTGAATTGGGCGCTTATGAAGCCGGAAAAAACACAGAGCTTGATGTAGCTGTTTCCGCAAAACCCATGTTAGATAAATTGCTTATTCAACGCCCTTCAGAGCGTATCCAGGCAGAAAATGCATGGAAAGAAGCAAGTACATTAGCCACTTATATCAGGGACAGGCAATAATCATGAATATGACATCGCGGTTAAAAAAATCCAAAACCATTCAACGACTAAAGGAGCTGCGTAAAACCAAAGCCAATGGAGACTTCTTATCAGCTCAGCAAGTAGCAAACAACAGTGAAAAACATGTTACTGAAAAGCAACATGAAATTGCCAACATACTGGTTCGACAATCACAACATTTAAATGATAAAAGTTCGTTGGATCCTTTACTGATGCAGATGCATACACAGTATTTGTCCGAGCAGTACCAACAATTAGACACATTGCTGGGTATCGTGCAGGAAAAAAACAGGGAACTGGATAGCAAGCGTATTAAGTTGGCCAAGTGCATAACACAGGAAAAAGTGTTTGAAAAACTCGTTGATAAATTAGAAACAGCACAGCTCAAAGCAATACTCAAGGCAGAGGCCATTCATAACGATAGCAATAAGACATTGGATGTAAATTTACTTTAATGATCACTCCAGCCAACATCAACACTTATATAAGCACCAATACAAAAGTTGCGGCGCCTACCAATGACCATCAACAGGTTTCTTTTTTGGATCTATTGGCTATGGATGATCGCACGCATAGCTTGACAATAGATAATACTAATCCCCAGATGGGCGACGAAGCAGGAAACCGCAGTGATGCAGAACCAATCACCAATGCGCTGGTTGACGAAGTAATAAATCTTTTTGCAGGAACGCAGTTGTTCCGCCCATTGATCAAACAACCACAGGAAACCAATTCATCTATTGATCAGCTTATGCCGCAAACTATTGATGCATTGGCCTCGCTAACTCTATGGGAAAACTTGCTCACCGGGCGGCAAACCGTCGAAAAAAAATTGATTAACATCGCTGATTCTTATGTATTGATCAATCAAACAGAAAATCCAAACTCTGGTACTCCAGTTGGGCAGGCTAGCAGTGAAACAATTATTGCATCGCTTGATAACGATGAATTGCATGCTCCGATAACAATTGGCACTCAGCAACTACTGGCCACCAAATTCAATAGCAATCCAGTACAGATAACATTTAACGATCTTGAATCTTCTATAGGAAGCACAACGCCATCTCAAAGTCCCACTGCCCTGCCATTGATAACGATCGAACCAATCCCATTTAATAATCTGGACAAACTTGGGAAGCACCTCATGTGGGATACTCCACAGGTTGCGCCCTCAATCGTCCGGCAAGACAGTTCGTTATCCCCGGTAACCTCTGGCCTCTCAAACCAACAATCCGTCAAGGTTAGCAGCTCTGTTGACTTAAAGTGGTACGCAACCGGAAAACTCTCAACAATAACGAAGACTTTGCACATAAAAAGCACTCCGTCAGGGACACACTCTATTGCCAGCGGATTAACATCCGCAGGGTATTTCAATCAAGCCACACCATTACAAAATGGTATACAAATTTCATCCTCGCAACTCACTACGATATCTGAATCAGGCTCCAATCGCTCACAGAATAGAAACTGGCCAGGCGGTGAAAAAACACTAGCACAAAACCTGGTTTCTACGGCTATTGCACTGAGTTTCCCAGAGTTATCCAAACGGAAACTAACCATTGTTGAAAACAATGGCGCAATAGATGTAATAGTGCGCGACTACGCCTTATCGGAGGATGAAAAAAAATCATTAAGTGTTTTCTTGATGCATTATTTTAAAAGTATAGACAAGACGGTTCATTCATTAACTTTCAATGGAAAACTCTACAGTCAGGAGTAAACGTTATGGCGATAGATGCGATAGGCAGTGTATTAAATTCAAATGCTACCAGTGGTCTCAATAATTCAACGATCAATCAAGAGGATTTTATTAAGCTTTTTTTGTCGGAGCTGAATTATCAGGACCCATTAGAGCCAGTTGATAACAAGGAGTTCCTGGCACAAATGGCGCAGTTCGCAAATATCGAACAATCCCGACAAACATCTGAAAATATCCAGAATTTGGTACTGTTGAATTCCACTGAACAATCCGTCGGATTACTAGGCCGAAATGTACAGGCAACAACCGAAGGTGTTGTCTATGCGGGTAACGTAATGGCAGTAAATTTTCAAAGTGATGGAGCTTTGTTAACCATTAAAGCATCAGATGGTTCTATTTTGACCGGCATAAGAATGTCGCAAATCAGTTTGGTACAACCTTAATAATTGGAGGATAACAGTATGTTGCAATCATTTTTCACCGGTTTGACCGGTATGTTCAATTTTTCTAAAACATTGGATAACGCAAGCAATAATATCGCCAACATGAATACGCCAGGTTACCGAGGTACAGATACTTTTTTCCGGAGTCTGAATGCAGGTGAGCAAGGAATAGGTACAACGATTGAAAATTCCTCAATACGCTTGCAAAGCGGCGAAATCAGACAGACTGGTAATAACACGGATCTCGCGATTACAGGTAAAGGCATGTTTGTGTTGCGCAACAATTCAGGTGAACTATTTTATACGCGCGCAGGCCAATTTAGCCTCAACTCAAATAACATTTTGGTAGATACCGCAACCGGCTTGGAAGTGATGTCGATAAGTGATGCGGGAAATCTGGAAAAAATTGACATCACCAACCAACGTACTCTGCCGCCGGTGGCAACTACCGACGTAAAAATTAGTGGCAACCTGTCTTCAACAGCGACCACCGCTGAAATTACGCCAGTCACTATTTATGATGCCGCCGGCAAAACCCATGAACTGAAGCTTAAATTTGAAAATCCAACAACATCCGTTGATGTCTGGACCGTCTCCATTCAAGACAGCGCAGGAGACGAATTGGCCACTGGCGAAGTGCGGTTTGATAATACCGGTTCACCCTTGACCGGCTTCAATACGATCAATGCCGACCTGACATTTGCCGGTGTCTCTCAAACAGTGACATTTGATTTTGGTACCCCAGGTCTATTCAGCGGGACCACCCAATTCTCCGGTGGCACATCTACCGCAGGGATAAAAGAAATAAATGGCAACGGTGTATTGGGCATCATTAAAGTCTCTTTCGATGAAAAAGGCATAATGCAATTTAAATATTCAAATGGCGATGTTAAAGCAGGTCGGCAAATTGCGTTGGCAGGTTTTTCCAATGAAGCGAATCTCGAACTCGCTTCCGGTGGTATGTACCAAACAAATAGCAAGATGCCGGCGGAATATGGCCGTCCGTCAGACAGCATATTTGGCGCAATCCAAGGTGGTAGCATCGAGCTTTCAAACGTCGATCTTACTAAAGAATTTGCTGACATCATGATTATCCAGCGAGGATATCAAGCCAGCTCACGCGCTATGAGTGTATCCAACGAATTGATTGAACAACTCTACAACAATACACGCGGTTAATAACAGTGATTAAGTTGCTGTCTTTGACATCATCGGCGCGGCAGATTCTGGAAGAGCGCGTATTAGAAGCATTGCACCACTGGCAAGCTGAGTGGTGCTTCAAACAACATACTATTTTTGTAACAATTCTCACCGGGCAGCAACCGGAGGAGAGCGCTCGCTATTATTCTGACGGAGTTGATGTTATTGCTGTACAAACATCCAAAACCAATTGGCGCGATATAATATTTGCTGACCACGCGCTTGATGTTCCCATGGATACAATTTATGAAGCTGCTGTTACAGCAGCTAAGCATGAACTCTATAGTGCCGCGCATGCCGCATTCAAATGTTGCTCGCAACTGGCGACATTTTCATCTGTGCAAAAACCTGAAAACTTTTGTGCTACACCTGAATCTATTCATCAATTAAGCGCAGGCATTGCCTTGCTTGAAATAATAATTGATAAACAGGAAATACGCATTTTTCTGCCTTTCTCGTTGGCAGAAAATATTGTCACGGAAACGTCAACCAAGCTGCCACTTTCATCCATCACGCCACGAGACATAAAAAAATCTGTTTCGGTTAACGTCTCTATTTCATTGGGGCAGCATCTCTTGTCAGATATTAATGCCCTGGAACCGGGTGACATTTTGGTGTCGGCAACGCCCTTAAACAGTTTATTTACGGTTCAGCTAGGTAAGAACAAAATTGCTGATGCGAATTTGGGCAGTAAAGAAACAAAAAAAGCTATTTTATTAGTGAAGCCGGGTAAGTAAACATGAGCAAAGAAATAAACAACATAAACCTAAACGAATTAACAGCACAGGTTGAAAAACCCCAAACCTCCCTGGTACCACTAAACCTTGACCTGGTGGGTCATATGAATGTCAGTGTATCGGTAAATATTGGTACGGTGGATATTTCGCTTAATCAATTGTTTTCATTAAAGGCTGGCGAATTGTTGCAATTAAATGAACATCTTAACTCCCCTGTTACCCTATTCGTGGATGGTATAGCAGTGGCGCGCGGTAATTTAATCGCCGTGAGTGATTGCTTTGGTGTTCAAATAACTGAAATGGCCAACGCATAAGCTCGCATCTGGATGTTCGATATGACAAATTCAATCTCTGCAACCACATTGGCACCGCAGCCGGAATTTAGAAACAATGATGTTGTCCCCGATTATTATCTGATGAATGTTGCTATATTTTTTATTATTTTTATTGCCATAAGCACAATAGCTGTATGGATTCTGAAGAATAAATTTCCCACCGCATTCTCTAAAGTTAATGCAAAGGAAACACAACTTCTCAAACATACTCAACGTTTATCAGCAGCTACCCGATTACATATTGTTGCGTATAACAAGTCAACGTTCTTAATTGTTGAATCTACCAATCATGTAGCCGTTCAGGTAATGGCTGTCGATAAAGAACAAGATGCATTCAGACAAACGATACAATCTCCATCGGAGACTCCTGATGGCCGATAATGTAGCTGTGTGGGAGCAACTGACCAAGGCGTTTGAAGCAGGCAGGCTTGCGTCAGAGACTGAAAGTTTTTTATTAATTTCAGCACTTTCGTTTATTCCTTTTCTTTTGATAGCGACAACGTGTTTCACCCGTTATATTATAGTTTTGTCTTTTTTACGAAGCGCCTTGGGCTTGCAACAAACACCACCTAATTTGGTGTTAGTGACTTTAGCAATGTTTTTGACCATTTTTACCATGGAACCTGTTTTTAAAGCCAGTTATGACGAAGGATTACAACCCTACCTGACACAGGAAATTGATTTTGCTCAAGGAGTGTCGCAGACATGGCAACCATTTAAAAACTTTATGATTTCGCAAACGACAGAATCTGACATTGAGTTAATCTATAAGCTTGCCAAACATCCCCTGCCCAATTCTGTCGAAGATATTGATGCAACTCACCTAATACCCGCATTCCTGTTAAGTGAATTGAAAATCGCATTTAAGATCGGCTTTATTATTTATTTGCCATTTTTATTGATAGATATCGTACTCGCGGCAATCTTGATGTCATTAGGTATGATAATGGTGCCCCCAACTGCTTTATCTCTGCCATTAAAAATAATGCTGTTTGTGGTTATTGATGGTTGGGCCCTCATATCGGAAACATTGATCAGAAGTGTGAGTGGATAACAAGGAATTCGTTGTTGAAATCTCCCAAACATGATGATGATATCAATATCCTATGGTCCAGATTTAAGGATGAGGGAACTATACAGATTCGTAATAAGATTTTTGAATATTACTTTCCCTGGTGCCGGAATGTTGCTCGAAAGCTCTTTGTCAAATACGGCCATTATTTGATTAATTGGGATGATTTTGTCAGTGTAATTTCATTATCCACCTTAGAATGTATAGAAACCTATGATATAAATTTTGGCGTCCCCTTTGAAGGTTATGCGTATGTTCGGGTAAAAGGAAGTTTACTTAATGAAATAAAAAATAACTTCAAACATAATAAGCAATATGAGTTACCAAACTTGCGTAAAGATGGTGTGCATGACATGGAAGAAAGTGCGGATGAGGATAGCTTTTTATTTATTGTTGATTTGGTTATAGAAATGGCCTTTGCAAAACTATTGGAAATGGGTGCCCTTGAATCAAATCAGCCAGATCATCACTACGAAAAAGAAAAAACAGCGTTTCAGTTAGTAAGGTTAGTGGAGCAACTGGAAGACCAACAAAAATTTATTATCAAAAGTTATTATTTCCAACAAATTCCCTTCAAGGAAATTGCCGAAATAATGGGTTTAACAAATGCAAGAGTTTCACAGCTGCATAAAAGCGGACTGTTCACTTTGCGTGGAGTTTATGAGTCAACTTATTGATTTATAAATACATTTCAACATGGACTGCTTTAGGAAAATTTATGACAAACTACTCTAATTTTGATGGTGATGAACTTCTGGCCTTATCTGATTGGCATTTTCAAAATAGCCATTATGACAAGGCGCTGGATAAACTTAAAACTCTTGTTGCGCGCGATGATGCGCCATTGCAATCCCATGCATTGATCGGCAGAGTTTATGCAACACTCGGGTTACTTGATAAAGCCAAGAATGCCTTTGTCTTCTATCTAGATAATCAATCCAATCAGAATATGAAAGTTAATGAAATATTCCAGTTGGGTTTAGTTGAGAGGGACTCAGGCAATATTGAGATGGCATTGCAAGTTTGGGATAATTTATTAATAAATTATCCGAACCATACACCATGTCTTTATCATAAAGCATTGGTATTGGTTGATCTTAAGCAATATCAGCAAGCAGCAGATATCTTGAACTATATTCTTGAAAACGCTGAAGATAATGACCGACATATCCAACTGGCGGATCAAATGTTGAACAATATTGCTTTGCGCTGATCTGTAAGAGAAACAGATTGTGATAGATTGTCACAATCTGTTTAAACAATTGGCAATTTAGTGATGTGATTGTCTATGACATAAAATGATGCGCACAGACATTGATAGACTCAAACCTTTTTTAAACCTCAGTTAGGGTTATATATGGAAAAATCCTATCCAAAAGTATCCTGCCTTTGCGTGACGAACAATAGGGTTGAGCCTTTGAAGACGGCTGTTGCTTGCTTTAAAGCACAAAGCTATCCTAATAAGGAATTACTTGTTGTCTATGAGCGCAATGATACAGCAACAGATGACTATATCAGCAGCTTAAATGACCCCGAGGTACGCGCATACAAATACTATAATGGTCGCAAAACATTAACATTGGGTGATATAAGAAATATTTCCATCAAGGAAGCTGGCGGTGAATATTTTTGTATGTGGGATGATGATGATTGGCATCACCAGGAACGCCTTACCTGGCAAATGGAGCACATTTTCTTATCAGGTAAAATGGCTTCCGTACTGTTTTTAATTATTGTCTTCGACAATATCAGTAAGCGAGGGTTTTTATCTGCACCTCGCCCATGGGAAGCAACAATCTTGTGCCATAAAAACTTTGCCATTAACAATGGAGTATTGTACGACCCACTCAGACGTGGTGAAGATACTGGCTTCATTCATCGATTAATTGCATTAGACGCGGTTTACCCCGTATTTAGACCACAGTTATATATTTATAATTACACTGGAAATAATACCTGGGATAAAAGCCACTTTGAAAGAGTGTTTAGTCACTCACGCTTGTTACCACGGAAAAACTCGATCACCCTGACAAAAGTGGTTGAAGCTTTGTCAATATCTGAAGGTTCGGAGTTACTTGATAACAATGCTTTCACCCAACATTTATCCTACCAAACATTCCTTGAGTTCTTTTTAAAAAATATTATTTGGTATGACAAAGTAACGCTAAACGATTAAATTTACTTTTAAATAAAAATCATAGGTGCTTTATATTGATGGCGTATCTTGTTTTCAAATATTCTGTAACACTCCAGCCAATTTTTAGAGGGCGGAGTTTTTAGAACGGAACTGTAAAAATATACATCTTCAAAAGTGAATTGATGCAGGATACTTATATCCTGGTATTTTGTGTAGAACTTTTGAATATTGTCTATCCATGAATAATATTTTTCAGCAGTCATATGTATTTGCGGAAGGAAATGCCATATAGGATTGTCAAAAATTTCAAAATCGTAACCTTGATGGTGAAGGCGATATCCCAACTCGCAATCTTCAAGGCCCCAACCTATAAAACTTTCATCGAATCCTCCCACCTGCAACAATAATGTTTTTTCTATGCAAAAATTGCATGTCCAAAATAAATGCCATCGTCCAAGCAATTTATTGAAAGGAGTATTTAGATATTGCTGTAATATAATTCTTTCGTCATGGAGATATGTATTTTTTTCCGGAGCAGCAAATGGCTTGGCGTTTTGGAAATTATCCAATATTGTATTCCAGTAACTATGCATTAAATGACGCCGTGTACCTAAAACCAGTTTTTTGTTTTTTTTATATTGGAAATAACGTGCATAATTTTTCAATATTCCTGTTTCAACAAAATGATCACCATCTATGAATAGCAAATAGTGGAACCGAGCCTGGTCAGCCCCCCGGTTCCTTGCTTTTGCTCTACAGGAGTTTTTGTCGTGTGGAATATAAATATAGGTTATGGAAAACTCTGGTTTAAAGAAAACGCAACTACTTACAGGTTCAGAACTTCCATCATCAACCACGATGACTTCGAATGATGAATGCGGATAATCTACTTGCGCAATTGACCGCAAAGCACATTCTAGCAAGGCAGCATCATCCTTTATGATAAGAATAATTGAAAAGCACAACATGTGTGGCCCTGTATGAGTGTTTACTACGATGATCTCATGAAAAATTTCGTCTGAATTTTTCTGAAGTATAACAAATTAATTCTGTACCCATGATTGTAAAGACGTAAAAAATTTATCCAATGCCTTAAAAGCTTACCAAAAATTCTTTAAAATGTGAAAGCAAGTTAAGTCCAATCAACGTTACGCTTGAAATTTATACGGATTAAAAAAACAATGAGCAATACCGTTAAAACTAAAATAGGCATTGTAACAACTGTTGCCGATGCAGCAGCACATATAGATTTTTTTATAAAATACCATTTTTCCATAGGTGTAAAACATATTTTTATCTTTATTGATGACGGTTGTGAGGAAACATTTAAGCGTGCCGCAGCATATGGCAACGTGACAGCTTTTTACGTTAATGAGGAAGTTCAGGAGAATTGGAAGCTAGTACCCGCATATCTGGATATTGAAAAGCGTAGGTTACGCAATCGGGAGGTTATGGTTCGGCAAGAATACAATGCATATTTAGGCTTTGCTATCGCCAAAAGTAAAGGAATTGATTGGTTAATTCATATTGATATTGACGAATTGTTTTATCCTAACGGTGTATCGCTTGATGAGCACTTTTCAGAAATGCAAAAAAATAATAACGGCGGCTGTGTCTACCTTAATTACGAAGCAATTCCCGTTAAATCAGAAAGTCATTGCATTTATCGTTCAACACCATTTTTCAAAAAAAATTATTTTAAGAAAGGACAATGGTTTTTTTCCGAAGAACAACGAAATTTTATCAAAGCAAAAGATTGGCTAAGTGATTTATTCTTTAATTACTATCAAAATGGAAAATCAGCTGCCAACCTGCACTATGACTTAGTGTTGAGTGACGTGCATGCGATGTGGGGCAATGGAACCAATTTGGCATTTCTCGGGCATGAAGATCCGATTATTTTGCACTTTCCATCGATTACGCTAAAAGAGTTCAATAAAAAATATAAACGTTTAGGTCATTTCGACGATAATTGGAAAGGGTTTCTTCGTGCGGGAAAATTTATCGATAACCTGCATTTAGATGCTCGCGATAAATTTGCCACCAGCAAGGAGGATTTTGAGGCACTTTTTTCATCCCGAATCATGCAGAATCAATCCCGTATTAATACATTGCTTGACCTGGATTTAGCAGTAAAAATTGAGGATATTACCAACATGAATTTGAATTCCCTTCTTCAAGATAAGGAACCTAAATCGCCCTCCATACCATACACAGCTCCACTATCCAATGTAAAAAAAAGTGATGTCGCGGTTTTACACACTACATTTAGCGACCTACTTCATAAAAATAGCGTGAGCAGGATTACCATGGATTTTACCAGCTTTTCTGAAGCACGGATGTGGCTTCGTCGCCATCCTATTTTATCTAAAAATATGCCCGCATGTCGCATTAGTGAGTCATTCCCGTTCACTATCTACTACAACAATTTGTGTCTGTATGATTTCTCCAATCCTAATTTGGCAGCAGCATTAAAGACACTGGTGACCTCGTTTATTGAATCAGGTAAGTCCGTGCTTTTCAGCATTGACGAAACAATTTTCTTTAAGGACTACGAACATAAAACAGAATTCGATATTACCATGAATGCCATTACGTTCATCCGTGATTTCGTAGAGTTGCTTGATAGAAAGCAGCTAAATAACATATTTTTTGAAGTACCTAATGGCAAGGAAATACACTTATTGGACTGCAATAAAATAAATCTTCATGATTCTGGCGCTCGTGATTTAATAAAGCAGTCTTTGCTCGAAAAATCACCACACTCAATAGCTTTATATATTGCTCATCATTACCCTCGCCATATTAAATTTAATTGGGGTTTGGATGCTTCAACTTTTAATGATTATCCAGTGGAGCAAAAAAACTGCATTTTCTCACTTATATATGCATTGGGGGGTACTGTCTTGTGGGATGTCAAACAGCGCAGCAGAATCAATGTCTTTTCGCTGATCAGAGGACAATACCCGTTTATTTTTAAGGATTACGCCAAACCAATATTGGGTGGCGATGAAAACCTTATTATCTTGTGCAAAGAAAGTAATGAAAACGTTTTTTTATCTGTGGTTAATCTAAGCGAAAAACAAGGTGTGTTCCATAAGATGCAGCTTACCCAGCAAAATTTTCCATTGGCTTGGACAGACATGATAAACAATCAGGAAATTGTATTTTCAGATGATGCTTTTATCATTCAACCCATGAAATTTTTCTGGCTCATAGGCATAAAAAAATGATGTAATGACTGCGCAAACCATTTCCAGCTGCCACTTAGCCATTTTACAATTCATTCTGACTATTTATCCACGCTGGTGAAATCAATATTTTATTATTTTCTTGCTTGTAGAAATGCCAATGCCCATCTGTATTATATTGTTCAAACCCAGCGTTACGATACAAATCTTGCGCCGGTGAGTTTCTATTAGTTGGCTTAAAAATGCCGACATTTTTCTTGACCCCGGGGCGATTGATAATATCAGCCAACATATAATTTTCCATACCATATCCCATAGCACGACAACTCATAACAAAGTTATGAATAGTCTGCGAACAATTATCAGGGCAGAATTCAATGACTGCTGCACCGATAATACCCATATCACCAAATATGTCCCCCATGCAAAAAACTCTTATTATCCAATTGGGTTTTTCGTGCAGATTCATTAACTCATGCTTAGTATAATTTTTCCCACTGCAATTAAACTGATTAGTCCGAGCCAATAGCTCTACAACACGATCGACATCATCTACCACTGCATCTCTTGCAGATGCAGTAATTTTAAGGGGCCGAAATAATTTATTTTCGTCCTGAATTTCGTCCTGAATTTCGTCCTGAATTTCGTCCTGAATTTCGTCCTGAATTTCGTCCTGAATTTTCCTGATATATTCCTGACGATTCTGGTTTTGTCGATAGTACTGGTTTCTTTTTTTAGCCTCGATAGTGCTATTCGATTGCAACTTAAGAAGATAGTCAAGCAGTCGCCAAGACTCATCCGACGTTGAGTTCAGGCACAATATTTGTGGGATGTGCGCCTGGACAAGCCCCAACTCTTGTTCCGAGTCATCTAACATAATGCAACTATCCAGAGATAAATTGAGCTCCTTCGAAACCCTCAGTATATTTGCAACCTTACTGTTCCAGTTAATTTTTAATATTGAAAAATCGGTTCTCGATATCGCCAGTTGTGACCAACGTATATTAAGCTCATCATTCTTGCTAAGTGCTACAAGAATAAAACCTGTTTTTGCAATGGCGGATATTAGCAATTGTTTATCAAAATAGTGATCAACATATCCTTCGGCCATCACGCCTGACCATAGGGTATTATCAAAATCAACAAATAAAAGTTTTTTCCCCCGCAATAAAACCAACCGTCCAATCATTTGCGTATAGCGTTCAGCCAAATGAAAACCCATTTTATTATAATGAAATACAGGATTCATATTGTTGATCTGTATATCTTTGGATAGCAAATCTTCATTACAATACAATGTACCGTAGTTGGATACGATTTCTCTTTCATCAACCAAAAATAAAAAATTGTTGCGTTTTATAATATCGTCAATAGCCAGATTTATTTTACCGATGTAGATTTCCATTCTGATTTTATCGCCCGTCCCTTGGACGCACCAAGGGAAAAAGTTCAAATATTTATTCGCTAACCATGGCAACCCCGCCGCGTTATGCAGGAATATAATATTATTGGTTTGCTGTATTAAGTTCTCTATGTAATTTGTTATGTATTTGATGATCGTATTAAATAAACTATCCGCTTCGTCCGTCGTTATCTTTCTCTCCCACAGCAACTTCATCAAATTTCTATATATGGGTATCCCCCAGTACGTAAAGAAGCTGACAGCAATAATATTAATGGTATGAGATTCTGCAAAAGCGTCATTTTGCGAAACCTCGAACGATTCACGCTTCCCCCAAGCACCGATATAAAGCTCGTGGATATTGACAGCAAGATTTTGTTGAAGAGCAATACTATTCAGGATGGTGCTGGCTTGCGTCATTAAACAATCGCCAACGGTAGTTACATTTACATTACAAACAGGATTAATGTTCTTAAGTGACTCGTGAATTCTGATTAGTTCTTTTTGCCCCGGATAATCCAAATCCGGAGTGACTGCCAACAAAATATCAATATCCTTTTTTACCACACTTTCAAAATAAGCTTTTTTGTCGCGCAGACTCGTTCCGAAACCAAAGGGGCGATTAAGTCTTTCACCCAAATATATCTGACGCAGATAAGGGTCACCACCTTGTAAATACAAAAGCAAAATTTTAATAATGGGTGCCAGCCATTGTTCTATAATAAGAGATTCAGGAGAATCTCCAAAACCATAAATATTTTTCATCAAACTGTTATCTTTGAATTGATGCAAATATAATTGTTTTGCCACATCCAAATAATCTACATTTCCTAACATATATATTCCTGACAACTTCTGTGCAACATACTTATGAAAGCCCCAGTAGAAATATAGGATTGCGCACTAAATTATTAACCACCATAACTCAAAAGGTTTTCGACTTGAAATAATCTAGCTCAAATACCAGATTTAAAGGTCTTGTACTAAATAGCATAGTATTTTCACCCTCAAAACTTGCATAAATTATTTCATCAATCAAATGGAAGTTTCTACATCCTCGCGGCAAATCCAATAAATAAAAAAGAACAAACTTATATACCCTATCGACCCTTAATATCAGACTAAACAGATTGGTATAGAGATAAATATAGCTTTGATATTTCGCGCCATGAAAATTTTTTAATCATTAGCACTTTTGCTTGATTTGCACGACCAATGGCATTAATTGAATTTTTTATAGCATCAAGTATTTTCACTGCCATTTCCTGATGATTTCCTGACTCAAAACCAAGATAGTGAATATTTTCCTTCGCGATTTCCTGAATGGTTTTTAAGCGAGAACAAACTATTGGTATCCCAAACAATGCCGGCTCCATGAATGAGTATGGAAAATATTCGATTTCGCTAGGAATAACACAAACTTTGGCATCAGCCATTAATTTATAGATAGCAGTTTTTGGCATCCAATCATGAACAATAACATTTGGATTATTGAGTTTATTCACCTTACCATCAAGATAGTTTATGTATGGCCCCACATTTTCTCCCCAAGCAGAAACATTTCGCCCAGCCAAAATGAATTCCGCACTTGGTATAGCTTTTTGTATTATCGGGATCGCATCGAGAACATACTCTATTCCTTTTCCTGGAACCCAGCGTGATGCGCAGACAATCTTATTACTACTTGATTTCTCCGTAAAAACGGATTGATTTTCAGACTGCTGGCTAATACCGTTTGGAATCAAATAAATAGTTTTTTGTTTTATTAGATCAGAATAAACATTATTAAGCCATTCTAAAGAAGTGCTATTTAAAACATGAATTACACTGCATTTATCTATTATTCTGCCCTCATCTTCAATCCATGACCTAGGTATCTTCCTTATTTTTTCTTCATATTTGAATATAGAATGGCAACTATAAACAATCACCGGATTAATTTTCTTATTGATATTGATCGAATCCAATATATCCGCAATCCTCCCGCTCGCATGATGAATATGCAGATGTGTTATTTCATTAAAATACATAAACTCATTTATATAGTGAATGTAATTTGAACTAGATATTAATCTCTCTCCATTTGGTGAATACAATTCACATGAAAAAAAATTATCTTTATAATTCCAATACAATCTTATTACATAAACTTCAATAAGTTTTTTTAGGTATGGATATAAACCATTTAGACACGTACCAATACCACCACTAATCTCATTATCAAACTCAAAAGTCACAATTAATATTTTCAATATTTAATACCTGACAATTAATATCCATAGTGCTAATAGTTAATTTTCTATTATTTTCAAAAAGAGTTTATAATATACCTATAGTGAAAGTGCACATATATGTATGTTGTCCCAAATTGGTACGAAACTCATAATTCTGAAAAAGATCTCTTATTGCTTTGCTAAAGCAAGCCATATCATCTTTCGTTATCAAAATAGTATTATTTAAATCTTTAAGTCGCTACCCGATCCAACCAGAATTGAAAATCTGTAGGGATAGCTATTTTTTCATTAAAAATTTACTGCATAACAAAGTGACCTAATAGTTAGGTAGAGATAAAAAGAAATCTGGAAATTCTCCCCATACTTTATGAGCTTTGGTATTCCTTATATATTTTATTGAATACAATCTTGGTATAGAACTTTTTGGCTTCCAATGAAAGCCTGAATCTGCATCATCTTCCATAAAATAAACTAGCAAATTCGCATTTTTAATTGTATTAAGAAGCTCTCTTACTGACTCCTCGAAAATGCACAACGAACTCTCTGTGCTTGTTTCATCATCAAAAGAATAGCAATATATAAAGAGGATCTCCTGAGTATTAATTGCTTTTTTAAATCGTTCTATCCTCCTTCGAAGCTTTAGATGCTCATCAAGTTTCAATCTTGGATGAGCCGAAAGCAATGCCTTATGGTGAAAAAGTAAAGTCTTGGGGTAATTTTTTGATACGCAATATCCCGTTTCATTCCAAGTCAAAGACTCTAAACATAAAGAGAAATTATTACGTATATTGTCTACACAATATTGAATGCCCAGGTGAGCAGGGCTATAAAGCAAGTCGAAAGGATATGCGACAGGTTGAAGGTTGTATTGCTTTAACCAAAAAGCAGGATGGCAATTACAGCCAAGCGGAATAATTTCTTTCTTCACACAAGTCCCTTTTCGTTATTGATTTGAGCACATATACCAGTTTTTATAGCTCTTTGAGCTTCCATAGCATGCTTGCGATAATATATAAGATTTAGCAACATTCTACCAAGAATTTCCTTCTTGTCACACTTCAAACCGGACTTTAGAATCTAAGATATTAAATAATTCAACAATAGCCTTATATGACGACTACCCGTTAATATTGAAACAACTCAATAATAAGTGTCCATTTTTGTTCAATGGGTATATTTCAGATGAAATTGGTCCAATATTAGTCCATGCTTTAAATTATGATATCACCGATAACTTTGCGCTGCCGGAGAGCTGCAGACCAAGGAGGATATTCATTGGTTGCTGCTGTATTTAAAAGAGAGATAAAATGAAAAATTTACCAAAGATATCATGCTTATGTGTTACAAATAATCGTTTAAATTTTTTAAAAAATGCTATTAGCTGTTTCAAAGATCAGACATACCAGAACAAAGAGCTTTTAATTGTGTATCTTGCTAGCGATTCATCAACCGCATTCTTTTTACGTAGTCTTGAAGACAAAGATATCAACACTGTTCAAGTTGATTGTGCTGAAATCACATTAGGAGATTTGAGAAATATAGCTATTGAAAAATCAAAAGGCGATTATATATGCAATTGGGACGATGACGACTGGTATCACCCTGAACGATTAGAAGTCCAATTTCAGGAAATGCATAAAAACGGCAAGCGAGCATCAATACTTTATTATATATTAATGTATGATCAAAATAGAAAAAAAGCCTATATCACACATCGAAGAAATTGGGAAAACAGTTTCATGTGTGAAAAATCTGTTATTTACGAGCACTCTATTAGATATCCATCACTCCATAAAGGAGAAGACACCCCGTTTATTGAAGATCTTAAAAAGACCGGAGTTTTATTTCCCATAGTCAGACCCCAATTGTATATCTATTGTTATACAGGCCTTAACACCTGCAATAGAATCCACTTTAGTACACTTTTTAGATACGGAGAAAATCTTTCAAATGAAATTTCGGAAATAATAGAAAATATTCTATCGCAGAATATCAGCAATACAGAGGCCGGAAAAATTTTAAATTCAAGGGAATTTCTTTCAGAGCTAATTTACGATTAATATTAACTTTAAAAATAGCTATCTCATTGTGTGTCCCGGATGTACTAATCTCGACAAATCCCACACTACTGCTTGCAAGAAGAGGACTACCAGTTGAATATGGATATCGAATCCTGACTGGATGCCCCAGACTGTAGCAAACGTTTCCGATAATTTGTCCAAACCAATCATGTATACGTGTGCGGTTGAGAGTTCACATAATACATTTCCTGCTTGTACCCTGGTGCCACGTTCAATAATCATCATCACCGTGTTGGTACTGTCTTTGCAAGTAACGCCTACCGCTGGCATATCCCGGTATTTTCACGGGTAATAGGCGTCGACTCGCATCAACTTCAATTCTGCACATTTGAGGCGAGCCTATGTCAGCAAGACTGTGGGATAATACCCAATACTTATTTACACCAATTTAGTGGTAAGTGGACTGCGATAGCAGAAGACGAAGGTCTCTATATCCTCTCCCCTCACGGACTATTTTGGCGCATAAAATAACAAAAATTGCCGACCTGAATTATATTTTATTAATTTAAATCAATTACTTAAAAGATATTTACGCAATGAATTCAATAGAGTCAACAGATCAACACACCCCTATGATGCAGCAGTACCTGCGCATCAAAGCCCAGCATAAAGACGAGATGGTGTTTTATCGCATGGGGGATTTTTACGAGCTGTTCTTTGACGATGCCAAAAAGGCCTCAGAGATATTGGATATCACCCTCACCGCCCGCGGTAAGTCTAATGGCGAACCTATCCCTATGGCGGGAATTCCGTTTCACTCGGCCGATGGTTATCTCGCCAAGCTGGTGAAAGAGGGGGTTTCCGTTGCGGTCTGCGAGCAGATTGGCGATCCGGCAACCAGCAAAGGTCCCGTTGAACGCAAAGTGATGCGCATTGTGACTCCGGGCACGGTGAGCGATGAAGCTCTACTGGATTCCCGCCGCGATAATTTGTTGGTGGCAATCCACCAATCGGGCGAAACTTTTGGTGTCGCCTCCCTTGATATGGCAAGCGGCCGTTTTCTGGTATTGGAAGTTGAAGGCCTGGAATCGGCGCTGGGAGAACTGCAGCGCTTAAGTCCGGCGGAATTATTAATTAGCGATCACATTACCACTCCCGCGCTGGTGGAAAATCGCAAAGGCTTACGTCGCCGCGGCCCTTGGGAATTCGATTTGGAAACGGCGGAGCGTTTGTTAATCCAACAATTTTCCACCAAAGACCTGGCCGGCTTCGGTTGCGATCATTTAAAAATTGCACTCTGTGCCGCTGGCTGTTTATTAAGTTATGCCCGCGAAACCCAGCGCACTGCCCTGCCCCACGTACGCAGCCTCGCCCATGAAAATCGCGATGAAGCGGTCATCATGGATGCAGCCACTCGCCGCAATCTGGAATTGGATATCAATTTAACCGGCGGTGATGAACACACATTATTTTCTGTCTTGAATCGCGCCGCGACCAGCATGGGTAGCCGTCTGCTGCGTCGCTGGTTAAATCGCCCGTTGCGCGATTTGGATTTATTAATTGGCCGACAAGATGCCATCGCCGAATTGCAACACAATTATGCGTTTGAAATTGTTAACGGAATTTTAAAACGTGTTGGCGATATGGAGCGTATTCTCGGTCGACTTGCATTGCGCTCAGCGCGTCCACGCGATCTGTCGCGCTTACTGATGTCGATTGGTACCTATCCGGAATTACAAAACGAATTAGCATTAAAAAAATCTCCGCAATTAAAAAATCTCGCTCAACAAATTTCCATCTTTCCAGAGTTGGTTGAATTATTGTCGCGTGCGATTATCGAAAACCCGCCAGTTGTTATTCGTGACGGCGGTGTGATCGCGGAAGGTTACGATGCCGAGTTGGATGACTTGCGCAATATCAGCACCAACGCCGGCCAATATTTATTGGATCTGGAAACACGCGAGCGCGAACGCACCGGTATCCCGACATTAAAAGTTGGCTACAACCGTGTGCATGGTTATTTTATTGAATTGACCTCAGCGCAATCAGAAAAGGCACCCGCCGATTATATTCGTCGCCAGACATTAAAAAATGCCGAGCGTTACATAACACCGGAATTGAAAGAATTTGAAGATAAAGCGCTGTCGGCACAGAGCCGCGCCCTCGCACGCGAAAAAGCACTGTATGAAGAATTGATTGATATTTTGAATGTGCAATTAATTCCTCTACAAGATTCTGCTGCGGCAGTCGCAGAATTGGATGTGCTCGCCACTCTCGCCGAACGCGCCGACGCATTGGGTTTTTGCAAGCCGGAATTGTCGCTGCGCGCAGGCATTACTATCAGCGGTGGACGCCACCCGGTTGTTGAACAAGTTACTACTGTTCCGTTTGTACCGAATGATCTGGAATTTAATCCGCAACGTCACATGCTCATTATTACCGGCCCGAATATGGGCGGTAAATCGACGTATATGCGGCAGGCGGCGTTAATTACCTTGCTCGCCCACATCGGCAGTTTTGTACCCGCGCAAAAAGCGACCATCGGGATTGTCGACCGTATTTTTACCCGTATTGGTTCAGCAGATGATTTGGCCGGCGGCCGTTCTACGTTTATGGTGGAGATGACTGAAACTGCAAATATTTTGCATAACGCCACCGAGCGCAGCCTGGTGTTAATGGACGAAATTGGTCGCGGCACCAGTACCTTTGATGGTCTCTCGCTCGCATGGGCTTGCGCCAAACATCTCGCCGAAAAAGTACGCGCTTTTACGCTCTTTGCCACGCACTATTTTGAAATTACCACCCTGCCCGAAACGGTTACCGGTATCGCGAACGTGCATTTAAATGCAACGGAACACAAAGACAATATTGTGTTCCTGCACAAAGTTCAGGAAGGCCCGGCAAGTAAAAGTTACGGTTTACAAGTAGCGAAACTGGCAGGAATTCCAGCGCAGGTATTAGCGGAGGCGCAACAGCAATTACATTTGTTGGAGAATGGCGAGCATCCGCATTCGATTAAGTCGGTGTCTGCAGCCATCAGCGATCATTCTATAACTACACAAGTGGTTATAACTGCTACGGAAAATTTTTCTGCATCTGTACCAGTTGAATCGCCACTTCAATCAGGGTTGTTTGATACGTTGCCAAATCCGGTTCTGGATGCACTCAAAAAAATCAATCCTGATAACCTTTCACCACGCGATGCCCTGGAACAGTTATATCGTTTGAAAGAGATGTATTCCAAAGGAAAATGATTTTTAAAAAGAACTATTCTCAACAATGACTTGTCGCCGCAAATACCGGTGTTTTTCTACGGACTTTAGCGGGCGAAAGCCTACCAAAATAGATGTAGGCTGTTTAGAATGCGCGCTCTTGTTTTTAGCGCCGCTGTAGCGACGTGCGCTGACTGTCGAATTTAGTTACTTGTGGGAGTCTCCTATGACTTTTGTAGTTGGGGAAAATTGCATCAAATGTAAGCATACAGACTGCGTGGAAGTCTGCCCGGTTGACTGCTTTTACGAAGGCCCCAATTTTTTGGTGATTCACCCGGACGAGTGTATCGATTGTGCATTGTGCGAACCTGAATGCCCGGTTGGTGCTATCTTCTCGGAAGACGAGTTGCCAGATGATCAAGCAGCATTCCTGGAGCTGAACGCCGAGTTGGCGCAAGTATGGCCGAACATCACCCAGATGAAAGACGCCCCTGCCGACCACGCTGAGTGGGATGGTGTTCAGGGTAAACTGCAATACCTTGAGCGTTAATCATCATGCTTTACCAAAAAAAACCGCGCAAGGCGCGGTTTTTTTTCACCCGGAGTTTGCCAATTAAGCAGTTGCTAGAAAACAACGCCAGATCACTGGCTATTTGACGTGCTGTGCTACACTCAGTTGGGTTTGATTAAGACCATCAACGTACCCGCAAACAATCAAAATGAGCACAACAACCAAATAACGAGGAATAAGCTATGGGGATTAATGACAAGCCTTACAGCGAAAAGCGCGATTTCATCCGGATGAAAATAGGCGCTCCCTTGAATGCCAAATTGGCAGCCGCAACGGAAGTTATTGAAGGTTTATGTCTGGATTTAAGCGGTGGTGGATTGCAAGTCGAAACCAAGCAAAGCCTGGCAGTCGGTACCGAAACAGAAGTTGAAGTATCTTCAGATCATGGCCACAACCCTACACTGAAAGCCAAGGCCAAGGTTGTGCGGGCAACAGCAAATGAAGCGGGCGATTATGTGCTGGGCTTGGAGATTATCCAGATCCTTCCCTGATAAAGCATTTGCCTTAAGACAACGGCTACTTCCCGGTAGCCGTCACGGTTAAAACTCCCCTGCAAAATCATCCTCACCAAAATCATCGGCCATTTCGCCGTTATTGATTAAGAAGTCACGTCGCTGCAAATAGACATCCCGGATAAACACATATTTATCGCCAGTAATGTTCTTCTCCAACTCCAATAGACTCGCACGGGTATTTAGCAGTGAAACACCCAATACAGTATTGTTGGTAGGAACGTGATCAATATAGGTAGTAGGAAGGGTATACCAATCTACCGGACGACCAAAACCGTCACGCAAGGTACTTGGCCCCAGTAATGGTAATACCAGATAAGGCCCTTGCCCAACTCCCCATACCGCCAGGGTTTGACCGAAGTCTTCCGGGTCATCCGCAGGCAAATTCATATATTGGGCAACATCCAACAATCCACCAATACCGAGCGTCGTGTTCACTAATAAGCGGCCAGTATCATGTGCAGCACCTTTAAAATCACCTTGCAGCACACCGTTGATAGCATTGGGTACTTCTTTCACATTGTTAAAGATGTTGCTAATACCGACTTCCAATGGATCCGGCATTACAAATTTGTAACCTTGGGCCAAGGGTTTAATTGCCCAACGGTCAATGGTGTCGTTAAAGGCAAACATGGCGCGGTTGAAACCCTGCCATGGATCAGGATTTTTATCGGACTGAGCAACGCTAACTGAAGGCGTGGCAAAACCGAGCGAACAAACAATAACCAGGGGTTTAAAGATAGAGTGCATATGGGCCCTACGGCGCAGCAAATCTGCAATTAAAGCGTTTCGTAAAGTAACGCTGGGAGGAAGTCGTCACTTTAACGAATCGCCTCGGCTTGAACAACCCAATTTAGTACAAACACATCCCGCTGGTTACAAACTGCAACAACTTAACTCATCTGCAAAGAGGGCTTCACAGCCCCTGCGGAACATCGCCATCATCACCCAATTGAAATATTAATGTCACATATCAGCAATAAAACTTTCATAAATCTGTCGTCCAAACTTCACATTTGTCATCAAAAATGACGCCACAAACGCGAAAGCCGGAGACCTACAAAACAGGCGGCGTTCACATTTTCCTTCCCCCCCTTGTGAAATAGAGAAGAGAGTGACCTCATGAAACTGAAAAATCTTTTTGCACTAAATGTACTGGCTGCAACCTTGGTAGCTTGTGGCGGCGGTGGTGACATCAACTTGAACCCAAGCCTGACTCAAAACAACTCAAACAACCCTACTACCAACAATAACGGTGGTCCAACCACGCCAGTAAATCCCTGTGCGAAATATGTGAAATCCGGTCAGGACCTGCAAGGTGTATTGACCGGTGCCAACTGCGTGTACGGCGCCAGTTTCGCCTCAAGCAGCAATGAAGTGACTGTGGATTTAGTTATCCCTGAACTACCCAACAACGGTGTACATATTTTCACTGGCTCACTGTTTATCGGTGAGGATGTTGACAGCAATGCCGCTCAAGCAGGCAAACGCATTCCCCAGGAAGGTGAAGGCGCTACATTAACTATCGCCGCAGGCGCCAAGCTTGCATTTGATCGCGGTGAAGATTATTTGCGTATCGCGCGCGGTTCAAAAATTGTCGCTGAAGGTACTAAAGCCAAGCCAATCATCATTTCCGGCACCAAAGATTTACGTGACAACGCAGCAACTATTGCTGACCGTGGCCTCTGGGGCGGTATCCAGATCAACGGTAACGGCATCACCAATAAATGTACTGACACCCAGCGCCAACCAAGCAGCAATAATGTTCACAGCTGCCACATCCTCTCCGAAGGCCTGCCAGGTACATACGGTGGCGCCAACAATGCTGAAAGTTCAGGCACACTGCGCTACGTAGTGGTTAAACACGCCGGTTACAAAGTAGTGGAAGGCAATGAATTAAACGCCATTACATTCAATGGTGTAGGTTCCAAAACCGTTATTGAATATGTACAGGCTTATTCAACCCAGGATGATGCCTTTGAATGGTTTGGCGGTGCGGTAAGCGCGAAATACCTTGTTGCCGTAGGTGTCTCTGATGATGCGTTTGACTATACAGATGGCTACGTTGGCAATCTTCAATATGCACTGTCTGTTGCCACTCATGGTGTAGGTGGTAATAACTGTGTCGAAGCGGACAATGCCGGCGGCACCCGCGCTGACGACATAGCCCCCTTGACTAAAGTACGCATTTCCAACCTGACCTGTATTACCAATAACCTTGCACAAAACGCTGGCACCGTGCCCTCTCCTGATGGCGCATCACTCGGTCTCCTGGTTCGTGAAGGTATGTTTATCGAGCTGTACAACAGTATTGTTACTGCTAACACGCCGGATATGGCATCACGTGCGCTGTTTACGTTCAACGATACCACCGGCCCGGAAACTGTCAGGGCTGCGATTAATGGTTGGACAGTTGCCAAGAGCAACATTTTTGCAGGAACTGGCGGCGTAACTGTTAGCAAAATAGACCCATCCAACGCCGCGTTCAACATTACCAACTGGTTCGCCGCAGCGCCAAACTCAAATAACCAGATCATTAATGCTACCAGCACATTACCCGCCAGCATTATCAAAGACCTGGCGACCAATGACAAAGCCTACTTGAGTTTGGCCGCCTTTGCCGATGCAACTACGGCTGCTATCAATGTGCCAGTCTACGATGTAACTGTATTGAATGATGCTTTCAACGCCGGTGCAGTACCTGATGTTGGCGCAGCTGGCAGCAGCAAATTCTTCACCAAACCAACACACATCGGAGCCGCTGCTGAAGGCAATGATTGGGTCTCTGGTTGGACTGTTGGCCTGTAATCCACGGAAGCTGTTTCTCCTGGATGTCGTGAGTGAGGCGCCTCAGGGCGCCTCCTTGCTAACCACCGCCAATTTGTTCTAAGAAGGTTATGACAAATGCACACATTAATTACCAAGCGACGCCAGCTGTTTATTGCTATTACCGCCGCCAGCCTGGGGCTGGGACAAAGTGCCTTCGCCCAACAATCAGAGACGGCTGAATCGCTATCGCAAATAGAAGCTCCTATCATCGATGAAATGCTGGTAACCGGACGCCAGCAAAGCGCTGCACAAACTGTGATAGCAGAACGTATCGAACAACCCTTTTCAGCAGACTTGATGGATGCTGACCAAATCTTACGTACAGGCGATTCCAACGTTGCAGTTGCCTTGACCCGCGTGACCGGCGTTACGTTAATGGACGGTAAATATGTTTATGTACGCAGCCTGGGTGAGCGCTATTCAAGCACATTGCTCAATGGTGCTGCCGTTCCCTCGCCAGAGCTGACGCGCAATGTATTACCGCTGGATTTAATCCCGTCGTCCATTGTTGAAACATTGAAAGTCCAAAAAGCCTGGTCACCCGATCTGCCTGCTAACTTTGGTGGTGGCAGCGTGGATATCCGCACCAAGACGGTTCCGGATGATTTTGTATTTAGCCTCTCTGCCAGCACCGGTATCAACAGCGAGAGCAGTGATGGATTGACCCATGCAAGCCATGGTGAAACCCATGAAATCCCTACGGCGCTAACAGATGCAATCAGCACCTATTTAGGCAATATTCGCACGCGCAATATCGCCGCACTCAATGACCCGGATGGCGGCTCACCCACGGCAGATGAGCTTAAGGCAGCAGCAACCATCAACCGCAATTTGATGGTTGGATTAAATCGCGATGTGGAGATTTATGAAAAATCGCTGCCTGCCGACTTTTCCGGTAGCTTGACGCTGGGTAATAACTGGAATATCACTGATGACCTGAACTTGGGAGCAGTATTTAACTTCAGCCAGGACACCAAATGGCGCAACAAGGACCAGAAAACCCGCGATGCCGGCTCACCTGATACGGTAGTGGCTGATATCCAACGCACCGCTGAAGAAACCCGCCAACTGCTATCAACGAATATCGGCCTGAGTTATCAAGATGCCCATAAGATTCAGGCTGGCTTCTATCACATTGAAAATATCCTTGATGAAGCGCGGATTAAAACCGGCTTTGATGGTTCGAACTTCACACTGGATAAAGGCGCGGAGTACATCAAGTACGAAACCCGTCTTGAAAACCGCGAGCTTGAAGCAGCCCAACTTACCGGCGAGCACAAACTGGACCAATTAAGCAGATCCTGGTTGGACGCCCCGGTATTCGATTGGTTTTACTCTGAATCCACTGCAAAAACAGATATTCCTAACCAAACCAGCGTCAACGGTGCCAACACTATCGACACGGTATCAGGTGCCTTGCTGAGCACGCAGTTATTGCCGGCAGCCGCAGTTGCAAGTTTCCAATTCCTGACACTGGAGGACGATGTCGTCAGTTATGGCTGGAACGCCAAAGTCCCACTGGTATTTGATAACTGGGAAATTAATTTATCGGGTGGCTTTAACTACAACGATAAAACCCGTCAGTACTATGGTTACACTGCCAACATCGATGCAACCGGTATTGTCAGCAGCGTTTTGCAAGGCAACATCAATGACGTACTTAACGATGCAAAACTATTGGATCTCAACAACAACTTCGAGCTGAATGTCGGCGGCGGATTCGGTACCGAGAGCTATATCGCAGCGCAAATCACCGAAGGCGCTTACGGGATGTTTGATGCTAAATGGAATGATACCTGGCGCCTGACCGCCGGGGCTCGCTACGAGACATTTAAACAGGCACTCCTGCCAATCGACCTGCTGGATTACACCGGTGAAAGCCTGAAAAAGTTGATTGATGATTTACAAAAAGAAAATCAAACCTACGCATTCTCTGAAGATGATTGGTATCCCTCGGTAGCCATCACCTACATGAATGAAGGCTTCATGAACACCGAAGTATTTCAAGTGCGCCTGAGTGCAAGTGAAACAGTAGTGCGCCCTGACCTGCGCGAAATGTCAGATGTTGTCTACATAGATCCTGAATTGGGATTCAAAGTAAAAGGCAATTCCGGCCTGCAAATGTCGGAACTCACCCACTACGATTTGCGCGCAGAATGGTTCTTTGAGAGTGGCAACAATTTTACTGCATCGCTGTTCTACAAAGACATCCTCAACCCGATCGAAAGCACTCGCCTGCCCGGCTCAGACGATGATGTGATGCTGACCTTTGAAAACTCATCGACCGGTGAAATTTACGGTTTGGAGTTGGAAGTATTGCACAATCTCGGTGCCGGATTTTTTGTGTCGTCAAACCTGACCTTAAGCGACTCTGAAATTGTCTCGGCAGAAGATGTCGGTTATACCAATGCCAAGCGTCCGATGACAGGTCAGTCCGAATATGTGCTCAATACACAATTGGGCTTTGATTCGGATGACGGAATGCACAGTGCATCACTGGTTTATAACCTGTTCGGCGAGCGTATGTTGTTTGCTGCACGCAACATAGGCGCACAGCAAGATGCCTATGAACAGCCATTTAATTCACTGGATTTAACCTATTCATGGTACGCAACTGACAATCTCACCACCAAAGTGAAGATCGGCAACATCCTGAATGAAGAGCGTGTATTTGAGCAGGTTAACTCGAATGGCCAAAGCGTTGAAATTTTAAAACAAACGGTGGGAACCAGTTTCAGCCTGGATGTGAAATATACCTACTAGGATATCGGAACAACGACATGGACGTTGTTATAGCAGCATCCCATCAACCACCTTCGGGTGGTTTTTTTATATGCAGAAAAACTCGCCTCGACGCACCCGAAAAATAAGTATCACCTGCTGCGCAGCCCCACATTGCATCACTCACGCAAAAAGCCACATAAATAACTAAAAATTTTTATATTTTTTCTATTTACAGCCAAAACTGTCACAAACTATTCACATTGATGTGCTAGGTCGAGTGCTAATCTTACAATGAAACCGGAGATCAATTTCCCAAAAGGGTGCAGATTGCCGTTTAATGATTCACGAGGAGCACATTATGACTAAAAATATCCTAAAAAAAGCGATTCGCTCACTGGTAATGCTAGCGGCTATTGCCCCAATTGCGAGTTATGCAGCAGCTTATACGCCAGCCAAATTTGGCAACGCAGAAGAAACGCTGACCAAACAAATTGCCCTGCCTGCCTCTTTCGGTGAAGGCGTAAAGACCGTAGCGGTTTACTGCCAGGCCGATGTTATGACTACCGGCAATATCAATAGTGTTACCTGCTATGAAAATAGCCCACTTGTCTCAATGCAAGCTATTACTGAATCTGCCATCAAATCAGCAACATTTGCACCGGCTACGATTGACGGAAAAACTGTTCCGGTAAGAATGCAATTTCGTGTTGTGTATTCAATTGGTGGTACCCAGGCACCTATCGTATTGCTTCCCAATCTTGGAACATTGCAGGCAAAATACGGCACTCATTACGTTGCACCACAAGAGCGCCTGGATACCAGTAACTGGTACGCGAACTACAGCACTAAAGAACATGGCGACGGTAAATTATTCTTTGCCGAAGGTAGAGTGACTCGCGTAATGGCGAATATTGAAGCTGATGGCAAAGTAGAAACCGTTAGCACAATAGAAGCAGCGCTACGCAAGCAAGCCGATGCAACGAGCATTGAAAACTCGCTGAAAAAATCCAAATTTATTCCAGGTTTTGTCGAGAACAAACCAACCGCGATGCATTACATCGCCGTGGTTAACTATCAAAAATAGTTTTCTGTTTAGAATAAAAAAAGCCGCAATTCAACATTGCGGCTTTTTTTATTTCAATTACCGATAACGTTATTTGATACAACTGAACTCTATCGTCAATCCAATTCTGCCCATCGCTAATGGCTGATAGCTCTCGCGCTGCACAAAAAATCCCTTATTACATTTCTCCATTGCTTTTGGTAAAAGCTGCGTACGTGCCAAAGCGACATTGGACCATTGATCAACTTCAACATTCAATGAAAAATAAGCCAACTCCGGAAGTGTTTTATTGGGTTTTTTTAAGCCAGGATTATCTGCCGCAGGCACTGACTTTTCTGCGCCGGTTTCCAACACTGCACCCTCTTCACCTTTTTTAAAGGCTTTTTGCAAGAAACCATTTAAACCTTCATCACTATAGTCACAGCCTTTTTGATTGACATTCATGGAATCTGCCTCATCAACGGCAGTGCCGCATTTATCATCGGCATACACAGAACTTGCCATTAATCCCAGCATGATTATCGCTAAAGGTTTCATCGATTTCTCCTGAGGCTCTATTAATCTCAACTTGTATATACCCTGAAATAACGAAGGGTGCATAAGCACCCTTCGTTTTCAAATACTATTCGTTTATTGAATTAGAATTTGAAATCCACCCCGGCACCAATATAGGTATCGTCGCGCTCACTCGCACCGAGCAATTCATTTTCCACTTTAGTAGCGTAAGAGAAAAGTGTGGCATTTTTGGTCATTTTATAATCCAGACCAATACTCGCAGTTTCGCCATCAGCCATTCTCACGTCTGATTGGCCATACTGACCTTTCAACACCCACTTGTCAGTGATATTCCAAAGTGCAGAAGCCATTACACCGTCTTCGTCCGCACCGGTATTATCATTTTCATATTTTTCAGCCAATACACCCAATTGCACCGGGCCGAAAGTTACACGTGCTGCAAGGCGAACCAGATCGACACCTTCAGCTTCAACATCCTGATCCATCCCGATACCAGCATAAAACATTGTGCTGGTGTAACCGAAAGAGGCAGAAACACCATTGCCTGGTTCAGTGCCTGCCGGATTATTTTGTTTGAAAGTACCGTCATTTTCTTCGGTCACGTATGCAATAGATCCAGAAAAACCGCCGCCAAAAACCGGGGTGGTGTACTGAACAATATTGCTCGCACGAATTTCACCTTTGAAGATGGTGGTGAGGTCGCCTTCCAGATCGTTGAATAGGTCAACCTTTTCCTGAACTACTTTAGTTGGGGTATCGAAATGCCCGCCCATGATTGTACCGGCTACACCTTGCAAACCAATGAACATATTACGTGGGGCAAAAGTTTGGTTGTTTGATCCATTACCATCATCTACTTCGGTTTGATATTCAAATTGGTAAATGACTTTCAGGCTGGAATTTACGTCTTCACCGCCTTTCACACCGATGCGCGAAGCATTGCTCACTAATTCTACGCGGTTGCCATCCAGCACGGCTTCATCAGCATTTTGCAAAGACACGTTCGCTTTACCGTAAACGGTAACATCAGCGAATGCAGCAGCGGGAAGTACAGAAGAAATAACCAAGGCCAATAGTGTTTTTTTCATGGAGTTGTCTCCTAGATGTGTGTGTTTGGTGTTCATTTCCTGAACACCGGGGAGTCAGGTGTTATTAAAATAATGACATTAATATTTCAGATACATTGCCATTGTGTGACCATAGGGTTACAGAAAAATGACAGCAGGCCTGAATGTCGCGGGCGGATTATATAAACAAATTGGCCTATGTTTTGTGATTAAACTTGCTTTTATATTAAATTTGCGATTTTTTTGCACAATTTTTAGTCATTTCGCGATAAAAAAGCAAAAATGATCAATAAAAATAGGCGCTGGCAAGTATCAGTCAAAGTGACTGATGATATCTAACGCAAATAAATCAGCGATCAAACGCTGCGAATCGTTAAATAAAACCGCAGGACTTGAGTGCTGTAACTCACGCGCAATAGCATCTAACTGCTTCTCAAGACACTCGGCGGAATTGGCTTGCAAGAGATAAAGCAAACGCAAGGTTGCGGCATTTGCAGCCATAAAACAGACTTTATCCATGCGGTTGCGATAAACCACCAGTTGGGTTGGTTCCGGTAATACAGGTTGATAATTCGGCGATATATTGTGTACCGGGTATTGATAATTAAGACAGACCGCAAGTGGTGACACCCTGGGTTTGGATGCCAGCAAATCGTCTGGATAAGCCGACGCTGATGGAATACTTGCCTCGTTTACATCCACCGCAAGTTCAATCCACTCATAATGCGCAAGTTCAAGCAAAAATGCCGGGTCACCGTCTCGCAAGCCACGCTCTTGCAGCAAGAATTGCAGAAACTCTTCGCTGATTTCCAAAAAGTAAGGCGTTTGGCAGCGATGCTGGTGAATAAAATCCCGCACCAAGGAATGCCAGTAATCATCGCTGACTATTGAGCGCATCACTGGAAATACATTGGCAATAAAATTTTCAATATTGTTATAAATCAGCTCGCGATAGATGCCCATGCGCCGTTCTTCAATTGCAGGCGGAGCAGGATAAAGATCCGGTGCGCGCAAATATTTGGCAAATGCTAATTGGGTTTCCTGAAAACTTTTCATCGCGATAATGATGCAGGCAAATGTTGGCGTCTTTTTATTTCGTCCAGCTCAGTCATCAATTCGCTCAAGGGGGGAATATTAAAATCCCGCTCTAGTAAAGTTGGCTTCACACCGAACAAGGCATAGGCTTTGTCGAGCAAATCCCATACCGGCGAAATAACAGCTGTTCCGTGAGTATCCACACGTAAATCTTCCGCTTCGTGGTAGTGGCCAGCGATGTGAATATAAGCCGTGCGCTCACCGGGTAAACTGGCAAGGAATTCGTAGGGATCATAATGATGATTGATGCTATTAACATAAATATTGTTTACATCGAGCAAGAGCGCGCAATCTGCTTTTTTGACGACGGCATTGATAAATTCACTCTCGCTCATCTCTTGTTGCGGCGCACAATAATAGGATGAATTTTCAATCGCAATTCGCTGCCCAAGAATATCCTGTGCTTGTTGAATACGCTCGGCAACATAATCAACCGCCTCCGCAGTAAACGGGATGGGCAACAAATCATAGAGCTGCCCTTCATCACTGCAATAACTTAAATGTTCGCTGTAGTAACAGATACCGTGCTCGCGCATCAATTTTTTTATTGCATGAAGTAAATCGATATTAAGCGGTGCGGGAGAACCAATCGAGAGAGACAAGCCATGACATACGAAGGGAAAACGTTCGGTGTAAGCACGAAAACTTTTTCCCAAACGACCACCGACATTGATCCAGTTTTCTGGTGAAACTTCCAGAAAGTGAATATCGTCGGGGGTAGATTCTTGCAGGGTATTTAACAGCGTTCGGCGCAAGCCTAAACCTGCGCCGGATATTGCAGCGGTGTAATCCACAACATTTGACTTAGCTGACATTACTCAGCTTTTTTCTCTTTGGCAGCGTCTTTGGTTTTGTCTTTACCAGCGCCACACTTACCTTCGCCGCATTTGCCTTCACCACATTTATGTTCGCCGTCAGTTTTCTTGTCGGCAGCGCCGGCTTTTTTATCATCTTTGGATTGTTTATGTTCAGCAGCGCATTTGCCTTCACCGCATTTGTGCTCGCCATCGGCCTTATGGTCATGATTGTCGGCCAAGGTATAGCCTGCTTCTAGCTGGGTCGCCGCGAAGGTAGCATCAGCAGCGGATGCCATGGGTGCGAGCGATGCAGAAGCAATAAAAGCAGCGCCGAGCAAGGCAGACATAGAGGACATCTTATTATTCATCGTAAACTCCGTCGTGTTAGTGTCATTGGATAGATTTAAAGCTGAACGAAAACTACCATAGCCGACGCCTAAGCACTAGCGGGACGGCCAATTTTATGTGCCTTGACTAACATCCCTTCTTATCCTTGAACATCCGGTGTTCTAATCTTGATTAACCCTGAGCCTCCAACATCGCCTGCTCCCATTGTTTATCCATTCGCTTATCAGACACCGGCACCTGGGTTTTGAGTGTCTGGGCGAAGAGCGAAATACGTAATTCCTCAATCCACCACCGATAATCTATCAAAGCTCCGTTTTGTGCCAACCGATAGTCGCCCTCTTTGGCCAGATAATCTACCAAGCGCTGCCAGTGAGGTGCGATTTCTGCAAGCTGTAACTTGTCCTTTTGGGGGTTGAGTGCCGCCTTTTCCAGACGCTGTTGGATTCCGCGCATATATTTTGGATACTGCTGCAACCATTGCGCCGGGGTTTTATAAACCAGGCCGGGATAAAACAGTTGGGTCAATTGTCGGTTGATATCGCTAATAGTAAACGCGAACATCAATGCATTTTTTTGCTGTTTTAGCTGTTTTTTAACGTCGACCAATAATTTCAAACTGCTGACAAGATGATGAGCAAGATCTTGTGCATGGATAATCAACTTATCTTTGGCCAAATTAACGCGCTCTTCAAACTGTACCTTCGTCCGCGGCAAATTTTTCTGGTCCGGAACGACCAGCTGTTTGATTGCCGCCATAATTAAATCGTCGGCCACCTGTTCGCGGTTGCCAATCCCCGCCAGGGTGAGTGCGACCTCCTGCCCTTTTAATAATTCTTTTTGCAAATACTTTACTGTCTGCGACAGCGATAAATATACCAAACGCGCTAATCCACGCTGGGTTAGATCCAGCGCTTGCAGCGGATTATCCAATACCTGCAATGCAACCGAGGATTGTTTATCAACCAACGCCGGATAAGCGCGAATACTGATTCCTCCGCGCGGCAGCTGAATCGCTTGCGGCAATTCATCAAAATCCCAACTCACAATACCATCGCGTTCAATATTGGTAGCGGCAGATTGAATATTTTGTTGCACTCGCTCGCGATATTTATCGCGCAGTGGCGATAAATCGCGGCCACTGGCGATGATCTTGCCTTTGTCATCAACTACATGAATATTGAAACGGTAATAATCATCCACATTGGTTTCAAGCCAGGCTTCTTTGGATATATCGATACCCGTCAAACGCTTTAATTGCAAACCCAATGCTTCTATTAAGGATTTATTATCCGGCGATAATGCGGCAAGAATCTTATCAACCACATCCGGCACAGGTACAAAATGTTTGCGCAGGTTTTTCGGTAGTGATTTAATCAAACCAATACATTTTTCACGCAGCATTCCCGGCACCAGCCACTCCAAGCGCTGTTCTGGCACTTGGTGCAAAACACTCATGGGCACATGGATACTGACACCATCAAAGGCATGATTTGGCTCAAAATGATAACTCAGCGGAAATACCATACCGCGCCATTCCAATTCATTGGGAAATTGCGCTTGGGTGATATCACCTGCACCGTGACGCATCAGGACTTCCCGTGTCAAAAATAAAAGCTTGGGATTTGCTTGTTCTGCCTTTTTACGCCAAGCCTCAAACCCGGCAAGATTCACTACACTTTCGGGAATACGCTCATTATAAAAATCAAAAATCACTTGCTCATCTACCACAATATCGCGACGACGAGCTTTGGACTCCAGATCCTCCAACTCTTTTAACAATGTTTGTTGGTGGACAAAAAAGTCGTTTTGCGGATTCTTGTTTTGTGCGTGTTTGCGCTTCGGATGTTGATCGTATTGTCCTTCCACTAGCGCTGCACGAATAAATACTTCGCGACACTGCGCCGGATCTATATGGCTATAGCTGACGGACTTCTTCTCAACAATAACCAATCCGTACAAAGTGATTTTTTCGTAAACCATTACCTGACCGCTGCGGCTATCGTAATGCGGCTCGAAATGCTGGCGTTTTATTAAATGTTCAGCAGCGGCAATCACCCACTCAGGTTCAATTTTGGCGACTGTGTGGGCAAACAATTTTGAAGTTTCAATTAGCTCCGCCGCCATAATCCATTTCGGTGTTTTTTTGGCGAGCGATGAGCCGGGAAAAATTGCAAATTTCCGGTTGCGCGCACCAAGATATTCGCGCTCTTCGTGATTAAAACCGAGATTGCCTAATAAACCGGTCAACAGCGCTTTATGGACAGATTCATAATTAGCCGATTCAGAATTGACACGAATCCCAAGGTCTTTCGCTGCCACACATAATTGGTGGTGCACATCACGCCATTCGCGTAAACGCAGATAAGAAAGAAATTCTTTTTTGCACAACTTGCGCAACTGGTTTTGCGTTAGTGCCTGTCGTTGGGTTTCAAAATAATCCCATAAATTTATGAAGCCAAGAAAGTCACTGTGATCTACCCAAAAGCGACGATGGCTTTGGTCAGCAGCTTGTTGCTTTTCAACCGGACGCTCACGCGGATCCTGTACCGACAAAGCACTGGCAATGATCAACAATTCGCGCGCACAAGACTGTTCCTGCGCAGAAATCAGCATACGCGCCAAGCGCGGATCAAGCGGCAACTTGCTGAGTTGCTGCCCCACGGGAGTCAGATGATTTTTTGCATTAACTGCGTGTAACTCTTCGAGTAATTTAAAACCATCGCTGATCAGACGATGGTCAGGTGCATCGATAAAGGGGAATTTATGGATATCACCCATGCGCAGTTGCAGCATCTGCAGAATAACGGCGGCCAGGTTAGTACGCAGGATTTCTGCATCGGTAAAGGCCGGACGGGAATTAAAATCCTCTTCGCTATACAAGCGAATACAAATGCCTTCGGCAACACGGCCACAGCGGCCTTTACGCTGATTCGCACTCGCTTGCGAAACCGGTTCAATTGGCAAACGTTGCACTTTGGTGCGATAAGAATAACGACTAATGCGCGCAAAACCCGGATCAATTACATAGCGGATTCCCGGAACGGTAATCGATGTTTCAGCAACATTGGTCGCCAACACAATACGCCGGCCGGTGTGAGGAGAAAATACTTTTTGCTGCTCGGCTAAGCTCAGGCGCGCATAAAACGGAATCACTTCCATATGCGCAAATTGTGCCTTGCGCAGCGCTTCTGCAGCTTCGCGAATTTCGCGCTCACCACTCAAAAAAACCAGAATGTCGCCACCACGTGCGCCTGATCCGGTTTTTTCGTGCAATTCAATCTCATGCACTGCATCCACAATCGCTGCATATTGATCGGGCTCATTTTCACTTTCGTCGCTCGATTCAAACTCATACAACGGTCGATACCACAACTCAACCGGATATGTGCGGCCAGACACTTCTATGATCGGAGCGTTATTAAAATGCTGCGAGAAACGCTCAAGATCAATCGTCGCCGAGGTGATAATTAATTTTAAATCCGGGCGCTTGGGCAGGAGTTGCTTTAAATAACCGAGCAAAAAGTCGATATTCAAGCTGCGTTCATGGGCTTCATCGATGATGAGCGTATCGTATTTATTCAGGTAGGGATCGTGCTGAATTTCAGCCAGCAGAATACCGTCGGTCATTACTTTGATCAGTGTATTTTCATTCGATTGATCGCTGAAGCGAACCTGATAACCCACCTTTTCACCCAGAGGGGTTTTTAATTCTTCGGCTATTCGGTTGGCAACAGTGTTAGCGGCAATACGACGCGGTTGTGTATGGCCAATCAAACCGCCGACACCACGTCCAATCGTTAAACAGATTTTGGGGATTTGGGTGGTTTTCCCCGAGCCGGTTTCACCTGCTAATACCACCACTTGATTAGCGGTAATAATCTGTGCAATTTCATCGCGCTTTTCGCAAACAGGTAAATTCGGGAATTCGATATCGTCGGGCACAAGTTGTTTGCGACGCGCGACCGCTGCTTGTGAGCGAACCAATTGGCTTTGCCATTTCTCTAATGCTTGATCATACGGCTTTTCAGCACGCGCCAATTTTTCGATCTCCCCCAATCGTCGCGTGAGATTGTGCCTGTCCTGCCCCATCACGTTAACGATGGATTGTTTATAACTTGACCAAATATTCGACATATCAACCCGACTTGCTGTTCTTGCAATCCGGTGCGACGTGGATTCATCGCACCGGTAAATAGGCGGGGGATAATACAGCGGGGACTATCAGCGATTCAAACACTTACCGACTCAAACGGCTAGCGATTCAAGCGATTGATCAGCCAGGCGCGTAGCTGGCGGGCTTGCATATCATCAATAGGCCCAAGTACACCTTGGGCAGCAGGCGGTATATTTTCAGTCGCATGGGCTTGATCGCCGAAAATATAGAAATCAAACAGGATCTTCCATGCCGCTTTTTCTTTCTCCGGCAGATCGCGGATACTGAGCATTGCATGTTTCAACACATTGATTCCCGGCCCCATAAATGGCGGCACAGTGCGCCACCAGTAATTGACCAGCACATTTAAGGTATCCATACCCTCAACGTGGTGCCACCACATACTCGGGATGTAGAGCGCATCACCCGGCTCCAGATTAGCGACCAGCCCTGCGGCCATCGCCTGACGGAAGCGCGGGAATTTCTCAAAGTCCGGCTTGGCAAAATCGACAAGACTGATTTGCTGTCCGGCCGGATTAAAGTCGAGCGGTCCCGGATACAGGTTTTCAATCTGCTCCGGCGGGAAGACGGTAAAACGACGCTTGCCTACCACACTGCAAGCGAGATTATCAGGGGCATCGTAATGGCAAGCGATACGCGATTTGTTGCCAATCCAGATACTGACCAGCGCATCAGCAAACGGGATTGTTAAATCGTTTTGCTCGCGAAATCCGGGCAGGCACACATCAACCGTAGTTGAACCTACATAGAAAGTAGCGGGATTAATATCACCTTTATATTCGAGAATTTTATCCAGTACATCATCCAGCCTGAGCCGATCCGATTTGTAATTCAGACCTGAGAGATCGTTGTTATAAAAATAAAACCCCTCCACTTCAGGAGCACCCAAAAAAGTTCCCACAGTTTTATCACCGTAAAATGAGCGCAGATAAGCATCTGCCGCCTCATGGGACGTTAATCCCGCCTGCACCAACGGCCAATTCCGCGCTACCCCCTTGAGAATCAGCGGTTCGTTGCCACTAAGTGATCCAGGAGGAATATGGAGCGGGTCTACACCGTGAACTTCTTGGACGAGGTTGGGAATGTCGAGCATGGGATAAGTCTACTTCGTATGTTGTTTAATCGAGGAACGACCAGAGCTGGAGTAGATTTGACCATTAACCTGAAGTAAAAGGCAATTGATTTGCATCAGAGCAATGCAAGCAACTACGCTCATCATGTGCTCCTGGTAGAGACGGCCAAGGGCGAAAGAATGGCAGTAGTGCGGAGGTGACTCTCTATGATGAGAGTAAAGTAGCTGTGCCCTAATCTGTTGCAGACTAAATTTGCCCTCGTTATTTCTCACTATTTCCTAATTACTTTTTATGCTTATGCCTGAATATTTTCAGGTAGGTCAAGCTTATCTTTTTATTCTCCAATGTGAAAATTTCACTTTCAGGGTGTGAATATTTCACACGCATTTTGTGAATAAATTTTTGCATAAAAACTTGGATGACAAATGAGAATTTTAAGCGCCACTAAATATTTTTAGCCGTTGAAATTAACGATTTTCTGGAGTATCACTTACTCATGTTTAAAGAATTAATCTGCGGGTCAGATTGCCGATACTGTAACTGATTTTATAAAAATGATGCTTTTTATATTATCTTTTTAATCTAACTTTTTTGCTCAATACATCAAAAAATTTTATTGCTGAAATGGTTGCCTTTCATAAAGGCAGTGAGGATTTTTTTGCCTGAATTTTGGTAATGCTTATTAAATTTTACAGTGTAAAACTACAGGGTTGTTTGGTGGAATTCTATTAGCGCCCCGAGCGCGCCTAATGCAAAAGGAGTGAGTTATGCCCGCAACATTATCCTACCCAGGTGTTTATATCGAAGAGGTTCCCAGTGGTGTTCGCACTATTGCCAGTGTGGCGACTTCCATCACGGCTTTTTTGGGGCGCGCCGTCTTTGGCCCTGTAAATACGCCGGTGACGTTAACCAATTTTGGCGATTTCGAACGCGCGTTTGGCGGGCTCGCGGTGGATTATCCACTGGGTTATGCCGTGCGCGATTTTTTCTTGAATGGTGGCGGCCAGGCGATTGTAGTACGGCTCTATAAAAATCCACAGACAGCGAGCGACTCCATTGCAACTGTTGCAGTAGATGGGTTGGAGTTGAAAGCAAAATCACCGGGCAAATGGGGCCAAAAGTTACGGCTTGCCATTGATGTGGAAGTATCAGATGAGGTGCGTACTACATTAAATTTGGGTGCAAATGATCGCCTGTTTAATTTGACGGTATCGCTCGCAGGCCGCAGCGAAAAATTTATTAACCTTACGAACAATGCGCAAAGTGCCCGTCGTGTTGATCGGGTACTGGCCGGCTCCGGTTTGGTAACACTGACCTGGCCCAACACGGCGCCGACTTTGCCGCTCACAGGTGCAGCGGCCACGGCCTATGCTGAATTGTTGGCGGCGCCTTCTGATCAAACCAAGCAGACAGCTTACGCCGACGCTACCAAAGTATTGGTGGATGCAGCGAGCACAGCCGAGGCAACCCTCGCTGCCGCACTTGCTGTCAAACCGCCAGTGGCAGGAGACATAACCGCTGCGCGCACCGCCTTGGCCACAGCTGAGGCCGCTTTCAAAGGCGACAACGGCCAGCCCTTAAGTTCAGGGAGTGATTTTGAAGGCTCCAAAAACGATAAAACCGGCCTCTACGCGCTGGATAAAGCCGATCTCTTCAACCTGCTGGTGATTCCGCCCGATTCACGCGGCGGTGATACACCTTCCGATTTCTACCAAACCGCCATCGCCTACGCCAAAGCGCGCCGTGCGTTTGTGTTGGTGGATTCGCCTGCAGCCTGGAGCGCTAACCCCAACACTGCCGCTGCAGATGCCCTCGCCGGTTTGGATGCGCTGGGTGTATCGGGCGAAAGCGCCCGCAATGCCGCGCTCTATTTCCCCTTGCTGAAAGAGGTTGATCCGTTGCGCGATGGACAGGTGGATAACTTTGTTCCCTCTGGTGCTGTGGCCGGTATTTTCGCCCGTACGGATGCGAGCCGCGGCGTATGGAAAGCGCCCGCCGGTTTGGATGCTTCCATCAATGGTATCCAGGGCCTGAACGTGGTGCTCAACGATGCCGAGAATGGTTTGCTCAACCCCGTTGGGATCAATGTGCTGCGTGCCTTTCCCGGTAGCGGACGGGTGGTCTGGGGTGCACGCACGTTACGCGGTGCTGACAAATTGGCGGACGAATGGAAGTACGTGCCCGTACGTCGCACCGCATTGTTTATTGAGGAAAGCCTTTATCGCGGCACCCAATGGGTAGTGTTTGAACCCAACGACGAACCCCTCTGGGCGCAGATTCGCCTGAACGTGGGCGCCTTCTTGCATAACCTGTTTCGCTTGGGAGCTTTCCAGGGAAGTACGCCGAAAGACGCTTACTTTGTGAAGTGCGATAAGGAGACCACGACCCAAAACGATATCAATTCGGGAATTGTGAATATTGTGGTTGGCTTTGCGCCACTCAAGCCGGCGGAATTTGTGGTGATCAAACTCCAGCAGATTGCTGGCCAAATTGATGTGTAGCTAAGTCCACGTCGCTAACCACTTTTTATTGAGTTCTAGAGGGACACTGTCATGGCACAATTTAGCGTTAATGCACAACGTTTCGATCCGTACAAAAATTTTAAATTCCGTGTGAAATGGGACGGCAAATACGTGGCCGGCGTCAGCAAGGTCGGTTCGCTCAAGCGCACCACCGAGGTGGTGAAACACCGCGAGGGCGGTGATCCCAGCAGCAGCCGCAAATCCCCCGGCCGCACCGAGTTTGAGGCTATTACGCTGGAGCGCGGCGTCACCCACGATAAAGAGTTCGAACAGTGGGCGAACAAAGTGTGGAATTTTGGTGCCGGCTTGGGCGCCGAGGTATCGCTTAAGGATTTCCGCAAAGACATTATCATCGAGCTGTACAACGAGACCGGCCAACTGGCCGTCGCTTATAAGCTGTTCCGCTGCTGGGTGTCGGAGTTCCAGGCGCTGCCGGATCTGGACGCCAATGCCAATGCGGTGGCGATCCAACATATCAAGCTCGAAAACGAGGGCTGGGAGCGCGACTACGAAGTGGGCGAGCCCGGCGAGATCAGCTTCACTGAACCGCAATAATCATGCACTCATTTACTGCCAAGGACTTGCTGGCGGCATGGGAGCGAGGATTATCGCAAACCAGTGCGCGCCGCCTGATTACACTGCTAGCCGAGGTCTATCCCGAGCTGGGTGAGGAGCCGTTATTGCAGCTGCCACTGGGCCGGCGCGACGGCTTGGCACTGGCGGCGCGGGAGCGGTTATTCGGCGCGCGCCTGGTGAGCCTCGCCCACTGCCCGGCCTGTGCACAGCCACTGGAGTTTGAACTGGGTGTGACGGATATACGAATCGCCGAACTGCCGCCTGTACCCGAGCGCTTGAGTTGTAAATGGGAAGGTTACGAGCTGGATTTTCGCCTGCCCGATAGCCACGACCTGATTTTCGCCGAGACCCAAGCCGATCCTGAAGCGGCCTATCAAGCGTTGATGTCACGCTGCTTGTTAGACGCCAGACGCGGCAAACATCACCACCAAGCCAGTGAATTGCCCAGCCAGGTACTTGCTGCCCTGGAGGATGCCATGGCTGCTGCCGATCCCCAGGCCAATACCCAACTCGACCTCAATTGCCCCGCCTGTACCCACCGCTGGCTGGCGGCGTTTGATATTGCCAGCTTCCTGTGGCGCGAACTCCACGCTTGGGCACAGCGCATCATTGGCGAAGTCCACCTGCTCGCCACACATTATTCCTGGACCGAGACCGATATCCTCGCCATGACGCCCACACGGCGGCGACTCTACCTGGAGCAACTCTTATGAGCCAGTATTTGAGCCATATCGCCAACCTGGCGCTCAATCGCGTGGCGGTGGTGCAGCCGCGCCTGGCCAGCCGCTTTGAAGGCTCAGCCGGGGTTTTGCCTGCGGAAGATAACCAGCAAAGAATGGCCGAGGCACCGGTAAGTCACCGCCAAAATACCCAGCCGGAACAGCAGCGACCTGCCCCCGTCAGGCAGCCTCAGGCCGAACCAGCCATCGCAGCTGTACAAACCAAACAATCTCCTGTGCCTACGCTGGAACCCCGGGTGATGCACGAGCAAATACAACCTGCAGCCGAGCTTGAGCAAACACCTCCCGTGGCAACGGAGCCGCCGATTCTTGTGCAACAGTTAGTACGCGAAAGTATCCACGAGCAACCACTGCTGGTACCCATACCTGTCCCACAACGTGCGGTGCCGCCTGAGTTTGGGCAACCGGCGATTGAACGGCAGATTGAACGATCATTGTTGATCGAACAGCGAACTGAGGCGCCTATCTCCAGCACGATTGATGTAAATCCTGTCAGCCACAAGACTAAATCCCATCAAGACGCACCGCCTGCCAATAAAATGCCGCACATCCAAACCCGCATTGCCGCGCCCGAACCTGTTACACAAACCTTGGCCCGGCGCTTGGTCCCGCAAACAGAATCTGTGGCGCCCGTGCCCAGTATCCAGGTATCTATTGGCCGTATCGAGATTCGCGCTAATCCCGCCAGCACCAGCCCGGCAGCCAAGCCCAAAGCGGTACCTGCCACCCTGAGCCTGGACGATTACCTCAAGCAGCGTAAGGGAGACAGGTGATGAGTAACTCCCTTGCCGTCGCCACAGTAACCGCTGCGCTGGCGGCGCAGATCACCCAATCGATCCAGCAGGTGGTGAGCGGCGCCCAGGTGGTAATTGGCCGCCCCCAAGCCACTCCGCCGCAAGGGACGAACCATTGGGTGCAATTGTTCCTCTACCAGGTAGTGCCCAACGCGGCGCTACGCAATACTGACCTGGCTACCCGCAACAGCGCCGGCAAACTGGTACAACGGCCGCAAGTGGCGCTGGATCTGCATTACCTGCTGGCCTTTTACGGCGAAGAAAAGGATTTTGAGCCCCAGCGCATGCTGGGTGCCGTAGCGCGCGACCTGCACGCCAGCCCGGTGCTGCTGCCGGCAATCCTGGAAAACGCCATCAATTCCTGGCCCTTGCTGGAGGGCTCCAACCTTCACCAGCAACTGGAGCGGGTGAAGTTAACCCCATTGCCGCTGAGTCTGGATGAGCTGTCCAAACTCTGGTCAGTGTTCTTCCAAACGCCCTATGCCCTCTCGCTGGCTTATAACGCCAGCCTGGTGTTGATCGAAACCGACGATGTAGTGGTGCCGGCGCTGCCGGTACTCCAGCGCGGCCAGAACGATCAGGGTGTGGATACGCTGTTGGGCGCTATTCCCCAACTCGAAAAAATCCATATCGGTTTTGAGGAAGATGCGAACTTACCGCCGCTACCTTCATTGCCCAACGCCTGGTTAGGATTGCGCTTGAGTATCCAGGGCCAGCACTTGGCGGGCGACAGTGTCAGCCTGCGCTTTAGCCATGCACGACTGAGCGACCTGGAGCTGGCCATAGATGCCAGCGACCGCAGCGCTACCACTATTAACGTCATCCTGCCCAATGATCTCGCGGCGCAAAGCGCTTGGGCCGCTGGTAGCTATTCAGTGGTAGCTGTGATCAAACAAGGCTCCCAAGTGCGCACCAGCAATCCGCTGCCCCTCAATCTGGGCGCGCGCATCACGCAAATTATGCCGGCTAACCCTGTCGCCATCGCCGGCGATGGTTCTGTCAGTTTGAGTTTAACCGTCAGCCCGCAAGCCTTGCCCGATCAGGAGGTAATGCTGCTGGCAGGCGGTCTCCAAGTGGTAGCTGAACCCCTGTTGGCAGCCAGCAGCCAAGTGGATGTGGTGGTCACCGCTGCTGAGCCACTGGTGCTGCAACCCGTCTACCTGCGTGTGGATGGTGTAGACAGCCTGCCTATCGCCCGGGCCATCAATCCGCCGCGTTTTGTGTTTGATCCGGCCCAGCAATTGGAGATTCAATAATGAGGAGCTTGCAATGACAGAGCATGCCGAGTGGCTGGCCGCCAATAAAACCTACTTGCAGGATTACATCCGTTGGGTGCAACTGCGGTTGGAGCGGCATATCGCCAACGTGTCAGTAACAAGTCCCCAACCGCTCCTGCCGCAAGTGGAGACCAAAAAGCCCTTCCCGTTTGGCTTCGATAAAGCGCGGCAAGCCGTCACAGCGCCCCTGCCCAACACCTATGATGCAGCCGCCATCAACAGCGAGCTGGAAAAAGTCGCTACATCGCTAAGCGCCGCCGAAAGTCAGGAGCCGCCGCCAGCGGCGATTATCCTCAGTCGCCAGTTCGGCCTCAGCCGCTTTGAGCGCGATATCCTTATGCTCTGCGCAGCGCTGGAGCTGGACGGCAAAACCGCCGCCCTCTGTGCCAAAGCCGCGGCTACCGGCCGCCCTTACCCGACGTTTGCCTTGGCGTTACAAATTTTCGAAGAGGCCGAATGGGATGCCTTGGCCCCCCATCGCCCCTTGCGTTATTGGCGCTTGCTGGAGATCAACCAACCCGGCGCCGAGCCGCTGGTTACCAGCGCCCTGCGCGTCGACGAGCGGATAGTAGGCTATATGGTCGAGCCCCAGCACCAGTTGGATGATCGCTTGCACGCTTTTGTCTCTCCCCTGCCTGCGCCGGAGATTGAAAGCCAGACGCTGTCGACTTCACAGCGCATACAAGTGCGCGTACTCAAGGAATATCTGGATCGCCAGCAGGCCCTTGGTTCGGCCACGATCAGAATCCAACTCACCGGCCCCGAAAGCCCCGCCAAACTGGCGATTGCCCGGCAGGCGCTGGCGCCGCTGGGAATAGACCTGGTGCAGCTAACGCTGGAAAACCTGCCTGGCCAACCCGCCGAGCTGGAGCAGTTGCTGCGGCTCTGGGGTCGCGAGCGGCGGCTGCTACCAGTGGCACTCTATCTGGAAACCCATCGTCTGGATCACGTTGGGGAAAGTTCAAACCACAACCAACTGCTACAACGGCTGGCCACTACCGGTGGCATAGTGATTATCGCCAGCCGCGATCTACGCCCTGAGCTGGATAGCTTGAATCTGGAAGTGCACAAGCCGTTAGCGGTTGAGCAACTGCAAGCCTGGCAGGCCTTATTGGGTGATGACCAACGCGCGCTGGCCAACCAACTCGCCGCCCAGTTCAGCCTAGATATAGGTGTTATAGATAGTCTGGCACGCGATGCCCTCGCCCTCGACCAAGAGGCACTTGATCAAAAACAGCAGGGACATGCGCCAATCGCTGCTGACGATAACGAGCCCGCACCCAGCCTCAAACAGCGCCTCTGGCAGGCCTGTCTCGCCAAAACCAGCCCCCGTCTCGATCAACTGGCCCAACGGCTTGATGCCAAAGCTACTTGGGAACAGTTGGTATTACCTGATGATTCACTCAAGTTGCTGCACCAGGTGTGCGCCCAGGTCGAACAACGTATGCAGGTATATGGTGAATGGGGTTTTGGCGAGCGGATGAATCGCGGTATGGGCCTGAGCGTGCTCTTTGCCGGCGAGAGTGGCACCGGCAAAACCATGGCCGCCGAGGTGCTGGCCAACGCGCTCAACCTGCATCTCTACCGTATTGATCTCTCGGCAGTGGTGAGCAAATACATAGGCGAGACCGAGAAAAACCTGCGCCGGCTGTTCGACGCCGCCGAAGATGGGGGGGCGATCCTGTTCTTCGACGAAGCCGATGCCTTGTTCGGCAAACGCAGCGAAGTCAAAGACAGCCACGACCGCTACGCCAATATCGAAATCAACTACTTGCTGCAGCGCATAGAGTCTTATCGCGGCCTGGCCATACTTGCCACCAATTTGCGCAGTGCACTGGACCAGGCTTTCCTGCGCCGGCTGCGCTTTATTCTCAGCTTCCAGTTCCCCGCTGCCGCCCAGCGCGCGGATATCTGGCGCAAAGTTTTTCCCGCCCAAACGCCCTTAAGCGAGCTGGATTACCAGCACCTGGCGCGCTTTAACCTTACCGGCGGCAGTATCCACAACATCGCCCTCAACGCCGCCTTCCTAGGTGCCGGCAGCGAGGAGCACAAAGTCACCATGCCACTGGTGCTGGATGCTATTCGCGGCGAAATGCGCAAACTCGATAAACCCGTGAACGAGGCGGAGTTTCGCCAATTAGGTGTAGCAGGAGCAAAGCTATGACTGCATCCACACACCCGGCCAATATCCAACTTTACATAGATCGCCTGATACTGGATGGCTTCGGCCTGAGCCAGCACGAGCGTCAGCAACTGCAAACCAGCATAGAAATTGAATTGGGCCGGCTGCTTGGCGAGCACGGTTTGCATAGCGGATTGGCACAAGGCCTGGCCGTACCCAAACTCGCAACCGCGCCCATACAACTGAGCGCAAAAACGGGAGTGGGCACGGCACCCGAGCAACTGGGCCGTCAGATAGCCGCATCGGTTTACGGAGGTATAGGCCATGGGCCAACTACACCTTAAACCCGTTGCAAACTATCTACTGCCAGTTCACGCGGCCGGCAAGGATGTATTGCAGCGCAAATGCAGCTGTGGCAATCACAGCAGCGGCGGCCAATGCGAGGCGTGCAACAAGAAAAAAATCCAGCGCAAATTAAATATGGGCACGAGTAACGATCCGCTGGAATTGGAAGCTGATCGCGTTGCGGAGCAAGTAGTGAATGGTTCCGCCAATCACAATTTCCACAGTGCCAGACCGAGCATCCAACGCGCACCCGCTGGAGAACAAACCACCGATGGAGACGAGCAAGAAGCCGTACCTGAAAGCGTGGAGCAAACCCTGGCAGGCGCAGGCCAGCCACTGGCTACATCCCTGCGCCTAGATATGGAAAGCCGCTTTGGCCGCGATTTTTCGCAAGTGCGCCTGCACACGGATGCCCGAGCCGAGCGCTCGACTCAAGACGTGGATGCCCGCGCTTATACGGTAGGCAACCATGTGGTCTTCGGGCAATCACATTTTGCGCCGGACACTAGCAGTGGCCGCCAGTTGCTCGCCCACGAGCTGACCCATGTGGTGCAACAGGGTGCCAGCGGCAACCAGGTCATGCGCGCACCCAATAAGCCTGGCAAGGCCAAAGCGGCCAAACCCAAAGCAAATAAAAAGGATGCCAAGCCAAAAGGCCCGGAAATCTGCAATCGTCCCTCGCGCAAAGTGAAAGACAATTTCATCACCAAAGTAACCCTGGATGTGGGTGCCCACACACTCAAGATTAGTTGGGACGACTCCAGTACCGAGCCGGCGCTGAGCAAAGGTAGCCACAAGATTTCCCCCGGCACAGGTAAATGCTGTGTGGACTGCGATGATGAAAAAACCAGCCAAACCAGTGGCAGCCTGTGCACACCAAAGGGCGACGAGTGGCCGGTATTTGCCACTGGCTGCCAACTCGCCGGCCATCCTACGGCTAAAAACCCCACCTATTTCCAAAGGGCCGGTGTAGCGATACATTCAGGCAACCTTAGCAGCCCACCCGCCTCTCATGGTTGTGCGCGCTCCTCGCCCGATATTTCCGAGCTGATCCACGACAATGTGATAGTAGATAAAACCAAAATCGCCTCCAGCGGCACTTGGAAAGGCTCGCGCTGCTTTATGAGAGAGCCGGACAAGAAATCGGTTGAACGCTCTAGTGTGTGCGATGGTTTCAAACTCAAACCACCGCCGCCTAAAAAAACCACACCCAAGAAAGACGCGCCCAAAACCGACAAACCAAAAGACAAAGCTAAACCCGATCCAAAAAACAGTGGGGCCAAAGGCAAAAACGTCGCGGCGGTAGATGCACTGTCCCCTATAGCAGAACTGGCACCCGATGCCGATAAAACCCTGAAGGAAGATACTTCAATGCTCATAAGCGATGCTCCCGCTGTTGATGGTCCCGGCCCTGACAATGCCACCGCCGATGCCAGTGCGCCCAACGAAGAGGGGTTGGATGGCGTAGCTCTTGAATCGGATCAGGTGCCTGAATCTGAGAGCGAGACAGTCTGATGAACAAAACCGCCACCAATGCCCCTGCTCAAGCAGCGCCTTTACCTGCCGCTCAGGTAATCCGTCGCCAATGCGCCTGTGGCAACCACAGCAGTGGCGGTGAGTGCGATAGCTGCGCGAAGAAAAAGGTGCAGCGCAAGTTGAGTGTAGGTTCGACAAATGATCCATTAGAGTTGGAAGCAGATCGCGTGGCGGATCAGGTGCTGTCAGATCATCACGCGAACACAAATTTTCTCATTCCTCCAAAAATCCAGCGACACACTCAAAACGCAGAGCAGTCGACAGAAGACGTGGGGGACGTACCCGATACGGTTAACCAAGTGTTATCCGGTTCCGGCCAACCACTTCCCATAGATATACGCGGCGATATGGAACAGCGCTTTGTGCAGGATTTTTCGCGCGTGCGCATCCACACGGGCGGCGCAGCGGCTCAATCGGCGCGCGACATTAACGCTAATGCCTACACACTCGGCAACAATATCGTTTTCGGCGATAACCAATTTCGTCCGCAGAACCCGGCAGGCCAGCGACTGTTGGCCCACGAGTTGACTCATGTGGTGCAGCAGCAAGGCCAGACGGCAACGCCCATCCGCCGCAATGCTTGTGGTCACGATGGCCAAGGCACTAAATGCGGCGCCAGCAATGGTGTATGGAAATTGGTAGATGAAGCAACGCAAACGGCCGGGCTGTTTTCTATAGATGATTTGATTGTGGAACAAGGGCTAAAAAGCCTGGGCGGCAGCGGCGAATGGGCGCGCCAGGTGCAAACACCACCCAATCTGGCTAAAGCTGAAGGCGCGTCGCGTGGGCGCGCTGATGGCGTTAAAGTAAAAGCGGGTACAACCCTGGATGTCGAAATTGTAGAAGTCAAAGCGCGCAGTCCCGAAGGCGGAGGTTGTGCCCTCGCCACCCGCGAAACAAATGGCTATATCAATGAATTGAAAACTCTGGCGCCCTTGATTGTGCCTATGTCAACCAAGCTGTCGGCCAACGGCGGTCTGCAGGTAGAGGGCGGTAAATGCAAAACGCCCAAAGCGGCGGAGAAAAAAATCCTGATGGATGCCGGGGTAGATTTTAATAACCCCAGCTCGGTTAACGCCTGGTGTTTTTATAACAGCCTCCAGGATCGCTTGGGCAAAAAATTCACCTCAGCGTTCAGCGCGGTTAATGTTAGCGCTAATACTGACGGTAAGCCCAATACTACCTACGAAGTACAACCGCCAGTGGTAATTAAATGCCGTAAAACCAAACTGAATCCCCAAGGTTTGGGGTTGCGATTTTTGGAATTTCAGGTCAACCAAAAAGGTGGCGTGAGCTACGGTTGCCGTGACCGCTGCATGGGCAAGCCAGAAGATGAAAAAGAAAAAGATGTCAGAGTGACCGACGAGGTGCACAAAATGGATCCCTTCCAGGATATCGATAAGTACCAGGTGCTTGAGCCCACCGATGAAAAAAGGGCGCCCAATGATCAGCCGCAACCACAGGTTAATACACAGCCCCAGTCCGGCGATAAACAACCAGGCGATACGCAACAACCCAAAGTCACCGATCCGGATAGCATTACTCCTACGCAAGATATCGATGATGGTAAACCTGTCCAGCTACCACCTGGCGGTGTAGATGAAGTAGACGTTTTCATCACCACGACGGGCGTGGTGACTACAGTGGCTTTACTACATCAAGCAATGAAATACGCCAGCACCCGCGCAGAAAAAGAGTTGGCAAGAAAGCTGATCGAACAAACTATTGAGAAAGGTGCCGAAAAAGGCGCGCTCGAACTCGCCAAGCGCCTGGATTCAGCCAATATCGTCAAATACGGCACCAAAGAGGGCGATCTTTTACTGAAAGGCGCTGACGAGGCCATGGTGGTGGCCGCTAAATCCTCGCCACGCCTGGCAGCTCGTTTGGGTCCTAATGCTATTAAAGGCCTCACCCGCGCAGCGCCAATTATTGCCATAGTGATGACCGCCAATGATGCGCGTGCTGCCATTAGCCACGTTAGTAAAGGCGGCACTATTGAATTTGGCCCCAGCCTCGACACCAAGGAATTGAATGGCGATACCAAGATAAAAAATAACGGTGAAAAAGGCGCCGATGTCAGTGGTGATGTATCGCTTACTGATACCGTTATTGATATTGATACCAAAGGCACGCCCAATTTTGAGGGCAACGCCGATATAGAAGTCACCAACGTCACAGTAAGTGGCGCCGCTGCCAGCGATGGCGGCACAGTTACTCTGAACATGAAAGTGAAGATGAGCAACACCACGGTCACGTTCAAAAACAATGGCGTGATTCAGGGCTGCAAAGTGGCAGTCGGCGATAGCGAAATATCGAATTCGCAAATCGTAATCGATTTACCCCCCGGCACTTTGGATCCGGGCCGTAAATCCGGCGACAAGACAACCATTTCCGGTGCGAAAATTAAAATCACCAGCCTCGGTGGTTCAGGTGGATCAAGTACAGGTGCTAGCAACACAAGCCCCACAGGGACAACGCCACCGAAAATGTCTGGCATACCACCTACTGGTGGTGGTACTGGGCCCGGCGGTATTGTGGCACCGGGTGTTTCCATACCACCAATAGCCGGTTCAGATCGGCCGTTGTTACTGGTAGAAATCCAGAAAGACAAAGATTTGCTGCAGCTCTACTCGGCCTTGGCGGGCAAAGAAGGTGCTGTGGTCAGCGATGAAATGCTGCGGCGATTTGTAGCACTCAAAGCGATGATCAAACGTCATCCGCTCAAAGTAAAAGCCATTATCGACAATATGGCTCCCGGCCAAATTACTGATTCGATCAAGCAAGTGATAGAACCGATTGAGCAAACGCTGCAGCAAGAAAACGCAAAACTCGGCAAACAATTGAGCGATAACCTTGCAGCAGAAGCCAGCAAAAAGGCGGCGGAGCAAACTAAATCCAAAGGCGATACCAAAAGCGGTACGGCGGCTGATTCGACCGCTGGTGCTGACAAAAAAGATCCCAATAAAAAAGATGCTGATGACCAAACCGCCGCACCTGCGCCAACCAAATCAACCTCTGGCGCCACAGCAGTTCAGTTCGCGGCGATTCAAAATCAATTTACCTGGCCCACTTACGAAAAATTAGATAAACCGCCAGAGACCTATACCTATTACGTAATTTGGCAGGCCAATGCAGGCAGCGCGCGTTTAACCTATTCGATTCCTATCAACCTCAAACTGGTGAAAACCCTGCCTGCTGGTGGTGATGTATGGCGGGCCGCTTACCAATACACCGCACCTGCTGGTGTATTCAACACCAAGGAAGGCGATGTCCCCATTCAATTTAGTGATGCCGGCTCAGGTACGTACACCACTGAGTTACATGTGAGCAAGGGGCAGCAACCATGACCAGCTCTACCGGAGCGATAATGCGCACAACCTCTCGGCAGCTTGCGCCAAGCGGTATGGCCAGTGGCGTTCTGCAACGCAAATGCGCATGCGGCAATCACAGCAGTGGCGGTGACTGTGAAAGTTGCGCAAGGAAAAAAGTACAGCGCAAATTAACAATTGGTGCAACATCTGATCCGCTGGAAATAGAAGCTGATCGCATTGCAGATCAAGTGATTACCAAAGGTGTGGTCGGTGACGTTGCTCCCACTGCTGTGAGTAATATCCAGCGCAGGTCATCACACATACCGGAAGAAGGCAGAGAAATTCCAGATACAGTCAATCACACACTGGCAGGCACGGGTAATCCTTTATCGACACAAGTGCGCACCGATATGGAAACGCATTTTGGCCACGATTTTTCGCAAGTGCGCATTCATGTGGATAACACAGCAGCGGCCTCGGCGCGCGATATCAATGCGCGCGCCTACACGGCAAACAACCACATAGTGTTTGGCTCCGGCCAATACGACCCACAGGGAAATAGCGGTCGCCATCTATTGGCCCATGAACTCACCCACGTGTTACAGCAATCGGGAAATACCATTCGCCGCGCCCCCACTAAAGGCGAGGCCATGACTGACGCCGGTGACCAATGGGTGCAAACAGATGCCTCTATCAAGGCGGAAGTCGACAAATTGAAAGCCGCGCTCAAAGAGATTAAAAAAAGTAAAAATCTCGCATTTAATAAAAAAGTCGGTGCACCGCTTATCGACAAACTAGCCAATCTCGTGCCACTGGATGCAGCAAAAGTTACCTCGCTCAAAACAACCTGGGATTGGTTTGTTAACAGTCCCGGTGATAAGAGTTTCAACGCGAAAAGGCAAAGCTTCCTGGATGAATTCCAAAGTCCACTTTCAAAAATCTCCGACAGCCACCCTGATTCCCAAGCGAAGTTTTGGCTGAAAAATACGCCCTCCCAAGCGATGGACTTACTCTATAAAGTGGCTGACAGCGATCTGCCTGTCGCTGAGCTTTATGTTTATGCGGCACGTGAAGGCATGATCCAGTTGGTACGCGATCAATTGGGCTTGGGTAAAAAAGACGAGCCCTCAAAACCACAACTGAAATCCTTCGATACCAGCAAAAAAGTGGATGGTTTTGATTATCTGGGTGCGGATGATTTTATGACAGAGCTGGATGCCAAGCGCGAACCTATGCGAGGCTTTTTGCCCAAAGGCTACGATCTCACCAAAGTGAAAGAAGTTAAACATATCAACGAAAAAAGCCGCGAAGTGCGCTCGGCAGAGTTTCCTAATTTATTAACAGCCTTACAAGGTATGGCGGCCATTATGAAACGTCGTCGAAAATTATTTTTGGAAGATGCCAAAGCCGAAGGTTACGCCACACCTACAACTGAAGAGTTGGTGTATTGGACTTACCTTTATTTCAACACCGGCGAGTTTGGCGGCAAGGCTCAGCTGCAAAAATACAAGGGTAAACGCAAATTGTCTGATTGGATCACAGCGAGAGAATACCCGAACTCCATCGTAGTGCTGGATAGTTACAAAATGCTCAAAAGTATGGATAGCAAAACCAAATTATTTTAAAAGCGGCAATGTGGGCGATCAACATGACTGCCTCTTCAGCCCACCTGAATATCAAAAACGAGGAATAAAATGCCAACCGCCCTACAAAAGAAAATCGATGATGTGTTTTATAAATTTCACTTAAAGGTAAGGTTATGACCAGCTTCCCTGGCACCCCCAAAGTGATTAAAGGCGGCATTGTGTTGATCGATCCGGTGAGTGGTGCCGTGCAGCGGATTATTGCCTTGCAGTACAACCCCGACAGTATTTCGCGCAGTTTACAGGTGCAGGGTATTGGCGAGGGCGGCGATCGCTCGGAGGCATTGCGCTTGAAAGGCCCACCAGTGGAAACGATCAAAGTTGAGGCGGAAGTGGATGCGACCGATCAGTTGGAAATTGTCGATGGTATTGCCATCAGCGTGGGTTTGCATCCGCAATTGGCAGCACTGGAATTAATTATTTATCCATCGAGCAGCCAGTTGCAAACCAGCAACCGTTTGGCGCAGAGCGGTACTTTGGAAATAGCGCCGATGGAATCGGCCCTGATGTTATTTATCTGGAGCCAACAGCGCGTAATACCTGTACGGCTTACAGAGTTCAGCATTACTGAAGAAGCCTTTGATGTATCCCTCAACCCCATACGCGCCAAAGTCAGTTTGGGTCTACGCGTGCTCAATGTGAACGACCTGGGCTTTAACCATAAAGGCGGCAGTTTGTTTATGAGTTATTTGCAGCACAAAGAACAGTTGGCGAAAAAGTTGGGGAATGGGAGTTTTGCGAGCCTGGGGATTAGTGGCGTTTGAGGATGACGACTCCCGCATGAACACAAGGGCGTTTGTATTTAACACGATTTAATCAACGGAAACCGAAGGAATGACTGACCCTAATTTAGCTTTACAGCAACTTTTCCAACTGAGCGCGACTGCTTCCAGCCTGCCGCCCACCAGCCGTTATTACGGGCTGCCGGTGCAGGTACGCGAAGCGGCCGATGGCACCAGGACGGTGTATTTCCAGCGCAGGCTCGTGCCGCAACCTGAACGGTTTGATTTGCTGCAGGAGTATGTCGTTACCCAGGGCGAACGGCTGGACAATATAGCGGCACAATTTGTCGGCAACCCCGAATTGTTCTGGCGGCTGTGCGATGCCAACCGCGCATTGCATCCACGCGAACTTGAAGAAGCGGGCTTTCGCTTGCGCATTACCTTGCCCGAGGGAATTCCGGGAGTGCCCCATGCTTAAGGGTGTGCATCTCACGCTGATGATCGGCCCGGTGGTGCCGATTGCAGTACCACAATCGGTGCTGGAGGCATTGACCGAAATTGAGGTTTCCGCCGGCGAAAGCGGTGGCGGCTTCCAGCTGAAATTTCGTATCGACAAAAACTCACCCCTGCACATCCTGTTTTTGCTAACCGGCGGCAACCCGATTTTGCTGATGCGGGTGGTGATTGTGGTGACCTTGAATGGCTCATCCACAGTGATCATGGATGGCGTTATCACCAACCACGAAATGGCCTCGGGCGGCGACACCAGCCATCCGGTGCTGGTGATTACCGGCGAGGATGTCAGCCGGGTGATGGACTTGATCGACTTTAGCGGCTTTCCCTTCCCTGCCATGCCGGCCGAGGGCCGGATTGGGCTGTTGCTGCTCAAATACGCCATGTTCGGGGTGATCCCCATGGTGATTCCCAGCGTCATGATTGATGTGCCCATTCCCACGGGCAACATTCCCGCACAGCAGGGTACGGATCTCAAATATATACAGGCGCTGGCCGCCCAGGTGGGCTATGTGTTTTATGTGGAGCCGGGGCCAGCGGTGGGTACCAACATTGCTTATTGGGGGCCGCGCATTAAGGTCGGTGTGCCGCAGCCGGCACTCAATGTGGATATGGATGCGCACACCAATGTGGAAAGCCTGAGTTTCAGTTTTGACAACCAGAAGAACCGCCTGCCGATTGTGTATATCTACAACGAGGCAAGTAAAGTGGTTATCCCCATTCCCATTCCACCCATCACCCCCCTTAACCCGCCGCTCGGGCTGGTGCAACCTTTTCCCAGCAATCTGGGCGATCTCAAGCCCTTCCGCGCCGATCTGTCCAAGTTCTCTATACCCAAGGCGATCATGATCGGCCTGGCCGATGCGTCGCTCGCCGCTGATGCAGTGACCGGTTCGGGCACCCTGGATGTATTGCGCTATGGCCGGTTGCTCAAAGCGCGTTCGTTAGTAGGCGTGCGGGGCGTGGGTACGGCTTACGATGGTTTGCATTACGTCACTAACGTAAAGCACAAAATCAAACCGGGCCAATACAAACAAGAGTTCCAACTCAGCCGCAACGGGCTGATTTCGACGATTCCGAAAGTGATTAATTAGGGTACTGGCATAAAGGGCGGTGGCATGAATGAGTAGTGAGACAGAAGGCGCAGCCAAGCGCTATTACGGCAAGTATCGCGGCACGGTGTTCATGAATGTAGACCCGGAGCAACGCGGGCGCATTATGGCCATGGTGCCGGATGTGCTGGGGATTATTCCCTCCAGTTGGGCCATGCCCTGCTTTCCCATCGCCGGCAAGCAGAACGGATTTTACGCGATTCCCAAGGTTGGCGACGGCGTCTGGATCGAATTCGAGCAGGGCGATCCCGACTATCCCATCTGGGTAGGCAGCTTCTGGGGAATTGTGGCCGAGGTACCGCTGGCAGCGCTGGCGGGCAACCCGGCTGATCCCAATATTGTCATCCAGTCATTGCTGCAACAGGCAGTAATTATCAGCGACTTGCCGCCCGCACCGCCACCACCGGTGATGCCGCCGGTACCGACAACGGGCGGGATCATCCTGCGCAGTACTACCGGTGCGTCCATAGTGGTGAACGACGCCGGCATCTTCCTCAATAATGGCAAGGGCGCCTCGGTGGAGTTGTTGGGTCCCTCGGTAATGATTAACAAACTCGCACTGGTGGTGACGTAAATGCCCGGCTTCCTTGTACATCTCGGCGCCCAAGTGATGTGCGCCCACGGCGGCCAAGCGACACCCACGGCGCCCAATCCCCGCGTCATGGTGAGTGGCCAGCCGACAGTAACCATAGCCGCGCCCTATGTCGTGGCCGGTTGCGCCTTTCCGCCGCCGCCCAATGGCAACGGGCCCTGTATTACTGCCAATTGGTTGATGGGCACCACGCGGGTTCTCTCCAACGGCCAGCCGCTGGTGTGCCAGAGCAGCCAGGCCATATGCGCGCCCACCGGCACGCCCCTGATTATTGCGGTTACCCAACCGCGCGTTACTGCTCTGTGAGGACATTATGGACGATATAGATTTTCCCCTGCATTTCGATCACCGCGGCCGCACAGCCCAGACATCTAGCGATACTGCCGGGCACACTCCGCATATCCGCAACCTGATTGAACAGTTTCTGTTTACCAATACCGGCGAGCGGGTGAACCGGCCGGATTTCGGCAGCGGTCTGTTGCAATTGGTGTTCGCCCCCAACAGCCCGGAGTTGGCGGCAACTTTACGCTTTACGGTACAGGCGGGTTTGCAGCGCTGGCTGGGAGATGTAATTGAGGTGCAAGGGCTGGAGGTGACCAGCGAAGAATCCAGCCTGCGCTTGCACTTGCAATATCGGGTGTTGCGTACCGGTGAAGTCCGGCAGGATACTTTTGCCAACACCTCTGCTGCAACTGCCTCTGCCGGTACAGGGGGTGCGCTATGAGCCAGCTCAGCTGTAACCACGACCACCGCCGCCAGCTTGTGCGCGAGCAAAAAGGGTGGAACGGGCTGGATTTTGTCGAGGTCAGCGATAACCAGCAAGTGCTGCGCGTCTATTTCCTGGGCAAGGCGCCAGAGTACATAAGTGCAGGTAATGTGCTGATTCAGGGTGGACGGCGGATTACCGATATCCATGTCACCGGTATTGCAGTAGAGCGTGAAGTTGACGACGATCTTGACGACTATATGCAGGTATTTGTCAATAAGTATGGTGATTACTCCACCTACCAACTGCTATTGGTAGAGCTTGATCCAGAGACCAATCGCCCACTGTACGATGGTGAAGGTGCGCGCCGTAAACCCCGCCCGCTGGCCGGTTTTGACCCGCGTTACAGCCAGTTGGAGTTCAGTTTTAAAGTCAGTTGCCCCAGCGATCTCGATTGCCTGCCACCGCCGGCTTGTACGCCGGTTGCCGGAGCTGAGCCTGACATCAACTACCTCGCCAAAGACTACGGCAGTTTTCGCCAACTGATTCTCGATCGCCTCGCCCTCACCATGCCCAATTGGCGCGAACGCCATGTGCCCGACCTGGGCATTACACTGGTGGAATTACTGGCCTATGTGGGCGATCACCTCAGTTACTACCAGGATGCGGTAGGTACAGAGGCCTATCTGGATACCGCCCGCCGCCGGGTGTCCGTGCGCCGCCATGCGCGCTTGGTGGACTATCACCTGCACGAGGGCTGCAACGCCCGCGCCTGGGTGACGTTGGCGGTAGATGCCGACTATAAGGATCTTCTGCCTGGCGATTTTTACCTGATCACTACCCTCAACGACCAGGCCACACTACTCACCCCCGAGCAATTGCCCAAGCCCTCAAAACATCTGGTTTTTGAGCCGCTGGTGCCAGACCGCCAAGCGACAATCCCGCTCTATCTCGCCCACAATGCCATCCGCTTTTACACTTGGGGCGATAGCCGCTGCTGCCTGCCTAAAGGTGCCACCAGTGCGACCTTACTCGACCCAGGCACAGCCTCGCCACCGGATCAGGATGATGACGACTGCCATACAGATCATCCCGAGCTGTCTCATCACCAGACATTGCAAAGCCGCCATCCCCAAACGCAAATACAAACGCCAAAGGACAGCGACTACAAGCTGCACCTCAAACCCTGCGACATCCTTATCCTCGAAGAAGTTAAAGGCCCCACCACCGGTCACTCCGGCGACGCCGATCCACGCCATCGCCAGGCGGTGCGCCTTATACACGCTCATAAGGGGCAAGATCCGCTTACGGGCAAACTGCTGTGGGAAATTGAATGGACGGCGGAAGACGCGCTGGATTTTCCCCTCTGCATCAGCGCCATCAACCGCGAGGATTGCTCCCCCATTGAAGATATAAGCCTGGTGCGCGGCAATGTAATCCTAGTGGATCAGGGCGAAACCAAAGGCGAGGAATTGCCGCCCGTACCGGGTATAGAACAGGCACCCGACTGCGACGATCACTGCCTGCCCCGCCAACCCAAGCAGCTACCCGGCCGCTTCCAGCCGTTACTTGAGCGCGGCGACCTCAGCTTTAGCCAGCCATTGCCGGCCTGCAGCACCCGTCATTGCGGTCACCACCATATCACTCCGGCGCGAGGGCTGTTACAGCAAGATCCGCGCGCCGCCTTGCCGGTTATCAGCCTGAGCGAAACGCCCGGCCTACATAACAACAGTGACAATTGGCAACCCAAAGCCGACCTGCTCGCCAGTGACAATAACGACCGCCATTTTGTAGTGGAAGTGGAAGAAGACCGCCGTGTCCAATTGCGCTTTGGCGACGGCGATTGTGGTCGTCAGCCGCTGCCAGGTACCCGCTTTACCGCCAGTTACCGCATTGGCAATGGCAATCGCGGCAATGTGGGTGCCGAGGCCATCAACCATATCGTTTTCAAAAACCATCTACCCCAAGGTGTAGGTTTTGTGCAGGTGCGCAACCCCATCGCGGCGAGCGGTGGCATTGATCCCGAGCCTCTGGCGGAAGCGCGGCTTTACGCACCGCAAGCCTTCAAAAAAGTTCTGCAGCGGGCCATCACCCCTGCCGATTACGTTGCCATAGTGGAGCGCGATTTTGCCGGACGGGTACAACGGGCCGCCGCCCGCCTGCGCTGGACGGGCAGTTGGTACGAAATACTGGTGGCGGTTGATCCTTTCGATGGCCGGGCGGACGAGCACCTGCTGGGCGAGATCTACAGCCACCTTTTGCGCTACCGCCGTATCGCCCATGACCTGGTAGTCGCCTGGGCCAGCTATGTACCAGTGGATTTCGCGCTGGGTGTCTGTGTGCAACCCAATTACCTGCGCGGCCAGATCAAGGCGGCATTGCTCGATGCCTTTAGCGACCGGCGCCTTGCAGGGGGGCTCACCGGCTTCTTCCACGCCGACAACCTCAGCTTTGGTGAAGGTATACAACTGAGCGAACTGGTTGCCCGCGCCCAATCAGTGGAGGGTGTTACCGCCGTAAAAGTGCTGCGGTTGGCGCGCCAGTTTGAAGGCTTGCCCGAAGACAAAAACCCCAACGGTGCCCTGGAGAGCGGCATATTGTCTCTGGGTCCCCTCGAAATCGCCCTCTTGCGGCAAGATCCTGACTACCCCGAGCAAGGCAAGCTCACTCTGGATATACGAGGTGGACGATGAACAATCTAACTGGCTCCTCCAATAACAGCTGCGGCTGCTGCGCCGGCGGTACACACAAAGTCGACAGGCCCAAAAACCGGGCGGGTTTAAGCGAGCTGCGCTACCGTGTGGGCACCTACGCCAGCTTTTTTGAAACCATGCAGGCGCGCCTCTCCAGCCGGGATTATCCGGCCTTGGCCGGCCTTAGTACCCGCGCGCCTGACGATCCGTCCATTGCTTTGCTGGATGCTTGGGCAACCGTCGCCGATGTGCTCAGCTTTTACAATGAACGCCAGGTGAATGAGGGCTATTTGCGCACGGCGGGTTTACAGCGCTCCGTTACCGAGCTGGCCCGGCTGGTGGGTTACCAGCCCCGGCCCGGTGTGGCATCCAGCGTTTTCCTCGCCTATACCATGGATAGCAACGCCAGGCAGGAGACGGTGATCCCCAAGGGCACCCGCTCCCAAAGTATCCCCGGCCCCGGCGAGCTGCCGCAATCGTTTGAAACCAGCGATCCGCTGCAAGCGCATAGCAGTTGGAACCAATTGCAGCCGCGCCTGCAGCAGCCCTACCACATCACCCGTGACAAGGCATTGACGATAGATCGGCTGCATTTGGACGGCACTGCCCTTGGCCTGAAAGCGGGTGACCATCTGCTGCTGGCCTTTGGTGATGGAGAAAGCGACCGCTACATCCGCAAGGTACTATCCGCCGAGCCGCTGTTGCAGGAAGGCAAAACCCCAGTGCTATTGCAGCCAGTGTTTGCCGATCTCAACCTGAGTGATGTAACAGAACTCCTTAAAGAGGCTGAGCACAAGTTTGGGACGATTGATCCAGACAAAAAGTACTTCGAGCTGCTCAGGAGTAATATAGCCTTGGGTACCTGGCATACGCTGGTCGAACTTAAAGAAGGTGCAATAGCGCTGACAGATACCCTCAACTGGGATAAAGGCAACAATCTTAAAGGGCCCATAACGGAGTTTTTTACACAGTTAAAATCCCACAGCCAACCCGGCATAACCCCCACATCCACCAACTTGACGGATCTTACTGCCAGTCTGCTGCAACCTGGTCGTTTACAGCCACGCAATGCCCTGCAGCAAATCCGCTCGGTGAAAGAAGGTTTTAAAACTAATGCTGATGCGGCGCCCCAATTGCTGGTTAAGTTTGCGCCCCGGCTGGGCGAGTATTTCTATCCTGCCCTGGCCAGCGCTAACCTCAACCCTGTCCAGCCCGAGTTGAAAGCTATCTACGCCCTGCGCCTGACAGCGCCGCTATTTGGTTATAACGCGCCAGTGCGCACCGGGCTTATCCCCAACGATGATAAAAATGGCGGGCTGGACATCTCGGCTAACGATGCAGACGGTGCCGTGCGTTTTATCACCGCTCCCTTGGCGAATGATTGGCCGCTGCAACATGAGGCAGCCGATGTGCTTTCGCTCGACAACCAATACGACAACCTGCTACCGGGTGGCTATGTGCTGGTACAGCGGCCGATTGGGAGCAGCTCCGCGACCCGGCGGACGTTGCTCAAGCTTGCCAATGTGGTTCAGCAGCCGCGTAGCGACTATGGCCTGAGTGGCAAAACCAGCCGCTTACTGCTGGATCAACCCTGGCGCCTGGACAGTGAATTCTCCCGCATTGATCACCAGCGCAAGGTGCTCGTTCGCACCCAAAGCGAGCTACTGCAACTGGCGCAAGAGCCCATCCATGACGATATAGGCCTACCGCTGCGTAGCCCTCAGGACACAGATGCCCAATACCAGAGCAAGGTGAACAACAGCAAAACCATAGATCTGGACCAGCTCCATCCCGGCCTGCAAGCCGGGCGCTGGCTGATAGTTACCGGCGAACGCGCGGATATAGAGGCCACGGCCGGGGTAATCCAGAGCGAGCTGGCCATGCTGGCCAATGTGGAGCAAACCTTTAACAGTACCTTGCCGGGCGATAAAACCCTCAGCCGCATCACTCTGGAGACACCACTGGCCCACAGGTACAAACGTGCGACCGTGAAAATCCACGGCAACGTCGTTAAAGCCACCCACGGCGACACCCGCTCCGAAACCCTTGGCAGCGGCAGTGCCAGCCTCAGCATGCAGGCGTTTACCCTCAAGCAGCCACCACTCACCTATGTATCTGCCACTACCCCGGCGGGGGCGGAATCCACCCTGGAAGTTTACGTCAACGACCTGCGCTGGCACGAAGCGGACTCCCTGGCTGGCCAGTCACCCAATGCACGCTTGTTTGTCACCAAAACCGATGACGAGGCCAAAACCACGGTGATCTTTGGCAACGGCAAAGAGGGTGGCCGTTTGCCATCCGGGCAAGAAAATATCAAAGCGCGCTACCGCAACGGTATAGGTAAAGCGGGCAATGTGGGCGCCGGCCAGATCAGCTTGTTGGTCGCCCGGCCCTTGGGGGTGAAGGAGGTTATCAATCCCCTGCCGGCCACTGGCGGCGCCGACCGCGAAACCTGCGACCAAGCCCGCGCCAATGCGCCGCTGGCGCTCAAGGCGCTGGACCGGCTGGTATCGGTAAAAGACTACGAGGATTTCGCCCGCCTGTTTGCCGGTATCGGCAAAGCCAACGCACGGGAATTAACGGATGGCAATCGTCGCCTGGTACACATCACTATCGCCGGTGCCGATGATATCCCCATCGATGAAACTTCCGATCTCTTCCAAAACCTGCGGCAGGCATTGCTTGAAGCGGGTGATCCCAACCAACCCCTGCAACTGGCGATGCGCGAGCTGGTGTTTGTAGTAATCAGCGCCAATATCCGTTTGTTGCCGGATTATCTGTGGGAGCCAGTGGTGACTAATGTCCGTGCAGCGCTGCTGGATACCTTTGGCTTTGCCCGCCGCCAGTTCGGCCAACCACTCTATTTGAGTGAGGTGATCAGTTGTATCCAGGCGGTGCGCGGGGTGGATTATGTAGATGTGGACTACTTGCGCGGCGTACCCGAAAAAGAGGTAACGCCCAATGGTGAACGCCGGTTGGTGACGCTGGAAACCATCACCCGGTTACTGACGGAGGATCCCGGCAGCGACAGTTCCTCGCAGTTTATAGACCAGAGTAAAAGCCAGGACGACGAACAGGATCCCCGGCCTTTCCTCCTGGTCAACCTGGCCGGCAAGGAGGGTAAAGGCATTCGCCCGGCGCAGCTGGCGTTCCTCAATCCAGAGGTACCCGCCACCCTGATACTTAACCCGATAAATTGAGGTAGCTATGGCCAAGGTAACTGTAAAGGACTCGTTGAAGGACGCTGCCAGCAATGATCGTCTCTACCAACTTCTGCCCTATATCTACCGGCTGCGTGACGCCGAGCAGGGCGAACCCTTGCGCGCCCTGTTGCAGGTGATTGGCGAGCAGGTAAATCTGCTTGAGGCCGATATAGCGCAGACCTACGACAATTGGTTTATCGAAACCTGTGAAGAGTGGGTGGTGCCCTATTTGGGCGACCTGATCGGTTTCAACCAGGCAACCCCGGCAGGCGGCGCCGGCCCTGTGCCACGGCGCGATCTGGCCAATACCCTCGCCTATCGCCGCCGCAAAGGCACACTGGCGCTGCTGGAATTACTGGCGGCGGACATTGCCCGGTGGCCGGCGCGGGCGGTGGAGTTTTTCCCCCTGCTGGCGCACAACCAGCATCTCAACCACCGCCATTTAAAACGCGGCCAATTGGTAGACCTGCGTCAGCCCCAGCACCTCGCCTGGCTCAATTCGCCCTTCGATAACAGCGCCCACACGGCGGATGTGCGGCTGATCAACTCGCCCGTGGCCGACCTGCGTAAACCGCCACAGGGCCGATACAACCTTCCCAGTGTCGGTCTGTTTGTATGGCGGCTGCGCAGTTATCCCGTCACTGAAACCCCGGTGCTGTCGCTGGAGCAGCGCAATTGCTATACCTTTAGCACGCTGGGCAACAACGCGCCCCTGTTCAGCCACGGGCAAACTCAGGACGACCCTGGCGAAATAGACGGCCGCGTCAATGTCCCCGCACCTATCACCCGATTGGAATTTTCGGACGATAACGGCAAGCACGCCTCACCTCATTATTACGGTGAGGGCAAAAGCCTCGCCATCTGGGCACCCGGCTGGCCCAAGGCCGACTCCCCCCAGCCCATTCCCATCGCTCAGGTGATCGCCGCCGACCTCAGCATTTGGGATCACTACAAACCACCTAAAGACCATGTGGCGATAGATCCAGTGCTGGGCCGCATCCTCTTTCCGCCCCGCCAGCTGCCGCGCAACGGGGTGCGGGTGTCCTACCACTATGGCTTTAGCGCCGATCTGGGTGGGGGTGAGTATTTGCGCCGCATCACACCGCCGATTTCCGGTTTGCGCTTTGGCGTCGGTAAAAACCAACAATACACCAGTATCAAGCTGGCGTTGGAAGCCTGGAAAGGCGAACTGGATTTACGTAACACCAACAACCAGCCGCAACCAATGGATGCGCTGATTGAGATTGCCGATAGCAGCCTCTACGAAGATGCCATCCAGATAGAGCTACCCGCCGGCCATCACCTACAGCTTGCTGCCGCCAACGGTGCCCGCCCGATAATCCGCCTGAATGATCGCCCTGACCAGCTTTGGGTTAATGGTGGAGCAGGCAGTTATCTCACGCTGGATGGTTTGCTAATTGCAGGTCGCGGCCTGCAAATCGAGGGTGAAGTTGCCGGCGTTATTATTCGCCACAGCACCCTGGTACCCGGCTGGAACCTGGAGCCGGATTGCGAACCCGAACAACTGGAAGAACCCAGCATAGATATCAACAACGCCTGGCCTTGCCTGACCATAGAGCACAGCATCCTCGGTTCTATTCAGGTCAATAACGACGAAGTGCAACATGATCCCCTCACCATCCGCATCAGCGACAGTATCCTCGACGCCACCGGCAGCGATTGCGAAGGCCCCGCCTGCGAAGCCATCGGCGGCTACGGTTGCAGCCTCGCCCATGTATGCCTCACCCTGTTGCGCAGTACTGTATTCGGCCGCATTGATGTCCACACCGTCGAGCTGGCGGAAAACAGCATACTTCTGGGTAAGCTTAAAGTCGCGCGCCGGCAGCAGGGATGTATGCGTTTCTGCTACGTTCGCCCCGGCTCGCGCACGCCTAAACGTTATCACTGCCAGCCGGATCTAGCGCAAGAGCAGGCTCGTCAGCAACTGCAAGGCGAAGCAGAGTTAACGGACATACCCGTCAGTGATGCAAATTTGGAAGAGGCAATCCAGGCGGCGCGCGAACGGGTGAAACCCCAATTCACCAGCCAGCGCTACGGCAACCCCGGCTACTGCCAGTTGGCCATCACCGGCCCCAGCGAGATCGCCGAGGGCGCCGACAATCAATCCGAACTGGGCGTTTTCTACCATCTGTACCAGCCCCAACGCCTGGCCAACCTGCGCGCCCGGCTGGAGGAATACACCCCGGCCAGATGCGATGCCGCTGTCATACCCGTTAACTAACAAAGACATTGATGTGATAAGGAGACAATCATGAAAGGCGATTTTTCCCGGGTCAGTTTTGATTCCAGCAAACACTTTACCCGCGTGCTGCAACAGCAAGGGCGCGTCCAGCTGGACGCCGACTGGAACGAGCAGGCGGCCATCTTCCTGCACTATTACCGCCGTCTGGCGGCAGATTTGATTGGTCCCCATGGCGGACCGGCAGATGAACTGAACGTCGATAACGTCGTGCAAAAGCGCAATCTGGGTTTCGCCATCATCACCGATACAGGCGCGCTGACTGAAGCCAGTGACTTCGAGCGCGAGCACCTCCAAAAGCTGATCTCTACCCCCGAGGAAAACGGCCCGGTTGTCATCAGCAAGGGGCGCTATTACGTCAACGGCCAGTTGGCAGAAGCGGAGGATTACTACAGCCTCTATCGCCAGCCGGATTACCCTTGGCCACCGAGTGAAAATTTGCGCGCAGGCCGCTATTTAATTTATCTGGATGTCTGGGAGCACCACGTCACCCATATAGACGATCAGAGTATCCGCGAGGTAGCGCTGGAAGGCGCCGATACCACCACCCGTGCCAAGCTGGTATGGCAGGTGAAAGCCGAACCCGTAGCGCAGAATTTTGGTTTGGATGAGGCAGGCGATGGCTTTCTTGATGTGCTTACGCCCAGGTTTTATCCCGAACACTACGGCCTGCTTAAAGTAAAAGCCAAATACGAAGGCAAATCCGGGCCCTGCATCAGTTCGCCCCAAGCCAGCTATCGCGGGCTGGAAAACCAACTCTACCGGGTGGAAATCTATTTTGAAGGTACCAGACCTTGGTTCAAATGGTCGCGCGACAACGCCAGCGCCCTGGCCGCCGTCGAGAGCCTGTCAGGTCATTTGGTAAAAGTGGACGATGCGCGCGGCTTTGCCATAGGCCAATTCATCGAGCTAACCAGCAGCGCACAAGAATTGCGCGGTCGCGCCGGGCCACTCTACAAAATCAAAAAAATCGAAGACAACGAAATCTTCCTGGATACAGAAGCCATAGTGGCGCCGTCTGATCTACCCACCGGCGAAACCTGGCCCACCAAAGCCCGCCGCTGGGACGGCAGTCAACAGCTCAAAGAATCCACTAACGACTGGCAAATACTTGCCGACGGCGTACAAGTACAATTCCAACCCGCTCCCGGCGGCGCCAAACACCAATACCGCACCAGCGACTACTGGTTAATCCCCGTCCGCACCGCCACTGGCAATGTAGACTGGCCTGACGACAAAGCCCTCCCACCCCACGGCATAAACCACTATTACGCACCACTTGCGATAGTGGATGTTTCATCGGCAGGGGCAGTGAGTTTCTTTCGGGAATTGCGCAAAGCATTTCCGCCCCTGGCGGTGGAGCTTTGAGATGCGTCTTTATGTAATCCAATTTCGAATGAAATTATTTTCTATTTTAAATTGGATTACAGATATAAAACCCCGTGTAGTTCTTTGCTGCGTCATCCATCTATGAAATAAGTCGCCAGGCAGGTGATGAGTAATCCTCTCTCTAAACAATAGGAATAGTTGTTTTATGTCTCCATCGTGAAAATATCTTTTTGGCCCAACATCTTCACATTGGAACCTTCTTGCAATAAGACTAACTTCATTTGTCTTATTGCGCGCAAGATAACTACCCAACATTGCGCCACGATTATCTCATTTGCCAAATTCTTTCGCATGGATAACCAACAAGAATTACAAAACATGGGAGTGTTCGAATAAATAAACTCTATTCGCGCACTGAAACAATTCACAGAAAAGCAATAAAATAACTTTATCAGCTAAGTGTGGAAGCCAATACCAGAATAAGCAATAATATCTACAATAAAATTGTGCGAGATTACCAACATGTCCAACAATAATTTTTTACCACCATTACATCCTGGATTTCGCTATCATATTGACATTGTAGGTAATGAAAAAACACCAGTATTGATAGTGGATAATTTTTTATATGAAGCGGAAGCTTTGTTGGGTTTTGCAGTAAAGTTTGGCGATTTCCATGATGGAACAGATTATTACCCAGGCATACAATCCAAAGTACCGGATTTTTATAGCGAGGCCCTGCAAACTTATTTGCGCGATATTATTTGCCAAACATTTAACATCACGCCGGAAAATATCAGTCATTCCCAATCTATGTATTCCCTGGTGCTAACACCGCCATCCAGATTGGCACTCCCGCAATCGCGTCCGCATGTTGATACCATAAATAAACACAAATTGGCTTGTGTTCATTATCTTTGCACACCAGACAAAGGCGGCACATCGCTTTATCGACACAGAGCAACAGGGTTTGAGCAACTTTCCCCTGAGCGGATGGATATCTATGCCGGGCATCTTTCGAAAGAAGAGCAAGACACTAGCTGGCATAAAAAATATATCAATGGCTCCAATCAATATTACGAAGAAATTGGCCGTTATGAAGCAAACTTCAACCGGTTGATTATGTACCCCGGCGACGTATTGCATTCAGCGTCTATCCCTGAAAATTTCCAGTTCCGCCCCAATCCTGTTGTTGGTCGCCTGACGCTGAACAGTTTCATTTATTTGAAATAATATTTTGAGTCAAGCCAGGTGAACTAACCTGGCTCATATAAATTTATGCATCCCATGCTGTCGCTTTGCAGTAATACTGCAAATAATCATGATGTGAAGGCATTTTCTGGACAGTTTGCCTTACATAATTTCTGATATCTTCCAGAAATCTTTTCAATTCAGCATCTGTCATTTCATTAGCCACCGCATGATAGCGCTCGGGAATAACGCCCTGACCTACCATCACGTGTAACCAGGATGGTTCTGCAAAAAGTTTATACGGTGATTCAACAAAAAACTTACCGGTTTCCTTAAATAAACGTATGCAATGCTCAAGTGATGCAGGGATAGGCATATTTTTACAGTAACGCCAGAACGCACTGTCTTCCCGCTCGGTTAAATGGTAGTGCATTACAACGAAATCCCTTACGGTTAAAACTTCTGTTTTCATCTGTTTATTATATTCATCAGCATCACAGCCACGGATTCCATCATGAGGAAACATTTGTATAAGCCGTGTTATGCCTCGTTGGATCATATGGATACTGGTAGATTCCAACGGTTCAATAAATCCGCTTGCCAAACCTAAAGCTACACAATTCTTGTTCCAGTATTTAAGGCGCTGCCCTGCTTTAAAGCGAATGATTTTTGGCTCAGAAATTAAACGTCCATTAATTTGTTCCAATAAGGTTTTTCCAGCTTCATCGTCTGACATATAGCGACTGCAATAAACCAATCCATTGCCAACTCGATGCTGCAATGGAATTTCCCAGCGCCAACCAGCGCGATGTGCAATGGCTCTCGTGTAAGGCACTGGCTCACGCACAGATTCAGTTTGCACTGCAAGCGCACTATCGCATGGCAGCCAGTGCGACCAATCTTCAAAGCCGGTATGCAAAGCCTGTTCAATTAATAAAGCACGGAATCCGGAGCAATCGATAAAAAGATCGCCATCAATAACTGCACCGGATGCCAACCTGATAGATTGGATATGTTGGGCTTTATCGAGAATAACGTCTTCTACTTTGCCTTCAATACGTGTCGCACCTGCTTTTTCGGCAATATTTCGCAAAAACCTTGCGTAGAAACCGGCATCGATATGATAGGCATAGGTTAAGGTTGCATTAGGCATATGGGCAAATTTATTCTGCAATGCCGCTGTATACTCCACCGAATAATCGCTCAGTGGATAATTCACACCTATATCCAAACCTCTACGCCAAAAATGCTGAAAGCTGGCAGCCCATGTATCCTTGCCGGTATAACCGAAGGGATGGATATAGTCCTCGCCCACATTTCGCCAATTTTCAAAAGAAATCCCTAACTTGATCGATCCTTTCACCGCGGCCATAAATTCTTGTTCGTTAATATCCAAGTAACGATTAAGCAAAATCAGTGGCGGCACTGTAGCTTCACCCACACCCACGGTAGCTATTTCTTCGGATTCTACCAAGGTGACTTCAATACTTTTGCCGAGCAATCTGGAGAAAGACGCAGCAGCCATCCAACCCGCTGTACCACCGCCTACAATCACGACTTTCTTGACTTTGGTTGTGTAATTCATTTTTTCTCCAGTCTCTCTAGCAGCTTCTTATTTTCTGCACTGTATTTTTATCGATTCAATTTATTCAGCGGTTTACTTTATTTAACGCTTCAATTGATTTTTCACTTTATTAATTTATCGCTTTAACTGGTTTAAAAGGCGCGCCAAAATTTTCCGGGCATTCTCATCGGTCAGCTCACCAATAGCACCCTGGGCTTGTTCCGGGATATGCTGGAACTCGGCCTTGTCATAATCAAATACATAGCGATCAAACATCAGTCTCCAGGCATTGCGCTGCGCAGCCGGTAAGCCGCGAATTGATAATATCGAGTGAAACAAGGCATTAACTGCCTGTCCATAATAGGCGGGCACATCTTTAAACCAGTAATTCACTAATATATTGAGCGAGCCCAAGCTTTCAACGTGATGCCACCACATGCTCGGAATAAAAATTCCATCGCCCGGCTCAAGATTGGCGACTTGTGCGTGTTGTAATGCCGCTTTGAATTTTGGGAATTGTTCAAAGTCAGGATTATAAAAATCCACCAAACTGATTGCTTGCCCCGCCGGCGTTTTATCGAGCGGGCCAACATACAAATTCTCCATTTGATCAAAAGGAAATAATGTAAATCGCCGATGACCGACTACCGAGCATGCAATATTAAGCGGACTATCCCAATGGGCTGCGATACGGCATTTATTGGATAACCAAATACTAACTAAAGGATTATATTGATCCAAACCCAAATCATTTTCGGCACGAAACCCCGGCAAATAAGAATCCACATTGGTTGAACCAATATAAATACTCGGGGGATTAGTATTATCACTGTGCAATGCCAATTGTTTGAGCGCAAAATCAAGTTGGGTACTGACAGTGTCGTAATTAAACCCTGTCAGTTTTTCATCATAAAAAATGCGGCCGTTATTTTCCGGCTTGCCCAAAAAGGCCAAAACCTCCTGGCCTTGATAAAATTGCAGCAAATATTTTGCAACATCTGTATTGGATTCCAACCCCGCTTTCACAATGGGCCAGGAGGATGCCAAACCTTTCAGGATTAATGGTTCAGAAGAGGCAAATACGTCGTCCGGAATCTGGCCAGGAGAACAACCTTCGATTACCTTAACGCTTCTTTTAATATCGATCATAACGGCCGCTTAGTGGTCAATCGATTAGATTGCTGTTTTTGCAAGCTTGGTTTCAATACGGTTAATCAATTTCACCACATTGGAATGCGAGGCCAACACCATGTAAATAAATTGCAGGTAACCTTTGCTGTGCAAACTCGCGACGGCATTACCATCCAGCGCTGCCAACTTGTCTTCATTGATCGTGTAAAAACCAGCGAGATTATTGCGATCGCCATTTTTCAGGGTAATTTCCAGTGTGACGACTTCCAGTAACTCATATTGCAGCAATTCGTTAACAAAACGTTCATTTAACTCGGTGCCGTATTGGATATATTCCAGTAGCTCAACGACAGCTTCAAGATAAGGCGAATAGCCACCGTGAGGAAGGAATACCGGATCCCCCTCAGTCTCGCTAAGACGCGGGCTATCCATATCCACATATACCATGCGACTCTGGCCATCTTCACCTGGCTTTGGCGGTTGTATGCCGATCAAAAATGGCCTTCTTTTTACTGATGCAGGAATGTAATTAGCGTCCCAGCCGCTATCAGACAAAAACAGGTTTTCGTTTTGACGCAAGCCAACCAAAGCAACAGGAATGAACCTTCCGTTTTCCGCATTTTTTTGGAAGAAAATCGGATACTCATTTTGAATAGCGCGAAACTCTTGAGGAAATGTCACCGTTGACATTTCATTGTCACCGTAACGGGATGAATGCTCACGAACTACACGCAGGTTTTTGTGCGCGACGTTATTGAGTAAAGCGAAATTTGGCATGGTATCTCCAATGTTTTTATTGTCAGCGAAGGCTTAAATTTTTTGCAGCCCGTGTTTCTTTATCTTCTCGATCAATTCACGATGCGGTTGCAGGTTCTTTTTCAATTGCTGGATGAGTTGGGCATTCTCCATAAATAACGTCTCTGCCTTTCTCAGCTTTTTATCACTCGCTCGCTTATCCATATGGAATTCAGGAACGGCCGTGTTACCCCTCATTCCGTAATAAATATATTGATAACTGGCCGAGGGGAACATTTCTTCCCGAAAAATTTCATCGTACAGCCATGGAGATTGGACTTTCCACAATTCCTGCAATTCACGTAGGCTATCGGGAATACTGCTGATGAGGCAGTTATCGCGCCAATACTCGGTATCGGTACGCTGGGTCATTACATAATGCAACTTTAAAAAATCGATTATGCGTTGCCAATGGTGGGTCAATGTCCGGTTGAAACGCTTTGCGAGTATATCCATGGTTGTGCGATTAGCAGGAAATTGTTCGCCAATCATTTTTGCTGAAAGCTCAATCAATACCAGCGCCGTAGCTTCCAGGGGCTCAATAAAGCCGGCAGACAAACCAATCGCTACACAGTTTTTATGCCAAAAAGTGTCGCGGTGACCAGGGTTAAAAACAATTTTTCTAACCGCCAGCGATTCCGCCATTTTCTCACCCACAGCAGATGCTATGTAATTGCGCAATTCCCGCTCGGCCAGCTCATCTGTAGTATAGGCACTGGAAAAAACATGACCAACACCGCGTCGCGATTGCAAACCAATATCCCAAATCCAACCGGCAGTTTGCGCGGTAGAGAGCGTGTAGGGACGAATCGCATCCGCGTCTTCAGCATAGGGAATCTGGACCGCCAAAGCCGAGTCATTAAATAGGATATGCTTTTGTGAAACAAAAGGAATTGCGTAGTGTTTTCCCAGCAACAGCGATGTTAAACCGCTGCAATCGATAAACAAATCGCCTTCAATATCACCCCGACTATCGGTAGTAACGGATTTGATATCGCCGTTATCCTGAGTATTGATATTAGTAACATTAGCACTGATGTAATTCACACCTAATTTTTCAACGCAATGTTTATGCAGAAAGGGCGAGAACTTTCCCGCATCCAGGTGATAGCCGTAATTCAATACGGCGCTGTATTCAGGAGTAGAAATCTGTTTGGGTGCAAGCCCAAGATCACAAATAGCAGCCTGCGCACAAACCGCATTGGCAAAATTTATTTTGTCTTTAAAAGGTAGCCAGTAGAGAGCCAAATTGATGTCGTGATATTTGGTTGGTGGCATAAAAGGATGATAGTAATCATCGTCGGCTGACAGACTCGTCCAGCGAGAAAATTTGGAGCCTTGCTTAAAACTGGCATCGCATTCACGAAAAAACGCTGACTCGGAAATACCGATGGTTTCCAGGGTCGTGCGCATGGTGGGCCAGGTTCCTTCACCCACGCCAATGGGATTTATATCGGGTGACTCTATAAGACTTATCTGGATATGAGCAGGACATGATGCAGCAATAATACCTGCAGCTAACCAGCCTGCAGAACCGCCACCAACAATGACAACGCGGGTTACTTCATTAGTCATATACGCGACCTACACACACTTTATAATAATTTTAATAGTAAAAACTTTATATAAACATAACAGCAACGGGTAAAAAAAGCCGCTGTTACCAGCGGCTTTTTTCGGTTGTAACACAACACCTAATAATATTAGAAGTTGTAACGAACACCCAGGTTATAACGAGCACCGGTTTCAATGTAGTTAAACGTCATACCCTTATTCCGACCATATGTACGCGTGGTTTCGTCGGTAATGTTCAGACCTTCAAGTGACAACGTCAGGTTATCAGTGAGGTCGTAACTTACGCTCGCATCCAACTGACCATAGGCTTCGGTATAACGAGGGTTCCCACCACCACCGGACAGGAAGTCGTCACGCCAGTTGTAGGCAATACGCACCTGCAACCCATCTTTATCATAGAAACCGATAAAGTTGGCAGAATCGCTCAAACCGAGGATTGCAAACTGGGAAGCCTTGGACACGTTGTCATACTCGGTATCGGAATCCACTTTGGTGGCGTTAGCCTGGAAACCGAAACCCGATTCGCCAAAGGTATGCTGGAGAGTGATTTCAATACCATCAATCGATACATCTTCATTGTTGATCGGACGAGTAACTTCAAATGGCAGAATTGGATCTTCAGGCAAAGCAAATACATGATTAGTAGTAGCATCTACACTGGCAGGATAGTTGGCAACAATGTATTGGTTGATTGCCCCCAAGTCATTACCCACAGCAGCAACGGCAGCCTGCCATCTTGGACCGTTAACAGGGGTATGGAAACCACTGTCCGTGATGGTAACTGGCGCACTACTTCCAACGAAATCAACTACGTCTTTCTTGAAAAAGCCGATAGACACATAGCTGGAATCAGCGTAGTACCATTCTGCCGATATATCGTAGTTGGTTGACTCCATTGGATTCAGATCGGGATCACCGGCCGATGCAGAACCCATGCTGACACGCGGTGCTGTACCCCAAACAAAACCACCTTTGAGGTCATTGTAGTTTGGACGAGCAATTGTTTTGCTGAAAGAGGCACGGGCTTTGACGTCATCGGTCAGCGCGATATCAAAATCAACATTCGGCAAGGTTTTTGAGTAACTACCTGTGGTTGTGCCGTACTCAAAATCACCGGTGGACAACAAGGAGTATTCATTACCGCTGTTCCAACGGATATAAGGTGTGTAGGCAGACAAGTTGGCGGTTGACTCGACATCCGTCGTTTCATAGCGAACACCTACACCCAAGTTAGCTGGCAAACCGGCAATTTCTGGCTTGAAACCGAACTGCAGGTAGGCGAAATCAGAGGTTTCTACGGTTCTTTGCTCGTCGAAGCCGTCATTTGCTAATTTTGGATCCCTAACAGTGCAATAAGCTCTTGGGCAAACACCGGTATCTGAACCATAAAGTTGTGCACCTATAGCAAGAAGTTCGTTCCAGTTGCCGCGAACAAAGGTATTTTGGAAGTTCGGGTTTCTAACAGCGCCGTTATCGAAGTAGTTGGACAATTTATCGACAATCCAGTAAGACTGTGGAATATCGCCAACACCATTTTCACCCTGAACACCACTCCAACTACCCTGGTTTTGCGCTTGGTAACCAAGGAAGAAGTAGTCGTTGGTGATTTCATTGGTGCCTAAACCGGCTTTAACATGATCGATAAAACTGTCATCAAAGGTATAGGTACCTTTTAATTGATATTCATCAACCGAGGACTCCTGCTCTTGAACGCGGAATATGTTATTGGTCAATTGCTGGATAGCGACATCCGGCGTCGCTGAAGTTCGGCCGTCTTCGTAACCAACATGCAGGATCGGGAACTTGCTGGAGAAATCCATCGTCGCTCTGTAGTTATCGATAGTACCAATGTTAAATTGGTTATTACCGCCCCACTTACCGTCCGGACCAGAGAAAGACTCTGAGTTGTGCGCATCAAATTCCAGCGCCAGGTTATCAGTCGCATCCCACTTAACATTCAAACCTGCCGATTTAAGGTCAGATTTGGTCTTGTTGTGCTTGAGAATGCCGTTTATTTCATGCCAGCCCGTGTTTTCCGTGTAGGAAAGTGGATACGCAGGGTTGGTATCACTCCATTCAATATCAATACCGCTGGTACGGGTAAACCACATACCAGTACCAAATTGGTTGGCTTCGGTTTCTTGCTGTACGTAAAGGTAATCCGCAGTAACTGTCAGTTGCTCTACCGGTTGGTATTGGAAAGTAAGCTGACCGTTCAAACGCTTGCGGTTTACTTCATTAACGGTGTACATCACCTCCGAAGGAATCCCGTAGGTTCTGCCATCGCCAGGCTGATTTTCCTCTGGAATATTGGCCCAGTCACCGCCATCTGTGGCATGAACAAACCAATCGCTGACGCCGGCGTTGCGGTCACCGCTGTTACGCTCTTGATAGCTACCAGTCAGCGCAATACCAATAGTGTCGTCAGCAAAGGTATTGCTAAACAAGCCGGATACTTCCGGAGTCACGTCATTCTTCAGTGCTGAAGAATCGTCATACACCGCCTTACCGCCAAGGACAGCTTTCAGGCCCGGGCTGTTGAGAGGGCGCGGGGTAGTGATATTGATCAAGGCACCCATACCACCGGATTGCACATCAGCACGGCCGCTTTTGTACACTTCTACACCTGAAATACCTTCAGAAGCCAAGTTGGCGAAGTCAAAGGAACGGCTGGTGCCAAATGATGATGCAGGCATCTGGCGGCTATTCAGGGTTACCAGGTTGTAATCACCTGCGAGACCACGAACAGTTACCTTACTACCTTCACCGTTTACACGGTCAATCGATACACCGGGAATACGTTGCAGGGATTCTGCGAGGTTGGTATCAGGCATCTTACCGATGTCTTCAGCCGAAATGGCATCAACTACACCAGTTGCATCACGCTTGATATCCATTGCGCGCTGCAAGCTGCCTTTAATACCGGTAACAACTACTTCTTCAACACTATCATCTTGCGCTAAAGCTACACCGCTTAAGCCGGTCAGCACATAGGTTGCTATAGCGGTAGCAATGATCTTCTTCTTAAAGTTGATTGGGTTTTGCATGAACTTATCCTCGAACCGTTATTGTTATCGTAACTCGCCGTTGCGGGACTGCTCTCCTTTGGGATTGCCGTATCCCTTAGCCAGTTACCATACTGGTCTTGCTTTGTTGGTAAATTAAAAGCAGTTAGCCCACTTCTAATTCAAGCCTATATTTGCAAGTTCGAGCCGGACTAGCGTCCTAATAAGGGATTTCTGTTCAACATGGGAAGTTCATGTTAATAAAATTTATCTGTATTCATCCTTATCTCTAAAAAACCAATAAATATCAAACACTTAAAAAATAAAATAATTTTATATTGGCGCGATAACTCCACTTTTTTGTTATGCAGTTCCATTTATAAATAGGGTTCGAGAAAAGAAATTCTACTTGTACGCACAAATTTCAGACAATAAAAACCCGGCTTAACCGGGTTTTGGTAAATCTATAGCCTCTTAAAATATAGTCATAATTACTCTAACAAACTGCGCAGCATCCACGCTGTTTTTTCATGTAACTGAATGCGCTGGGTCAATAAGTCAGCAGTTGCTTCATCAGCACAAGCTTCCGCCGCAGGATAAAGTGAACGCGCTGTGCGTACAACAGCCTCTTGTCCCTCTACCAATAGCCGAATCATATCCTGGGCTTTGGGAATACCTTCTTCCTCTTTAATGCTACTCAATGCTGCATATTGTTTGTAAGTACCCGGAGCCGGGAAGCCGAGTGAGCGAATACGCTCGGCAATCACATCCACCGCCAAAGCCAGCTCGGTGTATTGGGTTTCAAACATCAGGTGCAATGTCTGGAACATCGGTCCGGTCACATTCCAATGGAAGTTATGGGTTTTAAGGTAGAGGGTGTAGGTATCAGCCAATAAGCTGGATAAGCCTTGGGCTATCTCTTCACGGTGCGGTTGGGAAATTCCGATATCGATGTTCATGGTGACTCCTTATAAACACATTGATTTAAATAAACTATAGATAGAGACATACCTTGGCGCTATTTGCTTTTGTCTATGATGGGAATAGAAAAGAATAGTTCAAGTGCCACTATAACCCAGCAGTACCCAATCGCGGCCACGGGCACGATATATCTGGTAGGTATATGCAATGTCATCCGGGCAATGCAGGGGATTCTGGTCAAAGCCCAACGCCGTATAAAAATTGGCCAGATGCGGAAGCGCAAAACAGTAGCAACCGTATGGAGCGAGATTAGGCAAGAAATTTCGCATTAACGTTGTAGCCACTCCCTTCCCTCGCCAAGCGCCTGCGACCAGCAAGTTACGCAGCCAATAATGTCCTGAACTTTGCGGAACCAATCGGGCCGCCGCAACAAAGGCTCCTTCCCTGTCCGAAAAAGCATAAACACGCTCACCAGCACCACACTTTACTTTGTAACCATGGGAGCGATAAAACCGATCAACCAGGGCCAAACGCACCGGTCCGATCAATTGAAATTGGAGGAACTCTACACTTGCGGTTTGATGGTTAATGGGCGGCAAATCAGAAACAGGCATCAGGATTTATCTTTATCGTTACCAGAGTCATCCATATTATCTAGCGGGAACAGGTTATCCGCCATCAAATCATCGGCCATATTCATCTCTGAACTCGTTGAATCTCCCATAGGGATGTGCGCCGTAGCATCATCCGACACATCAATAGTGGTCTTTTTTTCCGGTTCCTTTTGCAAGTCGCCAGGCTTGGTTACCAGGGTTTTTTCAATCTCTGCCATTTCATCTTTATTATCTTTACCGGCAATCAGGCGATAGGCAACATAACCCAGGATCAGAACCAATAAATTTCCGACACCGATGCTGATATAAACTAATAGATCATTTGACTCTTCAGCTTCCCGCTCAGGCTCCTCCGATACTGCCGGTTCAGCAGCTACCGATGAAGATACCGTCGCTTCACTGTTAGATTGTTCAACCGCTACCACTGCCGCTTCATTCGGGAAGAAAAACTGATCAGCATTAATAGCCTCAGATAGCGGACTGCCGTCAATTTGTTTCCCCTCAACTTGCAGAGTGACATCGTAGCGCGCAGGTTGCACGGGCGCGAACGAAAACTCCCAATGATCCTTACCGATCGCATTCAATTGCTGATCCAGATTATTGCCTTTGGAGTTCTTGATCAGCGCGGTCACCTTGGTATTAGCTACATCAACCACTTCTACATCGGCGGCTAATGAATAAACGTAGGTTTTTTTACCTTCGGCTTCATCCACGTGCTTTTCCAGCTTAAAGGCTGAATCGGTAATATTGATGCGGTGGATAAATTCACGTTTGAAGGTTTTGCCATCAATAACGATTCGAAGATCGTATTCGCCCTGCTTGGCAAAACCAGGCAGACTGCGATGAAAAATTCCGTCGGCAGGGATTGGATTGGTCAAATCCATCTCAGTGACTTCGGGTGAATCAGCTTGGGAGATAACCGCCTTACCGGTCAACACACCGAGAAAATCTCTATTAGTAATCGTCTGGTTATTTTCCAAAAAAGAATAGGTCAAATCCAGAGGTTGGGTAGATTTGATGTTGCTCTTAAGTGGCTGCACCGCCAATTGCAAATTACTAACCACCGTAACCCGACTGCCAGGTGCCATCTCGGTTTTTATTTTCCACTGCCCGGCTTGCGGTTGCTGCACGGTGATCAAGTCGTATTTTTCAGTGCGATACCAATTCACATTATTGTTGGGGTCGGTGTTGCTGTACTCCTTACCGTCAGGCGCGATGATAATCGTAGCTGGAATCTCCGCCCGGCGGAAAATCAACGCGGTAAACTCTTGAATACTCCTATCGACAAGAAAACCATTTTCATCCAGAGGGACACGCTCGGTGGGTACAGCTTGATCGAATATGCGCAAAAAAGTGCTCATTAATTCGTCGGCAGTATCGGCAACCTCAAAAATACCATCGGTCGCAATTGAGAGTTTTTTCATCAACTCCTGATCTGCGTCGGCTGAAAGCGCAATAGTGTGGATGCGATAGTCAGACTCTTTTAAACGCGGCAACAATTCCGTCAGTACACGTTTACGCTCGTTTAGATTCACTACAGCTTCTTTACTGATATCCACTACACCATCAGTCAGTAAAATAATATTGCGCCGATAATCTTTTGCCGGTGTTGCATAATCTTCCGTCGCCTTCTCCAGTGCAGCGCCGATATTGGTAAACATGGCAATCGAGTTAATGGTGGTGGCTTTTTGCGCACCTTCTTCACGCCACTGCTTATCAACGACGCGATGAGGAACCAGCATATTGACCGATTGACCAAAGGTCCACAGACCGGCTTTGCTGTTATCTGGCAATAGCCGGACAATTAAATCGACAGCAGGTTTACGCAAATTTTCGGGATCGGTTTTTTTCATGCTGCCGGATATATCAATAATCACCCGAACATCAGCAGGAAGGGGTTTGGCAAGCTCGCCAGCCATGGTCGCAACAGCGATGAGCAACAAACAAGACAGTAAAAAATGAGTAAGGTGTCGCATGAGAATTCCCGTAAAAAGTCGTTGCCGTTCAGGAGCACCTGAAACGCCCGACTTTTTTAGCCGATATCGCCATTAGTTATAGCAGCTAGTGGCCAATTCGCCATTTTTGATAGATGGGGAAGTTGTAAAAAATTTCTGTTTCTAAAAAACGAAAAGCCAGCACTCAAACTGGGCTGGCTTTTCGGAATGCAGACAGATAACTGAACAGAAAGATTAACGAATAGCGCGAATCGGTTCATCGTGAAGCAACTCATGGCGAGCGAGACGCTCTTCCCGGCTCAAGCCGGTATTGGATGAGCGACGGGACTTGTGGGAATAATCATAGTCATCTTCATCGTCCTGATAGTTAGGCGAATTACCGCGGTAATCTTCGTAAGTAACTTCATCATCCGCATGCGCGCGGCCACGGGTTAGCAACTGGTAGATTAACGACAAAATCAACATACCGATCCAGATTCCCAACATTAATTTCAGTACCGGTTTGATCGCCACAAAACCACCTTCCATGTAACCAAAAAACACAGTGTAGAGTGCGGGGGCCATGGTCATGGATTCGGCATCAACCGCATAGGGAGTAAATAAAATCACCAGCACTGTTATTACAAAAAAATGCGCCCAGGCGCGACCCGCGCGACGAAACAACAACCAGACCGCCAGGCTGCATCCAGTTGCGCCAATCAAGTACATCATCCAGGCGTATTGATAGTCAGTCATATTTTCCACAATAGGTCTCCTCTCGAATCACCCGGTTAATTAACCCAACGAACAATATGATCTTCCAAATCATATGGATCAACCGTATTTTCATGCACCACCCTGCCAGCGACAGAAACTCCCGCCTGATGTACCGAATCGGGATCGCCCGAGATCAGCGGATGCCAATCGAACAACGGAATTCCTTCCGCCATTAATCGATAAGCGCAGGTTTCCGGAAGCCAGTAAGTCTCTTTTACCGTTGCCGGTGTCAGCACTGCGCAAGCTTCTACCAGGCGCTGGCGATCAGTGTATGCCTGGCAACGGCAAGTGTCATGGTCCAGATAACGGCAGGCGACGTTGGTGTAGTACACATCACCATCATCTTCATCTTCCAATTTATGCAGGCAGCACTTGCCGCAGCCATCGCAGAGGGATTCAAACTCCTCCGGCGACATTTGCTCAAGTGTTTTAGCCAGCCAAAAAACCTGTTGTGCCATGTCATGCCCGACTTAAAAAATACTGATTAGTGCCCAGACAATTTTGAATTGAGTACACGCAACCGCTCAGCTTCAGGATCGCGATCACCGCGTGGTGGCAGTTGCAGGTAGAAACCTTTCTCCTCCAAACTCTCTGCTACTTTTTCCACGCTGGCATTTGCCAGCTTTTTCCCTGGCGTTAGCAATATCACCATTGCCTGCTGCGGTTTGCCGAACAGCGTTAACAAGTCTTCCGGCACCTTGCTCAAGCCTTCTTCTTTTTTAACGTATAGATACATGCCCTCTTCTTTCGCGCTGCGATAAATTTCACAAATAATTTTCATATGCACTTCGTATTAAATGGTTTCAGTATTGTTAGATTGCGCTTGGGCCACTTGCAATAATCCTTCACCAATTAACGCAAAGCGCCATCCCAATAAACGCGCTGGCAATTGATATTTACCGCCGTTCATGCCTGAACGCACTAACAGTTCGTAATCTTTTTTTCGAATCAATACTTCAGGGGGCAACTGCGCTTGCTCGGCATATTCACGCACATAATTTTTCAGGGCTTTCATCAAGGGTCCTTCACTCTGCGCAAGCGGTGCATCGAGACGCGCTGGCCAATCGGCTTCATCCAACGCCAGAGCCTCTGTAACAATCTGCAACAGTGTGTCGGCATCTTGTTTGAGCGTGCGCGATGGAATATCCGGTACCTTGGACAAATGTGCCAGATCCTGGATTTTTTTGCGTGCAATCTCCCACAGCGAAGGCTCTTTAATTAAGCGATTGCGCGGCAGGTCGCGTGCGCGCGCTTCACGCTCACGCCAGATACAAAGCTGTTTTAAGACGGCCAGCTCTTGCGGACGCAATTTCCAGGCAAAACCCACTTTTTGATAAGCATCATTGTAATTATCTGCTTTGCGCGCATTCGTGACTACATCAGCGCAATCACTTTTCACCCACTCCAAACGTTCGCTGGTTTTCAGTAGCTGCAATAATTTGCCGTACACCACCAACATATGCGCAACGTCCAGGGCGGCATATTTTAATTGCGCAACACTCAATGGGCGCTGCAGCCAATCCGATCGTGTTTCATCTTTGGGAATTTCAATTCCCAACAAATTTTTAACCAGTGTTGAATAGCCCAGGCTAAAACCCAAACCGGCAAACGCGGCAGCAATTTGTGTATCAAACAATGGCGCTGGCACAACATCTAACCAACGTTGGAACACTTCCAAATCTTCCGAACAGGAATGCAACACTTTGGTTACAGCAGTATCGAGCATTAATTCGCGTAACGGTGCCAGATTTTTGATTGCCAGCGGATCAATTAAATAACAGCCTTTACCGTCGCCGATCTGCAGTAAACCCGCAATCGGATAAAACGTATCGCTGCGCATAAACTCGGTATCGACTGCAATAGCGGCCTGATTACGCCAGCCGGCACAGAGTTCGGTTAATTGATCGTCTTGATCAATCCAGATTGGTTCACTTGGAATCAGCATTGAAATTACAAACTTCTACGGGAGGAAAACGCGTGAGCGAGAGTACCGCCGTCGATAAATTCCAACTCGCCACCGAGCGGAACACCATGGGCAATACGTGAGACGGTAACATCCAAATGTTTAGCGCGCTCACTGATGTAATACGCCGTTGCTTCACCTTCTACGGTGGGATTGGTTGCCAGAATCACTTCAGTAACAGGTTCTTGCTGCAACAACTGAATTAACTGGTCAACACCGATATCTTCCGGGCCAATACCATCAATCGGTGATAAATGTCCCAGTAAAACAAAATATTTTCCCTGATAGGTTCCCGCCTGTTCAATCGCCAAAACATCACCGGGCGTTTCAACTACGCAGAGCAAACTGTTATCACGACGGGTGTTGACACAAATACCGCAGTGCGCTTGTTCGGTGAGTGTGCGGCAACGCTGGCAACGACCAACACCCTCCACGGCCTTGTGTAAACTCTGCGCTAGACGCTCGGCACCAGCACGATCGCGCTCCAACAAATGCAGCGCCATCCGCTGGGCGGATTTGGGGCCAACGCCGGGTAAACAGCGCAGTGAAGCCATAAGCTCATCAATTAACGGGCTGAACATTCAGTTTCCAATTTTGTAGGGGCGCCGCTTGCTGCGCCCTGGTGTTTATTGCGAAATTTTGAGCGCAGCAAGCGGCGCCCCTAAAAATCAAAAGGCGTAGCGCCTGATATTTTTTTGGGATCCAGCAAGCAGTCACCCAACGATCAGAATGGCATTTTAAAATCAGGTGGAATTCCCATACCGGCAGTCATTTTTGCCATCTGGTCACGATTTTGCGTTTCGATTTTACGCACGGCATCATTCACTGCTGCCGCCAGCAAATCTTCCAACATTTCTTTGTCTTCACTCATCAAACTTTGATCAATAGAAACACGTTTTACATCGTGACGACCAGTCATCACCACGCTGATCAAACCGGCACCGGCCGAGCCGGTCACTTCTGCTTTGGCAAGATCTTCCTGCAATTTTTGCATGTTGGCCTGCATTTGCTGGGCCTGTTTCATCAAGTCGCCAATACCTTTCATAGCGTCCTCTTTAATTAGTCAGTGAAAAGTTAAATCGGTTGAATCGTTTCTTCGCGCAACGTCGCACCAAATTGTGCGATTAACTGCTGCACGATGGGGTCATTTTTAATTGCATTGATCGCATCTTGCTGCCGTTCTTCACGCAACCGGATTGCCATTTGTGCAGGTGTTTCCGCCGTAGTTTCACCCATCCTGATGTGGACATTTACTTGCTCGACAAAATAATCGCTCAACAATCCGGCGAGCCGCTTCTCATGGCTGGTGTCGAATAAAGTGCTGTTGGCTTTATCCAATACAAAATGAAATTCATTGCCTTGGCGGCCAATCAGCTGGCAATTCGCCACTGTGCTTTGCAATATTCCGCTAACGCCCAAGCCCAAATAAATTTCTGTCCAGTCAGCGGGACCTGCTTGTTCATAAGGTACTTTGCGCAGAGCTTTTGGCAACGGCGTTGCCATAGGCTCAACAACTGTTTTCTCCGGAGCAGAAGCTGTGCTGCTGACCGGTGCTGTGGAAGTCGCCGCCATTTCCATTGCAGGCGGCTGCGCCGCCTCAGGCTTTTTTGGTTTATTTACCTCGGCAACTGGCGCTTCGAAATAAGCAGGAGCGGGTTCGTATTCATCTTCTGCTGGCGGCGCATAATCATCGTCAAGCCCACCGCTGTAACTTTCATACGGCGGTGGCTCAGGGGTAGCTTGCACTTGTTGTACTTGAGGCTGAGGCTGAACAGGTGCAGTTGCAACGGGTGGTGGATTATTGGCGACAGGTGTTGCTGCTGGTGGATTAGCCGGTACCGGTGCGACTGGCTGTGCCTGAGTGGGCACAGCAGTTTGAGCAACAGCTTGGTCAACGGCGCGCTCAACAACAGGTGTCGCCGCTGCCGGTTTTACCGGCGCAGCAGATTGCGGTAATGCTTGTGTTGGGACTTCAATAACGCCCTGCGGCTTGAACGCCAACATGCGCAACAACACCATTTCAAAACCGGCACGCGGATCGGGTGCAAGCGGCAAATCGCGGCGACCTAATAAAGCAGTTTGATAAAACAGCTGTACATCTTCCGACGGCAATTGTTGGGCGAGTTGCATAATCCGCTCGCGATCACCGTGGCTGTTATCCACCGCTTCCGGCAATGCCTGGGCAATCGCAATGCGATGCAACACCGCCAACATTTCAGCGAGTGCACTGGCATAATCCGGCGCTTGCTCGGACATCTGCTCTACCGCTGCCAATACCGCCCTTCCATCCAGTGAAACCAAGGCGGTGACGATATCGTAAACCGCTGTCTGGTCAATCGTGCCGAGCATGGTGCTAACTTCGGCCTCGGTAATCTTGCCCGAACCATAGGCAATGGCCTGGTCAGTCAAGCTCATCGCATCGCGCATACTGCCATCGGCTGCGCGCCCCAAATGCCAGAGCGCCGCTTCTTCAAACGGCACCAACTCCTCGTTCAACACAAACTTCAAATGCTGGACGATGCGCTCGGGATTCATATTTTTGAGATTGAACTGCAAGCAGCGCGACAAAATCGTCATCGGCAGTTTTTGCGGATCAGTAGTCGCCAGCAAAAACTTCACATGTGGTGGTGGCTCCTCCAGGGTTTTTAGCAAGGCATTGAAACTGCTGTTGGAGAGCATGTGCACTTCGTCGATCAGGTAGACCTTGTAGCGGCCCCGAGTGGGCGCGTACTGGACGTTTTCCAGCAGCTCGCGGGTATCTTCTACTTTGGTGCGCGAGGCAGCATCTACTTCGATCAAATCAACAAAACGGCCTTCGGCAATTTCGCGGCAACTGGCACATTGGCCGCAAGGTTCGGAGCTGACGCCGGTTTCGCAGTTCAGGCATTTGGCCAGAATACGGGCGATGGTGGTTTTACCCACGCCGCGGGTGCCGGTAAAAAGATAAGCATGATGCAAACGATTGTGGTCCAGCGCGTTGATCAATGCCTGCAGGACATGCTCCTGCCCGACCATTTCGCGAAACACACGCGGACGCCACTTGCGTGCCAGGACTTGATAGCTCATGCCGATTGCTGCTCTCTATTCAAAGAATGGGGCTGTTTGCAAAAAACAGGGCGCGATTATAGCGACCAATACCGGAAATAGACACCAACCCGAATAGCGTAAACGGGAATGAATAGAAGCAAAAACAGACAAGTTTGGTAAGGAAAGAGCGTGGAAGTAAAGCGAAAAGATTGGAGGCGACCTAACCAGCCACACCCCGGCACATAACTTACTGCTACCGTTGCTCCCTTCCGGGCCTGGCGGGGTTTACAGATCGTCATTGCGAGGGGACCGGCTAGATCACCATTACAGCTTGCTAATCTCATCAGCCCAAGTGGAAGCGGCCAGCGCAAGAGGCGCGCATTATCATCAGTTTGCACTGCCAATGCAAGGCACAATTTTTCTGGTCATGATTTAACCGGAAGAGAGCAATGTCTTGTTATTGAAAGATTTTATTAGCATGGCGCCCATTGCAATTCCTTTTTCCGCCACTATCAACTAGGCTTCAAACAGTATTTTTCTTCATGACAAAAACCACAACAACCCAATCCCATCGTTCAGGAGCATTTCTATGGCAACAGTGACCCTCAAAGGAAACCCTTTTAACACTAACGGCAACTTGCCAGCGTCGGGCAGCAAAGCTCCTGAATTCAAATTGGTAAAGACAGATTTATCAGAAGTTTCCTCAGCGGATCTGGTGGGCAAGCGTGTAGTACTGAATATTTTCCCCAGCGTTGATACCCCTACCTGCGCCCAGTCAGTCCGTACTTTCAACGCGCAAGCCAGCGCATTGAATAACACTGTTGTTGTGTGCGCATCACAAGATCTACCTTTTGCATTGGCTCGCTTCTGCGGCGCAGAAGGTTTGGACAAAGTGATCCCTGCCTCTGCATTTCGCTCCAGCTTCGCAGCAGACTACGGCGTAAAACTGGTAGATGGTCCGCTGACTGGTTTAACCGCACGCGCGGTGGTTGTGTTGGATGAAGAAGGTAAAGTGTTGCACACCGAATTGGTGAGCGAAGTTGCCCATGAGCCTAACTATGATGCAGCATTAAAAGCGCTGGCTTAATCGTCAACCGATTTAAAATTGATCCAGAAAACGCTAGCTCTTTGCTGGCGTTTTTATTTAACACGGATTAACTACCAACGCTTGTTGCCATACAAAAAGCGCTATCAATAAAGCACTTAATTACCAATCGCTCTGAAAAATTCGCTATTTTCCTTTGCTTCCGCCTGCCCCACTCTTTAGACGCTGCCTATACTCAACCGTAAGGTTTGGAAAGTGGCCAGCGTTAATACAATGGAGCCGATTCAGGATGTCACTGCAGGAACATACCAGAAGTAACCAACCCAATTACATCAAGGATCTGCTCGATGCAGTGCCCGCTGGAATTATTGTTACGCGCCACAACGGCCGTATTAATTATCTGAATGCGGAAGCGGAAGGTTTGTTTGGTTACTCACGCAATGAGCTCATCGGCCAAAGCATCGATTTGCTCCTGCCGGATCGCTTCAGTCATAACCACGCACAATTGCGCCAAAGCTATATTGACCAACCCTCCACACGCTACATGGGCGCCGGGCGCGACCTTTACGGCAAACGCAAAGACAACACCGAGTTCCCGTTAGAAATCGGTTTACGCTCGCTCGTTGCCGATGGCGAACAATTAATCGTGGCTACCATCGTCAATATTTCCCGTCGCAAACAATTGGAGGAACGCCTGGTAAAAATTATCGATGCCTCCCCCTACGGGCAATTATTGGTGGATGAGCGCGGAATCATCCAACTGATTAATCCCAGCTTGCTAAAACTGTTTGGTTACCACAAAGAAGAACTGCTCGGTAAATCGATGGATATTCTGCTGCCCGAGCGCTACCGCGAAGGCCACGAAAAATTACGCATTGGCTATTTACAAAAACCAAGCCTGCGTGCGATGGGTTTGGGCCGTGATTTAACCGGTCGCCACAAAAGCGGGACCGAAATTCCCATCGAAATTGGTTTAAGTCCGGTGGAAAGTGATACCGGCAATTTAACCCTCGCGGTAGTCACCGATATTTCCGAACGCAAACGGCTGGAATTGAATCTCAAACAAGCCAACGCCCACCTGGAAGAATTCACTTATGTTGCCTCGCACGATTTAAAATCGCCACTGCGTGGCATTAGCGATTTGGTGGAGTGGATTAACGAAGACTTGAACAATGTCGCGCCCGCACCAGTGATCAAAAATATTGAGCGCATCAAAGTGCGCATCGGGCGTATGGAGCGATTGATTGATGACTTATTACTCTACGCCCGCGCAGGCAAACGTGCGAAAGAATCCGCCGCTGTCGACGTGCGCGCACTTATTACCGATATTATCGAGATGCACCCTATCCCGCCCGGCTTTCAAATCCGGCAAGACATCAGCATTAATGAAATTAACGCGGCAAAAATTCCGCTTGAAACTGTATTGCGCAATTTATTCAACAACGCATTAAAACATCACAGTGGTTCCGACCCGACAATCACCATCAGTGCCGAAGCGAGCGGCAGTTATTGTTTATTCAAAGTAATCGACAACGGGCCCGGCATTCCTAAAGCGGCACAGGAACGGGTATTTCGCCTATTCCAAACCCTTGGCAACAACGAGACCAGTGGGAGCGGAATCGGTTTGGCATTAGCCAAACGGCTTACCGAAAGCCACGGCGGACAAATTGAACTGATCAGTAATAGTGATAACCGAGGCTGCAGCTTTCATGTGTGGTGGCCGCGATTTGCGAGGAAAGATATCGATGAATAACCCAGCCAAAGTCAATATTTTATTGGTCGATGACGACGACGTAGCCGCAGAATCCGTCGTGCGCAGCCTGCGCAAAAACACCATCGACTTCCCTATTACACTGGCGCGCGATGGAATCGAAGCACTGGAAATATTGCGCAGCTCACATACCGACCTGAGCATTCAAAAACCCTATCTCATTTTGTTGGATTTAAATATGCCGCGCATGGATGGTTTTGAGTTTTTACAGGAAATTCGCAGCGATAAAAACTTGCACGACTCAATTGTCTTTGTATTGACCACTTCGGATTTCGACTCCGACAAAACCCGCGCCTACAACGAAAATATCGCCGGTTACATGGTTAAATCGGCGGTCGGCCCACAATTCGCCAAGTTGGCCGCGCTACTCGACAATTATCGCACTACTGTGGCATTACCAATTTGATCAAGTGCATAAAAGGGACAGGCGATGGTACTTGAAAATGTATCGGACAAATCGATCAATCTTCTCCTGGTGGAAGATGATGATGTAGACCTTGAAAAAATCTTGCGCTTACTCAAACAAACCCTGCTCAAATTAACTATTGTAGAAGCCAACTCTGCCGCTCAAACCCTGGCATTAATCAATCAACAACAATTTGATTGTGCGATTCTCGACTATCAACTCAAAGATGCGATGGGCTCGGAATTAATCACCAAAATCCAGGACCACAGAAGCGCTCCCACACCTATTATTATGATCAGCGGCAATAGCGATGAGCGCATCATTGCTGATGTGATGCGCGATGGCGTGTTTGATTATTTACCCAAACGCCATCTGGATGCCGAACAACTGGTTAACACCCTGCAAGCCGGCTTGCACTGGGCAGAGTCAGAGCGATTGTTAAAAGAAGATCGCATACGCTTCAACCAACTTGCCGAAGGCCTGCCGCAACTCACCTGGACCTGCCTACCCAATGGTTCATGTGATTTTTTAAATCGCCGCTGGTGCGAATACACCGGCATTAGTGAATATGAACAACTGGGTTACGGCTGGTTGCAACAAGTCCATCCCGATGACCACGACAACCTCATGCAATCCTGGTTGAAGGCAGTGAATACGGGCGACGAAATGTATGGCGTCTTTCGCATTCGTCGCCACGATGGTGAATACCGTTGGTTTGACTCGCGCGCGACGCCACAAAAAGATGATGATGGTGAAATTATTCGCTGGCTGGGCAGCAACACCGACATCACGGATATTGAATTAACCCGGCAAGCACTGAGCAATAGCGAACAACTTTTTCACACTGCATTTGATTATGCACCGCTTGGGATGATGATGGTCAGCGTGGATGGTACCACTATCCAGGCCAATCCCGCCTTGCGGCAACTGTTGGGCTACGATTGTGATGCCACTACTATTTTCATGCCTAAGCTACTTGATTTGGTTCATGCCGAAGATGCGAATATCATGCAATTCCAATTGGAAAAGCTACGCAGTGAAAAATTAGCTTTTGCACAATATGAAATACGACTGCTTGCAAAAGATAACCACACAGTACCGGCGCTGATCAGTTTGGCATTTATCAATAAATCCGCTGGTGAGCCTTGCTACCTTTTGCAGATTTATGATCTCTCTGAACGCAAACGCTACGAATCACAACTGATTAAACTTGCGCATTACGATCAACTCACCGGTTTGGGCAATCGTGCAAAGCTGCATGAGGAAATTGAATTCCTGATCCAGAAATCGCGCCGCAACTCTGCACCTTTTGCCGTTCTGTTTGGCGATCTGGATCACTTCAAACAAATTAACGATGGTTTGGGCCATGAGGCGGGGGATCAATTATTAAAAATGGTAGCGCGCCGCTTGCAAAAAACCTTGCGCCACGAAGATAGTATCTGCCGATTGGGCGGTGACGAATTTGTCGTGCTTTTACAAGAGGTAACCAGGTTTGAAGCGGTTGTTACCGTCGCTGAAAAGTTGATTAAAAAAATCAACAAACCCATTCGCCTGGGCGCCAATAAAGTGCATGTGGGCATAAGCTTTGGCATTGCACTTTATCCAACCGACGGCGACGATGCAAAAACCCTGCTGCGCAATGCCGACAGTGCACTCTATGACGCAAAAGCCAAAGGGCGCGGTTGCAGTCAACTTTATCGCAAAGAATTAACCGAATATGTCCACAACCGTTTGCGCCTGGACAATGATTTACGCAAAGCCATTAATAACAATGAATTTGAACTTTATTACCAGCCCATTATTAATTTGCAAACCAATCACATTGCCTCAGCAGAAGCCTTGTTGCGTTGGCGTCACCCCACACGCGGCATGGTTCCGCCAAACGAATTTATTCCTTATGCCCAGGAAAATGGCCTGATCCTTCCAATTGGCGATTGGGTGATCAAACAAGCTTGTGCTGACGCTGCCGAATGGCATAGCGCCGGATTTCCGCTCACTGTGTCCATTAACGTTTCGGTCAGGCAATTTGAACAGAACAATTTGCTTGACCTATTTTCTGCCGCATTGAAAGAATACCGGATTCCGGCCGATAAGCTGGTAGTAGAAATTACTGAGCAAATGTTTCTGGAAAATACCGAAAATAATCTGAAACAAATCAGCGAACTTAAAAGTATTGGCATCCGCATTTCGCTGGATGACTTTGGCGTTGGCTACTCATCACTCAGCTATATTGTGCGTTTTGCACCCCAGTATTTAAAAATTGACCGCTCTTTTGTCAGCCGGATAGGCGAGGCAAAAGAACATGATGAAATGGTGAATGCGATTATCGGCTTGGGTAAAATTATTCCGATGAAAATCGTCGGCGAAGGGATAGAAGAAGAAAGTCAGCGCGATTTTTTATCCAGCCGCGGCTGCAACCTGGGACAAGGCTATTTATTTTCACGCCCGGTACCACAGGAAAAATTACTGGATTTGTTGCGCAACAGCAAAACCTAGTTAACTTGCACAACACCTTGCAAATTATTAAGGCAATGCGTTTTTGCCAAGTGTAAAAAATCCTGCACAAAGGGTGTCATTAATTGTTCTTCACGTACAGCGGCGTAAAGTGTAGGCCAAATACCTTTGGCACCCGCCGAACGCACATTGATTAATCCCTGCGCTACATATTCTGCCAATACCCAATTAGGCAGCGCACATACACCGCGACCACTCGCCACCAACTGTACCATCATCAAGGTTAATTCTGATGTGCGTACCGTTTGAGGTTCAATACCGGCCGGTTCCAAAAACTGTTTGAACACATCCAGGCGATCGCGCGCCACCGGATAGGTAATCAGCACTTGATCGGCGAGATCATCGGGCTGCAAAAATTGCTTTTCGGACAATGCATGATTATTAGCAATAGCGATGTGCATTTCGTAACCAAACAGCGGTACATATTCAACGCCCTTGATCGCTTGCGGATCAGAGGTGATCACCAAATCAATATCACCTTGCGCTAATGCAGGCAGAGGCTCAAAGGTAAAACCACCGGAAAAATCCAGCTCAATTCCCGGCCATTGGTTGCGGTAAATATCAATGGTGGGCATTAACCAGTTAAAACAACTGTGGCACTCAATCGCCATATACAGGCGCCCCGCTTCACCGTGCACTAATTTTTTTACATCGCGCTCGGCTTCGCTGACTTTGGCAATTACTTCATCGGCCAATAATAGAATCCGCTTACCTGCCTCGCTAAACCGTAATGGGCGACTTTTGCGGATAAACAGCTCACACTCAAGACGCGATTCCAACTCTTTAAGCTGATGGGAAAGCGCTGATTGGGTGAGGAATAGGCGCTCAGATGCCTCAACCAAACTGCCCGTTTCACGCAGTGCGATCAGTGTTTTCAGGTGGCGGATTTCAATCATAGCGATGTGCTCATGTAGGTTGGGCAGCCATGCCCAACACCGAATAACCCGACCTTGGACATGTTGGGCATGACTGCCTAACCTACATCATAACATTAATAATTTTCACCTTTTAGCTGAAAATTATCAGTTTTATTCATGTTAATGATTCCACAAAATGATTTCATGCGGATCCTTGCATGGATTCCGGCTGATTAACCGATTTAATGGGATTTATGCGATGACTTCTCCAGTGACTTTTCCGACGGCCTTACCGGTAACTACACACATTGCACAAGAGACGCTTAAGGTTTAACCCCTGCTCAAGGATGAGTTTTTTATTATTTTCCTGTTGGTAAATTACCACGTCCACTGCCATACCACACTGGCTTCACGGCCCCGACCGGGTACACCGCCAGCCACACCGGCCCCTTGCGGCGGAGTTGCGTAGTTGGTATCCAATGCATTTTTGATCGCCATCGCGATGCTGGTGGAGCGATTGATGCTATAGCGCAATTGGCTATTACCGTACCAATAAGAATCCAGCGTTTCGCGCTGGCTACCCAATAAATACTGACGCTCGCTGCGGTACACCGCAGACAGATTCCAATTCCATTTACCGCGTTGGTAATTAGCACCCAATGAGCTCAGCTCAGCGGCTTCACGAAAGGCATTAGCGGGCAGGTTATTCAGGCTGGAATAATTACCACGCAGCATCCATTGCGGATTCACTTGCCAATCGAGCCTTATTCCTCCACCCTTGCCTGCTTCATCAGCACCGTTGATATAAGTGCGCGTGCTGCCGATAAGGCCAACGCTGATCGGGTTTTGGTAGGCGTTGTGATAGGCGCTGGTACTCAGGGTAAGCTGGCTCCATGTCGCCACCCATAACAGTTCCCAACTTTTTACCACTTCGTTATCCAGTCCGGGGTTGCTCACCAATGCTGCACTATTGATTAAATGCGTCTCGCCAAATCCGGGGGCGCGAAAGGCTTCGCCATAAAGCAGCTTGAGTGTGTGTCGGTCATTGAGTTGATGCACCACCGCCAAACGAGGGCTGGTATGGCCGCCGATAGTGTCGTAATGATCATACCTCACCCCGCCAACCAAGCGGGTATCTGCCGTCAGGTTGTACAACCACTGACTGTAAAGGCCACTGATATCCCGTTGCGCGTCCAAGCCCACTTGGGTGGGATGGTTAAAATCCCCGTAATACCGGATGGGATATTCGCGCCGGGCAAATTGCGCTAAATCATAATTGGCATTGGATCGCGCATCCGTCTGGCGTTCGCGCAGCCAATCACCACCCAGTTGCCAGCTCAACTGCTCGCTGATATCCAGATCATTAGCCAGATGAAGCCGAAAGGAATCGCTCGCCAGTGATGCTTTCGTCAGCATGGGTTCATCACTCGCCGGTTGGCTGATGCCGCGCAATGCACCTGCCGGTTGGAGCATGGCATGGAATTGCTGTGCTGCTTTTTGATAACTAAAAGAGGCGCTCACTTTCCAATAATCAGCCGGAATAAAATCCTGCTCTATCCGAAAATGTTGCGACGCCTGCCGGGAGTAATTAAAACCATTGCGGATTCTTTCCAGGGTATAAAAATCCTCGCCGCGGATATCCGATAGAAAAGCATCTACCCGCGTATGGCGATAGTGGATATTCCAATCAATGACGGCTTCCGCTCGCGGGTCGCGCGTATCCACGTTCCCAATCCGGTACTGCTGTCCCTGGTCTTGCGCAAAATGTGCATAAAGATTGGTTTCCCAATCACCGGAGCGGTGGGCGAGATTAAGGTCAGCCTTCCCCCGTTGCAGCTCACCCACACCCAGGCTCAACCGATTTTGTTGGCGACGACTGATAATATTGATCACCCCGGTAAACGCTCCCGAACCGTAAATCGCCGAGGCCGGTCCGCGAATAATTTCGAGACGTTCAATATTGGCGAGCGGAAATAAAGTCAGGGTGCTGTCGGCTCCACCCGAGCGAGGATCGGAAAAGACGCGGCCATCAACGACGAGCAACACTTCACGCGCACGGCCACCCTGCCGGCGGCCACGCACACTGTAGGTGTAATTGACTGCATTATCAGCGTTGCGATGCGTCTGAAAACCGGGCACCTGATCCAATAACTCATGCAAGTAATCCAAGCCCAACACGTCCAACTGTTCACGGGTATAGACACTTGTGGATGAGGGAACCGTTTTTATCGAATCCTGGCGCAGGGTCGCACCGGTAATGCTCACTTGGAGCAGTTGCTCCAAATCCATTTCCAGTAAAGTAGATTCATCTGCCTTCAGCGGAAATGAAACGCTGATCAGGGCAAAAGAGGATAAAAGCCAGGCGGTAAATGTCTGCATCATGTCGCTATATTAAATTTACTCAGAACTAAAAACGCCATTCAACTTCCGCACTGAACTCGCGGCCTCGATTAGGAATGCCGTCGGGTTTATTAAGGCTTTGGGCGGGTGTTGCAATGTCTTCATCGATAATATTTTTTACTTGTAACCGCAGTTTGTAGCGCGGATTAAATTGATATTGCCACTGGGTATTCAGCATCCAGAAATCATCCAGCGTTTGTTCTGTTGTATTGGTGATGGGCGTCCGGCGTTCATCCTGATAAAAACCGAGCAAATTCCAATTCCATTTTTCTGCAGCGTAATTCACTTCAAACGATGCAGTCTGCTCCGCTTCGCGAAAAGCGCTATCGGGCACATTCATGTGCGTAAAAGTAGAACGTAATGACCAATGGATTGATAAATCCTGTGTCCATTCGATTTCCACACCGTGACTTTTTTCGCCATCGCCATTGCGATAAGTACGGGCGGCGCCGATAAATACCGATTCAATCGGATGTTCGTAACGGTTTTGAAATAACCCGACACTGAGGCTGGTCGCTTGCCAATTCCCCATCAGGATCAGATCCCAGGTTTTGACAATTTCATGGGTCAGGTCGGGATTGCCAAACAGCAATGGATTATTGATTAATCCGGTTTCAGCGAGAGTCGGCGCGCGAAACGCTTCTCCATAGAGCAACTTCAAACTGTAGGTATTATTCAGTTGCTCCACCACCCCCAAACGCGGGCTGACACGGCCGGTGAAATCGGAGTATTCATCGTAGCGACCACCGAGTACAAGGCGGGTTGAATCGCGCAGGCTCAACAAATACTGTACATAAACGCCGATGTTGGTGAGCGATTCTTCGGTTCCTAACGGGAATAGCTTGCCTTCATCACCATAAAAAGTAACCGGGAATTGTGCATTGCTAAGCTGGATCAAATCAAAATTGCCGAGGGCTCGCGCTTCTGTTTCTTTATGCCGCGCCCATTGCATACCCCATTGGGCGCTGGATCGCGCATTGATAGACCAATCGTTGGCGAAAGTAAAACGCCAACTGTCACCCGCCTGGGTCGCATCCCCCCAAAAAGGTTCTGAACTACTGGGACGGCTAATAGGCCGCAAGGCGCCGGGGCCGGTGACGAATAAATTAAAATCGTAGCTAAATTGCTGATAGCTCAAGGTGGCTTGTGATTTGGTATCGGGAAGCCACTCGAAACCCTGTTCGATTGATATATGCATCAGCTCGCGCTCGTTGGCGTTGTAGCCGTTGGCGATATTATCGGACTGATAGAAGTCGTGGCTCCTGGCACGGTTGTAAGAAAAATCGATGCGGGTTTTATCGTCCTTGAGCGAGAGATCAGCCGCAACTTGCTCACGCGGATCACTGGTTTGGGTGGGCTGGCCACTAAAGGTATCGGTAACCGAGAATTGCTCACCATTATCTTTATACGCGTGCACAAACACATCGGCCTGCCAATCACCAATTGATTGATTCCAAAAACCTTCGAGTTGCCGGCGATCCTGCGAACCCGCAGTGAGCGCGAGGGATTTTTGCTGCTTGCGCGTCACAATATTGATGACGCCGGTAAAGGCCGAGCTGCCGTAGAGTGCCGAACCCGGCCCACGGATTACCTCAAGCCGCTCGATACGCGACAGCGGGTAAAGTGGCAAGGTGATATCCGGGCTGCCAGCGCGGGGATCGTTCACCACTTTGCCGTCGATCAGCAACAGCACCTCAAGAGATTGCTGGGCGGTGCGCCTGCCGCGCGCGCTGTAGGTGTAGGCAAGCCCGGAACTGGCGTTGCGGTCGAATTGGAAACCAGGCACCAGATTAAGTAATTCGTAAAGGTAATTCATGCCCAGCCGGTCGATATGATCACGGGTAAAAACAGATACGGCAGCAGGAACGGTTTTAAGGGTTTCTTCGGTGAGGGTGGAGCCGGTAACAGGAACATTGAGCAGTTGTTCGAGGCTTAATTCGAGATAAGCGAGATCATCTGCTCGGCTCCCGGCGGAGAGCAGGCATAGCAATGTAACCCCATAGCACAGGGTTCGGCGCTGACGCAGGTGACCTGTGTTCCTGACCATAGCTAAATCCCTCTGTTTCTGAAGATTAGTAGATGAAGCCGGTTGCTACCAGCGCCAATCCACACCCAGACTTAACTCCCGACCACGGTTGGGAATACCGGCCGCGATGGTATTGCCTTGTGTCGGCGTAAAATAAGTTTCATCGAGCACATTCTTCGCCTGGATACTAATCCCCCACTCCGGGCTCAACTGATAGCCCAATTTACTGTTGACCAACCAGACACTCGCCAGTGTATTGCGCGTGGTGGCCGGGGCGAGCGTTTCGCGCTCATCCTGATAAACCGCCGTCATATTCCAGTTCCAGCGCTGGTATTTATAGTTGAGCATCAAGGACGCCAGTTGATCCGCCTCACGCAGGGCAGAATCCGGCAACTCGGTAAAATGGGTGTAGGTGATGCGCGCGATCCAGGCATCACTCAACTGTTGGCTGGCTTCAAAACTGATGCCGCCGCTGCGCTCGCTATCACTGTTGATGTAAGTCCGCGTAGAGCCGAGCAAGCCGGCGATAATCGGTTGATCGTAACGGCTGTAAAAACCGTTAAGACTAAAGCTGCTGCGCTGCCAATTTCCCATCCAGATAAGGTCCCAGGTTTTGACTAACTCGTGTTTCAAATCGGGATTGCCTACTATACGAGTGTTATTGATCAACCCGGTCTCACTCAAGGTAGGTGCACGGAACGCCTCACCGTAAAGGAGTTTAAGGGTGTGGTTGCCAGTCAGTTGCTGCACTATGCCCAAACGGGGGCTGAGGTGCTCGGCAATGTCTTGATAATCGTCATAGCGCAACCCCAGCGTCAGGTTGGTGCCGCTTTTTAGTTGATGCAAATACTGCCCGTATACGCCCATTGATTGCTGCGACTCTTCCCTGCCAATGGCGACCAGTTGTAAATCATCGCCGTAGTAGCGGATCGGAAAATCGCGCGCGACATAGTGGGCCAAATCGTAATTGGTGCGCGCCTTGGCGTAGATCTCTGCATCTTCGCGCACTTCAATCCCGAACTGGCTGCTCGAATGGTCATTGATACTCCAGTCATTCGCCAGCGCCAGCCGATAGGTTTCCCCTTTGATTTGTGCCCTGACTAAAAAAGGCTCATCGCTGGGCGGTATGCTTTGCGATCGGAGCACCCGGTAATCAGCCACTTCCGTGTGCACGCGCTGATAGCCATAACTGTAAGCAAAAGTGAGTGTGGATTTAATTTCAGGCAGCAGATTGAAACCCTGCTCCAGGCTTAGTTGGCTAAAGCCTTGACCATTATTGTTGAAGGCATTGCGCACCCGCTCCAGCGAATAAAAATCATCGGAATCGGTATGGTTGTCCGTTATCCGCAACTGCGTGAATTTATAACGCACTCCCAGATCGAGGTTGGTACTTTGCACTGGATCGCCGCTGGCGATTGGTTGGGTGGAATACAGATCATGCAACCCGAAGGTTTGACCAGCATCTTTATGGGCGTGAGCGTAAAAGGACGTTGCCCAATCGCCGCTTTCCTGTCCCCAAAGGACATCAATTCCTCGCCGCTGTTCAGACCCTGCCGTTACCTGCACTTCTGCCACGCGCTTGCGGGTGATCACATTTATCACGCCGGTAAATGCGCTGGAGCCGTAAAGTGCTGAGCCGGGTCCGCGAATAACTTCCACCCGCTCGATTTGCGCGACAGGAAAAAGCGGGATCACGGCATCGCTACTGCCGGTGCGGGGATTGGAAAAAAGCCGCCCATCAACCAGCACTAAAATCTCGCGCGCCTGCGAACTGTTGCGACGGCCACGCGCACTGTAGGTGTAATTAACGGCGTTATCACCCACCCGGCTCACTTGATATGCCGGTACCAGAGTGAGCAATTCGTGGAGATAATCCACCCCCATAACGGCGATCTGCTCATGGGTAAAAACGCTCACTGCCGAGGGCACGGTTGTAAGTGCTTCATCGCGTAAAGTCGAACCGGTGACACTGACTTGTAACAGCTGTTCCAGATCCATCTCCAAATAATCAGCCGCTGCAGAGGCTTCGCCAAATAAGCTCGATAAAGAGCCGATCAACAATAGGTATGGAGTTTTTCTACCGCCTTGCTTCATTCGGTCGCCAGCCATTGTTGTAACCAAGCCTCAAACTGCGCAGGTGGTAAGGGTTTGGAAAAGTGGTAACCCTGCATCAAACGACAACCCTGGCTTGCCAATAACGCGTACTCTTCGGCGGTTTCCACGCCCTCGGCAATGGTCTCCATGCCGAGCGATTCCGCCAAACGGATAATGGACGTGACAATTGCGAGGGAGGCGCTGTCGGACTGCATATCGCGCACAAAGGATTGGTCGATCTTGAGGATGTTGGCCGGCAACCGGCGCAAATAATTGAGGCAGGAAAATCCGGTACCGAAGTCGTCGATGGCGATGCGATAACCCAAATCGCGGAATGCCTGTAGCACCTGGATCGACACCTCCATATCGCTCATCAACATGGATTCAGTCAGCTCCAGTTCGAGCGAACTGGGCTTGGTGCCCGCATCAGCCAGCAAACTTTGCACCTCGGCCAAAAAACCGGCCTGATGGAATTGCAATGCGGAGATATTGACGCTGATAACGAGGTCGGCAAAACCGGCTTGCTGCCACGCATTGACTTGCCGTGCGGCTTCGGCAATTACCCAGGAGCCGAGCGGGATAATCAACCCGATTTCTTCCGCCAGCGGAATAAAATGGTTGGGTGGCACCAATCCGCGTTCGGGGTGGCGCCAGCGCACCAACGCCTCGGCGCCATAGAGGGTTTTGCTGCCCGCCACAATTTGCGGCTGGTAATGCAATTCAAACTGGCCGTGCTCCAACGCCGAGCGCAAATCGTATTCCAACTTCAATCGATCAAGCGTACGCGCGTTCAATACCGGTGTGTAGAACTGGTAATTGTTGCGCCCTTTTTCTTTCGCCAAATACATGGCCGCGTCGGCGTTTTTAATCAGGGTGCTGGGGTTGTCGCCATCGTCCGGATAAACCGCAATGCCGATGCTCGGACTTAAATGCAGCGGCATATCTTCAAGGCTGTAAGGGAGTAATAATTCTTCGCGCAATTTAATGGCGACTTCTGCCAAACTCCGCTCGTCGCGCACACGCGGTAACAGCACCACAAATTCATCACCGCCCAAACGCGCGACTGTATCGTCGGTGCGGATGGCGGCACTTAAGCGCGCTGCAGTTTGACGCAAAATTTGGTCGCCTGCGGCATGGCCAAGTGAATCGTTAATGTTTTTAAACCGATCCAGATCGATAAATAACAGGCCGACTTTTTCGTTGCGCCGTTTGGCGGTATTAATCGCCATTTCCAACCGGTCATTCAGCAGTGCGCGATTGGGCAGCTCGGTCAAACTATCGTGATGCGCAAGAAAATCAATTCGCTCGCGGGATTTTTTGCGCTCGGAAATATCGCTGAAAATAGCGATGTAATTTTCCGGTTGCCCTTCACTGTTCAGTACCTGGCTAATGGAATACCAGGTGGGAAACTTCTCGCCGTTTTTGCGTTTATTAATTAATTCGCCCTGCCAGTAACCGCGCTCTTTTAAAACAGATACCAGATTGCGGAAGAAACTGTGTGAATGCAGTTGGGTGCCGATTTTAATGGTATCGACTCCCAGCACTTCCTCCTCGGTAAAACCCATGATTTTTTCGTAGGTTTTATTAACCAAAATAATGTTCAGGTTGGCATCGGTAATCAAGATCGCTTCGTTGCTGCCTTCAAATACCTTGCCCCACAAACGCAGTTCCGCTTCCTGTTGTTTGCGCTGGGTAATATCGCGGATCACCATCACCACTTCTTCTTGCTCGCGCAGGATCACCCGCGCTTCCCACGTGCGTGTTTTTTTTGCGGTCTGTGACCAATCGAACTCGACCAGTTGTTCGCCTTTACCGGCAAACACGCGGCGGATATGCGGCGCAAGAATCCGGTACACCGGGCCGGGCAAATGTCCCTCGCCAGTGATGGAATCATAAACCACCCACTCTTCCATCTCATTCACATAAGCGCCAACTTGCATATCGATCACATGACCATCGCGGTCAATGCGCATGATGATGTCGGGAATACCGGCGAGCAGTGCGCGGGTTTTGCCTTCGCTTATACTCACATCGTGAAACGCTTGGTTCGCGCGCAAAATAAATTGGATGCGGTACGGCAGCGTGCCCCAGCTGACGGGCTTGGTAATAAAGTCGGTCGCGCCTGATTCATAGGCTTGGTGGATAGAGTTAATGTCGTCCAGTCCCGTCACCATCGCGATAGGTAAATCGCGGCCGCGGGGATGCGCTAAAAATTCGCGGCAGAGTGCATAACCATCACCGTCCGGCAGGAGCACATCAAGCAGAATAATATCGGGCGTCTGTTCAGCAAAACGCGCACGCGCACTGGCGCAATCGGCCGCTTCCACGACTCGATAACCTGCACGCTCCAGAGTGATACAAGTGGTCAAACGCGCGGCTTCATCGTCTTCGACTACCAGCACCAGGGTGTTCAAATCATCCTCTTGGGGAGCAATACCTGTGGGTTTCAATTCTTTCACGCGCCTTGCTCCCCTCGCTCCAGCTCAACCAGCCCCTGCAGCGATAACTCGTAGAGTGTTTGGATACTTTGCATGTGTTGTTCGACTTGCTCCAAATTTCCCTGGCGCGCCCGTGCCTCGCATTCGCGACAGGCTGCCGCTAACTCCACCAGCCCGAGGTTGGCGGCACTGTTTTTAAAGTTGTGCGCAATTTTATAGAGCCCGTCGGCATCCCGTCGGGTGACAGCGGTTTGCAGCTGCTCGATCAATGCAGGGCTGCTGCTGCGGAACAATTCAATGATGCGCAGTAACAATCCCTCACGCAGGTCGCGCAATTGGCGAATTACGCTTTGGTCGATTTCCACCGGCGAATTTAATACAGACGACTTGAGTGCGGGCGCAGGCGTTGTGGATCGAGTCGTCCCTGCCGAGGTACTCCCCATAGACGCCACCACTTGCACCGGACGCGCAGGCAACCAGCGCGTTAACAACTCATGTAATTGATCCTGTGAAAAAGGTTTACTGAGGTAATCGTCCATTCCGCGCGACAGGCAATGTTCGCGGTCACCACTGATGGCATTGGCGGTAAGGGCAATAATCGGAATTGCCGGCAAACCCAATTCGGCTTCGCGCTCACGGATGCTGGCGGTTGCTTCAAAACCATCCATGATTGGCATCTGGCAATCCATCAATACCAGATCGAAACCTTCCAATTGCACCAAATCAAACGCTTCGCGCCCGTTATTGGCGATGACCATGCTCAACCCCATGCGTTGCAGCATGGCGCTCGCCACCTCCTGATTGACGGGATTATCTTCTGCCAACAATACGCGACCGATTAATTTGGTTGGCGCGCCGCCGTTAGCTGCCGGTTCAATCGTGTGGAATTTGCGGGTTAAGTCACCGGCAATGACTTGCGCGATCAAGTTGTGCAATTCCGATTGGCGCACCGGTTTTAACAATAAGGGCGCGCGCTCTGCCACTTCCGGGCGCGCCGCCATGCCGGCTGAACTCAGCACAATAATCGCCAGACTGTTAAACCGTGCATCGGCGGCCAGCGCATCGAGCAGTTGCCCACCGTCCATGTCCGGCATACACCAATCGGTCAACATCAACCCAAACGGCGTACCCGCTTGTTCATGTTGCTGTAGAAGGCTCAACGCCTCTGCGGCGGAGGCCGCCATCACCGGCGCCATACCCCAGGATTTAAGCCAATACTCCAGAATCTCGCGGTTGGTCGGGTTATCGTCCACCACCAGTGTGTGCAATTGACCAAAGCCGGTCACCAGTTGGTAATCACGCGGATCGTTAACCATTTGCAGCTGCAAGCGGAAACTGAAATAACTGCCCTTGCCCGCGTCGCTGTGCAGACAAATTTCACCATCCATCATCTGTACCAGACGCTGTGAAATCGTCAGTCCTAAACCGGTGCCGCCGTATTTCCGCGCCATGGAGGAATCGGCCTGGGTGAAGGATTGGAACAAACGCGCCTGCTGCTCGGGGCTAATACCGATACCGGTATCGCGCACGCCAAACTCCAGTTCCACCAACCCATCGCGTTCGGCGATAAACTGGACATCAATAGTCACCTCACCTGCCTCGGTAAATTTGATTGCATTGCTGAGCAAATTGGTGAGCACCTGCCCCAACCGCGCTGAATCACCCACCACAGAAAGTGGTGGCAACGGCGTTTTGCACAGCAGTTCAAGATTTTTCCCCTGGGCAATAGGGGCGTAACGTTCGGCGATATCTTCCACCAGCAAATTCAGTTGGAAAGGACGGTATTCCAGTTCCAGCTTGCCCGCCTCGATTTTGGAGAAGTCGAGGATGTCGTTGATGATCAACAGCAAATCTTCGCTTGAACGGCGCGCTACCCGTGCAAAACGGCGCTGTTTGGCATCCAGCTCGGTGTCCATCAGCAAACCGGTCATGCCCATGATGCCGTTTAACGGCGTGCGGATTTCATGGCTCATCACCGCCAAAAATTCACTCTTGGCTTTGCTGGCGGCCTCGGCTTGTTCACGCGCAGTTTGCAGTTCGATGGTGCGCGCCAATACGCGCTGCTCCAGCAATTCCTGATTAAGACGCAGCTCGGTATCCTGGGTTTCGATGCGGTCGAGCATGGTATTGAAGCGTCGGGTTAACACACCCACTTCATCCTGCGTACCGCGCTCAGGTACACGCGCCTGGTATTCACCATCCTGACCAATTTTTTGCGCAACTTCACTGAGATTACCTAACGGGCGCAAGACCGATGAAATCAACGCCCAGGTCAATAATCCGCACACCAGCAACGCCACCATGGCAATGACCAGTACCCACAAGACTTGGTCATAGAACTGGTTGCGTAAGGGATCAAGCGTGACATCCAGCTCCAGTTGTCCCAGATGCTCACCTTCCCAGAACACCTTGGCGATAATTTTTTGGGTATCGCCCGCGACCGGATGATCCTGGTAGACGTGATACTCGGCCAATTGTTGTTGGTCGTTAAGTAACAGGCGCGCCGCTAGCACTTTCGGCTCCACACGCAAGGCAGCAAGGGTTTTCTGCGCTGCATCGTTGTCGTTAAACATACTCGGCGCCGCGAGGTTAAGCGCAGTCGCTTCAGCGAGGATTTGCAGTTGGTTGTTTACTTGATTACTGATGTAGTTGTACTGCTGCCAGGTACTCGCCAACGCCGCACCCAATACTGCAAGGCTGGTCAGCAACATCGCCAGCAGACTGATTTTTCGCGCAAGTGTCCAGGTTCTCCGCATGTCAGCTCCCCTTCACCGGGCGTTTTTTCGCCAGTTTGAGCAATTGACTGCTGACCTTGACCCCGGCTTGCTGGATCGCGGGATCATTAATGACAAATTCGATACGGTTGTCCTGGGTGCGCAGCAATGCAATCCCCACCCGCTCATCGTTTGCGTCGGCCTCGTCCATCACCAGCAAAACACCGGCAGGAAAAGGTTGCGGCAGGGGCATATTTGCACCGGTTGCAGGCACATAGAGTAATTGGCAGGAATTTACCTGCGCGACGATATCCTCAAGGGTATCGATATACACAACGTGGATACGCCGGTACTGGTAGGGTTTATTGTCCAATTGCTCCAGCGATTGGCGCGTGACATCCTGCGCACCCAAAGCGCACAAAGAAAACCTATCGCCCTTTAACTCCGGCCATTCGATAAATTTGAGGAAATTGTACACAAACGCCACGCGTAAGCCCGCTTCCGATGCCTGGGCTGACGCCACCAAGCAATGCGCGCCAAGGATTATGCCCAATCCCCAGCGCAGCATTAACTGGCCAGCTAACCCTATACGCCTTACAACCAAAAGCACCTCCCCGATGCACGCCCCAAGCGTTATAAAACGCCAGCCGACCATAAGGATCATGGCCAGCGCTGATGATAGTTTTTATAAAAGGAATAATATCCAGAGTAAATCAGTGTCTTGAGAATAGCCTAGAGATTGGTAGTTGGCGAAAATCGCGCCGCGAAAACTGACAAAATAAGCCTTTGGGGATGGTATTATGCCCACCCTCAGAATTAACCCCATGGCGCTTTTATGTTGTTGTTTGTCGATAACCTCACCAATGTCGATTTCAGTTTCCTCGATCCGCAACGCGGCCTGCTGGGTGAAACCTGGCTGGCGAATGTGCGCCTCTTTGGCGAACTGGATGAGCAGGGCATGGTGTGCGATTTCGGCACGGTGAAAAAAGTGCTGCGCCACTGGCTGGACACCGAGCTGGATCACCGCCTCGCCGTACCGGTGAACTCCCCTGATATCCGCATTGAAGAAGACGGCGAGTTTTTGCGGATTCACTGGCAGTTTGGTAGCGAAGATGAATTCCTCAGCACCCGCTCCCCGCGCAATGCTATCGCCCTGGTGGATGCGGAAGTGCTCACGCAAGAAACCGTTGCCGCCTGGTGTATCACCCAACTCAAACAACAATTCCCGGATAGCGTCGCGCACCTGGAATTGGACTTTACCCTGGAGGCAATAGACGGTGCCTACTATCACTACAGCCACGGCTTGAAGAAGCACCTCGGCAATTGTCAGCGCATCGCCCACGGCCATCGCTCGCGTATTGATATCTGGGCCAACGGCGTTAAATCGTCCGCGCTGGAACAGCGCTGGGCAGAAGAGTGGAAGGATATTTATATCGGTACACGCGAAGACTTGCTGGCCAAACCGCAATATCAAGGCGCCGCTTATTATCACTTCGCCTATGAAGCCGAACAGGGTCCGTTTGAAATTATCCTACCCCAACGCTGCTGCTATTTAATTGATACCGACAGCACCGTCGAATTTATTGCGCACCATATCGCGCAAAAAACCCGTCAGGAAAATCCCGAATCATTTATTCGGGTAAAAGCTTATGAGGGAATTAACAAAGGTGCGATTGCCGAGGCTTAAGCCACTCAGGTTAGAGTTCAAGCATTACGTAACAGCATTACAAACGGCACCACCGTCAGACCCGCCACAAAAATAATCGCCACAACCAATGCGATAAACCGTATTGGTTGTGCGCAAAAACGCTGCCACATACCGGGCACCTGTCCCGCTTCTACCAACTGCGCATAGTTTTCCTGCTGGCGAACAACACGTTCCGCTTGATAAATGCGGATGAGTTCGCGCGCTGCTGCTTCCTGCGTGCTGTCTGCCAACCAGATTGCATCCAATCCCACCCGCCAAAAGCCCGCATTGGTTTCGTAAAAATGTATGTCGTGATTGTTTAACAGGTCGCGTATATCCTGTGCTTCGTCATCGGGAACATTGCCAAGCTTGAAAAGTAAACGGGCCATAGGATTTTTCTTAGGTTGTTTTGTTGCACGTCGCACTGATAGGCTGGCGTGTGAAAGATTATAAATGTAAGCATAACAGCATCTATATGATCAGGGAGCATAATGACAGACGCGAGCTTTGCGATTGAGCCAGACAGCGGCCCTTGCCAGTTACAACTGCGCGGCGACTGGCTATTGGGACATACACCCGAGGGGGCAGCCCTGTGCGAGGCCATTCCGGCAGATTGTAAAACGTTGGCACTTGCCACGGATGAATTAGGTCATTGGGACTCAAGCCTCGCCACCGCACTGTTGCAAGTCGCCCGCTGCTGTGAAGAAAAAAAAATCGACTTCAATACCGAAGCAGCGCCCACGGCATTACAACAATTATTGAAACTCGCCACCGCCATCCCGCCTGATACCAGTAGTGGCGCCGCAAAACAAACCACCTTCGCCGAGCGCTTTCACAAAAATATGCAAGGTCACTTGCAGGAATTCAATGCAACCCTGATTTTTATCGGCGATGTCAGCCTCGCAATTGCCAAGTGGTTCCGTGGCAATGCTAAAACACGCCCAAGCGATATCGCGTGGTTTATTTATCAAGCCGGCCCTAAAGCCCTCGCGATAGTGACATTGATCAGTGTGTTGGTCGGAATGATTCTCGCCTACCTCGGTTCTGTGCAATTGCGACAATTGGGCGCACAGGTTTATGTGGCCGATCTGGTTGCTATCGGCATGGTGCGAGAAATGGGTGCGCTCATGACGGCAGTTATTATGGCCGGTCGCACCGGTGCGGCATACGCGGCGCAGCTCGGCACTATGCAAGTGAATGAAGAAATCGATGCATTAAAAACTATGGGCATTTCCAGTATGGAGTTCCTGGTATTGCCACGTTTGCTCGCCTTGGTTTTTATTATGCCGCTGCTGTGCATTTATGCGGATGTCATTGGCATGATCGGCGGTGCGATGATCGCTGTGAGCATGGATGTAAGTATTGGCCAATACATATTGCAAACCCAGGGCGCGGTTGATTGGGTTGATATCACCACCGGTCTCGTCAAAAGTTTATTTTTTGGTGTGTTGATTGCGGTTGCCGGCTGTCAGGCCGGATTAACCTGCGGTCGCAATTCCGATGCCGTGGGCATGGCCACCACCAAAGCCGTAGTGCGCGCAATTGTTTATTTAGTCGTGGCCGACGCCGCCTTTAATATCCTGTTCGACAAATTGGGAATTTAACGATGAGCGAGACTATTCCTGCTGATGCTATTCCTGCTGAAAAAACACCGGCAGATAATAAGAAAAACAATGAGCCATCCGAACATAAATTGGATGATTATGTGAGCGTGCGCGATTTAAGCATCAGCTACGGCAGCCGTGTCATTCAGAAAGATTTGAATTTTGATATTCGCCAGAACGATATCTTTTTTATTATCGGCGGCAGCGGTTGCGGTAAAACCACACTGCTTAAAAGTATGATTGGATTGCTACCACCCAAAAAAGGCGAAGTGCTCTATCGTCTGGAGCAGGAAGGCGAACAACAGCACGTTAATTTCTATAAATCGGAAGAAAACACACGGTTGGAATTATTAAAAAAGTGGGGCATTACCTTTCAATCAGGTGCACTCTTTTCCAGCATGACGCTGGCAGAAAATGTTGCTCTGCCATTGCAGTTGTATACCGACCTCTCGGAAAAACAAATAGCCGAAGCTGTTGCCTATAAACTCGCGCTGGTTGGGCTGGGTGGATTTGAATCCTTCTTTCCCTCGGAAATCAGCGGCGGCATGCACAAACGCGCCGGTCTTGCCCGCGCTATCGCGCTCGATCCGCAATTGCTGTTTTTCGATGAGCCCTCTGCCGGTCTCGACCCAATTAGTTCGCTGCGGTTGGATCAGTTGATTGTGCAAATTTGCCAGGCGTTGAATTCGACTGTGATTATCGTATCCCACGAATTACCCAGTATTTTATCCATCGGAACCAATTGCGTTTTTCTCGACGCGCAAACCAAAACCATGCTCGATAGCGGCGACCCAAGGGAACTGTTGCAGAACAGCAAAAACAATAAAGTTCGCCAATTTTTAAGTCGCGGAGAAACCGCGACCCAGGAGTCTTCATGAGTAACCGAAAAAATCCCTCGTTTGTCATAGGCTCATTTATTGTGGGAGCGACGATACTGACTTTTGCCTTGCTGATCTTTTTTTCCGGCGGCAATATGTTTACCGACAAAGAGCGCATCGTCATGTACTTTGATGGCTCGGTACAAGGTTTGGTAACCGGTGCACCCGTCAAATTGAAAGGTGTGGTCGTCGGTGAAATTACCGATATACGCATTCATTTTCAAAATGAAGAACCGGTGATTCTCACTACCGTGACCGCCGAATTGGTAATGAAACGTATCCATAAAAAAGGCGCCGCTATTACTGAAGAGTTTTTTGAAGAGGCAATCAAAAACGGCTTGCGTGCACAACTTAATTATCAAAGCTTTCTCACCGGCTTACTGTATGTCGAATTGGATTTTTTGCCCAACAGTCCATTGAAATTGTACAAGCTACAGGATGACCATATTGAATTGCCGACTGTTTCCACACCGTTTGAGGAGATTACCAAAACCATCCAGGAATTAAATTTAAAAGGTGTAGTGAAAAATATTGATGGTTTAATCCTGCAAGCACGGAATATTGTGGACAGCGGCCAAATTCAAGCAACCCTGGCAAGCGTTAGCACGGCGGCAGATTCCATTACTATCACTTCGGAAAACCTGAATAAAGAAGTGCTGAAATTCAACAGCACGCGCAAAGAGTTAGATATCTGGCTAAAAGAAATGAATAAACAAACACCGGAGCTTGCAAATAAGGTCAACAGTAATCTCGTTGAATTGCAAAAGACGTTGGTGCAATTCAATAAAGCGGCCGACACTATCAACAATACTTTTGCAGAAGACACACCCTTGGTTAACCAACTCAACTCCACCCTTGAGGAAGTGAGTCGCTCAGCAAAAGCCTTCCGTAGTTTAAGTGAAACCCTGGAGCAACAGCCTGAATCCCTGTTGCGCGGAAAACAAATTCGGGATGAGGAATAACCCCATGATAAAACACATTATTGTCATCACCGCCCTGTTCGCCTTATGTGCCTGCCAGCATTCGCCGCGCAAAGAATATTTTGCATTGAATGCGGCAACCGCAGAAGCAAATTATAATTACAACAATACCAATATCGAAAAAGTGGTCGGCATTGGCCCGCTGAGCATCCCCGAATATTTGCAGTACTCGCGCATCAGTTATTGGAAAACGCCACTGCAATTATCCCTGCTGGAAAATCAATTTTGGGCTGAACCGCTGGAACAAGGTATCAGCCGCGTACTGCGCTTGCATGTGCAGGCGGCACATCCGCAATGGCGTGTGGTGCAATTTCCCTGGCGTAGTAACCAGCGCCCTGCTTACACCGTCAGAGTGGATATCCAACGTCTGGATGCGTTTCGCGATCATGCCATCATTGAGGCGGGAATAGATACTATCGATACGCAAACTAACAAGATCATTGCCAGCAAACAATTCAGTTCACGTGTGGATTCGTCCAGCAACTCCGCCGACATAGCGCGCGCTTACAGCGAGTTATTGCAACAGCTAGCTAACGACATCAACAAAATGCCGTCCTTAACCGGTAAATAGTTTTATTGATATTGGTTAGGGAGCCCCGGATTAAAATTGGAAAAACCTGCCAGGTATAAATTATGTCAACTGATCGTTTGCTACCCGAACCACTGACAATTTTGCGCGAATTAGCGAATGACCTGCACTGGAGTTGGAACCATGCCAGCGATGAAATTTGGCGGCAACTCAATCGCGATATTTGGGAGAGCACCGGCAATCCGGTAAGCGTATTGCAATTCACCAGCGATCAAACCTTGCAACAATTGGTAAACGATTCCGGTTTTATGGATGAGTTACAGCAATTGGTTGTCGCACGGCAACGCTACCTCGACGAACCGGGTTGGTATAAACAGCGTTATCCCGAATCGCCGCTGCGCACTGTTGCCTATTTCAGTATGGAATTTGGTTTGTGCGATGCCTTGCCACTGTACGCCGGTGGCTTGGGTATGCTCGCGGGTGATTATTTAAAAACCGCGAGCGATTTGGATTTACCCTTGGTAGGCATCGGGTTGCTGTACCAGGAAGGTTATTTTCGCCAGAGTTTTAATCCGGACGGTTGGCAGGAAGAAACTTATCTCTACAACGATCCCGGCAGTTTGCCGCTGCAGCCATTGCGCGATAGCGATGGCAGTTGGATGGATATCGAAGCGTCTTTTTTGTGTCGCGAAGTCAGGTTTCGCGTGTGGGTGGCGCAAGTCGGACGGGTAAAACTGTATTTGCTGGACAGCAACCATCCTTGTAATCAGCCGCACGACCGTGGCATCACCAGCAAACTCTATGGCGGCGGCAGCGAGCTGCGCTTGGTGCAGGAAATCGCGCTGGGTATTTGCGGCTGGCGATTGGTGGAAAAGCTCGGGCTGGATATTGATATCTGCCATCTCAACGAAGGCCACGCGGCATTTGCAACGCTGGAGCGCATCCGCAGCTTCTGCGAAAAACACAAAGTGGATTTCTGGCATGGACTCTGGGCAACCCGCGCCGGAAATGTGTTCACCACCCATACACCGGTCGCTGCCGGATTCGATAATTATTCCACTGAATTATTGCGCCGCTATGCAGGCGAACCAGCGCTGGCAATGGGCGTTGCTCTTGATGATGTATTGGTGCTTGGTCGCCTTGACCCCAATGACACAAATGAACCCTTCAACATGGCTTACCTCGCCATGCGCACCTGCGCGCGCAGCAATGGTGTCAGCCAACTGCACGGCGAAGTGAGCCGGCGCATATTCCAGCCATTATTTCCGCGTTGGCCCGCCCGTGAAGTGCCGGTCAGCCATGTCACCAACGGCGTCCATGTCCCGACCTGGGATTCACCCGAAGCCGATACGCTCTGGACTAATGTCCTCGGCGAAAACCGCTGGCGCGATGATTTGGCCAAGCTCGATGGCGATATATTGCAGCAAGTAAGCGACCAACAACTCTGGGATATGGCAGCGGTTGGTCGAACGCGGTTGGTCGATTACGCCCGCCAACGCTTCACTCGCCAGTGGCGTCATGAAACCCGCAGCAAAACCCTGCAAGACCTCATCAGTTGTGCGATTCCCGATGAAATGCCGCTCGATCCCAATATTCTCACCCTCGGTTTCGCGCGCCGCTTTGCCGAATACAAGCGCCCCAACCTGCTGCTGCAGGATCCCGAGCGCTTGGTGCGATTGCTGACCAATACCAAACATCCGGTGCAATTAATTGTCGCGGGCAAAGCCCACCCGGCGGATAACATCGGCAAATCCAAACTGGCTGGTTGGCAGCAATTCCTGGAGCGGCCGGAACTTGCGTCGCATCTGGTATTCCTCGAAGACTACGACATCACCTTAGCGCAGCGTTTAGTGCAAGGCGTGGATGTGTGGGTGAATAATCCCCGTCGTCCCTGGGAGGCAAGCGGCACTAGCGGAATGAAAATACTGGTCAACGGCGGATTGAATTTATCCACATTGGATGGCTGGTGGGCGGAAGCTTACCAACCACAATTCGGTTGGGCTCTGGGCGATGGCAAAGAACACGATCCTGCACAAGATATTGCCGACGCTGAACAACTTTATCGCTTGCTGGAGGAAGACATTATTCCACGCTTTTATGCGCGCGATGCCGAAGGCTTGCCGCGCGATTGGCTACAACAAATGCGCGCCAGCATGACGCAACTCACTCCGCGTTTTAGTAGCAATCGCATGCTGCAAGAATATCTCGAGCAACTGTATTTGCCTGCCGCCACCGAGCACGCCGCGCGCCTTGAAAATAATGCCGAGCTCGCCCAATCGCTTAACGAGTGGACACGACATTTGCACCACCATTGGCATGAAGTCCACATCGGTGAGCATACCCTGCACGAAACCACCCAAGGTTGGCAGTTGGATGCCACGATTTATTTAGGAGCAATTGCTCCCGAGGCAATCGCCGTCGAAGCTTTCGCCGATGCCAAAGAGACATATCCCAGTCAGATAATTACTTTGACGCTCACCCGTCCCGGCATTGCCAATGCCCACCATTACACAGGCACCTTGCCGAACGAACGCCCGGCGGACGACTTCACCTTACGCGTCATTCCGGCAAATGACCATGCGCGTATACCTGCTGAAAATGCGCTGATTTGTTGGCAATCCACATAAAATTTGCGCAACCACACGATTTTAGCCATCTTAAAAAATGATGGGCGCTCAATAATGAGCCCCCATAATTCTTTACAGTAATTCTATATAACCTCTTCTACAGATTTTTTAGCATTAACGATAAGTTGATCATTTTTCTGGATAATAAAATCATCAATAACCAGATAATCAATTTTAGTGCGCAAGAAAGTTTTGATTGCATCTGCCGGACTGCAAACGATAGGTTCACGATCATTAAAAGAAGTATTGAGTAACAGCGGAACACCTGTCCGGGCTTTAAATGCAGATATCAGCGCATGGTATTTGGGATTCGTACTGGCATTCACCAATTGTATACGGCTGGTGCCATCCACATGAGTCACTGCCGGAATCTGGCCACGCCGATTCGCATGTACCGGATATGCCATCAACATATAATGAGCAGCATCAGCATCTTTCTTAATATCGAACCATTCTTTTGCATCTTCTTTCAGTACACTCGGGCAAAAAGGGCGATGATCCTCGCGATGCTTCACCAGCAGATTCATTCGTTTAACCATATCGGCATCACGTGGATCGGCTAGCAAACTGCGATTACCCAACGCGCGTGGGCCAAATTCCATCCGTCCTTGAAACCAACCGACTACTTTACCTTCCGCAATCAGTGCAGCAACCTCGTCAGCGACATTATCTGTTTTTTGATAATTAACATCGAACATTTGTAGCGTTGCCAGTATTTCCCCCGAACTATAAGAAGGGCCAAGATAAGTATCCTGCAATTCAAAGGCGGGGTTTTTCTTGCCATAAAAAATATTATGGTAAGCATAGAGTGCTGCACCTAATGCAGTCCCTGCGTCGTTTGCGGCGGGTTGTATATAAATATTCTCAAACGGCCCCTGCTCAAACATCACCGTATTCGCTACGCAATTCAACGCAACACCACCGGCAAGGCATAAATTTTTTGAGTTAGAAAGCTGGCTGGCATGCTCTACCAAATTAAGTAAAATTTCGGTAGTGATTTTCTGTAACGATGCGGCCATATCCATATATTCTTGTGTAATAGCGGCCTTGGGTTGTAATACGGGCAAACCGAAAAGCATTTCAAAAGTAGAAAAATCATTCGTACGGAAACGGCAAATATTGATATCCATTTCAAAACCATCAGGTTTCACGGCAATAAAATGGCGAAACTGCGCAATGAAACGCTCAGGATCACCAAATGAGGCAAGGCTCATTACCTTACATGCGTCATATGCACTCATACCAAAAAACATAGCGACCTTTTCCCAGAGTAAGCCCAGGGAGTTCGGATAACTGATTTCCTTCATAGTAAACAGCCGCCCTTCACGCCCCACTCCAATAGTGACGGATTCACACTCCCCTATTCCATCAATAGAAATAACAGCGGCATCATTAAACGAGGATGGATAATAAGCAGAAGCAGAATGGGCTACGCAGTGGTCAACCCACATAAATTGACCTTTAAATCCCAACTCACGAATGTGATCTGGAATACTAATCAGCTTTTTGTAGAATTTTTTCTCGCCTTCTACTGTGCCCCAGTCATCTTCCAATACTTGATCGTCCGGATTGATATTATTGTGCAAACGCTTTAAAGGGTTAAACGAAAAAGCAATCACATCGATATCCGATAAAGCCAGGTTACCCATCTCAAGGCACATATTGATTGCCTGCATTGGAATTTCATTGGGATTATCGGTCAGTGCTGGCTTGGCGTGCTTGATACGATTTAACCGCTCTTCCTCTACAGCGGCAATAATGTTGTTATCGCGAATTAACGCGGCTGATGATTCATGATAAGCACAGTTTAAACCTAATATATTAATCGACATGACTCCCTCTCAAAAAAATAATTAATTGCCCATGAACAACGCCATAAGACATAAAAAACCTGATTCCAAATCCAGCTCTAGGTGAGTTTGCTACAAGTTTCTTTTGTGGCCAGCTATTGGTTTTTAATAATGGTGATATTAGCAACCCAAGGGGGTTTCCCAAGGCTCATATATTTTTGTTGTGCGTGTGATACGCAGCTCGGGAGGTGCATTTTTTCGATACTTTAAAATACACATATGAAGATGGGTTATACCATCCGTTGCGGCAGTTTTTTTCATGTCATTAATGACGCTTTTATCCTGGCCAAAAATACCGGTGAAACGGTCAACGAACGCACTGTAGGTAATAGGTGCAAGATCACAAATAATCTCAAGGCTGCCATTAAGCAAATATTGTTTAGCGCAATCGACCAACATGGTGGGCTGTTCCTGATCACCTGGAGCCATGGTGACAATTTGTAATACCCCGCCCTCTGCCAAGTGGCGATCCGCGCCTTTCAACATATTTTCAAGGAAAGTGAACCCATAAATTCCAGCCGCAGAATTGAGGTAATACGACATTCCGGGAGGCGTTGGCTCAAAGGGTGGATTAGAGATAATGAGATCGAATGTCTCATCTTTGACAGGTGCAAACACATTTTCGACATTGCCATCGCGAATATGTAATTGGTTATTCACGCCATTAATAAGCGCATTAAAACCGGCATATAATTTAGCTTTGGAATTAATTTCCAGGCCAATAACATTATTAGCGCCATGTTGCAATGCAAAAATACTGAGCACTCCGGATCCGAGACCAATTTCCAACACATTGGCGTTTTGCATATCCCCGGGAGCTAAATAATCCATCATGAAATATTGTTCAGGTTGCATAGGTATAACCTGATCAATTCCCTGATATCCAAAAGGATCAGTAATTACACTCAAGCCAGAATCTGATTGTTGTTTAATTCTGTCGACTTTTGCCAACCATCCTTTACTGCATAAATCTATTGTTTCTCCCGTAAAAAAATACTTATTCTGTTCACCTTGAAGGCTATAAATTTGTACATCAATAGTTTCGCTCATAGCAGTTCCTCTTATGGTCCGTTATTACGCCATAGATCCATCACTACTCCGAGCCGCTTGTGGTCATTGTGAAACTAACATTTTAAAAATGTTTTCTTATGCACAGTTTAATGAATCCCTTATTAGAGCCCATTAATACTGTTTATATTGCTTTCTTAGTTATCAGTTTATTCTTCAACAGAAAAACAAACTTACTATATTGCTGCCAATATCAGTACAACAATAAATTATCATCCTAATAAATGAACATGTAAAAAATGTGACCGCCCTTGAGGGGAAAGCAATATAGCAAAGATTAAATTAATATCCCAAAAAATAATTTGTTAAAATTTTATTTTAGCTTAAAAACAGAAAAATGATGAATTACGCGACCAAATTATTTATCTGATGCAAAAATTTAATTAATTTTAAGCAGCATTAAAAGAACATATTCTGTTATATTTTTAACAACAATCGGTGTTAATAAAAATTACCACCTTATAAAAATTTACCTTGAGTAAATTTACATTTCTGACCACCACACAGTTAGTAATCCAGTATTTTATAGATTGTATGTTTGTTGCCCAGCAACACTCTGTACTTAAAACAGCAATTATTGTTGTTTAAGCCTGTTGTGTTATGTGCACTCGATTTCTCTTGCTCACTCATTTACCGGAGTATTTTTAGCGTAGAGAATTACATTTAATTACAGTCAAACAATAGCTTTCTGTGATAGGTGCATTGCTAAATGGATATTGTCAATTCCGATAAATTACCGCTAACGTCTTCCCAACTGGATGTACTGCTTGATCAACAACGGATTCCCAATTCCGGTCTTTATAATATTGGCGGATATTTCCAATTAACGGGCAACATTGACATTACTCAACTCCAACGGGCTATCGCTGAGGTCATTAGCAGTGAATCAGCATTTGGCATTCGGCTGGATATGGAGGGTGAAGCACCTTACCAAGGTATAAGTGATGGATTGGTTGATGTCATTCAAATATTGGATTTTTCTGGTGAAAATCCTGGCACTAATGCCATGGAGTGGGTTAAAGAAGATTTTTCCAATAATTTTATACTGACCGGAAAACTCTATCGTGTAGCACTACTGACCTTATCTGAGCACTCATGTTGGCTATACTTGAAGGCGCATCATTTGATCATGGATGGTTGGAGCTTTTCGCTTTTTATTGAGCGGGTTTTAAACAATTATTACAATATTTGTGCTAACAATACCAATATTGAAAAATCGGCCAAAGGTTTTTTGGAATACATCGCGGCACAATCATCCGCAATTATCGATAACAAAAAGCATCAGGACTATTGGCAATCACGGTTGGTAGATTTACCGCCACCGCTGTTTTCACCCATTAAACATAATCCAACCTATACAGCAAAGGCAGCCAGCCTCCGTCATCAATTTACTTTCAGCGCAACAGAAATTGCTCCTCTGCTGCACCTTGCCCGGGAACAACAATCCAGCGCTTTTCATGCATTCCTCGCGCTTGTATACAGTTATTTTTTACGTGCCTATGCGACTGATGAGGTACTTATAGGCACTCCCATTCACGGACGTTCAAGCGCTGCAACAAAAAACATAATTGGAATGTTGGCAGGCACCTCACCAACACGCTTATCTTTTGGTACACATAATGGTTTTGCACAGATTGTTTCTGCAATACGACAACAACTCAGGCAGGATTTTCGTCACCAGAATTATGCGATCGGCAATATATATCGCGATTTACAGTTAGCCGCACAAGGGCGTGATCGTTTATTTGACGTTTTTGTTTCTTACGAAAACTTTGCCTACAACACACTCAACACACCTGAACTTGATGTCCGCCCTATTCCTTTGACGCATGGACAGGATCAAGTACCTTTTAGCCTGTTCATTCGCCAATATGACGCTGATGGTACATTTGAATTCGATTTGCAATTACGCAAAGATTATTTTTCTGCTGGTGATGCATTACTCATAGAACAACGTTTTCGCCATTTGCTCAAGATTGTCATCGCTCGTCCTGATCTGGCGTTGCACAAACTGCACTGGCTACCTGAGAGTGAAATACTTACAGTACAAACATTGAATAGTATTTCACCGAAAATTGAATCCAATGTGCATATCTTGACGCAATTTGCACAAGCAGTTGTAACACATCCACATAAACCGGCTGTTATAGGTACGGATAAAACCCTTTCGTTTAATGACCTTGATCAAGCATCTACTGAACTTGCCCATTGGTTGATACAAAAAGGAATTATCAGCGAACAGTTGGTTGCTGTATGTATGGATCGCACTACTGATCTGTTAGTCGTACTCATTGCTATCTGGAAAGCAGGTGCTGCCTATCTACCATTAGACCCTTCATATCCTGAAGAACGCTTGCACCTCATTTTACGACACTCGGCAGCAAGCCTGGTGATTACCCAGCAACAGTACCAGGAATTTTTTGAGCAAAAAAAATTATCCAATACCGGCTTGTCCAGCAAGAATCTATCCGTTTACAACTATCCACCCAATGAACAACTGAATTCAATCAATACCGGCAATACCATTTTTTCGCACAATCAATCTGCTTTGGCCTACGTTATCTACACCTCTGGATCAACCGGAATCCCCAAAGGAGTAGCCATCGAACATGGTAGTCTTGCCAATTTCCTTGCGGCCATGTTGCTTACACCGGGCATCAATGAAAACGACATATTATTAGCAGTGACTACCATCAGTTTTGATATTCATATCCTGGAATTATTTTTACCACTCGTGTCTGGCGCCACTATCGTCCTGGCGGATAACGAACAAATACGCGATGCATTTGCGCTTTGCCAACTGATGCAACAACATCGAGTCAGTATGATGCAAGCAACTCCCGCCACCTGGAAAATGCTTTTTCATGCAGATTGGCAACCACAGATTCCTTTTAAAGCACTTTGTGGTGGTGAGGAATTACCGCTTGCACTGATGGAAAAATTTCAATGTATACCTGCAATCGAATTATGGAATATGTATGGCCCTACTGAAGCAACGGTGTGGGCATCAGTTGCATGCTTAAAGCACGTGAGCGCGACCGATATTCATTTAGGAAACCCATTACCCAACGTAGGTTATTTTGTATTGGATCGCTTTGGTTATCTCACCGGTTTTAATTTACCCGGCGAGCTTTACATCAATGGCAAGTGTCTGGCACGCGAATACGTGAATGATCCGGAAAAAACCAATGCCAGTTTTTTATGGCACCAACTTCCCGGCCAAACGCCGCAGCGCTTTTATAAAACAGGAGATCAGGTTGTATTGCGCGATGACCTTACCCTGGGCTTTCGCCAACGTACCGATGATCAAGTTAAGGTGCGCGGTTACCGGATTGAGTTGGGTGACATAGAAGCCGCACTCAGTCGTCATCCACAAGTCAAAGACGCAGCAGTAAAAATTTGGGGCGATCAGCGGCAGGAAAATTATCTGGTTGCCTATTGTGTAACTGATTCAATATCATTGACCGAAATTGATGTAGTCAATTTTTTAGAAAAATCCCTGCCTGATTATATGATTCCATCAGTTATCTGTTGGCTGGATGTATTGCCATTGACACCTAATGGTAAAATAAATCGCAAGGCATTACCTGAGCCGGAACGGCAACTCATTGATCCCGCTTTGGATGCACCGCTAAATCCTCTGGAAAAACAATTAGCGGAAGTTTGGTCAATATTATTACAAGTCCCACAAGTAGGCAGGAGTGATGATTTTTTCCGCTTAGGTGGTGATTCCATTATCAACATTAAAATAATTAACCGGCTGCGCAAATCCGGTGTTGCTATTGAAGCCGCTGATATTTTTCAATATTCGCGATTGGCCGATTTAGCCCGACACATTACATCGCGCAACACAACCACCGGAATTCACTATCAATCTATACCACACAATAATATTGCTAATGATTGGAGCAAATTTCCATTAAGCACAGCTCAACAACGGCTCTATATTCTGCAACAATTGGAGGGAGCAGAAACCGCGTACAATATGTACGGTGCTTTTTTGGTGTCGGGACCACTGCAGGTCGAACGACTTGAGCAAGCGTTCGTAACCATGCTTGAACGTCATCCGATACTGCGCAGCCGTTTTAGTGGACGGGATGGTAACTTGTATCAGGAATCAATCCCGATCAATGCTTTTCCGATAGTGCAAAAATCACTTCCGCACAATACCGATACCCGCAATATTAACCTGTGGCTACAGCAAGCCCTGGCAACATTTGTCCAGCCGTTTGATTTATCACTAGCGCCCTTACTGCGCGCTGAATTATGGATAGGGAATAGTAAAGCAATACTGTTTATCGATATACACCATATCGCTGCCGATGGACTATCGATCAATATTTTCCTGCAAGAATTATTTACCAGTTACGATCAACAAATACTGCCACCACTCAACACGCACTATTCTGATTTTACTGCCTGGCAGCAGGATTGGATGAAGAGCCCGGCCTTTGCAAGTGCTGCACATTACTGGCACACGCAATTTGCAAGTGATATTCCGGCCCTGGATTTTCCCTGTGATTATGCACGTCCTGCGTTACAAACATTTACCGGAAAACGCCTCCGCTTTTCAGTCAGTCGTGTCCTTACACAATCCATCAAGGCACAAGCAAAAACTGAAAAAGTCACCTTGTTTATGTTGTTATTGGCTGCTTATAACCTGTTACTTGCCAAATATACAGGTCGCGATGATATTGTCGTAGGAACTCCGGTGAGCCGCCGCCCGGATGAACGCTTTCAGAAGATGATAGGGATGTTTGTAAACACCTTGCCATTGCGCAATTACCCTGTAGCCAGCAAAACATGGAAAACTTTTTTACAGGAAATAAAAACTGTTTGCAGCGGTGCATTCCAACATCAGGACTATCCCTTTGAAAAACTCATTGAACAGCTCGCACTGACGCGTGACCCCAGCCGCAATCCGCTTTTTGATTGTGCATTGGTTTTACAAGCAGAAGAGATAGCAAAAATTAACTGCAGTGAGCTGGCTGTGGACATATTGCCCATTGATTATCATCAAGCCAAATTTGATTTGACGCTTGATGTTGTTGATCATGGTGAGGAACTGGCGTTTACGTTTGAGTATGCAACACAGCTTTTTAATGAAACGACGATCCAGCGACTCGGCCAACGATTTATTACATTGCTCGACAACATAGTAACGCAACCTGATGCCACATTGGGTGAGTTAAGCATTATTAATAGCGATGAACACGACATATTATTGAACAGGTTTAATAACACCTGCAAAGATTATCCAGACAATCAAACCCTCAGTTCAATATTTGAAACACAGGTTACAAAAACACCCGTACAAGTTGCGGTGAAGTTTGCCGAAAAATCGCTCACATATGCTGAGTTAAATGCAAAAGCCAACCAACTGGCGCGAGCACTTCGCGAGCGTGGTGTTGGGCGCAATCAGATTGTTGCGGTAATGTTGGATCGCAGTTTGGAATTACCGGTAGCGATTATTGCTATCCTCAAAGCGGGGGGAGCTTATTTGCCCATAGCGCCCAACTTACCGCGCGAGCGTATCAACTATATGTTGGCTGATAGTGGTGCAACACTTCTGCTTACTGCCCGTGCACATTCAGACCTGTTTAATAACAATAGCGTTGTCGATGAACTATTTGATGCTTACAGGGATAATTATATTTGTGTTGATGATAAAAACCTCTATACAGGCTCAGAGACAAATCTTCCTGCCTCAAGTAGTCCACAAGATCTGGCTTATTTAATTTACACCTCAGGTTCAACCGGTCAACCTAAAGGAGTGATGATTGAACACCGTGCAGTTGTGAATCGCATTTACTGGATGCAGGCCAATTATCCACTCACCACAAGTGATGTGATTTTACAAAAAACACCTTATACGTTTGATGTTTCTGTGTGGGAACTTTTTTGGTGGTCATTTGCGGGAGCTTCGGTGTACTTCCTCGCACCCGATGGTGAAAAAGATCCGCAGCATATTTTTTCCTGTATTGCTCAGGAACGTATTTCAGTACTGCATTTTGTTCCTTCCATGTTAACTGCATCGCTGGAGTTTCTCGCAGCGCACTCACAAAACGGCGAATCTCTACCATGGGATTTAACCAGTTTGCGTTATGTGTTTGCCAGTGGTGAAGCATTAAACCCTCCACAAGTAGAAAGTTTTAATGCGCTTGTTCACCGGCATTCCGATGCGCAACTCATTAATCTTTATGGACCGACCGAAGCAGCGATTGATGTAACTTATTTCAATTGCCCGGTTGCTGGTACAGTCAAGCGAGTTCCTATCGGAAAACCTATCGATAACATACGCCTATATATTCTGGATAACGAACAACGATTGACACCGCAAGGAATTGCCGGCGAGTTGTATATTTCCGGTATCGGTGTGGGACGTGGCTATGTGAACAAACCGGAATTAACCAGCGAAAAATTTCAGGCAGATCCCTTTAATCCGGACGCACGCATGTATCGCACCGGGGATTTATGCCGCTGGCTGGATGATGGCAATATTGAATATCTGGGGCGCCTTGACCATCAGGTAAAAATTCGCGGTTATCGTATTGAACTGGGAGAAATAGAAACACGCTTGCTCAGCCATCCACAGGTGCGTGAAGCAGTTGTAGTTGCGCACAAAAATAACCACAACCAAACCGGTCTCTGTGCCTATCTTGTGGGTAGATCCATGCTTGATAGCGCGGAGGTGCGTCAGTATCTCGCTCATGCTTTACCGGATTATATGGTGCCACACCATATTCTGGTATTGGAAAAAATGCCCTTGAACGCCAGCGGAAAAATAGATCGAAAACAACTACCTACACCAGACTATAACACCCCTGCTGTTGAGGTAATTACACCTCAAGGTGAACTCGAAGACCAATTATTGCGCATTATGCAAACATTGTTGGGAAGCGAAAATGTAGGAGTTACTGATAATTTTTTCCAATGCGGTGGTGATTCTATCCGTGCCATCCAGTTTTCTGCACGCGCAGCACAGGCCGGTTTACAACTGGGCATCAAGGAGATTTTTAAATACCCCAACGTACGTCAATTAGCATCACAGCTTGAGCATAGCAAGCAACAAGAAAGCATCGAATTAGCACAGTGCGGCACATTTGGTTTGACGGCAATCCAGCAACGCTTTTTTGAACAAGATTTACATTCACCGGAACGCTATTGCCAATACGTCATCCTGCAAGCCAAGCACATCCAGCGGGAAATATTGCAGCAATCGCTTAACCTACTCTTGCAGCAACATGATCTATTGCGAGCCGGATTTATCACTGCAAGCACAGGCCAATACCAACTACATATTCCCCCATTGGAAAATGATTACTGGCAATTACATATTGTTAACATAGATAAACCACAGCATCCGACCAGTATATCAATCGACTCAGCGCTGTCGCAGCTACATAAAGACTTGCAAGAAAAAATCCGGCTTGATGGTGCGTTATACGCCGCTGGAATTTTATCAACACCAACACAGGATTATGTTGTTTTAGTGATTCATCACTTGATCATTGATGGCGTTTCCTGGCGCATATTACTGGATGATCTTGCCAGTTATTACGATGCGCTCTGCCATCACAAAACCCCCACGCTATCACTCAAAACCAATAGTCTTGGTCATTGGGCTGAAGCGAGTGCGCATTGCGCACAGGGTTATTATCTGGAGCGACAACTGGATTATTGGCAACAGGTACAAAAAACAATTTCACCTGCGTTGATTTATGCAAATACTGATCAATCCCCCTGTGGAACTAACGCTGGTGAGCGCCGTATCCTGCGGTGTTTTTCTGCAACACAAACACAACCCCTGCTGGTAGATGTACATCGCGCTTATGGCACTGATGTGCAGGATTTACTAATCACAGCCTTGGTACTTGCATGGCAACAATGGACAGGGAAAATAACAGTGGCCCTGGATTTGGAAAGCCATGGCCGCGAATTGCCCGGCCAGGATTTATCAGTCACACGCAGCCTTGGCTGGTTTACGGCACTCTATCCCTGGACAATTTCCATTGCTCCGGCAACACCACTGGATGAAATTATTCCATTGGTCAAAGAACAACTTCGCCGTGTTCCCAATAATGGTGTGGGTTATGGTTTATTAAAATACTGTGGTTCAGAGGCGCAACGACAAATGCTCGCTGGTCCCTCCCCGGATGTTTTATTTAATTATCTTGGACACATTGATCTTGAACCATCAGCTGTGTGGCAGCTATTGCATACCGGGCTGGATTCTGCACCGGAAAATACCCGTAGCCATATGTTTGAAATTAACGCCATGATCCGCAGTGAACAACTTGAACTGCACATCACTTACCCTGGTGAAGTCTATTTAACAGAATCTGTGGCAGCACTTGATCGACTATTTAATGCACAGCTCGAACAATTGATTACGCATTGCCTTTCACGAAGTATCAACACTATTACCCCAAGTGACCTTGGCGATGCAAATTTGTCACCCACTGATTTACGCAAATTACAGATGCGTTATGCCCAGCATGGAAACATCATAGCAATTGCACACCTCACACCTACCCAACAGGGAATTTTATTTCATACACTCTCAGAACAAGGCTCACGTCAGAATCTTTATTATGAGGAATTAAGTTTTTATATCACCCAATCATTGGATACAGATTTATTACAGCAAGCATTGGATCATCTGGTGCGTAAGCACAGCATATTGCGCACGCTCTTTGTAACAGAGGAATTGCCGGAACCACGCCAGATTGTATTTGAAAATTTGGCAATACATCTGACCACAATTGATATTGACCATCTTACGCCTGATGAGCAGGATATATTTTTACAACAGCAAAAAGACACTGGGCGGGCACAAGGTTTTGATTGGCAACAATCCTTGTTACACCTACAGTTATTTAAAACACATGCTCATGAAACCCTGCTTCTATTGAGTTTCCACCATATTATTTTTGATGGTTGGAGCTGTGCATTATTTATTGAACAATTACTTTCAACTTATGCAGATTTGATGCAGGGCAAAAAACCAGTAGGCTCCGCAAAACCCTTTGTAGATTATCTGCATTGGCAGACACAACAAGATATTGGTTCGGCACGGGAATACTGGCGCAACTATTTGGCAGGTTTTGAAAATAAAATCCAGTTGCCAGGAGAAGTTTCGCTCTTGGAATCAGCTTACCAAGCCTATGAAATAGACTACCATTTAGATAATTATTATCTCACTGGCTTACAAACATTAGCCGGACGCCATCAGGTAACGCTCAATACACTATTGCAGGCAGCCTGGGGATTATTGTTGCAGCGCTATAACAATACTGATGACGTATTGTTTGTCAGTGTTGTCTCCGGTCGATCTGCAGCGATTGAGGATATCGAGCAAATGCTGGGATTGTTTATCAACAGCATCCCGGTGCGTATTACTGCACCTGAGGCTGGCAACAGCGACTGGCTACAATCGTTACAAACAACAATGCTGGCATCGGAACAGCATGCATTTTTGGGACTTGCAGATATTGCGCAAGCAAGTGCCATCCCAACAGATTTATTTCGCCATCTATGGGTATTTGAAAATTATCCCGTCGATCAAACCCTTATTGCCAAGGGAGATTTATCAGGTCCTGCAGAGTTATCCATTGAACGCATCAGTTTATATGAACAAACCCATTACGATTTCAATTTACTCATCCAACCCGGGGAGCAATTGCACTTTCGCTTTAATGTGAATGCATTGGTCCACCCGCCTGCAACGCTTGCGCTTATAGCGCAACACTTATTGCAGCTCTTGCGTCATTGGGTAGACACCGGTTTTATCAGCAATACCGATATGATTCCTGCGCCCGCTGAAAAAACAGAATTAATTGCTTTAGGCTCAGGTGCATCTTATTGCCCTCCCCCACTACCGGATAATTTATCGCTGCGCTTTTTAGCACAAGCAAAAGAATCGGCATTACGCCCGGCAATTTTCGATGGGCAGCAACAATTCTCTTATATAGAACTACAACAAAAGGCAGCGCGCGTAGCACAGCATTTACTAACGCAAGGTATTACACCGGAAATGCCAGTAGCACTGTTGGCAAAACGTTCTACGGGAATGATCGCTGCATTAATGGGTATAGTGCAAACCGGTGCAGTATTAGTACCAATTGATCCCAGTCTTCCACACGAGCGCATTATTTATATGCTCAGGGATTCCGGGGCAACATTCTTGCTCATTGATGAAACTAAAACAGAACTGCAACAGCAATTGCCAGATATGTTGCAACTGGACATTAATACGTTATTGGAAAACCATTGCACAGAAGCTCCCCCCTTACCTGTATTCAATAGCGACAATTTGCTTTACATCATCTACACCTCGGGTACGACAGGCCAACCGAAAGGGGTGATGCTTGAGCATCGCAACTTGTTGGCGCTATTAGATAGTCAAAACGCAGAACGCATATTGGATTTCAGTGGGAAAGTATTGCAATTTGCCACGCACAGCTTTGATGTTTGCTATCAGGAAATATTCAGTACCTTGCTCGCCGGTGGCTGTCTTTATGTGATTGATGAACAACTGAAAAAAGACGTGGATTATTTGTTGGATTTTATTGGGCAACATCGCATAGACACATTGTTTTTCCCTACGGCTTATTTGAAATTTTTATTCTCCTTGCCCAAGTGTGTGATGCACATGCCAGACTCGGTACGCCATATTATTACCGCTGGCGAACAGTTATTAGTTTCTCCAACATTGCGTCAGTATTTGCAGCAGAATTCTGTGTATCTTCATAATCATTATGGTCCTTCGGAAACCCATGTAGTGACTACCCATGTGTTGCATGCCGGTGTTCAGATCGATGATATTCCGGTGATTGGCAAACCGATTAATGGCAATCGCATTTATCTGCTGGATAAACAAGGTCGAATTCAACCTCGCGGTGCACTGGGGGAAATTTGTATCGCCGGTGCCAGTGTGGGGCGCGGCTATTGGCATAACACCGAGTTAAGTGCGCAAAAATTTGAATGCGAAAGCGGCTATGGTGAAAGCGCCGATCGTGAAAGAAACTATAGCAACACATTTGGTCACGCTGATCGACTCTATCGTACCGGGGATTTGGGTTATTGGAATAACCAGGGTGAACTGGTGTATTTGGGCAGAAGCGACCAGCAGGTAAAAGTGCGCGGGTATCGTATTGAGCTGGGTGAAATTGAAGCTTGTCTTGGCAAATTTCCCGGTGTGCGCGAAGTGGCAGTGATCGTTAAGCGTGATGCGCAAGGCGAGAATTATTTGCTGGCGTATGTAGTACTGGACCATATTGCACAGAATCCCATGATAACTAATAGCGATCTGATCATAACGAAACTCAAAACTTACATTGCCAACGAATTACCCTCTTATATGGTGCCTGCATTTTTTATTCCGCTTGCGCAATTACCCATCACCAACAACGGCAAGCTGGACCGTCGTGCACTGCCTGCACTTGATCAATTGGAGGCATCAGCAGAAAACAATCAACCAACCAATTTTATCCAGCGTCGTTTGGTTGAACACTGGCGCCAGATCCTGGGCATACAATCGCCCGGACTCGACACGGATTTTTTTGCAGTGGGCGGCCATTCACTGAATGCCACTTTGCTTGCAGCGGCTATTAATCGCGATCTTGGAGTAACGCTTACGCTAAAACAGCTATTTACTTTACGCCAGCTCGGGCAGCAAGCCGACTATATTGAACAGCTACAATTCGAGCAAAAAAAGGCTACGCACACCGATGAAATAAATACCGGAATTACGAAAAATATATTGATCATTCCACATGCTGACCAAAACAGTAATTATCCGTTATCACCAGCCCAACAGCGACTTTATATCTTCGACCAATTGGCAGGGTTAAATACCACTTACAACATACCTTTTGTTGCAAAGCTGGCAAGCGAATTGGATATCGATCTTTTGGTGGATTCACTCCAGCAATTGATTGCGCGCCACAAGGTACTGCGCACCTCAATTACCATCGATAAAGGGCAGCCGCGTCAATTAATCCGGGAATCAAAATTTACTCCTGAATTTCTTCGGGTAAAACAGAAAAATATCGATTCAATCATTACTCAATTTTTACAACCTTTTGATTTACATCGGGAGTCCCTGATACGCATAAAACTCCTGCAACAGCAGGAAACCAACGAACATTGGTTGCTCTGGGATATGCACCATATTATTGCTGACGGTGTGAGCCTGGAAATTCTGCTACGCGAATTGATGATGCTTTATCGAGGGGAGAAACTTCCTGCACTGGATTATCATTACACCGATTTTTCACTCTGGCAGGCGCAGTGGCAACAGAGTGAGCACTATGCACAACAGCGCGATTATTGGCTCAACCAATATCGGGAATTACCACCTGCGCTGGAATTGCCGAGTGATTATCCGCGCCCATCCGAACGTATTTTTACCGGTGCGGAAATTTATTTCGAGTTGGATACCGAACTGGGTCTTGCCCTTAATGAATTTGCGGACAGGATGGGTATCAGTGTGTTTTTGGCGAGCTTTAGCGCCTATGCACTATGGTTGTCGCGCTATACCGGCGAAACAGATATGGCAATCGGAACACCCGTCTCTGGCCGTAGCATTGCAGAATTTGCACAGACACCAGGATTGTTCGTTAACACCCTGGCGCTTCGAATAAAAATAAATGAACAACTCAGCGCGCAAGAACTGGCGCAGACACTAGCAGCACAATTATTGGAGAGTCTACAGCATCAGGATTATCCGTTTGACGCACTCGTCAGTGACCTGCAACTCGCGCGCAATCCAGGTCGTAATCCTCTCTTCGATACCATGTTTTCGCTGGGGCGCGATCTGCTCGCCGGTACCGGGGCAGAACAACTTTTTCAACCGCAACCTATCACTGTAAAAGACGCCAAGTTTGATCTTGCGTTCAGCCTTAATGAGCATGCAGGTCATTACCAACTGGCTATCAACTATGCGAACTCACTCTTTAAACCCGAGACTGCTGAACGCATGGGGCAGCATTATCTCAACTTGTTGCGCCAAATGCTGGAACACCCCACTCTGCCACTTGCTAAATTAAATCTATTGTCCGTTGCAGAGTACCAGCAGCTAACACTGGAATTTAATAACACCCTCAGTGATTATCCAGATACAAGCAGCATCCCGGAATTATTTGAAAAAACAGTAGTGCAACATGGTGATTCCATCGCCGTGTGCGATAAATTTACGCAGATAAGTTATTGTGAATTGAACGCGCGAGCTAACCAGCTCGCCGCTTATTTACGTAACCGAGGACTTCTATCACAAGCGATAGTCGGGGTAATGTTACCGCGCACCAGCGAGTGGATTATCACTATGTTGGCCGTTTTAAAAGCCGGTGCGGTGTATATGCCAATTGCTCCCGGTTTACCATCTGAACGCATCCGCGCCATGTTGCAGGATGCTGGCGCAACCTTGTTGTTATCGACCAGAAACCTGATAGCTGGAGAAGGTGTACAGGCGAATGGGGATCATTGGGATACATTGTTGCTCGAACAAATTGCCAATCAGTGCAGTGAATTATCAACCGAAAATTCGTCGACTGCGGTGACACAAGCACAGAATCTTGCTTATGTAATTTACACCAGTGGTTCTACAGGAATCCCTAAAGGTGTGTTGATTGAACATCGCGGAGTAGTGAATCTCGCCACTTGGGCCGGACGCGAATACGATCTGAAAAACAACACCCGTTTCCTGCAAATGACTAATATCGGTTTTGATGTGTCGATTGAAGAAACCTTAGTACCACTCTTGAATGGTGCCAGCGTATTTATCATTGACGATGAACAGAAAATGGATAAGCGCTGCTTCAGGAATTTTATCCAACAACATCGAATTCAAATCGCGGAAATAGTGCCCAGCTTATTATCCGATTACATTGCCAACAGCGAACGATTGAACTCGCTCAATATTATTATCACGGGCGCTGAACGTCTTGATCCGCAACTCAAAGATCAGGTACTGTCGCTGGGTTATCAATTGCATAATGTGTATGGCCCAACCGAAACCACCGTCAACGCAACCAGCAAACGTTGCCAGTATGGTGTTGATACCATCGGCAAACCCATGGCCAATTCATTAGCCTATGTATTGGATTCACAGGGGCGTCTCCAACCAATTGGTATTCCGGGAGAACTCTGTGTCAGTGGGGTCAGTCTTGCGCGTGGCTACCGCGGCAATCCTGAACTCACTGCTGAAAAATTTGTGCCCAATCCTCTGCTTCCAGGGACACGTTTATATAAAACCGGTGATCTGGTGAAATGGACAAATGATGGCGAAATACAATTTATTGGCCGCATAGATCATCAGGTAAAAATTCGCGGCTATCGCATTGAATTGGGCGATATAGAAAGCCGCATGTCAGCAATAAATGGCATTGTGCAAGCAGTCGTTATTGTACGCGATGAACATAATAGAGGGACTTACCTGTGCGCCTATTACACAGGGCAACAAGAGTTTGATGTGGTCTTTTTACGTGCACAATTAGCCATCTGGCTACCGGATTATATGCTGCCATCACACTATATTTTTCTGGATCAACTACCCTTGACTCTCAATGGCAAGGTCGATAAAAGCTCCCTGCCAGCACCTACGTACAATATTGGTTTACGCAGTCATTATCGCGCACCGGATACGGCTATCGAACAGCAATTAGCGCAACTCTGGGGCGAGCTATTAGGTGGAACAAATTACAGCGCAACCGAGAACTTTTTTGATGCCGGTGGCCATTCATTGCTTGCTATTAAACTGTTGACTGCAATTAACCAACAATGGCAAATGTCGCTCACGCTCGCTGCACTCTTTAGTAATCCGGTATTGGAAACCCAAGCTGAATTAATTTCACAAACATTACTACAGCCTGACAGGATTTCACTCGCAGACACTGCTGTGCCTGATTACTGCCGCCTGTTGAACAACAGTGGACAACAACCCTTATTTTTATTTCCACCTGCACTAGGTGAAAATATTATTTACACCAATCTCTCCCTCGCACTGAACGAATATAATTTCTATTGTTTTCGCTATCTGGATGATCCAGCACGGCTGCACCATTATGCAGATACCATCACCCGTATCCAACCTGCAGGTGATATTTATCTATTCGGCTATTCCGCCGGTGGTAATCTCGCATTCGAAGTGGGCAAAGTATTGGAATCACGAGGACGTCAGTTGGGTGGATTAGTGTTGCTCGACAGTGTGCGCCGCCGAGCTAATACACGCTTAATCACGCGCGAACAAATTCATAAAGATATTCATCTGGCCTTCGCGCAAAACCAGCTCAACCTGGATGATTCATTTATCACTGGACTGGTTGAAAATGCCTATCACTATGGAGTTTATATTGAACAACTGATTAATAGTGGTTGGTTGCGCGCACCGATCTATTTAATCAAAGCAGGGATAGAGAGCGACACCGAAAGCGATTATGGTTGGAGTGAACTGACAACCCATTTATCTATTCACAACGGAGCAGGAGAACATTTGCAAATGCTGGCTATTGGTAACAATCTCAATCACAACAGCCAGGTTATCAGGGACTGTTTACAGAGGGAACGGGAGCAGGACGATAGTTATTCCATTACCATTCCCACCCTGACAACTATTGAGTAAACAATAATGGAATAAAGTGACGGGGAAGATCGGTAATCGCCACACTGGCCTTACCCTGCCATTTTATTTCTATCCGGGATTTACAAATCCTCACTAACGGACACCTATCCGGCATTGGTATAGTACTGTTAATAACCATTCATCTTATTGAATACTACCTTTCTACTGCTTCCGTTTTTTACAGTGCTCAAGAGTTTTTATGCCCGCCATTGATATATCCACTGCTGCACCTGCTCCATTTTCTGGAATTGCCCAACAAATATCCACTCGCTTTGCGTTTTTAATTACCGGCCTTGCTATGTCCGCGTGGGCACCATTAATTCCGTTTGTAAAAGCGCGACTGGTCATCGGTGAATCCACATTGGGTTTATTAATTTTGTGCTTCGGTGTTGGTTCGCTTATCGCAATGCCACTCACCGGTTTATTGGTAAACCGTTACGGTTGTCGCCACGTTATCACCAGCAGCTTGCTCTTGATGTGTTTGAGTCTAGTGTGCCTCGCTATCTCTCCCGGCATTCCGGGTATGGCATTAAACCTGTTGATTTTCGGCATGATGCTCGGCGGTACTGATGTCGCTATGAATATGCAAGCGGTTGTGGTTGAAAAAGCCAGCGGCCGCTCAATGATGTCCGGCTTCCATGGTTTTTATAGCTTGGGCGGGATATTTGGCGCAGTAGTGATGAGCGCACTATTATGGCTGGGTTTATCGCCATTTCACTCGCTGATAAGTCTCGCTGCCGTTTTATTATTAATGCTGGCTTATTGCGCGAAAGATTTCTTGCCCAAAGGTAGTAACGAAAACAGTAATGGCGAACGCGAACCGTTTTTTGTATTGCCGCGCGGCAAAGTATTGCTGATCGGCAGCCTGTGTTTTATCGCATTCCTTTCCGAAGGCGCAGTATTGGATTGGGGTGCCGTCTTTCTCACCGGCATTCGCGAAATTGATCCAGTACATGCCGGTTTGGGTTACGCCTGCTTCTCTGTTGCCATGACCATTGGCCGTTTCACCGGCGACAAAATTGTCAATGCACTCGGCGGCACTCGCGTTGTACTCTGGGGTGGACTCTGTGCCGCAACCGGATTTTTATTAGTAGTCTTCGTGCCTTTCAGTGCTGCAACGTTTATCGGCTTTACCCTGGTCGGTGTAGGTGCATCCAACATAGTGCCGGTATTATTTACTGCTGCCGGTAATCAGGATTCCATGCCAATGGGCCTGGCAATTTCCGCCGTTGTGAGCATGGGTTACGCAGGATTATTGGTTGGCCCGGCCGCAATTGGCTTTATCGCCGAGTTAAGCAGTTTGAATGTCTCCTTTACAATAGTCGCGTTAGGATTAATTGCATTGACAGCTTGTGCGAAGAAAGCGACCAAAAAATAAAAATCGGCTTGTTAATCAAGTATTGCTTTAATTGTATCTTCGACTTACTCATATCTCTATCGCTTCATTTAATACTGAAACTGCTGCGCTATAGCGTCGATAATCGCTTTTTGCTGATGAAGATCTTCTAGCAACATAGCAGTTTCCTCAACATATTTACCCTAATTAAAGTCTCGCAAAAAAATATCCTATATGCTTTATGAATAACTGCAACACGAAATGCTCTTTTTTAGATTATCAAGGCTCGACTGAAGCGGCGACAACTGCGGGCGCGTCAACACTGTTCGCCTTTGAACCGTTCGGCGCGAGACGAAATTCCAACTGGTTAAGTAATATCTCAGAATCTCAACTTTCAAGTTTGAAAAATGAAAGCGCTCAATTGCCCTCTGCTGGTTATACAGGGCAGGAAATGCTTGATGAAACTGGATTTATTCATATGAACGGTCGCTTATATGACCCTCAGTTGAGCAGGTTTCTTTCTCCCGATCCTTTAGTTCAAGATTTTAGCGACAGCCAGAGTTGGAATCGATATAGCTATGCATTCAACAACCCCTTCAAATATTCCGATCCAAGCGGGTATCAGGCAATTCCAACAGTAACGCTTAATGGGTGTGGTGAAGAGTGCCAACGTCGAGCGCAAGCTCAATATTTTATAGACATGCTCACCAGGGCTGGAATGAGATTCAATGACGAAAGAAAGATCGAGTATCAAAATCAAGTATACGATCCATATGATCCTGACTTGCTGAATAAGTTAGTCCAGCAATCTTTCGATGTGGATGCCGGCGACGCTAACACAATAATTGCGGCATTAGCTGAAGCAAGCAATAGTGGCATAGTATTGAGTATTGTTAGCAACGTTAAATCAACAACTAAAAATTTTGACGAGGGGCATGCATTTTTGATGACAGTTGATCGAAACGGCAAAAAAACCACATATGGATTGTGGCCAGATTGGCACAGAAGAGTAACAGACAAATCTCCTACCAACACTGATGTAAGAGTTAATATGGAGTTGAAAGATCGAGTTGCCGAATCCAAATCATATAAGTTGACTAACGGGCAGGTCAGGAAGTTAAGTATCTATGTAAACACCTATGATGAATGGTCCTATCTTCATAATTGTACGGACTGGGCACGCGATGGAATTTCCTTCGTCACCGGTGAATATTTGGATGTTGATAACTATTTTGGATTCGAGACTCCAAGGGAATTAAGTAGAAATATAGAGACTCGTCCCCCCCAGTAAACCAATTAGGAATATAGAAAAATGATTCATTACGCACTCATTTTATGTGTGGCATTTCTCCTAGTAGGATGTAGCGACTACAGGGAAATCGACAAAAAAGAATACGACGAGTTATCTGAGGAGGCAAATCATAACTCAGCCGAATGGTGGAATATCGTTAAACAAGATGAGAATTACTATTACATTGAGCGTGGTCGCTCAATCAGATCTCCAGACCAATACATTCTTCTGAGTAAACAAAAGGTTTCTATCGATCAAGACCTTAGTGATTTACCAACTCCGTTAAGGTCGGAAGCGGTGAGGTGGAAGTAATGTTACATCCGCCTGGCTAATAATTTGAAACTAGCCCTGAAGCTTCAAATTATTAGCTTAAAGGTGGCGGGTCAAATCGCGCCTACTTATTATCCTAGTGGGAAATTCTTGATTAGTGCCTAGTTCGGCATCATGTCTACGATACGCATAATGCAAAACCTCTATAGCCTGAGCCTCAGTTAGATCAGAACGAATGATTGCACATCCTCAACAGACCAAAAAATGCAGATCTATCGAGCTTTTTACCGAGAGAACACCACCGTCTTGGTGCCGTTCAACAATACACGATGTTCAGCATGCCAGCGCACCGCGCGGTTGAGTACAACCGCTTCGGTATCGCGCCCGATCTCTGCCATTTCGTCCGGCGAGTTAACGTGCGATACGCGCTCTACGGATTGTTCGATGATCGGGCCTTCATCCAAATCGGCGGTGACAAAATGTGCAGTGGCACCGATCAATTTTACGCCGCGCTCAAATGCTTGATGATAAGGTTTTGCGCCTTTAAAGCCGGGCAGGAATGAGTGGTGGATATTAATTGCACGGCCATTTAATTTTTTGCACAAGTCATCAGAGAGAATTTGCATGTAGCGCGCAAGTACTAAAAATTCTGCCTGCAAATCCTGCATCAGTTGCCACAATTGCGCCTCTTGCTGCACTTTGGTATCGGCAGTGATTGGCAAATAATGGAATGGCAATTGGTACCACTCGGTCAGGTCGCGCATCACATTATGGTTGGACATCACACCGACAATTTCAACCGGCAGCGAGCCATTCTTCCAGCTATTCAACAGCGCATTCAAACAGTGCCCCCACTGGGAAACGGCAATCAGCACGCGCGGCTTGGCATGGCTATCAAAAATATTCCAATCCATTTGGTATTGCTCACCCAGCGGTTTAAACAGCGAGCGAATCTGCCCAAGGTTATAACCTATGGGGCACTCAAATACAGTGCGCATAAAAAAACGGTTGCTGGTTACATCCTCAAACTGTGAGGACTCTTTGATATTGAACCCGAGGGTCGCAAACAGCGTTGCAACAGCCGCGACCAGGCCTTTGGAGTCCCGGCAACTAAAGGTTAAAACGATTTCTTTTACAGCAGACATTACATGAATTCCCAGTAAGCAGTTCGAAGGTCACTTCGAAACCCGGCAGTCAAATTGATAAAATAGTCGCCAAGCCTACGGGATTGCGCGGGGGTAATTCAAGTACCGGTTTTTTATTCAGGACCCGGGCTCGGTATATGAAACGCCCTGGTGATGGGAATAGCGAGATTTAAAATGTTCGTCCAAAAATTCCGCTGTAACAGCGGCGGCGGGTTTGATATAGGGCTCGTACAACCAGAAGGTATGGGGAGTATTTGGCAGTGTAACCACCCTGGTGGGAATATTATAGATTTTCATTTTCTCGACCATTTCATCGCGCCCGACATGGAAACGTTCCTGCGCACTGTTCAGGTACAGGATCGGCGGACTGGTTTCGCCGACATAATAAGTCGGCGAGGCGTCATGCCAGAGATCGCGTTTTTCAGCGTAACTGCCACCAAACCAGGAACCGGCCGATGACCGACCTACCCCCGGCACATCTTCATATTTGCGCGCTTCGGCGGAGGTAAAGTCGGACAGACCATCGATATTCAGGACTAACTGCACATCGCTGGAAACACTGCTGTCTTTGGCTTGCGGATCAAAACGCACCAGACCATTGGTCATTCCTGTCAGGCTGGCAATTTGCCCACCTGCTGATGAACCACCTACCGCAATTTTTGCAGGATCAACCCCGAACTCGACCGCATTGATGCGCAACCAGCGAATCGCAGCTTTCACATCGTAAACTGCGGCTGGATATTGTGCCTCTGGCGCTAACCGGTAAGTGATGGTCGCCGTTACATATCCCGCTTTGGCCAATTCAATCGCCATAGGCGTGAGATGTGTGCGATAGCCCGAGCGCCAGCCGCCGCAATGAACAAGAATCACACCGGGGACGGGTTTGCTAGCGGCATCCTCCGTCAGTTGCTTCGGCATGTATAAATCCAATTGCAGCTCGCGATTGCCGTAGCGCACATAGGTGATATTTTTTCTCTCGATAACATCACTGGGTACTGCTGTGCTTGCAATTTTAATCTCGGGAAAACTTTTCACATCCAGGGTAAAACGATTTTCTACCGTGTAGGTGTTTGCATAAGGTGCCGGTGCTGGCGGAAGCGACGAACAGGAAGTAAGGCAGCTAATAGACAGCGCAATCGTTAGTAAATTAATCAGTTTCATAATATCACTCGCTATGTGCCCGGCATGCTTGACCAACCTGGAAGCCGGTTAGATATTAACGCGGTCCATGCGCTATATACATAGCAAAACCTCAGATCCGAACAATCATCAAGAGGATAAAATGAATCAGCTTTCCCGGTTCACCAATTCCTTGAATGCCACCGCAAGGCGTTGATAAATTGCTCCGGGGCACTCTGGAATTTTGCGGCCATCCGCGTACCCCACCGGAATTAATTCTGCACCGGTGCCGGTAAGGAAACATTCGTCTGCGGTGAATAAATCGTAAGGTGCGAGTGGAGTTTCGCGGAATTTAATACCCAATTTTTCTGCAAGTTCCAACACAACCTGACGGGTAATTCCATCGAGAGCACCTTCAATAACGGGTGGTGTCAGCAATTCACCTTTCTTGATGATAAAAATATTATCTGCACTGCCCTCTGCAATCCGGCCTGCGCTGTTCAGCAAAATCGCTTCATCTGCACCGGCATGAGTGGCTTCCATACGCGCAAGAATATGATTGAGATAATTTAAACTTTTTATACGTGGATCAAGACCGTCTGCGCTTAAACGACGAGTGGCCGCGATAATGACTTTTGCGCCTTCGTTGCGCACACACTCGCGCACCATGTGCAAACTGTCCGCGATAATAAATAGCTGCGGCGAATGACAGCGCGAGGGATCTATGCCCAATGGCCCAACACCGCGCGTAACAACCATGCGCATATAGCCATTTTTTGTCGACGCAGCAGCGATGGTTTCCACTACTGCTTGGGTGAGCGTTTCAATGTTGTATGGAATTTCCAATGCAATCGCGCGCGCAGAAAGAATTAACCGTTCCAGATGTGCTTGCAGGCGAAACGCGCGGCCATTGTAAAAACGAATGCCTTCAAATACACCGTCACCGTACAAAAGCCCGTGATCAAAAACAGAAATATTCGCCTGTTCAGGTACGACCAATTTTCCATTTAACCAACAAACAGGAGCGGGCTTTATAATAGCGGATTCCCTATTAGTAACCTCTGGACTAGCAGCAGCTAAATTAGCCATGGAATTCTCCAGTTAACATGGTGTGTGCTTTGCCAGTGAGATAAACACGCTCGCCTGCCCATTCAATCGTGAGTAAACCGGTGCGCGCCGATGCCTGAAATGCTTGCAGGCGCGCTTTGCCCAGACGTTGTGACCAATAAACGGAAAGCAGGCAATGGGCAGAACCGGTAACGGAATCCTCGGAAATACCAACGCGCGGCGCAAAGAAGCGCGAAACAATATCCAGCTCCGGTTTATCGGCAGGTGCCGTGACAATCAGACCGCGTTCAGTGAAGGCACTGATCAATGCATCATCCGCCTGGAAATTGTGCACTTGCCCGGCGGTCTCCAGTACGACGATATGGTCGTCGCGACCGCGACCGAACCAGGCCGGTGGTCCACCCAAGAGCTTCAGCAAAGGCTCTGGTAATTTTCTGATAAGGGTCGGAGAGTCGGCGGGGAAATCCAGCCGGATGCTGCCACCTTGACGCACAGCTTCCAGCACACCGCTGCGGGTGCGGAATTTCAGCTCCGCTGCTTTCTCGCCCACCTCATGCCAGAGTGCGTGGGCGGCGGCCAAGGTGGCATGACCGCAGAGACTGACCTCGGTAGTGGGCGTAAACCAGCGCAGGCTCCAGACATCGGATGCTTGCTTAAGTAGGAATGCGGTTTCGGCTTGCTTCATCTCTTCAGCCACTTTTTGCATCCAACCGGCTGAGCGCTCCTCTCGCAACAGACAAATACCAGCGGGATTGCCGGTGAATAGTCCGTCAACAAATGCATCAACGATATAAAGGGGCTGCGCCATGATTCATTTCTCCTAATCCATATCGAACTACATATCGAACAACGCGATATGTTTGGCAGTGTATTTTTTTACCCCAATACAGTACAGTTTCAAAATAATTTAATTGATACGGTACAGATTATTAAAAAATTAAACTGTACTTATACAAGTTGCTTAAAACTGTACCTATGAATCCAGTGGAGTCGCGATGGACATTCTCTACCGCAAACTTGCCGATGAACTGGCCAGCCTGATTAACGCCGGAGGATTTCAAGCCGGTGACCGCATGCCCGGTGTGCGCCATCAGGCGCAGCTGCGCGGATTAAGTATCGCCACGGTAATTGCCGCCTATCGCCAGTTGGAGGATTGGGGCTTGCTGGAGGTGCGCAACCGCTCCGGGTTTTATGTTAAAACCAAAGCCGCGTTAGCAGTTCCGCCACCGCGGATTGTGGTGACGACCATGCGTCCTGCCCCGGTTACCGGCCAGGATATGGTGCTGCAATTGGTGAAGGCGGCAAATAATCCGACTATCGTGCAATTGGGCGCAGCAGTGCCGGCGGCAGAATTTTTGCCGACCCGCGCTATCGAGCAGGCACTGACCAAAGCCGCGCGGCAATATCGCGTACGTACGGCGAATTATGAGTTTTCACCCGGTGCACCCGAATTGCGTCGCCAGTTGTCGCGGCGCCTGGTCGATGCCGGTTGCGCGGTTCATCCGGACAATCTGGTCATCACCAATGGCTGTCAGGAAGCACTGACGCTTGCCTTGCGTGCGACCACAGTGCCGGGTGATGTGGTCGCGATCGAGTCGCCCACGTTCTACGGTTTGCTGCAGGTGATTGAATCGCTGGGGCTGGAAGCGCTGGAAATCCCCACCAACCCACACTCAGGCATGTCGCTGGAGGCATTGGAATTGGCATTGAGCCGCTGGCCGATAAAAGCCTGTGTGGTCACACCTAATTTCAGCAATCCACTTGGATGCCTGATGCCGGATCAGCACAAACATAAGTTGGTGGCGATGCTCAAGGCACGTGAAATCCCGCTGATTGAAGACGATATATACGGTGACTTGAGCTTCAGCCATGCCCGTCCTTCACTACTTAAAAGCCTGGATGACAATGTGATCCTGTGCAGTTCCATCTCCAAAACCCTGTCGCCCGGTTTGCGCGTGGGTTGGGTCGCGCCGGGGCGCTATCAGGACAAAGTCGAATACATGAAATATGTACTTAACCTGGCGACGACTACCATCCCGCAATTGGCGGTAACCGAGCTGCTGGAAAACGGTCAATACGAGCGCCATTTGCGCCGCGTGCGCGGTGATTATGCGCAGGCTGTAGCGCGGATGACGGAAGCGGTAATCCACTATTTTCCCGAAGGTACCAAAATTACGCGGCCGAAAGGAGGTTTCGTGATTTGGCTGGAATTGCCGGGTGCGGTAGACAGCTTTTCGCTGGCGAGAAAAGCGTTGGAGCAAGGAATCAGTATCGCGCCCGGCCCTATTTTTTCGGCCAGCCAGAAATACCGGCAATTTATCCGGCTTTCTTGCGCATGCGAGTGGAATAACAGAGTGGATCGCGCGTTGATGAGTTTGGCGGGGCTGCTCCGCTGAGCAGGAACAACCCATGCCCGAATAAAACTAAAAGTGAAAACTGCTGGTGAAGGAAAATAAATCCGCTTCTTGCTCGTCGAAATAAATCCGGCGCAAACCAAGTCCCAAACCTACGCGTTCAGTTAGTGGCAGCTCAAATTTGAGTCCCACTAATGGATCGTTGCCTTTGTCATTGTCAACCGAGAACACATTGCTCGCTACGCCAATCTTGCTGCGCCATGCAAACACACCAACTTCGGCAGAGACTTTAACCAATGAATTCGGAGTCAGCATTACGCCTTGTACTAACGTAAGACCTTCGGCACTCAAGGGATAACTGGCCGCAAAATCGCGGGAAAATGTATTCAAATCAGTATTACCGGCCAAGGTGAGATCGACTTTTACATCGCCCAGGTCCAGATAACCCAGTTCGGTGTAAGAGATACTGTTCCATTGGTGGCCGAGTGCCAGATGGTATCCCACCCGATTTTCATCGTAGCGGCTCAACACAAAGTCATGCCCGGCAGCAACAACTGCCGTTGTGAAATCGTCCTCTTCCTGGCTGCTGGCCACACTGGAAATATCCGCGCGCAGATAAAAACCTTTGTTGTCAGTTGCCTGCGTATTAACGGATGCTAACAGCATGGCAAACAGCGCAATCCATATAGGCTTTACACGCTTTAACATCATCAGACCTCCCAATAACAGCAACCAAAATCCGCCCATTGCACCACCACCTTTGGATTTAACCTCGACCGGTGGTTTTGGTGGTTCTACTGGTGGCTCCGGCGGTTCTGGAGGTTCGACCGGTAGAGCAACACTGACAGCACCCGGATCAGCAATGGCAGAGTTAACCAAACCATCGTCATCATTAGGGCCGCCGTCTTCGATGGTAAGTTGTACGCAGAGATAGCCTTCGATCAGACCCGCAGTCCATTCCGGGTTACCCGGAGGTGGACAATAACCGGGGTTACCCGGTGCCGAGAAGATAGTGTTATTAGCGTTTTCAATAAAGCTGACCCAACGACCTTTTTGATACTTGCGATAGACCGCATCAGCCGGTATGGCGGCCTGTTGTGGAATCACAACACGTATACTTTGGCCTGGCGTTGGCAGATCACGAATAACAAAATCGAAGATACCGCCAACTGGCTTGAAGGCATTATCGACAATCACCTCACCCAGCTCACCTATCTCATCATCGAGAATTTGTACGCCGCCTGAAGTGCTGCTCAACGCAAACTGACCAAGACCACAACGCACACCCGGGTCGCACTCAATCAAGTAAGAGCCGGTTACATTGCCAACCTGCGGCAGCACGTTGTTTGACGGCATGTTATCCAGATAATCAGGAATGCCGTTGCCCGATGTATCACCATAGCCTTCCGTCAGGTCATCAATACCATCACCATCGGTATCAACATCTGCACTCAGTACCGGAAGGCTCTGTACAACGCGGAAGTAGAGCTGCATGTTGGCGCTGGCGCCGCCTGAGTCAGTTACGGTTAGCTGCACCTGATGACGACCAGTCAAACCAGCAGGATCGAACACCAACGTACTATTGACTGGATTGCCATCAATATCACCCAATACCCTATCGCTAGCAGACCAGTCATAACTATGGGTATCGGTTGGGTTCAAATCAGTCACAACCGCCATCACTGTTACCGGCCCACCTGTTGGAATGATTTGAGTTGTGTTAATGCCACCCTGGCTAAGATGCAGCGCCAAGGTTGGAGCAACATTCCCCTCGCGGATACTGATCATATGGCGGTTGCTCACACCGACATTTATATCGCCGTCCAGCCGCACTACCAGGAAGCTGTCACTCAATCCGGTGGGCGCAGTCAACTGTACAGGGATAGCAACATCCAGTTGCCCCGGAGCGGTGAAGTTGGCAACGCCATTAACCAAATTGTGCTCATTACCGGAGGCGGTACTACTCCCGTCAATCACATAGGGTATCGATAGTGGATAGGTTGGCGAGCGGCCATTGAGGATGACCCGGAATTCCACGGTGCTGCCGCGAATGGCAATTTGCGATTTGCTCATGGACACCAGCGGCTTGACATCCACCGTCTGGATTTCCGCTACCGATAGTCCGGCCGCATTGGTAGCAGTCCATACCACCTCATGGCGACCTGGCGGTAACAACAGGTTTCCATTCGCATTCAAACCAGCAGGACGCGCTGCACAACAAGCATTACCGCTGGTCGTATCGCTGGCCAGCTCAGCCACGGCTTGATCCAGCTCAACCTGGGTTGCATTTGAGTTGAGTCCGATTAATCGACGTAAAGGAATCGGCGTGTAGAGTCCGGTCGCATTAACTTCAATATTCGCCGGAACCAGTAGCACCGGTGCAAGCGGATTGGCCGTACTCAATACCTCAATTGCGAAGGCAGGCAAGCTGGCAGTTAATACCCCATCCGATACAGTAATGACGATACCGGTAGTAGTACCAATATCGGCTCTTACCGGAGTACCGGTAAGCGCCCCCGTTGCCGTATCAAAACTTGCCCAAATGGGTTTGTTGGCGATGCTGAAGGTCAACACATCGCCCACATCCACATCACTCGCGGTCGGAGTGAAGCTATAGGCAACATCCTGATTCACACTGGTGGTTGGTGTACCGCTGATTACCGGTGCATCGTTCACGTTCACCACAGTCAAATCGAATGCTGGCAAGCTAGCGCTTAAGGTGCCGTCGCTTACGCTGATAATGATTCCCGTAGTTACACCGATATCTGCCTCAATCGGCGTACCGGTTAGTGCACCGGTTACGGTATCGAAATTGGCCCACACGGGTTTATTCGCGATGCTGAAGGTCAACACATCGCCCACATCCACATCACTCGCGGTCGGAGTGAAGCTATAGGCAACATCCTGATTCACACTGGTGGTTGGTGTACCGCTGATTACCGGTGCATCGTTCACGTTCACCACAGTCAAATCGAATGCTGGCAAGCTAGCGCTTAAGGTGCCGTCGCTTACGCTGAT